>PNKX01000005.1 GCA_013822725.1 Pirellula sp.
TGGCGTGGTTGGGCCATCGCGACAGCGAGATGGTGCGTCATTACTATCATCTGCATGACGACGTCGCGTGTCAAAAAATGAATAGCATCGATTTCCTCGGCGGCGGTGCGGACGGTCCGCATCCAACTGCCGAGTAGTTGTTGAGAAAGGAACGCTGACCCGGAAGGATTGCAGCAATTGGAGATAGTGAATGACCCAGTGATTGGCACAGTTAGCTAAGCCGATGCTGCTCATATTCAAAATCGCCGGGAATCCCAGCGATAAAACGAAGTGAGCAACGAAGAGAGCGGAGGGCACGGGACTCGAACCCGCAACCGGTTGCCCGGCACCTGAATTCCAATCAGGACGCTAGCCATTCGCTTACCCTCCAGAAATGGCGTGAACTTCTTATGATAGAACACTTTCGGGCGCGTGCAATCCGCGATTCAGGTTGCGACGGTTCTGCCGGGACCGCCATGAGGCGCAACGCCTAAAACCAGCAAGAAATAGCGATGGAGCGGACGTTCAATCCAACGGTAGCTGGCGATCGCCGCGACGCCGCACGCGAATAAGGCGACTGGAGTCATCGCGGCTCTCCATGTTCCCTCAACACCGCTCACAGTCGACGTCGGCCAAAGCTGGGCCACGCCCCATAGTACGTACATGTGCGTGAGGTAGAGCGAGTATGACGCATCGCCGGCAAGTTTGAGCGACCGCGGCACGCGCAGCCTTTGATCGCGTTCCAGCGCCATGCAACCGTACGTGATCAGTGCGGCGGCCGTTCCAAAGACCGCAACGCGAGCTACGCCGTAATGCAATTCCAACGGGTAACGCATGCGCAGAGTGCCGCCGATCGCTGCAAACGTCACTAGTCCCGCGGCGAGCGCGGTGGCGCCGAGCGGCATTCGACCCGTTCGAGCGCGCCAGCCGATGAAGCAGCCGGCGACGAACTCTAGCGCCAACGGCGAAGCGACCAGCGGCAATCTAAGGTGGCCTGCCAACGATTTGCGATATTCGGCCTGATCGAATAACGGAAACAGGCCGAGCGTGATCGCCGCCCAACCGGCAAGCGCCCATGGCAGCGCGCGGCGGGGGAGGGCGATCATCCCCGCGAACACCAGATAGAAGTACATCTCAAATGTCAGCGTCCAGCCGACGGCGACTACCGGGTACTCGTTCTGCGGCCAAAGGAGGAATGACTTCAAAATGCCCAGCGTCGCGAACTTCTCGCGCGACGCGAGGTTCGGCGCCATCCACGCCAGGGCGAGCACTGCTGCCGTGCAAACCCAGTAGAGCGGATAGATCCGCGCAACGCGGCGTTTGATAAACGGAGCAACCTCGCGCGTTTTGCCGAGGCGATCGTAGCTGGAGTAAACCATCACGACGCCGCTGATCACGAAGAACAGATCGACGCCGGCGAAGCCGATCGCTTCGACGAATCTAGCTGCTCCGAAATGCCAAGCGCCTGGCGCGAGCCAGCCGTACGCAGCCGTCGTCGCGAGGTGATACAGCAGCACCATCGTCGCGGCGACGGCGCGGAGCATCTGGACGCTGAGCAGCGGATCGGGCCGGCGATTGTCGGGCGGATCGATCGTCGCTCGCCGTGCGTCGCTCAGTCGACTCCCCCTTGAATGAGCGACACGAACTCGGCGTTCGACTTGAACTTGCCGAGCTTGCTCGTGAGTTGCTCCATCGCATCGACGTGATGCATCGACGATAGCGTGCGTCGCAGCATGGTCGTGGCATGCAGCATTTCCGGCGGCAGCAACTTCTCTTCGCGGCGAGTGCCCGATTGCTCGATGTCGATCGCCGGGTAGACGCGGCGGTCGGAGAGCTTGCGATCGAGGACCAGCTCCATGTTGCCGGTTCCTTTGAACTCCTGGAAAATGAGTTCGTCCATCCGGCTGCCGGTGTCGATCAGCGCGGTGCCGACGATCGTCAGCGAGCCTCCCTCTTCGAAGGCCCGCGCAGTGGCGAACAGCTTCTTGGGGATGTCCATCGCTTTGATGTTCACGCCGCCCGACATCGTGGCGCCGCTGTTGCCGACCCATTTGTTGAAGGCCCGCGCCAGCCGCGTGATCGAGTCGAGCAATAGGAAGACGTCTTTGCCCATTTCCGATAGCCGCTGAGCCCGGGCGATCGTGAGCTGTGCCAGACGGACATGGCTTTCCACGTCCTTATCGAGGCTGCTGGCGAAGACTTCGCCGTTGACGTTTCGCCGCATGTCGGTCACTTCTTCGGGGCGCTCGTCGATGAGCAGCACCATAACCGCGACTTCGGGATGATTGGTCGAGACCGCTTGGCTGATATGCTGCAATAGCACCGTCTTGCCGGTGCGCGGCGGCGCGACGATCAACGCCCGTTGGCCTTTGCCCAGCGGCGTGAGGAGATCCATCACGCGCGTGCTGAGAGGCTGGGCTCCGGTTTCGAGCCGCAGCCACTCTTCCGGGTTGATCGGCGTCAGCTGGTCGAACGATTTGACGTTGAGGTATTCCTCGGGCGCCATGCCGTCGACGTCGAGGATCTCGCGGAGTCGCGGCCCTTGCTGTTTGCGATGGTGCTGGACCATGCCGGAAATCAGCACGCCCTCGCGGAGACCGAACTTTTCGATCATCGTCCCGGGGACGAAGGGATCGGTCCGCTCGCGATTGAAATTGGTCGACGGATCGCGGAGAAAGCCGTAGCCGTTGGGGTGCATCTCGAGGATGCCCGAGCCGGCCGTCAGCGGCAGATAATCGCCGTCGGGGCCGTCGAACTCGCGGCGTTGGTCTTGGAATTGAGGCCGCCGCCGCTGGCCGCCGCGGTTTTGGCCGCCCCCTTGACCTTGGCCTTGGCCGCCGCCGCCACGGTGACGATTGCCTTGATAGCCGCCGCCGCCTTGGCCTCCGCCTTGGCCGCCACCGTTGTTGTTTTGCCGTCCGCGGAATCGACCGCCGGACCGTTGCTTCTTAGCCATGCGCGAGAAAATCCTAAATCCTGATCAGAAATGCCCGAAGGTCGGGCGGCGCCTAATGCCACGTTTCTGTGGCGTGTGATGTCTCTTCGAAATACGCAACGTGCGCGACGAAGGAATTGGTGCGCGGAGAGCCCGCGACGTAAACTGTATGAACCGCTACTGCACCTCTCCTCGTGCTCGCGATACCGAATCGAGTCGAACGACCCAAGCGCCTGTTCTCACTACAGCTATTCTTGCTGCAACGAGATTCCGATTGCCTCGCCGCCAGAGAAACGCCCGGCCGGCTACGTCCCGTGCAAGGGAACGCGTTACCGTCGGCTGGCAGCGCCGTTCTAGCAGCACCGTTCTGGCAGCGCAGCTAGCGCCGTCGATCATCGACCCCACGAATCGTTGACGTCTGACCCAAAGTCGCGGCGACGCTGGCCGACCGCTGGCTTGGCAAAAACGCCATTTAAACAACTGCACCCCGCGACGACGTTCAACTTCAAGCCGCCGCAGATCGCCTCAATGCGAAGTCTGCTCGCCGTATCGAGCTGTGCGAATGAAACGCGTGCCAAATTTGGCTGGAGAGGGCTAACCAGCGTGCGACGACTCACATTCGCTCGCGGAAGTCTCTCAACGGCCGCTGAACTCGGCAGGGCCTCAAACCACGTGCCCAGGAGAACAACGCCCCGTCCCCAAACCCCATCACGCCTAACAAGCCGGCGCTACGCGGGGGAGCCAAAACTGGCTTCAAGAGCCTGCAGCAAACTTGCCAGCAGGGTTCTGAACTACGCGCTAATATTAGCCACGCTAACCCCTTTGTCAAGCTGGCTTACGGTCGCCGGTCGCGTTCTCTGTGCGGCGATTTGCGCCACTGCCGGCAATGCGAGCCATGCTGGCGAAAAGCAGCCCGAATTCCCGCCGTCAGAAGCTGGGCGACTGGGTGCTTAATCTGTCTTAAGTCATTTCACTAGAATGGTTTGAGTTATCGACAGCCAGCGGTCGTTTCTCCCTCGGCGCCTCCCCCGATCATGCCGTCGCTACGACCGGCAGTCTCCTCCCGTTTGGCAGAGTTTCCCAAAGTTCTCGCCGTAGCCGCGCCGATACCAAGAGAGAGCGAAAACCTCGGTCGAGCGTTTTGACCACTCCAACTATCGGAGTGCAACAAAGCACAGTCGCGCCGCGGCGTTTCGCTCACTCGTCGCTCATCGCCACCACCTCTGCAGCGGATGGATTCGCAATGTTCAGCCGACACGTCGCGCTTCGCGCGGGCGCCTTCGCCGCCGTCGCTTCGGTTTCTCTCTTGGCCCGCGCCCAGGCGCCGACCATCGGAGTGAATTGGCGAACCAACATCGACGCCGCCATGGTTGAGGCGGCCCAGTCGAATCGGCTGGTGCTGCTCCACTTCACCACTCGCACCTGCGGGCCGTGCAAGGCACTTGACCAGAGCGTCTTCAATCAGCCGCAGGTCGGCGTGGCGCTGGAACAAGACTACGTTCCGGTCCGCGTGGACGCTGACATCGCCAAGGCGTTGGTCGGCCGTTACCGCATCGAGCGCGTGCCGACGGAGATCATCGTCACGCCGGACGGCACCCCGATCGCCAGTCCCGAAATCCCGAATACTCCGCAGCCCTACGTCGAACAACTGAAGAACTTGGCGCAGCACTTTCGGCAAACAAACACGCAGAACTCGGTGGGCACAAACCCGGCCTACGCGGGACTGTCGAAGGGGGTGATCCCCGCCGGCGCCGCTGCCATGCAGGAGACGAATCCGCCCGCCCCGCAAGCACAGGGCAATCCTTACCTGCAAACGGCGGCCAACCCGCAAGTTCACGGTCAAGCTCAAAGCGTTTACGGCGCCTCGCCTCAGCAAACTGCTCCCGCACAACAAGCCGGCGCTGCGATTCCCGCCGCGGCGCAACAACAAGTCGCTTCCTCAGCAGCGCCTGCCTCAGGCGTCAATGCCGCGCAAGCCGCCATGTCGCAAACTTCTGCCGCCGCTCAGCAGCATGTGGCCGCCGCTCAAGCTCCGCCGGTAAAGAAGCCGGAACAAACCGATTTGCCTACCGGTTCGCCGCCGCTCTGCTTCGACGGCTGCTGCCCGGTCACGCTGAAAACGCTGGGCCGTTGGGCCTATGGCAACCCGCAGTTCGGCGCCGTCCACCGCGGCCGGACCTATCTCTTTACTGGTGCGCAACAGCGTGAGCAGTTCCTCGCGGCTCCCGACTCCTACAGTCCCGTCTTCGCCGGCAAGGATCCGGTGCTGCTCCTCGACAATCAAGTCTCGCAAGACGGCTCGCGGTCGTTCGGCTTCAAGTACGGCGAAGAGTTCTATCTGTTCTCGTCGAAGGAGACGATGGAGAAGTTCAAGGCTTCGCCGCAAACCTACGCCGCGGGCGTCCGCCAAGCGATGAGCCAGCTCAACACGACCGACGGCGTCATTCGTCGCTAACGTTGTTCGAGCAGCGAAATCCGCGGCTGAAACGAGAAGCTTTGACTGCGCCGGCCAATGTCATCTAGGCTCGACGCTTAGGAGCCCTTTCGGCATCAACTGCCGTCGGCTAACTGGACCAAAGACTCAGTCTGTTTGCGGTCGTGCGGCTCGAGCGCTCGACATTTCCCGTAGACTGCAGGACGAAAGGGCTCCCTTCTTTCGCCTCTACGTGGAGGGTCGCCGCGTCTATTGATTCTTCAGCGCCCGCTGCAACTGAATCACCCGCGCCCGCACCTCTTCCATATTCGGGTTGAGCCGCAAGGCTCGGCGGAACGATTCCAGCGCGGCGACGAGATTATGCTGCATCTCGTATGCTTCGCCCATGACGGCGGCCGCCTGGAAGTGATAGGGATTGATCTCGAGCGCCTGGTGGCAATCGCGGGTCGCCGCGTCGTATTGGGCCAGGTGAAAGTACGCCTTGCCGCGTTGAAACCAACTCTGGGCGATCCAGGGGGCGTCTTGAATGATCTTGCCCGCCAACATCGACGCCCGGTCGTAGTCGCCGTCGTCGAGTTGCTCGCCGACAGCGCTCAACCGCCGCTGGTGAATCGTGAGTCCCACGCGGTTCCAAACTAGCCCGATCGCATGTTCCGCCAGCGTTCGGACGCCGCGGTCCAAATCAACCATCGCCCGGCCCAGCACCGAATTTGACTGATAGTCGCTCAGCCGCCCGAGCGCCAGCACGGCGCCTCGCCGCGACATCCGCTCGCCGTTCAAAGCGAGTCGTTCGAGCGTACCGATAAAGTAACGCTCCGACGTCAGCCGGAGGAATTGGGCAATATCATGGTCGTCGAGGTACTGTTCGAAAAAATCGACCAGCAACGGACCCTGGCGAAAATCGTCACTCACGGTTATTTCCGCTGCAAAACTGAGGAGAAAGGATCGACCCCGCTCATTGGTCGCGGCGAACAGGCGAGCGATCAATCGAGGCGATATGGTCAGTGTAATTGCAATCTCCATTTGCTCAACGAGAATGTCAAAAAGGGGCAAATGCCCTCCAACCCTCACTTGACGCGGCGCCTGCGGCAATTACCCGGCCGGCCTCCTTCGCATTGTTCGCAGCGATCCGAATTGATGAGCAGCCTCACCCGACCACGACTCTGTGCAACGCCGTGGATGCGGGCTGCAGCGACCATGCTGTGGGGCGTCGCCATCGTGCTCGCCTCCTCAGCGCACAGCTCCTCAGCGCACAGTGCCGAATCGAAAGTGGTGCGGCAACTCGCGAAGTCTGCGTCGATCACTTGGCAGGAAGTTCCGTTGGGTACGGCGCTGGAGCGACTCGCCAAAACGCAATCGCTCGCCATCTGGCGTGATCGGCGGATTGATCCCAACCTACTGATCACGCTGACGGTTGCCGATCAACCCTTGACCGACGTGTTCGCTGCGATTGGCCAGCAGGCTGGCGCGGCCACTGTGCCGTTTGAGGGCGTCATCTACATTGGACCGCAGCAAACGGCGGATGAACTTGCCACGCTCGCCGCTGTGGCGCGTCAGCCAATCGTCAAAGCGCCGGCCGCCGCGCGAGCCAAGTGGCTGAAGCCGCACACGTGGAGTTCTTCTCGGCTGAGCGAGCCGCGGCAGCTGCTCAACGAACTCGCCGCCGCCGCCGACGCGAACGTGCAAAATGAGCAGAGCGTGCCGCACGATCTCTGGCCTGCGCGCGAATTGCCGGCGCTGGCCGCGATCGATCGCGCCGTCTTATTGCTCGCCGGCTTCGACCTCACGTGTCGGCTCTCGCAGGATGGCAGCGAACTGCAAGTCATTCCGATCACCCGGCCAGTCGCCATCGCGCAGGAATACCGTGTCTCCAATTCGCGGTCAGGGGAGTTCAACGCCGCCGTCGCTGAATTGAACGGCGCGACATCGACGGGGGAGGCGAATCGCCCGACGATCACGGCGCGCGTCGAAGACCATGAACGTCTGCGCGCCGCCCTATCTGGCCGCCCGACCGGCGCCGTGGCAGCGGCCGCGGCGATGAGAACCGCAGGCAAGAAAGCGGGTGGCAGCCCGCTTGAGGATCGCCGGTTCACGCTGACGATCGAAAACAAGCCGCTCGCGGCAGTTCTGAATCAATTGGCGGCGCAGCTCAATCTGCAACTGGAATGGGACGCCGCCATTCCAGACACCGCCGCCGGCCGCAAGATGCTGGTGTCGTGCCGAGTTGAGAAGGCCGATCTGGATGGACTGTTCGAAGCGCTGCTGAAACCAGCCGGCCTCGTGAGCAAGCGACGAGACAGCCACGTTTCGATCCAGAAGCAGTAGCGGGTCTTTCCCGCCTCACGCCCGCATCAATCGCGCGAGCTTCTCTTTCACTTCGCTCTCGATCTTCCCCTTGAACATCATCGCCGTGAACGGAATCTCGCCCGTCACGGCCAGCTTCTGTTCCAGCGCCTCGATGGCGCCGGCGATCTTGATGCCGAAGGTCTTGAAGCCGAAGTTCAGCGTATTGCCATTCCAGGCTTGTTCCAGATCGCTCACTTTGTCGCCGTATTGCGCTTGCAGCGAGTCCACGAATCGCTCCAGCCGCGACTTCGCCTCTTCGGCGGTGAACGTGTGAGGAACTTCCAAGTGAAACTTCGGCACGCCAGCGCTCCTGCATTGATCCCCTTCCCTCGAAGGGAGGGGCTGGGGGAGGGATTTCGAGAATTAAAGCCCCCGGCTCCGCCGGTGGACGAACTGAAGGTAGACTCGTTTCGCTAATCGTCCCCCGGCGGAGCCGAGGGCTTTTCCGGACAAGGAATCTTACGCCACGCGGCCCGCACAGGTTAGACCGCCGCGCTCGAAGTAAACTCAGAATTCCCCACCCGCGACTGCTCTCAGGTAGAGAGCGGAGTCGCCGTCAGGCTTCGAGATCATCGAGATCGGTCCGATCATGGCCATGCCACAGTGGCAGGCCTGCGCGGACTCGGGCGGCGAGGACTTCCAACTTTTCATCGGTCCCCGGCATCGCCCGCGTCGCGTCAAATCGACGCTCTTCGATCGTTTCGGGTTCGAAATCCCATTGGCCTTGCTTGATCGCTTCCAACACCGACTTTGGCACGTCTTGATCTCCCCCCACAAGAAATCCAGATGAGATCCACGACGGATGGTGACCGGCGTCCTCCGGGACGTCTGCCCGTCAATATGGCGGAACCGCGCGGGGTGTCAAGGAAAATGGTTAGCCGCCCAAAAACGGCGCGAATTGCGGAAAAAAAACGTCGCCAGCCGCCACGCCCATTTAGCCCCGCCGCTGGCGGCGGTCTCGCGGGGCAAGCCCCGCGGCTAAATGGTTCCAACGGCTTGGAGTTGTTGTCGTAGCGCCGCCACATGCGATGCACAAACCATGCCGGCGCGATCGCCGCCGCAGGCCGCGCTCCGCACCGCGACGACGTCGACCGCTTCTAACGGCAACTCGGCAATCGCAGCCGCAGTGAGTCGTCCCGCAGCTGCTGTGGTGACTCGGTGCTGTCTCAAACGCTGAAACATTGCACTCAGTTCCGCGGCAGCGAGGCATTCCAGGAGCGTCCCGCTCCGTTTGTCGAACGTGTCGATCAACAACCAACGGCACTGAGCGTCGATGGCCAGCGCGGCGACGTTCGCCGGGGCAGGGGAGTGTGCGGCGACGTCATCGGCGTAAATGACCGCCACCAGATCCTTGCCGGCCGCGGCGATCTCGCGCTGCGCCGCCAGCCAATCGTCGCGCCACTTCTGATCGCGACATTGAGCGAGCCCTAGCTTCAGTTGGCTGATGCCTTCGACCTGCAGCAACTCTCGAGCGCTCGAAGTTGGCCAATCGAGCAACTCGCCCGCCGCCGCTGAAACCTTCGCGCGTCCACTTAAGCGAGCGACGATTTCGTGCGCGACGCTGGCGTCGACCGCGCCCAGCGGCCCGTTGATCGGTTCCTTCAGGTCGATCCAGTCAGCGCCGCCGCGTAACGCCGCGTCCGCTTCCGCTACGTTACGCACGCTCACGAGCAATTGCGTCACGACGCTTCCTCGACAGGAGCATGCGCCGCTTCGCGAATCTCGCGCAGCCGTCGATTCAAACGTCGGATCACTTCGCCAGTGAGGGGCTCGCACCAGGTCCCGCGAATCGTGACATATCCTTCACACCAGGCGCCAAGCGCCGGCTTCACGTCGGTCTTCGCCCACTCCGGCGCTTTTTCCGACAGTCGCGCCACGAGGTTCACGCACTCGGGCGGTTCCGTGCGAATGGTCGGCAGATGTGCGGGGCCCTGCCCGAGAAAAAAGGCTTCGACCACTTCAGCCGGCACCGCCGCCGGGGCGCTGCCGCGCAGGTTGAACAGCACATGCCCGTCCTGGTAGGCGATGCGCGGCCGCCGTAGTTCGACCGTCGACGCCCCGACCATGAGAGCCGCCAAGAGGGCGACGATTCCGCAGACGATCCGCAAGATCATCGCTTCACACCACCAAGACGCGACGAGAGCGATCAGGCCGATCGCCGCAAACGTCAGCAGCGTCGTCCACAAAGCACGGCGGTTCGGTTGCAGCCAGACTTCCGTCATCGTCGTGAAAACCATTTCCCGCACGTCGAACTACCAACACGTCCCCTCATGAGCCCCCGGTCAGTGACCGGGGGTACCCTCGTCGCAGTGTACCGCAAACCCCACGACCAACGCAGGGCCCAAACAACTCAGCCGACGCCTCCAGCAGTTGCTCCGCTCCGTCCATAGACTTGTCGCTTGCTTCCCTTTACGCTGGCATCTTTCCCAGGCAGCATCGCTAGGCGGCGAGCTTCCCCGAGGATCGTGGAAACATGACGACGACCGTCGAAACGCCCGGCCATAGCAACAAAGCCCTCTGGGCCGTCTTGGCCGTCATCGCGCTCTATGGCGCCAGTTTCGCCGTGGGCCTGCCGCAACGCTGGACCGCGGCCGCCACCGGCCATGCTGCAGGCGAACATGCCGACGCAGCGCATGCCGAGGCCGAACACGCCGACGCAGCCGCTCCGGAGGCGCCTCCGCTCTGGACCATCATCCCTTTCATCTTGCTCCTGGCTGCCATCGCGACGTTCCCGCTGATCCATTTCACCGAGCACTGGTGGGAAAGCAATCTCAACCGTTTTATCGTCGCCGCTGGTCTCGGCGTCGTCGCGCTCGCGTACTACGCCTTGATGCACAGGGCGCCTATCGAATCGCATTGGCCTGGGCATAGCATCGTGACGCCGCAAGCAGGGGGCTTCCACCTCGGCTTCGTGAAGGCGATTCTCGGCAACGCGATGTTGCAGGAGTATTTGCCGTTCATTGTGCTGCTCTTCAGCCTCTACACGATCGCCGGCGGCATCCGTATTACCGGTGATCTCGAAGCGACTCCCGGCACGAATACCAAGTTCATGCTGGTCGGCGGCTTGCTCGCCAGCTTGATCGGCACCACGGGCGCAGCGATGCTACTCGTCCGCCCGTTGCTGGAAACCAACCGCGAACGAAAGCATGTCGCTCACACGGTCGTCTTCTTTATCTTTATCGTCTGCAACTGCGGCGGCTGCCTGCTGCCGATCGGCGATCCGCCCCTCTTTCTCGGCTACCTGCAGGGCGTCAGTTTTTTTTGGACGTTGAACCTGTGGCCCGAATGGCTCTTCGTGAACGTTTCGCTACTGACGATCTACTGGCTGATGGACCAGTACTATCATCACCCTCGTGAAACGGTTCGCGACGTTGTGCGCGACGTCACCCAAATCCGCCCACTTCAGTTCAGCGGTTTGGCAGTGAATGGCGCGCTGCTGCTCGGCATCGTCTTGGCCGTCGCGCTGCTCGACCCCAGCAAAGCGTTCCCGGGAACAGACTGGCATCCCTGGATCTACTTCCGTGAAGCCGTGCAGTTGGGGCTCGTGGCCTTGTCGTTACTATTCGGGCCGCGGAAGCCGCGCATCGAGAACAACTTCAATTACAGTGCGATCGTCGAAGTCGCCGCCCTATTCGTCGGCATCTTCATCTGCATGCAACCGGCGCTGCAGATCCTCAGTGCCAATGGCGCCTACCTCGTCGAACGGTTCGACATGGGCCCGGGCAAGTTCTTCTGGGCGTCGGGAATTTTGTCGTCGTTCCTCGACAACGCCCCCACCTACCTCGTTTTCTTCCAAACGGCGTTCGATCCTAAGTTGGCCGGGGGACCGACCGGCGGCGTTCCCGAAGACATTCTGATTGCCATCAGCTTGGGCTCGGTGATGATGGGCGCCATGACCTACATCGGCAACGGCCCGAACTTCATGGTGAAAGCGATCGCCGAGAAGGCCGGCGTGAAGATGCCGAGCTTCTTCGGCTACATGGGCTATAGCCTGTTGATCCTGCTGCCGATCCTTGCGCTGATGGACTGGATCTTCATTCTGCGGCCGTGAGCGCACTGCCGCCGCTGGATCTCGCTTTCCTCTGCAGCGCGCCCACGGCAACCACGCCGCAACGCCCATTTAGCCCCGCCGCTTGCGGCGGGGCCGCGGGGACAAGCCCCACGGCTCGCTGCTGTTTTGCGCTGGTCGTGCGGAGATTGCGTCTCTTGGCATGTAATCCAAGCTTTTCGCCGTCCCTTGCCCCATCTAGAATGGCGGTTTCCCGCCGTTTCGCTCGTCGTCGGCCCCCTTCCGCCTTACCGAACTGCTCGCCAAGTGCCTTCGCCCACTATTATCAAGCAACGCGATCTCGACGAACTCTCCGAGCGGCTTGAAGCCGCGCCGATTATTGGTTTCGACACCGAATTCGTCTCCGAGGACACGTTTCATCCTGAGCTGTGCCTGATCCAGGTCGTCACTCCCGACGAAATGGCAGTCATCGACCCGCAGGAAGTCGACGTGCTCCCCTTCTGGCGGGCCGTTGCCGCGCGTGAGAAGACCACCGTTTTCCACGCAGGCCGAGAGGAACTGAGCTTCATGCTGCGCGCCGTCGGCGCCATCCCGCAGCGCAGCTTCGACGTGCAGTACGCTGCCGGGTTTTGCTCGAACGAGTTCCCCGCCTCCTACGGCTCGGTTGTCGGCAAGTTCCTCGGCAAGCAGCCGATGAAGGGAGAGCAGCGCACCGACTGGCGGCGCCGTCCGCTGACCGATGCTCAGATCAACTACGCCCTGGAGGATGTTCGCTACCTGCTGCCGCTGTTCGATCGGCTCACCGAGATCCTCAACAAACGCGGCCGGCTGATGTGGCTCAAGGACGAACTCGCTCAATGGCAGCAGAGCATCGTCGACTCGCAAGACCGCAAGGACTGGCGTCGCGTTTCGGGGATCGGCACGCTCAACGCCCGCAACCTGGCCGTCGTGCGCGAGCTGTGGCTCTGGCGGCAGGACGAAGCGCGCCGACTGAATCAACCGCCGAAGCGTCTCCTCCGCGACGACTTGCTCGTCGAAATCGCCAAACGCAAGACCGACCAGCCCGATCAGATCCTCGCCATCCGCGGCTTGCAGCGGAGCGACCTCCGCCGCAAGGCGGAAGAACTTGCCGCTTGCGTCCGTCGCGGGATGGAGGCGCCGCTAGAACGGGGCGAACGCCTCACTCACCGCGAACCGCCGCCGCAGCTCAATTTGCTGGGGCAGTTCCTGACGCCGGCGCTTACTTCGATTTGCCGGCAGGCCGAAGTCGCCGCCAGCATGGTCGGCACCGCCACCGACGTCCGCGAGCTGATCGCCTTCCGTTACGGCTTCGGCGGCATCAACCCTAACGAAACGCCGACGCTGCTCCAAGGCTGGCGGGCCGATCTCGTCGGCAACCTGCTCGACGATCTCCTCGGTGGCAAGAAGTCGATCCGCATCGCCGACCCGAAGCACGAAGACCCGCTGGCGTTTGACGACGTGAAGTAGCCGCGCCACCCGGTAGCCGCGGGTCAACGACCCGCCCGCGCCGGATCTCACCCCGCCGTCGTCGCCGGATCTTCGTTTGCATCCGCCGGCTTCGGCGCCTCGGCGATCGGCCGTGCCGGCGGCGGCAAGACGGGCGGCCCGCCCGCGGCGTCAACCGGCATCTCCGCCGACGCCTGCACGACGTCGCTCTGTTGCTTCAACTTTGGCGGCGCCCCGACGAAGACCGCTTCTTCTTCGACTTCGATCGCGCTCAGCTTGGCGTCCTCTTCGTCCTTGCCATCCTTCTTCTTCACGATGCCGGCGAACCGCGTCTCGTCGTAGATCGTTCCCTTTTGGAACGGCCCGGCGCCGAACAGCCAGATATCGTTGGCCGTGCTCTTGTTCATCGCCATCCCTGACTGCCACACCGGCTCGCCCGTCTCGCGGCGGTAAGCGAATACGGCAATTTTCGCCACGCCCATCTGGTCGCGCCGCTTCGCGAATGCGATTTCCGGTACCGACGACGGCAGCACGCTCCCCGTCGCCACCTGCGGCACGCTGAACGCCGGGATGCCGAACATCAAGTCGTTGCTGTCGGTCCCCAAGACGCCGACGCGCGGTTCGATGACAAACGTCGCGTCCTCGCGCTTGTCTTTCATCACGCAGCCCGAGGCGAGCAAATGTTGCCGCATGCAGCTGATGAGGTAACTTTTGTCGACCACGTCGCCCATTTGCGTGGTATCGAAGAACACCGCCTCGCCGGCCAGCACCTTGAAGTTGATTTGCTGCACCGTTCGATCGACGGCGTCTGAGATGAGCAATTGCTCGGTCGCCGTTCGCGCCGTGTTGCTTTGACGCGTCGTCCCGCACCCGACCGCTGCGCAGATCGCGAGGCAAGTTGTCGTCAGCCAGATCGAATTGCAGCGGAGCGTCCGCGCGTTCATGGCGAAGCAAGGGGTTGGGACGAGCAAACTTCGGCCGGCCCAATGGCCGCCGAGCCTCAGCGAGGGGCGGGAACTATAGCGGCCCGCGGCGCCTCGCTAAACCCCAAAGCCGCTAGCATGAAAGCCACCCGGCTCCGCCGGTGGACCAATCGCTATATGACGCTCATTAAACATCGTCCACCGGCAGAGCCGGTGGCTTTTATGCAGAGTGCTAGCAACGCTAACCAAACTTCACCATCGTCCCGCCGCTCAGCGGCGCCGCACAGCCGGTCGTTTCGGGAATCGTCAGCGGCAAGCCCCGCTGATGCCGCACCGCTAGCCACGCGAAGCACTCCGCTTCCAGGGTGTCGGGGTTCAGCCCGAATTTGCTAACGTTTTGGAGCTCGCCCAGACGTTCGCCCAGCAACTTCATCAGGAAGGGGTGATGCACGCCCCCGCCGGTGACCCAGGTCTTCTGCGGCATCGCCGGCAGGTTCTTCACCGCGCGGAACACCGCCTCCGCCGTCACCGCGCACAGCGTCGCGGCCCCATTCTCGACGCTTAGCGGCGAGACGTCGACGTGATCGAAATCAAACCGGTCCGCCGACTTCGGCAGCGGCAATCCAAAGAAAGGCGAATCAAGCGCCTGCTCCACCGTCTCCCAATCGACTTTGCCGGCGAGCGCCAAATGCCCGTCGCGATCGTGCGGCAGGTCGGCCATCGTTTGAGCCCACTCGTCGATCAGTCCACAGCCCGGCCCCGTGTCGCCGGCGATGATCTCATCATTCTCGCCGAGCCAGGTGACGTTCGCCACGCCGCCGAGATTCAGCACCACCGTCGGCCGCGGCTCGCTGCTGAAGAGCGCCCGATGGAACATTCCCACCAGCGGCGCCCCTTGGCCCCCGCCGGCGATGTCGCAGCGGCGGAAGTCGCTCACGACGGGCAGCTTCAGATCTCGCGACAGAATCCAAGGGTTCCCGATCTGCATCGTGATCCCTTCGCTCGCCGAGTGCCGCACGGTGTGGCCGTGAAACCCGACCAGCTCCACTTTTTTCGCTAGCTTCGGGTGTTCAGCGAGAAGTCGGCGCACCGCCTCGACGTGATGCTCGGAGACTTCCTTCTCCACCCGCAACACTTCCGACAACGGCACGTCATGCTGCGACGTTTCCAGCAGCCGGCCGCGCAGGTCCTCGTCGTACGGCAGGGTCAGCCCGCCCAGGAACCCGATTTTGTTCTCACCGTCGGTATCGAGCAGCGCCGCGTCGACGCCATCGCCGCTCGTGCCGCTCATCAATCCCACCGCAACGGTCGCCATAGCGCCAAGTCCTTGCTGCGAGTGACGTTTAGTTCTCCCCGGCTCCCGCGATAGCCGGGCTAACCGCCCTCAAAATCGCGCGACGTGGGGTGGAGTACCGCCGAAAGCCGCGACCCGTGGCTCATCCGCGTTCTCCAAAATCAACCCCGACTGCACCGCCTAACAGCCCAGGGCCGGCCAGTTTAGCACTAGCTTAGCGGTTCGTCCGGCCCCCGACAGCGAACTGCACGCAGATTCCTCTCGAAAATGCGCAGATTTCTTGTCGGCGTCTGCCTAGAATAAAACCAACGCCAACGGCCGCAGTTTACTGGGCTGGCGCAGCGATCGCCCTGTTTGGCGAAGCCACCTTGCGCAATTGTAAGAATGCTTGCCCATGGATTCCCGCCCTCAAACTCGCCAAGTCGCGGTTCTCGTCGAAACCGATGATAGCTGGGGCTGCAGCGTCATCCGCGGCATCGCCGACTATTCTCAGAACCACGGCCACTGGAACTTGCTGCTCGATCCGCAAGATCACGACCAGCGCTCGGCGCTCCCCGATCTATGGAACGGCGACGGCGTGATCGTCCGCTTTGGCAATCGATTGCAGATCGATCAGGTCCGCAAACGCAAAGTCCCCGTCGTTAACGTCGACACTCTCTTCGAAGGCCTCCCCGGCGTGTGCGACGTCATCACCGACGACGCCGAACGCGCCCAACTCGCGTTTCATCATCTGCGTGATCGCGGCTTCGAGAAATTTGCCTACTTTGCTCCCCCGAATCACCGCTACTCTTCCAAGCGGGGCGAGGAGTTCATCCAACTCGTCCGCAGCGTCGGCCTCGAGTGCCACGAATACAAGCCTGGCTACCGCGTCGGCCGCAAGATCGGCTGGGAAGAACAGCAGCGTCGGGTGAGCCGCTGGCTCGCCTCGCTGCCGCGACCAATCGCTATTTTCACCGTCGACGCCCAGCGTGGCCGCCAACTTGCTGAAATCTGCTACATGGCCGGCATTCGCGTCCCGGACCAAGTCGCCATCCTGGCCGGCGACACCGACGACCTGATGTGCGAAGTCTGCACGCCCCCCCTCTCGAGCGTCGCCCTCGCCGGCCGCCGCATTGGTTACGAAGCCGCCGCGGCTCTCGACCGCATGATGAACGGGGAACGCCCCCCCACGCAGCCGGTCAAGATCCCCCCCCACGGGGTGATCAGCCGCCAATCGACCGACATTCTCGCGATCGACGACGACACCGTCGTCCGCGCCCTCCGCTTCATCCAGCAGCGGGCGTTTCAGGATATTGTGGTCAAGGATATCCTCCACGAGGTCCCCGTCTCGCGTCGGAGCCTGGAAATCCAGTTCCGCCGCTACCTTGGCCGCAGCCCGGCCGAGGAAATCCGCCGCGTGCGCCTCGACAAAGGTCGGGAACTCTTAGCCCGCACCGACATGTCGATCGGAGAAATCGCCTCGGCGTGCGGCTTTGCCAACGGCACCCGCTTCGGCGTGGCGTTCCGCAAGCGCTTCGGCAAGACCCCGCTCGCGTATCGCAAGCAGCTAACGCGCAGCTAAACGGTAGCCACTAGCGGCCTGCGTGCATTGCTATTCAGCTTTCGCTATTCAGCCTCCATGAGGTCTGAAGCTCCGGCGGATCGCTCTACCGCCGCTCTCATGCTAAATCGCACCGCTGAAACCGCTATCTGCGCTAAAGCGAGAAAAAAGAACGCACCGTTGTTACCGAGTTTGGAACTTGATCGTTAATATAAAGCGTGTGTCATCACCCAGGAGGGTTAGGCTCGTTAGCTCATCGCCACCTAACGATTACGCCTTCCCTTTTCCTAACGTCCTGACCCGGTTTATCTACTTCGAGGCATCACAGGCTATGAAATTCACGTCTCTATTCGTTTGCGCGGCAATTGCATGTGCGTTAACAACCGGGTCAGCCGGTGCGGCCGTGCGCTATTGGGACATCGACGGCGCTAATCCCGGCCCTGGGTTTGACCCCATCGACGGCAGCTGGGACCTCGAATCATTCAACTGGAGCCCCAACGCCGCGGGCGATGCGGATACCGTGGCATGGGCGCCTGGCGATGAAGCCGTCTTCTCGGGTGGAGCGACGCCATTTGACGGGACGGTCACCCTGTACGGCGGCCTGGATCCCGCCGGAATGACTGTGGAAAACGGTCGCGTCATTCTCGCGCTCAGCGGCACGTCGGCGACGACTTCGCTGGCCATCGGCGCTAATCCGATTCGGGTTAATCAAGGCGGCGTTCTCCAGATTCCCACCTTGAGCGTGATCACGCCAACCGCGGGACACGTGCTCACCCTCGACGGCGGGACGCTGCGAAACACAATTATCGGCGTCGGTAGCGGCATCTATTCCAGCCCGAACGGGGCTCCGACGAGAATTGAACTCACTGCCAACGGCGGAACGCTTGATACTCCCAATGGCGGAACCGCCGATGACGACGTCAACGGCGGCTACAGCATTATGGTGTACGGCTCGGGGACCAGCGCCGCCGTCGTGGGGATGGCGCCGAGCGTTACGTCCGCCACGCTGCGGAAGACTGGCCACGGCGAATTCCGCGCCTTGAACAACTGGACGTTCACCCAGCTTGACGTCGAAGAGGGGCTCTATCGCATCAACGGCACCGGCGGCGGCGAGACTGGCTTCGGAGCTGCTACTGGGACCGTCCGCACGTTCGGCGGGGCGGTCGAGAACACGACCAATGGTTCAGCCATCGGAACGAGCATTGGGTTGACCGGCGCCAACGCGTCCCCCGCGACGCGCAGCTTTGTTCTGGGCGGAACGGGGGACACCATGGTCGTCTTGAACGCGAGTTGGACGATCAATGGCCCCATCAGCGGCGTGGGCGGTTTGATGCTCAACGGCTGGGCCCGTAATGACGGCGGCGGAGCGACGACAAGCATCATCGGCGGGCAGGGCAACCTACTAACGCTGGGCGGCACGAACACTTACGCCGGCCCCACCACCATCAACTTCGGCACGCTCGTGGCGACTGGCGGCAACGCTATCCCGAACGGGTCTCCGGTGGCATTTTCCACCCGTTCTGACTGGGGCGGTAATAACGGCGGCCTGACCAGCACGTTTAATACCGCCATCCTCCGCATCGACGCCAGTGAAACGATCGGGTCGTTGTCCGGCGGCAATGCGGTTCGCGGCGTCGTGAATATCAACGGCGCCGCCGTCGAACTCACCACCGGCAACGCCACGTCGTCGACCTTCGACGGCGTCATTTCCGGAACGGGCAGTCTGCGGAAGGTTGGCTCTGGGACGTTCACTATGTCGGGCGCTAATACCTATGCGGGCGACACCCGCGTCGAAGGTGGCGTGCTCAGCACGTCGACGTTGTCGCTTGCCGACGCGGCGGACGTGTTTCTCTCAACGGGCTCGATGTTCAATCTCAACTTCGCCGGCTCGGACGTCATTGATTCGCTGTTCATTAATGGAGTGTCCCAAGCCGTTGGGACGTGGGGTGCAATCGGCTCAGGAGCGGCTAACACGACGTCGCTGCTGACTGGAACCGGACTTCTGCAGGTGTCGACGTCGGCAGTCCCGGCCAACAACGCCGATTTCAACGGCGACAATACCGTCGACGGCGCCGACTTCTTGATCTGGCAGCGCGGCTTCGGGCTGACCGGCCAACCAAACAAGTCCACCGGCGACGCCAATGGCGATGGCAACGTCAATGGGCTTGATCTCGATCTCTGGAAGACGAAGTTCGGCGGAGCTCCTGCAGCGGCAGCCGTAGGCGCCGTTCCCGAACCGGCGTCGATGGCGATGGCCGCCGTCGCGTTGGTCGCCGGATTCGCCGCCGCTCGCCGTCGGAGCTAGGCTCGGCTGTTGATTGCCGCTAAGCGGTCATCGCAACGACAATTCACGGAGCCGAAGCTTGCAACCGCAAGTTTCGGCTCCGTTTTTTTACGAGCGAAGATCGCTGCCTCTCAACATTGGCCGTTCCAGCGATGCGCTGGATGGTCTAAGGGCGGAATCGCGATTGTATCGGAGCGAGTCAACCGCGATGGGCAATCTTGCGCCGCGCGGCGCATCACGCTGCAGCGTTGCTTCGCGATGTTGCTCCGCATTCCGACTGGGAGGAGACGTTAGCCGTTGTATGCGCTAAACCGTGTAATAACTGCGCATATTTTTTATTGTTCGTTTCGGACGGTTGCCTAAGATTGAACATAGAGTGTCAGCGATTTCGCGTCATTCATCCGATTTGTCGCCTTTCTTTGTTCGCTGGCCAATCCGCTTCTGAGGAATCGCGATCATGCCTCGTTGCCGTCCCCATGCCGCTCGCAGCGCATTCACGTTAGTGGAGTTGTTGGTTGTCATCGCCATTATTGGCGTCTTGGTCGCGCTGCTATTGCCAGCCGTCCAGGCTGCACGAGAGGCGGCGCGGCGGAGCCAGTGCGTCAATCAGGAAAAGCAGATTGCGCTGGCCTGCTTGAACTACGAATCAGCTCAAGGAGCCCTGCCTCCCGGAAGCATGAATACGTACGTCCAGCAGGGGAGCGGTTTGGGTTGGGCCGTCCTGATCCTGCCGTATGTCGAACAGTCCGGCGTCAGTCAGGATGCTATTGATAAATACAAGAAATCGCCCGACGCCTACGGCAGCGCGCTAGACGGCCTCAACAAGCTGATGCTGCCGTCGTATCTCTGTCCCAGCGATCCCGACCTGCGCTCCCAGGCGGAAAAATACGGCAATGCCGATCGCAAAGGCATGAGCTACGCTGGCGTGAGCGGCTCCTACCAGGCGCGCACCGGCCAGTGCCCGTCAACGCGTACCGGCGCTCACTACTGCGTTTGGGCCGCCAGCGGAAACAACAACGACCTCCTCGGCCCGAATAACTACGACGGCCTCCTCATCCAGGACTGGGCCGTCCCCTTCAAGCAGATTACCGACGGCGCCAGCAACACGTTCTTACTTGGCGAGCGGGCCTACCAAATCCGGACCTGGATGATCGGAGCCTACTGGAACGGCACGCCTACTGCGGAGTGGTCTCAAGCGAAGAAGACTCCCCCTAAAGGGCCTCAAGCCTCCACCGCCTTCTTCGGCTGTAAGAATATCAACGAGAAAGGCCTGGTAAACCATGATCCGTTCACCGGCCAGTACATCGGCCATGACAACTCCCTCGGCGATCGGCCCGCCGTGCCCTCGTCCACGCCGCGCACGCTGTCGGTCAACAACCTCCCGTTCGGCAGCTACCATACGGGCGGCGCGAATTTCGCCTTGGGCGACGGTAGCGTCCGGTTCATCAATGAAGGCATCGACGTCAATACTTACTTAGCCTATGGATCGCGAAACGGCGATGAAATCATCCCCCAATGACGGCAGTTCGCGTCGTTTCCGGAAAGCGCCGTCGAAGTCTCCGGCCGGGGGGCTGGCGTGGACATGCTTGATCCTCGCCCTGGCGATCGGTTGCGGCGGGGAGTCTAACGTCGCCTCGCTTTCAGGGCGGGTCCTCTACGAAGGAGCGCCGCTTTCTAACGCCTCGCTGATGTTCTACCCAGTTGAAGGGCGGCCGATGATCGCGCCGCTGTCCGATGGCGATTATTCGGTTGAACTGGCTCCCGGCGAGTACCGCGTGACTGTCAACCTCGGCGCGGAGTTGCCGCCTGGATGGAAGGAGGGCGATCCTGTCCCGCCGACGACCCGCAAGCTCCCCAACCAGTTTACTTCTCGGCTGGACACGCCGCTGACGGCAACCGTCAGTGCGGGAGGTGAAGGTCAGACGGTCGATTTCAACGTGCCCTAGCCGCCCCGGGCAAAGGTTAGGCGGCGATCTCCCGGACCCTCGACCCTCGTTTGCGATCGCCGTTTCGTGATCGCTCGCCGCCTAAGACGCTTCTGGTTCTAAGAAGTCTTGAGTCCTGAACGCTGCGATGGCTGGCCAGTTACTGTGCAGCTCAAATTCAGGCTCCCTGAAACTACTTGGTTCGTCTGGTTGGAGCTGCGCTTCCTCGCGGCGCTGCAGCTTCATCGTCTCACAAAGCGACGCAAACCCTCATTGCTGATGCGTTCTCTATCCCTGCGCATTTGCGCGAAAGACCTGCGCGTAAATTCTTGAGACGGCGGTAGTCCCTAAATAGACTGCAAGTGGCGGAGACCGTTGAGAGGCATCTTCGTACTTACTCGTCCTATGTCGGTTATTGCATCGCTGAGCCACGCATCAGCAGGAGGGAAGTCTAATGAGAGTTACCGAGTTCGTGAGATTCTTCGCGCTCGCCGCGTTGGCGACGGCGTCGCTGAGTTGCGGCCGAGCCTCGGCCGCAATAATCTTTTCCGATGATTTTGAGTCGGGCAGCATGGCCAACTGGACCCAAACGACTGCTACAGCGGGAACCAGCTTGGTCATTAGCAATGCCCAAAACATCGTCCCGGCCGGTGGGTCGAACTCCGCCTCAATGGATAACTCGGCTGATCGCATGCACCGCAACATCATCGCGGACAACGCCGGCAGCGAAGTTACCGGCTACAGCCGCTTCGTTTCGTGGATCTACGACGACGGGCAAACCGGTTCCGGCGGCGCCAATCGCGTTTGGAACGAAGTGCGTGGCTATTCGGGAGGAACCGGATTGCCGAACGGCGGCATCGCCGCCAGCGGGGCGCTGTCGCAGCTGTTTGCCATTGGCAAGCACAACAGCGTCACCGCTCCGGGCGAAGTTCACACGAACACGAAGTACCAGGCGAGATCGCTGTCGGGGAGCTTGGTAGGCTTCTTCAATTTGAACGGGCCTGGCTCGCCGAATCGTTCCATCGGTTGGCACAAGTTCACCGTCGAACGGTTGGCCGACAATACGACGATTAACTTTTTTGTTGACGACCTCCTAAGCCGCACGGTCACCGGAACGACCGCCCAATCCTGGGACACGATCGTGATAGGTCCCGGAACGGGCACTCAGGCAGGCACCACCTGGATCGATGGCGTTCAGGTTGAGATCGTTCCCGAGCCCGCGACGCTGGCCCTCGCCGGCATCGGGCTGATCGGCGTCTGCAGCGTCGCCCGTCGCAAGAACGCCTAGTTCAGCGACTGACGAACGACGTTTGTTCGCATAATTTGAAACCTCACGCCAGCCGCTCGGGCTCCAAACTCGAGCGGCTGTTTTCATTGCCGTGACATGTGCGTCTTGTCGTCTCGCCTCCGGCAGACCGATCCTCCCTGCCGCCGTATGAGTTTTTGTTTTGGAAGCGTTCGCAAAAACGCGACTAACATGCGCAGACATTGCGTCGCTGACCGTCGGGAGTCGAACGTGTATGATGGCAGTTCTGCAATTCGTGCAGCGGTTGCCGAGGATGACGGAATAAATAGGGAGATGATGGTCGTGATTGATCGAAGAGCAACTTGGTTGGCTGGAGCGTTGGTCGCGATGGCGGCGGCGTGCATCGGCGCCTTGCCGACGTCCGCTCAAGAAGTTCCCACGCCCCAACGTGAGTTCCGTGCGGCGTGGATCGCCACCGTCGCCAACATCGACTGGCCCTCGAAGAAGGGACTCTCGACCGAACAGCAGAAGGCGGAGCTGATCGCGCTCCTCGACAAGTCGGTCGCGCTCAATCTCAACGCGGTGGTCCTCCAGATCCGCCCCTCGGCCGACGCTCTCTACGCGTCGCGCATCGAACCCTGGTCGGAATACCTCACCGGCACGATGGGCGTCCCGCCGAAGCCGTTCTATGACCCGCTGAAGTTCGCCGTCGACGAAGCTCACCAGCGGGGGCTGCAACTCCATGTCTGGCTCAACCCTTACCGCGTGCGACACAACGACGCGAAGACGCCTCCCGCCCCGGCCCATGTCAGCAGTTCGTTCCCAGAAATCGTTCGCGAGTACGGCAACTTTCTCTGGTTCGACCCGGGCGAGCCGGAGTCGCTGCAGCGGTTCATCGACGTGGTCACCGACGTCGTCCAGCGCTACGACATCGACGGCGTCCATATCGACGATTACTTCTACCCGTACCCGATCAACGACAAGGACGGCAAGCCGGTGCCGTTCCCCGACGACGAGAGCTACGCCCGCGCGATGGCGGCGCTGGAGGCCGCAGACGAAGCCGGCGGGCATGGCGAAGCCGCCGGCCATGGCGAGGAAGCGGCCCACGGCGAAGAGGCCGAGCACGCCGAAGAGCCTGCGCATGCGGAAGAAGCCCCGGCCCACGAGGAAGAGGCTGCGCACGGCGAAGATGCGGAGCATGCTGCAGCCGAGGAGCATGGCGAGGAAGCGGCGCACGGCGAGGAGGACGCCCATGGCAAGCCGGCTGCGAAGCCGAAGATGTCGAAGAACGATTGGCGTCGCCAGAACTGCGATCGGCTCGTCGAAGAGATGTACAAAGCGGTGAAGAAGGAGAAGCCGTGGGTGCTCGTCGGCATCAGTCCCTTCGGCATCTGGCGGCCGGGACATCCGGAAGGGATTCAGGGTCTCGACCAGTACGACACGCTCTACGCCGATGCGAAGAAGTGGCTCAATGAAGGTTGGGTCGACTATTTCACCCCGCAACTCTACTGGCAGATCGAAGGCCCGCAGAGCTACCCGAAGCTTCTCGCGTGGTGGAGTCAGGAGAACACGAAGCAGCGCCACCTGTGGCCCGGCAACGGCGCTCACAGCGTCCGCAAGTCGGCCGACGTGCCAGCGGCTCGCAATGCCTGGCCGGCGGAGGAGGTGATCAAGCAAATTGAGCTGACGCGCGAGATCGTGAAGAACGGTCCCGGCAACGTCTTCTTCAGCATCAAGTGCATCTTTGACAACCGCGACGGGCTGACCGACAAGCTGAAGGCGGGCGTCTATAAGGAACCCGCCTTAGTTCCTGCATCACCCTGGCTCGGGGAGGAGACGCCCGCCAAGCCGGAAGTTTCCGCGCAGCAGAACAGCCAAGGCGTGGCGCTGAACCTGAAAACGGCCGACGGTAAGCCGCCCTGGCTCTGGGTCGTCCGCTCGCGCAGCGGCGATCAATGGAACACCGAGATTGTGCCAGGTCGTGAACAGCAGAAGCTGCTGAAGCTGGCAGGCGGCGCCACTCTCGACGAGGTCGCCGTCTCCGCGGTGACTCGCCTGGGCCGCGAAGGCGAAGTCGTGAAAGTGAAGGTGGAATAGCACTCGTGGAGCCAAGCTCACCCACCGCCGAACGATCACGGAGCCCCTGGGCGTGGGTGCCGAGCCTCTACTTCGCGCAGGGGATTCCCTACGTCGTCGTGATGACGGTTGCCGTCATCATGTTCAAGCGGCTCGGGGTGAGCAACAGCCAGATCGCGTTCTACACGAGCGTTCTCTACCTGCCGTGGGTGATCAAACCGTTGTGGAGTCCGCTGGTGCAGCGGATCGGCACGCGGCGCGGTTGGGTGATCGTGATGCAGCTGCTCGTCGGCGCCGGGCTGGGGGCGGCGGCGCTGGCGATTCCGGCGGCCGACTTCGTGCGCTACACGCTGGCGGCGTTTGCGTTCGTCGCGGTGGCGTCGGCGACGCACGACGTCGCGGCGGACGGTTTCTATCTGCTGGCGCTGTCGAGTCACGAGCAGGCGTGGTTCGTTGGCATTCGCAGCACGGCCTACCGGCTGGCGATGATCGCCGGCCAGGGGCTGTTGGTGATGCTCGCCGGGCAGTTGGAAATCTCCACCGGCTTACCGTTGGTAAGGATCAACGTCGCGGCAACGACCGAAGCGCCGCAGCCATTAACGGCGGATCCCGCCTCCTTCGCCGCCAACGACGGCGACGGTCCACAACACGTCATCGCGAGCAGCGACCAACTGCAGCTGAGCATCGACGATCGATCGAAGGCAGACGGCGAGGCGCTGGTCGCTCAAGTCAGGAAGTGGAACGTCGACCACGGCTATTATCCAGCGCCGGAGGAGACGAAACCGAAAGGCGACAAGGACGCGCCCGGCTGGTTGGCGCGGCTTGAAGATTGGATTCGCACGAGTTTCGGACCGCGACAGTCCGGCGACCAAGCGGCGAGCGATCAGGTCGGCGATCTGGCGATCGTCTATTTACGACTCGCCGAACCAGTCCCGGCGGGCGAAGAGCAAGTCGTCCAGTTCGGCCTCGGCGGCGGCGATCCAAGTTTCAAGGTCGTTGAAGGGGAACGCTTCGTCGTTACTGAGCAGAACTGGAGCGCGCCGTTCGCGTCGCTTGTCCAGGTCGAGTCGAAGCTCGAAGAACCTTCGACGGCGACATTCGAAGTCCGTTCAGGCAACCTCACGCTCGCCTGGTCGGCGACCTTCTTCATCCTCGCGGGCTTGTTCGGGCTCGTTTGCCTCTATCACTTCTTCGCCTTGCCTCGGCCCGCGGCCGACGGTCAGCCGACGACGGCCGCGTCGAATCCGCTCGGCGGTTTCTTCGAACCGTTCGTCGAGTTCTTCCGCAAGCCGCGCATCCTTGCGCTGCTCGCGTTCTTGCTGCTCTATCGGCTGCCTGAGTCGCAGTTGGTCAAGCTCGCCACGCCGTTCCTGATCGACCCGCGCGAGAAGGGGGGCCTGGCCCTCACCACCGGCGAGGTCGGCTTCGTCTACGGCACCGTCGGCGTGATCATGCTCACCATCGGCGGCATCATCGGCGGGTTCGTCGCCGCGAAGCATGGACTGAAACGCTGGCTCTGGCCGATGGCGCTCATCATTCATTTGCCGAACGCGGCGTTCCTGTTCCTCGCGATGATGCAGCCCGACGATTTGTGGGTGATTACCGCCGCGGTCGGCGTCGAGCAGTTCGGTTACGGCTTCGGGTTTACCGCCTACATGCTGTATTGCATCTACATCGCCCGCGGCGAACACCAAACCGTTCACTACGCCCTCTGCACCGGCGCCATGGCCCTCGGGATGATGATCCCCGGCATGTGGAGCGGCTGGCTGCAGCAGCTCATCGGTTATGAACATTTTTTCATCTGGGTGATGATCTGCACGATCCCGAGCTTTGCGACCGTGGCGTTCATTCCGCTTGACGGCGATTTTGGCAGGAAGACAACGGAGGAAGCGGCGTGACCGCCAGCGAGCAATCATTTCAGTTTCCAGCAGACGCCCCGCTGCGCGAGAAGATCGCGCAGTTAATGTTCGTTCGCATCGGTTCAAACCTCCCGCCGGTGAAGACGGTGGAAGAGGACGAGGCGCGCGTCGCGCAGCTGCTGAAGGAGTGTCCGATCGGCGGCTTGATCGTCTTCAACGGCAGCTACGCCGACACGCCAGCCACGCTCGCGCGGCTGCAGCGGCAGAGCCAATACCCGCTGCTGGTGTCGTCCGACCTGGAACGTGGCGCCGGTCAGCAACTGCGCGGCTATCCGCTCTTCCCGCATGCCATGGCGTTCGACGCCCTCGGCGACGGGGCAGGGGAGGCGGTCTTCAAGTTTGCGGAACTAACGGGGCAAACCTCGCGGGCCGCGGGGGTCCACATCACGTTTGGACCGGTCGCCGACGTAAACTCCGACCCGAGAAATCCGATTATCTCGACGCGAGCGTTCGCCGCCGACTCGCAACGGGCTGCCGAACTTGCCGCCGAATTCGTCCGCGGTTGCAACGCTGCCGGGTTCCTGTCGACCGCGAAGCACTTTCCCGGCCACGGCAACACGCACGAAGATTCGCATCACGCGCTGCCGACGGTCGACGCCACGCGCGAGGAGATGGCGGCCCGCGAGTTCCCGCCGTTCCAGTCGTCGATCGCCGCCGGCGTGCCGCTGGTGATGTCGGCCCACGTCCGCTACCCGGCGCTCGATGCGGCCGGATCGGCGGCGACGCTCTCGAAGCCGATCCTCACCGACCTGCTGCGTGGTGAGCTTGGTTTCCAAGGGGCCGTCGTGAGCGACAGCCTCTTGATGGAAGGAGTGAAGGTCGGCTGCGCGAACGAAGGAGAGCTGGCGCTGAAGGCCCTCAACGCCGGCATCGACATTCTGCTAGACGTCGCCGATCCCATTGGCACGCTCGGTGCGCTGGAGCAGGCGGTAGCGGCGGGCAAGCTGAGCAACGCCCGCGTCGATGAAGCGCTTGGCCGCGTGCTGAAGCTGAAGGCGGCGGCGTTTAGCGCCCAACCAAGTACTGGATTCAACGAAACGGAGAACCGTCGCCAGACCGAAGCGATGGCCCTCGACATTGCCCGGCGGGCGACCGTCGTCCCGCAGCAGACTGGCGGCTTGCTGCCGTTCTCGCCGGAGCGATCGCTGTGCGCCGTGCTGGTGAACCCGTTCCCGCTGCCATCGAACGCCGAGCCGCCGCCGCTGGGGAAGATGCTGGCGGAGAAGTTCCCGCGGCTCGATTATTTCGAACTTGGCGCTGAGCCGAGCGACGCCGACCTCGCGAGAATCGCTGAGCTGGCGGCCAATGCCGACCAACTGCTGGCGGCCTTCGTGGTGAAGCCGGCGGCCTGGCACCGCTTTGGCCTGCCGCCGCGGCTCCGGGACTGGCTGCAGGGGCTGGTCGCCCGGCGACCAACGGTCATCGCCTGTCTGGGAGCCCCCCAGGGGTTGGACCCGCTCGCTGAGGCCCCCGTCCAGATTTGCACGTTCAGCGACGTGCCGGTTTCGCAGGCGGCTTTGGTGGAACGATTGCTAAAGAGTTAACGAAGGTTGCGAATCGGGAGTTCATCGCTGCGCGAAAACCGAGAAGACCCTGCGCAGCGTGAGTCTTTCCCCCGGGTGGACGCCCTACTAAACTCAAACAGACTGGCGCAAATGAGCGAGTGATCGCTCCGCTTCGCGCAGAGACGTTGTTGCTGAAATTGGTCGTTTTAAGAGAGTGAGGCCTTCGTGGCAGTGGAACAGAGTGAACGTCGTTTGGCGATTCTAACCGAGGGGCATACGGAGCCGGTCACCGGCAAAACGGCCTCCAGCGTTCTGCGTTATCGTCCCGAAGAGGTCGTCGCCCTGATCGACGGCA
This sequence comes from Pirellula sp., assembly GCA_013822725.1. Lineage (GTDB taxonomy): Bacteria > Planctomycetota > Planctomycetia > Pirellulales > Lacipirellulaceae > Lacipirellula. Next base: position 28,238 of record PNKX01000005.1, read on the forward strand.
CGCAAGTCGGACGGACGACCGACGAACTGCTCGGCGTGGGCGGCAATACGCCCATCGTCGCGAAGCTCGCCGACTGCAAGGGCGCCAACACGCTGATGATCGGCATCGCTCCCTCGGGCGGCCGCATTCCGCCGGCGTGGAAGGCGATTATTCTCGACGCCCTCAACCAAGGGATGGACGTCGTCTCGGGATTGCACGAATTCATTTCCAGCGATCCCGCCTTCGTGGCGGCCGCCGCCAAAACCGGCGCGACGATCAGCGACGTCCGCAAAAACGACGAGCATGAAGTCGCCCACCGCCTCAACATTCGTGAAGAGTGCCTTCGCATCCACACCGTGGGCCAAGACTGCTGCGTCGGCAAGATGCTGGCGGCGATCGAACTCACGAACGCGATGAAGGCCCGCGGCCACGACGCGAAGTTCGTCGCCAGCGGCCAGACCGGCATCATGATCGAAGGCGACGGCGTGCCGATCGACTGCGTGGTGGCCGACTTCGTCAATGGCGCCATCGAGAAGCAGATCCTCGCCCACCAACATCACGACATGCTCTTCATTGAAGGGCAGGGGAGCCTGGCCCATCCGAAGTACTCGGCCGTCACGATGGGGCTGCTTCACGGTTGTGCTCCGCACGGCATGGTGATGTGCTACGAAGCGGCACGCCCGGCGACCCACGGCATGGAATACGTTCCGCTGACGCCGCTGGCGAAGTTGGTGGAAGTTTACGAGATGATGGCCAACCTGATGGGCCCGTCGAAGGTGATCGGCGTCGCAATGAACAGCCGCCGACTCAATGACGAGCAGGCTGAGGAAGAACGCGAGAAGGTTCGCGCGGAGCTGGGCATGCCCGTGTGCGACGTCATTCGGCACGGATCGGATGATTTGGTCGAAGCGATCCTCGCAATGCGGCCGCAGTTGGTGGCCCGCTAAAAAAGAGTAGCCCGCGAATCACGCGAATAGACGCGAATAAGAAACAGGCAAGGGAATACCGCTAATTCATAAGAGTCTTGAAAGCATTCATTACATGAATTGATCGAGATTCTTTTTCGTGTCCTAATGCCTTGTTGTTTTGTGTTTTCATTCGCGTCCATTCGCGTGATTCGCGGGCACTCCTCACTTGAATAAATCAAGCATGATCAATCTGAGTACCCACGATTTCCAACTGCCGCTGCGGCATGTTTTTTCGATTTCACGCGAATCGACGAGCGTGCAGCCGACGCTGATCGTGGAACTGACCGACGGAGTCCACCGCGGCTTCGGCGAAGCGACGACGAACAAGTACTATGGCGCCACGCTCGAATTGATGCGCGAGTCGCTGGAATCGGTTCGAGCGATTGTCGAGTCGGCCGAACCGCTCGATCCCGAGAAGCTCTGGGACCAGACGTGGCCGATCCTCAAGGGAAACCCGTTCGCCCAGTGCGCTCTCGATCAGGCGGCGAACGATCTGTGGGGTAAGCAGCAAGGCGCCCCTGTCTACAAGTTGTGGGGCCTCTCGACCGATCGCATCCCGCAGTCGAACTTCACCATCGGCATCGACACGGTCGAGGTGATGGTGCAGAAGCTGCTCGAAATGCCGGGCTGGCCGATCTACAAGATCAAGCTCGGCACGAAATACGATCTCGACATCGTCCGCGAACTGCGCAAACACACCGACGCCATCTTCCGCGTCGACGCCAACTGCGGCTGGAACGCCGATCAGGCGATCGAGTACTCGCATGAACTCGCCAAGCTCAATGTCGAATTCATCGAGCAACCGTTGCCGGCAGACCAATGGAGCGAAGTGAAGCGCGTCTACGAGAAGTCGGCCCTGCCGATCGTCGCCGACGAAAGCTGCATTTACGAAGCCGACGTGGAACGCTGCGTCGGTCATTTCCACGGCGTGAACGTCAAGCTCACCAAATGCGGCGGCCTGACTCCCGGACGGCGGATGGTGATCAAAGCCCGCAAGCTGGGGCTGAAGACGATGGTCGGCTGCATGACTGAGTCGACGGTCGGCATCTCGGCAATCGGACAGTTGTTGCCGCTGCTCGATTACGTTGACATGGACGGGGCCGCCCTCTTGGCGAGCGACATTGCGACAGGCGTCGTCGTCGATCGCGGCACATGCATCTATCCGGCGGCGAACGGCACGGGCGCCCAGTTAATCGAGGCGTAAGGACGCGCTGCGGCACTAGTACAATTCGAGTTTACGTCGGCGGCACGACGGGCGCGGCAGCGAGCAGGGAGAATGCTCAAGCGGCGGATCGTCGTTGATCCTTTGTCTTAGCGAGGAACTCCGATGCGATACGTCTTGAGCGTGTGGACGCTGCTACTCCTCTTTTCTGCCTCGCCGGCGCTGTCTGATGAACTAGCCGATCTGGTCCAGCCGCTCATCGACGCCCATGAGGGTGACGTCGCGGTCGCAATTAAGGATCTCAACACGGGGCAGACGTTCGAGTATCAGGCCGAAAAGGCGATGCCGACGGCGAGCCTGATCAAGTTCCCGCTCATGATCGCCGCCTACCAGGCGATCGAGGATGGCAAGGCCGACCCCGACACGATGATTGAGTTGGAGGAGTCGGACAAGGTTCCCGGTTCCGGGATTTTGACGACTCACTTCTCCGACGGCGCGAAGATCTCGCTGCGCGATGCGATTCAATTAATGATCGTCTACTCCGACAATACCGCGACGAATCTGGTCGCCGGAGAAGTTGGCCTCGACAAGACGGCGGCGCTGATGGAGAAGCTCGGCTACCCCGAGACGAAGCTCCATTCGTTCGTCTTCAAACGCGAGACGTCCCTCTTTCCGGAGCGGAGCAAAGAGTTTGGGCTTGGCAGCACGACGCCGGCCGACATGATCTCGCTGCTGGAGAAGCTGCAGAAGAAGGAACTTGTCAGCAAAGAGGCTAGCGAAAAGATGCTCGCCCATCTCTACGCAAACGCCGACAAATCGACGTTTCCGCGCTACTTGCCCGACGTGAAGATCGCTCACAAGACGGGCGCCGTTAACGAAGTGCGGACCGATGCGGGAATCATCGACGGGCCCAAAGGTCCGATCGCCATCTGCGTGATGACGAACAAGAACAAGGACCAGAGTTGGGGGGGCGAGAATGCCGGCGACGTTCTCTGCAGCAAGATTGCCCAGGTAGCTTATCGGCACTTCAGCGACGATGCTGAGGCGAAGGTTGAGCCCGATTCGGGCCTATTGAAAATGGGCTCCGCCGGCCCGCTCGTGGCGATGCTGCAACGAACCCTCAACGCCCGCGTCACGCCGTCGCCCGAATTGACCGACGACGGCGACTTCGGGCCGATGACCGAGACAGCCGTGATCGCTTTCCAGAAGGCGAAGAGTCTCGAGCCGAATGGGATCGTCGGCCCCGAGACTTGGGAAGCCCTCGGCCCGCTCGTTGAAGCGGGGCCCGAAGCGCCGGCGCCGGAAGTCGCCAATGCCGAAGTCTTCGCCAAGGAATCGGCCGACCCGCTCGACGGGCCCCCATACGTCTCCTGCAAAGTGTGGGCGATCGCCGACGGCAAAACGGGCGAAGTCCTCTGGGGTTTGGATGAGAACAAGCCGGTCGACATCGCCAGCACGACGAAGATGATGACGGCCTATCTCGTCGGGAAGTATGCCGAAGCGCACCCTGAAGTCCTTGAAGAGAAAGTCACTTTCTCGAAGCGCGCCGACGAAACGATCGGTTCGACCGCGGATTTGCGGGCGGGCGAAGTCGTGAGCGTGGAAGAACTGTTGTATGGCCTGATGCTCCCCTCAGGGAACGACGCCTCGGTAGCGTTCGGCGAGCATTTCGGCTCGCGGCTGGCGGCCGGCGGCGATGAGGAGCAGGGCGAGAAAGACTCGCCGAAGAAGTCGTACGACAAATTCATCGAAGCGATGAACGCCGGCGCGAAAGAGTTGGGCATGGAGAACAGCCACTTCGACAACACGCACGGCTTGACCGAGGAAACGCATAAGGCGAGCGCGGCCGATATGGCGAAGCTCGCGCACGCGGTGAAGCAGATTCCGCTCCTGCAAAAGGTGGTCTCCACCCCGCAGCGGGGCGCCACCGTTTCCGGGCCCGGCGGTTACGAGCGCAACGTCCTGTGGAAGAACACGAACAACCTGCTGAAGATCGAAGGCTACGACGGCGTGAAGACCGGCACCACCTCGGCCGCCGGGGCGTGCCTCGTCTCCAGTGCGAAGCGCGGCGACGATTCGCTGATCGTCGTCGTCCTGGGGGCGCCTTCGAGCGATTCGCGCTACGTCGATTCGCGAAATCTCTATCGCTGGGGTTGGACGCAGCTGGAGAAGCGGAAAGTTGAAGAGAAATGAGACTGCCGTCCCTTCGGAAGCCAGCGTTGTTCGTGATTCAGAATACGGGGAGATTTACCACGAAACACACGAAAACTACGAAAAGTAAATGCGGGATGGAATGAGACTGAACCTGGCGTTCCTAATCCAGTGTGGTTTACTCCAATTCTTTTCTCTTTCCCTTTCGTCTTTTTCGTGTGTTTCGTGGTTAAAAATGCATTTCAATTCGGCATGAGCCCACATCAGCTCTCCCTGCCGAATACTTACCGCAAGAGGCCCGCATGACGTTGCTTCGCAAATCTTCCGAAAGACTGGCCCTCGTGGTTTCGATGGCCATCGCGTCAGCAACGGCGGCGTCGGGGCAAGAGACCGCCGCCCGTCCGCCAGTGGTGCTGTCCGACGAAGCGCGCAAGCTCCACGCCGAGACATTGCTGATCGACGGTCACAACGACTTGCCGTGGGAACTCCGCCAACAAGCCCGCGGGCAGTTCGACAAGCTCGATATTTCGAAGGTGCAGAAGTCGTTGCAGACTGACATACCTCGTCTGCGCGAGGGAGGCGTCGGCGCCCAGTTCTGGTCGGTCTGGGTTCCCGGCGAAACGTCGAAGCGCGGCGCTGCGCTGTCAACGACGATCGAGCAGATCGAACTCGTCAAAGCGATGATCGCCCAGTATCCCGAGACGTTTGAACTTGCCCTAACGGCCGACGACATCGAACGGATCGCGAAGACCGGCAAAATCGCTTCGCTGATCGGCATGGAAGGGGGCTACTCGATCGAAGGCTCGATCCCCGTCCTCCGCCAGCTCTACGAGATGGGCGCCCGCTACATGACGCTCACCCACTCCGATTCGCTCGACTGGGCCGATTCGGGGACCGACGTCCCGCGCAGCGGCGGCCTCTCGCCGTTCGGCGAAGAAGTCGTCCGCGAGATGAATCGCCTCGGCATGATGGTCGACATTTCGCACGTCTCGCCCGACGCGATGAAAGCGGCTCTCAAAGTGACGAAGGCGCCGGTCATTTTTTCGCACTCCTCCGCGCGCGGCGTCGCCGATCATCCGCGCAACGTCCCCGACGACGTGTTGAAGCTCACTGCCGAAAACGGCGGCGTCGTGATGGTCAACTTCTTCTCGGCCTTTATTGTGCCGGATTCAGCCGAGCGCGACGTCAAGCGAATGGCCTACCGCCGCGAAATCGACAAGACAATCACGGACGAAGGCGAAATCGAGCAAGCGATGAAGCGCTGGGACGCCGAGAATGGCCGCGGCGGGCGCGGCACGATCCATACGCTGGTCGACCACATCGATCACATCGTCAAGGTGGCCGGCGTCGATCACGTGGGCATCGGTTCCGACTACGACGGCGTCACGATGTTGCCGGAGCAATTGGAAGACGTCAGCACGTATCCCTACATCACCCAGGCGCTGCTCGATCGCGGTTACAGCCACGACGATATTAAGAAGATCAACGGCGGCAACCTGCTCCGCGTGATGCGCGCCACCGAAGCGGCTGCTGAAAAGTAACGGCTCTTCGTTCGTTTATGGCGACATAGAGCGCTGCTCGAATCCTCGTAGCGTGTCTTGCAGCCCCGGGCTCCGCCCGGGGGTCGGTCTCCATTCCGGTAGACATCGTCGCGCGTGACGCTACCCCCCGGCGGAGTCGGGGGCTGAAAACTCTACAACGATTTGCGATACGCTCTAGTTCGCGTCCGCTGCCTCGGGCTGCTGCTCGTGGGGGAGCAGGGCCGTCGGCAGTCGGGCGCGAAACGTGGCTTGTCGTATAACGTATTGAAAAGGCGAGTTACTACGCGACCGATTCGATCGCCGATGGCTCGACGCACGTCTGTCCCGATGGATAGGCGACCAGCACCTGGCAGGACGCCGTTTGAATGACGCGCCGCGCGACTCCGCGGCTCAGTCGCCATGGGCGCGAACGTTCATTCTTACCGAGAATGATCACGTCGATGGCGTGTTCTTTGGCGTAGGCGACGATCTCGTCTGGCGCCTCGCCAACCCGCCAGGCGAACGTGAACGCGACTTTGTCGAGCAAATACTGCGGCACGTCGTTCTTCATCCGGCGAATGGCCGTCTGTTCCAGTCGACGCAGCTGCAGTTCGTGGTCGCTGAACGACGCCGCTGGGCCGGCCGGCGTTCGCAAGGCGGTATGCAGCAGGCCGATGGCGTCGAGTCCCGTCGGTTGCGGGACCACCAACGGCGCGCATTGCGACACGTGCAGCAGCGTCACCTCGGCGCCCCACTGGGCGGCGAGCTCGATGGCCGTCAACCGGGAACGCCGCGATTCGTCGTGGAAGTTGATCGGCGCGAGGACTCGTCTCACTCGGGAGCCGGCGTCGCGAGCTTTCCGTTCCGTTAAATCAATTGAGCGGGTCATCGAAGTTTCTCCTATGCGTCTTCCTAAAGCGGCGAGTCGTCATTCTTCGCTTCGCTCAGTATGATCGGCAGCCGCCGTGAGCGTCAGTTCGTGGCGGCCGCCAACCGTTGCGGCGTTCCATTGACAGAGCCAGCTGCCGCTCGGCTTCCGCCTTCCATCGACACGATGGCGTCGTTCACGTCGTCTTCGAGCATCGAGTCGTACGCCGAGTCGAGCGCCATCACGTTGCCCTGAATCTTGTGGCTGATTTCGTCCAACGGCAGGTGGCTCAAGCGAAGGACCGAGAAGGGGTTTTCCAGCTCGATGCCGATCTGGTCGAGCGCCAACAGCGGGAAGGCGATCAACATTGTCAGGAACGGCGTGAGCATCCCCGACTTGTCGACGATCGCCAGCGGCAGCAGAGCGAGGTACAGGAAAATGAAGTGACGCACTTTGATCGACACGACCTTCGCCAGCGGCGTCGCGAGGATTCGCTCGCAGGCGCCGATGTGATCGATCAGCTGCGCGCGTTGATCGTCGGCCCGCATGAACGCGAAGCCGTCCATCGCCTCGTTCCGGCGAGCCGACTGCAGCAGCCGCGCGATTTGCAGTGAACTGAAAAGCGGAGGGTGCTCCGCGCGTTCCAGTTGATCGATCTCATCTGAAGTCAGCAGTTCGTTAAGGTCGGAAAAGTCGCGTTCCCCGCGCAGCTTGTGACGCGCTAAGTGCGGGAACGCCGCCGTCCACCGCAGGAACGCGCTACGCCAGCCCGCGTCTTCAGGGCCGTAAGCGGTGCCGACGACCGCGAGATTGCGCGACTGGTTGACGATGCCGCCCCACAGCTTGCGGCCTTCGTACCACCGGTCGTAGCCAGAGTTGGTGCGCAGCACGAGCACCAGCGTCAGGATGACGCCGATGATTTCGTAGGGAGCGACGCCCAGGCCGGTCTGCACATGGGTGAAGTTGGCCACCCACCAGACCAAGGCGCCGTACAGGCCGAAGACCCAAATGCGCTTCATCACAAACGGCGTCACCGAGCCGCTGAGAGAGGCCACTTCGCGCCAAAAATCTCGTCGTTCCATCTTAAACTTCTTTGCGACTTTCGATGTGGTTCACGGTTGAACAGAGAACGATCACCTCGACTGTCTGCTATCGCCGACGCCGAACTGACGTGACAGACTTAAGCATGAAGCGTGCCACGATCGCCGCATGTGGCGAAATTTTCGGAAACTCGCGAGATGCGTCGCAGGGAATGACGCCAGCAGCAACTCGCAGAGCGTCGTCGCCTCGATGGCGGCGGTCACGCTTTGTACAGCGGCGCGTTCCGCTGTACAGAATCTGCACGACGTTGACGCGCTGTGCAGATTCTGGTCACCGCTGTGCAGCTTCTGAACTGACGGCGTCGCCGTTCATTTCGAGCTCGCTCAGCCGATTACGCAGCGTCGTGCGTGAGATTCCCAGCACCTGCGCTGCTTGCACCTGGTTGCCGTCGACATGCTCTAAGACTTCTTCCAGCAGCACGCGATCAACGGCGGAGTGAACGTCGCGGTAGAGATTGCGGTCCGTGCGCGAGAGCTGTTGACGGACCATGGCGGCGATAGCGGCGTTGCCGTCGGCGATCTCCGCGGCAGAACTTTCTCCGCCATGGTCTCCGCGAACGGCAGGGGGGAGTGAGCCGGAGGTTACCGTATCGCCGACCGCGTGGAGGAGGGCGTACCGCACCACCGTCTGCAATTCGCGAACATTGCCGGGCCATGAATGCATTTCGAGCCGCCGCATCGCTTCGGGAGTGACGACGCGCACCTGCCGGCCGAGTTCTCGGTTAAAAGTCGCCACAAAGTGCGCCACCAACGGCTCCAAATCGTCGATCCGGTCTCGCAGCGGCGGCGCCTCGATGACGAACTCGCGCAGCCGATAGTAGAGGTCCTCGCGAAACGTCCCCTCGGCGACCATCTCGTCGAGATTGCGGTTGGTCGCCGCAATGACACGCACATTGGCGCGCAGCGTTTCGTTGCCGCCGACGCGTTGGAAGCTACCGTCCTGCAGCAGTCGCAGCACTTTGGCTTGGCTGGCGGCCGACATGTCGCCGATTTCATCGAGAAACAGCGTGCCGCCGGCTACTTGCTCGAACTTGCCGATCCGTTGACGCTCGGCCCCGGTAAAGGCCCCCCGTTCGTGACCGAACAGTTCGCTTTCCAAAATCGTCTCGGGAATCGCGGCGCAGTTGATCGTCAGAAACGGCCCCTCGGCTCGGGCGCTATGCTCGCGGATGGCTTCGGCAATGAGCTCCTTGCCGCTGCCGCTCTCGCCCTGGATGAGCACGGTAATGTCCTGCAGCGCGACGCGGCCGATCGCTTTGAACACCTCTTGAATCGCCGGCGAATGACCGACGATGCGCTGTCCCGTGCGCGGCTCGGCGCCGTCGAGAACGTTGGCTTCGTCGCGCGCATGACTGATTTCCAAGGCGCGTGCGACGTGCTCCTGCAGGCGATCAAGCTCAATCGGCTTCAGCAGATACTCGTACGCGCCGCGCTTCATCGCCTCGACGGCGGTTTCCATACTGGCGAAGGCGGTGATGATGATCACCGGCATGCTGGCGTTGATCGCCCGGATCTCGTTGAAGACGTCCAACCCGTACTGGTCGGGCAGCCGTACGTCGAGGATGACGGCGTGAGGCCGTTCGGAGCGGACCAGGCGAATCCCCTCAGCGGCCGTCTCCGCGCTCAGGATGGACAACGACTCGCGACCGAGGGCTTTGGTCATCGAGTAGAGCAGATTCGGCTCGTCGTCGATGATCAGGAGCTTATGCTTCATTGTTATGGGTGGGCTGTTCCGCCAGCGATAGCCGCCAGGCCGCTGGATAATTCTTCTTCAGGTGGGAGCGGCAATTCGACCACGAAGATCGCGCCGCTGTAATCGCCCCGCTCTAGGGCCAGTTCGCCGCCGTGGGAGCGGCAGATTCGCTGACTTACAGCAAGTCCCAGGCCAAGACCTGTTTCCTTGGTGCTGTAGAAGGGCTCGAAGACCCGCGTCGCCTGCCGCGGGCCAATGCCGGGGCCGTCGTCGCTGACTTTCAGACGGCACATCTCTCGATCGTTAATCTTCGCCATTTCAATGGCGACCCGGACATTTCCGCCCGCCGGCGCCGCTTGGATGGCATTCAACAGCAGATTGAGCAACACCTGCCGAATCCGCGGAGCGTCGATCTGCAGCATTAACGGCTCGGCCGGCAGATCGCAGTGGAGCGTCACCTGGCGGGCGTCGGCTTGCCGCTGGACGAAGTCGACGGTGTGTTCCACAACGCTGCGCAGATCAATCATTTCTTGCTTCAACGGCGTCGGACGGGCGAAGTCGAGGAACTCGGTGAGGAGCGTCTCGAGTCGGCGAATCTCGTCGTCGATGATCTGCAGGTCGCGACCGTCGAGTCCGGGCGACCCTTCTTGTTGGGCCGTCTGCACCAGCATCTTCATCGCCATCAGCGGATTGCGTATCTCATGGGCCAGCCCCGCAGCGAGTTGGCCCAGGCTGGCCAACTGATCGGCCCGCACCATGTCTTGATGCCGGGCGTGCAACTGTTCGACGACCGAAGTGACTTCCGCGGAAACTCGCTGCAGCGCGGGCCCGAGGTCGTCAAAGTCGAGTTGCGTCGAAACGACGACGTCGCCGGCGACTTCGCTGAGCTTACCCGCGACGTCGCGCATGGGGATATGGAGTTGGACCAGCGACTTGCTGATCCTCCGCGCCAGTCCGTAGCCGGCGAACATAGCCAGGATCGATCCGGCGAGCCCGAGGAACATCAGCATTCGCGCCAAGCGGCGCGATTGCGTCGCCGCGGCGGCCCGGCTTGCTTCCAGCAACCCTTCGTCGGCGCTCAAGAATTGTTGCGCCGGCGCCAGGACGTCATCATTCAAAATCGCTTCGGCCTGCTCCGCCAAAACGACCTTCTCGGCCGCGAGATCTTCGGTCTCGGCGATCCGATCCATATGGGCGTAAAACTTCGCCAAGCCGGCGCGCATTTGAGCGATCAGCCGCCTCTCCTTGGCAGTGTGGGCCGCCGCATCGGCGCGCTGCAACCAGAGATCGATGTCAGCCCGCTCCGATTTTGTTGCACGCAGGTCGGTAAAGTCGGTCTTCTCCAGGTCGGCCAAGTTGTGCCGCCACAAGTAGAGATCGAGGTCGTGGCGCAGCTCCTGGATATGCAGCTCCAACTCCGCCGCCGCGCGCAGACTATCAACGCTGCGCGACAAGATCGCCTCGGACCGCTCCTGCTGGCTCTTCACATGCCAAGCGCCATAGCTCGCGACGGCAAGCAGCAGCAGGCTCACGATCACAATCAACACCGCGACTCGATCGGCCGTCCCGACGCGTTTGCCAAACGGTAACTTGAAGAGCTTCATCGTCGATTGTCCAAGCTTCTAGTCATTGGCAAATCACTTTCGCGATCAACTCGAGCTATTTCTGCGGTCGGGAGCCGCTGGCCGCCTTGCCCGGCACGCGGGGATCATGCACGCCGATGAACTGCCCTTTCTCATCGATCTCAATCGCCTGAGCGACGGCCCCCGAGTCGATCTCGTCGATTTTGTGCCCCTTCGCGGCAAGCTGCTCGACGATTTCCTTCGGCATCTTTTTCTCGACGGTCAGCACGTCGGGCATCCATTGCTGATGGATCCGCGGCGAGCCGACCGCATCGGCCAGCGATTGATCGAAATCGAGCCGCCGCAAGATCGCCAGCAGCACCGACGTGATAATCTTCGGCCCGCCGGCGGCGCCGACGGTCATCACTGGCTTGCCGTCCTTGAGCACGATCGTTGGCGTCATACTTGACAGCGGCCGCTTCCCGGGGGCGACGGCGTTGTTCTCGGCGCCGACCAGGCCGAAAGCATTCGGCTTGCCTGGCTGAGCCGAGAAGTCGTCCATCTCGTTGTTCAGCACAATGCCGGTGCCGGGGACGATCACCTTCGAGCCGAAGGTCGTGTTCACCGTGGCGGTGATGGCGACCCAATTCCCGTCGCTGTCGGCGGCGGTGATATGCGTGGTGTGCTTCTTGCCGAACACGTCCTCGGCGGCCGCCGGCGGTTCGCCGTGGCTGGGAACCTCTGTCGCCTTCTCGGGGTTGATCCGTTCAGCCAACGCCACGGCGTAACCCTTGTCGATCAATCCGCGCGGCACGCCGACCGCATCGGGGTCGCCGAGCCAGAACGCCCGATCGGCGAACGCCAGCTTCATCGCTTCGGCGATGAGATGCAGGGCCTGCGCGGGATTCTCCTGATACGTCTTCTGCAGATCGAACGTTTCCAACATGTTGAGCATCTGCGCCACATGCACTCCGCCCGAACTCGGCGGCGGGAAGCCGACGATCGTCCAATCGCGATACGTCGTTTCCAGCGGCTCACGCTCGACGGGAAGATAGCTCGCGAAATCGGCCTCGGTGATGATGCCGCCATTGTCTTTCATCCACCTCGCCACTTTGTCGGCGAACGGTCCGCCGTAGAACCAATCGGTCCCTTCCTCGGCCATCGCCCGATAGGATTTCGCGAGGTCGGGCTGTTTGAGGACGTCTCCTTCCTCGTAGGCGCTGCCGTCGGATTTCAGCAGCGCGTCGCGACTGCCGGCGAACTTGTCGAGCGTCTTCGCCGACGACGACAGCTTGCCGGCGTAGACGCGATCGATCGGAAAACCCTCTTCGGCGATCTTCGCGGCTGGCAGCAGCAGGTCCTTGAGCGGCAGCTTGCCGTATTTCGACACGGCTAAGTCGTAGGCTGCCAGCGCGCCAGGAATGCCGACCGCCAGCGGCCCCGTCTGGCTCAGTTCCGGGACTGCTTCGCCGTCGCGAATGAACATGTCGTGCGTTGCCGCGGCAGGGGCTTCCTCGCGTCCGTCGATCGCGACCAGCGTGCCGTCAGCGCGGCGGATAAGAATAAAACAGCCGCCGCCGAGCCCCGAGTTGTGGTTGTCGACGACGCCGAGCGTCACCGCCGCGGCGACGGCGGCGTCGATCGCGTTGCCGCCCGCTTCGAACGCAGCGACGCCCGCCTCGGTGGCCAATGGCTGCACCGAGGCGACCATGCAGACGGCGGTCTGTTCCGCCGGCGCTGCCTTCGCTTCTTTCTTCGGCGGCGTCGCAGTTTGCGAGCAACCGACCAGCAGAACGAGGGCCAGGGCGTAGCGAAGGGGCGACTTGGCTGCGAATTTCATCATGACGTACAATGGGGACCTGCTGGGGTGACCGACAGACCTGCGATTGTAGGCGATACTGGGTGAGGCTGAAAATGACGAGAATCTGGGCAATTGCCGCATTGACGCTCCTGACCATCGCCAATCAGGCGACGCTTCACGCACAAGAACCGGCCAAAGACATCCTCGCCGCCGCTCAGGCGATTCCCGACGGCGGCTCTTACGTTTGGACCAACGGCAGCGGCGTCCCGCGCGACATTCATCACGACGGTGAGTTGATTCTCAAGGCCCAGGAGCAGGGAACCTACTGCAGCGGCTTCACCTTCTGCGTCGCCATGGAGGCGGCCCAAGAACGCGGCCTGCTCAAAGGAAAAACCGCTGACGCCGTCCGCCAGTTCCAAAAAGAGTGGTACGGCTCGACCAAAGAAGCCGCCGAACGGCAATGCGCCCTCGCGGTCGAACAACTCGGTATCGGCCGCGAAGTGAAGTCGCTTGCCGACGCTCAGCCGGGCGACTTCATGCAGATCTGGCGGACGAACAAGTCGGGGCACAGCGTTCTCTTCCTCGATTGGGTCCGCGAGGGAGAGCAAGTCGTCGGCATCAAGTACCGCAGTTCGCAGAAGTCGACCGACGGCGTCGGCGATCGCGTCGAGTACTTCGCCGACGCCCCGGGGCATGACGGCAAGGTCGATCGTCAGCGGACCTACGTCGCGCGTCTTGACGCATCGCCCGCCCCATAAAAGCCACCGGCTCCGCCGGTGGACGACATGGTGATCGGCCGGCCCTCTTCGGTATTCGTCCACCGGCAGAGCCGGTGGCTTCTAGATGCGATCGGCGGCCAGTCGGCGAATAGCAGTTCGTTACGCCCTTCAAATGCGCACGCCTTTCTTGGCCCTGCGCAGAAGCGAGTAAAGAACGGCGTTCTTTTGTTTCCCGATCGGGCCCGGCGATTACAATGCGCAGTGGGCCGTTGTGCAGCCGTGCGGCGGTCCCTCTCGTTTCCGGAACAGACAGAGGAAGGCCCCAACGGCATGGCTCGCGCGCTCGATATTTTCCATTCCGTTGCCCAGCGACTCCGCCCGGGGCTCCGTCGCAAGCGGCGCTCCGCTGAAAAGCAGCGCAGCTATCGCTTCGAGTCGTTGGAACCGCGCATCGCGCTCTCCGCCGCCGGCCTGATTCCGATTGGCGCCCAACCGACTGGAGCGTTGACCGGCAAGATCGTCTACACCTCCGGCGGACATGGCATCGAGTACGAGGGGGGATCCACCAACGGCGGTTGGCTGACTGATCGCCCCGACTACAGCGAGATCGTCGAAGATTTCGGCAATCAGGATCAACTCACCTACTTTGCCGACTACCTCCTGCGCGCCGGCGCCACGGTTGTGCCGATGCGCCCCGTCGGCCATCAACTCAACGAAGTCGTCGTCGACAACGACTCGGCCGGCGTCACCTACTCCGGCGCCTGGAGCGACAGCACGTCGGGCACCCGCTGGTACGACGAAGACTACGGCGCCGTCGCTGATACGGTCCGCTATCGCTCCGCCAGCACCTCGGCTGGCTCCGAAACCGCGGTCGCGACCTATACGCCGACCATCCCCGCGGAAGGCTTCTATCCCGTTTACGTCTGGGCGTCGGCGGGGACGAATCGGACCTCGCAGCTTTACAAGGTGAATCACACCGGCGGCCAGACGCAGATTCGCGTTGATCACAGCATGGTCGGCAACGGCTGGGTGTACCTCGGCACGTACCATTTCGACGGCGGCAGTTCGAGCGTCGCCGGCTCGGTGCAGATCAGCAACGAAGGCGCCGCCGGTAAGGTCGTCATCGCCGACGCCGTGCGCTTCGGCAACGGTATGGGCGACTTGAAGGAAGGGCCGGACGGCGTTTTCGGTTCGGGAACGGTTTCCGGCTACCCGCGCGAGGATGAAAGCTCGTTCTACTGGCTGTATCGCGGCATCGGGCTCGGCGTGACGCCGACCTCGGTCCTAGGATCTGGCAATGTGTCGGCGCCGTCGAATATGGCGCAGCACATGAACCAGAACACGAACCCGTTCGGCACGAGCGTCTACATCGGGTTCCACTCGAACGGCACCACCGGCGACCCCGCCACCGCGACCGCGCGCGGCGCCATCGGCCTCATCGATTCCGACGCCGCGACGCCTCACCAGAGCGATCTCGCGCTCTTCACCGGCCGGCAGATCAATCAGGACATGCAGGCGCTCAACGGCACGTTCGAGCACAACTGGAGCACGCGGACCTCGCATTCGAGCTCCGGCGGCTTCGGCGAAATCGATCTGGGCGCCTCCGCCGAGATGGACGCCACGATCATTGAGGTTGGCTTCCACGACAACACGCAAGATTCGCAGCTGTTGCGCGATCCAAAAGTTCGCGATCAAATCGGCCGCTCGACCTACGAAGCCGTGCTGGAGTACTTCGACGCCTGGGGCGGCCTTACCAGCCCGACCACCGTCGCCTCGGCTCCCAAAATCACGAGCGCCGTCAGTAACGCCGCTGGCGAAGTCACGCTCACTTGGTCGGCAGGTCTCTCGGGCGGCGTCCGCGGCGCCGCCGCCACCGGCTACCGCATCTACGCCTCGGTCGATGGTTACGGCTTCGACGGCGGCACGTTGGTCGCTGGCGTTGGCACGACTTCAGCGACGCTCGCCGGCTACGACCCGACGATTCCCTACTATTTCAAAATCGTCGCCGTCAACGCCGGCGGCGAATCGAAGAGTTCGGAAGTGCTGAACGTCCTTCCCAGCGGCGGCCCCAAGCAAGTGCTGGTCGTCAGCGGGTTCGATCGCTTCGAGCGGACCCAGAACGTCCGCTATCCGTTCTACTCTCCCGCGGGCAACTTGGTGGACCGCGTGTGGGCCCGCTCGAACAACAGCTTCGACTACGTCGTGCAAGTCGCCGCCGCGATTCACGCTGCGGAGCCCGGCGTTCACGTCGCCAGCGCCAGCAACAAAGCGATCATCAGCGGCGCCGTCAGCCTGTCCGATTACGACGCCGTGATCTGGATCCTCGGCGAGGAATCGACTGCTGACGACACGTTCAACGCCACGGAACAAACGAAAGTCGAGCAGTACATTGCCGGCGGCGGTCACTTGTTCACGTCGGGTTCGGAAATCGCCTGGGATCTCGATCAATCGAACAACGGCCGCACGTTTTTTGAGACCTCGCTGCAAGGGAACTACGTCAGCGACGATGCGGGCACGTACAACGTCACCGCGACCGCCGGCGGCATCTTTGAAGGAATCGCCTTTTCGTTCGACAACGGCGCCCAGTTTTATAACGTCGACTTTCCTGACGTAATCGCACCGCAGGCCGGCGCCGCTCAGGCGCTGACGTATAGCGGCGGGACGGGCGGCAGCGCGGGGATTCAGGTCCCCGGCACTGGGGGCCGCGGCAGCGTCGTCGTCTTCGGCTTCCCGTTTGAAACGATCACCACCGCCGCCAACCGCGCTGCGGCGATGGATCGCGTCCTCAATTTCTTTGGCGTGGCGCCGATTGTCCCCACCGGCGACTTTGACGACGACGGCCTCGTCGACGGCGCCGACTTCCTCGCTTGGCAGCGTGGCTTTGGCGCCGCCAGTCCCACGCTAGCCGACGGCGACGCCGACCAGAACGGCGTCGTCGACGGCGCCGACCTGGCGACTTGGATAGCGCAATTCGATGCCAGCGAGTCGGTCGCCGCCACGTCGGTCGCGACGATTGCCGCGCTCCAGTCTGCAGAGGAACTGGCGTTTACGCCCTCTTCGGCGGATCAATTCGGCTGGCTCGCGCAACGGGCCTCTCAGCATGTCCGCCCCGACGAGGACCAAGCGTTGGTTGGTTTGCTCAAACAAGCGAGCTTGCGGCGCTCTGACGCGCTGCAACGTTCCGCACCAAGCGACCAAAACCCGGCTCGGCGGCGCCAGCTGTCAGATTCGAGCCAAGGGCACGGCCAGACCAACGACGTCGACGCGCTCGATCTGGCCTTCGATGAACGTGCGCTTAGCGGCAGCGCTTGGGACTCGCTGCGATAAGCCTGCCTAGCGCAACACGGCAAACGCCCGCTGGCCGTCGGCGTCGCCAGATGACTCGCCGACCAAATACTCGCTGATCAACCAGGAGATGAGATGGGTAGGAAGAGCAACGCCGGAACTCGCGCACGCCGCCTTTCGATCGAACCGTTGGAGTCGCGCGTCGCTCTCTCGGCCGCGGGCCTCGTCGATGTCGGCGCGCAGCCAGACGGCGGTCTCTCCGGAAAAATTACCTACATCATGGGGGGGCACGGTTACACGACCTACATGGGGCCGAGCCCCGATTTTTGGAGCTTTCAGCGCGGCGCCACCAATGGCATGGTGGAGGATCTCGGCAATCAGGAGCAAATGACCGCGCTCGCGGATTATCTCTTCCGCGCCGGCGCCACCGTCGTGCCGATGCGGCCGATCGGTTACCAGCCGGCGGAGTACGTCCTCGACAACGACGACATCGGCGTCACGTTCAGCGGCGCTTGGAGCAACAGCACGTCCGGGACGTACTTTGGCAGCGCGGGCGACGTTCCCTACCGCTACGCGTCGACCTCGCTGACGGAAACCGCGTACGCTCGCTACCGCCCCACGATCACGACGGCCGGCTTTTACCCCGTCTACGCCTGGACACTCGCCGGCAGCGACCGCGCCGGCGATCAGCTCTATCGGGTCAATCATTCGGGCGGCATCACCGAGGTGACGATCAATCACCGCCGCGTCGGCGGCGGGCTCGTGTATCTTGGCACGTACCATTTTGAAGCCGGCGACAGCGGCTACGTCGATATTAGCAATCGATCGAGCGAAGCGGGCCGCGTCGCCATCGCCGACATGATTCGCTTCGGCAACGGCATGGGCGACATCGATCGCGGCCAAGGGATTTCCGGAAAAACTCGCGAAGACGAGCCCGCGCTCTATTGGATCAAGTGGCACGTCGACCGCTCGCAGGGCATCGCGACTTCGGAGTACAGTTCCGGCGGCGATGACGAAGACGCCACGGTCGCCGCGTCGCCCAAATATGCGGAATACATGAACCGCCAGCAGGACGGAGCTCTTTCCGACCGCCTGCTGATCAGCTTCCATTCCAACGCCGGCGGCGGCCGCGGCGTCACGGTGTTGCATAATACGAATGCTGGTGGGACGACCCCCAACCAACTGATGTTGGCGCAAACGCTGGGGACCGAAATCAACGCCGACATGGTCGCGCAGAACGGCCAGTTTGAAAACACTTGGAACAATCGCGGCTCTAACATCACCTACCAGGCCGCCTTCAACTACGGCGAGCTCAACAACGCCTACATCAACAACGAGTTCGACGCCACGATCGTCGAAGTGGCGTTCCACGACAATCTGCAAGATGCGCAATTGATGCGCGACCCGAAGGTCCGCGACGCGCTGGCGCGATCGACCTACCAAGGCATGGTGAAGTACTTCCGCGCCGTCGACGGCAATACGACCCCCCTCACGATGCTGCCTGGCAAGGTGACTCAAGTCAGTGCCGAAGCCGTGGCCGACGGCAGCGCGAAGATCACTTGGAACGTCCCGGCCGCCAATTCCTACAACGGCGACGCCCCCACGGGCTACCGCATTTACGGATCGACCAACGGCTACGGGTTCGACGGCGGCATGTACGTCGCCGGCGGCGGGACGACGACGTTTACCATGACCGGCCTCGATCTCGCTGAAGGCGCCTACTTCTTCAAAGTCGTCGCCGTCAACGCCGGCGGCGAAGGGGCGGCCTCCGAGGTCGTCGCGGTCAATCCGAAAGCGGCGCCCAACGGCAAGAAGGTCCTCGTCGTCAACGGCTTCGATCGCTTCGATCGCACGGGCAATCCAACGCAGACCTACAACGGTTCGACCATCGATCGCGTTCGACCCCGCTACAACAACTCGTTTGACTACTCCGTTCAAGTCGCGGCAGCGCTCGAGGCCGGCGCCCCTGGCGTCGCCGTCGCCACGACGTCGAACGAGTTCGTCGTCTCCGGCGCCGTTAATCTCGCCGACTACGACGCCGTGTTTTGGATCCTCGGCGAAGAATCGACCGGGAACAAAACCTTCGACGCGACCGAGCAAACCAAAGTCTCGGCCTATTTAGCCGCCGGCGGCAAACTGTTCCTCTCCGGCTCGGAAATCGGTTGGGATCTCGACGCTTCCGGCAACGGCGCCTCGTTTTACAACAGCGTGCTGAAAGCGGACTACGTCGCCGACGACGCCAATACCTACAGCGCCACAGGCGCAGCGGGATCGATCTTCGCTGGCTTGTCGGTGACGTTCGACAACGGCGCCCAGTTCTACAACGTTGACTACCCCGATCGAATCGCTCCGCTCGGCGGCGCCACGTCAGCCCTCACCTACGGCACTGGCGGTTCCGCTGGCATTCAACACACCGACGCCGGCACCGGCGCGCAGGTGGTGATGCTCGCGTTCCCCTTCGAAACGATCACCTCCGCCGCGACGCGCAGTTCGGTCATGGCGCGCGTCATCGACTATTTCTCGCTCCTCGTTCCGCCAGAACCGAACGCCGACTTCGACGGCGACGGCATGGTCGACGGCGCCGACTTCCTCGCCTGGCAGCGCGGCTTTGGCGCCGCGACTCCCGCCCTCGCCGACGGCGACGCGAATAGCGATGGAGCCGTCGACGGTACGGATCTCGCCGCGTGGCAAACGCAGTTCGGCGGCCCGAGCCCCGGCGTCGCAGCCACGACGAGCGCCGCGATCGCCGAGTTGCTGGCGTCCGAAGAATCGCCGTCAGCGTCGCTCTCCACGACCGATCTCAACGCCCTCGCCGGCTACCGGGCCTACGCCGCCGACCATCAAACGACCCGCCCATCCGATCGCTCACGGAGCGAAGCGCGGCGTCGTTCGCCCGACGCCCACAGCGACCGCACGACGTCGCCAGGCGATCACGGCCTGCCCCTGTCGGCCCGCCGCATCGGCGTGTCCTGGGGCGAGTTAGCTGCCGGCAACGAGGAGGGCGAGGCAGCGGCGTCAGCGGCCGCGTTCGAGCAATGGGGCGACGAGTTTGCAACGTCGCTTCAGTAGAGTCGTCGCTTTGGTGCTGAACTCGCAAGAGGCGGCGGAAATGGGCGTTTTTGCCGCAATTTCGTGAGTTGACGGTTGCGCAATTCAGAGGAAAAACTGCGCACCAAAGTTTCGTCGTTTCGCTGCTCACGGGTTATTATAAGACCCGTAGGCGGCTTGTCGGGTCTTGCGGGGGCAGTGACCTGACAACGCGGCCGCACCAGCGGCTTCCTCAGCAATGAGGAAGCCGCCGGCGGCTTGCCGCCCCCTTTTCGACGTGCCTGCTGTGGCGGCCGGCGCGGCAGTCGAATTTGCATGGTGCAAGCGATGCGTCGCGCGAGTGATCCGCCCATGTGTATTGCGATTGGCATTTGTACGGTGGTTGGTCCAGCGAGCGCCAAGAGTTTCTGTCGAGGCATTTTTCGTGCTGCAAATGGTCCAGTGCGGCTTCTAGCACCCAGCAACAGGAGCAACGACTGATCTGCATCGCCGCCAGGCGACGCTGACGGAAATGAGCAGATTAACGCCGCCGACCTGACAATTTGGAAAGTTCAATACGACGCCTTGCCCATCACAGGGGCGGCTGCAGCGACCGAGCAGGCCAGCTGGCGTTCGCAGGGGGAAGGGCATCAGCGGTAAGGCGTAAGAATCCCGCGAATGCGTTGTAGGACGGGGTATTTGCAATTAGGTTGAACTGGTGTCGCCAACAGCGACAGAATGGACAGTAGCGATCTGAGGGGGCGATGGAGCGATCCTGAATCTGCCTCAGCTGAGCCCATAAGCCTGAAAATTTTTACAGTGACGTGGTCCTTCGGATTTGTTCGAGCGTTAGGCCAATCCCGCCGGATCTGAGTTTTTAAGGAGACTTCTATGAGTTATTACCGCTATGGTTTCGCCATGGCCCTGGCCATGGGCGCCATGTCGGCAACGTCGTCGCGGGCACTGGCCGTGTCTTACGCTACGAACGTGACCAAGACCGGCACGACGGTTAACTTCATCCTCAATTCGCCCGCCGACATCCTCAGCTACAGCATCAACGGCGGTGCGCCGATCCTGCTCGACGGCACGACCAAAGGCGCCAAGACGTTCAACCTCACGTCGGCCGGCGATACCTTCTCGATCGTCGCCGATCGCACCGACGCGGCGGGCTTCACGATCCCCACCGGCGGTGCGCCGATTCCTGGCGGTGGCAACGCGCTGTTCACCGAATCGCCGGAGGCTGGCCTTACGACCCTTAGCGACGACACCAGCGTCCTCAATCGTTTTTCGAATCCCCGCGGCGTCAGCGTCAGCATGAATCCGAACGCCCCGAACTTCGGGACGGCCTACGTTGCCAATAGCGCCGGCACCGTGACCCCTGGCACTCAAACCATCCCCGCCTCCGGGATCTATCCTACGCGTACCGTCACGGGCAGCGGTCTCTACGCGCTCCGTTCGGACGGCGCCGATGCCTATGGTTACGGCGACGCGGCGAAGAATCCGCTCATCGACGGCTTCGCCACCTGGCTTGACTCCAGCAACAACAGTCCGTTCCGCAACTACGTCGCCCAAGACGGCAGCATCTACGTCGCGGACTTCTCGGACGCCAACGGCAGCGTCGTTCAGGTAACTCCTGATCTGAACACCGCCATCAACGTCCTCCCCGGCTTCGGCGGAAACCCGACGCTGCCTATTGATGCAAACCACGGCAGCACGACGGCCGTTCACGTCGAAGGCTCGCTCGCCGGCGGCGACTTGAAGGTCTACACGATCGACGAAGACCTCACGAGCGCCCAATTCGGCGGCGCCTCGACTACCGACCAGAACAGCCTCTGGGAATACAACATCGGCTCGGGTCCGTTCCCCTCGGCCGTCATTCCCACGAAGATTGCCGAACCGTTGATTCCGCTCGCCACGACCGATATGCAGCGCGGCGCCGACGGTAAGTGGTACCTGATGCAGGTCCGTAACGGAGCCCTCAATTCGCCGACGCTGTTCGTCGTCTCCGAAGACGGCTCAACCGTGCTGTTCAACTCGTTGGAAGCGACCCGCACGCTGACTGCCAATCCGACGGCCGATCGCGACATCCTGCAGTACTGCAACGGCGTCGCCGTTTCGCCCGATCAGAAGTGGATTGCGATGATTCTCAACATCGGCGACGTCGCCGTGATGCCGCTCATCGACGGCATTCCGGATCTCGCCAATAAGATGGTCGTCAACACCGACCCGAGCGTCATCTCCGGTCGCGACATCGCCTTCGACGCCGCTGGCAATATTCACTACGTCAGCAGCGGTCAGGCCTTGTATCGTGTTCTCGCTCCGGGCGGACACTCGGTCGCCACCACAACGTGGAACGGGACTGAGTACGTCTTCGGCGTCGTGACTGTTCCCGGCGGCGGCGGCTTGGACGGCGACTTCAATGACGACGACGTCGTCGATGGCGCCGACTTCCTGGTTTGGCAACGAGGCGGATCGCCGAATCCCCTCAGCGCCGGCGATCTTAATCTCTGGAAGACTAACTTCGGGCAGACGGCCGCGACCTCGGCCGTCGGATCCGTGCCCGAACCGGCCTCGCTGGGCCTTGCGGTCATGGGAATCGCCGCCTTGGCGGCGGCTCGCCGTCGTCGCTAGTCGATGCTCGGTGACCTAAAGAGTTTGCGGCAATCGTTCCGGCCTCCCGCGTCTGGGGGCCGGAACGTGTCCTTCGCGGCAAATTCGATTCAGCAAAGTAGCGTAGACGAAGTCTCCATTCGGCGCCCTTTCGCCTCTGTGCGGAAGGGCGCCGTTTTTTTATCCCAGCGGAATCACTCCGAATGACTCCGCAACTTGGAGCCGCATCAGCGGTGCGGTAGGGGCCCTGGGTCCGGTGGTTCCGCACAGTTTCCCTCCATCTGCGCACAACCGCGAAAAAATGCCGTTCTTGCGTGTTGCCTTTCGGCGCGACGGCTTTGAGAATGGGGAGAGCTGAATGCGTATGCGCGCACGGCGGCGGCCGGCTGGTGTTTCGAGGCGATTGAGAACAAGTTGGAGAGCTGGAAGATGAGCATTGCAGGACCGGGCCAACGCCAAGGAATTTCTTCGGCGAGGAAGCCGAACGCAGGCGGTTTCACCCTAGTGGAACTTCTTGTGGTGATCGCCATCATCGGCGTCCTGGTCGCGCTGCTGCTTCCCGCCGTCCAGGCCGCTCGCGAAGCGGCTCGGCGAGCGCAGTGCCAGAACAATCTCAAGCAAATGGGCTTGGCGACGCTCAATCACCTCAGCGCCCAAAAGTCATTTCCGTCAGGCGGTTGGGGGAGCAACTGGACGGCTGATCCCAACGAGGGCTACGGAGAAGACCAGCCCGGTTCCTGGCAGTACAACTTGCTCGAATACATGGAGCTGGGCGCTCTTCGGAAGCTTGGTCTCGGAGCTACCGGACCTGCGCTGGAAGCGGCAAGCACGCAATTGCATACGACTCCAGTACCTGCATTCAGCTGCCCCTCGCGACGTCCGTCAGGTCCAATTATTGCCGGAGGCATGGGCGCAGTCAGATATCAGACTTGGCTGGGCGCTGTGGCCACGACGACGGGCGTGGTAAAAAGCGATTATGCGGCTAGCTCTGGAGACAGCAAATGTTTCGCCGCTGAAAGCACAACGACGTACGGCGGCAACATGTATCAGCCGAGTGATTATGCAACCAAGGATACGCCCGGAAAAAACGGCGGCCCTTGGACGGACACGGAAGATCCCAGGACAACCTATTACCAGACGGGCGTGATGTACTATCACAGCGAGTTGTCTGAAGCTCGCATCGAGGACGGTACTAGCAATACTTATCTTGTCGGCGAGAAGTACGTGCCGATGGAGGCTTATGCCGGCGCTGGTCCTTTAACAGGCGGCGGCTTGCCGTCGTATGGCGAAAACCAATCGTTGTACGGCGGTTACGAATGGGACAATCAGCGGGTGGCGTGGTCGGAGCGGGCTTGGCCTGGTACGACGAACGATGCGATCACGAAAGAAGATTTTCAACCGAAGCAAGATCGAGCTGGCACGACGTCACAAATCGATCGGGCATTTGGCAGCGCCCACTCGGCCGTCTTCAATATGGTCTATTGCGACGGTTCTGTTCATTCGCTCAGTTACGAAATTGATCCAATCACTCACGGATCTCTTGCTAGTCGCCTGGATGGCAACCCCGTCACGACTCCCTAGCTCCTAAACGTTCGATTTGTTAAAGACAAAAAATAACCGCGTCGGCTTTGCCGACGCGGTTTTTTTGTTAACGAGCTGATAACCGCCGAGGAGTTCTCAAGGAACTAACTGCAACGACTATTTGCTCTTCAATTCAAACCGCATGGCTTGAGCTTCGATTGCCGGGTCATCGGTAGAAACCTGCTGCCCCAGAATGGTTTCAGTGTTGTATTTGGCGGGGATGGTTTCAGCTCCATTCACTTGCTTGGAAATCTTGACCTTATAAAGGCCAAATTGGAGGCCTGGCGGGTAATCTGCCGAAGGGCGGTTTTCCTTCAGAATGGAAGTCGTCGCCATGCCGCCGCCGCTGGTGAAGCCTTGGCCCGGCTTCACGTTCGTTCCAAGAAAGGGCTCCGGCTCGAAAACGACGGTGGCGCCGTCGAGCCCTTTACCGTCCATGGTCACGCGGCAGGTGACGGACATGAGCCCCAGGCCCTTCTCCTGCCAAGCTTCGATCCGTTGTTCAATCTCTGCTTCCGACACCTTGCCGTCACTATCGGCGTCGAGCGTCGCCATAGCCGCTTTCAAGGCCGGGGCTGCATCGAGTTCCGCGCCCGCAATGAAGCCGTCGCTATCCTTGTCGTAGGCCGTCATCGCTTCCGACGCGGCGCCAGAGGCGCTGATGCTCGGCGGCTGCACTCGCGACGGGCCGCCGCTGCAGCCCGCCAGCGCCGCCAGCAGGCTCGCTCCCAGGGCCCCGGTCGTCGGCACGGCGACCGTCCAGCGACGGAAGAAGTTCGCATGGTTCAAACGTGACATCACTCAAAGACTCCTTGTGCGACCGCACGTCGCGTCGAGAGGGGGCCGCCGCCAGGCGTGAAACATGAACGGTGCTAGAGCGCTGCTGTAACGAGCGCCCGCGTCTTTTCGTTGTACACCGCTTCGCCCGGTCGTTCTACTCGCTGGCCGCGTGAAAACTGCGCACTAGCTTATCGTTCTCGCGCGAAGCGTGCCCGCCTCGCCCTCTCCCCGGGTGGCCAAAAATAGTTGCAGAAATCGGCCGCGCAACCTGCTAGGTTCAACCGTGCGGGAGAGGCTCCCGCCGGCAGGCGGAGGGTTGCGGGTTACCTCCGTCGCCCCGCCCGCGGGGGGGGGGTTTGTCCATTTTGTCCCATGTCGGCCAAAAACTGTTTGGCCGACACGGCCGACATGGCAGACTCGCAAAAACCAGACGTTTTTCACGCCCGCCGATCAAGCCCCAGGCAGTTTTCCTCGAGTTTTCCCTAGTCTGCCAACATTCGCCGCCGTTGGCCGACATGCAACGCATGGCGTTCGTTAAATCTGAGATCTCAGATCTCAGATCTCAAATCACCGTATTTATAGGGTGCCACTCGCCGCGGCGAGTGAGCAGCGGGTACACGCCTGACATGACCGAAGCCGTTCCAACCGCCGAGCGCCCCATCACCCGCTGGCTTGCCGCCGCCCCGCCCGCGGTCCTGGCCGCGTACGCGATCGCCTGCTCGTTCGCGACCTACTTCGCGATGTTCGCCTTCCGCAAACCGTTCGCCGCCGCCAGCTACGACCGGGTCGCCTCGGCAGGAAGTTCGCTTGGCCTGAAGAGCGCCTTAGTCATCGGTCAGGTCGTCGGCTACGGACTCGCGAAATGGATCGGCGTGAAGTTCATTTCCGAAACCAGCCGCTCCCGCCGGGCGCCACTCTTGGTGCTGATGATCGTCGCCGCCGAGGCGGCGCTGGGCCTGTTCGCGATTCTCCCCGACGCTTGGCGGCCGCTCGCCATGTTCCTCAATGGCCTGCCGCTCGGCATGGTCTGGGGGCTGGTGGTTTGGTACCTCGAAGGTCGCCGCACGTCGGAGGTGCTGCTCGCAGGGCTGAGCTGTTCGTTCATCGTCGCCAGCGGAGCGGTGCAGGACGTCGGCCGCGCCGTGCTGGCCGGCGATTCGCTGCCGCTCTTAGGCGCGACGTTGCCCAACCCCATCGGCCAGCCAGTCGACGAGCTCTGGATGCCGTTCGCCGTTGGCGCGTTGTTCTTGATCCCGTTCGTCCTCTCCGTCTGGCTGCTCGATCAACTCCCCGAGCCGACGGCAGCCGACGTTGCCGCGCGATCGGTCCGCGAGCCGATGGACCGCCGCCAGCGATTGGAGTTTTTGCGGCGGTTCTTGCCGGGGCTGTTGGGTTTGTTCGCAGTCTACTTCTTCGTCACGGCGTTTCGTGACTTCCGCGACAACTTCAGCGTCGACCTCTTCACCGAACTCAACTATCCCTACGAGCAGAATAAGTCGATCGTTACTCGCTCGGGGCTCTGGATCGGGCTGGGCGTCGCCGCCGCGATGGGACTTATCTACTTCGTACGTGACAACCGGCGGGGTCTCATGGCGGTCTTCGGCGTGATCGCCGGCGGCCTGCTGCTGGTCGGCGGCGCTACCTGGCTCCATGCCCGCGGGCAGATCGACGGCTTCTGGTGGATGACCCTCATCGGCCTTGGTTCGTACCTAGCCTACGTCCCCTACAACTCCGTGCTGTTCGAACGGCTGATCGCCTCAACCCGCGTCGCCGGCACCGCCGTCTTTGCGATCTACGTCGCCGACTCCATCGGCTACGTCGGCACGGTCTCGATGCTCCTTTACAAGGACTTTGGCGCCGCCGCCAGCTCGCGCACCGAGTTTCTAGCCGGCTTCTCCTACGCGATCTCGATCGCAGGAGCCCTGGGACTACTGCTGATTGCCGCCTATTTCCGCCGGGTTACCCGCGAGAACCCGTCCGATTCGTCCAACGCCGCAAGCAATTCACTGATTTAAACGAACCGCCAAGGACGCCAAGGAAATACGAGAAATTAACCACGAAACACACAAAAGTGAGAAAACGTAGGAGCCTTCATTTCATTCCTTTGGTGTGCTTCGTGTGCTTCGTGTGCTTCGTGTGTTTCGTGGTAAAAGGCATTTCCCCCCTTGGCGCTCTTGGCGTCCTTGGCGGTTCAATTCTTAACTAGAGGAGCTGCGAACGAACCTGACCACGACCTGTTAGGTCCTGCCCTCAAGGGATAAGATGTAGGTTTGACCACTTCTTCAGCTTCAGCCGCCAGCCAAAGCCGCCATGCCGACTTCCGCCGTCGACGACAAAACTGACCAACTCGAAACGCTCCTCGATGAACGGATTCTGATCCTCGACGGCGCCATGGGGACGCAGATCCAGGATCTGCGGCTGGACGAGGCTGCCGTGCGCGGCGAGCGCTTCGCCGATCACGACAAAGATCTCAAAAACTTCGCCGACATCCTCTGCATCACCCGCCCCGACGACATCACGGCGATTCACCGTCGCTACCTGGAGGCGGGCGCCGACATCATCGAGACGAACACCTTCGGCGCCAGTCCCGTCGGCATGGAGGAGTTCGGCCTGCCGCTCGATTTGGTCGCCGAGATCAACGCCGCCGCCGTCGCCTGCGCCCGCGTCGCCGTCGAGGAGATGAACGCGAAGACGCCCGACCGCCCCCGGTTCATTGCCGGCTCGATCGGTCCGACGACGAAGCAGACCGCTATCAGCACGAAGGTCGACGACCCCTCCTACCGCGGGACGACCTTCGACGAAATGTCGGAGTCGTACTACGCCCAGGTCGCGTCGCTGATCGAAGCGGGCGTCGATATCTTGCTGCCGGAAACGTTCATCGACACGCTCAATCTGAAGGCCTGCCTCTTCGCGATCCAACGCTACTTCGACGAGACCGGCTGCCGCGTCCCGGTGATGGCTTCCGGCACGTTCGACAAAGGCGGGGCGACGTTCGTTTCCGGCCAGTCGATCGAGGCGTTCTGGAACGCGATCTCGCACTTCCCGCTACTGTCGGTCGGCATGAACTGCGCCCTCGGCCCCGACGTGATGCGGCCCCACATCGAAGCCCTCTCTGGCGTCGCTACGACGCGGATCAGCTGCCACTCGAACGCCGGCTTGCCGAACGAGATGGGCCTGTTTGATCTCGGTCCCGACGCGATGGCCAAAATGGTCGGCGAGTACGCCGACAACGGTTGGGTGAACATCCTCGGCGGCTGCTGCGGCACGACGCCCCATCACATCGCGGCGATCGCCCGCCGCGTTGGCCGGCTCGGCCCGCATAAACGAACGACGGCCGCCCCGTGGCTCCGCCTCAGCGGCACGCTGCCGATGACGCTTCGCCCCGAGAGCAACTTCTTGATGATCGGCGAGCGGACCAACGTCACGGGTTCGAAGAAGTTCGCCAAGCTGATCAAGAACGAGCAGTACGAAGACGCGATCGAAGTCGCCCGCCAGCAGGTCGAGGGGGGCGCCAACGTCATCGACGTCAACATGGACGAGGGTCTGCTCGACGGTGAAGCGGTGATGACGAAGTTCCTCCGGCTGATAGCCGGCGAGAACGACATCGCGGCCGTGCCGGTGATGATCGACAGTAGCAAGTGGACGGTGCTGGAAGCGGGGCTGAAGGCTGTCCAAGGCAAGGCGATCGTCAATTCGATCAGCATGAAGGATGGCGAGGCTGAATTCCTACGTCGCGCGCGCCTCTGCCGGCAGTATGGCGCCGCGGTCGTCGTAATGGCCTTTGACGAAGAGGGGCAAGCCGCCACCGAGGACGACAAGGTTCGCATCTGCAAGCGGGCTTACGATCTGCTCGTCGGCGAGATTGGCTTCCCGCCGCAGGACATTATCTTCGACCCAAACATTCTCACCGTCGCCACCGGCATCGAGGAGCACAACAACTACGCCGTCGACTTCATCAACGCCACGCGGCGAATCAAGGCCGAGTGCCCCGGCGTCCATATCTCTGGCGGCGTGTCGAACGTCTCGTTCTCGTTCCGCGGCAACGACGCCGTGCGCGAGGCGATTCACTCGGCGTTCCTCTACCACGCGATCAAAGCCGGCCTCGACATGGGGATCGTCAACGCCGGCCAGCTGGCAGTGTACGAAGACATCGAGCCGACGTTGAAGGAATTAGTCGAGGACGTAATCCTGAATCGTCGTCCCGACGCCACGGAACGGCTCGTCGACTTCGCCGAAACGATCAAAGGGCAGGGGGCCGGCGCCAGCTCCGCGACCGCCGACGACGAATGGCGTAACGGACCGGTCGAAGAACGGCTCAAGCACGCCCTGCTCAAGGGAGTCGTGAAGCATATCGACGAAGACGTCGAAGAGGCGCGACAAAAATACCCGTCGGGACTCGCCATCATCGAAGGCCCGCTGATGGACGCCATGAGCATCGTGGGCGACCTCTTCGGCCAAGGCAAGATGTTCCTGCCGCAGGTGGTGAAGTCGGCCCGCGTGATGAAAAAGGCGGTCGCTTACCTCACCCCGTTCATGGAAGAGGAGAAGGTCGCCGCCGGCACCGTGGGCCAACCACGCGCTCGCGTGCTGCTCGCCACCGTGAAGGGTGACGTCCACGACATCGGCAAGAACATTGTCGGCGTCGTCCTTGGCTGCAACAATTTTGAAGCCATCGACATGGGGGTGATGGTCTCCTGCGAGAAAATTCTCGAGAAGGCTCTCGAAGAGAACGTCGACCTCATCGGCCTGTCGGGTCTCATCACGCCGAGCCTGGATGAAATGGTTCACGTCGCCCGCGAGATGAAGCGGACCGGCATGCACATGCCGCTGCTG
This sequence comes from Pirellula sp., assembly GCA_013822725.1. GTDB lineage: Bacteria > Planctomycetota > Planctomycetia > Pirellulales > Lacipirellulaceae > Lacipirellula. The sequence goes on from PNKX01000005.1 coordinate 57,877, forward strand.
ATCGGCGGCGCCACCACCAGCGCTAAGCACACGGCCGTGAAGATCGCCCCCGCTTACGACGGTTGCGTCGCGCATGTGCTCGACGCCTCGCGCTCGGTCGGCGTCGTCGAAAAGCTGATCAATCCCGAAGCTCGCGAGAAGTTCTTCTCCGACAACATTGAGCTGCAGAAGCAACTCGTCGCCTCGTACTCCCAGCGGCAAGCCGTCGAACTCGCCCCCTACGCTGAAGCGAAGGCGAAGCGATTCGCCACCGATTGGAAGACAGTCGACGTGCCGCGCCCCTCGTTCATCGGCGGCCGCGTCCTCTCGTCCAAATCCGCTCCCGCCGACGCGGCCGGAACGAATGGCGATGAGGCAGCTGCGGTGAAGACGATCGACCTGCGCGAGCTCCGCAAGTACATCGACTGGTCTCCCTTCTTCCTCACCTGGGAAATGAAGGGGAAGTACCCAAAAATATTCAAAGACCCGAATCTTGGCAAGGAAGCGAAGAAGCTCTTCGACGACGCCAACGCGTTGCTCGACCGGATCATCGACGAGCAGTTGCTCGAAGCCCGCGGCGTCTACGGCTTCTGGCCAGCGGCCGCTGACGGCGAGGACATCATCGTCTACGCCGACAACACCCGCAAAGCCGAGCAGACTCGCTTCCACGGGCTCCGCCAGCAATGGCGTCGCAAGGGACAGGAGACGTTTTACTCACTCGCCGACTTCATCGCTCCCGTTGGCGCCGTCGATGCGAATAGGCGGCCGATCGAAGATTTCATCGGGGCCTTCGCCGTGACCGCCGGCCTCGGTTGCGATGAACTCGCGAAGCAGTTCGACGCCGACCATGACGACTACAACTCGATCATGACAAAGGCGCTTGCCGATCGATTGGCCGAGGCGTTCGCCGAATGGCTCCACCAACGCGCCCGTCGCGATTGGGGTTACGGCGTGAACGAGCAGTTCAGCGAAGAACAGCTGATTGAAGAGAATTATCGCGGCATCCGCCCGGCGCCGGGCTACCCGGCCCAGCCCGACCACACCGAGAAGCCAATCATCTTCGACCTGCTTGATGCAACCACGAAGACGGGGATGATCCTCACCGAATCGCTCGCCATGCACCCCGCGGCGAGCGTTAGCGGCCTCTACTTCGCCCATCCGCAGTCGCGTTACTTCGCCGTCGATCGGATCGATCGCGAGCAGGTAGAAGACTACGCCCGCCGTAAGGGGATGACCGTCCCAGAGATCGAACGCTGGCTGTCGCCGAACCTCGGTTACGAGCCGTGAGCCTCGCATATTCGTTGCAATCGCGCTGAAGCGACTGCGTGCGAATGAGCTATCCTTTCGCGATTTAGTCGGCGAGGTCCGGCTCAGCGTGAACGGTAGGGCGACAAGCGATGCTCGATTCCTTTTTGAGCTATGTGTTCAGCAGCCAGTGGCGCGTGCTGCCGGTCTGTCTCGTATTGCTCATTGCGGCGACGGAACTGAGCTACCACTGCGGCTTGCGGCTCCATCTCTCGAAGGACGAAGCCCGCAAGGGGCAGATCGGCGGGATCCAGGGGGCGATCCTCGGCCTGCTCGCGCTGTTGTTGGGCTTTACCTTCGCCCTGGCGGTGCAGCGATACGAAACGCGACGCACCCTGGTCGTGGAAGAGGCGAACGCCATTGGTACGACGTACCTTCGCGCCGCGTTGCTTCCGCCATCGCATCAGTCGGCTGTTGAAGACCTTTGTCGTCGCTACGTCGAGATGCGGCTCAATTACTACGACGCCGGCCAGGATCCCGAGAAGTTGGACGCCGCCGAGGAGGGAGGGGCGCTGATTCAGCGCGATCTCTGGACCCACGCCGTAGCCGCGGCCGGCGAGGCGCCGAATCCGATCACGGCGACGTTCATCACCACGCTGAATGAATTGATTGATCTCGATGCGACGCGGCTGAATGCCCTCCGCACGCATGTGCCGGGCGCGGTGTGGATCATCCTGCTGGCCGTGGCGGCGAGCGGTTGTTACGTGAGCGGTTACGCGTCGGGCGCCAGCGGCGCGCGGAGCACGTTTTCCAGCTTCGTCTTGCCAGTGCTGATTGCCCTGGTGATTTCGCTGATTTCCGACATCGACCGACCGCGCGGCGGGCTGATCAGCATCAAGCAGCAGCCGATGATTGATCTTCAGAATTCAATCGCGCCAGCTGCCCCGCAATCGTGAACTAGCGGCTCTGCCGTTCGCCTCAGCTTGAGACCGGGCCAGAAACCGTTCAAGTTCGAACGATTTACCGCCGAATGATTTAGAGGCGAAGCGTCGCCGCTGCGGACTGACTCCGCGCGCTCCGACGCATCGCGAAGCTTATCTAGCCTCTTCTCACCCTTCGCTCGCGGCGGTGGAGCGTTTGCATGTCGTTTTCCGGCAATTCTGCCGCTCGCGGCTACCGGCCGTTCGCTGCTAGCGATGCGCACTCAGCCGAGCGAATCGACGCGGCGTGCCGATTGGCTGCGGAGGGAAAGCTAGCGGCCCGCCGGATTGCGGGTTGGTTGGGAGGTTCAGGGATTAACGAGCCGGAGTTCCGCCTCCTGTGGTTGCTGGCCGGCGCCGCCAGTTCGGGCGATGCCGCCGTCTCGCTCGATCAAGCCGACCTCGCTGAACAACTCATCGTTTCGCCAGCTCAAGTGAGCGGAGCCGTCGAACGCCTGCGAAGTCTGGGGATGTTGGAACGCGTCGACAGCCAGCGCGATCGTCGCCGCCAGCTATGGCAAGTGACCGGCGCCGGCAAAGCGTTGTTGGGCCGCATCGTGGATCACGTTGCCGACGCTTCCATTCACCAGGAGGTCGCGGCATGAACGCTAGTCTTCGCTGCCTCCTGGTCGTCGCTTTGCTGCTTGCCAACGGCTGCAGTCGTCCCTTCTATCGCAAACAAGCCGACGCCGACGCCTATTGCCTCACCGATCAGAAGGCGGCCGTCATCGGCGCCGATCCGTTGGAACTGCGGATCGACGTCGATCCGCGTTCGCGCATGTACGATCCGAACAATCCCGACGTCGAGCCAATGCCGCCCGACGATCCGGCGTCGCATCGCTACATGGAGTGCGTCGACTGCAAGAAGGGTTCGAAGTGCTGGAAGTGCCTGCCGAAAACGGCGTACGTCGACAACCCGAACTGGCAGGAGTATCTGCCGCGCGACGACTCGGGACGCGTGCTGCTCGACTTGCGCGGGGCGGTGGAAGTGGCCCTGCGCGATTCGCCGGAGTATCAGTCACAGCTGGAAGATCTCTATCTTTCGGCGCTCGACGTTAGCTTCGAGCGGTTCCGGTTTGATACGCAGTTCTTCGGCGGGTCGTCGATGTTCCTCACTTCTGAGGGACGCGCCGTAGGCAATCGCGGGTTGACTCCGAGGAGCTCGTCGACAGAGTTCGTCGTTTCGCCAATGAGTCCGGGCAATGATCGCCTGCGAGCCACGCGCCTCACCGCTACCGGCGGCGAACTGGTGACGGGCGTCGCCAATTCGCTCGTCTGGCAGTTTGCGGGGCCGAACGATTACACCAGCACGACGCTGATGGACTTTTCGTTGGTGCAGCCGCTCCTGCGTTTCGGCGGTCGCACGCGTGTGCTGGAACGCCTCACCATTTCTGAACGGACGCTCCTGGCGAACGTGCGGCAGATGGAACGTTATCGCGGCGGCTTCTATCTAAACGTTGCCACGGGTCGCGACGCCGGCGGCGGACCGTCGCGACGCGGCGGGTTCTTCGGCGGCAGTGGCTTGGATGGCTTTGCTGGCGTCGGCGGCGGCGGCTTCGGCGCCGTCGGCAACTTTGGCTTCGGCGGCGGGTTCGGCGGATTCGGCTTCAACCAGGGCGTCGGCGGCGGTTTCACCGGCGGCGCTGGCGCGGCCGGCGCGGGCGGCTTCATGGGCCTCTTGCAGAATCAGCAAACCATTCGCAACCAGCGCTCCAACGTCAGCTCGCTGCGAGACAGCTACGAACAGCTCCAAGCCTCCTACGACGCCGGCCGCATCGACTTGTTCCAGGTCGATCTGGCCCGCCAGGCGCTTTATAACGCCCAGAGCCAGCTTCTCACCGCCGAAGCGGGATACGAGACGACCCTCGACAACTTCAAGATCACGCTCGGCCTGCCGCCGGAACTCGACGTGCGGATCAAGGATCCGCTGCTCGATCGGTTCAACCTGCTCGATCCGCAGCTGGAAGTCGTGCAGGAGAGAGTCACCGATGCGCTAGTCGGTCTCCGCGAGCTGCGGCAGCGCAGCCAAGAAGAGCAGAATCCGCTTGATCCGCAGTCGCCGGAGTTCGCGCAGCAGTTCGAACGCTGGCTCGACGAGTGTACGGCGCTCGAATCGTTGGCGAACGAGCGGCTCGATGCGGTCGAAGCGGACATGAAGGCGGTCGAAGCGGCCCTGCCGATGCGGCGCGAATACCTGAACGACCTTGCCGGCCGCGAGGAAGTCCAGCAGGCGCAGATCGACCCGCGGTTGTTCAGCGTCGAAGAGCTTGATCGGCGCGTCGCGCGCCGTCGCGAAGAGTATGAGATGCTCAAGCAGAATCTCGCGCAGGTGTGGGCTCAGCTCGACAAACTTGAGCAAGCAGGCGAGGCCGACGCGGAGAAGTTGCTGCCGGCCGTGATCGATTCCATGGCGAACCTCTCAGGTCGTCTGCTGGAGCTATCGCTGGTGCAGGCGGCGGCGCGTCTCGATGCGATTGCCTTCGCGCCGGTTGAATTGACGGACGAAGAAGCGCTGCTGATCGCCAGCGCCTATCGCCGGGACTGGCAGAACGCGCGGGCCGCCCTGGTCGACTCGTGGCGACTGATCTACTTCAACGCCAACGCGTTGTTAAGCGATTTGAACTTCCTGTTCAGCGGCGACATCGGCAATGTGGGCGATAATCCGTTCCGGATTCGCGACACGACCGGTCGCCTGCGCGTTGGCCTGCAATGGGATCCGCCGATGACGCGGCTGGCCGAACGGAATATTTATCGACAATCGCTCATCGAGTACCAACAGGCGCGCCGCAACTACTATCAATACCGCGACCGCGTTTCGCAGAGCCTGCGGGCCAACCTACGGCAGACGCGGCTCAACGAAATCAACTTCGAGCTCCGCCGCGCCGCCGTGCTCGTCGCCATTTCTCAAGTTGACTTGACGCAGTTGCGACTCTCGCAACCGCCGCAGGTGGGGGTGGAGACGCAGTTCGGCGATACGACTGCCCGCGACTTGGTACAGTCGCTGTCCGACTTACTGAACGTGCAGAATGACTTCCTCAGCGTGTGGGTAAACTATGAAGTCCAGCGACAGGCGCTTGACTTTGACCTGGGGATCCTGGAACTCGACGCCGCCGGCATCCGTCGCGAGCACGAGGCGCCGCTGACTGCCTACATTGCCGGCGCCGAGGCAATTCGGGCCCAGCTTTGCAGCGCGTCGGACATTGTGCCGACGCTGGCCGAGCCGCCGAGAAAACCGCAGGCCGAACCGATTCAGCCGCTGCCGCTCGATTTCCCTGATTCGCTGCTGCCGGGCGAGGATGGACCGCCGGACAGTCCGCTGCCGCCGGGCGAACTGCCGGCGCCGTTGCGGAATCCCGCGGCTGGCTTCAAGGAAGTCGACCCAGAGGCTAGCGAGCGGATGTCGCACGACCGAATTTCCGCCAGCGACGGCCGAATTGCCATGGCGCTCGCGGAAATGCCGGGATTTGCGACGGCCGAGGAGGCGCGGGCGGCCCAAGCGGAGCAGGGCGGGGTTTCATCAGTGAAGACGGCCGGAAAGACGGTTCGCGATGACGCCGTCCAGCCAGCCTCGTATAATGAACGGAAGTGACAGGGCGGCCTGTCAATGTCGCTTCGTTCGGATGCCAGTGGCACCCGTAGCCAACGCTTACGCAACGAATTATGAAGCAGTCACCGGCGGCCAAACTACTCTCCACTAACCGTGCTGCGGCAACGAGCCCGTCGCGCGACGGCTACACGTTGTGGATCGTTCTTGCGCTCGTCGTGTTAGTCGGCGTCGCCGGTTGGTCGTTCTGGGCGGGCGGCGATCGTCGGCCGAAGGACTACAACATCGTCCTTCACAATGTGGAGCGAGACGACTTCACGCTCACGGTCACCGAGCGCGGCGAAGTCGAGTCGGCCGGCGTCACGGAAGTCATCTCCGAGGTGAAGTCGAAGAATACGCCGGGCCTCAGCATCCTCCGCATCATTCCCGAGGGAACCGCGGTCAAGAAAGGCGATTTCCTCGTTGAGCTCGATTCCTCGGCCCTCCGCGAAGAGCGAACGGCCGAGCAGATCCTCGTCAACACGGCGGCGGCGCTCGTCGTGCAGTCGCGCAATATCTACGAGACGGCGCTCATCGCCAAAGAAGAATATCTCGAAGGGACCTACGTCCAAGAGCGCCAGACGATTGAGAGCACAGTCTTCGTCGCCGAAGAGAACTTGAGCCGCGCCGAAGAGTACCACGAATTCAGCAAGCGACTTGCTGCGAAGGGGTACATCAATCAATTGCAGTTGGAGGCCGACAAGTTCGCCGTCGAGAAGTCGCGCAAGGAACTCGACGCCGCCAAGACGAAGCTGAACGTCCTCGACAACTACACCAAGGCGAAGATGGTGAAAACGCTGGAGAGCGACATCGTCATCTCGAAGGCGAAGTGGGAGTCGGACAAGAACAGCCTGGAGTTGGAAGAAGGCAAACTCAAGGAGATGGACGATCAGATCGCAAAGTGTACGCTGGTCGCGCCCAAGGATGGCACCGTCACCTACGCCCACAACCGTGAAAACTGGGGCGGGGAGGAGTTCGTGGTGAAGGAGGGCGCCGTCATCCGCGAACGGCAGGCAGTGATTCGGCTCCCCGACCCGACGAAGATGCGCGTCGCGCTGAACGTCAACGAATCGCTCATCCAGTACATTCGCCAAGGCATGCCGGCGACGATCGCGCCGATCGGCACCGGCGGTCGCGCCTTGCGCGGGAGCGTTCAGAACATCAATCAGTACGCCGAACCGGGCGGCTGGCGCAAGGCGAATGTCAAAGAGTACAAAGCGCTTGTGACGATCGACGATGCGGCTGCAGAGCTTCGCTCGGGGATGACCGCGTCGGTGACGATTCGTTGCGAAGAAATCCCCAACGCGATTCAGGCGCCGGTGCAGGCGATTTATGCTCATGGCAAGGAGTTCTACGCCTTCGTCTTTAACAACGGCGATTGGGAAGCGCGGCCGATCAAAGTCGGGCCGACGAACGACAAGTTCTTCGTCATCGAACAGGGACTTACCGAGGGGGACCGCGTCGCGATGAACCCGCGGGCGTATCTCGATCAGGTGAAGCTGCCGGAACTAGCTCCGGAAACCAAGCAGCAGGTCGTCCAATTAACGCCAGACATGCCGCCCGCGAAGCCAGCCGCAGCCGACGACGCGGCTGTGGCGTCGAAGGACGAATCGGCGGCGAAGCCCGCCGCCGAATCGGCCGACGCAACGACGATCGAACCCACGGCGGGGTAGGGCGGGTGAGGGATTTCGTAATCGACATCCCATCCCGCAGCGGCCATTTAGCCCCGTCCGCTTGCGGCGGGACGCGGGCTATCGCCCCGCGGCTAAATGGGCGGGTTAGAAATCGTCATCCATCCGCGACGCGCGCCACCCTAAGCACCATCATCTCAACGTAAATCGTCATCGCGTATGACCGCCGTCGCCACCCTCGCTGCTTCGATCCGCGAGCTTCGTAAGGACTACGTCCTCTCGGGCGAAACGGTCCACGCGCTGCGCGGGGTGTCGTTCGACGTGCCTGAGGGGGACTACATCTCGATCATGGGCCCTTCCGGCTCCGGCAAGAGTACGCTGCTGAACCTGCTCGGCTGCCTCGATCGCCCTACCGCCGGCAGTTTTCTTCTCGGCGGCGAAGACGTTGCCAAGATGAACGACGATCAGCTGTCGGAGACGCGGGCGAAGCGGATCGGCTTCGTCTTTCAGTCGTACAATCTGCTGCCGGCGCTCACCGTCGTCGAGAACATCGAGATGCCGCTCTACTACGGCGGGCGAATCGACGCGGGAACTCGTGACCGCTGCGTTGAGTTGGCCAACCTTGTGGGGCTCGGCAATCGGCTCGATCACCGCCCGTCGCAACTCTCCGGCGGGCAGCAGCAGCGGGTGGCGATCGCCCGCAGCCTGGTGAACGACCCTCGCTTCATGCTGGCCGACGAACCGACCGGTAATCTCGACTCGGTGATGACGGCGGAAATCCTCGACCTGCTCGCCTCGTTGAACGCCGAGGGACGCACGATCATTCTGGTCACGCACGAAAACGAAGTCGCCGCGCGGACAGCCCGCACCATCGTCCTCCGCGACGGTCACATTCTCACCGACGAGAGGCGTTAGCGCATGTCTCGCGGCTGGCGAACGCTGAAGCTCTCGATCAAGAGCCTGTTGCTCCACCCGCTGAGGTCGGCGCTGACGGTGCTGGGCATCTTCATCGGCGTGGCCGGCGTTATTTGGCTGCTGTCGATCGGCGAGGGGATCGGCCGCGCCGCGGAGGAGCAGATTGCCGGCCTTGGCGCCCGGAATATCATCGTGCGTACGATCAAGCCTTCGGCCGACGAGGTGCAGGACGCAGGCTACGGGCTCACTCGTGACGACTATATTCGTCTGCTGGCGACTGTGCCGACGATCGACAAGGCGATTCCCATCCGCGAGGTGTCGCGAGAATTTCGCAACGGGACGCGAAAATTTGAAGGCCGCTGCGTCGGTTGCACGCCCGACTACGCCGAAGTGACGCGCCTGGAGCCGAGGCAAGGCCGCTTCCTCACCGACGGCGACTTGATCAATCAAAGCAACTATTGCGTCCTCGCCGCCGAGACGGCTGACCGGCTGTTTCCGTTTGGCGATCCAATCGGTCAGAAGATCATGGTCGACGACCACTTCTTCGTCGTCGTCGGGGTGACGAAATCGCGGGCCCCCTCGGCCGGCATCGGCGGCTCGGTGGCGGCTGAAGATTTTTCGCGCGACGTGTACATTCCGATCACCACGATGGAAACCCGCATGGGGGACATGGAGGTGGTGATGAAGCCGGGGCAGTTCCAGCGTGATTTGAAGGAACTGAGCCAGATCACGATCCAAGTGAAGGATCGCGACCTCGTCTTGCCGACCGTCGACGTGGTGCGCGATACGATTGCTCGCAATCACACGCTGGCCGACTATGGCGTCACCGTGCCGCTGGAATTACTGCAACAGGCTCAGACGACGCGGCTGATGTTCATGCTCTTTCTGGGGTTGATCGCCGCCGTGTCGTTGGTGGTCGGCGGCATCGGCATCATGAATATCATGCTGGCGACCGTCACCGAGCGGACCCGCGAGATTGGGATTCGCCGGGCGCTCGGGGCTAAACGCCGCGACATTACGCAGCAGTTTCTCGCCGAGGCGGTCGTCCTCTCCGTCGTCGGCGGCCTGCTCGGCATCGTCGGCGGATTGCTTTGCCGGCCGATCTCGATCCTGATCCGCGGTCGGCTCCTCGAATGGTTTCCTGAGCAAATGGCGACCTTGCCGGAGGTTGTTCGCACAGTCGAGCCGATGATGGTTTCCTGGTCGATTCCGCTGGCGTTCGCGATCAGCGTGATCGTGGGCGTCACGTTCGGGGTCTATCCGGCGATTCGGGCGGCTCAGCTCGATCCGATTGAGGCGTTGCGGCACGAGTAAGACTCAGTGTCAGGCTTTGGTCGCCCGCTGAGCACTTCTGATTGAACCGCCAAGGACGCCAAGAGCGCCAAGTGAAAACGGGGAGATTTACCACGAAACACACGAACCATACCAGAAAAAAATTGATCGCTGGTGCGCCTATTCGCATTTAGTGTGGTTCGAGTGTTTCGGGGTAAAAAATGCATTTCTTCCTTGGCGCTCTTGGCGTCCTTGGCGGTTTTTCTTCCCCGCTCTGAGATGGCGGGTATCCTGGGCAACTCCCCCCGGTTGTGGTAGCCTGCGGCCCATGCCGTTAGACGACTTCTCGATCCGCACCGTTGCAGTAGTTCAGGCCGCCCGCGGCGTCGGGGGCTGCGCGTGCTGAGTCGCTGGCGGACGAATTGCCGACTCTGGTTTCGCCTGCTGGCGTTCGTCCTCGGCACGATCTTCTTTTGGGCCTGCATGGAGATCGATTTTCTTTTCCGCCGGCGGACGCCGCGGATCGAGTTGATCAATAAGTGGGTCCCGCGGTGGGCCTCGGCCTTAATGTGGATCTTCGGCATTCGCGTCGAGGCGCGTGGGCCGCACGCCGATCAGGGCGAAGTCTATCCGGCTCGCGACGCCCGCGGCGTGGGCCGCATCTTTGTCGCCAACCATCAATCGGGAGTTGATATCCCGGTTGCGCTCACCGTCGTCGCGGCCCATGCGATTAGCCGGCACGACGTCGCGACTTGGCCGCTGCTTGGCGCCGGTGCGCGGCGAGTGGGGACGTTGTTCGTTGACCGCACGTCGCGTCGCAGCGGCGCCACGGTGCTGCGGCAAATTGCCGACGCCCTGGCCGTCGGCGAAGGGATTCTCATGTTTCCCGAGGGAACGGCGTTCCCGGGCAACGGCGTCCATGAGTTCAAGGTGGGCGCCTTCAACGCCGCCCATCGCGCGGGCGCGGAAATCATTCCGCTCGGCATCGCCTACGGCAGCCCCGACGCTTACTACTTTAAGGAGCCGTTCCTCACTCACATGAAACGGATCGCAAGCCTGCGGCGATTGACGGTAGCGGTCGAAATCGGGCCGCCGCTGGAACCGGCGGAAGAGGGTTCGAACATTGAACTGAAGGATCACGCGCGCAACGCTGTGGAGCAGTTGGTGATTCGCGCGACGGAGCGGTTGGGGTAGAAGGATCTGAGATCTCAGATTTGAGATTGCGAGACACAGACTCCCAATACTTCCATATTTCCCGATCAGCAGTCACCTGTCCCCGATCACCCCACGCATTCCCCCTTGACCCCGCCGCCCTATCTTTCCTACGCTCTCCGGCGGATTGAACTCTGGCGCGTGTTCGGTTTGTAAGAACTGCTCCCGTCGTGTCGCCGCCGGCAAGGACGCCGCGGCCCGCTGACGAGCCTTGATCGCCCCGCCAGCGGTCGAATCGTGCCGAAAATTCCGAGCGGACGCATCGACATGCCGGAGCGATTGGCGCATCCGCACGCTCTAGTCGTAGCCGGCATAGGAGTTGCTTACGCATTGATCCGACGTTCAACGATTTCGGTCGACTGCTAGCACCGAGGTCGTCGATGACAGGGGTACCAACGCTGAACCAGCCGGCAAACTCTTCAAGGCCGCAGGCTGGGATTGAGCGATCGGGCCAAACTCGTACACAATAACTCCTCAGGCATCAGTCAAGCGCCGCATCGAAGGCAACCGTGCCGTTGACGCCGCCTGACCGACCGCCAACCCGGCGTCTCGCCGGTCGACCCAACGACGCTCTCCGAGCGAGGACAATTCAGATGCACGTTTACGGCGCTTCACAACTTCACGGTGCTCAACCGCTGCAGGGCCCGCACTGGAACCGGTCGACGACTCCCGCGTCGGGCGCTCAACCGACCGACAGCGTCGAATTCTCGGCCGCGGCCGAAGCGGCCATGAGCGCCGCCGAAGGGGGCGACTTCCGGGCTGACCTGGTCGCCCGTGTTCGCGCCCAGATTGGCGACGGGTCGTACGACACGCCCGACAAGATGGCGATGGCGTTCGACGCGATGCTGGATGAGTTGGTGTAAGCCCTCGGTATCGGCGTGCCCGGTCGCGGGCCTGCCGTCCTTCGACGCTTCCTGATTCCCTGACGGATCGCCCGCCGCAGCGCCCATTTAGCCGCGGGCGGTAGCCCGCGCTGCCCGCCGCGAGCGGACGGGGCTAAATGGCCGTTTTTGAGGTGGCGGAGCCAGCTGGCGAGACCGCTTTAGTGGCGGCAATGCCGCGTGTGGCGGACCATCTTGAGACTGGACGCCGCTTGGCGTAGAATCAATAAGCCTCGCCGCCAACCCGCGGTTGGCTTGTTTTCGCCCAATTGCGGCGAATTGATTCATCTGTCGTGTCTCAATAGCTGCTGAGGAGGTGGCTTCCTGAGACTGAAAGGTCTGGTCGAAGCTCGTCATGGAAGCTGATTTTGCGTTAGGCGCCGTTCAGGTCTCCAGTTCGCCGCAGGAGCGATTCTCGGAGTACCTCCAAAGCCGCGGCAAGCGGATTACTCAGCAGCGCCGCGCCCTGATCGACCATGTCTTCGAACGGCACGACCATTTCGACGCCGACGAGTTGATCGCCAATCTGTCACGCACCGAATTGGGCGATAAGGTGAGCCGGCCGACCGTCTACCGCACGCTCAACGAACTGGTCGAAGCGGGCCTGCTCCGCCGCATGAACCTGGGCGGCCGAGCGGTCTACGAGCATGACTATGGCTACCCTCAGCACGATCATCTGCACTGCACGATGTGCGATACGCTCATCGAGTTCCAGAGCGACGAACTGCAACGCCTGCGCGACGCCGTAGGGCGGGAGCATCGCTTCCGCGTGACCGGGCATCGGCTGATCGTGAGCGGGGTTTGCCAGGAATGCAGCACGAAGCGCCATCGGCGGGCGAGTCCACTGGACTTAGTGTAACGTCGATATTGGCGTGACATTTCTGCCAGAGGCCGGCCCCTCCAGTTAGCGGCAGCTTTTCCTGCTTTCGCCGCATCTGGACCGAGGGCTCGATCAGATGAGACTTTTCACAAATCTCCCCAAAATGATCGCTGTCACTGGGTTGCTGGTGACCACGGTCGTCGGTGGGCCAGCGACGGCGAGCGATTTTCTGGATGTTACCGGGATGAAGGCGATTTATGACGCCGAGACCGGCAGCCTCCGCTTTGAGGGGTTGTTTAACATTCATGGCGTCGGAATCGGCCGCAACGACAAGGCTCAGTTTCGGCCGGAGGGCGCCGCGACGACGCAAGCCGGTTTTTCGGTAGCCAATGAAGAGGAGGCGGGCTGGCTCTTCCTCGACGGCATCGAGGGGGGAAGTTTTGACGCAGGGACGATTTTTCCCACGGGCCTGAGTGACGGCCTGAGCGACTTCTACATTGGCGTCAGTTCCATCGGGAGCGGTAAAAACGTCACTCCGATTCCAATCTACACGCCTTCTGGCATTTATCTGCCGAACTTCGATCTCTTTGCGACCCCAGCGCCGCCGGTCGTCGAGACGCCTCCAATCTTGGATCCCGTCATCCCGACAATTCCGGTCGATCCCGTGCTTCCCAACGAGCCCGTCCTTCCGCCCGTGGTGGAGATTCCACCGCCTGTTGAACCTTCCGATCCTCCCAGCGAGGAGCCGCCGCAATGGCCGGAATGGGCCGTTGATCCGCCCGCGACCAACCCAGACGTCATCGAAACCCCGACGATCATCGAAGATCCTGTTGCCGAGATTGATCCGCCGTCCATCCCGGTATTGATCAATCGACCAATCTACAATTCCATCGATTGGGGATGGTATCGTCAAGAATATTTGACCCTCCGAATGGCTGAGTATCAGAACTTTTCGCAAGTCGGCTTGGGGGCGAGCATTACCGCGGATCCCTATCTGGTCGACATGGACCTCAATCTGGTCGTCGATTCTGTGAATGATGAGCTTAGCTCGATCCAACTCGCGATCATGAGGCTCCAGCAAACCGCGTCGCCGCTGAGCATCCAGCTGACTGATGCATCGACGTTCGCAGATGCTGCCGCTCAGCAAGTCGCCGTTCCGGAGCCAGCCGCAGGGCTTGCCCTGTTATCGGGCGCTGTCGGATTGGGAGCATGCGTACGCCGCCGCGATCGACTCGATCAGCAGGCTCGCTAAACTCGCACCGACTCGCGTTCGTCGCCGGTCGAGGCGTATTTCGCACGAATCGGCGTTACCACGTCGGCCAGGAACTCGTCGACCTGCGCCGCGCTCCGTCCGGTCAGCTTCGACGCATCGACGGCTCCCGCCAGATCGACGCCGGCAAACGCTTTGTCGCCGGCCAGCCGCTCCAGCAAATCGTTCGAGCGGCCATGTTGCTTCACTTCCGCGGCGGCCGCTTGGCTGTGAACGCGGATCCGCTCGTGGAGGTCCTGGCGGTCGCCGCCGGTTTGCACGGCGGCCATGAGGATGTTCTCGGTCGCCATGAACGGCAATTCTTCGCGTAGATTCCGGGCGATCACTTCAGGGTAGACGACGAGCCCCTCGGCGACGTTGCGGTAGAGGAGCAGCACGGCGTCGACGCCCAGGAACGCCTGCGGAAGCACCAGGCGGCGGTTCGAGCTGTCGTCGAGCGTTCGCTCCATCCACTGCGTGGCGAGCGTGTCACCGGGATTCGATTGGAGGCTCAGCACGAAACGGGCGAGGCCGCAGATCCGCTCGCTGCGCATCGGGTTCCGCTTGTAGGCCATCGCCGAACTGCCGATCTGCTGCTTCTCGAACGGCTCTTCGAGTTCCTTGCGATGAGCCAAGATGCGCAAGTCGGTCGCCGCTTTGTGGGCCGAGGCGGCGATGCCAGCGAGGACGTCGACCACTTGGGCGTCGATCTTTCGCGGATACGTCTGCCCCGTCACGGCGTAAGTGGCGTCGAAGCCCATCTTCGCGGCGACGCGTCGTTCGAGTTCGCGGACCTTCGCGTGGTCGCCGTCGAACAGGTGAAGGAAGCTCGCCTGCGTGCCGGTGGTTCCCTTCGTGCTGCGGGCCTTGAGTTGATCGAGTCGGTGTTCAACTTCCGCGAGGTCGAGCGTGAGATCGTAGCACCAGAGGGCGGCTCGCTTGCCAACGGTCACTGGTTGGGCAGGCTGCAGGTGGGTAAACCCGAGTGTCGGCAGATCGCGATACTTCTCGGCGAACGTAGCGAGGGCGTCGATCGTCGCCGCCAGTCGTCGGGCGATGAGCTCGAGCGATTCGCGAATCAGCATCAACTCGGCGTTGCAGTTGACGTACTGGCTGGTGGCGCCGAGGTGGATGATCGGCCGCGCTGTCGGGCATTGGTCGCCGTAGGCGTGGATGTGGGCCATCACGTCATGCCGCAGTTCGCGCTCGTACTTGTCGGCGGCGGCGAAGTCGATCGTGTGGATGTGGGCCCGCAGTTCCTCGATCTGCGCTTGCGTGACGGGCAGCCCCATCTCCGCCTCGGCCTCGGCGAGCCAGACCCAAAGTTGCCGCCAGGTGCTGTGCTTGCGCTGAGCGCTCCACAGTTCACTTATCTCAGCAGAGGCGTAACGGCTTTCAAGCGGGTTTTCGTAGCGATCGTGCGACATGGGGCCGTGTGCAAAAGTAGCCGCGGGTCAACGACCCGCCGGAGCGGAGCAGAAAACGCTCCATTCTACCCGTCGCACGCGTGATCTGATACCGGCGGCTGAATCGAGAAGGCGAAGAATGGGACGCGGATTTCCACGAATTTAGCGGATTTTCGCGGATGGGCAGAACGATTCTGAAGGCGGTCGCTTCGAAGCGTCCTAACTTCATTTTTATCCGCGTCTATCCGCCCAATCCGCGAAAATCCGCGTCCTATTCTTCAGCACTGCAAAACGCCTTGAGTACCGCTCCGGCGGGTCGTTGACCCGCGGCTACATGTTAGTGAGATCATCCTCGCCGCCGCTGCCGACCAGTTGGTCGAGCGCCGCGGCAATCGCCTTCACCTGTTCCAGCGGGGCGTCTTTTCGCACATAGACGCGGCACATCCGATGGGCCACCGGCAGCTGCCGGAAGAGCTGATCGTCGTCGAGCCGCCGCGTCGCGCCGCCGGCGGTGTAGAGGAAATTCTGCCCGGCCGTCGCCTTTCCTTCGTGCGGACGATAGATATGCCGTGGCAAGTCGATCTGCATGTCGATGTCGGCGATCTCGCTCGGCAGTTTTGAGCGGATGGCATGCTCAACCATTTTCACGTCACTGAAAATGCTGGTCTGTTCAGAGTCATTGGCATTGAACGTGAGATTGCGCTCGTAGGCTGTGTCCCAGTCGACCTGCCGCGCGAGGAGCCGCTGCCAACGCTCGCCGAGCGCCCGCTTCGCGACGTTTTCGCTCTTATGCCAATGAGCGACGTCAACCAGCAGCGACCACTCGGTGAAGGTCTTGTAGTCTTCGAGGTGCTCCAGCGGATTGCCGGGGAAGAGCAGCCCCTTGCTGTCGCGGAACAACCCTTCGAGCGTCTTGTCGATCGCCCGCACCGTGCGATGAAAGTAAACGGCGCGAAACAGTTCGCTTTTCGTCTGCATGAAGCGCAGCAGCGCGTTCAGCCCGCGGTGATGAATCGTGAGGCCGCGCTCGCTGAAAAAGCTATAACGCAACAACCGGTCGAGATCGTACGCCTTCGTACTGTAGCCCGACATGAAGGCGTCGCGCAGCACGAAGTCCATGTTGTCGACGGTATAGAGGCCGCAGAACAGACTCCGCAGCAGCGCGAGCCACCGCGGGTGCTCGCTCGAATCGTGCTCGGTCGGCCGCGTGATGAGCCAGGCGATTTGCCGCGGATCGATCTGCTCATGTTCGAGCATTTCGCTGTTCGGGCAGCGGCGGATGCCGCGGAGCGTTTCGCCCAGCTCTTCGATGATGATGTGGGCGCCAAGCGTCTCGTGCGTCAGTCGCGAACCGTCGGGTTGGCGGAACGCACTCAAAAAATGGGCGTCGAAGAAGTGCCCGAATGGCCCATGCCCCACGTCGTGCAACAGCGCTGCGAGCCGCATGGTGCATTCGACGAAGCCGCGGCTCGGTACGTCGGGGCAAACTTCCCTGAGGCTGGCGTAAAGCGCGTCGACCGCGCGACTCGCCATGTGCATCGTGCCGACGACATGCTGGAACCGCGTATGCTCGGCCGACGGATAGACCCACCATGCCGTTTGCAGCTGGTGAATTTGCCGCAGCCGTTGCAGCCACGGGTGGTCAAGCAGCGTCCGCTCGGCCGTTTCGCCCGGCTCGGCGACCGAAATGAACGGGATGTAGCCATGAATCGGGTCGTGGATCAGGCTTTCGCGCTGGATATGCTTCATGGCCGCCATTGTGCCGGTCGTTCGGCGAGGTTGCAACGGATGCCAGCGAGTGCGGCCATATCAGCGGACGACCGGCAAACGGTATATTGGCAGGGAAACCTACGAACAAGGACCGGAGCGTTCAGATGAGCAAGACCGATGGCAGCGACGTGAACGAGACGGCCCGCGAGACGAAGCCGCCGCGTCAGCTTCGCTTGGCGATCCCGC
Organism: Pirellula sp.; assembly: GCA_013822725.1. Classification (GTDB taxonomy): domain Bacteria; phylum Planctomycetota; class Planctomycetia; order Pirellulales; family Lacipirellulaceae; genus Lacipirellula. The sequence goes on from PNKX01000005.1 coordinate 75,006, forward strand.
TGGCGCTGGTTGCTCTCTACTGGTTCGCGTTCTTCGGGTTCACCTTCCTGGAGTTGGCGACCTTTCAAGTCTTTCTGTATCGCGTCATGGCGACGTTGGCGTTGATCGTCACGTTCTCGCTTTGGTGGCTATTCAATCGCGGCATGTCTTGGGGCGAGAAGTTCGCCATCCCAATTGTCGCTGCCGCCGGGTTGGGGTTGGCGTTTCTCGTGAGAAGTCCCGAGCTCGAACTCAAGCCCGTCGTCTCGGTGTTGATGTTCATCCTCGCCGTGGCGATGACCTTGGCGACGCTCTGGATGTTACTCGCCCGACACGCGACACCGGCAAGTCGCCGCCGCGGGTTGTTCGCGATCGGTCTGCTCGTGTGGGCGCCGATCGCTCTCATCCGTACCAGCGGCATGAGCGGCGGCGGTCCCCCAGAAATGCACTGGCGCTGGACGGCCTCGGCCGAAGAAGAATTCCTCGCCGCCCGCCAACAACAAAAAGCCGCGACCGCTGGTCGCGGAACCGATTCCGTTGCTCGCGACGCCGAACTCGCCGAACCAATCGTCCCGAGCGAAACCGACTGGACCGCTTTCCGCGGCCCGAACCGCGACGCCGTGCTTCACGGCGTCAAACTCGTCACCGACTGGGAGAAGTCGCCGCCGAAGGAACTCTGGCGGCAGCGGATCGGCCCCGGTTGGTCGTCGATCACCGCCGTCGGCAATCTCCTCTTCACGCAAGAGCAGCGCGGCGACGTCGAAGCGGTGATCGCTCTCGACGCCGCCACGGGCGAAGAAGTCTGGTCGCACGAAGACAAGACGCGCTTCTCCGAAGAACTCGGCGGCGACGGTCCTCGCGCAACGCCGACGTTTGCCGACGGCTGCATCTACGCTCTTGGCGCCACCGGCGTGTTGAATTGCCTCGACGCCGCCGACGGTTCACTGGTCTGGAATCGCAACATCGCTGACGATTCGGGCGCCAAGATTCCGGAATGGGGTTTTACCAGTTCGCCACTGGTGGTCGACGGGCGCGTGATTGTCTTCGCCGGCGGAGCCGATGATCAGAGTTTGCTGGCCTACGATTCTGAAACGGGCGAACCGGCATGGAATATTGCCAGCGGCGGGCATAGCTACTCGTCGCCGCAACTCGCATCGTTCGGCGGCGTGCAGCAGGTCCTCTACCTCAGCGACAAAGAGTTCACTGCCGCTGATCCAGTCACCGGAAAAAAAGTGTGGGGCTTTCCTGCCAGCCAAATGAGAACCGGCATGCCGGCGACGCAGCCGCATCTCATTAGCCCGAACGAAGTGATGATCGCCTTCAGCGAAGCCGGCGGCACGATGTTGCTCAACGTCGCTCTTGGCGCCGAGGGAAAAGAGTGGAGCGTCGAGCCGAAGTGGCAATCGCGCGATTTGAAGCCGTACTTCAACGATTACGTGCGCTACGAAGACGCCGTCTACGGTTTCGACGGCAACATCTTCGCGTGCGTCGATCTCAAGACCGGCAAGCGTCATTGGAAAAAGGGACGCTACGGCGCCGGCCAGGTGCTGCTGCTGGCCGATCAAGGCCTGCTGCTCGTACTCTCCGAGCAGGGCGAGGTGATTCTCGTCGAAGCGAATCCTGAAGAGTTGAAGGAGGTGGCTCGTTTCCAGGCGATCGAGGGGAAGACCTGGAATCATCCCACCATCGTCGGCGACCGGCTCTACGTCCGCAACGCGGAGGAGATTGCTTGCTACGAGCTGACGTTGGAATGAAATGCGGGGAATTTATTACCACGAAACACACGAAGCACACGAATTGAAAGACGGACAGACTTCGCCCCGTTGATAGACGCTAATCATTCGCTAAGTAACTGTTTTGATGCATATCGGTTAGCGAGCAATGGCGTCGATCAGCGGTGAAATTCACTCGTCATCGTCTTTCGTGTCTTTCGTGTCCTTCGTGTGTTTCGTGGTAAAAACTTCCTAGAACCCTGGGTTCAGGCCGCAAGCTTCACTCTGCACCGTCAGCGGCTATCATTCACCGGTGCTTCGGCGCCGCCCTGGTTCCACACCTCGCCCGCAGGCCCCTCCGCTATGGCCAATCGCCAGACTCTCGGCGGCGTCATCCACGCCTACCAGCAGTACGATCCCAAGCGGTTCCCCAGCCCCACGCAGCCGCCGCCTGATATGACCTCGGCCGCGTTCGAGCACATGCTCGCCTACGGCCAGCGGCGCGAGCTGACGCCAGAGGAACTCGCCCGCGCGATTCGGATCGACCCCAGCCAGATCTCTGGACTCGGTCCGAGCATCGACGCCCTCGTCGCGATTCTCAAAGAGCGCAAACGAAAGATTCTCGAACGCTTCGAGATGCGCAAGGCCCGCAAGGCCGCCGACCGCGCCGTTGCTCAACAAGCTCAGGAGATGACGCCGCCGAAGGGATTGCGCGAGCGTTTCCACTCGGCCGTGAAGAACGAACAGATTCGCGATCTCGAACGACTCTGGTACGCCGCGGGCAACGACCAGTCGCCGTTCGCGCGGGGACTGGTCTCGCTCATCGAGACGCTTGGCGACAAGTATCTCGTCGAACAACTCGCCGCGAAGTACGAGTTCACCGGCCGCGAGTCGCTTACCGTGCCGCAGGCCCTCGAGGTGAAGGAGGAGCTCGAAAAGATCGACGACCTGATCAAGCAACTCGAAGAGGCCCGCGAGACGGCGCAGATCGGCCTGATCGACATGGAGGCCCTCGCAGAGTTCACTGAGCCGGGCGACGTCGACCAGCTCAGTGCGCTGCAGCAGCAGATTCAAGATTACCTGCGCGAAATGGCCGAGCAGCAAGGGCTCGAACAGCGCAACGGCAGCTTTCGTCTCACGCCAAAGGCTTATCGCATCTTCCAGGCGAAGCTGTTAGAGCGACTCTTCAGCGAGTTGGCGCCGTCGCGCACCGGCCGGCATCAAGCAAACATCGTCGGCGAGGGCGCCGTCGAACTTCAAACCACGAAGCAGTACGAATTCGGCGATTCCGTGGCGAACATGGACATAACTTCCTCGTTCGTCAACGCGCTGATCCGCAAGGGCCCCGGCACGCCCGTGCGACTCGACCAGGAAGACATCGAAATCCATCGTACCCGCAACACGCCCAAGTGCGCCACCTGCGTGCTGATGGATATGAGCGGCTCGATGCGCTACGACGGCCAGTACATCAACGTGAAACGGATGGCGCTCGCGCTCGAAGGGCTCATCCGCAGCGAGTATCCCGGCGACTACCTGCAGTTCATCGAGATGTACAGCTTCGCCAAGCCGGTGCCCCGCGGCAAACTGATCGAACTGATGCCGAAGCCGGTGACGGTCTACGATCCCATTGTCCGACTCCGCGCCGACATGAGCCGCGACGATGTCAGCGAGCACCAAATCCCGCCCCACTTCACCAACATCCAGCACGCCCTCTCGACCGCCCGCCGGATGCTGGCAACGCAGGAGACTCCCAACCGGCAGATCATTCTCATCACCGACGGGTTGCCGACCGCCCACTTTGAGCAGCAGATGCTCTACCTTCTCTACCCGCCCGACCCGCGGACCGAAGAGGCGACCCTCCGCGAGGGCCAACTCTGCCGCCGCGAGGGGATCACGATCAACATGTTCCTCATGCCGAGCTGGTCGCAAACGGAAGAGGACGTACGCTTCGCCTACCGCCTGGCCGAATCGACCAAAGGCCGCGTCTTCTTCACCGCCGGCCGCGACCTCGACCGCTACGTCGTGTGGGACTACCTCAGCCGCCGGCGGGATATTGTGAGCTGATTCAGCTGGCAGAGCGATTTCTTTTTGAACCGCCAAGGACGCCAAGGTTCGCCAAGGAGATACAAGCAGCGAACCCATGCGGACGAACATGCTTAAAAATCTTAACTCATGTCTTCCCCTTGGCGTCCTTGGCGTCCTTGGCGGTTAGATTTTTGTTTTCTGCAGCACTCTAGCTCGCTAGTGGTTTGCCTCCTTTTTCCAGCTTCGCCAAACTGCCAGCAAGTCGCCGCCCTCGGCTCAAAACTTGCGGCCATTTGTAACGCCTCCGCACGCTTTCCGCGAAGATATCCATTGTTTTGCCGCCGCAGACCAGCTATTGTCCCGGCGCACGGATCCCCGATTTTCTCCCGGCCGCTTCACGCGCGGCCCTGATGCAGGAACGAGACCTTGGCGAAACTCCACTCGATTGGCGGCCTGCTGGCGCTGACATTCACCTGCCTGTTCCCGGCGTTGGCCGCGGCGGCAGTTCCGAGCGATACGATCATGTCCTCCTCGACGCGAGGCTTCGCGTCGATCGCCGACATGAAGAAGCTCGAGGCGAATTGGAACAAAACGCAAATGGGTCACCTCGTCAAAGACGAGGCGATGCAGCCCTTCGTGCAAGATCTGAAGGCGCAAATCGAGCGTAAGCTCTCCGACACGCGCACCAAATTGGCGCTGACGATCGAAGATCTCCGCGACGTCGCGACCGGCGAAGTCGGCGTCGGCATGATCGAACAGGAAGCGACGCGCGCGGCGGTGGCGATCACCGTCGACGTCACCGGCAACGTCCCGGCCGCTCAAACGCTGCTCGGCAAGATTGATCAGGAAATGACGCGCCGCAAAGCGAAACGCTCCGACGTCACTTCGGGCGGCGTGAAGCTGGCCATCTACGCGATTCCTCCGCAGCGCGAGAAGGACATCGCCCGCGAGGCGGCGTTCTTTATTCACCAAGACATGCTCTGCGCAACCGATAGCCGTGCAGAAGCCGAAGAAATGATCGCCCGTTTCGGCGGCGCGCCGGGCAACCGCCTCGCCGATGTGAAGCCCTACGCGACCACGATGGGACGCTGTGCCGCCGAGGCCGACGACCTAACGCCTGAAGTGCGCTGGTACGTCGAGCCGTTTGGCTACGCCCGCGCGAGCCGCTCGCTGGTCTCCGGCGAAGAGTTGGCTAAGCGGGGTAAGGATTACGTCAGCATTCTGGAGAATCAAGGCTTCGATGCGATCGAAGGCATGGGCGGATTCGTCAACCTCGCCGCCTATGGGTCGTTCGAAGTGCTTCACCGCACGTCGGTCTACGCTCCGGCCGTGACGAATGACCCGACAAAGTACAAGCTCGCGATGCGGATCATGCAGTTTCCGAACGCCGAGAAGATGCCGCCGGAGCCGTGGATTCCGCGTTCGTTGGCAAGCTACCGCACGTTCAACATGGATCTGCAGAACGCCTACAAATACTTCGGTTCGTTGTTTGATGCGATCGCAGGATATGATCATGCCTTTGATGACGTCATCGATGGCCTGAAAACGGATCCCTTCGGCGCGCAGATCGAAGTGCAGAAGGAATTCGTTCAGCATCTCGGGCAGCGCATCTCGCTGTTCACCGATTACGAGCTGCCGATCACGACCAAGAGCGAGCGATTCATGTTCATGGTCGAGCTGAAGAACGAAGCAGCCGTCGCCGCGACGGTCGAGAAGTACATGCAGGCCGATCCAAACGCCGAGAAGAAGGAATTCCAAGGCAAAGTCGTGTACGAGATCAAGCCTGCCCAGGAAGAGATCCCTGAATTGGAGATCGACTTCGAGCCCGCCGCCGCCGCAGAGGCAGGCGCCGAGGGGTTGAAGCCCACCGCAATGTCGAACTCCGCGGTCTGCGTCACCGACGGCCACCTGCTCGTCGCGTCGCACCTGACGTTTCTCGAAAAGATGCTCGCCGCGAAGGCGAAGGGCGAGCAATTGACCGACGCCCCCGACTTTCGCGAAGTGGAAGTGACGCTCAATCAGTTGCTGCCCGGTCCAGTGGCGGCTCGGTGCTTCCGCCGCACCGACGAGGCCTACCGGCCAACTTACGAGCTACTACGTCAAGGAAAAATGCCCGAATCGGAAACCCTCCTCGGGCGCCTGCTGAATCGCCTGCTGACGACCCCGGAAGATGAAGAAGAAGGCGTCCTCCGCAAGCAGCGGATCGACGGTCGGCAATTGCCGCCGTTCGAGATGGTCCGCCGCTACTTCAGCCCGGCCGGCATCGTCGTCCGCTCGCTCGATGACGGCTGGTTCGTCGTCGGAGCGACGCTTACCAAGCAAGAATCACAAGCCAAGCTCGACGAGGCGCCGGTCCGCGAAGCGTCCCGCGTGCGGTAAGAAACCGGTAGAAGAAGATTAACCGCCAAGGACGCCAAGAGCGCCAAGGAATGCGGGGATTTCGGAACACTGATCTTCGCTGATTGGGATTAGCGTCGATTAGTGTTCTTATCTCCCTTTTCTTTCATCACGCTTGTCCATCGTGCCATTGTGGTTAACTCTCCCCGTATTCCTTGGCGCTCTTGGCGTCCTTGGCGGTTCAATTCCTAGCAGCCTAAGACGGCTAAGGCATCTCCACCTTCGCCCAAAACGGCCGCTGGCGATCCGCTCGCGTCCGCACGTCTTCCAGCAGCACGCTCACGTTCGGGCGGATCCCCTCGGGAGGGTCGGGAATCTTGCGGTTGTTGAACGTCAGCCGCATCGGCTTAGAGAAATCGACAAAGTCGGGCCCCAACCAAATCGTAGTATGTTTGCCCACCGTCTCGGCGGTCAGACGGTTGTCGGGATAGATTCGGCCTTCGACGTGAGCAGGTTTCGCGCGCGCCCCTAACCAATCGGTTGGGTAAATCATGTGCTTGTTCGGAAACTCGCCGACTTCAAGCCACCAGAAAAAGTTGTCCCATGGCCGCAGCGCCGCGCAGTCGAACTCTTGCGGCGGGCCGCTTCGCTTCTTAAAGCTCATCCAATCGAAGAGATCCAAAATCTCGTCGTGAAACGGCTCGTGCCCGCGGCCTTTGTATTCGGCGAGCGTCGTGTCGAATCGGCCCAGCCGCAGGTACTTGTTCCAAACCTCGGAGTTCTGGGACACCGTTCGGCCGTCGAGCTGTCCCGCGACGAAGTAGAGGGGAACGTACTGGGCGTTCTCCCAGGTGTGGGCGATGTATTTTTGCTCATCTTCAGCTCGCGGAATGAACGGCATGGCGCCGGCCCAGACGTCGGGGTGCGATTGGGCCATGTCCCAGGCTGCCTCGCCGCCGATGTCGTGGCCGGTGAGGTAGATCCGATCGGCGTCGACGCTGAACCGCCGCATCGCGTCGCGCAGCGAGGTGAGCACCGCGAGGTGTTCGCGGCCTGAGTATTCATAGTCGTACTGATGAGGCTTCTGCCAATCGACGGCGATTGTGATGTAGCCATGCCGCATCGCCTGGCCGCGGCGAACTTCTTCCTCGCTGCCGTTCACTGCCGCCGGCGAACCGGCCCAAAAATCGAGTTCCTGCTCCGGCGAATTGTACGAGCCGTTGAGCGCCAAGATTGTCGGGTAGCGGCGGTACGGATCGTACTCAGGCGGGAGCTGCACATGATAGGTAAAGTCGCCATCCTCGGTCTGGCCTGGCGCCGCGAGCGTCAGGTAGGCGCCAGCCGGCTTGATGTAAGCGGCGTCGTGCCATGGCGGCTTCATGCGGGCGATCAATTTGGCGATCTGATCGACCGAGGAGCCTTCCATGCTCTGGATCGATTCGAGAATCAACTGTCGATCGGCCGCCGCCGGTTCGCGCAGGTAGCGGAGCACCGCATCGCGAATTTTGATGAGCGCGAGCGCCACTTGGATCTCTTGCTTAGCGTCATTCTCGCCCAGCAGCCAGCCAGTGATGGCGAGCGAGGCTTTCTCCTCCGCCTTCAGCGATTGGTCGTCAAGCAACTGGACGAACGGCGCGAGTCGCGCGACCGTATTGTGACTCAACTCCTTAACGACCTCATCAGCCATCGGCGCCATGAGCCCGCGCTGATCGGGATCGCCGATCGCCGCCACTGTCGCTTGCAGCGATTCGCCGATTTGTTTCATGCGGCGATTCTCTTGCTCGTAGGTGGTCATCATCTCGCGAACTTTGATCAGCGTCTCGCCGGCCACTTCCTCCGCGGGAAATGATTCCAGCAAGGCGCCGACCAACTTGTGTTGACCCGCGCTTCGCCGTAGTTCCAACTCTTTGAGGAGTTGACTCGCCCCGCGCTGGCGCAATTCGCCGACCTGAGCCTTGAGTCCCTCTTGATCGGGGAACTCTTCGATGATCCGTTCTAACTCTCGCCGCGCTTCGGGAAAGCGGCCAGCCTGCTGATACCACCGCACGGCTTGAATGCGCGCTTGCCAGTCATCTTGCTGAATCGCTTTTGCCATGACCTTGGCGATGACGTCGGACGGCAGCGACGAAGTCGCCATGCTCGCTTCCCATGCGACGGCCCGCTGCGGGCCATGGAGCGACGAAAGTTTCGTGTACCGTGGCGTCAGTTCGGTGATGCCCTGCACCACTGAAATCGGTCCGCTCGCCGACTGCATCTCGTAGACTCGTCGCCCAAACTCGTCGAACGGCGTGATGTTGATGGCCGGGCCGACCGCGATCAGCCGCGCGGCGCCTTCGGCCGCGTGTTGCCACGGCTTGATCGTGACGAGTTGTTCAGGAGCCTGCTCGATGATGTTATTCACGCGCTGCCCACAGATGAAAATGCGACGCAGTTCGTCGTCGACGACGAGGATCGGCTTCGTCGCAATCTCGCCCGACTGACCGCTCGGCTTGCCCGGGTTGTCGGCGACGCCCGAAGTGCGGGCGACGGCGCCTTTGATGGTGCGGCCATCTTTCAGCTGCAGCACCTGGGCGCGAACCGGCTCCGCACTCAGCCCCCACAACAGCCCGGCGCCGAGGAGTGCGGCGAGGAAAGAAATCGACCTGCGAACTGGCTGACGAACGTGCATGCTTCCATTCTGACCGCCGGCGGAGAAGGGTCAAACTTCCGCACGCCTCCGCGGCCGCGAGTCGCCTTGACACTCCTGCACAGGGGCGGAAGATGGTCGGTTGAGGGCGATTCTGCCGGTCGCGCGGGCACTTCCAGCCCCCGGCTTCGCCGGGGGGTAGCACCACACGGGGCGCTGCCTACCGGTATGGCGACCGACCCCCCGGCGGAGCCGGGGGCTAAAAAAAGCAAACCGATGGACGGAGTCAAGCGACGAGCCAAGCGATGACGATTCGGACGGCACTCAAACTCTTGCTCGGACTCACCCTCGGCCTGCCGATGTTGCAGTCGCTCCTCTATTGGGTTTCGGGCCTGCTAGCGTCGATGGGCGACGCCGCCGCCGCGACCGCGTTTCAGCGGCTCCACATCGCTGTCGGCGTTGCGTGGCTCGTCTGCTTGATCGGTTTGGTGATTTCGCTGGCAATGAAGGCCATCGGTGACGCCGGGGACGAGAGCGACGAGCGTGGCGCGAATCACGACTAAGCGGACCGCGCGGGGCATGCTTTGCCCTTGAGCCGCCGCTCCGCGAGCCCGTATCATCCCGCCGCGTCCCTTTCTGTAGCGTTCTCGTCGCCGCGTCGGAGTAGTTGCATGTCCCCACGGCTGGTTGCGACCGTCGTCGCGTTGTTGCTGTTCAGCTCGAGCGCTTCGGCCCAAACGGATCCTGCCCTCGCCGCCGGCATGCCGCCGCAGGTGGCGCCCCATCCGATCAACGTCCCGACGCCGCCAGATCCAGTCACCTTGCAGAAGCTTGGACTGCTGCGCGAACGCATCGTTCAGCGGGATCAAATCCAACGCGAAATCGATCAGCTGATTGTCGAAACGCAGACGCCGCAGGAGATGGTGGTTCACCTGGAGTTGTTGGAAGTCAATCGAACGATGGCCGAGAAACTCGGCATTGGCTCAGAACAACGAGATCCTGCTGTTTCGACGCTGGAATTTGGGCCATGGACGGCGGCAGAGTTAGAGCAGCTCCGTGCGAAAGGAGCCGTTCAGACGCTGGCTGCGCCCAAGCTCGAGGTCGTTAGCGGGCAGCCGGCGACGTCGCAGATCGGCGTCGCTCACGCGAACAGCGACGACAACGGCGTCGACTCGCCGTTTACCGATATACGCGTTCGCGCCGACTCGCTGGGAAACAATCGCGTGCGAGTCGAGTTCAACGTCGACCATGCTACCCCCGCCGAAGACGGTAAATCGCAGCGAAATCCATTGCATCGAACGCAGCATTCGAGCGTCAATTCCAGAATTGAATCGGCGTTCGGCGAATCGCAGATACTGGGCGGATTGCTTTCGCGGAGAACGCGCACGCGACGTGGCGCACTCGGGCGGGTGACAGAGACGTTTCATGTGGAAATGGTGCTGCTCATTCGCACCGAGGCAGTGATGCCGCAAACCGCCGGCGTCGTTCCCGCATCGGCAATCTCGCCGCGCTAACAAGTTATCCCATTAGCCCCCGGCCAGTGGCCGGGGGACGCAGGAGATCGCCCCTCCAAAAGTCGTAACCTGGCGCAAGCCCGCTCAGCGAGCCGTTGCCCCGCGGCTACTTCGTAGCGAAGCGTCCCAAGATCGCCGCCGCATGCCATTTCAACACGGTGAGGTGCCCAGCCCGCGGGTCGATCGTCAGCTCACTGCCGGCGACGTTCCGCTGGAAGTAGTGCCCCATCGCCGCCGGAGCGATCGGGTCGCAGCCTCCTTGCCAGAATGAAACGGAAGCTGGGGGCAGGTCGCCGAATCGATAGCCCCAATCGTTCCCCAGTAGCGTCACGTCGGTGACGATGCCTTCCGGACCGCAGCGCGTCGCTTCGAGGAGCGTCTGGTTCAATGCCGAGTAGTAGGCCGGGTTACACAGAATCAGCTGCCGATCCGATTCGGCCCAGCTTTCGGAAACTTTGTGGAGAACGAACTTGGGATGCTTTCGTAGTTGGTTGCTTGCGACGCGGAAAGCCGCGGTGGCGAGCCGCGGTCGTCGGCCGACCCATGCGATGAGCTTATCCTGGCTGCCGCTCGGCGCCCCGGCCGGACATAAAGGGGTGTGTCCCGAAACGACGGCCACATGCGTCAATCGCTCCGGCATGCAGCGGACGCAAGCGAGGGCATACGGCGCGCCGCCCGAAAGTCCCACGATGCCAAACGACGTCCCGCCGTAGCCGAGCGCCTCGGCTGCACTGGCGACGTCGGCAGGCCAATTCAAAATCCGCCGGCCTGATTGATAGTCGGAGAGGCCGATCCCGGGACGTTCCAAAGCGACCAGACGAATTCCGGCAGCCGTTGCTTCATCGGCGATCAGCCCCGCTTCAATCCGCGAGCCAGGCGTGCCGTGGAAGTAAAAGACGAGCGGACCGCTCGGGTCGCCGTATTCGGCGTAACCGATTCGCCGTCCGCTCGGCAGTCGGACCTGCCCATGGGCGTACTGTGGCATTGGCGCCGCCAACGCGCGCCGCCAGAGACCAGTAGTGGGAAGGAGCGTCAGTCCGGCGACCAACGCCTGACGGCGGGTGAGCATGGCGATCGGGGGGATTTCGGCGTTCTCTGTTCAACGTCTACCGGCGACATCGTCGCCACGACGAAAGGCCGTGCAGTTTTTGTGCCTCGGCCGGGAGAACCGGTTCATTGGGAATGCGGGAGCGGAAAGTTTTCTAACTACGCAGCAGACGAAAAGACGCGCAAACAGGCGCCGCGAATGTTACGCGTGGCCCCAGCCTACAGCAACGGGCTGAGCAGCCGGGCGAAATTCTCCGCCATTCGCCGTAATCGCGGCCGGCGTTGATAGCGGGCAAAATCCATCATGTGGGACTTATCGATGTACCGTTGCTGCAATTCCCGCAGGCGCTTGGTGAACTCGGGGTCGTAGAACGCCAACAAAATCTCAAAATTGAGTCGCATACTCCGCGGATCAAGATTCACCGACCCGAAGAGCGAATGCGACCCGTCGACCGTGATGCTTTTCGTGTGGAGCAACCCGTTGTCGAAGAGCATGATGCGGACTCCCGCACGCAGCATGTCGCCCTTGAACGCCCCGCTGGCGAACCGGACGAGCTTCGAATCGACGCGCGCGGGGATGACCAGAATCACTTTGACGCCACGTCGCGCGGCGGCGATCAGCGCGAGGCTCAGCGGTTCGCTCGGTACAAAGTAGGGAGTCGTCAGCACCAACTCCTGGCGGGCCGAGTAGATCGCCGTGATCAGCACTTGCTCGACGGCGTCGGTGGCGAGCGCCGGGCCCGACGGCATCACCTGCACGGTGCTGTCGCCGCGGCTGGGCTGCGGATGGGCGTCGCCGGTCGCCTGCAATTCTGCCAAGTCGGAACTGGTTTCAATGAACCAATCGGAGAGAAACGTGATGCCCAACGCTTCGACAGCCGGCCCTTCGATGCGCACCATCGCATCGACCCATTCGCCGACGCCAGCATCCTTTTTGAAGTAACGCGGGTCGACGAGGTTCAAGCTGCCGGTGTAGGCGACCCGCCCGTCGATCACCACAATCTTGCGGTGGAGCCGCAGATCGAAGCGCACGAACGGCGCCCGCAGCAGGCCGCCCGGCAGCGCCGCCTGGACCATCACGCCGGCGTCGCGCAACCGTTCGACTTGATCGCTGCGAAGAAATGCTCGGCTCCCCAAAGCGTCGACCATCACGCGACAAACCACGCCGCGGCCGGCGGCGCGGATCAGAGCGTCGACGACCTTGTCGGCTTCGCCTCCTTCGCACCAGATGTAGAATTCGAGATGGCACGACCGCTCCGCCGTTTCGATGTCTTCGATCAGCCGGGCGAACACTTTCTCCCAAGCGTCGATGAGTTCAACATGATTGCCGCGCAGCGACGGCACGCCGATGAGGGCCTCGCCGAGTTGCGACAGCGATTCGAACTCTGGATCAAGCCGTGACCAATCGACCAGGCTGCGCTGCGGCAGTTCGGCGAGCCACTTGCGAATCGGGGGGTAGAGTTCGATGAAGCGACGTGCTCGCCGCCGGCCGAGGCGCAATTCGCCAATCGTCAGGTAGAGCAGGGGACCAATCACCGGAAAGCTGAAGATCACCATGATCCACGCCAGCGATTCGCCGGTGGGCCGCCGCTGCATAATGACGCGGAAGGCGAGCGCGATCTGCAACGCCAAGTGCGCCAGCGCCGCCGCCCAGAACCAGAATGTCCACGACGTGAACGGATCGATGATGGCGATGAAGGGCATGGCGCGAAGCGGGAAGGCGGGATGCTGGTTGCGAGATACTGGATGCTCGTTGCTAGTGACCGGCCGATTTATCCCGCGTCAAGCATCGAGTATCCAGCATCCTGAATCGTCATTGTTCTGCGTGCGATAGGGAAGGTGACTTCGACGCCAATCACTTCACTTCAAAATCAACGATGAGCGGCAAATGATCTGACGCGCGACGTGCCAAGCCTGTGTGCCCGGCGAACGCCCCGATCGACTCGATCGGCCCCCGACAGAATATCCGATCGAGCTTCCGGAGGGGGGCTGCCGCCGGAAAGGTCCTGATCAGGCCGCTCGCCAGTTCAAATCCAGCAGGGTGCATCACCTTCTTGCCCAGATTTTCCCAGACGTCATTGAAGTCGCCGCCGATGACCAGCGGCGTGTCGTTTCCCAACGTTGAGAATAGTTCGCCTCGCAACAATCGCCGGAGTTGAATCTGACGCTCGAACCCAGCCAAGCCAAGGTGAACATTGGCCAGCCCGATCGTCCGCTGGTGGCCCCGAACTTCTGCTTCGAATCGGCAAACGAGGGCGCAACGGCGTTTTTTCAGCGGGATGGTGAGATCAACGTCAACCGCGTCGAGCAGCGGCCAGCGGCTGAGGACGGCGTTGCCGTAGTGGCCGATCGTGCGGAGACGGACATTTCGCTGATAAGCGAGGTGAGGAAGTTCCAAGGCATCGGCGAGCAGATCGACTTGGCAATCGTGCCGCGAGCGCTTGGCTCCGTCGTCGACTTCCTGCAATAACGCGACGTCGGGCTGATAGTGGCGAATCGTCTCGACAATCCGCGCGAGATCGTACCGCCGGTCGAGACCGCCGATTCCTTTGTGGATGTTGTAACTCAGCAGGCGAAATCGCATCCCTCCCAGCGTGGAGCGACCACGACGAATCGTCAAGTGGAACGATAACCGCGTCGCCGTGCATCGCTCGCGGTTCGCCCCAGCGCACACCCCATTTAGCCCCGCCGCTCGCGGCGGGTTCGCGGGGCAAGCCCCGCGGCTAAATGGGCGAAGCGAGTTGGACTCTTGAGCCGCGCAGTGTTGCTCCCGCGAGTATCACTGCGAAAACCAACGTCACCGCTGCTGGTTCCGGCACGCTCGTTTGCAGACTACCGCCACTACCGGAGAACTCTTGCTGCCAAAGGAGGAAATCGTTGCCGTCAACCTGTCCGCTGCCGTCCGCATCGCCGCTGGCCGTGCCGCCGAACCCGGCCTGCCAGACGGCAAGGTCGGTCGCGTCAACGACGCCGTCGCCGTTGAAGTCTGCGGGGCTTGCCGGAGTCGTTCCCACCACGCTCAGGGCGAGCGTATCGACGCTGGTTGTCGTCGCCCAGGCTCGATCGCTTGGCAACGTCGGCAAACTGATCGCATCGAACGCGGTCAACCCGCCTGTCGCCTTCAGAATCGGAAACGAGTCGCCGATCGAAGGCACGAAGCCACTCACCAACGAGACGTCCAAGGTTCCCCCCAGGTCAGCGTGGCCAAACACGAGGAGTTGGTCGAACTGTTTGAGCGTCGGGCTCGAATTGTCGGCGCCGCCGATTTCGAACGTCAGCCGCCCGCTCGCTTCTTGCAGATAGTCGCCGTCGATCGCCAGCACGCCGGTCGAAGCGCCGGGGCTGGTCGCCCCCGCATTGATCACCTCGCCGGCGAGCGTTCCCTTGCCGGCCAGCTTGCCGTTCGCGGCGAGATACAGCCCTTCAGTGACGTTGAGCATGCCCGATTCAGGGATTTCCAGCGTCGTCTCGCCGCTGCCGCCGCCAAGCGTGAGTCGCCGCACGGTGACGTTGCCGCTCGGGCCTACCACCGTGGTTGGGCTGTTTGCAGACAATTCAACCTTGTGGACGCTAGCCGGCGTCATGCCCAACGTCCAATGAACGGCTTCATCCCAATTCCCGTCTCCGGCGGTTCGCCAGCTCAGCTCGGGCGTATAAAGCAGTGCTGCTTCGTCGCCGTTGGTGAAGGTCGCCTTATACGCAAGCTGTCCATGCTGGTTGAGCGCTCGCTGCCGTCCATCGCCGCCGCCCGAGCCGCCGACAAATTCCAGCGCTGCGATCGTGCGCCCCGCGACGACGTCTCCGGTGCGCGCGACCAACCGACCGTCGCCGCTGGCGTCCATCACCCACAACCCTTGCTCGTTCCCCGAGGCAACTCCGCCGGAGCCAACTTCCAGGGTGGCCGACATGGCCGCAACCCCGTCGACGTTGAAGGCAAGACTGCCGAACTCGGCAAACTTGGCCGCCGGCGCCCCCGGAACGCCGCCGACCCCCGATCGCGCGACGAGCGATCCCGCCGATTCCCCGTCGGAAATCCAAACCCCCTTCGCCGTGCTGGGCGTCACGCCGCCGACGCTCGACTTCAACCCGCCCGCGAACAAGAGTTGCCCCGCGTCGTTCAGCAGCGGCACGTCAAGCGTTTCGAAGACCGTCCCCGGCAGGGTCGGCGCCTCGGCGCCAGTGCGGGCGACCAGTCGATTCGACTCGCCTGCATACAACCACAGCCCGCGATTATTGTCGGCCGTCACGTCGCCTGCGAGTTGAAGTTCGCCAACGTACGACACGGCGCCTGCGGAGTTGATGCGCAGGTCGGAAAACCCGCCGAACAACCCGCCGCTCACGCCGGCTGGCTCCCCGATATTTCGGCGAGCCACTAACACGTCGTCACTAGTGCCGCCGAGACGCCAAATTGCCAAAGCGTCCTGAGTCGTCACGTTGCCGTAATCGGAGACCAAGGATCCCAGGAGCGCCGTCTGGCCGGCGTTGTTGATCCCCTCTGCCGTCGGCACCAGAAACTTGGCCGCGACAACGCCGGGAACTTCACTGTCGAACTCGCGGACGAGGAGTTCGGTGGCGACGCCGTCGTTGCGCCACACGCCGCGCGAATTCGTGGTATTGATGCCCCCCACGCTCCGTTTCAAGCGCGAACTGAAGGCGACTGCATCCTGCGGGGCGTGCAGCAGCTGAAATCCGAACGTGTCATACTGCGCTGATCCCAGCTGCGGGCCAGGGACGCCGGGAGTCGCCGAGAGCGCAATCGTCGATCGGCCGCCGTCGCGCGATGCTCGCCACAAACCTTGCTTGCCGGCGTCGGTGGCCCCTTTGAAGACGACGTCGCCGTCATCGGCGATCGAAGACGCAGCGAACGACGAGAAACTCGCTCCGCCGTCGAGATCGCCGGCGCCTTTCCGAGCGAGCAGATCACGGAGAGCGCCATCCACAAACCAAAGCGCGGCGTCGTTGTGCGAACCGACGTCGCCCACGCCATCGGCCAGCTGCACCTGCAGAACCACCTGGCCGGAGTTGTTCAGCTTCGGCGCTGCCACGCCGGCGAGCAACGCGCCGCCGCCGCCCGGTTGCGGATCGCCGCTGATCGCCAGGATCTGCTGTTCGGCCCAACCAACGTTCGGCGAGCTGCAAATGCCCTCAGCGAACGTTAGGACCGCAATCGCGGCAAATGGCGAACGGAAAACAGTACGGTAGAGGCGCAGCGCAACGCTGCCCAACGGACGTTGGCCCATGTGGCGACTCCAAGGAGTACACGGCGTGAGCCTTCCATGGAGAATTGGTCAACGAATCCGTCCGCGGCGAAAACAAGATCGTCGCCGCTGATTTGAGTTTGGGTAAGATAGCTGCGGTGTGTGAGTATTGCAATCAACTTTATGTGTTATTTGGTGGAAAAGCTTGAGTTGTCCGAAAATGCCGCAGATTCGATGTCGCTTTGCGATATGTTGCCCATCGTTGTGAGGTTTCTTGCGGTTGCGTACCATAAAAGGCCGCCCACGCGGCGTGCTGTTCAGTGGCGCGACATGCCGAAAGGCTCAGCCGGGCCCAGGAATGTTCCGGGCGTCTTGGCACTATCTCGGGCCGAGATTTGATCCCGCTTGCGCGATAAGTTCAGTTAGCGTCGGTAGTTGCGGTAGGACGAACATCATTTCCCAGCGGCGGCTTGATTCATGACCTCCTCACTTGCGACCATCAACGACGAATTCCTCTCCCCGTCGCTTCCCGAGCAGGTCGCCGCGGTCAAAAGCCGTTACGCCGAAGTCTTCGGCAACCCGCCGCAGTGGGTCGTCGCCGCCCCCGGTCGGGTGAATCTCATCGGCGAGCACACCGACTACAACGCCGGGTTCGTCTTCCCGCTGGCGATCGAGCGTTACACCGTTATCGCCGCCGGCCGGCCGCTCCGCACGACAGCGAGCGACGCCATCCGCGTCCACAGCACGCTGTTCGATGAGACCGCCGAGTTCTCCCTCAGCAACCTCGAACCAGAGCGACGCGATTGGACCAGCTACCTCCGCGGCGCCTTCGCCGGCTGCCTGGAGCGCGGCTTGCAGCCCGGGACGCTCGATTTGCTTGTTGATTCGAAAGTCCCGCAAGGAGGGGGCCTCTCGAGCAGCGCCGCCCTCGAAGTCGCCACGGCGACGCTCGTCGAAGCGGTGACCGGCCGTACGCTCGATCGGGTCGACAAGTCGCGTCTCGCCCAAACGGCCGAGCATGTTTACGCCGGCATGCCGTGCGGCATCATGGACCAGTTCAGCTCGGCCCTCGGCGCCGCCGGCAAGCTGCTGCTGATCGACTGCCGCACCGAAACGGCTGAGCTGATCCCGCTCGACGATCCCAGCGTCGCGTTGCTGGTGATCAACAGCAACGTCAAGCATGAACTAACCGGCAGCGAATATCCCGATCGCCGCGCCCAGTGCGAGCAATCCGCGAAACTGCTCGGCGTTGCGATGCTCCGCGACGTGACCTCGAAGCAACTCGAAGCGAATCGCGGCCAGCTTGCTCCGCTCCTCTATCGCCGGGCCCACCACGTCGTCGGTGAGATCGAGCGGACCACCCGCGCCGCCGCCGCGCTGCAGGCGGGCGACTGGCCGCTGGTGGGCGAATTGATGTACGCCAGTCACGATTCGTTACGCGACGACTTTGAGGTGAGCTGCCCGGAACTCGACGTGCTTGTCGAAGCGGCCCGCGAGGTCGGCGCCGACGGCGGCGTCATCGGCGCCCGCATGACCGGCGGCGGTTTCGGCGGCTGCATCGTCGCCCTCGTTCGCGCTGGGCGCGAACGAGAAATCGCCGACCGCATCGCCGCCGCGTACCGCGCGCGAACCGGCATCGAGGCGACGGCGTTCGTCACCAAACCAGCGCGTGGGGCGCATATCGTCGAAGGGTAGGGGGGGCAGCGTGGGCTCCCGGCGCCCCGCCCGCCGCGAGCGGACGGGGCTAAATGGGCGGCAGCGGCGTTGTTGATCGATCGCGGGATCGATCAATTGGTTGTGGATGCAACGCTGCCGCCGGTGCACGCCCATTTAGCCGCGTGGCGATAGCCCGCGCGTCGGCGAAACGGTTACTTGCTCGTCCGAAACGGCACGGCCGGCAGCCCTTCGGCGTTGAACAGATTCCCGTCGGGGAACGCCGCCCAGTTGTAGCGCACCACCGTCGGTTCGCTTACGCCGTCAGCCGAGACGATCACCTCGGCGCCTTCAATCACCGCGGTCGCCGGAACGAACTTTCCGTCGGCCCCGGCGACTTCAAAACCCTTCACGGCGCCTTCGGCCTTCAGCCCGCCGCCGATCTGATCGAAGGTCACATGGGCCTTGCCGTCGGCAACCTTCAGTTCCTTATACATCGGACCGGAGTAAACGATGTCCTCGCCGTGAGCGACCTTCCGTGCGGCCAGGGCCAGCCGCTTGCCGACGTCTTGCTTGTTACGCGGGTGGATGTCCTTCTGGTCTCCGATATCGATCGCCACCGCCATGCCGGTGTTAGGCGACTCGAGCGTTTCCGTCTGGGCCTCGCGCAGGAAAGGCCACGTGTCGCCCCCCGGCTCAAATGCGGCGAGTTGCACGAGCAGGAACGGAAACTCGCCCTGGCCCCAGCGGTTCCGCCAATCGGCGATCATCAACTTCGAGAGTTCGGCGTATTGCTCATGCCGGCCGGCGTTGCTTTCGCCTTGGTACCAGATGGCGCCCCGAATGCCGTACGGAATGACCGTCGAGAGCATGCCGTTGAACAGCGACGCGGGTTGATCCATCGGCCGATCCTGGCGGTGCTTCTTCTCGTCGTCGGTCGTAGGTTCCTTGTCGGCGTAGGCCAGGGCCTCCTTGAACGTGTCGCTCGACTCGAGCGCTTCACGGCTCGTCCACGCTTCCATCTGGGTGCCGCCCCAGTTGCAACCGATCAGCCCGATCGGAACGTTTAGTTCCTTGTGCAGGTCGCGAGCGAAGAAGTAGGCGACGGCCGAGAAGTCGCCAATATTCTCTGGCTTGATGGGCTGCCAACCAGCTGACTTGAACGAATCGAGAGGCGTCGCCGCCACGACGTTGGGAACGTCAACAAAGCGAATTTCCGGCCAATCGGCGGCGGCGATTTCGCTTTCGGCGTCGTTGGTGAGCTTCATCGGCCATTCCATGTTCGATTGGCCCGAAGCGACCCAGACGTCGCCGACCAGGATGTCGGTCATGTGGACGGTTTCATCACCCGATTTCACCGCCAGTTCGAGCGGCCCGCCGCCCGCCTTGAGGGGCCCGAAGCTCACCGTCCACTTGCCGTCGGCGTCGGCGGTCGCTTCCTTCGTGGCGCCTGCGAGTTGCACCTCAACCTTGGCTCCGGGCGCCGCATGGCCCCAGATCGGCAGCTTGATGTCGCGCTGCAACACCATGTGGTCAGAGAAAATCGACGCGAGCGATAAGGCGGTCGCCGTTTTCGCCTCCGCCGTGGCCTGTTGGGCGACGGCCAGCGGAGCCGTCGCGGTGATGGTGAGAAGGGTCAGCGCCGAGACAAAGGTGCGTGCCGCAAGATTCATGGCAAGAAAATCCCCAGGGCCGGAATACAGAAACCAGGCTGGCTGACGAGAAGTCGAAAAGGCCTAACGGCCAGCCGGGTCGCATTGTAACAGGGCGGGGCGCGAGAAGAAAACCGCCCAAGGATGGCCAACTTAGCCCACGGTCAGTGACCGGGGGGAATCACGCAGCCCGCCGCGTCTCATCGGGCTTCACAACGCGATGCTTATCGGGCCCCTGCTTCTTTCGCCGCAGGCGATTCCCCAGGTCGAGCAGCCCAGGCGCCCAGCGCTTCACCAGGTACGTCAGCCGCGCATAAGGCTGAACGACTACGACGCCATGATTCCGGTAGATCGCCCGGACCGCGCGATTGGCAATCGCTTCCGGCGTCGTCAGCAGCCACCGCGGCGGTTGCTTATTCTCTTTGATATCGGCGCCGTGAGGCGCCGCTGCGAAGAGGTTCGTGTCAACCAAACCAGGACAGAGCGCCGTGACGCCAATGCCGTGCCGCGAATATTCCGCCCGCAGGGTTTCGCTCAAGCCGACGAGCGCAAACTTGCTGGTGGTGTAAGCGGCGACGCGGCTCATGCCGACCAAGCCGCAGATGCTCGCCACGTTGAGAATATGGGCCTCATCCCGCGAGATCAGCGTCGGCAAGAGTTCGCGAATCAGCTGAATGGGAGCCTGCAGGTTGATCGCCAGCAGCTTCTCCCAATGGTCCGCCGACATCTTGTGCGTGCGACCGTAGTAGGTGATGCCGGCGTTGTTCACCAGAATGTCGACGCCGCCCCATTGGTCGAGCAGATTGGCGACGGCCGCCGAAACATGGGCTGGCTGGCTCAGGTCGCAGTGACGTCCCAACACGTCGACGCCGCGTCCTTTCGCCTCGCCGACGACGCTCGCCAGTGCGACGGGATTGACGTCGAGCAGATAGAGACGCGCCCCTTCGTCCGCCAGCCGGAGGGCGATCGCTCGCCCAATTCCCGACGCGGCGCCGGTAACGAGCGCAGTCTTCCCACGAATCTGTCGCATCCGCCGAGGGCCCCCTAGTCGAATAACGGCAACAACGAAGCGTTGCTGATCGTTTATCGGCGTAATCTGCGAGGCAACCAAACAAAAACAGCCCCGACCGTTAAGGTCGGGGCTGCTCGTTGCCATTCATCCCCCTCCCTTGAAGGGAGGGGCTAGGGGAGGGATTTCCGACGCTCGCCACGAAACGCGGCAAACCTTTAAATAAGTTCGAAACCCCCTCACCCAACCTCTCCCCGCAGGGGAGAGGAGTTAAACCACTAGGCAGCCTTCCGCAGCGGCAACCCTTGCGAGTCGTACGACGGATCGGCCAGCTTCTTCGTCCGGCTCAGCATGTACCGGTCTTCGCCCCGGAGCGACACGACGCCCCAGTTGTCGAGGTGGTACTTGCCGCCATTGTAAACGCTACGGTACTTCTTCACGCCGGGGTAGACCGCGAGGTTGGTCGGCACGGCACGCAGGTTAAACGCCAACCGGTGACGGTCGGTCGTGTTCGCTTGCGAGCCATGGATGCAGCGTTCCATGAAGATAATGAACTGGCCCGACTTGCAAGGGACGCGAACGACCTTGCTCGGGTCACGATCGTATTCCAGCGAGTAAGCGGCGTTGTAGAAGCCTTCTTCGCCGCCGAACTTGACCGTGTGCATCTGGTTGTGCGAACCGCGAACGAAATCCAGGCAACCATTTTCGTGGGTCGCGTCGTCGACCGCGATCCAGACGGTCAGCTGGAAGATCTCGTCGCGATTGGCCGGGTGCAGAGCCGGCACCTGGTAATCTTCCACCATGAACGTGCTGGCCTGATGGAATTGAATCGCCGGCGCCTTCGGCGGCTTGTGGAACATCTGCGTCCGCCAGACGTTGAGGTCCGGACCCAGAATCTGGGCCAGACGCTCGGTGATGGCGGGGTGCTTCATGTAGCCCCACAGACGCGGGTTTTCGAAGTGACGATCGCGCGGCGTGACGAACCCGTAGGTCTTCGACACCGACTTCTCGGCGTCGAGCATGTCCTTGCGAAAGTCGGCCATTTCCGCGGGGTCGAACGCATCGAGCGGACCGATGAATCCGTCTTCGTAAAATTTGCGCAGCTGCTTCTCGGTAAGCCGCCACTTCGGCTCGACGACTACCTTGGGCTCACAGTTGGCTGGCACCTTGAACTCGCACGGCTGGTCGATGTAGGCGCGGGTTAGGCCCGAGCTGATGAGCACCCAGTAAACCTTGAAGTCCCAGTTCTTGATGATGTTGCGAATGTCCCGGGGCAGAAAGAACGTCGGCAGCCGCGTCGCCTTATAGATCATCAGCATGGTGAGGACCGGCAGCGCGATCGCCCGTTGCCACATCGGCCGGACTTTCGGATGGAGATTCATGGACTTCGCTTCCTTGCGAAAAGGGGAGAGAATAGACGCTTGCCGCAAGTCGCCGCGGGGCGTGCTATCACGCGACCCGGCCGCCTAGGCAAAATTTCGTGGATGAATCAGTTATCGGAGCGACCGGGAGGTTTGATTCAATGAATTCCCGTACCTGACGACGGCGTCAGCATGTTCGACAGGGAAGCCACCGGTCGGGCGGCTGTTACTGGTTCGGGCAGGGCTTTGCACCTAGATCTGTGGGAGGGGTCTCTGACCCCGAAGCGACGTTGCGTCGTCACAACTGCTTGCAGCGGTGAACGAAATCGGCGTCGGAGACGCCTCCCACAAACGACTTATGGTGTAAAGCCGGTCGGGCAGTCGCCAGATTGACATTCGGGCTCACCCGGGCGTGCACTATTCTGGTCGTTACGGCCTTCCGCACCCCAGGCGCCATGCATAAAAATTAAATGACGCCCCTCAGCCGCGGCGCGTGTACGATAGCATCGTGGGCCTTCGCCCACTTATTCGCTTATTATTGGCCGTCGTCGACGGCTCGACTCTTTTCGCCTGACTTATGGAGCCCCCACCCATGAGCACCCCCCGCCATTCCCGATCGGCCGGCTTCACGCTGGTCGAGCTCCTGGTCGTCATTGCTATCATCGGCGTGCTAGTGGCCCTGCTGCTGCCGGCCGTCCAAGCGGCGCGCGAGGCCGCGCGGCGGATGTCGTGCCAGAACGCCATCCGCCAGTGGGCGCTGGCGATGCAAAACCATCACGACGCCGTGAAGGCTCTTCCCGAGGGGAACCGTCCCGAACCAACGCGCCGCACATGGGTCGTCTACACATGGCCGTATGTGGAGAACGGCGGCGCTGCTCTCGTCTTTGACGAGAAGAAGAATTTCTACGAGGCGCCGAACACCATCCAGAATACGACCAACGGCATCTATGCTTCGACCGCGCCGATCTATTATTGCGCCAGTGATCGACCCGGGGCGTTGTGGAAAGGCGACCCTTACTGGCGGGCTCGCGGGAACTATGTGATCAATTGGGGTAACTTCAAAGTCCCCCATGACCAGACGATCGCTCAAATCGAAGCCAGCGGAAAAGTGCTCGCCCTTGCTCCGTTCGGCTGGGAAGATTTGCGAAATCCAAAACTACCGCGGACGACGAAGTTTGCCGAATTCACCGACGGCACTTCAAATACGATGCTCCTCTCGGAGGTCGTGTTCCCCAGTTCTGATGAAGTCTTTGACATCCGTGGCGACTTTCTCAATGACGGCGATCCGTGCACGCAGTACATGACGATCAACACGCCGAACACGACCGTGGCGGATGTCTCAGGATTCGTTCCGCCAAAAGGAAATCCGCCCCAACAATACAATCCAGCCGATCCGCCTTACACCGACGCTGGCGGCGCCGCGCATAAGGCAGCTCGTAGCCGTCACCCGGGCGGCGTTAACGTCGCCTTTGCCGACGGATCAGTGCGCATGATTCAGGATGGCGTCACGCCGGTTGTATGGCAGGCGATGGGCAGCATGAACGGCGAAGAAGTGGTCGCCGAATGATCGACGCCGAGCGGCGTCCTCCCCGCCAAAACTCTTCAGAATCGAGGATTGCCGCAATGGTATGTTGTACGTCGAAGCTGCTCAGTTCATTGTTCGTAATCGCCCTGCTCGCTGGATGCTCTTCGAAGCCCGCAGGCGGCACGGTCAAAGGGACGGTGACTCTCGACGGCCAACCCCTCGCGACTGGCCGGATTCTGTTCATCGCGGTCGATCAAGGCTCGCCATCGGCCGAAGCGGCAATCACCGCCGGCCAGTTCGAAACCCTCGTCCTGCCCGGCGACAAGCGGGTCGAAATCCGCTCTCCAAAAGTCACCGGCAAAAAGAAAATGTACAACACCCCCGACAGCCCCACAATCGACACGGTCGTGGAGCTTCTCCCCGCCAAGTACAACGTCAACAGTGAACTCAAGATGACGGTCGACGGCACGGCCCAAGAGCAGAAGTTCGACCTGCTGAGCAAGTAACCGCCGCCGCGCTCTCTTTCTTTCAGCCCCTGGCTCCGCCAGGGGGTCGGCCGCCACTCTGGCAAGGTTTGTCCTGCGTACGTAACCCCCTGACAGAGCCAGGGGCTGCAGCGTCCAGTGCCAGGACGGAACCTCGGGCCTGCCCCAATTTTTTCTTTACCCCATCTTCAATCTGTGCTATCCTCGGCCCCGGATCGTCGCCCGTAGGAGGTAAGGGCATTCGCACCTCCACCTGCCGGGCCGATCGATGCCGCTCGTTCCCCCCGCCGACTATAACTCGGAAAACCTCGACCCAAAAAGCCGCGACCGGCGGTCGCGGCCGACCCCACACAACGCGCTCCACCCCGCCGAAAGTCCATCAACCCTCGAGCGTCTCCGCAGCTTCATCTTCGAAGTCACCGCCGGCCGCGCGACCGGCGTCGTCGACGCCACCCTGGCGACCGAGATCGAGGCGCCGCCCGCAGCGAGCGAGCAGCAACTCAATCCAGCCGATTCAATCCCCGCTTCGAACGCCCCGCGATCAGGCGTTCCATCAACTGTCGGGCCAGCGACACGACTTGCCAAACGAGCCAAAACCGTCACCGTTCCCCGAGAGCCCTCTGCCACGCCCGAAGCGCCGTTCGAGCCCACTCCTTCCGATCTACTACTCGCTCTCCCAACGCCTGAGCTCACGCTACCGATCTTATCTCCGCCGGTCGAAGCTGCTCCGCGCCAGCGCTCACTCCCCGCCTGGTTCGCTAGCCTCAGCGTTCACATGACGATGATCGCGCTCCTCGCGACCGTCAGCCTCGCCACGGTCGAGCCGCCGCCGGAATTGGAGATGATTTTCGCGTCGTCCCCCGTCGAAGCTGAGGAAGTTGCCTTCGACGAACCTGCCGTCGATCTCACGGGCGACGTCGGCGCGATCGTCGCCGACGACATGCCCGCTGAGCTAATCGATCCCGGGCAAGCCGAGTTCGGCGGCTTCTCTACCGAGGGCGACCTCGGCACGGGGCTCGATACGCCCGGCGACACGGGCCCCGCCGGCACGCCCGGCGGCGGCGGACCGCTCGGAGAAATCGGCTCCCTGCTTGGCGCCGACGGCGGAACCGGCGCGGGCGCCTTCGGCTCCGGCCTCGGCGGCGCCCCGACCGCCAAGTTCTTCGGCGCCGAGATCGCCGGCCGCCGCATCGTCTTCGTCCTCGACAACTCCGGCAGTATGCAGGGTGGCCGCCTCGAAACGGTGATCGCCGAACTCCTCAATTGCCTCGACCGTCTGCGCGACGATCAGGAGTTCTACGTCATCTTCCACAGCGATACGGTCTACCCGATGCTCTATCCCGACCCGGTCGAACGCTACCTCCGTCCGACGCCAGCGAACAAAGAACTGGTGGCCGAATGGCTCGATACCGTCGAACTCTGCCTGGGAGATTCGGTGGAGGAGGCCGTCGTCGCCGCGGCGATGATCAAACCCGACACGGTCTTTTTGCTGAGCGACGGCCGCATCCAAGGGGAAAACAAGTTTCGCATCCTGCTGAACGGCGAGTCGCGCAATTTTCCGATCCACACGTTCGCCGTCGGCATGAACGGCAGCGTCGCTGGCCGCAAGAATCTGCAGCTGATTGCCGACGCGAACGGCGGCGACTTCACCGAGTCGGAAGTCCCAACTGAGATGCGCGACCTCTCGCGCACCAACATGCGGCCCTATCACAACGAAACGCCGGGGCCGGTGTGGGGGCGGAATGTGAAGCCGTTTAAGTTTGGAAAGTGAAAGTTGTGCTTTCCAAGCCAAACTTCGCGACAGTCGCCTTCCACTTCGTTCGCCGTCGTCTTTGAGCAATCGTTATACTGTCCGAATGGACGACGAAGCCAAACAACTCCTCCGGCAAATCCGCGACTTGCAGCTGGAGCAGCTCGAGCTGACGCGCAAAATCTATTCGGGGGTCCCGCCCTGGCTCAATTGGCGCTTCAGCCTCCGCCAGATTCTGATTGCCGTGACGGTAGTCGCGGTCGTGCTGGGGGCCCTCGTCATGGCAAATCGATAAGCATCCCAGCGGAATTCGCACAGCCAAAAAGCTATAATTCCAGCATGAAGCGCCTACCCGAACACCTCCGCTGCGAAGTCTGCGGCGTCGTCTGCCGCGTCCTCGCGGATAACATCCGCGTCTGGAACGAAATCTGCGCCCTCCCCGCCGGCCACCCCCGCCGCGCCGAGGGAGTCTGGATGGACACCGAGTGCCCCAACTGCGGAATCAACCGCCAGGTCATCTACCCGCCGGAGAAAGAAGAGAACCGCGAGATCATCTTCTGATTTCCCAGAAAATTGAACCACGACGACACAACGACCACGACGTAAGAAAGACGAAGAAAAAGGATCGCTCCGAAGGTAGACGGTACGCATCACTGCATCCGCATTTCGTCGTGTCCTTTGTGCCGTCGTGTGAGTGTTCCCCGTTTTTCCTTGGCGGTTCAATTCTTCATTGTTCCATTTTCACCACCGCAAAAAAAAGCGGGCCTCGAACGAGTCAAAGACACTTTGACTGCGACAGATCGGTCAGGGGCAAGTGAACCGATCCGCCAAAACTTCGTTCGAGGCCCCGCGGGCCAGTGAGATTGGGTTAGCGAGCAGCTTTCACTCCTTGCTAACGCCTTCTACTAAATGCACGCGCTGTGCCAACATTCGCAATCGCTGCGAAAACGCCACGCGTCTCCTGCGCGCAACCAATGTACGCAGCACGCTTTAGCGTGAGACAAAACTAGCGCGAACATCAGCGCCGCACACGCTGCCCGCGCCAGCAAAGACATGATTTCGCTACGGCGTTCTTCAGCACCTGTCTCGTCCCGCCGCACAAACGCCTCCCCGCCGCTCGCGGCTTAGCGCGTCCCTCCAAATCCGTCCCAACTTGAGATTGCCCCCCTCCGCTACTCGCCGTAAAGTAAATCCAGCAAGCTTGTTACGGCTAGCGGACAAACTTACAAACCTTCACCCACTGCTGACCGTAATTAAGAAGCGGGCTATATTGCCACGCTTCCGCCATCCGCGCCGCCACTGCTTGCGGCTTAGCCTCCACCGTCGCCCCATCTGCAGGAATCGCCGCCGTGCCTCGTAATCCCGCCCGCATCGGACCCTATCAATGCGGCACCGGTCAGCCTCTGCTCTGGATCGCCGGACCCTGCGTCCTCGAAGATTTCGGCGCCGCGCTCCACATCGCCGAGGAGCTCAAGCGGATCGCCACGGCCCTCAACATCCAACTCGTCTTCAAGGCCTCGTTCGACAAGGCAAACCGCACGAGCGTGAACTCCTTCCGCGGCCCCGGCCTCGCCGCCGGCCTGCAGATCCTGGCCGACATTCGCACGAAGACCGGCCTGCCGATCACCACCGACATCCACGAGTCGTCGCAAGCCGCCCCCGCGGGCGAAGTGGTCGACGTGCTGCAGATCCCCGCGTTTCTCGCCCGGCAGACCGATCTCCTCTTCGCCGCCGCCCGCACCGGCAAGCCAGTCCATGTGAAGAAGGGGCAGTTCATGGCCCCGGGCGACATGCGACACGTTATCACCAAGCTAGGGGAGGGGGGCTGCGAAGACGTTCTCCTCTGCGAACGCGGCACCTTCTTCGGCTACGGGCGACTGGTGAGCGACATGCGTTCGATCCCGCTGATGCAGGCCCTCGGCTGCCCGGTGGTGTTCGACGCCACGCACAGCGTCCAGGAACCAGGCGGCCTCGGCGACAAAACGGGCGGCAACCGCGCGATGGTCGAACCGCTGGCCCGCGCCGCGATGGCCCTCGGCGCCGACGGCCTCTTCACCGAGACCCACCCCGAACCCGACAAGTCCCCCAGCGACGGCCCGAATATGATTCCGTTAGGCGAGATCGAAGCCGTGATGCGCCGCCTCCTCAACATCCGCGCCGCCGCTCAGTGTTAACCGCGACGCGACAGCGGAGCGCTCACCCCGCCCAAAATTTAACCACCTGAAAATTGGACCGCCAAGGACGCCCAGGAAGAAGAGAAGAGTTAACCACGACGGCACGATGGACACGACGGAAGAAAAGAAAGATGGGAACACTAATCAACGCTAATCTGCACTAATCCCCATCAGCGAAGATTAGCGTCGATTAGTGTTCCCTAAGTCCCCCGCATTTCGTCGTGTCCGTCGTGCCGTCGAGGTGAAAAGAAGTCCCCGTATTTCCTTGGCGTCCTTGGCGGTTAGTATTTCTTGCATTCCAAAGACATGAAAAACAATCCCTGGGTCTGGATTTCCGCCGTCGCCCTCCTCGTGGTGACCGCCCTCATTGTCTCCAGCGCCAACCGCACCGCGCCGCCGCAAGGCCGCACGCTCGGAACCGGCAGCGGCGATGGCGGGGCGTTTCTCCGCAGCGTCGCGGCGACGCTCAACGACCTCGGCGGCAACGTCGACCTCGAACTCCAGCCCGCCCAGCCGATTCTCACCGCCTCGTCCAGCAAGGACGGAAAGGAAATCCTCGCCACCGTTTCCGAAAATCCCGCCAATCCCGACGGCCAGTACAACTACCTCCTTGCCAACAGCGGCAACGCCAACTTCTACTCCGCCGGCGTCGAGCCCGGCGACATCGTCCGCTACTACGTCAACGTCGACGAAGAATCGGCCGAGCGCGGCATCGACCAGAAGGCAGCCGCGCTGGAGCTACGCGTCCGCCGCCTCGATTCGCGCGATCCCGAGAACGCCCTGATCATCGAGACCCCGCTCAACGGCCCGTCGCCCGTCCCCGCGCGCGTCGAAATCTGGCGTTTCTCCGACAAGCGGATGGATGCGATTCGTTCCACCCTGAATCGCTACCGCGACCGCCGTCTGCCCGCGGTCGGTTGGGAGCCGGCCCCCGACCTCGGCGCCCTGCAGCAAATCGTCGAACGCGCCAACCAATGGTTCCGCAGCCGCCCGCCGGCGAACAAAGATTGGAAACGCGAGCCGCTGCTTGTTCCCGTGATGGACGGCATTCCCAAAGCGCCTTCCGAACTTCAGGGCGACTCGCTGGAGAACTACAAACGCGCGGTCGCGAGTCTCGAAAAACAGATCTCCAGCGAGGAACTCCGCGACGGCGTCTTCGCCGATTGGGAAGGGCGCCTCCTCGCCGAATCGGTTTGGGCTCGCGACGTTTCGCAATGGGCTCGCAGCACGGCCGACACCGACGCCAAAGTCGCCGCCGCCCTCTTCGACTGGACGATTCGCAACGTCCAACTCGATCCGACGCCCACGCCTCTCGTCAGTCGCGGCCAAGATCCCCAAACCCCCGCGGAACCAGCCGATTCGATCCACCGCCCCTGGCAGTCCCTGGTCTATGGCCACGGCAGCGCCGCGCACCGCGCATGGGTTTTCGTCGAGTTGCTCCGCCAGCAAAATATCGCCGCCGCGATCATTCGTCCTGTTGACGGAGATCCCGCCAAGACGCCGCTCTTGGTCGGCGTCTTCGTCGGAGACGATCTGGAGCTTTACGATCCGCAACTTGGCCTGCCGCTACTTAACCGCGAGGGCGCCGTCGCCACGCTCGCGGAAGTCGCCGCCGACGACTCGCTGCTGCGTCAGTTCGACGTCGATGGCGAGTACGCCTACGGCGCCACCGCCGAACAGATGTCGGGCGTCGAAGCCCTCATCGTCGCGTCGCCGCTGCAACTCACCCGCCGCGCGCTGGAGCTCGAAGGCTCGCTGGAAGGCGAGAACTTCGTCAAACTCTCCGCCGACGTGCAGGCCCTGGCCGACCGCCTCGCGAAACTCCCGCAGGTGAAGCAAACAAATCTTTGGATGCAGCCTTTCCAGGCGTACGTCGACGAACAAACGATCGGTCCCGAAAGCCGCGTCCTCGCGGTCGACGAGTTCGCCCCGCTGGCTGAACGTCCCCTCCTCTGGAAAGGCCGCGTGCTGCACCTGCAGGGGAACAAGGGCGTCCGCGCCGACGAGCGAAACGATCCGTTGGCCGAAGCGCGAGACGGCCACCAAGAGGCCCTCGTCCTCTATCAGAGTCCCACCGTCCGCCCCGGCAACGCGACGCTTAACAAACTCGAACCCGCCAAGCGGCCAGTCTACTCGGCCAGCAAAGCGGCCGCCGGCTACTGGCTCGGTCTCCTCAGTTACGACCGCGGCAACTACGACGTCGCCCTCGACTGGCTGGGCGAGCGCACCCTCGACCAAAATCGCTCCAGCCGCTGGGCCAACGGCGCCCGCTACAACTTAGCCCGCACGCAAGAAGCCCTGGGCGACAAGGAAGCGGCGATCAAGACGCTGCAGTCTGATTCAAAGGACGCCCCCCAACGCCACGGCAATCTGCTGCGAGCGAAGCAACTCGCCGCCGCCGTTGCGCCATCCGCCGAAGAACCCGCCAAGGAAGAACCGTCGAACGAGTCGCCAGCACCCACAGAACCCGCGACCGACGCCCCCAACAACTAACGCCCATTTAGCCGCGGGGTTCGCCCCGCGCGCGTGCCACTGGCATCCTGCCAGTGCTGAAGCGGGTACTCGCTCGGCACGTCCCACTGCCGACACGCCAATGGCGCCCAGCTAGCGCTGCGCGCAACGCCTACCTATTCAACGCACCCCGCCGTCTGCTACACTCCCCTCCGTGACGAAGGAGCCGCACTAGGGGCGCGGTCTTGATCGTCGCAAGGGAACAGTATGCAGCGGCTTGCTCGCTCCTCGGCCGCCATCGCTCTGATGGCCGTTAGCCTCGTCGGCGTCCAGACGCACGCGGCGATCAACTACTCGATCGCCTTCGACGATCCGACCAGCGCCCTCAACGCCACCGTGCGACCGCTGCTGGAGTCGCACGCCATCGCCGCGGGCGAACGTTGGGCCAAGTACCTCGTCGGCGACGCCGACGTCGAGGTCGTCATCCGACCCAACGCCGCCATCCCGTTCGCCGAAGGCCGCAGCGTCACGTCGAGTTTCGTCGAGAACAACGGCACGTTCGACGTCTTTGAGCAGGGGATGACCGCCGAGCTCCGCACCGGGGTCGACCCCAACGGCGCCGAGTACGATGTGCTCATCGAGATCAATCCCGCGTACGTTTACGATGAGCTCTGGTTCGATCCCGATCCTGTCGCCCGCACCGCCGTGGTCGACGTCAATCGCACCGACGCGATGAGCACCTTCATCCACGAGTTCGGCCACGCCCTCGGCTTCAACGGCTGGATCAACGCGACGACGGGAACCTATCCCGGCAACTACCAGTCGACCTACGACGAGCAGATCAACTTCGACGGCCAGAACTTCTTCGCCACCGGCCCTGCCGCGACGGCGCTCTACGGCGCCCCTGTGCCGCTTACCTTCGGCAACGCCTCGCACGTCGCCAACTTCAGCCCCCGACCCGGCGAAGATTTGATCCTCGACGTGATGAACGGCCTCGTCTTCTACCGCGGCTCGCGCTACGAAATCTCGCCGCTCGATCTGGCGATTCTAAACGACGCCGGCGTGCCGACGTTCTACCTGGCAGGCGACTACGACGACGACCGCGACGTCGACGGCGCCGACTTTCTCATGTGGCAGCAACAACTCGGAACCGCCGTCCTCAAGAACACGGCCGCCGACGGCAACAACGACGGCTTCGTCGACGCCGCCGACCTCGCCGTGTGGCAAGCAGACTTCGGCGAGCACTTCAGCGGCGCCGTCGCGGCCACGACGCCGATCCCAGAACCGACGGCGACAGTGCTTGCCGCCTTCAGCGTTTCGTGTCTTGTAGTCCGACGCGTGCGTATCGCAACGCTTGCGAAACGCGACGCTCGCTCCCAACGCCAAAGGCGTTGAATAATTCAGCCCAGGGTTGATCGCGCAGCGATCTACCCTGGGTTAGGTCGTCGCCGTTGAACCACAACCCTGAAGGGGTTGCATAACGACGATTCGCTCCGTCGATTCAACCCCTTCAGGGTTGTGGAAGCAATCGTCAGATTACCCGGGGTAGATCGCGTTCGCGATCAACCCCGGGCTGAAAGATGCAACGCCTTCAGCGTTTAATATCGCGTCAGCGTTGAATATCGTGGATGCCTCTTCGCGTCCGATGGCAATCCCGAAGACCGTGAATCGCTCCCTCACCGCACTTCCCCCGGCACCATCACCATCCAACTCACCCCAAACTTATCCTGCACCATCCCATACCGCGGCGACCAGAACGTCTTCGCCAGCGGCATCTGCACCTGCCCGCCGTCGGCCAGGGCCGCGAACACGCGATCGGCGTCCGCGATCGTCGGCGCCTGCAGCGCTAACGAAAACCCGCTGAACACGGTCTTATCGTCGCACCCGTCCGACGCCATGATCATCGCGTCGCCCACGCGAAACGACGAATGCATCACCTTCGCCTCGAACCCCTCCTGCAGCACTCCCGGCGGCATCGGCTCAGGGCTCTCGTTGAACCGCATCACCATCTCGACCTCGGCGCCGATCGCCGTGCGGTAGAACTCGATCGCCTCTTCGCAGCGGCCGCTGAAGAACAAGTATGGTTGGATGTTCATAGGTTGACTCGCGAAATTGTGATGGATGGCAGTAACCCGGCTGGTCGTCCTGTGGCTGAATATACCAAGCCTGCCGCAGCCAGTTCAAACAACTGCTTTCAGTGGTGAAATCAGGCTCCGGAAACCCGCAGACTTGCCAAAGTGCGTCTCTCGCTCTAAAACAAGCATAAGAAGTACTTCTTTTAACAGGAGCGTGACGTATGCGACTGACGACGCAAACAGATTTCGCGCTTCGCACGTTGATGTATCTGACGGCCCGGTCGGGTCGCGCCACCATCGCCCAAGTCGCAGAGCTCTTCGGCATCTCGGCCCATCACGTCGCCAAGGTCGTCAATCTTTTGGCCCGGCTCGGTTACGTCCGCTCCATTCGCGGCATCGGCGGAGGCATCGAGTTGGCGCGCCGGCCCGAAGAGGTGCGACTCGGCGATTTCATCGAGGCGTTGGAGGGCAACATGCATCTCTTGGAATGCGTCGAAACCGAGCAGGTCTGTGCCATCCAGTCGTTTTGCAAGCTGAAGGGCGTGCTGGCCGAGGCCGAGCGCGTGCAAATCGAGTACCTCAACGGCGTCACGTTGCGCGACGTTACCCCGACCAGCCGTCAGCTGAATCGCTTAGCGCCCGCATGAGCGACCTCGCGCAGCCCCAGACTCTGGCTTCCCGCCAACTCCTCCCGCCAACGCCAGCCAATCATGCATCACAGCGACCTTATTGAACGCTACCTCAGCGGCGCCGAGCTTCTTTCCGCCGCCGTTGCCGGTATGGACGAAGAACAACTCGACGCGAAGCCCATCGCCGGCAAATGGTCGACTCGACAAGTCGTCTGTCACGTCGTCGACTTCGAGCCGATTTACCTCGACCGCATGAAGCGCGTGATCGCCGAAAACTGCCCAACGTTCTTCGGCGGCGACCCCGACGTCTTCGCGGCGCGACTCGCTTACCAGCAGCGAGCCGTTGCCGACGAATTGCAGCTGCTGTCGGCGGCCCGCAGCCACATGGGCGCGATTCTACGCGAAC
Organism: Pirellula sp.; assembly: GCA_013822725.1. Classification (GTDB taxonomy): domain Bacteria; phylum Planctomycetota; class Planctomycetia; order Pirellulales; family Lacipirellulaceae; genus Lacipirellula. The sequence goes on from PNKX01000005.1 coordinate 108,614, forward strand.
TGACGGCGGCCGACTTTCAGCGTACCGGCAATCATTCCGAAGCGGGGACGATGACTCTCGAAGCGTTGCTCACGAACATCACCAATCACGTCCCCCACCACATTCGCTTCATCAACGACAAACGCCAGTCCCTCGGCGTCTAGTACGGAGAATCCCAGGCAATGAAGATCAGCGATTCGGCAGACGTGGTTGTCATTGGCGGCGGTCCGGCGGGCGCTACCGTTTCGACGTTGTTGGCCCAGCAGGGCGTCCACGTCGAACTCTTCGAGCGCGAGCGATTCCCCCGCTTTCACATTGGCGAATCGCTGATTCCCGAAACCTACTGGGTGCTCAAGCGTCTGAAGATGCTCGACAAGATGAAGGCGAGCCACTTCATCAAGAAGCACAGCGTCCAGTTCGTCAGCGCCAGCGGCAAGGTCTCCACGCCGTTCTACTTCTTCGACAACAAACCGCACGAATGCTCGCAGACATGGCAGGTGCTGCGTAGCGAATTTGACCAGATGATGCTCGAAAACGCCGAGCAGCAAGGCGTGCGCGTTCATCAGGAGACGCGCGTGCTGGAGGTGCTCTTCGAAGGCGAGCGCGCCGTCGGCGTCGCGATCATGGGCGACGACGGCAAGCCGCGCGAAGTCCGAGCCAAGGTCGTCGTCGACGCCAGCGGCCAGAGCTCGATGATCATCAACAAGTTCGGCCTGCGCGTTCCCGACCCGACGCTCAACAAGGGCGCCATCTGGTCTTACTTTGAAGGCGCCTATCGCGACGTCGGCCAGGACGAAGGCGCGACGCTCGTCTTGCAAACCCACGACAAGCAGGCCTGGTTCTGGTACATCCCGCAGCACAACAACGTCGTCAGCGTCGGCGTCGTCGGCGATTTCAACTATCTTTTCAAAGGCCGAGGCGATCACGAGACGACGTTTAATGAAGAACTCGATCGCTGCCTGAACGTGAAGGAGCGCGTCGGCGTCGGCAAACGGGCCGACCGGTATTACGCCACGAAAGACTACACCTACCGTTCCAGTCGAGCGGCCGGCGACGGTTGGGTCCTCGTCGGCGACGCCTTCGGCTTCTTAGACCCCCTCTACTCGTCCGGCGTCCTGCTCGCGCTCCGTTCCGGAGAACTCGCCGCCGACGCCATCGTCGAGGCCCTCGCCAAGGGCGATACGTCACACGCTCAACTCGGCAAATGGGAGCCCGACTTTGTTCGCGGCATGAACCGCATGCGGCGACTGGTCTGCGAATATTACGACGGCTTCAGCTTTGGCCGTTTCGTTCGTCGCTATCCCCATCTCCGCGGCGCCGTCACCGATTTGCTCATTGGCGATTTGTTCAAGGAAGAACTCGATGAAGTCTTTACCTCGATCGACGTAATGCGCGAGGAGACCGGGCAATCGGCGTAGTCCCATGGGCAAAGAACTTCCTGAAATCAAGTTGGTCGGGGCGTACAACGTCGGCGACCAAGACATCGGCTGTCGTCTGCTCGTCGACCGCCTCTGGCCGCGCGGACTGAGTAAGGAGAAGCTGCAACTGGACGAATGGTTGAAGAACTTGGCGCCAAGCACCGAGCTCCGCAAGTGGTTCGGCCATCGCCCCGAGCGCTGGGCCGAGTTCCGCAAACGCTATCTCGCCGAGTTAAAAGACCAAGCCGAAGAGGTCGATCGGCTGCTGAAACTCGCCGCCCGGCGACGTGTTGCCTTGATCTACGGCGCGCGCGACGAACGGCATAACGAAGCCGTCGTCATGAAATCGCTACTGGAATCGCGACGCGCCAAGTCGGCGCAGGCCAAAACAGGACGGGCCGCTTCCTCGTCGGAGGCCCGGCTATGAGGCGAGCCTTCGCCATGTCGCTGCTCTTCGCCGCATTGTCGGCGTCCTTCGCGCTCGCCGGCGACGAGTTCGAGCAGCCGCCGATCGAATACGCCCGCTCCACGCCCGACAATCGCGTCTCTCAGTTTCAGGCCGACCTCGCTCGAAACTCCGCGATGTTGCCGCGCGACCCCAAGTTCGGTTACCTGCCGGCCATTTTGAAAGGGCTCGACGTCGACGCCGACAGCCAAATGCTCGTCTTCTCCAAAACGAGCATGCAACGCGACCGCATCTCGCCCAGGTCACCGCGCGCCATTTACTTCAACGACGACGTTTACGTCGGCTACTGCCATCGCGGCGAAGTGATTGAAATCGCCGCGGCGGACCCGCAACTCGGCGCCGTTTTCTACACCCTCAATCAGCAGGACGATTCGTCGCCAGAACTCGCTCGGCAAACCCACAGCTGCCTGCAGTGCCACGGCGCCACGCAAACCGACGACATCCCCGGCTTTCTCGTGCGGTCGCTCTTCGTGGCGCCGAGCGGCTTGCCCATCCTGTCGGAAGGAAGCCACCGCGTCGACCACACGACTCCCATCGAGAAACGTTGGGGAGGCTGGTACGTCTCGGGAACCCACGGCGTTCAGACGCATCTCGGCAATCTCATCGTCCGCGATCAGGACGCCCCCCGCCCCTGGAAGAACGTCGACGGACTGAACGTCGTCGACCTCGGCGATCGCTTCGCGACGAAACAGTATCTGACGCCCCATAGCGATATCGTCGCGCTGCTGGCGTTCGAGCATCAAACGTTCGTCCATAATCTCATCACGAAGGCCAACTTCACCGCGCGGCAGGCCCTCTACTATCAAGCGGGCCTCAACCGCGCGCTTGGCAAGCCGGAGGACGAACGCCTCGAAAGCACGACCCGCCGCATCGAAAATGCGGGAGAGAAGCTGGTGCAGGGACTGCTGATGTGCCACGAAGCACCGCTCGCCGGGCCTGTCGTCGGCTCCTCAGGATTCGCCGAGCGTTTTAGCCAACTCGGCCCCCGCGATCGCCAGGGCCGCTCCCTGCGCGATCTCGACCTGAAGACGCGGCTGCTGAAGTATCCCTGCAGTTACTTGATCTACTCCCCTCCGTTCGACGGATTGCCTCCCGTGATGAAAGAGTTCGTCGCCCGCCGATTGCAGCAAGTGCTGGCAGGGCAGGGGGGCGCGCCTTACGCGCATCTCTCCGCAACCGATCGCGCGGCCATTGCAGAAATCATCCGCGAAACGAAGCCTGATCTCTTGGCCGCTCAACCAGTCGAACCTGCCACGGCGCCATGAACAACGTCGACCTCGACAGCAGCGTCCCCAACTGGCTCATTGAGCATCCGCAACTCCACGCGTTATTCGAAGAACTCGGCATCGACTACTCCTGCGGCGGCAAGTCACTGAACGCCGCCTGCCGCGAAAGCGGGCTGAACGCCAACGCGCAGGCGTATCATGTTTCCCGCGACCGTTGCGCCGAGCATCAGCAGGACGTATGTACCCGGCTCCGGCACTGCCGTCGCGCTTTCCGACGTCAGATCAAATCCAAACTGACGTTGCCAAATTAAGAAATCGCGCCCATCAACGCCGCCGTCTGCATTCGCATCGCCGTCGTCGGGCGTCGCGCCGCTCACCTTGCCGAAGCCCACGTTCCACAGTTGCAGGTCATCGCCGTCGACGTCGCCATCGACGTCGAAGTCCGAGGTCGCCGGCGCCACGTCGGCGAACGTCGTGCCGATCCGAATGGCGTCGAATGCCGACCCCCCCGGCCCCGTCAGACTCAACTTGCTCAACGAGTGAAAGCTGAGATTGATCTCCGACGCCTGAGCCGTCGTCGGCTCTGGCGCTCCCGGTTGAGGATTCACGTAGAGATAGGCCGACTCGACCCCTTCAGTGAAGTCCATTCGCAAGACCAGGAACACTGACTTGCCAATCGCTGCTGCAATGCCCGACGATCGATATTCGCCTGCAATTTGCAAACCGTAAGTCCCTCCTCCGTAATTCAGCCCGATCACTATGTCGGTCGAACCCCGAAGTGCCAGCCCGAACCAGCCGCCATAGGCGCCTTGCCCCAAAATGCCGCGAGGTTCCATCAGCACGCTGACGTAGATGCTCGTATCATCCGTCCCCAGTGGCGCAGAGAGCGTCCGATCGATGCCGCGATTTTCGCCGTAGGCGACTCCCGATACGCTATTGCCCACGAGCGGCAGCGGATCGCGTGGAGAGTTCAAACTCCCGCTGGCAATGTTGTACGACGTATTTCCTGACCACGAATCGGCGAAGCCGACGCCACTGCCGTTGCCGTGCAGGTCCGATCCGACGCCTGAGTATTCAAAATCATCGCGCGCGATCAAGTCGGCCCGAGCCGTTGTCGGCCGACCTATCGCCGCTCCTGCAACGACGAGAGCGAGCAGCAGAAAGTATCCAAATGACAAATAAGTCTTCATCGTATGCCTCACCCGCACTGCCGTCTGGCGTGGTAATAGAAACTCGTGAAGGCGCATGTTTTGTTGCGAACGCTTTCCTAACAGTATATCGTTGCCGGACGGTTGTCGCCTCATGCGAGATCGGCTCTCGTGCCACGGGCGGTACGAGAGCAAAAAAACTTGTTGAGTCGCGAATTCCAGCGGGCAATTTGTTGTTCAGTGCAGCCTTTCAGCGACTACCGAAAGGCGAATTCATTCCCTTTTTCGCCCCCGCCACTCCTCCCGCAGCAGCGCCCACCGCTCATGGTCCCGCCACCGTCCCGCCAGCTTGAGATACCGCGGCGAATACCCCTCGCGCTGAAACCCTAGCCGTCGCACCAGCGCCAGCGAAGGCTCGTTGTCAGGCTGGATGTTTGCCTCCAGCCGATGGAGTCGCAGCTTGCCAAACGCCTGATCAATGACCAACGCCAGTCCAGCCCTCATCAACCCTTGACCGACAAACGGCTCGAAGCCGTAGTAGCCGAGATACGCCCCCTGAAACGGCCCGCGGACGATCTCGTTCAAGTTGATCACGCCGACCAGATCGTCCGTCGCCGCGTCGACGACGAGAAAGCTTTCGTGCGACGGATCTTGCAACCGCAACAGCGCCGCGTGAAAGCGTTCCGTCGTCGACGGCGGATTGGCGTAGCGGCCGTAGAGTTTTCGGCTGCGCCGCACCGCGGCCAGAAACGTCGCCTCGTCTTGCGTCGTCGGTTGGCGCAATGTCACTTGCCGCGAGCGGATGATTCGCGCCATGCGTGCGATTCCTCGTCGTTCGGGTTCCGGTGAGCGCGCGAGCCGGCGAAATGACTATCGAGCTAGCAGATTAAAACGGAGGCCAGCGCTCGCAAGCCGGTTGGTGACAAGTGTAGCAAAGGTTCACCCAGGCCTCCCGTCAGCGGCTCGCCGCACGTGGCAGGGACTTGCGAAGCGGCGAACCATGCCGAGAATACAAGGGCTCGCCGTAAGCATCGGTAGGCGGCTTGGCACACCCACTAGAAAGAGGTCTGAAATGTCCACCATAGACGCCTGGGTCGTCCCCATCGCCAAGCAAGCGATGGTCCGCCAGCAAGTCGACCTCGGCCCCCTCGGCGCCGAAGAGGTGGAAGTCCAGGTCGAGAATTGCGGCCTCTGCCACTCCGATCTCTCGATGCTCAACAACGAGTGGGGGGGCGCTAGGTACCCGGCGATCCTCGGCCACGAAGCCATCGGCACGGTCGTCGACGTGGGCGCGGCCGCTAAGGGGATCAAGGTCGGCCAGCGCGTCGGCATCGGTTGGACAGCCAGTTCGTGCATGCATTGTCGCCCCTGCCTGTCGGGCGATCAGCATCTCTGCGCGCGGGCCCAGCCGACTATCGTCGGCCACCGCGGCGGCTTTGCCAGCCGCGTCCGCTCGCACTGGGCGTGGGCCATCCCGCTGCCGGAAGGGCTTCCCGCGGCCGATGCGGGTCCGCTCCTTTGCGGCGGCATTACCGTCTTCAATCCGCTCGCCATGTACGCCAAGCCGACTTACCGCGTGGGCGTCGTCGGCATTGGCGGCCTCGGTCACATGGGCGTGAAGTTCGCCGCCGCTTACGGTTGCGAGGTGACGGCGTTCACTTCCAGCGAAAATAAGTTCGACGAAGCCCGCAGCTTCGGCGCGCATCATGTCGTCGCCACGCGCGACCCAGCCGGCCTCCGCAAGATCGCCGGCTCGCTCGACCTGCTGATCACCACGACCAATGTCCCGCTTGATTGGAACCTGATGATCGGCGCCCTCGCGCCGAAGGGCCGCTTGCACATCCTGGGCGCCGTGCTCGAACCAATCCCCGTGGTGGCGATGTCGCTCATCATGCAACAGCGCACGATCTCGGCGTCGCCGACCGGTTCTCCGGTGGCCATTGCCACGATGCTCGAGTTCGCCGCACGCCATCAGGTGGCGCCGACGACCGAGCACTACCCGATGAGCCAAATCAACGAAGCCTTCGAGCGTCTCCGCGCCGGCAAGGCCCGCTATCGTATTGTTCTCGACGCCGACTTTTAGGCGGCGGCTTGATTGATTGACGTTCAGAACTTCCAACGAATTTATTTGTTAGCTGGCGTGACAATCCGCATTCAACACCTGCAAAACCTTCGCTAACCCCAGAATTATCCGCCATTCGAATCCTTTTTCGCCCCCGGAGCCCCCCCCGAGTAACAACCACTCTCCAACGCCGCTTTGTGGCATACCCCCGAATGTTTCGGGGCGAATTCCAAGTTCACAAACGGATAGAGGGAGTGTGCGATGCGTTGTCAGTTCAGTTCCATGGCGTGCAGCATGGGGGCCGTCCTCACGGCCATGTTAGTAGCAGGAGGGGCCGCGACCGGGCAGGCGGAGATCGTTTCCCCAGTGCTGCGTGATTCAATCACCTTCACGCCCCCGCACGTCGCCGGCGACGCCGAGTTCGACGGCCACGGCCCCAGCGTCAACGTCAAGGTCAGGTTCACCGTCAGCGACAACACGCTGCTGTACAGCATCTACTACAAGGCGAAGGAAACGAAAAGCGACTGGACCGAAGCCTCGGGTTGGTCACCGGCGCGAACCGTCTACACCGCCCCGGCCGGCATGCGAATCGTCTCGGTTCCCAAGTCGGAATACGAGCTGGTCATCGACACGATGAGCGGCCACGAGTCGAAGGTTTACCCCACGGCCCTCGGCCGCGTTACCCTCTACGGCGATACCAAAGGCAAAGACGCCGGCGTCTACACCAAGCTGCAGCTGGAACTCGATGCGACGATTCCGCTCGACGTCACGATGGGCGAGTCGAAGCCCGAGCAAACGGCTTACCTCCCGCGCACCTACACCTACATGCCGCCCCACACCCGCGGAGACAAAGACTTCAGCGGCAACGGCCCTCGCGTCGTGGTCGACGCCTCGATCGAACATGACGACAAGGCCGTCTACTTCGTGATCAAGATGATTGCCGAGGAAACGAAACCCGACAACACCACCGCCAGCGGCACGACGCGCTCCCTGATGTACACGGCCCCCGCCGGCCGCCGCATCACCTCGCTCGGCGGCGAGACGAGCTGGCCCGGTATCGTCAGCTACTACGACTCGAACCACAACGTCGACAAGTTCGACACGCCGCTTGGTCCGGTCAGCGTCTTCGGCGATCACAAGGGCGACGACGCCGGCGAGTACACGAAGCTCGTCTTCGGCGACGTCAACCGCTTCGTCGTCGTGCGAACCGCTCCGGCCGGCTCGCAAGTCGACGGCGAATCAGCCTCCTTCGGCATTCGCGGCGGCAAGGGCTCGAAGAGCTCCAAAGAGTCGCAGCCAGCGGGACGCCGCAACGGCAAGCGGCGAAACTAAGACCGCTGGTTGGTTCGACGAAACACGGTACAACGCCGTCCCGGTTTTCAAAAAAACCGGGGCGGCGTTGCCGTTTGCGCAGCCTCTCCTCCAGCCCCTGGCTCCGAAGCTGATTCAACTGCCCGCATTCTCTAAAAACTTCACAGTTATCGCCTTAACCACAGAGAACACAGAGAGCACAGAGGAAGGTTTGGGGCATTTGCTCTTTCTTGTCTTCTCTGTGGCCTCTGTGTTCTCTGTGGTAAATGCGATGGATGATGGCAATCGAATAAGCTTCTCCGCCAGGGGGTCGCTCACCATCCCGTTAGGCATCGACCCGCATGGCATTACCCACAGACCGGCCCGACCGTTCAAGAATTCCAAGCCGACACAACCATCGGTTCATTCTCTTGCGTCAGCGGGTGGCGCTCGAAGTCGCTGTAGATTTTCCACCGCGCGAAGCCGGCGACGCGCAGCAGTAGCGACATCTCTTGCTTGTAGATATATCGAGAACGAGTCTCCGAACGAATCACGCGCTCGATGCTGCCGTCGGCGGCCAGCAGTTCGACCTCGTTCACCGAGTGCTGCGTCTGCTCAACGCGGTCGAAGCTGCGCGTGTCGTACATCCGCATCGGCAGGCCAGTCTCGGGATGGGGCAACTCGCCCTCCAGCACGCGCGAGTGTTGCGGCGCGCCGACGATCTCCAGCGACGGAAAAAACGTATCGAACGTCAACTCGCCGCCCGGCAACAGGTGTTCCCGACAGCGCTGCAGGCAGCGAATTTGCACCGCTTGCGTCATGTTGTGAATGAACGCATTGAACGGAATCATGATCAACGCATAAGAGCGCGGCAGCGAAAAGTCGCTCATGTCCGCCTGATGCAGCCGCGGCGACAGTCCCAACGCGGCCGCCTTGGCGCGCAGCGTCTTGAGCATCCCCTCGAACAAGTCCACCCCCTCGATGTCGACGCCCGCCTGCATACTGGGCAACAGAATCCGTCCCGTGCCGCAGGCGATGTCCAGCACGGGCCCCTTCGCCGCGCGCGCGAGCGCGACGTAATAATCGAGCCCGTACGGAAAATCTTTGAGAATGAGGTCGTACACGTCGCCGTCGTCAAACGTCGACGGCAGATTACCGGCAGAGTGTTCGTCCATGAGGGATTCGGATCAAGGGTTGTTGCTGAGTGGTCGCCGTCGCTCGGCGCGGGCGACGGCAATCGTTGGCCGTTCGTTACGGCGCAGACAATCGATCGCTCTCGCTGGTTCGCCCAAAAATGGCGATTTTAACGGCCAGCGTTGCTCGTGGCGACGCTGAACGCCGCGCCTTCGCAATGAGGAGCGGGCACTAGGCGGCCTGTTCAGGGCTTTTCTTGACGGCAATCCACTTCAGGCCAATGCTCGCGAGGACCAGCGAGATGAAGGAGACGCCGACGAGCTCGCCGACCAACTCCCAACCGCCAGGATGATTCACGAAAGCGATCGATTTGGCCCCGTTGACGAGCAGAGTCGCCGCCACAGCAATGAAAATCAACCCAAAAATGGTGCGCATGGTTGCAATCTCCCGGGTGAGGTGACTCTTAAACTATATCTCACAACCATGGGAGTCTATTGTCGTCTTTACGGCTTGGCGGGATTATCCCGTACCCAGCCCTTCATTTTTCGCCGGGTGCCGGGTGCCACTGGCATCCTGCCAGTGAGAAGTGCCGGAAAAGCCCGCCTGCCATTAGGCTCGCAAGCAGCCTGGAGAGAGGAGCAACGCGTCAACTGCGGTTCCCGGAGGCCGCGTACCCGCTGCTCACTGGCGACCCGCCAGCGGCGCTAGTGAGCCCCACCCTAGCCAGAACGGCGCCAGAATTGCAAACTGAACGCTCGCACGCGGCACAACCTCGCCCCAGCCGACGTCGATGGCCCGGGCCGCTCACCAGCAAAGGAAATATTGCGATGGCAACGCACCCCAAAAACCGGATCTGCCTCTGGTACAACGGCGACGCGGAAGAGGCGGCCATGTTTTACGCCCACACCTTTCCCAACACATCCGTCGACGCCGTCCACCGCGCCCCGAGCGACTATCCAGCCGGCAAGCAGGGGGACGTACTGACGGTCGAGTTCACGGTGATGGGCATCCCTTGCCTCGGCCTCAACGGCGGCCCCGCGTTCCAGCACGACGAGGCTTTCTCGTTCCAGGTGGCCACCGCCGACCAGGCCGAGACCGATCGCTACTGGAACGCCATCGTCGGCAACGGCGGCGCGGCAAGCGCCTGCGGCTGGTGCAAAGATAAGTGGGGCCTCTCGTGGCAGATCACGCCCACCATCCTCTCCGACGCGATCACGCATCCCGATCCCGCCGTCGCCAAACGCGCCTTCGACGCGATGATGCAGATGACGAAAATCGACGTCGCCGCCATCGAAGCCGCCTTACGCGGCGGTTAATGCTCACCCAGTCAAACCGATCAGGCGGCTGCCTCTAGCGACGGCGACGTGACAAGGCGAGTGCTCCCCCTAGGAGCGACGCAACAACTAACGACGTCGGCTCGGGCAAGACGGCGAACGAGACGTTGTTGCTCAAATCAGCGTAATAGATGATGGCGCCATTGGTGTCGACATATTGCAACTGACCCCAACCCGAGACATTGCTGGGGTTTGGCCGAAGGCGGGTGCCTGGTCCGGGTAGATCCATAGAAGTGAGGGAATCTTGATCGGTAATTGCTTGGAAATTGAGCCCTCCGAAATGCACAGATACGCCTTCGTGGATGCCTACAGAGCCATTCATCACCGTAATGTCCAGTCGGGCGAAGTGATAAGGGGAAACATATCCTCCCGAGAATTTCAACGATCCGCTCTTTACTGCTTGGCTGTAAATGGCAACGGGACGCCGGTAATAGCTGGGGCGAGCATTTTCATCGATGACGAATGTTGCGACCCACGTTTCTCCTGGCTCGATGAAGGGATGGGTATCCTCTAGTGGGCGAGCGAGGGGGTTTGTGTGACTAGGTACCTGACCGGAAAAAGTGTAGACGAGTGCTCCTTGTGAAATGCCTCACTGGACGCAGCCGGCAAGTAACAATACATATGTGCGAAGCTGATTGAAAAAGTTGAGATGAAATGCGGTGGGATTATTCATTAGCAGACTCAAAATAGAATTAGAAAAGCTGGCTCACGACTAATGAAGCCTATTCGATCATATACGAGCTCCACAATCTCTGAAACGATTCTGCGAATAGGACCCAGTGCAACTGAAATATCAGATCCCCTCAGTAGTCCTTCAACAATCCCTCAGTAATCCCGTAACAGAGAAACGCACGCACGCCGACCCTATCCCAGCGATCGGAAGTTGACGGTATGAACCCCCGCCAACACCACGCGTAGAAACCCCTGCTATTCCAAGGCACACGGGACCGCGGAAGTGTCAAGCATGAGCAGTAGATGGCACTATCCAACTCTGCGCCTTCTTGTGACCGTGGGAGGGGGTAACATCCCATTCCCCAACGCGCAGAGATTGCCCCACATGCGACGGCACAGGAATCCCAGTCAAAGGACCAGGGGACCAGTGGAATAACGCGGGAGACGCAAGATTACGAGGTCTCAGGGGTCTTCCTAGAACGCTTCGCCTTAAGTATCCAGACGATTCCAAAAAAGACTGTGACGGCGTACGTGATGATCGCTCGCACGAAATTGTCGAAAACCTGTTCGCCTTCCGACGTGGTAAAGCCCAGGTCATCCGGATAAGCCCATAGACTGGCAACCACCGCCACATAGGGCATGACGTAGACGAGCACGAATCCGACGTTGAATCGCATGGTCACTCTGTCCACAAAACTCGTAGATCAGTGCAAAAAACAGCGACTAGCAGGAGAACGATAACAAACGGATGGGTGTTATCGACCGGGCGCCATGCTCTCGGCCCCAAGCCGTGAGCATGCAGAACTACCGGTTAGGAATCACCTTTCAAGCTTTTTATGGCCACAGCACAGCACCACCGAGTGGTAGCCATTCGTATGGCACTCAAGGTGACCCATTCGAAAAGTTACTTTGCTTGGCCTGCGATATTGCACCACGGATACCTGTCATGCTTAACCTTGAATTCATGCAGCAGATACTCCTCGGCGCAAGAGATCGCATAGGGAGCGTCTTCGCGCATGACCCCGGGCGTGAGCCATATCATAGTCGCGTCAAAATTGATCGACTCCCGATATTTTTTGAAAGAATGGTCCGGCCCTGATCGAGGTTTTCCATTGCTCAGTCTCGCGTCCTGAATCGACCAAAGGTGCTTCTGGCAACGACTGAAAATTGTCTCTCGAATCGCTTTGCCAATGCAGATCGTCTTTGCTGTGAGCGGGTCGAACACCTTCAATCGCGGTTTTCCTTCGGTCAGTACATAGACGCCTCGCGCAAGTAGCGATTGTTTGTGCCTAATGATGTTTGAAAGTCGGACCGGCAATCCAAAAGCGATGAAAAAATCAATTTGGATATGCATGAGGCTCCTTAGAAACTCGAACGGACATTCGTTGCCGCCAAGAACCGTGACCAGCAGTATAGATTGCCGGAAGAATCATAAATCTCCGATCTAGATAATGGCCGCGTTTTTCGCTATAGTGATCACATGTGCACATTCTGCGCGATCGCCGCACCCAGCCACCATCCACGGGGAGAACCTCGCTGCCCAGGCTGCGCCGCCGATCGCAGCGGCCTTCTCCAGCCCCCGGCTCCGCCGGGGGGTAGCACCACGCACGACGACGCTTACCGGCATGCAAACCGACCCCCGGGCGGAGCCCGGGGCTACCAATCGCGCGATGACGGCTCCAGCAACGCGTTAGCCTCAACAAACCTGTCGCCCCTCCTGTCGCGACCAACCGCCGCCGCGACGTGCTTGGCGACGTTCCAACCCCATATCTGCCAACAACTTCCGCTTGCTGTCGCCAAAAACGAGTTCCGCGACACATCGCCCCCGGCGACAGAACCAGCCCTCCACCCGCCTCGCCCGCTGTCGCAAAATGCGACCGCGCCCATGTCTGCCAAAAACTATTGGCGGAGTTGGCAGACTTGGCACACATGGCAGGCAAGCGAGCCTTTCGCTCATGTTGGCCAACAACTCTTGGCCGACACGACCCACATGGCCCACACGGCCGACACGCCAAAACCAGCCCTTTTTCGCCCCCAGCACCACCGTTTCCGTCATTCCGAGGCACTCAGAGGAATCTGGCCGGCCCCTTCGGAGTACCTCAGGGTGACTGGTTCAGACCTGTCGGCTCCCGCCAACCACCGATCACCAGTAACCGATCACCGATCACCTTGTCCCCCGCGGCTCTTGTTCCCCGGCCCTCAGACCGATAAAATCCTTGATTCGACCCGTTCTAGGAACCATCGCTATGAAAGCCGACATCCATCCCGCCTACTACGAGACCCAGGTTTCCTGCGGTTGCGGCAACAGCTTCACGACGCGCAGCACCCGCAAGGAGCTGAAGCTCGATATCTGCAGCGCCTGCCACCCCTTCTACACCGGCAAACTGAAGTTCGTCGACGCGGCTGGCCGCATCGAGAAGTTCAAGACCAAGTTCGCCACCTCCGGCTACGCCAGCCTCGGCAAGAAAGCCGCCGAAAAGCAAGCTGCTACCGAAAAGCTGGCTGCTGCGGCCGAGAAGTAGCGACAGGAACTCCAGCGCTCTGCCGCCGGCGTTACGCCGCGGCCGCGCGCCTTCTGGTCCCCTCCCCCTTGAGGGGAGGGCTAGGGAGGGGGATTCGCAGCGCCCATCCGCGCTCCACCCCTTTTTCCAGTTCCTGTAGTCTGCAGTCTCAAGCCTCCGGTCTTCTTCCCATGCGCGACCTCCTCGAAAAAACTCTCCACCGTTTCGAGGAACTCGAGGCCCAACTCGTCGATCCGGTGCTGTTGGCCGATTCGACGAAGCTCACCGCGGCGATCCGCGAGCATGGGTCGCTCAACCGGCTCGCGACGAAGTACCGGCGCTTCAAGGAATTGAACGCCGAGATCACCGACGCTCGCGAGATGGTCGACGGCGACGACTCCGACATGCGGGAGTTGGCCGAGGCCGAACTGCCGACGCTGGTCGAAGCCCGCGAGGAGCTCTGGAACGAACTGCTCACCCTCACGCTCGGCGGCGCCGATGCGAACCGCACCCGCTGCGTGATGGAAATCCGCGGCGGCACCGGCGGCGACGAAGCGGCTCTCTTCGCCCGCGATCTGTACGAAATGTACAAGCGCCACGCTGAAGTGAAGCGTTGGAAGATCGAGATCCTCGACCACAGCGCCACCGAGCTCGGCGGCTTCAAGGAAATCTCCCTCTCGATCGAAGGGGAGGGGGTCTACCGCGAACTGCAGTACGAGTCGGGCGGTCACCGCGTGCAGCGCGTCCCCGCGACTGAAACGCAGGGCCGCATCCACACCTCCGCAGCGACCGTCGCCGTGATGCCCGAGCCGGAAGACGTCGAAGTGAACATCAAGCCGGAGGATTACCGGCTCGACAAGTTCTGCGCGAGCGGCCCGGGCGGTCAGCACGTCAACAAGACCGAATCGGCGGTCCGGCTCACCCACTACGAGACCGGCATCGTCGTCCAGTGCCAGGACGAAAAGAGCCAGCACAAGAACATCGCCAAGGCCCTCCGCGTGCTGAAGGCTCGCGTCTACGAGGTGAAGCGCGAAGCGGAAGAGAAGAAGCGTTCCGAGGAGCGGAAGACGCTCGTCGGCTCCGGCGATCGCAGTCAACGGATCCGGACGTACAATTTCCCTGACAACCGAGTGACCGACCACCGCATCGGGCTCACCCTCTACAAACTCGACCAGATCATCGCCGGCAACCTGCAACCGGTGACCGACGCCCTCGTCGACTACGACCGCCAACAACTCCGCGACGCGTTTGCCGTGACGGAATAAGATTTAACCGCCCAGGACGCCAAGATCGCCAAGTTCGGACGATAGTAAATAGATTGCACCACGACGACACAACGATCACGACGAAGAAGAATAGTTGTAAATCAGTTCATTGTCTTCTTTAGTTGTCGTCTTCATCAAGTTTTTCGTCGTGTTCGCCGTGCCGTCGTGGTTAATTGCCTCGCATTTCCTTGGCGCTCTTGGCGTCCTTGGCGGTTAAACAATCATCATGTCAGACGCACCGTGGACTATCGGCCGGCTCCTTAACTGGACGACCGACTTCTTGAAAGAGAAGGGCGCCGAGTCGCCGCGTCTCGACGCCGAGGTGCTGCTGGCCCACGTTCGCGGCTGCAAGCGGATTGAGCTCTACACGTCGTTCGAGCAACCCGCGAGCGAAGAACTGCGAGCGAAGTTTCGCGAGCTGATCAAGCAGCGGGCCGCCGGCAAACCGGTGGCGTACCTCGTGGGACACCGCGAGTTCTTCTCGTTGCCGTTCGCCGTCACCCCCGACGTATTGATCCCCCGCCCCGAAACCGAACTTCTAGTCGTCCGAGCGCTAGACATTGCCAAACCGCAGCCGCGGGTCAACGACCCTCCGGAGCAAGGTTCGTCAGACGCCGTCCCCGAAGTCGCCGTTCCCAAACCAACGCCGGCCCCGCTGAAGCCAATCACCATCGCCGACGTAGGCACAGGCAGCGGCATCGTCGCCGTCACTCTCGCGAAGCACCTGCCAAACGCCAAGGTGACGATGATCGACGTCAGCCCCGCGGCGCTCAAGGTCGCGCAGGCGAACGCCGAGCGCACGAAAGTCAGCGACCGGATCGAGGCCATCGAAAGCGACTTGTTCACGGCCGTCCCTGCGGACCGGAAGTTCGACCTGATCGTGAGCAATCCGCCCTACATCATGAGCGACGAGATGAAGCAGCTGGCGGTAGACGTCCGCCGCTACGAACCGACGCTCGCCCTCGACGGCGGTCCCGAGGGGACGACGGTGATCGAGCGGCTGATCCCGCAAGCGGCGGAACGTCTTCGCCCGGGAGGATGGCTGTTGATGGAGATCAGCCCCACGATCGTTGGTCGCGTCGAGCAACTATTGGAGGCCGACGCGCGACTGCAACGTGAGCCGACGCAGAAAGACATCGCGGGACTGGCCCGCGTCGTCCAAGCACGGCGAAAGGAGGGGACATGACCCACCCGCTACGCTGGCTGGCCTTGGTTGCCTTGGAGCAGCCGGAACTACCGACCTTCGAACATCTCGCCGCTTGGCATCAGGAGCGGTTCCCTGACGACCCGCAACCGGCGCTCGCTGGGGCGACCGACAAGCTGCTGACGTTCACTGTCGGTGATCTGACGGCGGCCGTGACGCTCATTCCGCGTCCGATCCCCTGGTCGCAACTCGAAGGCCCCTGCGCGACGGCGTGGTACTGGCCCGAGGCGACCGTCGAGATGCGCGACCACGCGGCTCACCTGTTGGTGGCAGTCATCGACGAGGGGGGCAAGTCGATCGAGAAAGCGGCGACCCTCACGCGACTCACCGCGGCGGCCGTCGCGTCGACGCCGAGCGTCGGCGTCTTTTGGGGACCAGGGCGGCTTGTTCACGCGCCCGGAGCGTTCGCCGAACAGGCGATCCAGATGCGTCCCGACAACTTGCCGCTGTTCCTGTGGATCGACTTCCGCGTCGAGCAAACGGAAGCAGGCGTCTACCGGCTCTACTCCACCGGCCTCGAAGCGCTCGGCGAGAGCGAGATTGAGGTCGAACGGTTCGACGGCAGCCCGCAGGAGTTGCTCGACTTCGTCTACAACTTCGCCCACTACCTGATCGATCAAAAAAAGCTGATCCGCGACGGCGACACGATTGGCCTGACCGACGCTGTGCAAGTGACCGCCCACCGCGGCCCCTCGCTGCTCGGCGGCGACTTAGAGGTCATCCAACTCCGATTCGAAATCAACGGCAGCTGAGCGAGCACTGCTTTACTCCTCCAAGCGAGCCGGGTCGTCCCCGACCCCGGCGGCGCCTGAATCGATCCCCCCGCCATCCTCCCCCGGCCCCCGTTCCGCAATCACCAACGGCCCGCGATAAATCCGCTGCCGCAGCGGGTTTTTGCTGCTCGTCAGCGGCCCGCTATGCGGCTCGCTGGCCAATGTCGACATCATCATCTGCAGCTTCGCATCCATATCGTCCGCATAGTGGACCAAGAGGGCTTCCGGAGTCATCGGCGGCTTCGGCGCCCCCCACTCCGGCAGCCGCTGGTGGGCGATAATGATGTGTTCGAGCCGCAGCAGTTTTTCGGGATCGATCGGATGTTCGGCCGCCATCTCGCGGAGGATATCGCGTCCCTGCAACATGTGACCGATCAGCACGCCGGAAGGCGAGTACTCAGCCCCCATCGGCGTGAGGTCGAGCTCGCGGAGCTTGCCAATGTCATGCAGCACCCCCCCCGCAATCACCTGATCCTTATCTAGCGGCGGCTGCATTTCAGGGCACATCTCGGCGTACTTGTCCGCGAGGTAAACGCAGGTCTTCGTCACGCTGAGCACATGTTCGAGAAACCCGCCGGCGTACGCATGATGATTATGCGTTGCGGCCGGGAGTTTGAGGAGCGTCTCGCGGTTCGCATCGAGGATCGCCGTGACGAGCTTCGCCACCGCCTTGTCTTGGATCGACTTCACCACCAACTTGCGGAGCTCGTCGAACATCACCCCCGCATCGACGCGGGCCTTCGGCAGGCACATCGCGGAGTCGAACCCCGCGGCGACGTCTTCGTCGTTCACCGCACGGATACGGCGGATGTCGAGCTGCGGGCCGAAGTTCGTTTCGCGATAAGTTGCCCGCAGTTTGAAGAACTCACCCACATTCCATTCATCGCGGCACGCGGCGGCCAGCGGCGCATCGCCCCAAATGGGGAAGCTGACTTCGCGCTTCGCGTCACGGAACGTCACGCGGAAGTAGGGCTTCCCGTCGCGCGTGGTCATCGTCTCCTTCGCCGTGAGGAGGGCGAAGAAATCGGCCTCCTGGCCGTTGATAAGTTCGGAGAGGAGCGACGTTGTTGCGGCGGCGGCTGCCATAACGCTAAGCCTGGTGGTCGAGGGAAAGGCGCACAGGTACGCCATACGATACCAAGGGGCGAATCAGCTCGCCATCGAAACGGCCTTCCCTTAGATGCGTGGCGATTCGTCTGAGAGCTTCTTCAGCATGCCCCCCAGTTGAACTCGCAGCGCTTCCATCACCGGATCGACCGCCGCCTCGCGGTCGCGGCGGCTGCCGACGGGGATCGGGTCGCCGACTTGCACCACGGCGTGAAGCGGCCGATGAATGCGAATCTCGTCAGTAAAATCTTCTTCGAAGCGTTCGACCGTTTCGAGAATATGTTCCTGAATGTTCTTCTGCGAGAGCCGCACATAGTTCCGCGGGTAGTGCGACATCTGTTGGACGTAGTAGCAGGCGGCGAGTTGCTTGCGGAACTGCTGGCGGTCGGCGTCGTTGGCTTCGGGAGTGAGCAGGGCGGGAAGGATGGCGGCGCGCAGGTTCTTCACCCGGGCGACGACTCCTTCGGCCGGATCCTTAACGTTCCAACGGGTTTCGAGCTTCGTGAGAACGTCTTCGATGAGCTTGTCGACCCGCTCGTAAAAGTCCCCGGTGCGCGCGGAGCCGAAGTACTCGATTTCCTTCAGCGATAGCAGCGCCTGACCGATTTGTTGGATGCGATGCACCAGCGGCTTATCTTGTTGAGGGAACCACGAGAAGTGCGATTCGATCTCTTCCAGCACCGGCGTTACCGTCGCTTCGAGATCGCCCTTGAAGAAGTAGCGAATCGCCACGGGGTGGATGACGACCCCGCCGGCGCCGGGGATCTTCTCGCGACGCTTCGCGGCGGTGCGGGCGATGAACGCGGTGCCGTCCATTAGCGGCATCAGCTCGTCGTTGTGGCGCGAGATGGCGCCTTCGGCAAAGATCACCAGCGGCCGCTTGCCGTCGACGAGGATATCGACCGCCGCGTTGATCGCCTGCCGATCGACCCCTTCGCGATAAACGCTGAACGCGCCGACGCGGCGGAGCATGAAGCGGCTCAACCGGCTTTCCATGAACAGATGCCACGACGCCATCGCGTGGAGGTCGCACTTAGCGATGCGCGAGAGCTGCACGAAGGTGAGCGGGTCGGATAGCCGACAGTGGTTTGGCGCGAGGATCGCGCTGTTGCCTGCGGCAAGCGACGCTTTCAGCTTCTCGCCGTCGCGGGTTTCGACGGAGTGAATGCCGTAGGTTTTCTTGATCCAGTGGGGAATATAGTAGCGCAGCAGTTCGGGCCAGATCTTGGAATAGATCGGGGGAATGAACTTATACGGTTCTTCGATGACGACGTTTTGCATCCGTGACGACGACGGTTAAGGGGGCAGGCGGGTGAACGGGACGGAGCCCGCAGACTTTACCTAATCGTTCCAGGGTAAGTCGAGATTCAAGATACCCGAGGGAATTCGCTCCTGCCCAGTCCAGGATTGCCGTTTGGCGCAGGTTCGTTCGACCTCGCCGGACGGATGCGTCGATGTATTGAACAGGAAACTTTACTCACGGAGCTGGCGTTGAAGCCGCTGAAGAAGGTCATCAAGCCCCGCCGCGAGGCGGCTGTGAGCGACGCTGCCCGCTGGCAGGAGTCGTTCGTGCGTTATTTGCGCACGGAGTGCCACCTCGCGGAGAACACGGTCGCCGCGTATGGCCGCGACATGAAGCGGCTCTTCAAGTGGCTTGGCAATCGGCGCCTGGGACAGCTGAAGGTGAGCGAACTGGCCCGCTATCCTGCGTGGCTGGCCGAGCAGCAATTGGCCCCGAAGAGCGTCGTGCGGCATGTGGCGTCGCTGAAGGTTTTCTTCCGCTACCTGCAACTCGAAGGGGTGTTGGCGGAGAACGAGGCCGAACTGCTCGGCTCGCCGAAGCTGTGGCAACGGGTGCCGCAGGTGATGTCGCCGCCGCAGGTCGATGAGTTGCTGGGGGCGCCGCGGCGGTCGGATGGCTTGTGGCTGCGCGATCGCGCGCTGTTGGAATTGCTGTACGCCACTGGATGCCGCGTCTCGGAGCTTTCGAACTTGGCGATGCGCGACCTGCATCTTGCAGAACGCTACTGCATCTGCCGCGGCAAGGGCGACAAGCAGCGGATCGTCCCGCTGGGGCGACGCGCCGTCGAGGCGGTGGAGCGGTACCTGCGCGACGAACGAACTAAGTTGGCTGGCCGTCGGACGCCCACGCCGGGGTGGGTATTGCTGTCGACCCGCGGCGATCGGCTGCGACGGGAGCGGATTTGGGAACTGCTGAAGCGCTACGCCGCCCGCGTCGGAGCGTCGCCGGAGGTGAGCCCCCACTCGTTGCGCCACAGCTTTGCCACGCATTTACTTGCAGGGGGCGCTGATTTGCGGCAGGTGCAGGAGTTGCTCGGGCACGCGAGCATTGCGACGACGCAGATCTACACGCACGTCGATCATACGCGGCTCAAGAAAGTTCATCAAAGCTTTCATCCGCGGGCGTAAGAGCCACCGGCTTTGCCGGTGGACGCGCAGTGTTTGGGCTGAGAACAGTCGCGCTTCTTCCACCAGCGGAGCCGGTAGCCGCTAAGAGTTACTGCTTCGCCCAACGGCTGCCAGGATACTTTTCAGCGAGCTTCTGCGCCGCTTCTTGCGAACGGCTGTCGCGGCCGACGTTCTTCCACAGCGGAACCAGTTCGTGGAGCGCCTTCGCATGGGCCTCGGCGTCTTGGCTGTAGAGTAGATCGACGTGGAGAAACGCGAAGAGGGCGCCGCGGGGATCCTTGCTTTGGAGGTAGCAATCGCCGAGGGCGTTGTAAGCGCGGGCGAGCAGTTCGGCGTCCTCTGGCTTGGCCTGGGCGATGATATCGCTGATCGCCGTCGTGGCTTCCTTCGCTTGGCCGGCGGCGGCTTGGCTCACCGCGCGCTCGAGCGTGGCGGCGAGCTTCAGCGGAGCGATTTGGGCGCCGTCGTCGGTCGAGGCGAGGACCTTGTCGAATTCGGCTTGCGCTTGGGCGTGATCGCCTTCGGTTTGGTACGTCCGTCCTACCAGGAGGGCGCTCTTCAGCTCAAAGTAGGGCGACTTCGCTTTGGAGAGTTTGGCGTACTCGGTGCGGGCGTCGGCGGGTTGACCGGCGGCGGCGAGGAGGTCGCCGAGCGTTTCGATCGCTTGCGGGACGTGGAAGCTTTTGTTGTGCTTCGTCATGAAAGTGCGAACATCGCCCGCGGCGGCGGCGGGGTCGCCGCTGCCGGCGAGGGCGAGCTGCGCTTTGGCGCGAGCCGTGTAGAAGTCGACGTCGGCGAGGATCTCCTCGCGGCGGATGTCGGCGACAGTGATCTTGGCGAGCGAGTCGAGAGCATCCTGCGCGCGACCCGCTTGGAGAGCGTTGCGGGCGGTATTGAGCTCGCCTGGTTCGCCAGCGAACGTAATCGCCTCGATTTCTTCGGCGGGGACCGTCGATTCGACGCCGCTCTTGGAAATGGTCACGCCAAGCGGGGTCGTGGCGGTGATTTTGCCGCTGTCGACGCCGTTCTGGCGGCGGATGCGGTCGATGGTGCTCTGAGCGGACGCGAGCGAGGGAGTCGCGACTAGTGCGATGAGCAGAATTATTCCTCTTCCTCGAAGGGAGAGGTTAAGTGAGGGATTTATTTTCGCGTTCATATTAGCCATCTCACATGTACTCTTAGCGCCGGGAATCCCTCCCCTGATTGCTATGCAAAAGACTACCGCCCTGCGCTCGGGCGACTTCGGGTCGCCCGTGCTCGGTTGCTCCCATCCCTTCGAGGGAGGGGGATAATCACTTCTTCTCGAGCTCCAGATTCACTTGCTTGAGCAACTCGTCGAACAACGGTTTCCAGTTAGGGCCGCCCAGGTCGGGATAAAGTCTGGCCATCTGTTCGATGTTCGTCTTCGCCGCTTCCAATTGCGCGCGTCGCTGGTCTGCAGGCGCGGCTTTGCCGGCAAGGAAGCGCGACTTGGCGACGTTGTACCGGGCTTCGTAGAACAATTCTTTGAAGCGATTGACGCGTTTCCTCGACTCCTCGGTGACGGGCGAGGCCTTCGCTTCCTGGCTATACGCTGAATTGGCCATCGTCGCCAATCTCAGCCAGCCCCAGATGAGGTTTCTGCCGTCCTTTTGGGGGAGATCTCCTTGGATCGAGCGGTTGAACGCGCTGAGGTCTTTTTTCTGCATGCCCCACTGCTGAAGCGCCGTGGCGGCGCCTTTCTGTAGGTCGAGCATGTTCGGCTTTTCGGCCAGGATGGCGCCGAACTGTTTGACGGCGCCATCGTGGTTCCCCGTGGCGGCGAGGCACTCGGCTAGCCGCATGCGGATGCCGAGGATCGCGCCTTCGTCAGGCGCGTACTTGGGATCTTCGGCGGCCGCCTTGAGCATTGCTTCGTACGCCGTCGTCGCGCGGTCGATGTAAGGTTTCGCTTCGTCGGCGGTGAGTTCCTGGCCAAGTTGGAGATTGGTCTGCGCGATCCAGCCGCGCACGCGCCAGTCGTTGGCGTCAGGCCGCGCGGAAACTCGAGCCAGGACGTCGCCGAAGGCGGCGGCGACCTGTTTGGCTTTGTCGGCCTGACCTGAGACGTTCAGTTCCTTCAGTTGTCGTTGGAGCTGGACGCCGAGGCCGAGGTAGACGTCGGTCAGCTTTTGGGAGCCGCCGCTCGACTCGGCGAACTTATCGAGCGACTCCATCATGTGTTGAGACTTTTCGCGGTCGGGCTTTTCCGCCGAGAGGTAGGCGCGGAGAGCTGCCTTGTAGGTTTCGAGGATGAACTCTGGCTGTTGCGCGACTTCGGCTCCTGATTCGACGAGCGTGAGCGGACCGGCGTTTTCGTTCTCCAGCACGCCGATCGCTTGTTCGGCGTCGCCATTGGCGAGCAAGAACTGAGCGAGATAGAGCGCGCCGACGGCGGAAGCGTAGTTAGGGTTGCCCTTTACGCGCAGCGTTTCGAAACCCTGGCCAAGCAGTTTGCCTGCTTTCTCGCGGAGAGCGAG
This sequence comes from Pirellula sp., assembly GCA_013822725.1. Lineage (GTDB taxonomy): Bacteria > Planctomycetota > Planctomycetia > Pirellulales > Lacipirellulaceae > Lacipirellula. The sequence continues at coordinate 131,121 of PNKX01000005.1, forward strand.
CGCTTTTTCGCCAGGGTTGTCGCGATTGCCGGCCGTGGCTCGAAGGTACTGGGTCCAGAGCCCGGCGCCGAGGCTCAGCTGGGCGCCGGCGCGTCCTGCGGCGGGGAGACGTTCGATTAGCGCCTCGGCGTCGGCGATGCGGTTTTCGCGGAGCGCCGTCTGGATCAAGACATTGGACGCGGACGACGCTTCGGCGCTCTCGGGCCAGCGGGCGGCTACCAGTTCCGCCAGTTGGGCGAGCTTGGTCGCTTCGTAGGAAGGGGCCGCGTCGGCAGCGCCGCCGGGTTGCGCGGCTTTGGCTTCGATCGACAGCGCCTCGTACGCGGCGAGCGCCACCTTGGCGGCGCTGGAGGCGTATTCGTTTTCGGGATAGCGCGTCGCCAGGAATTCGGCGAGCACGGCCGCTTCGTGCAGGCGCTTGTCTTCCCAATAGAGAATGCTGAGATAGTAGCGGGCGGCGTTGAGCTGCTCGATGGGCGTTTCGGAATCGGCCAGCGTGAGGGCGGCCTCCAGCATCCGGCGCGCTTCGTCGCGATTGCCCTTGGCCTGCTCTTGCAGACCGTCGACTGCTTCGGGGTCGTTTTCCTTGGCGAGTTTGGCGGCGAGATTCGCCGAGTTCCAGAGATCGATCGCCATCTTGCCGGCGCCGAAGGCTTCGTCAAAGGTATTCGGCGCGGAGCCATCGGAAGCGTTGGACGTTAATGCGGCGAGCGCCAACTGCGCTTGTTGCCGGAATTCGTTCGGATGTTGCGATACCTCGCGCATCAGGTTGCGGGCGTTCGACTGCAGCCGTTTTGCATCGCCGTCTTTGAGTTCGCCCTGCTTGAGCTTGGCCTGGTAGGCGTCTGCCAAGCGGAAGGCGACTTCGAGCCACTCCGGTTGTTGCCGTTCCGCTGGTTTCGAGGCGGTGAGAAAATCTTCGCTGCGGCTGATGGCGTCGTCGATTTTGTCGATCGCCAGCAGCGACTCGGTTCGATGACGATGGGTCCGCGCGGTCCAGCGGCGGAACTCGGCGTTCACGGCCGGGAGGCGGATGATGTCTTCGTAGCAGCCGAGGGCTGCTTCGTATTTCCCTAGCTCCTGAGCGCAGCGTCCTTGATAGAAGCGGCTGGAGGTCCCGACGAGCGAATCGCGGTACTCCTCAACCAGTTCGCCGAATTGTTTCGACGCCGCGTTGAGCGATTTTTCGAATTCGGCCGCGTCTTGGTCGTAGGTCGCGGCTTGCTCGAAGTTCAGTCGAGCCAGCAGGAAGCGTGCTTCAACCTGACGGTCGCGAAGTTGATCGCGACGAGCCTTGGCAGCCGCATCGGCTTGGATCGCCGTCGCTTTGGGCAACGCGGCGATTTGTTCCGTGGTGACGTCAACGACCTGCTTCGCCGCCGCAGACGCTTTGGCAAACAGCTCGCGAGCCTTGTTCTTGAGATCGCCCCGTTGGGCGTCGGCCTGCTCGGGAAGCTGTCGCGCCTCGGCGAGCGTGACGAGCGCTTGCTCAGCGTATAGATTGGCCGACTGCCGCAGCGCGTCGATCGCCGCCGGCGTGCCGGTTTCTTGCGCAGCAAACTTTTCGAACTCGGCGGCCGCCTGGCTGAGCAGTTTTTCGCGCTCGGCCCGATTGCGAGTTTGCCTGGCCTGGGAAGAAACGCTCTGGGCCCGTTCGTACGGCAGTTGTTTGGCGAATTCGGGAGTGGCCAGCGGCGAGGTCTCGACCCAATCGAGATACTCCACGGCCGTGTCGTCCCAGCCTCGCCCGCGCAGGGCGGCGGAGAACGCGGCATTCGAATCAGCGGCGTGCGAGGTCGAGTAGGCGAAGAGCGAGCCAATACAACCCAACCAAGCGATCGCGACGACGCGGAGTCGTCTCAGCGCGCGGGGCTGCCCGCCCGCAACGGCGCATCGTTCAAATTGAGTGTGAGTGCGTCGAATCACAGACCATGCCAGCCGAATCGTCTACGCAGCGACGGAGCCGACCACGGGGGTAACGGCAGAGAAGGCATCGCTACTGTTCGAGCTTGTGAGAAGGAACTGACGCGGGGCCAACGCCTTGCGCCGATTCGGTCTCTGTTCCACCTTCATCTTAACGGGGCGGTGGAAGGGGACAAAGCATTCTCCGCCGAAAATGGGATTGGCCTGCCGCGAACGCAGCAGGTCGAGACTGGTTGGCGGAATGGAGCGTCTGTAACGATTGCCCGTGCGGCCGAATCGGGCCGCCCCAGGGAAGAGGTGCGCCCGAAATCGAATGTCGATGCGGCCAGGCCGATCGTCCCGGCGCCGCCGTGCCAATATCCACGCGCCAATCAGTGGACAGCTGGAGGGAAGTCGCCGCCGCCCTGATTCGGTCACGGGTTGGGAGGAGCTGCCGTTTCCCGCCTCCTCAGGAACATTCGCATGGCCCCGCATTCTGGCTGCCAGGATGGTCGTCGCATTTGTCCGCTTTCGTACGGCTCGCCGCGACCGATTGGCTCGCCGGCAGTTGGCGCGTTACGATAGACCGCTCGACGCCCTGCTCGAGCCCAAGTAGGCGCCGCGAGGACGACCCGCGGCACTAGATCTTCATGAGCGCCATTACCGAGCCTCCGCACGCCCCGCAGCAAGAGCGGACGGTCAAACATCCGATGTCGTGGTACATGCCGCGCTTCTGGCACGGCATGCGGCTGTCGACATGGCTGCGCGAACTGGGACGCAATCGCCTCGCCGTCTCGCCGAGTCGCGTGCCGATGACCTTCGCGGTGACCGGCTTCACGGCGCTCAATTCGGTCTTGGCAGGGATCGATCGCGCAGTCTACGGCCGTCAGGTCGATGCGACGGAACTCGCCGCGCCGCCGATTTTCATTCTCGGGCATTGGCGATCGGGGACGACGTTTCTGCACGAGTTGATGATTCGCGACCCGCTCCATACTTACTTCACGACCTACCAGTGCTTCACGCCGCACCACTTTGTGCTGACCGAGCGGAAGCTCGTCCCCTGGATCGGCGTCTTCGTCCCTGAACGCCGGCCGATGGACAACATGGCCGCCGGATGGGACCGACCGATGGAGGACGAGTTCGCGCTCCAGAGCCTCGGCGTACCGACGCCTTACCTCTCGACGATGTTCCCCAACCGCGGCGAGGCGTATCCCGAGTATCTCACGCTCCGCGACTTGCCGCCGGCGCGACGCGAATCGTGGAAGCAGGAGTTGTTGCAATTCTGCAAGCGGCTGACCTTTCAAGACAATCGGCGGATCGTCATCAAGTCGCCGGCCCACACCGCGCGGGTGCGCACCCTGCTGGAGATGTTCCCCGACGCGAAGTTCATCCACATCTCGCGCGATCCGTACGCCCTGTTTCGCTCGACGTTGGGGCTGTGGCGCTCGCTCAATGCTGAAGAGGGCCTGCAGGCGGTTCGCGATGATAAGTGGCTGGAGGAGTTCGTCATCGACTCGCTGCGGCGAATGTACGACGCCTATCTGGAAGATCGATCACTGCTGCCGGCAAACCAGTTGGTTGAATTGAGCTACGAGGAATTAGTCGAAGATCCGAAGTCGCAGTTGCGTTCGATCTACGAACGGCTGGAACTGGGCGACTTTGCTCGCGTGGAGTCGGCCCTCGACGATCATCTGGCCGATGTAAAGAACTACCGAACGAATCGCCACTCGATCGACGACGAGTCGAGTGAAAGGATTCGCCGCGAATGGGCGCGCTATTTTGAAGAGTTCGGCTACGTGTAGGCGCTTGTTCAGCCCCGGGCTCCGCCCGGGGGTCGGCATCAAGTAGTGAACGCGTCGCCTTCACGCCACGCGACCCCCGGGCGGAGCCCGGGGCTGCAATCGCGTTACGCCGTGCGGAGCGCCGGCATCTTCTTCCCCTTGAGCTGGTACACGTACGCCAACACCTCGGCGACGGCGCCGTAGCTCTGGTCGGGAATCGGTCGATTGACGTCGACTTCCTTGTAGAGCAACTGCGCCAGCGGCTTCCGCTCGACGACGGGAATGTTGTTCTCGAGAGCCAGCTTGCGAATTCGCTGGGCGATCACGCCGGCGCCCTTTGCCACGACGACCGGCGCGGCCATCGTTTCGGGGTCGTATTGAATCGCGATCGCCAATTCCGTCGGGTTGGTCACCACGACGTCGGCCTTGGGGACTTTGTCGCCAATCCGATTGAGAGCCATCTGCCGTTGGATCTGCCGGCGTCGCGAGATGACCTGCGGATCGCCCTGCATGTTCTTCATCTCTTCGCGCATTTCCTGGTGCGTCATCATCAGGTCTTGTTCGAACTTCCACCGCTGGAAGCCGTAATCGAGCAGCGCCAGTGCGAAAAGGGTCGCGCCCACCCAGAGCGCCGTCGCGAAGATAACTTCGATCAACAGACGTCCCAGATCGGGGACGTCGAGTTCGCTGGCGTACAGAATCTCGTTCCAGCGCCCCTGAATCACCGTCGCCGCGATGGCGCAGACGATCAGAATCTTGATCATGCCAAAGCCGAGCTTCACCACGCCTTGCAGCGAAAAGATCCGTTTCAGCCCAGCGAGGGGGCTGAGCCGCGTGACGTCGGGTTGGATCTTTTCGGGAACGAACAAGAGTCCGATCTGCAGCACGGTCGACAGGACGCCGGCGACCGTCATCACGGCTAGGATCGGCAGCATCGAGACGCCGAACGTCTTGAGGACCGAGTCGGAGATGACGATCAGTTCCCGATCGTCCACTACCAGCGACCCGCCGCCGGTGCTGAGTTGCCGCTCCATGAAGAGCATGACGTGATCGATGACCGCGTAGCCGTAGTAGCTGAGGACCAGCACGCCGACGAGCAGCAGCGCGGCCGAACCGAGATCTTGGCTGTACGCAACCTGTCCCTGCTCGCGGGCCTGCTGCCGGCGATGCGGTGTGGCGTCATGACTTTTTTCGCCTGATTCCTCGGCCATGCTCTATCAGTTAGTTGCGACTTGCTCTTTAGCCTGCTCCGCTGCGGCATGAACGGCGTCCACCATCATCTCCACCGCCGTCACGGCTTGTTGCGGAAACGCCCACGCGATGGCGCCGATCGAGACGAGCACCGCGCCGGCAGTGATCAAGGCGTTCACGCTGAACCCGACGACGAGAATGTTGATCTGCGGCAGCGTGCGGCCGATCAGTCCCAGCACGAGCGTCGCCAGCAGCAGCGCCGCCATTGCCGGGGCGGCGGCCCGGATGCCAAGGCGAAAGCTCTGTCCCAGCAGCGTCGTCATCGCGGTGACATACGATTCGCCAATCACGGCTCGCCCCGGCGGCAGCCATTGGTAGGTATCGAGCATCGCCTCAATCAGCAGCCGATGGCCGCCGAGCAGGACGAACATCGCAAGCGTCAGGAAGTAGAAAAGTTGCGAGTAAACCGGCAGACTTTCTTCCGACATGATGTCGTACCCTTCGGCGAGCGCCGTACCGCCGAGTTGGCTGATGATTTGGCCGGTGAGTTGGATGCCGCTCAGCAGAATCAGCAGGCCGAGGCCAAGGAGCAGGCCGATCAGCGCTTCGTTCAGCACGAAGTGGCTGAACGCTACCATATTCCGCATGTCGACTGGCGCTTGCGACGCATGGAGCGGCGTGATGATGATTGCCATCGCGAACGCCAGCAGGGCGCGCGCTTGCAAAGGAGCCGAGCGGGGGCCGAAAATCGGCGCCGTCATCATCAACGCGCCGACGCGGGCGAGGACAAGTGTGAACGTGCCGAGTTGGTGGACCAGGAAGGGTTCGAGAATGGCAGCGTTCATGTTCGTCTCGTTCCCACGCTCCGCGTGGAACGCCAGCCTCGCCGCTCTGCGGCAACCAAGTAGGCATGTCGAATCGCGGCGTGTAAGGTTCGCGACGCGGAGCGTCGGGAGGTGCGTTCCCACGCGGAGCGTGGGAACGAGGGTTACAGCTTATTCGGAATGTCGGCAATCAACTCGCTGGTGTACTCAATCAGTTGCGTCAGAATCCACGGCAGCGAGAAGACGAGCGCCAGCACCATGGCGATCAGCTTCGGCACGAACGCCACCGTCTGTTCTTGAATCTGCGTGAGCGCCTGCAACAGGCCGATCACCAGGCCGACGATCATGCCGGCAAGCAGGATCGGCGCCGATACGAGCGTGGCAATCAGCAGCGCCTCGCGGCCCAAATCAACGGCGTCTTGGGGGTCCATAGCAACGGTCTCTTTCGACGAACGCGCGCAGCGCGGCCCTCAGCCGTCAGGCGAGGACTTGAAAGCTTTCCATCAGCATCTCGACCACCAGCCGCCAGCCGTCGACGAGGACGAACAGCAGCAGTTTGAACGGCAGCGAGATCAACACGGGGGGCAACATCAGCATGCCCATCGAGATCGTGACGCTCGCGACGATGATGTCGAGCACGACGAATGGCAGGTAAATCTGAAAGCCGATCAGAAACGCGGTCTTGAGTTCGCTCAGCATGAACGCCGGCAACAGTGCCGTCAGCGGCACGTTCCGTTCGTCGGGCTTCGCGTCGAAGTAGACGTAGTTGGTCGGCAACTCGCCCGTTTCGGGATCGATTTCGCTCGGCAGATACTTGAGGAATAGATAGACGTCGTCGTCGTTCTCAGTGCGGCGAATTTGCTCGGCCATGAACCGTCGAACCGGATCGGTGCCGCGTTCCCACGCCTCTTCGAGACCGATCTTTTCTTCTGAATAGGGCTTCAGCGAATCTTCGTAAACCTTCGTCCACGTCGGCGCCATCAGCAGCGCCGTCATGAAGATCGCGATGGCCGTGATCACTTGGCTCGGCGGCAATTGCTGCGTGCCGAGCGCCTGCCGCAGCAGACCCATGACGACAATGATGCGCACGAAGCTGGTGGTCATCAGCAGAATCGCCGGAGCGAGGCTGACGACCGTGAGGAGCAGCATTACCTGGATGCTGGAACTGATTCCTTCGGGGCTCGTCCACTGCTGCGGGCCGCCGAGGCCGTTGAGCGCTTGCGGGAGCAGCGACGGTCCCGCCGCGGTTTGCGCCGCGGCGTTCGAGGCGCCGAAAGCCAAGCAGAGGGTGACGAGGATGGCGGAAAGCCTAAGCACGGCGACGTCCCCCGCCGTTGGCCGCTTCGGCGCCGAGGAAGCCCCGCGCCGGCTCGCGCGCGAGTTGTGCCAGCACTTGTTGGAACTCGGCCGCCGGCCCATGCCCGCGGCCGCTCGCGCAGACGCCAGTGAGTCGATCGACTTCGATGGGGTCGATCACTTCGGTGAGCGGTTGAATGCCGTCGGCCGAGATCGCGACGAGGACCAACTTGTTCCCGACGCGCAGCAGTTGGGCAAAACTTTGCGGCGTCAGCGGCGCGCGACCGAGGACGGCGAACGCTTCGTTCGGCAAGACGCCGCCATGCTTCGCTCCGCTGCTGCGCCGCAGGAGCCACATGCAGACGAAGAACAAGCCGACGACGATTGCCAATCCCGCGCCGGCGGTGGTGAGCGAATCGAGTTTCGAGAATGAAGCAGGCAGGCGGCTCTTGATGCCATCGCTGAGGCTTTGGCCTTCTGCCGCTAACGGCGCCGCAGGCTTCGAGCGGGGCGCCAAGTGGCGCGATTCGTCGGCCGCCGGAGTGTCGGAAGCGGGCGGATAGTCGGTCGTCAGCGGCAGTGCGACACCGGGTAGCGGAGCGTCGGCTAACGGGGCCTCTTTCGGCGTATGCAGTTCAGGCGTATGCGGTTCAACTGTGGGCGGAGATGGTTTGTTCTCAGCGGCTTCGGCAGGCGCCGATTCGTTGTGGACCGCTTGCTCCACGCCCTCGCCGTACCGGGGCTGCGGAACGCCGGAGGCCGTTTGTTCGTTCAAGGCAGGTTGCGGCGCTCCATTCTCAACGCCCACGGCAGAGACGCGTCCTGCCTCGCCAACCGACGGCGCTTGACTGCTGGACAGCGGCGTTTGGCTCACACCGGCGAACTGATAGACCGGCGTCGGTGCGCCGCGTGACTCGTTCTCGGGACGGAGCGTATTCTCAGCTCGCGGTGGCGTGTTGGCTGCGCCGGCTGGCGCTCCATTTCCTGTCGAGCTAGCGGCGTCGGCAGCGCCGGCACGCCGATAAGAGAGGAGCAATTCCTCGTCGGCCGGCCCCGCGCTCGACTGCCCTATGGCGGCCGCGACGAATCCACCCCATGCCGCCGCCGTCAGCGCTGCCCGTCGAACGAGCCGCGTCGAAGTCGCCAGAACTGAGGGCAGGATCGGTTGCATCGGGCCGGGAAGGGGAGGCGGAGGGAGCAGTAAAAGTTGCCCAGCGAGGCATGAATCGCCGCGCAAGGCCCGCGGCTTATAGAATTCCACAACTTTTTGGACCAGATCAGTTAAAGTTCCGACCCCGCCGCAGCCGAGGCGCTTCGCCGACGTCGCGCTAGCACTGCTGCCGCCGCTCCCCAATTTCGTTATCGTAGAAGTATGATCCTCACCTGGCTGAGAAACCGCCGCCGTCGCCGCTTGTTGGCCGAGCCCTTTCCCAAAGAGTGGGAGGACTTGCTCCAACGCCGCGTGCGGCATTACCGCTACCTGCCGCCGTCGCATCAGGAGCGCGTCCGGCAGATCGTTCCCGTGATGATCGCTGAAAAGGAATGGGCTGGCGCCGGCGATTTCAAGGTGACGCCCGAAATGGCGGTGACGATCGCCGGGCAGGCGGCCGTCATGGCGAGCGGATTCGACGAGCCTTATTTCTTTGATCGCCTCCACACAATCGTCGTCCATCCGAAGACGATTCGCTTCACGCCGGAGCAGACGGGTCGCAATCCGAATTTGCCCGGCGGCTGGCTGAGCGGCATTGCCTGGCATCGCGGGCCCGTCGTGTTGTCGTGGGGAGAGGTTCGCACCGAACTGACGGGGCGCTCGCCGGGGCGCAACGTCATTCTGCATGAGTTCGCCCACTACCTCGACGGTCTCGATGGTCCCGCCGACGGCAAGCCGCCGCTGCCGAGCAAGGAGAGCGAGCGTCGTTGGTACGCCGTCACTGAGGCGGAGTACCTGCGGCTGGTCGGCAGCGCCCGCCGCGGCGAGGCGACGCTGCTCGATCACTACGGAGCGTCGAATCGCGCGGAGTTCTTCGCGGTGTCGACTGAGTACTTCTTCGAACTGCCGCACCAGCTGTTTGAGCGGCACGCCGATCTCTACGCCGTGCTGCAGGAGTTCTATCATCTCGACCCGCGGCAATGGCTGCCGCGGATCGATTCTCCGCGGCATGAAGGGACCGACGAGTCAGGCGACTACCAACGCTTTCGCGCCCGCCGCCAAAGTCGTCGCGGCGACGTTGCCCAATTGAAAGCCGTGCAGGCGATGGCGCCGGGCGACGCGCTCTACGCGCTGGCGATCGACCATTTGCGACGCGGTCGGCCGGAGGACGCCATCCGGCTGTTCGATCAGCTGCTGGAGGTTGATCCACGCGACGAGGAATCGCTCGCCCACCGGGCGCTCGCCTACGTTCGTTTGAAACGATTGGCCGAGGCACGCCGCGATAGCGAAGCGGCGCTGGCCATCGATCCGCAAGATACGGAGGCGCTGTGGGCCCACGGCGAAGTCGCACTTCAGGAAGGCCGCACGCTCGAAGCGGTGAATGACTTGAGTGCTGCCCTCGACGTCTCGCCGCTGAAAATCGAGATCCGCCGCGCTCGGGCGCGGGCCTGGATGGCGGCCGGTCGGCCAGAAAAAGCGGTCGCCGATTTGACGGAGGCGCTGAACGTCGAGCCGCATGACGCCGAGTTGCTTTCCGAGCGGGCCCGGGCGTATCTGGCGCTCAACCGCACGAGCGACGCCAACCGCGATTTGACCCGGGCGAAACTGCTCGAACCGGAAGTTGCTTGGCCCGCGTGATTTCAGCCCCCGGCTCCGCCGGGGGGTAGCGTTACGTGTGGCGACGTCTAACGGTATGGTCGCCGACCCCCCTGGCGGAGCCAGGGGCTGCCATGCAGGTTACGCCTTCGGCTTCTCCAGCACCCAGCGCGTTACCATCCCCCAGTTGTCGTTGAAGTATCGCCACGACCCTGGGAAGAACGTCAGGTAGCGGTTGTACGTTTGCACGTCGACCAGCCGCAGCGCCTCTTCTTTGTGTTCGACCATTCTGTCGAACCACGCCCGCAGCGTTTGGCGGTAGTCGTGGATCGAGCGATGGGTGATGCGGAAGCCGGCGTTCTCCCAGGCTCGCGCGTGGAAGCGGTACGACGAGCCCATCGAGCCGGGGAAGTAGATTTGCGAACAGGCGACGGGGCCCATGTACGAGTCGGCGGTCCGACAGAAGAAGTGTTGCACGAGCCGGCCGCCCGGCTTCAGCGCGGCGTAGAGCTTGGCGAGCAACTGCGGAATCTCGTGCTGCCGCACATGTTCCCAGGCGCCGATCGAATAAATCTTGTCGAACGCTTCCCGCGGGTAGTCGCGGGTGATGAAGTTGTCGAAGTCGACGTTGAAGTGATTGTGCTCGTCGTTGTACGACTTCTGTTCTTTGGAGAGCGTCAGCCCGAACAGATTCTCGCGCTCGCCGGTCGCTTCGTAGATCCGCTTCAGCATCGGACCCCAGCCGCAGCCGAGTTCCATGATCTTGTCGCCGGGCTGCGGATCGATCAGCTTGAGGATGAAGTCGGCCTTGTGCTGCTGCGCGTCCTCGATCGTGTCTTGCGGCGTATGGAAATCGGCGCAAGTGTAAAACATGTACTTCCGGTCGAGCCACAACTTGTAGAAGTCGTTCGACACGTCGTAGTGAGCCGAAATACCCAGGACGTGGTCCTGTTTCATCTTGGCGTGGATTACCAGCTTCCGCAGCGGCTTGAGCGGCCAACCGGTCCGAATCCAGTCGGTGCCGCGCGGCATCTCGCGGGTGATCGCGTGCCACGTCCACTCCGGATCGAGCGGCTGGGGCGAGCGGATCGAGTGTTGCAGGAAAGCGTACGAAATGCCGTAGGCGGCCGCTTCGACGGGGAACAGGGCGTGGCGGAGCATGGGCAAAATGGCCAGTGGGGCAGGGCGGATGGATTGTCCAGCGGGCGGCTGTAGTGTGACGGCGAGTGCTAGCAAATGCAATCGGTCGCCGACTAGGGCGAACATGCGAGATTGCTGCCTAAAGCGGCGGGAATTCGCGTCTGTTACGAGCTTCGCTACAACTTTGCCAGGCCGCGGCCGACGCGCTTCGCGCCGGCGTGGACGGCCGCCGCCGCTTCTAGTAGCATCCCGGCCCAAGCCCTGCCGCTGGACCGTTCGCGCGGGAAGGGGGGCAGACGTCGCTGCATCGGCAATCCTTCTCCTCCGCTCGCATTCAATTTCGGCATGTCGCGTCGCCTTACCACCCGCTGGATCGTCTGCAGCACGCTCGCCGTCGCTGCCGTGGTCGGCTGCACGACGGTCAAGGATTCGGGCGTCGCCGTCTTGGAAGACCGCCTCGTTTATCGACCCACGGATGACGCCGAGAGCTGGAGTCCGCAGGGGTTGGTCAAAGAAGACGTGACGTTCCAGAGCGCCGATGGCGTGAACCTGCACGGCTGGTACTGCCCCGTGGAAAATCCGCGGGCCGTTGTCCTTTACGCTCACGGCAACGAAGGAAACCTCGCCAATCGCGCGGCGTTCTATCGCTTGCTCACTGAACGCCTCGGCGTCAGCGTGCTCGCGTTCGACTATCGCGGTTACGGCAAGAGCGAAGGGGAGCCGAGCGAAGCTGGCTTGTTGATCGACGCTCGCGCGGCCCGCAAGTTTCTGGCTGAGCGCGCCGGCGTGCCGGAGCAAGAGATCATTCTCTACGGCCAAGCGTTGGGCGGCGGCGTCATGGTCGACTTGGCCGCGAAGGATGGCGCTCGCGGCCTGATTCTCGAAAGCACCTTCTCGTCGCTCTCCGCGGTAGCGAATCATAAGTACCCGCTGACCGGCTCGCTGCTGCAGGATCAGTTCGACTCGGTCGCCAAGATCGGAACCTATCAAGGCCCGACGCTCATCGCCCATGGCGAAGAAGACCGCGTCGTGCCGATCAAGCAAGCGAAGCAACTCTACGCCGCAGCGAACGAACCGAAATGGTTCCTGCCGATTCCCGAGGCCGGGCATGAGTGGAAGCCGACGTTCCAGTATGTGAGTGCGCTGGACGAATTCTTCAAGCGGTAATCCATCGCCGCCAAGGGTAGCCCGCGAATTACGCGAATTGACGCGGATGAAGACTGGAAGGGATGACAGGATCGCCGAGGATCGACAGGATTTGGAAAAAAAGAATATCATCCTGTTGATCCGCTCCATCCTGTTATCCTGTCTAATCTCAATCGTCCCCGTCACTCGCCGAGCGAAGCCGCCATGCCGATGCCCAAGAACGTCCTCGGGACCGAACTCGAGACCTGCTGCACCGACCCGATGACCGGCTTCTACCGCGACGGCTGTTGCCGCACCGGGCCGGACGATCATGGGCTGCACCTCGTCTGCATCGAAGCGAACGACGAGTTCCTCGCCTTCTCGAAGTCGCGCGGCAACGACCTCAGCACGCCGATCCCGCAGTACCAGTTCCCCGGCCTCGTCGCCGGCGACCGTTGGTGCCTTTGCGTCGAGCGGTGGAAGGAAGCGCTCGAAGCGGACATGGCCCCCGCGATCGTGCTGGCCGCGACGCATATCTCGGCGCTGGAGTTCGTCGACCTCGAAGACCTGCAAGCGTACGCGATCGACGCCGCCAATTCGTAGGGCTGAACACGCCAGCTTGATCGTTCGTGGCCGACTTGGGATTTCGGGGCGGTTTTCGCTGTCGCGCTGATAGCGCGGATAAAAAAAGGCTGGTTTTGGCGTGTCGGCCATGTTGGCCGTGTCGGCCAACCGTTTTTGGCCAACACCAAGCGGAAGCCGTTGGCGGCTATGGAGTTGGAGTGACGTCCAGCATGTCGCGGCGGCTGTTTGTCGCGACAGTGGAGGCGACAGCCGGGGCGACAGGCTTGCTGAGGCCCGAGCGCCGTTCGAGCCACCGTCGCACGGCTGGCAGCCCCGGGCTCCGCCCGGGGGTCGGCGTCCACTGAAATAGGCGTCGTCGCGCGTGGTGCTACCCCCCGGCGGAGCCGGGGGCTGCAAGATGCGTAGGCGATCTGTGCTGCATTCTGGGGAGCGAGGTTCTCCCCGTGGATGGCGGCTGGGCGCAGCGATCGCGCAGGATGTGGACATGCGATCACTATAGCGGATTGAGTGGCCATTTTCTAGATGGAAGTTTTGGCCACTCTGCTGCTTTAGGCCATCGCCATGAGCGTCTATTAAGTGAGTGCGCAGTTAGCTTCGAGGAGGCCATTCTTGTTGTGGCGTCGCCGGCATATGGGCGAGTATGCCAAACACGGCTACCCGCTTTGCAGACAGTGTCGAAGTCAGATTCGAAAGGTTTTTCTAGTCTTCTTGTTCTTCTGGGTACGCCATCGGCTCAGCTGGCCCCCAGTCGCGATGTGGGGCATTCACAGATGTTCGAACGCTATTACCCTCCGTGCTCACCACCCTTCCGCCACGGTGAATCATCGCCCGAACGACCGATTTGCGAGGATGCTCAACATCCTTTTTCGCTGAACTGATAATTGCAGTAAATAACTCCTGACCTTTAGGCAATTGCTGACTCAGACGCTGGCCAAGCCACCGATCCAGCAGGTCTGTGGAAAGATTTCTTCTTGATCCGTGATGAGGGACTTGAAATCTATCTATTCCGGGCAACTGTAAATTTACATATGGGGCAAAATTTGCAGCTTCATCAAGGGCACCACGCCCGCCATCAGCGGTTAGTAAAATCTTTTTTCCGCATAGCTCGCCGTATTGAATCACGCTCATCTCATTTTCAGCGCTGATGTCATCCGATGAGAACGTTTCTTCTCCCCAGGCAGCCTTGACAAGAGAAGCTATCTTCACTGCGGCTCGAGCTAACATGTGGTATGCTGCCGCAAGTGCGGAGGCGGTATCTGCGATGTGCTCTGGGGTCTTGTCGGACTCTACAACAAGCGTCAAGTATCGATCGCGCGATGGAGCCATCACAGTGAAGGCACCAATTTTTGTGCCTTGAAACGGTTCGTAAATCGGTATGTTTTTGCTGTGCGCAACCTCTTCAATTTCAGCCAACCTCGGATAAGCTTCTCTGATTGCGCGCTCAAGTTGTTCTGTCGATTGACAATCCTTGAATCGATGCTTTATTTCCGCGGCGTAAATCCACGGCCTAAGCATCCATAATTCGCCAATGTCACACTGCTGCAAAACTATCGGTATGCCACCGGAGTGATCGCCGTCTGAATGACTAACAATGACTCGATTCACATGACAGTCGTTTCCATAATACGTGTTTAGATGATCTACGACCGATTCCCCCGTGACCTGATAGCCTGCGTCAACTACATGAATCGCCGTTTCGCCATTTATCTCATAACGGACTGTTATGGCATCACCGCTGACGTCTGTTTCCACGTCTAGGAAATCGATCTCAAAGAAATCAGTCACGTCGTCTCCTCGTCTAGGCAAGTTGATGCACCACTGCCAGTCACCTAGCCTATGGCTGCATCGTATCTAGAGCTGAAAGAAGCTCCCGGCTATACCGATAAGCAGGGAGGCGAACCCAATCTTGCTTGAACCGGAGAAGCCAAAGCGCCAGTAAGAATGCATTGATAACGACAGCTAGGAGTGCCGCGGCTCTCGGCGGCTCGTGTCGGTAAATAAACAGTGGCAGAATTGAAAAAAGTAATCCAAAAGCAGCGATCAAGATCCCAGCAGGACGCATTGGCTAAAGATTTCTGCGAAAGCCATAGTTCACGTTTTCTTTAAAGAGCAATGGATAGTTCGATGTCGACCGAGTTCGCGAAATAAGCCAAATGACGCAGGAATCATAAGTGTCGTCAGCAATTCCAGGTTCCGCCATTTCAACATCCGGCGTCGGAATCGTAATTGGGATAAGATGCGCAATTTTGTTGTGGTAACGCTGCTTAGTGATGGCGTCTAGTTGCCGATCTCGATGACGCATGAGTTGGGTTGTCGGCTTGCCACCCCAAGCGAGCCATAGTTCTGGCTCTTTCTGTTTCCCAAGATCTCGACCGAGCTGAGCGGCGAGCATGCCCAGAGCACCTAAAGTTGCGGTTGCCGACAGGATGCTTTTGGGCCACGAATCATTAGGGAACCAAGCTGCGACAGCTAAAGCTATGGGAAGGCACGTTATCACGACGGGATAGACCCGCGCAGGAATCGTGTAACCAAGTGTCGCAGCCATAGAGTTACGAATGCGAGAGTTCGATGCTCTAAGATTACGAGTGGAACTGCTTGAAAGTCTGCACGCTGTTAGAGCTAGTCAGACTCAAGAGGCAGTTGCGGCCAGCTCTTGTTGGGTTGCTGTCGCAATCTTAGACATTCTTTGCAGGTAAAAGCAACAACCAGGATATAGAAAGACACGAAATGATGGAAGTAGGCGGCTTGTGGTACAAGTGCAAGGCTCCTGTTAGGAGGGAGGTGCGTTCGCACTGAAGGCGTGTCGGTGAGTGGCATGGCCTCGGAGGCACTTCGCTGTGGCCATAGGAAGCGTGGAGGCTGATGCTTGACCGGTACTTCTGCATGCTCACGGCTTGGGGCCGAGAGCATGCCACCCCGGGCTGAATGAGCTGAGGGGGCCTGCTTGCATTTCGGTAGGTGAAGCGTGTCCGTTGGTTCTCCCTAACCCCCCAGCCCCTCTCCCGGCGGGAGAGGGGAGCAGAATGGAGCGCGCGGGCGCTTGCGGCGTCGCAGTCTACTCGACTTTGCTCCCTTCTCCTGGGGGAGAAGGGCTGGGGATGAGGGGGCTGCATTAGAGGTCAGTTTAATCTCAATTGGAATTAGTGAGTGCGGCGGGCGCCATGGCCTCGGCGGTACTCCGCTGTGGCCATGGGAAGCGTGAAGGGTGATGCTTGGCCGGTAGGTTTGCATGCTCACGGCTGGGGGCCGAGAGCATGCCACCCGGCCGCAGGGTGCAAGCCTTGTTCTTCAGGCTGCTTGCGAGCCGAATGGCAGGCAGGCTCTTTCGGCACTTCAGCACTGGCAGGATGCCAGTGGCGCCCCGCCAAAAAAACAGCCGCGACCTGGTTGGGTCGCGGCTGTTTTTGATGGAGTCTTCAATGGCCCCCGGCTTGAAGAGCCGGGGGCTAAAAAGGGGATGCTACCTCGTTCCCACGCCGAGCGTGGGAACGAGGAAACCTACCCCCCGGCGGAGCCGGGGGCTGCAATCGTTAGCGCTTCTGCCGACCGCGTTGCAGGCGTTCGAACTCTTGTTGCTGGACCTCTTTCGTCGACGGCAGCGAGACGACGAACTTGCGATCGTACTCGACGCCGTAGTCGTAGGTGATCAGCCGCGCCGTTTCGCCCGCGGCGTCGGCGGGGACTTCGACGTCCCACCGCAAGATCCCCATCGGTCGCTCTTCGCGAACGTAGAGGGGGTCTTCGCTCAGCTGGTCGCTCGTCTTGCCGAGGGTGACGCGGATGTCGGCGCCATTCTCGGCGTGCGGCAGGCGATCGATCACGCGGACTGGCGCCGGCTCGTTGCCGAAGTTCTCGACCACCAAGCGGTATTCAAACCGCGTCTCGCGATTGCCGCCTTGGGTGCTGTCGGTTTTGTTGACCAGCTCGCGACGAGAACGGAGCTGCGGATCGGCGCCGAAGCCGACGACGAACCGTTCGCCCCGCGCGACGGTCGGCAGTTCGCCTTGGCCGACGAAGCGGCCGTCGAGATACGCCGTCATCGGCCCGGCGAGCAGGTCTTGATCGCTGGTGTTCTTTAGTTCCGCCTCGCGGTAGACGTGCGGCGTGAGGACCGGGACTGCCGTGTGATAGAAGTGGCTGTCGACGGAGGTCTGCATGATTCGCACCATCTGTTGGTCGGTGCGGCTGGCTAAGCTGACGCCCGCGCCGAGGGCGTAAGTGAGGCTTGGGCCGGCTCCGTCGTCGATCGCCTCGCTGCGCAGCACGCTGATGGGGCAACCGAGCTCCAGGAGTTGGTACGAACCGGCGACGTCGTTCAAGTTCCAGCTGAAGCGATTGACGTCGGCAAAGTTGTCGGCGTTGCCGATGGCCTGGCTGTACTCAACCCGTTGCGAGCGGATCCCCTCGAGTTGATGCTGGAACTGGCTCTTCGTGGCGACGCGACTGGCAAACGCTTGTTGCGCGGTTTGCGCCGGTGCGTTCGCCGCGCCGAACGGATCTGATGGGGCATGGGTCGGTTCGGTCGAGAGCAATACATGGAGCGGCGCCAGGCCGGGGCCGGCGGCGCTGAGCGTCGGCGACGCGGTCGAGAGGGTCAACTCGACGTCGTTCCAGTCTTCGCCCGAAAGCTGCTGGATGAGCGCGCTGTATTCGACTTGCACCTGTTTGCGATCGGCCGCCGCCCGCATGACGTACGAGGGTGACCAGCCGCAGTTGTTCACCAGGTAACTGAGCCGAATCTCCCCGGGCGCCTCGGCTTTCTTCTGCACGAAGAGCACCGCCTCGCGCAACGTTTGCGACGCGCCGGCCGTGATCTCAGCGCGCTTGCGATTGAGCAATTCGATCCGCTCGTTCAGCACGCGGGCCTGCTTGGCGAGTTCGACTTCTTCGGTGGCGATCGTTTCGAGCTGCGCGAACGAGAAGGTCGTGAGCCGTTCGAGCGCTTCGGCGTCGAGGACTCCCTTGGTGAGGTCCGACTGCGCCGTCGGCGCCACGAAGCCTTCGAGCTTGGCGAGGTATTCGGTTCGCTTCACCAGGAGGGCTTGCCGTTTGGTCGTGAGATCGAGTTCCTGTTGCGTGGCGAGAATTTCGTCATCGAGTTTGCGAACTTCTTCCCGCGGCTCCTCGCCGACGGCGCGAGTGCGGAATCGCACGGCGCGAATCTCCACGCCGTCGCCCCCTTCGGCGAAGAGGCTGTTGGGCACGATCTGTTCGGGAAGCTGGCTGACGACTACTTCGAGCCGGCCCGCGGCGCCTTCGATCGGCACTTCGCGCGTCACTTGCGCTTGGCCGCGGTAGAGCGTGACTGCCGAAACGCGACCTTCCACAGGCGCCGCTGCGCGGGCGAGCGGCGGAAGTTGCAGCAACGAAAAATAGCACGCGAGCGCTAACGATGGAACCAATCGAGTCATGAGAAGGACCTCCTGCGTGAATGAGAGAAACTGCTGCGCATGTGGCTGGGTAAGATTCAGAATGCGGGGAGATTAACCACGAAAAACACGAAAGAAACGAAAAGAAAGAAAGGCATGGCGCTCAACGATCAACTCTATTTCTTCCCGATTTTTTTCGTTCCTTTCGTGTGTTTCGTGGTTAAAAAAAGTCTTCATGGAACACCATTCAGCCTAAGGCCCACTACGGAGTAACCGCAATGAAGATCGCGTAACGCGTTTGTAACGACGCCGGCCAGAATTGACGCGCACGCCGGCGGCGATGATGATCAACGACGTTGGCGCCAGTTCGATGCGCCGGCCCCCGCCTAAGTTCCCGCCGAGGATGTTTGCATGATTTGCCGAGTTTCAAATGTCGCCGCGTGGTCGCTGGCGTTGCTAGCGCTTCTCGTCACGGCGCCGAGCGCTATGGCCGCTGATTTCAAGGTCGAAAAGCATGTCGTCGGCGAGACGCTTGGCGGCCGCCCGATCGAGTGCAACGTCTACGGCGACGGCGACGACGTCTTCTGGTTGATCGCGACGATTCACGGGAATGAAGCGGCGGGAACTCCGCTGGTCGCAAAGTTTGTGGAGTGGCTGGAGAAGAACCCCCAGGAAGTCGAGGGCCGAAAGATCGTCATCATGCCGGTCGCGAACCCCGACGGGTTTGCGGACAACGTTCGCTTCAATCGCAACGGCGTCGACCTCAACCGCAACTTCCCCGCCGGCAATTGGGGCGCGGCCGATGTGAAGCCCCACGGCGCTACGCCGCTGTCGGAACCAGAGAGCCGCGTGTTGATGCGCGTCCTCTGCCAATACTTTCCCAACCGCGTCGTGAGCATTCACCAGCCGCTTAACTGCGTCGACTGGGATGGGCCCGCCGACAAGATGGCTGAGGCGATGGCGGCCAAGTGCAAGCTGCCGTTGAACAAACTCGGCAGCCGCCCGGGGTCGCTCGGCTCGTTCGTCGGCACGACGCTCGGGCGGCCGATCATCACGCTCGAACTGCCGGCCGAGGCGGGGATGGATGGCGAGGTGTTATGGAAAGAGTACGGCGACGCGCTCATCGCGGCGCTGCACTATAAGCATGAAGAGCCGGCGGCGGCGAAGGCTCCGGCTCAGTAGTGCTGGCGATATGTTGTTTTCTCTCGCAAAGACGCGAAGGCGCAAAGAAAACGCAAAGGAATAGAGTGGGGAGAAGAAATTGGATTGCAGGCAGGAACCATCACGACTCGTGCATGATCTACTCCTGTCTTCTTTGCGCTCTCTTTGCGCCTTCGCGTCTTTGCGAGAAACATCCAAACTGACTATCGCGATCACCGTGGCAGCGTTAATCGTACCAGTCGCCAGGGCAGGGGAGTTCGATCAGCACATGCAAGCCAAGCTGCAGGCCATCGCCGATGGCGTCGACGGGACGTTTGGTTTGGTGGTCGAAGATATTGCCGGCAATCACCGCTTTGTCGTGAATGCTGAGCGCCAGTTCACGCAGGCGAGCTGCATCAAGACGCCGATTCTACTAGAGGTCTTCAAGCAAGCGCACGAGGGGAAGCTCAGCCTCACCGATCGTCATTGGGTGGACAAGTCGAACAAAACGACCGGCAGCGGCATCTTGGTCGAGCTCGGCGATCACACGGTCGAACTCAGCGTCAACGACCTTTGCGTGCTGATGATCGTGCTGAGCGACAACACGGCGACGAACATGCTCATCGACCAGGTCGGCATGGAGAACGTCACCGCCACGATGGCCTCCCTCGGTTGCGAGCGGACGGTCCTGCGCCGCCGGATGATGGATACGGCCGCCGCCGCGCGCGGCGAGGAGAATCTTTCGACTCCCGCGGACGCCGCGCGCATCTTGCGGCTCTTGCACGATGGGAAGTTCGTCAATCGCGAAGTCAGCGACCAGGCCTTGTCGATCCTCCGCAAGCCAAAGTCGGGGGCCATTCGGTCGACCGTCCCGCTCAGCGTGCCGGTGCCGTTCAAGCCGGGCGAACTGCCGGGGCTGCTTACCGAGTGGGCGCTGGTGGAACTGCCGGAACGGCCTTATATCGTCGTCGTCATGGGGACGTACAACCCGAAGACGAGTACGGACGACGCTCTCGATGCGGCGATGAAGCAAGTTGGCAAAGAGGCGTACAAGTTTTTCAAGGGCCTTAAGTAGCCGCGGACGGGCGATAGGTGAACTGCAAAATCGTTGCATTTGAACCGCCAAGGACGCCAAGAGCGCCAAGGAATACAGGTTTCACCACGACGGCACGAAGGTCACGACGCAGAAGAATGTATAAACTTCGCTTGAGTATTCCCATCTTCTCGGTGCTTTTAGTCGTCGTGTCCGCCGTGTCGTCGTGGTTCAATTGACTTCTTCCTTGGCGCTCTTGGCGTCCTTGGCGGTTAGTCTTTTAACTTTGCGGTTCTCCTCACGGCATTCCTAACCGTTGAGAGAATCCGCGGCCGCGCGTAGAATGATACTTCCGCGGGGGTAAACCCCGCGGCTCGCTTGCTTCCTGCCTTGGAACATCTCACCTCGGGTCCCGCCACTCGCGCATGAGCGACGAACTCCACCACGAATGCGGCGTTGTCGCGGTTTATCACTTGGCGGGCGATGAAGTCAGCCCCCTTTGCCCCATCCAGGGGCCCGACGAAGTGTCGCGGCTGATGCCCCGGATGCTGCTCGACGTGCAGAACCGCGGGCAGCTTTCGACCGGGATGACCTCGTACAACCCCGATCGCGACAAACTACTCAGCACCTACCGCAAGCTCGGCACGGTGAGCGAGGCGTTTCGGCTCAACCACCGGGCGAAGGCCGAGAGCATCATGCGGTCGTATTCCGGCCGGGCCGCGATCGGGCACGTCCGCTACGCCACCTGCGGCGAGGACGACGTCAGCTACGCTCAGCCGTTCGAACGCCATCATCTGCAGCGGCGAAAGTGGTTTAGCTTCGCCTTCAACGGGCAGCTGGCCAATTACGCCGCCCTGCGCGACAAGCTGCTCGCTGAGGATGACCATCACCTCACGCGGCAGAGCGACACCGAAATCATGATGCACGAGATCAGCCGGGAACTGTCGGGCGACCGCCGACCCTCGCTGATCGAGATTATGACGGCCGTCTCCAGTCGCTTCGACGGCGCCTACAGCCTTGCGCTGCTGAACGCGCAGGGCGAAATGTTGATTGCCCGCGATCCGCTCGGCGTAAAGCCAATGTGTTACGCGATCGAAGGCCCGCTGCTCGCCGCGGCGAGCGAAAGCGTGGCGCTGCTCAATCTTGGCTTCCAGCCTGATTCGATCCGTTCGCTCGAAGCGGGCGAGGCGATTACGGTGGTCGACAACAAGATTTCGATCGAGCGGTTCGTCGAGCCGAAGCAGACGGCCCACTGCTTCTTCGAGTGGGTCTACTTTGCCAACGTCGCCAGCACGATGGACGACCGCGGCGTTTATCTCTCGCGGAAGGCGCTCGGCGAAGAGCTGGCCCGGATGGAGACGATTCCCAAGGGAGACGATCTGATCGTCGTGCCGGTTCCCGATACCAGCAAGGCGGCGGCCGACGCGATGGCCTACTCGCTCGGCGTGCCGAGCGTCGAGGGACTGATCCGCAACCGTTACGCCGGCCGCACGTTCATCGAAGGGGGCGCCGGCCGCGTCGCGAAGGCGGCTGCCAAGTACACGCCGCTGCCGGAGGTGCTCGAAGGGAAACGGGTGCTGTTGGTAGAAGATTCGATCGTGCGCAGCACGACGATGCGCGTGCTGCTCGACCGCATCCGTGAGGTTGGCGGCGCCAAGGAAATCCACGTCCGCGTCGCCTGCCCGCCGATCATTGCTCCCTGCTTCTACGGCATCGACATGTCGCGGATTCGCGAGTTGTTCGCGCCGCAGTTCGTCGAGAAGGGGCTGCCCAGCGAAGAGATGTTCGCGTTGATGGCGGCCGAGCTTGGCGCCGATTCGCTCCGCTATCTGCCGGTCGAGTCGATCTCACGCGCCATCGGCAAGCCGGCCGACCAACTCTGCCGCGCCTGCATCACGGGCGACTACCCGACGCCGTGGGGGCAGAAGCTGTATCAAGTGGCGCTCGACAACTACCACAGCCATGCTGACATCGCCGCCGAGCGAACGTACGAGGCGGCAGCTACGACCGCGGGCTAGATCGTATTTCAGCCCCCGGCTCCGCCGGGGGGTAGCGTCACGCGCGACGATGTCTACCGGGATGCAAACCGACCCCCGGGCGGAGCCCGGGGCTGCAAGGGGCGGCTACGACTTCACGAACTCAGACCGGTAGACCGGCTCGCCTCGTAACCGCATCCGGCGTTCGAAGTGAGTGCGGAAGTCGAGATCATGCTCGGCAGTGCGCTCCGGCACTTCCAGCGGGCCGACCAGCGGCGTCACCTCGGCAATCAGTGCGAGGGCGGCGTCGAAATAATCTTTCACGTCGGTCCAGAAGTGGAGCTTCCCGCCCGGCTGTAGGGTTCGCACGACGTCGGCGAGAAACGACTCGTTCATGACCCGCCGCTTGTGATGGCGTGCCTTCCACCATGGATCGGGGAAGTAGACGTGAATCGCAGCCAGCGAGGCGTCGGGGACCATCTCGCGAAACATCTTCAGCCCGTCGCCGTGCACCGCGACGGCGTTGGTGATCTCCCGCTTGGCGAGTCGATGGCCGATGAATTTGGCGTATTTGTAAGCCACCTCGACGCCGAGAAAATTCCGCTCGGGCGTCCCCAGCGAGGCGCTCTGCAGAAATAATCCCTTGCCGCTGCCGACTTCAATCTCCAGCGGCGCGTCGCGGCCGAAAATCGCCGCGGGATTCCAAGGGGCTGGCAGCGTCTCGACTTTGTAGAAATGGCGCGAGAGGTCGAGCGTTTCGTCGATTTTTGGGAGCGCCCGACGACCCATAGCTTCCACTACTTTCGCAAAGAATTGAACCGCCAAGGACGCCAAGAGCGCCAAGGAATACAGGTTTCACCACGACGGCACGAAGGACACAACGAAGAATGAATAGACTTTGCTTGAGCGTTCACTTCTTCTTACTGCTTTTCGTCGTCGTGACCGCCGTGTCGTCGTGGTTCAATCGATTTCTTCCTTGGCGCTCTTGGCGTCCTTGGCGGTTAATCTTTGTCAGCGAACCATCGACGGCGTTATTTGGCTGCCGCGTCGGTCTTAAAGATATCCGACGGCAGCGCGATGCCCGTCAGTTCGCCTTCGCACACCAGCGTGGCGCCGACGAATTCCTGGAAGCGGCACACGACCATGCGGCCGCGACGGTACTTCGTCACTTCGATAGCGACTGTGAGTCGGTCGCCGGGGCGAACGACGCCGCGGAACTTCACCTTGTCGAGACCGCCGAAGCCGACTACTTCGACGCCTGACAGATCGTTCTTCTGCACATGGTATGACAGGACCTGAGCGGCCGCTTCGCACATGATCACGCCGGGGAGCAGCGGATACGCGGGCATGTGGCCGCTGACCCAGAACTCTTGGTCCGTGAGATCGCGGTAGCCGACGCAGACGTGCCGCTCGACGTCGTCGTGGACGATTGCCGTCAGCTGCTCCATCGCAAATCGCTGCGGGATGTAGCGCCGAATCTCCACGATATCGGCAATGACATTGCTGAAGTCGATCTCCGCCGGATCGACGATCAGTTCAACAGCCGGCACGACGGTCGCTCCTCTTGCCAGTTCGCTAGACGGTCTGAATCTTTCAAGTGGGTGCGCCAGCGGCGAACTCGCGAATCGGTTGGCCAATTCGGATTAGCCATTTAGCCGCGGAGCTTGCTCCGCGCCCGCCGCGAGCGGCGGGGCTAAATGGGCGTTGCGGAATGGTCGACCCCAGCGTGGGGTCGCCCGGCAACGGCGATCAGGTCTTGATCTGCTGGCGACGATTCTTGCGCGGACGGCTGCACGCGGGACGCTTGCCGTGATTAGCTTTTTTGACTTTACGACCTGGCTTGGCCATGGAACGAACTCCCAAACGATCGGTGTGAGCATGCACGGACAGCCCACACGGCGCCGGCGAAAGCTCGCCATTCTAGCACTCGCTGCCAGGGGCGGGAAGGCAGTATCGGCGGGCGTTGAAGGTGTCGGGAGCCTTTAGCCACTGGAGCGTTTCCAATGGAATGCAGCGTTTCCAGTGGCTAAAGGCTCCCGACACCGTTTGGGGCGACGCCGTTGAGACCGCCTATTCCCGCAAATCCCAGGCTTCGAGCCACTCGACCCCCACCGGCTTCATCCCGAAGTCCTTCTCCAGGTCGTCGTTCATTTCCGCCAAATGGCCCGCCCCGTAGAAGATCGCTAGTTCCTTATCGCCCGCTTTGAGCCGTTTCTTCAGCACTTCCAGCGCCCGCGCGTTGCGGTCGGTGATCAGCGTGGAGCCTTCCTCGCCCGAAAAGCCCGTCATCAGGGCTTCCATCCCCTCAAACTGCTGGGCCATGGCGATCTTCAGCTGCCGCGGCCGATCGTCGGAAAACATCGCCGCGAGAATGTCGATGTCGGCGTTCACCCCTTCGCTGGCCGCCTTGCTCTGTTGGGCCATCGCGGCGCCCTGCAGCTTGAAATACATCTGCACGAAGCCCTCGTCCCGCTTGGCCATCGACTCGACGAACTCGTCGGGCGACAGGTCGGCGTGGACCATATTGTCGCGGGTGTAGTCGATCTGCTCGAGTTGGTGCTCGACCTCCAGCATCGACTTCATCCCGTTCTGGATCATTCCCAGCGGGTGGGTGTTGGGCGTCCCGCGGCCGAGAGGGACCTCCGTCCCTTCGGGCGCCACCAACTCGTAGAGGACCGCGTCGTAGTCCTTAAACCGCCGGTTGAGATCGCGGTAGTAGCGTTTGTCGGCAATGTGGACCGCCCCGACGAGATCGACGTACTCCTTGTAATCCGCTGCAGGCTTTCCCGCGACGATATCGTCGGCCTTCACGTAGCGGACGATCGCCGTTTCGAGGGCGACCGGTTCGTCGTCCTTATCTTTCAGCAGGCGGACCCACTTCTCGCCCGCTGCTGGCGCCTGCTCTTCGGCTGTTTCCGTCCCCTTGGTGGCCGTGGCCTGGGGCGGTTCGGCGTACGTCGTCGCCATGCGGCAGCCAAACGCCGCTAGCGGCGCCAGTAGCCAGGCCCAAACGGTTTGTTGGCGCAGTTGATTGAAGAGTCGTCGTTTCATGGGGAGTTCTTCGCCTGGGGGCGCGAGTCCTTGGGAGTCGTTCCCAACGGTTTTCAGCGCTGCGGAAGTATATCCCCGTGGAATTCGCAGTACAAACTCCGCGCTGCGGCCGCGGGGCAACGCCCCCGCCGGAGCGGAACTCAGAAAACTAACCACTAAGGCACGAAGAACGCGAAGACGCACGAAGAAATGCAAGGAAAAGGGAAGAGTGACAAACCAGGCGACAAAGCCAACGCTCCCCTGATCATTATCTTCCTTCTCTTGGTGAGTCTTTGTGCCCTTCGTGCCTTGGTGGTGCGCCTTTTTCGCCGCTCCGGCGGGTCGTTGACCCGCGGCTACTGAGCCTGTTGCTAGCATTTTTCCCCGGAATGACCGTCATTTTCGTCAGACTTTGCCACCTTTACTCAACCGGCGAATCAGGCGCATCCGATACTACCGGCACAGAGACATCGCGCCGTCTGCAAGAAAGCAGCGACGCGCTACCAGGACTGCGTCGCCCACCTGCGACGCTCCCACGAGGGGAAGTTCCATACCATGACTGCTCGAAAGCTCACCCACTGGTTCGCCGCTTGTTTTTTCCTCGCCGCAGGCGCGGAACGGGCTGCCGCCCAAGCGGCCGACGCCTTCTGCGAGGAGTGCTGCGAGCACGACATGCAGTGGTTCGCCCCCGTCGACTTCGATTTCGATTGCCAGCCAATCGGGCGGAGTTGCGGCTATTTCTTCAGCTACGATCGGCTGGCCTGGGCCATGACCGGCGAACGGGTGACGGTCGGGACCGACAACCCTGACGACGGTTCGCTTGGGCCTTGGCGAACCTTCATGGAGGGAGCCGAGTTCTTCGTCATCGATGATGACGCGATCGTCCTTTTGCCGGGCCAAATCATTAATATTCCTCCGCCCCAAGTGTTGAGCGGACTGGACAACGCTCCTCCCAGCGCTCGGTTTGCCTGGGGCCACCGTTACGAAGGCGGCTACTTCAATAACGACGACGGCTGGGCGTTCAGCGTGCTCGATGGTCCCGAGCAGTTCTATAACCAGACCTACGGCATCGCCACGTCGCTTTCCCCGTCCTTTGATCTGCAGTACGGCTTTATCTACGGTTCCGTGCAAATCAATTTCGACGATCCGCAGAACCTGATGTTTGGCTTCATGGACGTGCTCGGAGCGACTGGCGGCGCCTATCAGCCCGATGGGTTTGCTGACGACGTGAACGTCAACGGCATCTACGGTCCCGACGGCATCGACGTCGAAACTCCAGGTCGCGTACCAGATACCATCGTCGTGGGCATGGAACCTGACTTTGGCGACCTTGTCCGTCTGCCTACCAGCTGGCGGTTCGTGAATGTTCAAACTCAAACCGAGTCCACGGGCTTCGAGTTGATGCGGACGCATCGTCTGAGCAATCTTCACAAGATGGACAAGCACCAGAACAACACCGTCGAGCTCTCTGCCGGCGTGCGGTTCCTGCAGTTGAAGGACGACTTCCTCGTCCAGGCTACCGGCGGCGTCCTGGGAGACAGCTTCTGGGATACGTCGATCGACAACAACATTGTTGGTCCGCAGGTTGGCATCAACTGGTCGAACCAACAGAAGCGGTGGCGGTTCGACGTGAACGGACGGGCGATGTTAGGCTACAACATCGAGAACTTCGATCAAACGGTGTCGCTCGGTGAAAACTTGGTGCCTGGTCAGTACAATCGTCCGATCTACTTCGCTCCGACCTATGCGAACCACGGCAAGCAAGAGGAGAACTTCTCGCCGGTCGCCGAATTGCGAGTCCAAGCCAACTATCAGCTGAGCAGGGCCTTGGCGCTCAAAGTCGGCTACAACATGGTCTACATCAACAACATTGACCGGGCGGCGGCCAATGTGAAATACGAGCTCCCGAACATGGGCTTCCGCGACAACGCCGGCAGCCAACAGATCTTCATGAACGGCGTGAACTTCGGCGGCGAGATCGTGTTCTAAAAAACGCTACTGCAAGGTAGCGACGACAACTGCAAACACAGCCCCGACCTACTAGGTCGGGGCTGTTTGCATTTGATGAGCGGTAAGGCGTCGGGAGCCTTTGTAGTGGTTCAGCGAATGAATTGAACATAAAAGCCACCGGCTCCGCCGGTGGACGCAGCAGAAACACAGCGAATTAGCACTTCGTCCACCGGCGGAGCCGGTGGCTTAGATTCGGCTTGTTCTCTGAACCTTCATCGCAGCGCATGAAAAAGCGACCGCAGTGTAGACTGCGATCGCTGAATGTTTTGTATGCTAACTCGCCAAGGCTGCGTTCGTCAGCGCTTAGGCTTCGACGCGCTCGCCGTGCAACTGGCGAAGCTCTTCGAGCTCCGACGTCAGTCGGTGACGCAGCGGGCTCGTCGGGCGGAGTTCTTCCAGAAGAGCTTCAGCCTTTTCGAAGCTGACCTCGGTGAAAATTCCGCTCTTAAACAGCTTGGTCCAGCTACGCGAGACTTCACTTTCGGTTAACAAGGGTCAGCTCCTTTTTCGGTCGACATCTGGGGCGAACGGCGGCCGTTCAAACGCTGAGTTTCATTATGCTTGTCGCCGTCAAAAACAGCAAGCCGCTGACGCCTGCAAACTGAACGTTTTGCACTGCTTGAGCGATGGCTCTGACATGGCCGGCGGGGCCTGCCGCCCGCGGTCCCTCCAACGGCACTGAACTGTTCAAAAAAACAAACCGCCAAGGACGCCAAGAGCGCCAAGGAATAACGGGGAGATTTACCACGAAACACACGAAGCACACCAAAGGAAGAGAATAAGCAGCGACTACTCATTGTTTTTGTGTGCTTCGTGTGTTTCGTGGTAAAAGGCATTTTCCCCTTGGCGCTCTTGGCGTCCTTGGCAGTTCAATTTCTTGGCCTGGCGATGGCAACTTTTCCCGATCCCGCCGGTCCTACCGTCCAGCCAAACGGCGCCGATTGCTGAAACTTCCCCGAATGTCGCGATAGCGGCGCCCGCAGAAACAAAGTCCAAGTAAATACGCTCTCCACCGAGGTTGCCGCAATTTGCTCGGGGTTCGGGAGGGTGGTAGGTTCCATGGATAGGCCTTCCCTCAGTCCCACCTGACCCCAAAAATAGCTCTCCCAGGGGGTGAACGGTCGATGCCAGCCAAATACAATAACTCCCGTCAACGTTGGGCCCCGGGAACGGGCTCACGACTGTGCCGAGCACTGCAGGATGTGGTCGCTCGGTTGATCAGCCCGAACTCCCCTCGCTTGGTCTTGGTCCCGGTTCCCGCCGGTCGCCCAGTTCCGGCGGAGCGAGGTCGCGGCTAAGACCTGTGATCTGAAGCGGGGCTTACCTCCCCGGTCGTGGCGCCCAGGGCTTCAACAAGCTCCGCCCGACCTCCCGCCTACGAGCCCCGCGTTTTGTGCGACATTCGCGCTGATGGTTGGCGCCACGTCGCTAGGAGTTAGTTACCAAGTGCATACGGATCAACTTCCTGGATCGTTTTTCGGACCGTCGACCCTCGTGGAACTGTTGCGCCACCGCGCTCTCCACCAGGGAAACGACGCCGGCTTCAAGTTTCTGCTCGATGGCGAGAAGGCCGAAGTCTCCTGGACCTACGCCGACGTCGACCGCAAGGCTCGCGCCATCGCTGCCTCGCTGCAAGCGATGGATATGGAAGGGGAGCGCGCGCTGCTCCTCTATCCGTCGGGTCTCGACTTCCTCGCCGCATTCTTCGGCTGCCTCTACGCCGGCGTGATTGCCGTCCCCGCCTACCCGCCGCGCCGCAACCGGAACATGGCCCGGATCGACGCCATTGCCAACGACGCGGAAGCGAAGATCGCGCTGACCACGTTCGAAGTGCTCGAACGGGTCCAGACGATGATCACCGACACCCCCGCGCTGCAGCGGATTCGTTGGCGCGCCACCGACCAATGGGACGAAGAGCAAGCCGACCAATGGCGCCGGCCCGACGTTCATGGCGACACGCTCGCGTTCCTGCAATACACCTCCGGTTCGACTGGCATGCCCAAGGGGGTGATGCTGACCCACTCGAACCTGATGCACAACTCGGCCATGATCACCTACGCCTTCGAGCACTCGCGCTCAGGCAGCGGCCTGTTCTGGCTCCCCCTCTACCACGACATGGGCCTCATCGGCGGGATTCTGCAGCCCCTGTATATGGGCCGGCCGAATCTGCTGATGTCGCCGACTCACTTCTTGCAGCGCCCCGTGCGTTGGCTGCAGGCGATTTCGCAATCAGGCTCCACGATCAGCGGTGGCCCGAACTTTGCCTACGACTTGTGCGCGGAGAAGGTGACTGCCGAGCAAAAGCGCACCCTCGATCTCAGCCGCTGGTCGCTCGCCTTCAATGGCGCCGAGCCGGTTCGTGCTGAAACGATGGACCGCTTCAGCAAGGCGTTCGCCGAATGCGGCTTCCGCCGCGAAGCGTTCTACCCTTGCTACGGCTTGGCCGAAGCGACGCTGATCGTCGCCGGCGGCTACAAGCAGTCGGAGCCGGTCGTTCAATCGTTTGATTTGCACTCGCTGGAGAAGCATGAGGTCGTGCCGGTGGCGAAAGACGCCCCGCACGCTCGCGAACTCGTCGGCAGCGGCGGGAATTTGCTCGACCAGAACATCGTCATCGCCGATCCCGAAACGTTCGAGCCGTGTACCGCCAACCAGGTCGGCGAGATCTGGGTCTCCGGCCCCAGCGTCGCGCAAGGCTACTGGCGTCGGGAAGAGGCGACGCACGAAACCTTCCAAGCCCGTCTTCGCGACGGCCGCGGTCCGTTCCTCCGCACCGGCGACCTCGGGTTCCTCCACAAGGGAGAGCTCTTTGTCACTGGTCGCTTGAAGGACCTGATCATCATTCACGGGGTGAACTACTACCCGCAGGACATCGAGCTGGCGATCGACGGCGCCCATGAAAAGGTGAAGCCAGGCGCCGGCGCCGCCTTCGCCGTCGGCGACCAGGGCGCGGAGCGGTTGGTCGTGGTCCAGGAGACGGAGCGCGGCCGCCACCTCGACTTCGCTGAAATCATCGCCGCGGTTCGCAAGCGGGTCGCCAACGAGTTGGAACTCGCCGTCTCGGCAATCGTTCTGCTAAAGACCGGCAGCATTCCGAAGACCTCCAGCGGCAAGATCCAACGCCACGCCTGCCAGGCCGGTTACCTCGCCGGCACCCTCGCCGCCGTCGCCACCTGGTCGGCTGAGACGGGCCAAGTCGAAGTCATTAAGTCGGCCCGCCGCCGCAACGTCGACGCCGACCTCGACGACAGCGTCGACGACGGCATCGACTACGATGCCGACGGCCTCGAAGCCGCCGCCGACCTGCCGCAAGCCCCCGTCGCTCCCAAAGCGATGAACGGCGCCGCGGCCCACCTGCCGACCAAGCCGGCGTCGTATGCGCACGCCAACGGCGCTGCCGCCCAGGGAGCCGATCCGCGGCTCACCGGCAACCGCGCTCAAATCATCGAAGTCGTTTACGCCAAGGTCCGCGAAATCGGCCGCGAGCGCGTCGGCGAACTCGATTGGGACGTCAACATCGTCGAGCTCGGGCTCGACTCGTTGGAGCGGATGGAAATCGTCGCCTCGCTGGAAGAAGCCTTCGGCGGCCGTTTCCCCGATTCGATTCTGCCGTCGATGGAAACGTGCGGCGAAGTCGTCGAAGCGATCGAGCAGTTCATGGGAGGCCAGCTCAAGGTCCGCACCGGCGCCCCGGTCGCGTATCAGGTCCCCGAGGAAGACTACCAGTTCGCCAAGTCGGCCGAGTTCCTCCACCTGCAGGAGAACCTCAAGCTGACGACGCAGGACGGCATGACCAATCCCTTCTTCACCGTTCATGAAGGGATCATGAATGACCGCACGATCATCAACGGGCAGGAGTACATCAACTTCTGCAGCTACAACTACATTGGCATGTCGGGTGACCCGGTGGTCATCGAAGCGACCCGCGACGCCGTGGCCCGCTACGGCACCAGCGTCTCGGCCAGCCGGTTGGTCTCGGGCGAGAAGCCGCTCCACGGCGCGTTGGAGCGCGGCATCGCCGACTTCATCGGCGCTGAAGCCGCGATCGTCCTGGTCGGTGGGCACTCGACGAACGAAACGGTCATCGGTCACCTCTTCGGCGCCGGCGACCTGATCCTCCACGACGCCCTCTCGCACAACAGCATTATGCAGGGCGCCATCCTCAGCGGCGCCCGTCGTCGTCCCTTCCCGCACAACGATTGGCGGGCCCTGGAAAAGATCCTCAGCGAGATTCGTCACGAGTATCGCCGCGTGCTGATCGTCGTCGAAGGCGTCTACAGCATGGACGGCGATTACCCCGATCTCCCGCAGTTCGTCGAAATCAAGAAGCGCCACAAGGCTTACTTGATGGTCGACGAAGCTCACTCGATCGGCACGATGGGCCTCCACGGCCGCGGCATGTCCGAGCACTTCGGCATCAACCCGCGCGACGTCGATCTCTGGATGGGAACGCTCAGCAAGTCGTTCGGCAGTTGCGGCGGCTACATCGCCGCCCAGAAAGAGATCGTCGAGTACCTCAAGTACACGGCGCCAGGGTTCGTCTATAGCGTCGGCCTCTCGCCAGCGAATGCGGCGGCGGCCCTCGCCTCGCTGACCCTGCTCCAGGAAGAACCGGAGCGCGTCGCGCGCCTCGCCGAGAACTCGCGGCTGTTCCTCCGCCTGTCGAAGGACGCCGGCCTCAACACTGGCAGCAGCAACAACACGCCTGTCGTCCCGGTGATCACCGGCAACTCGGCTCACGCCCTCCAGCTGTCGCAACAGCTGCGCGGCCGTGGGATCAACGTCCAGCCGATCTTGTACCCGGCCGTCGAGGAACGGGCCGCCCGGCTCCGGTTCTTCATCACCAGCAACCACACGCCTGAGCAGATCCACTTCACGGTTCGCGCCGTCGCCGAGGAACTCGATGCGATCGATCCCTCGTACCGTGGCGCCGACCGTCCGTTGCCGGAATTGCTGCACTCCCACGCCAACGACCGCCTGGGCGTCTTGCCGCCCAGGTAACCCGGCCATCTTTGCCGGCAGCCATTCTTCAAGCTCCATTTAGCCCCCGGTCAATGACCGGGGGTTTTTCATTGGCGTCGCCGTACAACCGTCACGCCCCTCACCACCGACCGCCCCCAACGGCGATCGTGCGGCGAACCCCCCGTTGCGCAGGCCTTTTCTTTACCCTCTATCTGACTGGGGTTAGAATCAAACTCACGGGCGGTGCGACGTTCGTTTTCCCAGCCTCCAGCCGTCGCCGCGGAACACGCCCTAGAAAGAGGCCTCTTCATGTCGCAGGCAGTCGTCGACCCGGCGGAGCTTCGTCGCTTTGCCCATCAGCTCAAGCTCTTCAACGCTGAACTCGAAGAGCGCATGACCTCCCTGGCCGGTCAGCTTCACGCCCTGAACGTCACTTGGCGCGATCAGGAGCAAAAGAAGTTCACCGAAGAGTTCGAGCAGCACATGAAACTCATCGCTCGCTCGATCGAAGCCACCAACGAATACGCCCCGTTCCTGCTGCGCAAAGCGGAACGGATCGAAGAATACCTGACCCAGCGATAGGCGAATGCTGAAGGATGAGTGCTGAAGGATGAGAGAAAAACTCGTCCAGCATCCAGCAACCAGCATCGCAAATCTAAGTTCTCCTTCAGCATTCCGCATTCATCCTTCAGCATTACTATGTCTTCCCCCGCCCAAGTCCGCTCGACCGACGCCATCGAGGCCCTCCGCGCCTCGCTGCTGAAGTTCCAGCAGCGGGTGCAGATTGCCGTCGACGTCCTCGATGGCGAGCTCCACCGGGCGTCGAACTGGGTGGAACACGACCGCCCCTCCTACTGGAAGCAGCAAACCCACGACGCCGAAGACGCCGTTCACTCTGCGAAGCTCGAACTCGAACGCTGCCTGATGATGACCGTCGCCGGCCAGCGCCCGACCTGCCGCGAACAGAAGGCGGCTCTCGATGCGGCCAAAGTCCGCCGCGCCTACTGTCAGGAAAAGTGCGAGTCGGTCCGCCGCTGGCAACGCAACTTTCGGCACGAACAATTCGAATACGACGGCCGCATCGGCCAACTCCGCCGCGCGATCGAACTCGACGTCCCCAAAGCGACGGCCCTCCTTCAGACAATCCTCCGCCGCCTCGAAGAATATCAAATCGAACGCCCGCCGGAGTCGTCGCTTCCCAGCGAACCAACCGCCGCGGCCAACCATACTTTGCAGCCACCGGCTCCGCCGGTGGACGAATCGCCGACCGCCGCCGCCCCGCGACCACCGGTCGCGGCTTTGCCGAACCCTGAACCCTGAACCCTGAACCCTCTCTGTGCGCTCCGCCGACCTTTACACCAGCGCCGCCCACATTCGCGACGCCTTCGACGACCTCCAAGCCGCGTGGCTCGAAGCCTCGGAGCAGTGGAACGACGGCGTCAGTCGCGCATTTTGCCAGAATCACTTGGAACCGTTGGGCCCAACGGTCAAACTAGCCCTCGACTCGATGACCCGTATGGGAGTCTTGGTTACTCACATGCATGCCGAGTGTGAGCAGTAAGAAGCAAGGAAGCGGTCAGCGATCAGCTCAGATATCAAATCTCAGATCTCAAATTTCAAATCTCAAACTTGATCCCCCTCCGCCTCTCCACCCGCCGCGAACTTGAGCTGATGCAGCATCTGCAGCAGCTTGCTGATAAACGCGCCGGCGAAGAGCGGATCCTCTCTGCCGCGATCAGCGCCGAGCTCTCGGAAGCGGAACAGGAGTTCGCAGCCACCGCTCGCCGCCTCAACGAACAGTATTCGCTCCAAGTCCGCACGCTTGAGAACGAATTCGCCGCAGCCCACCAATCGGCCGCGGTCGCTTACGACGACGCGCTCCGCCAGGCCGAGTCGTCGCTCAAGTCCGCAGTAAAGGCGAACGACGCCCAGCGCGACGCCGCCCTCGCCGCCGCCGAACACCACGCCGAGGAAGCGCAGTGGCAGGCGAACACCGTCTATGAGGCCCATAAGGATCAGCCGGCTCGCCTTCTGTTGGAGACTGAGCAGCGTCTGAACTCTCGACGCAGTCAAGTCGATGGACTTGCCGTCGACGCCCAGACCTTGATGACGTTGCGAGGTTTTCCGAATGCGTCAGAGACCTACGACTGGTCGATTGCTCCTGACCATTTGAAGGCCAAAGAGTCGCCTGCGCTGCCTGGCAATGCCGAAGAGAAAATGCAGTCGCTGACTGCGTCAGTTCGACAAGCGGTTCTTGATCTACAGGATCAGCGTCTTGCCTCAATGTTCCTAGAAGGCGGACGCTGGATCGCTTGGCTCATCGGAGGCGTTGCGTTAGGAGCCATAATTGGCGGGTTAGTCGCGAATCTGTCATTGCTGGGGTGGGTGTCCGGAGCAGTGATCGGACTACTCGCAGGGAGCGGGTTAGTCGTCTTGGCCATGCGCCGAGGACGCCATTGGACGTTCGAACAGTTTGGCCACATTAAACGACTGATTCAGAAGTGTTGCGCGCTGCAACACGAAGCTTACGTCGAAGCAAAGGTCGCGGGTAGTAAGCAGTCTGCGGAAAACCGCCGCCGTCGTGATCACGACGTAGAACATGCCAGCGCTCAACTCGCCGCTAAAACTTCCGCAGCGCAAACCACCCACGCCGCCGAACAAACCCGCCTCGAAACCGACCACGCCGCCCGCCTTGCCGAGTTCGACGCCACGCGCGACGCCGCCCTCGCCGCCGCCGACGCCAAGTTTCCTCCGCTCCTGGACCATCAAGCCGCTGACCGTAAACGAGAAGAGGGTGAAAACGCCGCGAAGTTCGACGCCCGCCGCAACGCAGCGAACGCCAAGCAAGCCGAAGCCTGGCAAGCGATGGCCGACGCTTGGTTGAACGGTTTCCGCGCCGTCGCCGATGAACTCGCCGCGATGCAAGACCGTTGCCGCGAACTCTTCCCCGATTGGACCGTCACCGACCTCGCCAACTGGCAACGTCCCGTCGAACCGCCGGAAGCGATCCCCTTCGGCAATTGCCCGCTGCCGCTCCAGGCGGTCAAGCATGGCGTCCCCGACGACAAGCGGCTCGATCCCGGCGTCAAACGGCTCGTCCTCCCCGCGACGATGCCGCTGCGCGAACAGCCGCGCATGGTGATCACCGCCGACGGGGCAGGGCGCCGCGCCGCGGCCGAAGTGTTGCAGCTGATGATGCTCCGCTTCCTCACCTCGATGCCCGCCGGCAAGCTGCGATTCACCATCATCGACCCCGCCGGACTCGGCGAAAACTTCGCCGCGTTCATGCATCTGGCCGACTACGACGAACAACTCGTCGCCTCGCGCATCTGGACCGACCCGAAGCAGATTGACGACCGCCTGACGCTGATCAGCCAGCACATGGAGAAGGTGCTGCAGAAGTACCTTCGTAACGAGTTCGCGACGATCCACCAGTACAATGAAAGCGCGGGCGAAGTCGCCGAGCCGTACCACGTGGTCGTTGCCGCCAACTTTCCGCACGGCTTTTCCGACTCAGCGGCTCGCAAACTCATTTCGATTTCGCAAAGCGGCCCCCGCTGCGGCGTCTTCACGCTGCTCAGCATCGATACGGACCAAAAGCTGCCTCACGAGTTCCGCCTGCAGCCCTTGCTCGACGACGCGGTCCACCTCCAGTGGGTCGACAACCGCCTCGTCTGGAAATACCCGCTCTTCGAAAAGCTACCGCTCGAACTCGACCGCATCCCCGATCCCGAAACGCTCAACGGCCTCCTCCGCACCGCCGGCGAGCAATCTCGTAAAGCGAGCCGCGTCGAAGTTCCCTTCGCGATGGTCGCCCCGGCGCCCGATAAACTCTGGAGCGAAGACAGCGCTCGCGAGCTGGTCGTCCCCATCGGCCGCGCCGGCGCGAAGGAACTCCAGTCGCTCCGCTTCGGCATCGGCACGTCGCAACACGCCCTCATCTCCGGCAAGACCGGCTCCGGCAAGTCGACGCTCTTGCACGCCTTGATCACGAACGTCGCGCTCCACTACTCACCCGACCAGGTCGAGCTCTACCTCGTCGACTTCAAGAAGGGCGTCGAGTTCAAAGCCTACGCCAACGGCCGGCTGCCGCATGCCCGCGTCATCGCGATCGAAAGCGAGCGCGAATTCGGCGTCAGCGTGCTCGAACGGCTCGACGCCGAGCTCCGCCGTCGCGGCGAATTGTTCCGCACGCACGCCGTGCAAGACCTCGCCGGCTTCCGCCGCGCGGTCCCCGACATGCCGATGCCGCGCACGATGCTCATCGTCGACGAGTTTCAAGAACTCTTCGTCGCCGACGACAAGCTCGCCCAAGACGCCGCGCTCTTGCTCGACCGCCTCGTCCGCCAAGGCCGCGCCTTCGGCATCCATGTGATGCTCGGCTCGCAAACCCTCGCCGGCGCCTACTCGCTCGCTCGCAGCACGCTCGGCCAGATGGCCATCCGCATCGCGCTCGAGTGCAGCGAGGCAGACGCCCATCTCATTCTCAGCGACGAAAACACCGCCGCCCGCCTGCTGAACCGTCCCGGCGAAGCGATCTACAACGACCAGAACGGCCTCGTCGCCGGCAACCACCCGTTCCAGGTCGTCT
The DNA here is from genome assembly GCA_013822725.1 of Pirellula sp. GTDB lineage: Bacteria > Planctomycetota > Planctomycetia > Pirellulales > Lacipirellulaceae > Lacipirellula. The sequence goes on from PNKX01000005.1 coordinate 167,822, forward strand.
GGCTCCCCGACCCCCAACGCCAACAGTACCTGACAACCCTCCGTGGCTTGCCGCTGAGCGCGCAGTTCACCCCGCCCCCCACGATCGTCTTCGAAGGCAACGTCCCGGCGAACCCGCAAGACAATCCCGACATGGTCGCCGCGATCAGCCGCCCCGAGCTGACGACCCACCTCGAACCGACCCTCTGGCTCGGTTCCGCGGTGCGCATCGAACCGGCGACCCACCTCGTCCTCCGCCGCCAGGGGGGCCACAACATCGCGATCATCGGCCAGGATGAAGAGATGGCCGCCGGCATGCTTGCCAATGCGATCATCGCCCTCCACGCCCAACATGGCGAAGCCGCGGTGCGCTTCACGGTCCTCGACGGCACGCGACCCGAATCGCGCGTCCCCGGCATGTGGAGCGAAGTCGCCGCCGCCGTCGGCGACGCGGTGGAAGTCGTCCCGCCGCGCGGAGCCGGCGCCGCTGTCAGCGCGCTGGCCGACGAAGTCAAACGCCGCGGCGAATCTCCCGAAGAGCGCTACCCGTCGCTCTACCTCATCGTCTACGACCTCGCCCAGATCCGCGACCTCCGCCAGACTGAAGACGACTACAGCTTTTCGTTCAGCAAATCCAACGGCGCCGCACCGGCCCCGGACAAACGCTTCCGCGAGATTCTCAAAGAGGGCCCGGTGGTCGGCGTCCACGTCCTCTTTTGGTGCGAGTCGTACAACTCGATGACTCGCGCCATCGACCGGCTGTCGCTTCGCGAAATCGAATTCCGCATCGCGATGCAAATGAGCGGCGCCGACTCGACGAGCGTCATCGACTCGCCGGCGGCCTCGCTGCTCGGCGAAAACCGCGCGCTCCTCTACCGCGACGACATCGGCACGCAGACCAAGTTCCGCCCCTACGGCCCGCCATCAAAAGAATGGCTCGCCTGGGTCGGCGCCAAAAAACCGCGACCGGTGGTCGCGGAATAGACACGGTCGCGGAATAACCCCGCGCCATCCCCAGCCGACTCAAATCGATTCAGACAATCGTCTCAGCGAGCGCACGTTTCGCACGGACGACAGGTCTCGCGAAGAACGAAATCGCAATCAAACCGCCTGCCAGCAGACAGCTTGCTGGTTCAGGAACGACCGTGGCAGTAAGGGAGTAGGGGGCGGTGGTCGTGGGAGCGAAACGCATCACTCCCCCTTCGCCAGCGAGAATGACCTCAATCGGCGGAGCGTCATCCCATGTGTCGTATGTGGCTGTTCCCGCGACGGGGCCGATACTCGTATCCATCGTCCACGTCTGATAGGCGAGATCTGCCGAACTCGTGATCAGGCTCGAGCCGGCGTCTCCGCCGCGTGCGAATGCCACGGCTCCCGTAATGACATCGACCAGCGTCCGGGTCGGTGAGACGATGTAGAAGAATTCGCCCGGCCCTACTCCCGGCGTGAAGATCGTCGCATATTCGTGCTCGATCGACAGCACGCTACCGCCGGACAATGATTGGCGACTCTCGATCTGTCCTCTCGCTTCAATCCGATAATCCAAGACGACGGGATCACCGCTTCCGATCGTCACGGTCGCCGTGCCTTGATGGGTGAAGTAAATCGGCGTTGCCTCCGCCTTCGTGAAGCCGATGGCGGCGATTGCAAATGCCAAAATGCCAAGTCTTCTCATGAGCGTTCCCTCCAGAGTGAGCGTCGATCTTCGCAGCAATAGTACTAAACTGACCAGATTTTATTCTATGGCGTTCCGTGACGCAACTGTTTTGAGAGTTGCATAGGGATCATGCTCGCTCCGCGAAATCGAGTTTCGCGTCGCGATGCAAATGAGCGGCGGCGACTCGACGAGCGTCATCGACTCGCCCGCCGCCACGCTCCTGGGCGAAAACCACGCGCTCCTCGACCGCGATGACATTGGCACGCAAACCAAATTCCGCCCCTACGGCCCGCCAACCAAAGAATGGATAGCGTGGGTCGCCGCCAAAAAACCGCGACCGGTGGTCGCGGAATAGTGCGACTTTCGCCCCCGATCGCGTGCCATGCTATTTCAGGGGTAGTACTCTTTTAAAGGCCGCAACTTCAAGTCAATCTGCGCGCATGCGTTGACAAGCTGCTTGTAGAGGCCAGCCGTCGCGCTGATAAGATAGCTATCGCTTGGAAGCTCGGGAAATCGCTTCGCTTCGCCCAGAAGTGAGTTGCGCAGTTCGTCGTACCGCGGATCATCTTTGCGTACAAAGCCGCCCGGAACGTCATTTGGGCTTAGCCACATTGCCTCGTCTTTGCGGCGCACTTGCACGCGTCCCAGATATGTTGGGTATCCGTAGTCGACTAAGTTCGGTTTGTCAAACTTCACGCCCAGAGTTGACGTCAAGTGTTTCAGCAAGGCTTTCACCTCTTTCACGGGCGCGACGACGTACTCATCGTCTTCGATGGTCAACTCCAGCAAGGAGAGATAGTCGCTGAAAGACGACGCGACGGTGTGTTGCGAGTCGCATTCGACGTCGATGTAAGTAACAGCAGGTTGCCTTGCATTTTGCCGGTAGTCTAGGCAGACGTACCAGTGACCGTCTCCATCGAACGGCACGAGTCCCTGAAGTTCAAAACCGACTGCTTCTTTGAAGTAGTCGTCGTCCCAAGAAAAGCCTGTAAGTGAGGGAAAATGCGGTCCGATGCCGCTGATCACTTCATGGACGGAATCGGGCAATCGGTATCGGAGATGGCCTCCATTCTGGACTTTCAACAGCTCAATGTACTGTTGAGGCAGCTTGTGCCCAATTTGCTTTTCCGCAGCTTCTACTATCTCTGGCGTCAGGGGCGGTTGCACGTAAGAGAGATAGGCGGGAACCTGCCAGATATTCTGTGGATTTGCGCCCATGCGATTAATGCCTCAATGGAAGTATGGATGGAAGAATCATGGTACGACTGGTTATCGTCAGCGATTATCCCGCTTCGCCATCAGCACTCAACAACCGCAGCGTCTTCTCATCCCGCACGCCGCCATAATACTTCGCCAGCAACCGCTCAAACCCTGCCCCCCCCGGCGAAACCTCCGCAAACAACGTCGCACACGACCGCAACTTCAAATCATCCGGCGTCCCAAACATCTCCCGCGCCGAACGCCCCTCGACCCCCAGCGCCGCCTCGACGCACTCCACGAGCCGCGGCCCCAGCGTGTGATGCGCCAGATACGCCCGCGCCTCGTCGAGACTCTTGATCGCATACCGCTCGGCCATTGGACTAAACCCCAGCCCGTCGAACTGCGGGAAGATAAACCACATCCAGTGCGATTCTTTTCTCCCAGCCCGAATCTCCGCGAGCGCTCGCGCGTAGGTCAGCTTCTGAGCCTCGACAAACCGCTCCAAATCGAACGGATCGACCGCGAGGTCGTCGAATTGACCGGTATTGTCTGTCATCGCTCTACCTCCACTGACAGTGCGGTCGTACATAGTACCAAGTACCCAATACTTCCCCTGACCCCTGACCTGCCCAGCGCATTTGCCTTTCCCGCCTCCAAACGCATTAATTAAGGCATGCCCGCCCTCTCGATCCTCGACCTCGCCTTCATCCCCGCCGGCGCCACCCCCGCGATCGCGCTCCAACGTTCGCTCGATCTCGCCCAGCACGCCGAGCGCTGGGGCTACCGCCGCTTCTGGCTCGCTGAGCACCACAATATGGTCGGCATCGCCAGCGCCGCGACCGCCGTCGCCATCGGCCACGTTGCCGCCGGGACGCAGACGATCCGCGTCGGCGCCGGCGGCGTGATGTTGCCGAACCACGCCCCGCTGGTGATCGCCGAACAATTCGGCACGCTCGAATCGCTCTTTCCCGGCCGCATCGACCTCGGCCTCGGCCGCGCGCCGGGAACCGACCAACCGACGCTCCGCGCCCTCCGCCGCGATTTCAACGCCGCCGATACGTTCCCGCAAGACGTGCTCGAACTGCAGCACTACTTCGCCCCGCCCGAACCCGACCAAAAAATCCGTGCGGTTCCCGGCGCCGGCTTGCAGGTCCCCCTCTGGATTCTCGGCTCGAGCCTCTTCGGCGCCCGCCTCGCCGCGATGCTCGGCCTGCCGTACGCGTTCGCCTCTCACTTCGCCCCCGCCGCGCTCGCCGACGCCGTGCGACTCTACCAGGCCGAGTTCCAGCCGTCGCAGCAACTCGACAAGCCCTACGTCATGGCCGGCGTCAACGTCGTCGCCGCCGAGAGCGAAGCCGAAGCTCGCCGGCATTTCACCAGCATCCAGCAGCAGTTCACGAACCTCGTCCGCGGCACGCCGGGCCAACTTCCCCCGCCGATCGACGACGTCGACGATTACTGGACCCCCGAAGAAGAACTCCGAGCCGCCGCGATGCTGTCGTGCTCATTCGTCGGCACGCCCGACAAGGTCCGCGAGCAACTCGAACGCTTTGCCGGCCAACACGCGATCGACGAACTCATCGTCGCTTCGGCCATCTACGACCACGCCGCCCGCCTGCGTAGCTACGAACTTCTCACGCAGTAGCCGCGGTTCAACCCATGGTCACGCCGGAGTACCGTCGAGACCATGCCACCCGTCACGCGTAGCGACACTTTCCAGAATATGCGTGCATTGTCGGTCCCTTCGGGTAGAATTGCCCTCGCCCCCAGGCACGGCAGCGGATGAAGAGCTTGTTTGCCCGCGTTCTTTTCGTCCGCCGTCGTCGATCGCTGACTTTTCGCACCATCTCACAAGGGCATAAAACATGATCTATCAGGCGACGAGTTTTCGTCGGCGTTGGCGGAGGCGCCGCGCTTTTACGCTGGTCGAACTTTTGGTGGTCATTGCCATCATCGGGGTGCTCGTCGCCCTGCTGCTACCGGCCGTCCAGGCCGCCAGAGAGTCGGCTCGCCGATCGACATGCGTGAACAATTTTAAACAGGTCGCCCTCGGGGCCCTCAACTACGAGTCGGCCAAAAAGCGGTTCCCTCCCGGAACCTATAATTGGATCGACCGCTACGGCGGCGGCGCGACTGGCCCTACCGAGCATGATCGCCGCTGCTGGATGCACGATCTCTGGCCTTACATCGAGCAGACCAGTCTTTCGGCGCAATTCGAAACGCACATGAAGAAGAGTAAGGACGCCAGCGCCCTCGGCTTTCCTAAATTAGACACCGTCATCTCCTCAGCAATGTGTCCCGCCGATCAACTGTCGCCCAAACTCCACACGTTTTGGGGCGGCCTCGACGGCCTGCCGACGCAAGGATTCTCCGGCAACATCGTTGCCAACGCTGGCAGCCTCTATTTCAACAAAGCGTTGCCGGGCGAGACGCCCACCGGGCCCCCGTCGAGCGCTCGGCAAGACGGCGTCTACTTCGCCCTCTCCGAAGTGAAGGCAGCGGACATTCTCGACGGTCTCTCGAACACGCTCGCCTTCACCGAAATCAAAATGGTCGAAGACACCGACTCCCACGACCTCCGCGGCCGCTACCACAATCCCACGCACGGCGGGGTTCTCTTCACGACGCTTTACCCGCCGAACACGACGCGGCCCGATAACTTCAACTGGTGCGCGCTCAAGCCGCCGGCCGACGCTCCCTGCCTGCAGGTGACTGCCAACATGCAGATCGCCGCTCGCAGCTACCACAGCGGCGGCATCGTTAACGCCGCCCGCGTCGACGGCTCAGTCGCGGCCATCTCCGAGGACATCGAGGTCGCCGTTTACAATCAACTCGGCAGTCGCGGCGGAGGCGTGGGCGTTGATTGATCTCAATTCTGGCAAAAGTGCGCGCGGCGCGGCGCTGGCGTTCTTCATGTTGCACGTCGCGATCCTTGGCTGCGGCGCCGGCGATGGCAAAGTCCTCGTCTCCGGCGTCGTCACGTTCGACGGCAGCCCGATGCCCGACGGCTACATCACCTTCACGCCTGAAGGAGGCGGAACCCCCGAGGCCGCGCCGATCGCCGCGGGCAAGTTCGAACTTGGCCTGAAGCCTGGGTCCCATCGCGTCGAAGTTGAAGCCTCCCATTTCGTCGGCGAAAAGAACCCCATCATGGGCCTCCAACCGCGCGAGCAATACGTCCCAGTTCGCTATAACTCGGAGACGACGCTACGGGGCGACGTGAAAGCCGGCGACGAGAACGCGTTTGTCTTCGACCTGACGTCAAAGGCCGAGTAGCGAGCGTCGCCGGCCAGCCTACAACGCGAGCCTACCATGAGAGCGCCGTCTCGCATTCCGCTGGCGCCTCGTGAAAATTTGCATCGAAACTGGCCGCGTGGGTCGCTGGTTTGAGGCGATCTAACCTTCAGTAGCCGAGCGGCTTGTGTCATCGCGAGTCGCAATTTGTTCGTTAGTTAGTAGAATTAATGGCGGACAAACGGCGATTCGGCCGTCTTGTACAATCCCTTTTCAGTAAGCTCGCCGGCGGCCTCCTCCATCACACCTTCCGATTCAGGATCACCTTCCATGTCGCACCACGCGCTCACTCGTCGCACCTTCGTCCAACAAGCCGCAGCCGGCTCGCTCGTCGCGCTCGCCGCCCCCGCTATCCTCACCGCGGCGAAGACGGACGCGAAGCGAGCGACCGTTGGCGTCGGCGATCATCAGTACGAAGTCGATCACCACTGGGCGAAGCTTCCCGATAAGTTCACTTGGCAGACGACCCACAACGTCGCCGTCGGCCGCGACGGCACGGTCTACGTCATTCATGAAGGGCGCCTGGAGCAGCCCCTGCATCCAGCGATTTTCGCCTTCGACCCGGATGGCAAATTCATTCGCGCTTTCGGGGCTCAGTTCCAGGGCGGCGGTCACGGCTTGGAGACTCGCGTCGAAGGCAACGACGAGTTTCTTTACGTAACCGCCTACCAGAGCAAACGCTCCTTCGCGAAACTCACGCCGACGGGCGAAGTCGTCTGGCAAAAATTCGCCCCCATGGAAGCGACGGGTTACGCGGCCGGCGAGCAATTCCAGCCACGAGATCCGAATAACAATCCTTGGGGCCGCGATCGATTCCACCCCACCAACTTCGCGTTCCTTCCCGACGGCGGCTTCTTTCTAGCCGACGGCTACGGCAGCTTCCGCTTGCACCGCTACGACGCCGACGGCAATTGGGTGAGCAGCTTCGGCAAGGCGTCGGAAGGCGATAAGCCTGCTGACGGCACGTTCAACACGCCGCATGGCCTCTGGGTCGACTCCCGCGGCGAGGAGCCGCTGGTAGTCGTCGCCGATCGCGCGAATGCCCGCCTCCAGTGGTTCACGCTCGACGGCGAGCATCGCCGCACGCAAGACGGTTTCCTTCTGCCCGCGAACATCGATTCGCAAGGCGAGGTGCTATTGGTCCCGGATCTGGTGGGTCGCGTCACTCTCCTCAATGCCAAGAACGAGGTGATCTCTCACCTGGGCGACGATAGCGAGCGGATGAAAGCCGACGCCAAGTTCGCCATCCGCGGCGACGAGAAGCAATGGAACGAAGGCAAATTCGTTCACCCCCACGACGCCTGCTTCGACGCCGACGGCAACATCTTTGTCGCCGAGTGGGTCGGCAGCGGGCGGGTGTCAAAACTAACGAAGGTTTCTTGAGTGGGAAGAGATTAACCGCCAAGGACGCTAAGAGCGCCAAGGAAAAAGCCGATAAGAGCCAACCGCGAATCACGCGAATCTGCGCGAATGAAGTGCGAAGAAATTCCAATTCTTCATTCGCGGCTATTCGCGTGATTCGCGGTTATGTATTTCTGCTGCACCATTCGCCGTCGTGCTCGTTGTGCCGTCGTGGTTCAACTTCCGCCGAATTCCCTTGGCGCTCTTGGCGTCCTTGGCGGTTCAAAATGGGCGGCTTTTGCCAGCCCGACGAGGACAGGGGCCCCCGCTCGACAGCCGGCGGGTAAACCCTAAAATGGCGGGTTCTACGCATCTCGAAGCAGATCGCTAAGCGAACCAACCCACCGTCCATCGGAAAGGACCCCCCGCCATGAGCACGATTGTTGATATCCGCGGCCGCCAGATTCTCGATTCCCGCGGCAACCCGACCGTGGAGGTCGACGTCACCCTCTCCGACGGCACCACCGGCACCGCGGCCGTCCCGAGCGGCGCCAGCACCGGCGCCCACGAAGCCAACGAACTGCGCGACGGCGACAAGGGGAAGTGGGTCGGCAAGGGGGTTTCGAAGGCCGTCACCAACGTCAACGATAAGATCGCCGACGAGCTGATCGGCATGGACGCGATGGACCAGATCGCGGTTGATCGCCGCATGATCGATCTCGACGGCACGCCGAACAAAAAGGAACTCGGCGCCAACGCGATCCTCGGCGTCTCGCTCGCCGTCGCCCACGCCGCGGCCCGTTACTGCGAGTTGCCGCTGTTCCGCTACCTCGGCGGTTCGAACGCCCGCATGCTGCCGGCGCCGATGATGAACATCCTCAATGGCGGCCAACATGCCGACAACTCGGTCGACGTCCAAGAGTTCATGGTGATGCCGCTCGGGTTCGACAACTTCAGCGAAGCTCTCCGCTGCGGCGTCGAGATCTTCCACAACTTGAAGAAGGTGCTCCACGACAAGAAGCTGAACACCTCGGTCGGCGACGAAGGGGGCTTCGCTCCTGATCTGGCGGCCAATGGCGATGCGTTCGGCATCATCCTCTCGGCCATTGAGAAGGCTGGCTACAAGCCGGGCGAGCAAGTTTGGTTCGCCCTCGACGTCGCCAGCACCGAGTTCTACGACACGAAGAAGAAGGTCTACACGATCGACGGCAAGGAAATCGACTCGGCCGGCATGGTCGACCTGCTGGTCGGTTGGGCCGAGAAGTACCCGATCTGCTCGATCGAAGACGGCTGTGCCGAGGACGATTGGGCCGGTTGGAAGCTGCTGACCGAGGAGCTCGGCGACCGCTGCCAATTGGTCGGCGACGACCTGTTCGTCACCAACGTCGAGCGCCTGCAACGCGGCATCGACGAAGGGATCGCCAACAGCATCCTGATCAAAGTGAACCAGATCGGCACGCTCACCGAGACGATCGACGCGATCAACCTTGCCCACCGCAACGGCTACTCGAGCATCGCGAGCCATCGCAGCGGCGAGACCGAAGACGCGACGATCGCCGACTTGGCCGTCGGTTTGGCCACCGGCCAGATCAAGACCGGCTCGGCGAGCCGCAGCGACCGGATGGCGAAGTACAACCAGCTGCTCCGCATCGAGGAGATGCTGGGCGACGGCGCCATCTACGGCGGGCCGTTGTTCAAGAAGAAGTAAACGCTGAACGAACGTTCGCGATAAGGATTTCACCGCTGATGGACGCTAATCAGCGCTAATAAGGAACTTCTCTTTTATTAGCGTTCGATCAGCGTTCATCAGCGGTGCACTATTTCTCAGAAAGCGATGGCTCTATGCCTGGCCAACCTCGCGAAGATGAGAATCGACGCCAAGCCAAAGCGCCAATCACTGACTCGCCGTGGCTCTGGTTCGCGCTGTTCACCGCCGTCGGCCTCGCGGCGCTCCTCGCCACCGGCGGGAAGTTCGGCAAGCGGCAGGCGAACATCGAGAACAAGTACCAAGCCCGCTCGGCGATTGCGAGCGGGACGCTGGAGATCCAGGACGACGGCTCGGGCGAGAAGCGAGTCGTCGGGACGCCAAACTATTCCACGCCCGACAAGCCCTTGATACCCCTTTGGCCGCTGGAAATTCTGCTCGGCGTGATCTTCGTCGGTTCGACGGCGATGCTCATTCGCGAGCGCGTTCGGTGAGGAACTGGGCTTACGTCCCTCGCTCAGTAGTCGAGTCAATGAATTATTGACAGGATAACAGGATGGGATAGATCGACAGGATGGAACTAAGCGACAGCCCTTGTTGTCGGCGGATCGCCAGGTTTCGCGCGCATAACATCCCGTCGATCCAAAGAATCCTGTGATCCTGTCCTGTCTTAATCAAAAATCCTCGCCGTCGCGCAGCGCCTCGGCGAAGTTGCCTCCGTCGTTGCCGACAATCACTTGGGCCAACGTCATGCGGGCGTGGTCTCCCGGCGTGCCGGCGAGATCGAATGACTGGGTGAAATAGTAGACGTCGAGCCGCACGACTTGTTCATCAGCGGCGTGCTGAGCGTCCCACTCCCGAATGACATAGTCGGCCAGCGCCTCGCGGTACGGGGCGCAGGACTCATCGCGGAGGCGATAATGAAGCTTCCGCCAACGATGATTGCTGAACTGTCGCGAGGCGAGCGACGGCTTTTCGTCCAGCGTTTCGACCCCGCCGCTCAGTAAGTCGACTTTCGCGCCGTTCTTCAGTCGCGCCTGATAGACGAACCAAGTGTCTTGTCGCGGCGGGCGGCCGAAGACGCCCCAGGCTTGCCGTAAGCCGGCCAAGTGACAGACGGTGCGCACGCCGCGATCAAACGAATTGATCGACTTCGCGGAGATCGAGTTCGAGACGTTCCAGTAGACCACGACGGCCAGGGCGGCGCAGCACAGGGCAGCGGCGACCTTTCGGCTGAGTCGTCGACTGACGCCAGGGGATTTCTCCACAGCCGCATCGTTCGAACTCATCAGCTGGAACGCAGAAAAACGATCCCAGAACGAACTTGGCAACGCCGCCATCCAGATCGCGATCGCGGCGTAGGAGAAGAGTCCCACGGTCATCGTCGCGGCGATGCCGATGTGCAGCAGCACGAAGCTCGTGAAGGCGAGCATCCGCAGCCAACTGACTCGCCACGGAATGAAGAGGAGCAGGGGACCGAGGAGTTCGAACCAGACCGTCGCCCGACTGCAGAGTCGCGTCAGGGCAGGGTAGTCGCTGAGCGCCGCACCGAGCGGCAGGCCGTAGAGGCCGAACTTAAAAACGTTGCCGATGGCGTCTTCGCGGAGCCAGGCGTCGTTCCATTTTGCCCACCCGGCCAGCCAGTAGACGATGGCGAGTTGGACGATGAAGGCGAAGCTGGCAACGGAGACGCACGGATTAGCGCACCGACTCAACCGCAAGCCCCCCAGCGAACCCCCCAGCGAGCCGGAGGGTTGATCCCTCCGGTCTTTCCCCCGCAGCGCATCAATCGACCAAACGCCCCCCAGCGGCAGAAACATACTCCAAAACAGCGCCACCCGCAGCAGCGTGTCGCCAGCGTTCAGCACGATCGGCAACCGCATCTGAACCGACGTGAGCAGAATCCACGAAGCGACGACCGCCAGCCGCGTGCGATAGCCGACGAGCATCGCCACGGCAATAACGGCCGCGAGGCCAAACAGGAAGATCTGCCAAGCGTCGCTGCCGCTCAGCAGATGGAGCGACCAGACCGGAATGCTCTGCTGGCTACGGACAAATTCGACGGGCGCCAAACCGGCGCTGGAGTACATCGCGTGAAAATCGCTGACGCGGATGGCGAGATCGGTCAGCACGACGCCGGCCAGGCCCATGCGCATCGCGGCCAGCGACCGGAGGTCGAGGGCGATGGTCGCGCGGAAGTAGTTGCCCAGCGTTCGCATCATCCCTTCATTCTATTCGGTCGCTGCCAGTTTGGTTTTCGCCTCGCGATCGTCTCTTGACGAAAGATGTGGCGGCGGCTGGTAAATCGTCCTATCATCGGTAAGAGCCGCACGATGCGACGAAAGAATGCGATCGTACCGTCCTTTGCGGCAGGAAATCAGGAGGCGAGGGGATGTCGTTCTTCATGGAAAACGGCCTGGCGATCGCCGTCATTGGCGGCCTGGCGATCACACTGACGCTGGTCTTCTTCATGGCGCGACGAACCGGCGGCTCGCTCAGCGCGCTGGCGGCGGCCGTCGCGGCGACGATCGTGCTGCTGACGATTGAATGGTTCGTTCAGACCGATCGGGAGCAGGTCGCTTCCGCGGTCCACGGCATTTACGCCGCGGTCGACCAGAACGACGTTAACGGCGTGTTGGCGCTGATCGATCCGAGCACGACGCAAATTCGCGCGGACGTGCAGGCTTTGATGCCAATGGTGAAGGTCGAGAACGCCGGCAGCGGACGGAACGTCGAAGTCATGCTCAACGAATCCGCCACGCCGATGACGGCCACGACGACCTCGCGGGCGTTTCTCAATGGAACTCACGTTCAAACTGGCCACCCTGTGCCCTATATCAATCAACGGGTCGACATGGAGTGGGTGAAAAGCGGCGACCAGTGGCTGCTGAAAGGTTACACGGCCTACTTCGACGGCAAACCGATCGATGCCGTGAACAGTGCGCGGACCAATCGAGCTGTGCCCTAGCAGTCGTCACTCTGAGCGAAGCGGAGAATGCAGCCCCGGGCTCCGCCCGGGGGTAGGTTTCCATTCCGGTGGACGTCGTCGCGCGTGGTGCTACCCCCCGGCGGAGCCGGGGGCTGAAAAAGCGACAACGATCTGTAATGCGTTCTAGATTCTTCGCTCTGCTCAGAATGACGTTTAGCTATCGCCGTTAATCGTTGTGATGCCCACCACCACCGCCGCCGCCGTGGCCGCCGTTGTCAAAATCGCGCGCCGGTTGGTCGTAATAGAAATCACGATTCGGAGTGCGGTACTGGGGTTCGCGATAGCCATCGGCGCCGTCGGGGTCGAGTCGCCCCGCATCGGGGACGCCATAGCCAGGGCCGTAGACATAGCCGCGATTGCCCCACGGCGGCACGCCGTAGCCGGGGCCATATCCGCCCCCTCCCATGCCGGGACCATAACCCCCGCCGCCGCCCGGTCCGTACCCGCCTCCGCCGCTGTCGCGATAACCTCCGCCGCCCCAGCCGCCACCGCCCCAACCTCCGTAGCCGCCAATGACGGCCTGGCTCTGGCCGCCGGCGATGGTCGAACCGCGCCACGCATCGTGGAACCGTTCCCACTCAGCGTCCATCCCGCCGCGGCCGTTGCCGAAGCTGGTGACGCGATAGATCGAGTCGACCGAACCGTCGCTGCCGCGGATGATCGTGCGATTGCGCGAGTAGCCGCTGGTCACCCGACGCGGATCGTCGAGCGGTTCGATCGGCGGCTTCATCGCATACTGGGCGACGCGGGCGCCGGTGGCCGGATCGTGCGTGAAACGGCTTGGCAGAAAAATCCAGCTGTCAGTCGCCGGTGGGCAAGCGGGGGGCGCCGGCGGCGTGCGCAGCGGCGTCACGGCGCAGCTGTCGGCATGCGCGGCGCTAGCGCGACTGAGCAGCATGACGGCGAGGATCGCCGCCGCGAGGATCAGTTTCCACGCGAACGAGGGGAGTCCGAACAGCGAAGGGGAAGTCGATCGATTCATAGCACGTCAGAGAAGCAAGTCGTGGTGGACGAGGCTGTCGCTTCCGTGCGTTCGATGAAGTGTGTCGCTCCTGCGGAGGTTTACTGAAGGGCGTCTGTTGCAGATGGCATGCCGCTGCCGATTTCAGCCAAAAGCGACATGCTCGTGTTGTCTTTTTTATTCGGACAAACCGTCGGTTGGCGACGCGCCGCCGAAGCCGGCAGCCCGTTCGCGGATGTCAATGGGATTGCCGGCGTCGTCGCGGCCCCCTTCCGGTTCGCCGGGCGCTGCGGCAGCAGGCTCAGCGGCGGGTTCGGCCGGAGGCGGGCTGATTTGCGTGGTGGGAGGGACGTAGGCCGGTTCTTCGGGCTCAAGGCTGCCGCCGAGCATTTCGATCGCTTTTTGAGGAGTCGTGCCGGCTGGCACTTTCGAATTCGGGCTGCCAGGTACGAGACGAATCTGCAATCCGACTTGGCCTTGTTCAGGAACGTAGCAGTACTCGTGGTCGGCAGGAATTTCCGGCAGCGGAACGCCGTTGAGGGCCAACGCAACGACGTCCTTCATGAAGGACTCTTGCGTTTTAGGATAGGAAAAATCGTGCTGGGGGTTGTAGAGCTCGTTCGCGTGATCGATCGACACGATGATCATCTGGTGCTTGGCATAAAGGCCGGCTGCCGCCGCCGAACTGATGCCCCCAACGTTGGCTCCCTCTTTGGCGTCCTGTCGCGTGCGACGGCCTTTGATCGGATCTTTCGAGGTGAACTTTCTCGGGATGTCAGTGACCGGGATTTCGTTCTCCGGCAGCTTCTCGCCCGGAATGCCGGCGACAAGCGGCTTCTCTTCCACGGGCGCGGTTGCCGTCGGCGGAGCGGCCGGCCCAGAGGGCAGGGCAGGGGCGTCGCAGCCGACAGCGGCGGCGAGCAACAAGGCGGCGGTGGAGCGATACGTTGAGGCGTGCATGCCGATACTCCTTGAATCCTAAAAGTAAGCCGGGGAGGCTCTCAGTTGATTTGAATCTATGCGGTTGCGTTCGTCTGCGCGACGCCAAACTGCCAACGTCGCATTTCTTCGAGTTTGTCGCGGCGGGTCATGTCGAAGCTCAGCGGCGTCAGCGTGATGTTACCCGAGCGAAGCTCGGCCAGGTCGGTGGCGGCGTCGGTCGGCGGCACTGGTTGCTTGCCGGTCGCCCAATAGTAGGGGCGGCCGCGCGGGTCGTCGCGGCGTTCGTAGCTTTCGCCCCAGGGGGCGATGCACATCGGCGTAACGCACACCTCGGCCGGGCGGCTGAGAGCTGCCAGCGGAATGTTCAGGTTGTAAAGTTGTGGTTCGGGTCCCTTTTGGGCGAGGATTTGCGAAATAATCGGCACGGCCAGCTGGGCCGCAATGTCGTAGCGAGCCTTCTCGTCCCACTCCAGCGAAACGGCGACGCTCGTCACGCCGAAAAAGGCGCCTTCGATCGCCGCCGACACCGTGCCGGAGTAGAGGACGTTAATTCCCGCGTTCAGTCCGCTGTTGATCCCGCTGACCACGAGTTGCGGGCGAGTCGAGCAGAGCTCGGAAATCGCCAGCTTCACGCAATCGGCGGGGCTCCCTTCGACGGCCCACCCCCGTTGTCGCGGCCCGTCGAAGACTTCGCGGGCCATCAGCGGCGTCCGGTAGGTGATCGAATGGCCGACGCCGCTCTGTTCGGTCAGGGGGGCGGCGACCTCGACGGAGCCGATCTTTTGCAACTCATGTTCCAGGGCCGCCAGCCCGGGGGCGTAGATGCCGTCGTCGTTCGTAAGCAGGATCTGCATGCCGTAAACCGCGGTGAAATAGGGCGTTACTTCGCTGAACCGTTAAATTCATCATAAGCGTTCGCGTTGCGTGGAAGCAACGTGATGTGGCAAGGAGGCAACAGTAGCCGCGGGTCAACGACCCGCCGGCGCTTTCTCTTGGGGTGGCACGCCCTGAAAGGGCGTGGTTGCGTTTCCAGCGGGTTCGCCACGCCCTTCCAGGGCGTGCCACCCGGTGTCGCGTCGTTTTCTTCGGCGCCTAGACCGCCCCCGCCCGCTGGCCCTACAATCACTGGTTTTCCCAGAAGCCACTGGCGACACTCATGACGACCGCCTCTGCCAGCCCCGCCGAAGTCCGTGGAGGCGCTGCCGGGCAGCGCGTGCTCGTTCTCGATTTCGGCTCGCAATACGCCCAGCTCATTGCCCGCCGCGTCCGCGAGCAAAACGTTTATTGCGAGATCGTCCGGCATAGCATCACCGCCGAGCGGGTGCGCGAATTGGCGCCGATCGGCGTCATCCTCTCGGGCGGTCCGTCGAGCGTCTACGCCGACGGGGCGCCGAAGTGCGACCCGAAGCTATTCGAACTGGGCATCCCGGTGCTCGGCATCTGCTACGGCATGCAGCTGATGTGTCAGGCCCTCGGCGGAAAAGTCGACAGCGCCCCGGCCCGCGAGTATGGCCGCGCCGAGTGCGACATCGTCGAAGCCGATGGCTTGTTCGCGGGGGTGCCGCGACAGACGCAAGTCTGGATGAGCCACGGCGATCAGGTGACCGGCATCGCCGACGACTTCACGCCGCTCGCCAAAACCTCGACCTGTCCGTACGCCGCAGTGAAGCACAAGCGGCTGCCGTTCTTCGGCCTGCAGTTCCACCCCGAAGTGACCCACACGCCCGAAGGGGCGACAGTGCTGCGAAACTTCCTGCATGGCGCGTGCGGCGCCGAGGGGACTTGGAAGCTCGGCGACTTCGCGGCGGAGACGATTGAGCGAATCCGCCAAGAGGTTGGCAACGACCGCGTCATCTGCGGCCTCTCCGGCGGCGTCGATTCATCCGTCGTCGCGGCCTTGCTGGCGAAGGCGATTGGTCCGCAACTCTCCTGCATCCTCGTCGACAACGGGCTGCTGCGGCAGGCCGAGGAAGAAGCGGTCGTCGCTGAGTTCACGCAACACTTCAAGACCGACCTCCGCGTGGTAAAGGCGGAGGATCGCTTCCTCGCCACCCTCGCCGGGATCACCGACCCCCAAGAAAAACGTCGCCGCATCGGGCACACGTTCATCGACTGCTTCGTCGACGAAGCGAAAAAGATCAAGGGCGCTAAGTTCCTCGCCCAGGGAACGCTCTACCCCGACGTCATCGAGAGCGGGGCCGCGGTCGATGGGCCGGCCGACACGATCAAGCTGCACCACAACGTCGGCGGCTTGCCGGCGGAGCTGGGGTTTGAACTGATCGAACCGCTGCGTGATCTGTTCAAGGACGAAGTCCGCCGACTCGGCCTCCAACTCGGCCTGCCGGAAGAGATCGTGTGGCGGCATCCGTTCCCGGGTCCGGGCCTCGCGGTTCGCTGCCTCGGTGAAGTCACCAGGGAAAAACTCGACACGCTGCGAGCGGCCGACGCGATCGTCGTCGGCGAAATCAAGGCGGCGGGCCTCTACCGCAGCACGTCGCAGGCCTTCGCCGTGCTGCTGCCGGTGCAAAGCGTCGGCGTCATGGGCGACAGCCGCACCTACGACAACGCCCTCGCCGTCCGTTGCGTTAACACCGACGACTTCATGACGGCCGACTGGAGCCACCTGCCGTACGAAGTGCTGGCAAGGATTTCGACGCGGGTGATCAACGAAGTGAAGGGCGTGAACCGCGTGGTGTACGACATCAGCTCAAAGCCGCCGGCGACAATTGAGTGGGAGTAATGGGCGGCGTCTTCGAAGTGCCCAGATTCGTCCAACAGCCAGGGCGTGAATCAAGCGATGTCAAACACGTTCGAGCCACCTGAACTGCCCGATTACATGCGCGTGCGGCCGTTTGGAGTTGCTCTCTTGGGCGGCCTTCATCTGCTTGGCGGGCTCTTCATGTTGGTCCCGCGGGGATGCTTGTTTTCAATTCGGCGGCGGCAGAGCACTCTCTGCGGCAGGCTGGCATTCCCATATCGTTGCTCTTGGCGGGCATGATCATCTTAGGGCTACTCTATTTTCTGTCGGGCTTGGGAATGCTCGCCGGCAAGAAATGGGGCTGGTGGCTGGCTGTCTTCTACTACGTCTACTCGGTCGCCCGACACGCGAACGCTTTGTTCCTTCTCGAAGATATGGCCGAGCAACTCGGCGCGCCGGAGGGCGGACTCGTCCGCTTCCAGATCAAATACGGAGTTCGCATTGTTTTCGCACTGCTGGTGCTCGTGTACTTGTTTCGCGAGCCCGTTCGCATTTACTTCAGGCTAGAACAAACCAGTAAGTTGAGAGCGATCGGGACGGTCGTGGGCGTCTGCCTTGCGCTCTGGTCGGCCATCAGTGGGGCGCTGATATTGATGGCCGATTGATTGAAATCGCGAAAGGTCTACGAGGGGCCCGCCTCACTAACCAAACAGCACATCCACCGTCATCACCCCCAGCATGACGGCCCCGACCGCAAACTTCCCCACCGTCCCCCACAATCTTCCCGCGAACGCCCCGCGCGCCACCGCCATGCTCTCGCTATGTGGCCGCTCGATCGACTTCTCCCCCAAATAGGCGCCGGCAAACGCCCCCAGCGATCCCCCCAGCAGCGCCGCGATCACCGACCCGATCACCGGCACCGGCAGACCCGCCATCGCGCCGAAAATGCTCCCCGCCATCCCGCCGATCAGCGAGAAGACGATCGACCGGCGGCTCGCCCCCTGCTTGGCCGCCCCTGCGGCGCCGGCGAAGAACTCGATCACTTCGCCGAGGATTGCCAACCCAGCCAAGATCCCCACCGTCGTCCAGCCGATGCCGCGTCCGCTAGCGTGCGGCGCCAGCCAGGCGAAGAGGGCCGCCAGCCCCAGCAGGATCCAGTTTCCCGGCAGGCTGAAGAGGTTCGACAGCCAGCAAAGTCCGCCGCCGCAGATCAGCAACAGCGCCAACGTGTAATAAAGCCAGAAATCCACGGCGCCTGCACTTCGGGGGGCGAGGGTGATAGAATCGATCGCTGCGCTGAGGCCGCCAGGAGCAACTCAAGGAAACGAGCAACTCCAGGAATCGACGAACGACTGATTGTACCCCATCATTCGCTCGCCGGCCGACGATCTTGGCGCACTCGGCACACACTCGACCCCACCCGCGGCTCGCTGCCGCCCACTCCCTCAATCTTCGGTTCGCATGGGACAGAAATACATCTATCAGATTTCCAATCTCAATAAAAAGATTGGCCAGCGCGAAATTCTCAAAGAGATCAACCTCGCCTTCTACCCCGGCGCCAAGATCGGCGTTTTGGGTCGCAACGGCTCAGGCAAGAGCACGCTGCTGCGGATCATGGCGGGAATCGATAAAGAGTACGACGGCGAGGCGAAGCTGACCGAAGGCTTCACCGTGGGGCTGCTGTCGCAGGAACCCCATTTGAATCCTGAGAAGGACGTCCGCGGCAACATCGACGAAGCGGTCGCCGGCACCCTAGCGCTGCTGAAGGAATTCGAGGAAATCGGCGACAAGTACGCCGAAGTCGCCGACGACCCGGACGCGATGGAAAAGTTAATGAACCGGCAGGCCGTCCTGCAGGACAAGATCGAAGCTTGCAACGCCTGGGAACTCGATCGCCAGATCGAAATCGCGATGGACGCGATGAATCTCCCCCCGGCCGACGCCGACGTGACCAAACTCTCCGGCGGCGAAAAGCGTCGCGTCGCCCTCTGCAAGCTGCTGCTCGAACACCCCGACCTGTTGTTGCTCGACGAACCGACGAACCATCTCGACGCCGAGAGCGTCGCCTGGCTCGAACGCCACTTGGCCGACTACAACGGCACGATCGTCGCCGTGACCCACGATCGCTACTTCCTCGACAACGTCGCCGGCTGGATTCTCGAAATCGAGTATGGCCGCGGCTTGCCGTTCGAAGGGAACTACACTTCGTGGCTGGAGCAGAAGGCGAAACGACTGAAGCTCGAAGAGAAGCAGGAGTCGGCCCGCCAACGCGCCCTGGCGAAGGAACTTGAATGGATCCGCATGGCGCCGAAAGCTCGCCAGGCGAAGAGCAAAGCCCGCGTTAGCGCCTACGAGAAGATGGTCGCCGAGCAGATTGAGCAGAAGACCGAAGAACTCGAAATCCAGATCCCGCCCGGCAAGCGGCTCGGCGACCGCGTCGTCGACGCCGTCAACCTCGGCAAGTCGTACGGCGATCGGGTGATCTTCGAGAACGTCAACTTCAAGCTCCCGGCCGGCGGCATCGTGGGGATCATCGGCCCCAACGGCTCCGGGAAGACGACGCTGCTGCGGATGCTGATGGGCCAGGAAGAGCCCGACGTCGGCCAACTCGTCATCGGCGAAACAGTCGAGCTCGGCTACGTCGACCAGTCTCGCGACGACCTCGATCCGGAGAAAACGGTCTACGAAGAGATCTCCGGCGGCGTCGACAATATCGTCATGGGCAACAAGACGATCAACGCCCGGGCGTACGTTTCGCGGTTCAATTTCGCGAAGACCGACCAGCAAAAGAAGGTCGGCGTCCTCTCCGGTGGCGAGCGCAACCGCGTCCACTTGGCGAAGCTCCTCCGCAAGGGGACGAACGTCCTGCTGCTCGACGAACCGACGAACGACCTCGACGTCGACACGCTGCGCTCGCTCGAAGAAGCAGTCGCGAACTTCGTCGGCTGCGCCGTCGTCGTGAGCCATGATCGCTGGTTTCTCGACCGTTTGGCGACGCACATCCTCGCCTTCGAAGGCGACGGCTACGTCCACTGGTGCGAAGGGAACTTCCAGATCTACGAGATCCAACGCCGCGAACGCCTGGGCGTCGACGCCGACTCGCCCCACCGGTTCAAATACAAGAAGCTACAGCAGGGCTAGCGACGCATTCTCATTCGCACATTCACCCACATTAGCCCCCGGTTCTTCAAACCGGGGGCCCGGAGCGCCCGAATATCATGAGCATCGTTCGCGTAGGATCAACGCAAAAGTTCTCCGACAACTGGGACAACATCTTCACCGCCGACAAGCCGAAGCCGGCGAAGAAGGCCGCGGGAACAAAGAAAAAGGCCAAGCCATCGAAGCCCGCTGCGCCGGCGCCCGCCGCCAAGAAGTCGACGAAGAAAAAAGCGGCGAAAGCCAAGGCGAGCGCCGCGAAATCGCCCGCTGCCAAACCGGGCAAGAAAAAGAAGAAGGCCGGCACGAAGCAGAAAGAGCTGTTCTAAACGGACGGCATGCCAGCCATCTACAAAAAGACGCACCGCTAATTTTCGCTAATAATGATTCTTTATTAGCGACCATCAGCGTTCGTTAGCGGTGCTGTCTTTTTCTCTCTTTTTTCAATTCGCGATGATTCGCGTGTTTCGCGGTTAAAGAGCTTAAGCCCGCCCCAAAAACGCCCCCGTCCGCGTGTCGACCTTAATCGACTCTCCTTGCTTCAGATACTCCGGCACTTGCACGAACACGCCGGTCGAAAGCTTCGCCGGTTTGTTGCGCGACGTGGCCGAGTTCCCCTTAATCCCCGGATCGCATTCGACAATCTCCAGCGTCACCGACGCGGGAAGCTGCAAGCCGACGCATTGGTCGTTGTAAATCAGCGCCAGCATCCCTTCGAGCGATTCGGTGACGTACTGCATCTCGTCGGCGATGTCGGCGAGCGGCAACGAGTACTGCTCGTAGTTCTCCGCATCGAGCAGATGGACCTGCTCCACGTCGCTGTACATCAGCGTGACGGCCCGCTTCTCGAAATCGGCGTCGGGCAGATTGTCGGTTCCCTTGCAGACCAGATCGACCTTTTGCTTGGTCACCAGATTGCGGGCGCGGAACTTATACAGTGTCGTCCCGCCGCGAGCCGACGGGGATTGAACCATGATGGTTTCGACGATGATCGGCGCGTCGTCATGTTTGACGATGCCGCCCGGTTTGAGATCTTTTGCGAGCATAATAAAAGCCACCCGGCTTCGATGGTGGACGGAGTAAGTTGGAGTGAGGTCTTGATTTCTAGCCCCTGGCTCCGCCAGGGGGTGGGTTTCCATCCCGATAAGCGTCGCCAAACGCGGCGCAACCCCCCGGCGGAGCCGGGGGCTGCAACGATCGCCATGCCGAGTCGAGCAGCGTCCTAGTTTAGGCGGACGGTGGTGCGCTACAAGGCGGGCTGCAAATCCCGACCTACACGATCTCGCCCGACGCCGGATCAAACGTGATCCCCTTCGTCAGCCCCTGCAGCGCGTCGACCACCGTCAGCAGGCAAGTCGGATCGAACACCTCCATTGCCGCTTCCATGTCGACTTCGTCGTCGCCAAACTCGGCGTCATCCCACGACAACTCCGATGCATACTCGTCGACTTCCACCTCGCGGGTCACCGGCTTCGGCTGCGATCCCGGGCCCCCTTTCGGCACGCGCTCAAAGTGGGCCACGTCGAGCCGCGCATCGGCCGAGACGATCGTCTGTAACTGCTTCGGCGACAGCTTCGACTGCAGCTCCTTCGCCCACTGCATGTTCTGCTCGGCGATGGCGTCCCCCATCTCGTAGCTCACTTCGACCGCCGCGTTGTCTTCGGGCGATTCGATCAGCACCGAAGCGAACAGGCCGTCGTCGTCGGCCGCCAGATTCTTCAGGCGGAGACGCGGGTTCGCGTCGGTGAGGGCCCGCTCCACTTGGGTGAGCGTGGGCCGTCGCTTGCCGGGAAAGAGGATGAAGTAGGTTTCGAGCCACAGGAGCTCGTCCCCTTCGCGTTTCGGGTTGCCTTTGCCTTCGCCGGTCGGTGCTTTTGCCATGATAATCCTCCGCTGCCTGGCGCGATCACCAAGGCTCCTCGTCCCCTTCTTCTTCCACTCCCGGGTCGCCCTGCCACGACTCGATCTGGGCCAGCATTTTGTCTCGCTCTTCCGACTTCGCCCACACCGACTCGTCCTGCTCCAGGCGAATCTCGTAGAAGCCCTCGCGCTGGCATTCCTCGTCACCGCAGAAATGGGGCGTCGCCGCGATCCACATCACGCGGTAGAGCGGCACGAACTTATCGTCGATCTGACAAAAGATGGACATGGACAACCCTTACGATTTTCCTAACTCAATAGAACGTTTGGTGGCCGCTTCGACGGCGGCTTGAATGGCGGCGGCGCCTTGGCGATCGGCCAACGCGTTCAGTCCCGCGAGCGTTGTGCCGTTCGGGCTGGTGACGTGGCTGCGCAGTTCCGCCGGCGAGAGGCCCGTTTGAGCCACCATCGCCGCGGCGCCCGCTACCGTTTGCACGGCCAGTTCCAGTGCCAACTCCGGCGACAGCCCGCCGGCAACGCCGCCGGCCGCCATCGCTTCAATCACGGTGTAAATGAACGCCGGCCCCGAGCCGCTCAGCCCCGTCACCGCGTCGAGCAGCGGTTCCTCAACTTCGTACGACTTCCCGACGCTGTTGAGCAATCGCTCCACCGTCGCCGCATCCTCCGCCGTCGCCGCCGCGTCCAGCGCGAACGCGCTGGCGCCGAGGCCGATGAGGCAGGGCGTATTCGGCATCACGCGGATAAGCCGCGTCTGCGCCGGCAGCTGCTTGGCGAGCCGCTCGAGCGTCACGCCGGCGGCAATCGAGACGAGCAAGTGACGTGGTTCGACATGAGCACTGATCTCTGCCAGCACCCCATCCATCATCTGCGGCTTCACCGCCAGCACGATCGTGTCGCACGCGGCGAGCACGGCGCCGTTGTCGGCCGTCACCTGGGCGCCGGGCAGCTGTTCGGCGAACTTCGTGCGCGACTCCTCATGCGGGTCGCTTGCTAGCACTTGCGGGGCGGGGACTAAATTCGCACTGGCGCACCCGCGTGCTAGTGCAGTCGCCATGCGGCCGGCGCCGATGAAACCAAGGTTCTTCATGCAGAATGATTGGATTGGCGTTTTCGGCGGCTAGCCGCGGACGCCTGGAGTTCGGGAGAAACGGACGGTAGGGCTCGGCAAAACCGGGCGTTTCGCCGCCCGACCGCCGAACAAACTTGTCACTATTTGCTGGGGCTATCCTAGGCCAATTGGGCGGGAGGGACAATCGCCCGCCGCGCCTCCCTTTCCCAATCGCCCTGGACTGATTTACGGCAATTTGGAACACTCCGCGGCCGTCCGCTAGGCGGAGACAATCCGTCTTCGCCGTGAGGCGGGCGGAACTACTATTCTGAGTCGATTTTTTCAGAGGACCGCGACATGAACGTCGTACGACTTCTGCTTTGGGTTGGCGTGGCGAGCGTGATCATCGCCTCGCCGCTGCGCGCCGCCGAAACGCCTGCTGGCGCGCCTGCCGACGACATCACGCCGACCGCCGAGCAGTCGCAAAGCCCATGGGGTTGGCTGAAGATGCCCACCATCACCATGCCCAAAATCACCATGCCGAAGATGCCGGCTGACCCCCTGGCGCCGATCAAGTCGAGCGCCAAGAAGGTCAGCGACGGCGGCAAGAAGGCGTGGGAAGGTACTAAGGAAATCTTCCGCGGCGGCAAGGCCGACGAACCAGCGGCGCGCGTCGCGAACGCCAGCGAAGCCCCGTCGCTGTGGGATCGCATGACCGGCAACGCCAAGGAGCCGGAGCCGCAGGGCCCGGCGACGGTGACCGAGTGGATGAAGCAGCCGCGCGTCGGCGAAGAGTAAAAAGCCTCCGCCAGTTCTCCGCGGCCGCTTGGCCGCCACTTTTCTAAGGACCATCCGATGGGGCAGACGCCACTCGCCGCCGGGCGACTCTCGCGCACCGCTTCGCTCGGGTTCGCCCTCGCAGCAGCGATCGCGCTGGTCGGTTGCCAAAGCTTCGCCCCCGCGGGCCTCGGCAGTCTGACCGCCAAGCACCGGGAGCAGAAGATCGTCAAGCAAGCCGCGAACGATCCCTTCCCGTCGCCCGAAGATGTCGGCCTCGGCGGCAACGACAAGGCGAAGACGCTTTGAACCGCCAAGGACGCCAAGGAAATACTGGGAATGTTGGAACCGCAGATGAACGCAGATAAACGCCAATAACAACTATCTGCGTCAATCTCCGTTCATCGGCTCCTCCATCTTCTCTTACGTTTCTTCCGTCGTGCCCGTCGTGCCGTCGTGGTTCAATTCTTCCTCGCATTTCCTTGGCGTCCTTGGCGGTTAGTCTTTGAATTCTGCAGTTCTCCAGACTTTGCCAGCCAGCCGATAGACGGCAGTTGCGTGCAGGGAACATAATCACGGGAAGCCTCATTCCCGCGTTCCTCCCGCCGCACCACTCGCCATGAAATTCGAGCCCCATCTGCCGCAACTCCCTTCGATCGGCGAGTTGCTCGAACACCCTCGCGTCAAAGGGGTGGTCCAGCGGATCAATCGCTCGACCGTGGCTCAGCGCGCCGGCAGCTTTCTCGAAGAACTGCGCACCACCGTCGTGGAACGCGCCGGCAAGTTCGAAGTCCCGCCGATGGGCCACTTGGCCGACCGACTGGTGCGGCGCTTGCTCGGCGAACCGGCCAGCGGCGGCCCCGCCATCAACGCCACCGGCATCGTCGTCGGCCACCGCGACCTTGCGCCGCCGCTCGCCGATGTGGCGGTGCATGCGATGATGCAGCAGGCCGGCGAATACCACGACCGCGGCGCCCGCCTGCGGCAAGCGGCCGAGCACGACCTCGCCCAACTGACCAGCGCCGAAGGGGCGTTGGCGCTGAGCAGCTTCGACGCCGCCCTCGCCGTCGCGCTGGCGTCGACTGCCGCGAACCGTGAAGCCCTGCTCGCGGGCGCGATTGAAACGGCCGCCACCGGTATCGACTGGCGCGGTGTGGCGGCCCGCAACGGCGTCGCGCTGCGCAGCGGCAACGAGAACGCTGCGATCACGGCTGCCACAAGTTCCGGCTCGCCCCTCGCCGCGCTGCTCCGCTCGCCCGACGCCGAACCATGGCTTCCCACCGCCGAAGCGGCGCGACTCGCGAAGACAGCCGGCGCGCAATTCATCGACGTCGCCCCGCTCGCCGGCCTCGTCAATCCTCAGTCGCACGGTCTCACCACAGTCGAAACAATCCGCGAGCGCCTCGCCGCTGGCGCCGACCTTGTCGTCGTCGACGGGGCAGGGCTCCTTGGCGGCCCCAGCTGCGGCTTGTTGTTCGGCCGGCGGGCGCTCATCGACGCCGCGGCAAACCATCCGCTGGCGCGCCTCGCGGCCGTCGATGCCCTCCACGCCGCCGCGCTCCACGCCACGACTCAGCTCTATCGCGACGACGAACAGGGCGTCATCTTCACGATCCCCGTGTGGCAACTCCTTTCTGCGCCGGCAGCCAACCTCCAGCAGCGGGCCGAGCGCCTCGCCTCGTTGATCGCCGCCGCCCCCGGCGTCGCTTCGGCCGCAACCGTCGCCGCTGAATCGCCCTGGCTACAACTCGGGCAAGTGGCGCTCACCGGCCCCGACTGGACGATCGCCGTCCGTCCCCGCGAAGGGGACGCAGCAAAACTCGCAACCGCGCTAGCGTCGGGCAGCCGCCCCATCGTCGCCGCGGAACATGACGGAACCGTCAGCATTCATCTCCGCTCGGTCTTCCCCCGCTGGGATCAACACCTCGTCACGGAAATCGAGCGGGCCACGGGGTAGGAGAAAGACTGGACAGGATCACAAGATTTCGAGGATCGACAGGATTGACGCTCAGCGAAATGCGAGCGAACTGTCGAGCCCTAGCGCCTACCCGCCTTAAATCCTGTTGATCCAATCAATCCTGTTATCCTGTCAATAATTAAGTCGCGTCGATTACCTCTAGACGCCCCTGTCGGGCACGGTCGCTATGCCCCTTCCACCCCGTAAAACCGCACCGGTTACAGCGATCTTGCCGCCACCGGAGGCCGCCGTTACGATGCCCCATAGATTCCCGCAACTGGTTGCCGCGTAAGGGACAACGCCACGAGGCCGAGCCCGCTCGCCACCCCCAGTCGCTCCCGGGGAGGCCCCGCTCTCCACCCTTTCCCGAGCCATGTGCCGGCAATTGCCGATCCACTTCGCTCCTGATCGCGTAGAGGGATAGCATAGCTTCTGCTACCTGCACTTATTCTCGTTTTCTCGAAGAGGCACATACATGTTTCGATCTGCCATGAAAGGCGCCGGCGGCTACCCTCGCCGGGGATTGTTGGGGCTCGCCCTGGTCGGCGTTCTGTCGTCGACGTTGGCCGCCTCCTTCGCGACGGCCCGTCCGACCGACCCCGATCGTAAAGAGCAGATCAAGCAGAAGAACATCTCGATCTTCGTCAGCTCGCTGATCGACAAGCGCCATATGGCCCAACTCCGGGTCAACGACGAAATCGCTCGTCGCGCGCTGGAGATGTACTTCAAGACGCTCGATCCGATGAAGCTCTACTTCTACCAGAGCGACATCGACCAGTTCGCTCCCGAGAGCAGCAAGATCGACGACGCCATCAAAGCGGGCGACGTCACCCTGGCCAAGAAGATCTTCGATCTCTTCCTCACCCGCGTCGCCGAGCGGACCGCCGTCGCTCAGGCGCTGGTCGACCAACCGCATGACTTCACCATCGACGAGACGATGGAGCGTGACCCCGAGAAGATGACTTGGTTCAAGACCAAGGAAGAAGCCGACGAGCGCTGGCGCAAGCGCGTCAAGTACGACACGCTGCTACAATCGACCGACGACGAAACTCCGGCCGATAAAACGCTCGAGCGCCTCCACAAGCGTTACCAAAGCATCGCCCGCCGCTGGGATCAGACGAGCAACGACGAGTTGCTCGAAATGTTCCTCACCGCCGTGACGATGAGCTTCGATCCTCACAGCAGCTACATGTCGCCCGAGAATCTCGAGAACTTCGCGATTCAGATGCGGCTGGAACTCGATGGCATCGGCGCCTCGCTCGAATCGAAGTATGGCGAAACGGTCGTCCGGCACATCGTCCCTGGCGGCGCCGCCGATAAGGACGGGCGCCTCAAGGTCGACGACGTCATCACCGGCGTCGCTCAAGGCGCAGACGGCGAAGTGATCGACATCACCGACATGAAGCTCAACGATGTCGTGATGAAGATCCGCGGCAAACCGGGGAGCGTCGTCCGTCTGGAAGTGAAGAAGGCCGGCGGGGCCGAACTCACCAACTACGACATTACCCGCGCCCGCATTGAACTGAAGGACAGCGAAGCCCGCAGCGCCGTGCTCGAACGCGATTCGAAGGGCCAGGTCGTCGGCGACGCCGAAGCGACCACGCTGAAGGTGGCCGAAGACGGTTCGACCGCGCAGGTTCCGACCGGCGAAGTGATCGAGCAGAAGCGGCCCGACGGCACGGTGTTCCGCATCGGCGTCATCAACCTGCCGAGCTTCTACATGGACATGGAAGGCCGCCGCAGCGGTCGCGAAGACTACAAGAGCGCCGTCCGCGACGTGAGACGCTTGCTCGAAGAACTGAAGGCCAAGAAGGTCGACATGGTGGTGATGGACCTCCGCTTCAACGGCGGCGGTTCGCTCCCCGAGTCGGTCGAAATGACCGGCCTGTTCATCGACCAAGGCCCGGTCGTCCAGGTGAAGGGTCCCGATGGCCGCGTCATTCCGCACCCCGACGACAAGCCGGGAGCGGTCTGGGAAGGTCCGCTGATGGTCGTGATCAACAAGTTCAGCGCCAGCGCGAGCGAAATCTTCGCCGGCGCCATCCAGGACTACGGCCGCGGCATCGTCGTCGGCGATAAAGCCACGCACGGCAAAGGCACGGTCCAGGAGCTTGAAGAGCTCGGCCGGTACGTCAATCAGTTCAATCCGCCGAACTACGGCGCCTTGAAGATGACGATCCAGCAGTTCTACCGCCCCGGCGGCGACAGCACGCAGAACCGCGGCGTCGTCTCCGACATCGAGCTCCCGTCGCAGACGAGCCACTGGCCCGTCGGCGAGTCGGATCTCGATTACGCCCTGAAGTTCGACAGCGTCCTCCCGCTGCCGCACGAGAACTACCCGAACGCCTCGCCGAAGACGATCGAAGAGCTCCGCCGCCGTTCCAACGAGCGGGTCGTCGCCAGCGATCACTTCAACAAGGAAAAGCAGCGGATCGCCCGCTACCTCGAACGGAAGGACGAACCCCTCACGCTCAACAAGGAGAAGTTCATCGCCGAACGCGACGAGCTGAACACCGAAAAAGAGCAGGAGGAAATGTTCGACGATCTGCAAGCGAACGACAAGCCGGTGTTCCCGCAGAGCGCGTACAACGACGAACTCGTCGCGATCGCGCTCGACTACCTGGAACTCCTAGGCGACGGGCGGCTGGCGGCTCGCTAAACGCAAGGGTTTAGGGAGCCGACAGAGTTAGCAACCCAAAAGACCGCGGACGAGCCATTCGTCCGCGGTTTTTTTGTGCGCCATTTGCCTCAAGGTAGGGTGCCACTGGCATCCTGCCAGTGCGGAAGCGGGTACACGGCCTCCATCAACCACAGACCCCGAGCTAGCCCGCTCTATAGGCTTCTTCCAAGCCAATTGGCACGCGCACTCTTTCGGTGCCCCTCACCGGCGGTACGCCAGCGACACCCATCTACACGCTGCTCAAGGGATCGATGGCTGTCGCTGCTATTTGAATGCCGTGGTCCTCAAGGATTTTGAACCACGTTTCGAATGCACGCTCGCAGAGTTCGGCGGCGTGGCCTAGCTCGCGGCCATCTTTGTCAACGATGGTGCAAGAGAACTCCCAAGTGAAGTCCTTGAAGGGGTAGTCAACATCCCCAATCGAGCAGTGCCCGACAAACTCGAATTCGCCAATGTTGTCTCCCCAGCGCATCACTGTCGGCTTCAACCGCAGGGGAAACTCACGTAGTTGGCCTCGCACGAAAGGCTTCAGAATTCGCGGCTCTAAATCGCCCGCCCACTTCGGATCGTGATCAACGCCGCCGTGCTTATACTGATGGGCGAGGTAAGAGAGAATTTGAATGGCTCGCGACTTCTCAATATAGCCGTTGACAACGCGGCCCACATTCTCAACGCCATGCTCTTCCAGAATTTTTTTAACGTAATCGCGGCAGTGCCATGCGTACTGCATAAGCACTTGGCAGCGCTGGGTAATTCGGTTGGTCGGGCCAACACGCTGAATACGGTACCCCTGCCAGCCCTCAGATTCTGCTGGCTCAACAAGATTCTGATACTCTGCAAGGTCCTCGGAGGCGATATTTCGATCCTCGAGGAACTTCGTGAACAACGTGAATTGTGACATATAGTCCTCCGCGACAAGCCAATTGTATCAGTGACAGTCAAATGACTAACTGGTTCGCTGACAGGCCTTAGTGAGGGCTGGTGGCGTGCTTTTATCTCCGTGCGTAACCACGATAAGTGATTGGCGACCGCTCCTGCATATCGGCGGTCCGCGACGACCTGCCACCAATCACATTATTCGGATGGAGGCTTCCAAAGGACTTGCCCGTTGCACGCAAGGAGAAGCCGCTTGTACCCCATCGAGTTCATTGGCGGACATGCCAGGACGGCGTCGCAAAAAATGCTTGGCGGCGAGTACAGGTGCGCGTTGATGTAGTGGGTAATCAACTCAGGGCAAACGTAAATATTGCCGTCAAACGGAATGTAAAGATTGGCACTACCCACTGCCTCGCCATGAAACTGACAAATTTCGCATTCGTGGACTCCCATGGCAACAAAGGGTTGCCATGGATTGCGAACGAATTCTAACAAGCGAGCAAAAACTTCAGAATGTGTCGGGCCGGTAGGAAAACTGCTGAACTTATCGAGCCATCCAACTCCTAAAATGTGTTCTCCGAACACGGGGAGGCTTTCGCACGGCATAAGATCGAGATTAGCCGACAATGATCACTCCAGTGATAGGTACGAGGAACAACGAGCCATCTCTTCCGCTGTGAAAAAATCTGCCGGAGTATAGCTATAAGCAGTCAGGGCCGCCAATTCCATGTGCCTCGCACCTGCACCGCGGAGCAACTTCCGATATTACTCATTGCGATTCTCTGCGTCCTCTCGCGGTCCAAAAATCCCCCACCTTCCAGCTTGAAATTGGCCACCAAGATCGCTAAAGTGAACGTTAGTTCATTACTTGAGGTCGAGGCTGGCCCGCGTACGTAACCGGGGGAGTCTTTCGTGCTGCGCGCTTATGCCGAGGGTCGCCGCTGCGCTAGCATCGACAGCCACGCCACTGTCGCATCGTCCAGCCAACGCTCGCGGTCACGAGCAAATTCAACAAGCGACACAACGGACGAATTCTGTCGCCAAAAATGCCTCAGGCGACAAATAGCTTAGAACGACAAAATACTGTCGCGACAATTGTCGCCCACGGCGAACAACACAAATCCAATGGAGTAAACAACTTCGGACTTCTGTCGCACGAAACGCGATCCGCGACAGATGTCACCGCGTCGAACCATCCGAAACCAACGAAGCACGTTGGCTGAAAGCCAACCGATCACCGTAGCCTGGGGCAAGCGCAGCGCCGCCCCAGGTTAGCAATCGGAACCAAATCGATTGGCTGAAGGCCAATCTCAACTGATTGTTCCATTGGCAGAGCGAATAATCGGCTGAGGTTGGCCTTCAGCCAACGGCGCCGTTCATCCTCAACTCCTGGGCCGGCGCTGCGCTTGACCCAGGCTAAGGTGAGTTTGGCCGGTGGCCAAAGAAGGAGTGGTTCGTGGACCGATCCCGATCGGCAATCAATATGTCATGTCGCTTCGCAGCATTCTGTCGTCGCGACAACGACCGACCTAAACATCAACGCCCAGCAGATTTACGATTTAAGTCGCCAGAATGCGATCACACGACACAACGCGGCGCGCCTTCATCCCGTTGATCCGTGCAATCCTGGTATCCTGTCAAAAAGACCAAAAGACGTCACGACAACTCCACTTCCATCCCGTCGAACGCCAGTTCAACGCCGGCCGGCAGCTCGGCATTGGTCGCTTCGTGATCAAAATTGTGCGACAGATGCGTCAGCAGCATCCGCTGCGGGCGCAGTTCGCGCCATACGGCCAGCGTCTCGTCGAGGCTGAAGTGGGTCGCGTGCGGCTCGCGGCGGAGGCAGTCGAGGATCAGCACGTCGAGCCCTTCGAGCCGCTGCATGCTCGCTTCGGGGATCGCGTTGACGTCGGTGCAGTAGGCGACGTTGCCGAAACGAAAACCGAGCACCGGCACGAATGGCCCATGGTGGAGTCGCACCGGCAGCACCTTGGCGCCGAGGACGCGAAAGGGATCGAGCTCGATCGACTCGAACGTCAGCGCCGGAATCGCCCCGGTGTGCAATCGCTCCGGCGGCTGGAAGGCGTAGTCGAACGACTTGCGGATCCGCGCCTCCACCACCGGTTCGCAATAGAGCGGCACCGGCCCGCCGAGATAAAACTGCATCAGCCGCAGATCGTCGAGCCCGAAGATGTGATCGGCATGTTCGTGAGTGTACGCCACCGCGTGAATGATCCCGATCCGCTCGCGCAACAGTTGCTGCCGCAGGTCGGGCGGCGTGTCGATCAGCAGGTTTCCCTCGGGCAGCCCGATCGCCAGCCCGCAGCGGGTCCGGTTGTTCTTCGGATCGTCGCTAGTGCAAACGGGGCAATCGCAACCGATGGCCGGTACGCCGACGCTGGTGCCGGTCCCGAGAAAGACCAAACGTCCCGAAATATCACGGCTAGGGGGCGTTCGGGACACGTGCAAACGAGCTCAAAGGTAACGGTTGGCGGGCGAAGGCAGTCCCACGAGTCTAACAGCCCGCCGCGGCTGAGAAAATCGCCGCGAGATTCCAAAATACCTAACCGCCAAGGACGCCAAGAGCGCCAAGGAAATACGGGAAAAGGAGGAACCGCGGATGAACGCGAATAAACGCAGATGGAGGAGGGAAATTAAATCTGCGTTTATCTGCGTTCATCCGCGGTTCCTATGTTTTTTTATTTCCCTTGGCGTCCTTGGCGGTTCAATCAAAACGAGTTAACCATGCGACAGCGCCGCCAATTTCCGCAGCAGTTCGCCCGCCGCGCCGGCGTCGATCGCTTCCGCAGCGCGGTTTGCGGCGGCGGTCGGTTCCAACTCCGGATCGACGGTCATCAATCCACACGCCGCGTTAAGAATAACAATGTCACGGGCCGCGCCCGGCTCGCCCGCCAGCACGCCGCGCACGATCGCCGCGCTCTCGGCAGGGCTTTCAACGCGGGCAGAATCAAGCGATTGGACCGCGAGTCCAAAGTCTTCCAGTCTGTAGACGACCTCGCGCTCCTCGCCATGGCTCACCTCCGTAGCGAACGTCTTTCCCGTCAGCGTCGCTTCGCCCAGCCCATCTTCGCCGCAGACGACGAGCGCGTGTTCGACCTCAAGCAACCGCAGCGCCGACGCGAGCAACGGGCGCAACTCCGGCCGTCCCGCGCCGAGCAACTGATGCGACGCCCGCGCCGGATTCGAGAGCGGGCCCAGTACATTGAAGATCGTCCGAATGCCGAGCTCCTTCCGCACGGCCGCCACATGCTTCATCGCCGGGTGCATCAGCGGTGCGAAGCAGAAGCAAATGCCGAGTTCGTCGAGGCAGCGTTCGACCTGCGGAATCGTCGCGGCGATATTGACGCCGAGTTCGGCCAGCACGTCGGCCGAGCCGCTGCGGCTGGTGATGCTCCGGTTGCCATGCTTCGCGACGGGCACGCCCGTGGCGGCGATCACGAGCGCCGCGGTGGTGCTCACATTGAACAGATTGCTCCCGCCGCCGCCGGTGCCGCACGTGTCGAGAAGCCGGTCGTAGCGGCTGCGAATCGGCGTCATGTGGGCCCGCATCGCCCGCGCGGCGCCCGCCACTTCCTCGGCCGTTTCTCCTTTGGCTGCCAGCGAGGTGAGAAAGAGCCCAATCTCGCCCGGGGGACGCTCGCCCGACATGATCGTCCCCATCGCCGCGGTCATCTCGCTCGCTTCGAGGTCTTCGCCAGCGGCGAGGCGGGCGAGGATCGTGGTGAAAGTGTCGGGCATGGGCGAGCCGATGTTGGGCGTAAGCGAATTCGGGGGGAAGCCCTCATTCTAACTCCCTGGAACTCCAGGAAGTATGGGTGGCACGCCCTGAAGGTACTCCTGAAGGGCGTGGCGAACCCTTTACCGACGCAGCCACGCCCATCGGCTGCGCCTCTGGGCGTTCCACCCCGCTGGGTTGCTCAACCCCCGTCGGGTTGTTGCACTGCTGGCATCGCCCTAGAATGCGCAGCCAAACCACGCGAGTCCCTGTCCACTCGGCACCTAACGCGGCACGAAGCCCATGGCACGCAAAGTCATCCTCGACGTCGACCCGGGCGTCAGCGACGCTCTGGCCATTTGCCTGGCCTTGGCCCACCCCGACCTGGAAGTCGTGGCCATCACCGCTACCGGCGGCAACGTCGCCCCGCGCCAGGCCAGCCGCAACGTCCAGGCGATTATTGAGCATCTCGACCCGCCCCGCTGGCCGCGGATCGGCGTGGCCGACGAGGAACAACCGCTGCGGACCGACGGTCGGGAACTGTGGGGCGTCGACGGCCTCTGCGGCGCAAAGCTGGGAATCGCCGAACTTCACCAGCAGCATCCGGCGCTCAAGGTGATCTCCGAAGAGATTCGCAACGATCCGGGTGGGGTCACCCTGATTGCCGGCGGCCCGCTCCACAACATCGCCGCGGCGTTCCAGATCGACCCCGAGTTGGCGCTGCAGGTCGGCCATCTGATCATCGTGGGCGGGACGCTCGACGGCCCTGGCGACGTTTCCGCGGCGGCGGAGTTCAACATCTACTGCGACGCCGAATCGGCCCAACGGGTTTTTCGCTCGCACGCCACGACAACACTGCTGCCCCTCGACGTGACGCGCAAGGCGGCCCTCACGTACGAACTCCTCAGCAATCTGCCGAGCGAGAGCTCGTCGATGGGACGGCTGCTGCGAGCCATTCTGCCCGGCGCGTTCCAAGCCTATCGGCAGCGGCTCGGGTTAGAGTCGATGTATGCCGCCGAAGCGGTAGCGGTGATGGCGGCGATCCGGCCCGAGCTGATCGTCACCGAGGCGATGCCGTGCGACGTCGAGACCGAGGGGCTGCTGACCTACGGCGCGACGGTGATCGACCGCCGACCCCGGACGTTCGATCGGCCGAACATGGACGTCGCCGTCGACGTCGACGCGACGGGCGTGGTCGAAGGAATTCTCCGCGGCCTGCGCGACAGCTTCTAACATGGCAGCCCCTGGCTCCGCCAGGGGGTCGGTCACCATGCCGGTTGGCGTCGCCTCGCGAGACGCTACCCCCTGGCGGAGCCAGGGGCTTAAGTGCCCCGTTTGCCCAGCCAGAATCGCGACAGCGAGTCGGGCGACCCCAGCGTCGTCGACGCGCGTTCCAATCCCGCCACTCTCGCGGTGCTCGCGGGCAAGCGATAGGCGAAGAACGTGACCGCCGCATCGACCTGCGTCTCGATCGACTTGCCTGGCGCCCGCGGTGTCATCAGCGTATCCAAGCGAGTGACCAACTCTCCGAAGGAGGTCCGGCTCTCGCCGAACGCGGCCAAGAGCCAGTCGACTTCTTCGTGCCCAAGCGTGGCGTCCTCTGGCGACCGAGCAATCGCGATCTGTGGTTGCGTTGTCGCCACGTCTGGGCGAAGCCGCCAGATCCAGCCGACCGCCAGCAATCCGCCGGCCACGACGCCGACGGCGAGCCAACGCGGCACGCCTCCGCCCCAGCCGCGCGGGCTGTGCTGGTCATGGTTCGCCCGTTGCGATTCGCTGGCGGCGTTCGGCGCCAATGCCCGCCACGACGGCGCATCGGCCTGCAGCGCGTCGGCGAGTCGTCGGGCAGAGGCTTCAAAGCGGATCGTCTCGTCATCGCTGGCGCTCCACCGCCGCACCCACGCCGGCACGTCGCGTCCGCCGTCGATCGACCGGCTGATCATCCACTGGGCAATCATGCGTCGCATGGCATTACTTCTCCCCCTTCGCTGAGCCCGGCGGCGTCGCTATCGCGTCGTCCGCCAGTTCACGGACCAGAATGGTGCGGGCCCGATGCAGCAGCACACGGACGCCAATCCGGCTTCGATTCATCCGGCGGGCAATCTCGGCAATGTCGCAACCGTCGGCGAAGCGCAGCCATGTCGCCATGTATTGCGGTTCGCTCAGCAGATTCCTCGCCCGCCGCCAGATATTTTCTGCTTCCTCGCGTCGCTCGACTAGGAGCGCGGCGTCGGCTTCCAAGCCATGCGTTTGATCAACGTCGAGTGCGACCTGCTGCGGCTCCCGCTGTCGACGCCGGCCTCGATCGATCGCCCCGCGTTTGGCGATCGTGTAGAGCCACGTCGAGAACTGGTAACTCGGGTCGAACTGGTCGAGCCGCTGAAAGGCTTTGGCGAACGCTTCCTGCGCCAGATCCTCCGCTTCGCCTCGCTCCGCGCCGTAGCGTCGCTGGAGCATCTCGATCACGCGCGGGTGAAAGTGATTCACCAGCGCCGCGAACGACTCGACGCAGCCCGCCTGGGCGCGTCGAACCAATGCGTTGGGTTCGAGCGCCTCGGCGGCTGCGTCGTTCGAGTCGGTGCGCTGCGCGAGCATACGGACTATTTGTCCTTCAGCTTCTCATCGATCATCGCGGCTAGGTCGGCCGCGGGGAGCTGCATGCTGACCTTGACGTTCGTCTTGTCGCGCGATGCGACGGCGTCCTTGAGCATGCCCGAGATCTTCTTGAGGTCTTGGTCTTCGGGATTGGCCGTCTGAGCGAACTGAATCATCGCGATCGACCCTTGCGCCATCTGCCGCAATTGCTCGGCCTGCTCCTCGGTGGCTGCCGCGAGCGCGACGTTCACGCCGACGCGGCCGTCCGCCTCGTCGATGCTCACCGACGCGTCCTTGAGAATCTTGGCGATGTTGGCCGGCGGGCCTTCCTCGACCGCATCAGCCGGCAGCTTGTTCACTTTGAGCGAGATCAAACGGTTGGGCGATTGTTCGACGGTGAAGTCGGCAGCCCCCTCGCCAGTGACGCTCTTGCCGGCCGCCTGGTCGAGCAGATTCGTCACGGCGTCCCGCTGCGAAGAAAACAGAATGCGGCGATCGCCCGACTCTTCGGTCACGAACGCCACATACAACGTTTGACCCTCTTCCGGCGCGGCGGAGTGAATTTGCTGACCCTCGTAGTCGGCGACGGCGTACTCAGGCAGACCGAGCAGCAGGCCTTCCAGATTTCCGGTCGTCTTGCCGAGCCGCACCACCGCGATCAGCGAGTTTTCCGGCTCTTCGTAGTCAACGGCCGACACGGTGATCGACTTCACTTCTTCGAGCGGATTGAAGCCTAGGATGTCCTCTACTTGCTTCAAAGCCGCTTCGCGGTCAGTGTTTCCCTTTTCGGCGATCTTCTCAATCGCCTTGTCGACGACGACTCCCAGCAGTCGTCCGCCGACTTCCGACTTGCGAACCGCCTGCAGGTCAAGGTTCAGGATGAACGCCGTCTCGCTCGGGAGGCGGTAGGTCGCTTCCTCAGCATGAGCGACGGGAGCAGAGAGGCTGCCCAGCAGCAGGAGGGCAGTGGCTAGAGCGATTCGCAACATGAGGGTGCGCCTTTGTCTCGGAGGAATTAGGGAGTGAGCGGTCGGCTCCCGCT
Organism: Pirellula sp.; assembly: GCA_013822725.1. Taxonomy (GTDB): domain Bacteria; phylum Planctomycetota; class Planctomycetia; order Pirellulales; family Lacipirellulaceae; genus Lacipirellula. The sequence goes on from PNKX01000005.1 coordinate 204,335, forward strand.
GGGGCTATTCGCCGTGCGGGGCACAATCTTTTACGCCCCCCGCCGCGCGGCGTTACAGAATCCAAGAAAATACCTCGGTTGCCGAGAAAAGCAGAGTGCTGCCCGCCGACTTTGGGCGTATTTGGTGAGAAAAGAGAACTGCTAGCGTGAGACGTGGCGCTCACCATGGCCGTCATACGGAGAGGCGCGTCGTCATCCTGAGCGTAGCAAAGGATCTAGCGCCAAACGTGCGGCCAGATTCTTCGCTCCGCTCAGAATGACGAGGAGTGTCAGAATGGCGCAGAGTGAGAGGCTGCCCTCCTGCGCGCCAGGCCTACTTCGGCGGAACCGCCTTCAGCGCCGCTTCGGTCTCGGCCACAAAGTCGTCGAGCCGGCCGATCTGGGCCTGAACGTTCACCATCTGCCCGCCGCGCAGCACGACCATTTCGACCGGGCGGCCGACGTCGGAGAGCTTCACCAGATTGATGAGATGCTGGTCGTTCTCAATCGCGGCATTGTTGTAGCGGAGAATGACGTCGTTCGTTTGCACGCCGGCGAGCGCCGCCGGCGAACGCTCGGTCACCTGTTTCACCAGGGCGCCCATCAACCGCGGCAGTCCTGCCGACCGCGCCGCTTCCAGGTTGAAGTTGCCGTCGAGCATCACGCCGAGGAAGCCGCGATCGACCTTGCCATGTTCGACCAATTGGCGGGTGACGCTCATCGCGATATTGATCGGGATCGAGAAGCCGATGCCGTCGTTGCCGCCCGAGTTGCTGGCGATCGCCGTGTTGAGGCCGACGATCTCGCCGCGCAGATTGATAAGCGGCCCGCCGCTGTTGCCCGGATTGATCGCGGCGTCGGTCTGCATGAAGTTTTGATAATCGACGCCGCCGTCGCCGAGGTCGAGGTTCGACCGCCCCATCCCGCTGATGATGCCGCGAGTCACGCTCTGGCGGAGGTTGAACGGATTGCCGAACGCCATCACCGGGTCGCCGATCTCGCAATGATCGCTGTTGCCGACGCGGGCCGGAATCAGGTCGGGAGAATCGACGGCCAGCACGGCGACGTCGGTTTCGGGATCAGTGAAGATTTCGGTCGGCGAGATTTCGCGACCGTCGTTGAGTTCGAGACGGATATGCTCGGGGTCGGAATGCTTGACCACATGCCGATTGGTCAGCACATAGTTCTTCCCGCCGACCGAGACGAGCACGCCGGAGCCAGCTTCCTCGACGTCGCGGCGGAATCTGAAGTCCGCGAGCGGCTTCGCCTGCACATGAACGACCGACGGAGCCACCAAGCGGACGACGCGCTTGTAGATGCCGAGTTCGCGCTCCATCGCCGCGACGTCGCGATGAAGTTCATCGAACAGCAGATCGCGTTCATTCGGCAATGTCGCCGCAGCCGGCGCCTGCTGGCCGAACGTAGGCCCGCCCGTAACGAGAGCTAGGGACGCCGCTAAGCCGCAAACCAACGACCGCCCCATGAAAGCAATGCTGGGCAAGGAACTGAGCGACATTGGCTGGCGACTCCATCGAGAGCGAACGATCTCTCGCGTCGAATCCAACCGACGCGCGTACGCCATCGATTGTAACCCTGGAGCGGCTTTGCTGAAAACGCCGAGCGGCGATTTCAGCTCGCTTCGAGGTCGCTGAACGATACGTCGACGTCGGCGCCGCCGTCCAGAACGCGGCTCCAGTCGCCGGCGTAACCGCTGCCGCCGCCCGAGGATTCCATTGCCCGCTGGCAATCGATGCAGCTGGTGGCGTAGGGGAGGGCGTTCAGACGCGCCAGCGGAATCTTGCAATTGCAGATCTCGCAGAGGCCGTAGGAGCCGCTCCGCATCCGCTCCAAGGCGACTTCGATGCTTCCCAATTCGCGGCTTTCCACTTCAGCCAGCTTCGAACTGATTTCATCTTGCGCGGCGTCGAGCGCGGCGTCGACGACGTCGCCGCCCGTCTGCTCGTTGAGCGACTTGAGCATGCTCAAGTCACCGGCCAAAGCGCGACGCAGAGCGTCACGGCGCTTCATGAGCAGTTCACGCATCTTCAGGATGGAATCATTGCGAGCCATGGTGGTGATACCTTCTGGGAGCGGTGCGACGCTAGATTCCTCGGCTTGGCAGTCCCTCAACGACTGCCGTGAGCATCGGTTGTCCGCCTCGTACGTGTGCCTCAAAACAGTGTTGGTCTGATCGCGACGACTGTTCCGATTCGTCGCGACGCCAGCGAGAAATCCCGCCCTTTTGGGGGGCTTCCCTGCTGGCACCGTAACTATAGTACGCACCTCGCCGAAAAAAGGTCGCAGGCGCCATTGAGATTCCAAATCCTGGAACGCAACCCCCTAAGTAGGGGAAATTCGCCCCATTTTCCTCAAATTTCCGCCCAGCTTCCTGTTTCAAAGGCCCCCCAAACGGCTGACGCCCGCTCGCCGGGGCGGGTGGACATCGACGCCTGTTGGGAACCACGGCCGCCGCTTTCCCAGGACGGGGCAACGCCATTTCGGTAGATCGGCATTAACGGTCGCAGGGGGTAATCGAATTTTGCGGAATCGTCAGACCGCAGGAATCCCGGGCGGGCGGCGCCGAGCTAGCATTCTCCGCAATGATTTAGCCGACGCCCTCTCAACGGATTCAGCGCGGCGGTTTCTGAACTACCCTTTGCTGTCCGCCGGGGGAACCCGCTGCGCAACCGCTCCGTCCGCTCGCTCGCTGAACTCCTGATGTCGCTCCTGACGCTGCCCGAGACTTCGACCGCCTCCACGACATTGTTGCGGAAGCCCGACTCTCTGCGCGTCCGCCTTGCCGCCGGCGAAGCAGAGCGCGTCGTGAAGTTGGCCGACGGCAAGACGACGATCGGCTCCAGTCCCCAATGCACCATCGTCCTGCCAGCAGCCGATTGCCGGCCGCTGCAGTGCGTCGTCACCGTCGACCCCCATCGCGCCGAAGCGACCCGCTGGGGCGCGGGGGTGCAGCTCAACCTGCGAGACTTCTCCAAGTCGACGGTGGCCGTCGGCGACAAGCTGACGATTGGCCGTTGCGAGATTGAGTTCGCGACGACGGAGGAACGTGACGAGCAAGTTGCCATCGAGCCGGCTGCTGTTGCCCAGCCAGTCGCGACGGAAGCAGCTCGTCCAGTGGCGACGCCAGCGCTTACCGAGCCGCCGACGGTCGAACAGCCCAAGGTGGAGAAATCTTCAGTTACGGAAGCCTGGTCGCCGCTAGCTCCCACAGCGGACGTCGCGATTCCGAAACTCGAAGCCCCCGAGGCGAGCCAAGCGGAACCCGCTTTAACGCCCGTTTCGGCGATGACCGCGCTCGTTGTTATTCAGCAACCACAGCAGCCGTCGCCCGCTCCGCTCGCCTCCCGACAGACAATTGTTATCGAACCGGAGCCGAAGCTGGTGGCACCCGTCGCCGAGCCAACGCCGACGCCCGTTGCAGTTCCGGCGGCTGAAGTTGCCTCAACCTATTCCAGTCACGCCTTCGCCGACGAACTGATCCTGCAACTCTGGCAAGCCGGTGACCGCTCGCAGCGTCGCGCCAAGTCGCTGATCGCCGCTACCCGCGACGCTCGCTTTCGCACCGACGCGATGGCTGCCGATCTCGCGGCAATGGAGGTCGAACTCGACCTCGCCCGTGCGGCCTACGACTCTCATGCAGCCGATCATGAGCAACTCCACCTCGAGCTGATCCAGCGCGATCGCCGCGCCGCCGAGCGGATCGGTCCCCTTGCGGAAGAAGTGGAAACGCTCCGCTCGCAGTTGCAAGAGGCGCAGATCGAACTCGCCGAACAGGCGGCGCGTTGCGACGAGCTGAACGCGGCGCTAGAAATTCAAGATGCGAATACCGCTGCGTCAACTGCTTCGCAAGCGGCGGAGCTTGCTCGCGCCGCCGAGTTGGAGCAGAGTCTCACCGTCCAGATTGAGCAGGCGACGCTGCTCGCCCACGAACTCGGCGCCGTCCGTACCGAACTCGACGGCGTGCGGAAGGAACTCGAGCAGCAGGCGACTCGGCGCCAGGAACTGGAAGCTGAGCTGGCCGCGTCGCAGGCGGAACGCGACGCGATCAAACAGCAGGCTGACGAGGCCGCTGATCAAGCGGCGACGATCCTCGAACTTCGCGGGGAGGTCGAAAGCCTTCACGATGAGCGGACTCAATTTGCAGGCAAGTTGAGCGATGCGGAAGTGGAGCTGAGTCGGCTTAGCGAACTTTGCCACACGGCCAATGACCGCGTCGCCGAACTGGAACAGACCATCGCGGCTCGTGACTCATTCGGAAGCGAGGCGACGGCTGCCGAACCAACGCCGCCCGAAGCTCCCGGCGACTTAGCGGACCCCGCATCTGCCGTCGAACCCACCGCACTGGTGGCGATCGATGACGTCGCTTGGAATACCTCGCCCGAACCGGAGCCAGCTGCGGCCGAGACGCCGTCAGCGGCTGCTCACGAATCGGGGCTCCACGCGTGGACGCCCGTAGAAGTGCCAGTGCTTGAGGTCGCTGAACCTACCGCTGAACTTACCGTTGAATGCTCTCCGGCTGAGCCCACTGCGGATGCAAACCATGTCGACGACGAGGCAGACGATTTTCGGATGCCGACGCCGGCGCCCGTCCAAACCGTTCCCGTCGCTTCGGAACTCGCCCCGACTTCATTCATCGATAAGTACCGTCATCTGCTCGACGACGAGAGCGCGGCGGCGTCTTCGTCCCTGGCGGCTCCGCCGCTGATTGATGATGAGTTTTTGTCGCCCGCGAAGGCTGCCGACCGCACCGTCCCGGCTGACGATTCCGACGAAGCGCTCGACTCCTACATGGCGAGCATGATGCAGCGGATGCGGAGTCACTCGCCGTCGGCGCTGCCCGAACCCGCGCCACTGCCGCCAGTCGCCGTCGCACCGGCGGAGCCAGCGCCGCTCGATTACGATCCGAGCGTGCCGTTTGAAATTGAATCGATGAAGCAAGGCCGCCGAGCGCCCGCTTCTACCGATTTGGCGGCGTTGCGTGAAATCGCCAACACCTCCGCACGGTCGGCCATTGCGACCCATCGCAAAAAGCGGAAGGTGGAGTCGGCGATCGGCAAAGTCATCGTCGCGCTGACGGCGCTCGGCACGGCTGGCTTCCTGATTTGGAACGCTCCGTCGTTCCACGATTGGCAGTTTGGCTCCGGCGTCGCGGTCGGTCTCATCGGACTGGGGGCTGCGGCCCTCGCGCTGCGGCACCCCGACCGCGCTGCCGCCGATCATCGCGTCGAGGCCCATCCGGCGTACTTCGCCGCCGACGAGTCTGCTCACGGCGAAATTTAGAAACCGCGAGCCGCCTTCACGTCGTCGAAGTCACGCAGGTGATACTCGATGCCAACATAATCGAGGACTCGCTGCAGTGCTTTTAGTGCGATGGCCATGCCATCGGGTCCGCTGAAACCGCCGTATTGGCCGCCGCCCTTAAGATGCGGCTCTAGATCGAGGATCACTCCCGGGATGCCGCGGCGGGTGAGCATCTTTTCCAGCGCCGGAATCTCACGGGCGAAGTCGGTCAGAATTTGCACATGTCCCGCATCGCCTTGATCGCACGGGACGAAGTGGCTCAGCGCGTCTTCCTCGACATGCCCGATTGGCTTGTCGACGCGCGGGTCGAGGTAGTCCTTGATGTGCATCCAGCCGATGCTCGGCTTCATCACCTGGTACTGCTCGAAGGTCGCCATCGTGTCGTAACCTTGGCAGACGATGTTGGCGCCGTCGAAGATCGTCACCATGGCCGGGTGATTGACGCGGCGATGGAGCTCGGCCATCAGCTTGCCGTTCTGGCCGACGAGGTTCGCTTCGACTTCGAGACCGAACGTCAGGTCGCTGCGGTGGCAGGTTTCGGCAATCTGTCCCAACTGCTCGACGGCTTGCGGGACGTATTCCCAAGGATCGCTCCCCTTGGGGTGGTAGAACGAGAAGCCGCGGATCAACTTCGTCTCGAAGGCGTGGGCTAACTCGCAGGCTTTTTTGACGTCGTCGAGATACTTCTTGAACGGCACGAAGCGGTTCTTGGTGCCATCTTCCTGATCGAGAAGCTTGACCTTGCCGATCGGCGAGCCGATCGACGCGACGTTCATTCCGTACTCGTCTTCGAGGTGTCTGAGTTTGGTGACCTCGGTCTTGGTCAACTCCATCACGTTCTTCACGCCGTTGCCGACGTCGACGAACCGCAGGCTGTAGTACTGCAACCCCAGTGCGGCGAAGGCAGCGAACTGCTCGACCGCCGTTTTGTGGTTGGCGGCCTCGTCGGCGAATCCGGAGAGAATCACGCGGGGCTTCGTGGACATCGAATTCTCTCTTCTGTTTTGAGAATTGAACCGCCAAGGACGCCAAGAGCGCCAAGGGAAGAAATGCACCACGACGGCACGACGAACACGACGTAGGAAATATTTCTTCCTATTTCGTCGTGTCCGTTGTGCCGTTGTGGTTCAGTTTTCTATTGGGTCTGTATTTGCTTGGCGCACCTTGGCGTCCTTGGCGGTTCAAATTGAATTTACTTAGAGCGCCGAAGCATGCTGGACGATGATTTTCGACGAGATCCCGCCCCGAGGAGTGAACGCCGCTTCGATCTTCATCCAACGGGGCTGCAGCACCGCCGTCAGGTCGTCCATCATCACGTTGGTGACGTTCTCGTAGAAGATCCCTGCGTTACGATAGCTTTGCAGGTACATCTTCAGGCTTTTCAGCTCGACGCACTTCTTGTCGGGGGTGTAGATGATCGTAATCGTCCCGTAATCGGGCTGGCCCGTCTTGGGGCAAACCGACGTGAATTCCGGGGCGACGATCTCGATTTTGTAGTCGCGCTGCGGATACTGATTGTCAAAAACTTCGAGCAAACTGCGGGAATCTGGCATGCCTGACGGCTCCTTTCGACGAAACGGCCATTGTGGCATGATGGAACGGCGGCGGAAAGTGCCCCATGAATGCGTAAAACGATGCCTGATTCCACGAAGCCCCGAAAGCCCGCCGTCATTCTGCTGTCGGGCGGCCTCGACTCCGCTACGACGGCCGCAGTGGCCCGCGCCGAAGGGTTCGACATTCACGCGCTGAGCGTCGACTATGGCCAGCGGCACCGCTTTGAGTTGGAGTCGGCGCGTAACGTTGCGAACTCTCTGGGCGCGGTTGAGCATCGCATCGTGAAGATCGACCTCGCGGCGTTCGGCGGCAGCGCGCTGACGGCTGACATCGACGTGCCGAAGGATCGCCCCGCGGACGAAATGTCAGCGGGCATCCCGGTGACGTACGTTCCGGCCCGGAACACGGTGATGCTGTCGATCGCTCTCGGCTACGCCGAGGTGATCGGCGCCGCGGATATTTTCATCGGCGTCAACGCGGTCGATTACAGCGGTTACCCCGACTGCCGGCCCGAGTTCATCGCCGCCTTCGAGCAGGTGGCGAACCTCGCCACGAAGGCGGGCGTCGAAGGAACGTTAAAGTTCCACATCCACACGCCATTGATACAGCTGACGAAGGCGGAAATCATTCGCCGCGGAGTACAATTGGGAGTTGATTACGCCCTGACGCATACCTGCTACGCCCCCGACGACTGTGGCGTCAGCTGCGGCCGTTGTGATGCGTGCCAGCTGCGGATCAAAGGGTTCGCTGAAGCAGGGTTGGCCGATCCGATCGCTTACGCCGACGTATGAAAATCGCAGAAATTTACAAATCGATCCAAGGCGAAGGGTTCCTCACCGGCGTGCCGAGCGTTTTCATTCGCGCCAGCGGTTGCAATCTGCGCTGCTGGTTTTGCGACACGCCGTACGCCTCTTGGCAGCCAGAGGGGCAGGACTACGCGGTCGATGAGATCATTGCGGAGGTCGAGGAGTGGGACGTCAAGCATGTCGTCATCACCGGCGGCGAGCCGATGCTGTTTGCCGAGATGATTCCGCTCTGCCGCGAACTGAAGCGGCGCGGGCGGCACATCACGATCGAAACGGCGGGGACGCTTTATTTGCCGGCGGCGTGCGACTTGATGTCGATTTCGCCGAAGCTCTCCAGCAGCGGTCCCGATCCGGAGCGACACGCCCACTGGGCCCGCCGCCACGAACGGCAGCGGCTGCAGCGCGAAGTGTTGATGCGGCTGATGGCGGAGTACGACTATCAACTGAAGTTCGTCATTGATCGCGTTGACGACGTCGCGGAAGTCGACGCGATGATCGCGACGCTCGCCGGAGTTACCGCCGATCGGGTGCTCTTGATGCCGCAGGGGCGAACGATGGAGGAGATGGCATCGCGATCGCTCTGGCTGGCGGAACTCTGCCACGAACGGGGGTGGGCGCTTTGCCCGCGGCGGCAGTTAGAGTGGTTCGGGCCGGTGCGCGGGACGTGAACAATCGCCCGGTTTTCATTGCCCCTGTGAGATAAACGATCGCTATCAGTTGGCAATAGGCCCAACGGGCCGACAGCCAATAGCCAGGGGCGTCAGCCCCTGGAATCGATTGCGTCGCAGATCAGAAGCCCCAAAGGGGCGGCAGTGGGGCGCGGCTACTGACGCCCCTTTTGGGGCTTAAATTTCGCGCGACCTAGCAACCCAGGGGCTTGCGCCCCTGGCTATTGACGTTCGCCCCGTTGGGGCTGAAATCATGCTACGCGATGCCTGTTTCTCCGGCGGTCGGCTTTTCTTCTTCGGCCGGTTTTGGCTCAGGCTTAGGAACGGGCTGCGGCGCGGGCGGATGCCCCTTCGGCGCGAAGACGAGTACCATCGCCGCTCCTGCGATGACAAGCATCAGCCCGGCGAGGAAGAAGGCGCCGATCTCGCCCCACAGGCCGTTCACTTTCGTGGTGATCAGTGTCGAGACGACCGGCGCCCCGCCGAAGATCAGCGGCATGACGAAGACCGGCTTGCCGCCGAAGTTGAACGCCATGATGATCCCCAGCGCGCCGAACGCCCCCGCGGCGCCGGCCAGCAGGCTCCACATCGTGCCGGAGAAATTGTACTCGCTTGCCTCGGGACTAACGGCGAGGTAGAGGTTCGGCACAATCACCGCAATGATGAAGTAGGCCATCCCGACGCAGATGAAGGGACGCAGCCGACTTTGCATCATCGCGGCTTGTCCCTTGTGGAGCGTCGGGCCGTAAGTTCCCCAGCAGACGACGGCGGTGGCGATCGAACCGAGCAGGAGGGCGTAATTCGTGCCGCGACTGGTGAGCGTCGGTTTGGCGGCGGGAGCGGCGGCGTCCGCGGCAGCGGCTGTGGCTGCTGGCGCTGCCGCCACCGCGGCTGGCGCCTTTTTCTTTTGCGGGGCGCAGGTCATCACCACGACGGCGCCCATGATCACCATCACGAGGCCAGCCAGGAAGAAGGGACCGATCTCGCGCATCTTCCCGGCGAGATAGATCGTCATGAACGAGTTCACCACCGGCGCCCCGCCGAACACCAGCGGCATCACGAAGACCGGTTCGCCGCCAAAGTTGAACGCCAGAATAATGCCGAGCGCTCCGCCGGCGCCGAGGGCCCCTGCAACGAGGCTCATCACGATGCCGCTGACGGTCCAGGTTCCCTTCTCGCCCTTCATCGCGAGGATCGCCATCGGCACGAGGACGCCGATCAGGAAGTATGCGAGCCCCACGCAGACAAACGGCCGCATGCGGGCGAAGCCGCCGATGGTCGACATGTCGTGCTGGCCGTTATGGAGCACCGGCCCGTACATGCCCCAGCAGAGAATTGTGAGGGCGAACGACGCGACGACTAGCAGCATGCTGCGCATGAGGTGGGCTCCGGGAGTGGGCGATGCGGCGGGCGCAACAATGAAAACTTTAAGCCGAGAGTACGGCTATCGCTAGGGCAGGTTGATCGGCGTTGGGAAGTGGAAGGTGTCGGGAGCCTTTTGCGACTGGGAAACTTTCCATCTCGCAAACCTTTCAAGTCGCAAAAGGCTCCCGACACCCTCTTGCGCTAGTCACCTCGCAGGGCTGGAATTAACGGCGCCCGCAGCACGGCCCGCGAAGCGAGCCAGCCGGCGAGCGATCCGACGGCGGCGACGATCGCCAAAAGCGTTGCCAGGGTCGCCCAGGGCGTTCCCGCTTGTTCCGCCAGGGCGTGCGGCAGAACGGCGGCTAGAGCCGCTAGACTGCCGATCGCGAGGCCGCCCACCAGTAGGACCAAATTCTCAGCCAAGACCATCCAAGCGAGCCGTCGCCGCCGGAAACCGGTCGCCTGCATCAGGGCGAGTTCGCCGCGGCGCTCGACGATGCTGCGCAACTGGACGACGGCCAAGCCGACGACGCCGAGGAGGAGCCCCAGAGCGCCGAGGCTTTGGAATGTTGATAAATAGGTATTCTGGACGGCCAGCAACTCGGTCAGCCGCTGACGGGCGTCGACGGCGTCGAAGCCGTAATCTTCGAGCTGAGTTTCGAGCAACGCAGCCAATTCTTCGACAGGGGGCGTAGTCTCCCCGCGACTAATTAGGAAGAACCGCTTGCCGGCCGTTTCGGGGTAGAGGCGGAGGAAGTTCGCTTCGCTGATCAGCACGTCGCCTTGCAGGACGCTGTTGGCGAGCAGGCCGACGATTTGCAGCGTGACAGGACGATCGGCGCCGTCGCGGACGACGAGTTGCTCGCCGACGGCGAAGAGTTGCAGAGCGTAGAAGGCGGTGTTGCGGTCGAGGATCATCGGCACGATTGGCCGGCCGTTGGCGTCGTTGCCGAGGTCTTCGTTTAACAGCGACCAATCGCCTGCGCCCGCCCAAGCGAAATCGCTGGAGGATTCTAGGTTTGCCGGCGCGCCGAGGATGCGGGGCTGCGTTGGTTTGTAGAGGTTCAAGCAACTGGCATCCTGACCGTTGCGAACGCGGAAGCTGACGACGGCGGCCTCTTTTAATTTCGCATCGTCCTCTGCACTGAAGCCAAGCTCGCGTCGCCCCGATTCGCTGCCGAGGTCGAACAGGACGGGCAGATCGGCGGTCGCCATCAAATCAAAACCGCCGACGCCGCGGTCGGTGGGGGCGAGGCGGAACGCGCTCATGGCGACGATCAGAAAGCTGGCGGTCGAGGCGAGGCCGAGGGCGAGCATCGTGCGACTTGGATTGCGGCGGGCGTTGCGGGCGGCGAGGCCCGCAAGGTTGAGTGAATTTGGCCGACCGACGATTGGTCGTCGTAAGGCGCCTCGAACGGCGGCCAGGGCGCCGATCAGCACGAGCGTGCCGCTGCCGAAGAAGGCGCCCCCTTGGGCTTCGCCTTCCAGTTGCGTTCCGGCGAAGCCCAAGCCAATGGCGGCAATGATTGCGGCGGCGGGAAGCCATCTCGAGGACCAAGCGCCCGCGGATTTGGCGGCGAGAGCGGGCTCGGCGTCGCCTGCCAAGAGTTGCCGCGCCGGCAACTTTGAGAACCGTCGCAGCGACCAGGCGATCGTCGCCAGCGCCACCAGGACGCCCACGGCGAAGCCGATCACGAGGCTCCGCGGCGTGACGTACAACCGCAGGAATGGCTCAGCCGTGGCGGCGACCCACCATGTGTTCAGGCCGTAGATCATCAGCCGCGCGTAGCCGACGCCCAGCAGGACGCCGAGGAGGGCGCCGATCGCGGCAACGATCGTGGCCTCCGCCAATAGCAACCGGCGCAGCTTTTTGAGCGGCGTGCCGAGCGCTTCAAGCAGGCCGACTTCGCGGGCCCGTTGTTCAATTCCCAAGCGGAAGAGCAGGGCGGTGAGCATCACCGCTGAGGCCATCAAGAAGAAGCTGAAGCCGAGGAAGAGTCCGTCGAAGGGCGTTGTGCCGCTGGCGGCGGCGAGGGCATTTTGCCGGACGGCGAGAAGCGACATGCCGAGTTGGGCGGGATCGATCTTCTGTTCCAACGCCGTCGTCACCGATTCGACGTTCATACCATCGCTGGGCGGGAGTCGCAGGACGCTGTCGGTTCCCCAGCGGGTGCTCCAGAGTTTGGCCGCGAGGGCGTGGGAGACGAAGGCCTTGGGAGTCGTGCGGTAGTCGTCCCAGTACTTTTCGTCTTCGTCGCGGACCGTTTCGACGAGATCGAACGGTAACTCCCAATCGTCGATGGAGGCTTGGTCGGTGACGCCCGGGAGTTCCGGGGCAAAATCGGGGTCGGCGGCGGCGGTCGGTTGGCCGTCAGCAGCGACTAGGGGCAAAATCGCCCGCACCTTCAGTGTCAGTGGCGTGTGTTCGCGGAGTTCGCCGTGCGTGGTTTCAGGTTCGTACCAGACAAGTGTCACCTCATCGTCCACTTCGACGTTCAATTCCTTCGCGGTCCAATCGTTGATCGCCACTTCATCGTCGGCGAGTTCGATTGGCTGGCCTTGCTCGTCGACCACGGGGCCGAGCGCTGCCGTCGAATCGACGCCCGCTACCGTCGAGTAGGGGACCTGGCGATCGCCGGCCGAGATACGGTTAGCGAGATAGGTGACGACCGGCTGCAGGCCCAGTTTGCCGTACGACTTCTCGGCGGTGGCGACGAAATCAGGTGCGAGAACCAACCGGTCGGCGGCGATTCGCAGATAGCTCGACGTGGCGTCGCCGAGAGTGACCTGCTTCACGGTAACGCCGAAATCTTTCAGCGTCGGCCGCAGCTGTTTGAACGAGACCTCGTCTCCCGAAATCGCTAACGCGTTCACCTGTTCGGAGAGGTCGAGCCGGCTCTGCATCGTGCCGAGCGGGACGAAGGCGTTGCGGGGGGCCGTCTGGTTCGGCCGCATGGCGAAGCGGGCGAGGGAGGCGTCCACGTCGGCGTCGAGGATCGCGGCGACGGTGAGCCGGCGCGTCGCGGCCGTCTCTTCCTTTTCGCCGAGCGTGCTGTCGGCGGGGATGCTTTCGACGAGCGGGATGCGGAGCAGCACGGCGTCGCCGACCTTCACGCCCAACTCCTGGGCGACGTCGGCGGTGAGGGCGATTTGATTGCCGCGCTCGATGGGCGGCTTCGTCGTGGGCTCGGCGAGGTTCCAGAACGCATCGTTTACGCCGAGGACCTGCAGCTGGGCGGCGCGGCGGACTTCGCCGTCGCCCGAGCGGAAGAGGGCGGAGCCTTGGGTGAGCAGCAGCGGGGCGGCTTCCGCCTGAACGTCGTCAGCCAACAGGCCGGTCTGGCGGAATGGGTGTTCGGCGATCAGCACCGAGTTGATCCGGCCGAGGCTGCCGAGCGCGAGGTCGCGGAGGCTGCCGCGCATCGAATCGCCGACGAGTAGCGCGCCGGTGATCACCGCCGTCGTCACGGCGACGCCGGCGGCGACGGCGAGGTGGACGCGCCGGAACTGGCGGAGGCTGGCGGAGATGTAGGTCCAGGAATTCACGCGGCGTCCCTGACGGTCCAAGTGATAGAACCAGATGAAAACGCCAAGTATAGCAATGAGCGACTTGCCACGAACTCGACAAAAAAACGCCCCTCGACGGCGGATGCCGTCGAGGGGCGTCGTTACAAACTTCAATATTCAAGCGAGAAACGCGAGGTTTCGGCGCTTACTTGCCGCAGCTGTCGCCGCATTCGCAGCCGTCGCAACCGCAGCTTTCGCAGTTGCAATCGGTGCACTTGCCGTCGGCGCAACCGCACTCTTCGCACTGGCAGTTATCGCCGCAGCAGCAGGCTGCGGTCTTGGCGGCCTCGGTCGTCCCGGTGGCGATGGCGGTGAGGCCCAAGGCACTCGTGGCGAGGGCCGCGACGGCGGTCAATAAAAACTTAGACATGATAGAAATCTCCAATGTGATGCGAGGCGCGCGGCCTCGCGTTTGATACGAAAAACTAAAAACGTACAAACGAACGGAATGACGCGGCGCGGCCGACCTGGATGGTCCAGCGGGATGGTAAATCACCCGTGACGCTGGACTGGTCGCTTAAGCGACCAGTCCGGAAGTGCGCGTTGGATCACTGCGCACTGGGAGAAACAGGTCGGGCCGGGGCGTCTTCAAATCCGCCACACGGAGAGCAAGGCGTGGAGCCTGATGCCGAGGGGCCCGCCCGGCGATGCGAGATCGAACGCGTTGTGCCACGCGACGCCATGGAGGCCGCTGTGGAACGCGGTCGGGAGGATCGCCAGATAGGCGACCGGGGCCGAATGACTGTCGTCTTGAATAGAGGCGGTTGTCGACGGGAGAGGCGATTCTTCGGCAGCGTCGCAACAGCCGCAATCATCGCAGTGCCGCAGGCCATCGCCCGTGACGTCGCAGCATGTTGAACCGCTTGTTTCGCTGGCGTCTTTGGAGACGGAACAGCAATCCGAACAGCAGCTTTCCGCCTCGACGGTCGCTTCGGCGGCCGACTGCGGCACGGCCAACCCGCAGGTGCAGGCCGACAACATCGGCTGCAGGCCGCCCATCACCGCGATCGCCACGAGGGCGACGGACTTCCTCAGCAGGCGGTGGAGGGTGGAGCGTCGCATGGGACAAACAACGGGCGAGAAAAGGTTGCGTGGAGCGACATCGCTCGGATATTTGTTCTACGGGCCAGTCTAGGAAAGGTTCGGTTGGCAGTGCAAGAGAATCTGTCGATAACGGCGGATGGGATTCAAGCCACCGGCTCCGCCGGTGGACGATCTCTCAGTAGGCTGAGTCTTGCTGATGGCGGCCACCGGCGGAGCCGGTGGCTTTTATGCTTGCGCCTTGTCGGAGATGTCTTTGCGGCACCAGGCGCCGTCCCACCGGATGCATTTCACCGCGGTGTAGGCCTGTAGTTTGGCCTGGGCGATCGTGGCCCCAAGGCCGGTGACGCCGAGGACGCGGCCGCCGCTCGTGACGACCTGGTCTCCCTTCATCGTCGTGCCCGCGTGGAAGACCTTCACGTCGGGGACGGCGGCGGCTTGTTCCAGTCCACGGATTGGCCGGCCCGTTTGGTACTTGCCGGGGTAGCCTTCGCTCGCCATCACGACGCAAACCGAGGGACGCTCATCCCAAATGAGCGGGGCGATCTCGTCGAGCTTGCCGTCGACGGTCGCTTCGAGCACATCGACCAGATCGCTCTGCAGGCGGAGCAAAATTGGCTGGCACTCGGGGTCGCCAAAGCGGACGTTGTACTCCAACACCTTGATGCCATGCTTGGTGACCATTAGGCCGGCGTAGAGGATGCCGCGGAACGGGCGGCGGGAGCGCTTCATCTGGTGGATCGTCGGCACGAGAATCCGCTCTTGGATTTGCTCAAGCATCGCGGGAGTGACGAGCGGGGCAGGGGAGTACGCGCCCATGCCGCCGGTGTTGGGGCCTTGATCGCCGTCGTAGGCGGCTTTGTGATCTTGGGCGGCGGGGAGCGTGATGATGTTCCGGCCGTCGGTGATCGCCAGGACGCTCACCTCTTGGCCGACCAGGCGTTCCTCGACGACCAGTTGGCTGCCGGCGGCGCCGAACTCGCGATCGCCGGCGATCCGCTGGACCGCTTCGAGCGCCTCGGCCTTGTTCTCGCAGACGATGACCCCCTTGCCGGCGGCGAGGCCGTCTGCCTTCACGACCATCGGCTGATCTTCGCGATCGGTGAGGTAGGCAATTGCGCTGGCCGCGTCGCGGAAATTGCGAAAGTCGGCCGTGGGAACGTCGGCGTGGCGGAGGAGATTCTTGCAGAAGACCTTGCTCGCTTCGAGTTCGGCGGCCTGTTTGCTGGGGCCAAAGGTCTTGATGCCGGCGGCGCTCAGGGCGTCGACGATGCCGACGGCCAGGGAGGACTCGGGGCCGATCACCGCCAGGTCGATGGCGTTCTCTTTGGCAAACTTCACGAGCGCGGGAACGTCGGTGTCGCCGATGGCGACGTTCTCGGCGTCGATCGCGGTGCCGGCGTTCCCCGGCGCCACGAAGACGCGGTCGACGCGCGGGCTCTGTTTAATTTTCCAGGCGAGGGCATGTTCACGCCCGCCGCCGCCAACGACCAACACCTTCATCGAAACACTCCTGCGCCGCCTTGGCTTTCCCGTGTGGCGATACCTTCAGTTTTAACCGCCAAGGACGCCAAGAGCGCCAAGGAAAGACAGGAAGGCTTCACCGCTAATGGACGCTGATAAAACGCTGATGGGGGAACGGATGATTCCGATCCCAGGTTCATAAGCGTCGAGGAGCGTTTAACTGCGGCGTTGCATTCGCTTGTTAATAGCCTTTGATGCGGTCCTCTGCTGTGACTTTACCGTTTAGCTGTCTTCAGCAGATTTCAAGCAACCGATTCTAGGCGGGCGGCGCCAGTCGAGATAGGCGTAGCGAGACTTCGAACAGGCGCACTTCAGCGCGCATGGGAGCGCGTTCGGCTCGCTTCATGACGCTTCTGACATTCTGCGCACCAACATCTCGTAAAAGTCAGGCTCCCCCCATGGCAGCGGACGCGCGCGTTGGTAGAATCCGGTCCACTCATTTGGTCGAGCGCATGGGTTGTTGGGCGCGCTTGGTCAAAGGGAGTTGACATAAGTTGATCGCACGAGTTACCTTAGGTTCGGTTACATTGTGAAAATCGTCACAATGTAACGGAACTTGTTTCGGCGGTGCCTTTTCCGTTGTCCCACCCCAGTGCGCTGGCGCGGTGGGAACGGCTTTTTGATGGGTCGGCGGCGGCAGACGATCTGCTGACGTTCGGCAGCGGTGGTTAGGCAGCGCCTTTTCGAAAGCGCCACCCATGGCTGAGAAAAAGAAACTGACGGTGGCCGAGATGCTGGCGGCCGCCCGCGCCGGTGACGGCGGTGGAGCCGCTGACAAAACGGCCGGTGATGCGCCTGCTGCCGGGACCCCGCCGGCCGCCGAGGGAGCGTCGTCTACTCCCCCCAAGCCTGCCGCGCCCGCTGCGTCTGGCGAACCGATCAAGCCAGCCACGGCCCCAGGCGGTGGACGCATGAGCGTCGCCGATATGCTGGCCGCCGCGCGAACCGCGAAAGCGCCTGGCGCAGCACCTGCCGGTGAGAAGACAGCGTCTGAGAAGGCCGCCCCTGCACCCAAGCCAAAGCCTGCCGCCGCTGCCGCGAAGCCGGCCGAACCGGCGGCTCCCGCGGAGCCCCGCGACACCGCCAGTATTCTCGGGGCCGCCCGCAAGAGCGAAAAAGCGGGCCCGATGAGCAAGGCCGAGGCGGCAGCCAAGCCCGCCGCCGCTCCGCCGAAGCCGACCATTGTCGTCCCGCCGATGCCGTTGAAGCCGGCGTACGCCAAGCCGAAAGTTGTTGTTGCCAAGTCCGCCGACGAAGCCGATCGCCGCGATTTCGCGGGAGCGATGCTCGCCGTGGGCTTTTTGATGGTGGCTGGGATTAGCGGCATTTGGACGCTGCTAACCGTGAAGTTCATGTTCCCCAACGTGTTGCGGGAACCACCGAGCAAGTTCAAGGTCGGCTTCCCCGACGCCTTCCCGGGCGGTCAGGTGCAGGAGAAGTTCAAGGCCCAGTTCGGCATCTGGGTGGTAAACGCCGAGTACAACGGCCAGCAGCAGATCGTCGCCCTGAAGTCGGTCTGCACTCATCTCGGCTGCACGCCGAACTGGCTGGAAGCGGAGCAAAAATTCAAATGCCCCTGCCACGGCAGTGGTTTTTATAAGGATGGAATCAACTTCGAAGGCCCGGCGCCGCGGCCGCTGGAACGCTACGCGATCCGGCTGGCAGACGACGGGCAGATCGAAGTCGACAAGAGCCGCACCTTCCAGGAAGAAATGGGCGCTTGGACCGATCCAGGGTCGTTTATTCCGGTGTAGCGAGGGTTCAGAGGTTGGGGTTCAGGGTTCAGGAGGTGCGCGTCGAGCGTGATCCTGAATTCAGCCCCGGATGGGGCGCTAGTTAATAGCCAGTGGCGTGAGCCCCTGGTCGACCCGTTGTTACAAATTCCGAAAGCCCTGAAGGGGCGACAGTGGATTAGATAAGAGATCCAGGGGCTCACGCCCTTGGCTACATGATGTCGCCCCGCTGGGGCTTGGGACGGCGAGACCTCAACAGCCAATTAGCTGATATGCCTCTAAGCGACACGATCCGCGAATCGCAAATCTGGAAAAGCATCTTCCGGCATCCGATGCCGGTGGACCGGCGCAATCGCATCGTGGTGATGCTGACCAACTTCTTCTTGCATTTGCACCCAGTGTCGATCAAGAAGCAGGGGATCGCGCTGAGCTACACCTGGTGCATGGGCGGCGTCACCTTCTTCCTCTTCCTGGTGGAGACGGTGACCGGCGTCCTGTTGATGTTCTACTACCGCCCGACGGTCGAGTGGGCGTACACCGACATCCAGGCGCTCCGCGACGTCACTTCGCTTGGTATTTTGCGGGAAATCCATCGCTGGGGCGCCCATGCGATGGTGATCACCGTGTGGCTCCACATGTACCGCGTGTTCCTCACCGGCAGCTACAAGCCGCCGCGGGAATTCAACTGGGTCGTGGGCGTCATTCTGCTGCTGCTCACGCTGCTGTTGTCGTTCACCGGCTATTTGTTGCCGTGGGATCAGCTCGCCGTCTGGGCCATCACGGTCGGTTCGAATATGGCCCGCGCGACGCCCGTGCTGGGGCATGAAGGGCCGTTGCAGCAACTGCTGTCGGTCGGCGGGGTCGACATGATTACCAACGCGTCTGACGCGCGGTTCGCCTTGCTGGGCGCCCGCGAGGTCGGCGAAGAGACGCTCAATCGGTTTTATATTCTCCACTGCATCGCCATTCCGCTCGGCGTGGCGTTGCTGCTCGCAATCCACTTTTGGCGCGTGCGAAAAGATGGTGGCATTAGCGGACCGCTCTAGGAATGGCGACTTCGGGAAATGACCCACGGACTCACTGACGCGCAATTTCTGAACACGGTCGCCTCCTTCCTGGGGCCGTATTACATCGTGCTTGCACTGATGAACGGCATCGCTGCGCTCTATCTGTGGCGCACCGGGACGGCGAAGACGTGGTTTAGTATCCGCACCGGCGACCAGACCTTTCCGTTCACCAGCGCCATCATCTGGCTGCTTGTCGCGTTCGTCTTCATCATCATGTCGCCGCTCGCCTGGAGCGGAAACGGGGCGTGGATGCCGTCGATGCCGGAGGCGATTCGCGAGGCGGTCAATCGCAGCACCGGTCCGGTCGTCTACAGCGTCGGCACGGTCGTGTTGCTGAGTATTTTGTTCGTTTTCCGGCGTTTTTTCGTCAATCCGACGGTGGCGTGGGTCATTTGGAACCTGATGCTGCTGTTCCTCGGCCTGTCGATGACCGACCGCGATTTCTATGAGATCGTCGCGAAGCCCGACAACGTGCCGATCGTGATGCTCGTGTTGCTGTTGGCCTATTTCACTTGGCTAGCGACCTATCGAGCGGTGATCAACGACGACCGGATCGCTCGCGGCGAAGCGCCGCTCGAGGCGCTCGATAACGAGAAGGTGCTCGTGTGGCCTGACTTGGTCTACACCGAGTTGATCTGCATGATCGCCCTGACGGCGTTCCTGATCTTCTGGGCGATCGCGCTGCCGGCGCCGCTCGAAGAGCCCGCGAGCAGCGTCAAGACGCCGAACCCGTCGAAGGCGCCGTGGTACTTCCTCGGGCTGCAGGAGATGCTCGTCTACTTCGACCCCTGGATGGCAGGCGTCGTGCTGCCGAGCCTGATCGTCGTCGGTCTGATGGCGATTCCGTACATCGACTTCAACAAGTCAGGCAACGGCTACTACACGATCAACCAGCGGAAGTTCGCCTACATCATCTTCCAGTTCGGCTTCCTGGTGATGTGGATCACGTTGATCGTGCTCGGCACGCTCCTCCGCGGGCCTAACTGGAACTTCTTCGGGCCTTACGAGTTTTGGGACGCCCATAAGGTCGAGGCGCTCGACAACGTCAACCTGTCGCAGATTTTCTGGGAGCGGTTCCTCGATCGGCCGATGCCGATGGCGCCGTCGGGAAGTCCGTTCGCCGTCCAGGCTGGCTACATTTTGCTGCGTGAGTCGCTGGGCATCATTTTGACGCTTGGCTACTTCATCGCGTTGCCGCCGCTGATGGCGCTGACGGTGTTCCGCAAGTACTACCAACGGATGGGACTCATCCGCTTCATGTTGATGGCGAACCTGATGCTCTTCATGGCGTCGCTGCCGATCAAGATGGTGCTGCGGTGGGTCTTCAATCTGAAATACATCATCGCGATTCCTGAGTGGTTCTTGAATTTTTAGCTGGAGGCTGTCAGCCAGCAGCCGTCGGCCAGAAGGATTGGCTCGGCGGTTGAATGGTCCTCTGGCTGACGGCCAATAGCCGATAGCTGAAAGCCCTTTTTCCTATGCCCGCTTCGGAACAAACTTGGCGCAATCAACGGACGCTGCACGTCGTCTTCGGCGCGAGCGCCGTGGTGATGGCGATTGCGACGGTGATGATGATGGCTCGCGACCACAATCGCGAGTGGAAGGACTGGACGCTCAAGGATCGCAAGAAAGACGCCTGGATGATCCAGTCGCGTCGCGATGCGGCGGCCCAGCAGTACGCGAAGCTGATGAACGCGTACGAGGACGAACTGCGCGACTACGACAGCCAGGCGATTCCCCAGGACCTCGTCCAGCAGTTCGAAGAGTTGGTCCGGCAAGAGAACGAACGCCTGAAAAACGCGCCGGCGAGCGCGCAGCCGTCTCCCACGGAGAAGGCCGCTGAAGAGGGTGAGGCCGCAGCCAACGAAGTCACGAAGGTCGCTTACGAAGTGACGCTGGTCGCTGCGGAAGGCGAAGTTGCTCTGGCTGAGGATCCGGAGTTCGCCAAGCTGAACGCCGCAGTCGCTGATCTCGACTCGAAGACTCCCGCGGTCGTCGAAGCCAAAGAGAAATTGGTGACGCTGAAGGCGGAACTGGAAACGATCACCCAAGCCAAGCAGGCCGCGGCCGCCGAGACACCGACGTCCGAAACCGCCGAAGTCGCGGCGAAAACCGCCGCCGAACTCGAAGAGAAGCAACAGACGCTGAACGACGAGATCAAGGCGGCTCAAGAATCGCTTTACGAAGCCCAAGACGCCGCCGTCGTGGCCCGCGGTAATGTGCTGGGCGAGTTCAACAATTTCATCCGCGCCGCCAAATTCCGCGAGACGACGCTAGTTTCCAAGCGAAAGTCGCTCAACGGCCAACGGACCGCGAAGGTGAGCGAGCTTGGCATCAAGATCGGCCACGGCGGCGACCAACGGGCGATCGACGACCTGCAAGGGGTCGTGAACGGTCTCGACCAGCAGATTGGCGAACTGACCGCCGCGATCGCCGCGGCCAAAGAGTACCGCACCGGCCTGGAGCAAATCGTCTCCGCCGCCAATGCCGAGAAGGTCGTGGCGTCGAAAGAACTGGAGACGATGGACACCGAGCTGAAGCGACTCGACGAGCAGGTTTCGCTGAATACGTCGAACCCCGGCGAGTGGGTCACCCGGCTGCCGATTCTCAACGCCCTCTATAGCGGCAACGTCAAGGTCGAGCAAAACTGGCTCCCCGATCTAACGATCAACTACAACTTCTCGCAGGTCGCGCGGTTCGACCGCTGCGTTACTTGCCACCGCGGCATCGCGAAGACGGCGCCCGGCACGGCGAGCGACCCGATGTATCCGACGCTCCCCGAAGAGTTGCGGAACGTCACGGTGCAACTGGCGACGCCCGAGGCGCCACCCGCCGAAGGGGCGTCGCTCGTCGACGTCTACGGCATGGAGCTTTCTGATTCCGGCATCGTCAACGACGCCGAGGTGACGGTTCACTTTGTGCTGCCCGAGACGCCGGCTGCGAAGGCGGGCATTGAGTCGGGCGACGTGATCCAAGAGATTGCCGGCTCGCGCGTCTACTCGCCGGCCGAAGCGAGCGAGCGGCTGCTGACGCTGGTCGAGTGGAACACGAAGATCCCGGTCGCCCTTCGTCGCGGCCTCGATCATCCTTACACGAGCCACCCACGGCTCGACCTCTACCTGACCGATACCAGCCCCCATCCGATGAAAGACGTCGGCTGCACTATCTGCCACGATGGGCAGGGGAGCGGCACGTCGTTCTCGTGGACGTCGCATACGCCGAACGATGCCAAAGAGCAAAATCGCTGGGCGCAAGAGTATGGTTGGTTCGACAACCATCACTGGATTTTCCCGATGAAGCCGGCTCGCTTCGTCGAGAGCAACTGCCTGAAGTGCCATCACAACAAGGGCGAGTTGGAACCGAGCCAACGTTTCCCCGATCCGCCGGCGCCGCAGGTGGTCGAGGGTTGGACGCTGGTTGAGGAATTCGGCTGCTTCGGTTGCCACGAAGTGAACGGCTGGGATAGCCCCACCGCGAGCGTCGGTCCCGACGTCCGCTTGGAACCGAACTATGCCGAAGTCGCCGGCGCGATCCTGCGGAGCAACGTCCTGTCCGACGGCCAACGGGAAATGGCCCAGCAGCTGCGCGTGCAGCCGAGCAACAACGAGATCCGCCTGCAGTTGCTAGGTGCCCTTGCCGCCAAGCCGACGCCCCCAGGCGAGGAAGCTGAAGCCGCCGCCGACCAAACGCCGGAAGACGCCCAAGCGAAGGCCGATCTCTCGCGTCTCGCCACGTTGCTGAAAGACGTCGAAATCCCGGGCGAGTACCGCAAGGTCGGTCCGAGCCTACGGTACATCAAGTCGAAGGTCGACTACGACTGGCTCTACAGCTGGATCCGCAAGCCGGCCGACTTCCGTCCCTCGACGAAGATGCCGCAATTCTTTGGGCTGCATGAACACCTGAGCGACCCCGACGACGCCTCGCAACTTGCCGAGAGCCAGCGGTTCGAGCCGATCGAAATCCGCGCGATCACCGAGTACCTGCTGAAGGCGAGCGACGAGTTCCAATATCTGGAGCCCGCGAAGGGAATCACCGAGCAAGCCTCCGCTGAGCGCGGCAAGTGGCAGTTTGAATCTCGTGGTTGCCTCGCGTGCCACTCGCACAGCGAGTTCCCTGGCATTGCTTCGACGCAGGGTCCCGATCTCTCGGGTCTTAGCGGTAAGCTCAACACCGAGAAGGGCCGTCGCTGGCTCTACTCGTGGGTGAAGCAGCCGAATCGGTACCACGCCCGCACGGTGATGCCGGAATTGTTTATCGAACCGATCGTCGAGAAGAACGCACAGAACCAGCCGACCGGCGTCGTTACCGACCCGGCGGCCGACATTACGGCGTTCCTCCTCGGCGTGCCGAGCGACTGGAAGCCGGAGGGCGTTCCCGCCGCCGACGATTGGACGAGCGCCGACAAGTCAGCGCTTGCCGACCTGGCGCAGCTCTGGCTCACCAGCGACGCGATCCCGAAGGGGCGTGCTCGCCAGTACCTCGAAGGCGAAGGCTTTGCAGAAACCCAACGGGCCAAGCTGAAGACGAACGAACGGCTGCTCATCGGCCTTACCGACGAGAACCGCGTCGAACGGCAGCTCGAGTTCGTCGCCCGCAGCACGATCGGCAAGTATGGCTGCTTCGGCTGCCACGACATTCCTGGCTTCGAAGACGCCAAGCCGATCGGCACCGCGCTGGCCGATTGGGGTCGTAAGGAGACGTCGAAGCTGGCGTTCGAGAACATCCACAAGTTCCTCGAAACGCACGGCATCAATCCAGAGAATCCGACGCACGATGCCCAGCAGCAAGTCGCCGCCGACAACGCCGCGAAGACGGCGACGATGCCGGAGGGTGAGGCAGCGGACGGAGCCCATGCTGCCGCCGAAGGTGAGGGCCACGCCGTCAGCCACGGCCACCTCGATCCGGCGACGTTCAAGTCGGACGAAAGCTACTTTGTCCAGTCGCTCAACAGCCACGGCCGCGACGGCTTCATTTGGCAGAAGCTGCGCTACCCGCGCAGTTACGATTACAAAACGACGCGGAACAAGAACTTCAACGAACGGCTCCGGATGCCGAAGTTCCCGTTCAACGACCAGCAACGGCAAGCGGTGATCACCTTCGTTCTCGGTCTGGTGAAAGAGCCGCCGGCGACGAAGTTCCTGTTCAATCCCGATCCGCGGAAGCAAGCGATCATCGACGGCCGGCAAGTGTTGGAACGCTTCAACTGCGGCGGTTGCCATACGCTCAAGATGGAGCAGTGGGTCTTCGGATACGGCAGCGAGACATTTGAGGACGCATCGGAAGTGGTCGACTTCCCCTTCCTTGACCCGGGCTTCTCCGATCAGCAGATTGCCGCGTCGTTGGCCAAAGATTACCGCGGGCTGATGCACGCCAACATCGCCGGTCAACCCGTCTTCAATGAGGAAACGGGCGAGCCGACATGGGTCGACGAAGATCGCCAGCCGATCACTCCCGAAGAAGTGATGGAGGCGGAACAAGAAGAGGGCGAGTCGATTCCGGTCTTCTATCGCTTCGGCCTCTGGGCGAATGAGTTGATCAATGGCCAACCGCGGCTCCGCGGCGTTGATGAGTTGCTCATTCCCGCCGATCGGGCGAAGTATGGTCCGGAGAACGGCAACGCCTACCCGGCCACCGGGGGCGACTTGGCTCGTTACCTCTTCCCGACGGTGATCGCTCGGGCGAAGGAAGCGAATCCGCAAGTGAACGGTCGCGAGGCGTGGGGCTGGCTGCCGCCGCCGCTGATGGACGAAGGAAAGAAGGTCCAGACCGATTGGCTCCACGGCTTCCTGATGGATCCGTCGGCCATTCGTCCCGCAGTCGTCATGCGGATGCCGAACTTCCACATGTCGAGCGACGAGGCCGAGAAGTTGGTCAACTACTTCGCCGCGATGAACGAGGCCCAGTTCCCGTTTGAGTACAAGCCGCAGCAGCGGAGCAACTACCTGACGAAGCTCGCCTCCGGCGGCGGCGACCCGCTCGCCGAGGCGATGAACATCGTCACGAACGGCAATTACTGCGTGAAATGCCACGCCGTGGCCGACTTCGCGCCGCAGGGCGATCCGAACACGTTCGGCCCGAATTTGGCCGATGTGCAAAGCCGTTTGCGGCCGAATTTCACGCGGGATTGGATCGCCAATCCGGCCCGCATCCTGCCGTATACGGGGATGCCGGTGAATATCCCGTATCGGCCAGACGATCCCCACCTGGGGGGAGTCGCCCAGGACCTGTATCATGGAACCAGTCTCCAGCAGGTCAACGGACTGGTTGATTTGCTGATGAATTTCGACGCCTACGCGCGCCGCAACATGTCGGTTTCCACGCTCGTCGAGCAGGCGATCGCGGCTCAAGCGGCGAGCGGCGCGTCTTCGCTCCCGGCCGGCGGTGCATCCGCCGCTGGAGAGTCGGGCGAATCCACGCCATAAGGGCTCCCGCCTGTCGGCCCTGAGAACGAAAGAGAGTGAAGCGATGAATTGCAACATGATGAAGCGTTTGACTTCGATCGCCGCGCTGGCGGTCGTCATGACCGTCGGCACGACCGCCGTCGCCGCCGATTGGGGGACGATCAAAGGAAAGTTCGTCTTCAAGGGAGACGTGAAGCCCGAGAAGATCGTGCCGAACAAGGACACCGAGTACTGCTCGAAGCATGAACTAGTCGACGAATCAGTCGTTGTCGGCGACGGCGGCGAGCTATCCAACGTCTTCGTCTACCTCAATCCGGGCCGCGGCAAGAAGCTCGATGTCCATCCTGACATCAAGCCGGCGGCCGAGCCGCGGATCCTCGACAATAAGGGGTGCCGGTTTGAGCCGCATGCGATGACCGTCTGGACCGCCGACAAATTTGAAATCCGTAACTCGGACGACGGGATTGGCCACAACACTAACGCCTCGATGTTGTTCGCTAACCCCAAGTTCAACGAGCAAGTCACGAACGGCGCGCCGATCATGAAGCAATTCACGAAGAGCGAGAGCTATCCGTCGAAAGTCGCCTGCAACGTTCATCCTTGGATGAACGCCTACGTCCTTATCCGCGACAACCCTTACATGGCAGTTTCGGCGGCGGACGGCAGTTTTGAAATCGCCAACATCCCGGCCGGCAAGCACGACTTTGCTTTTTGGCACGAGGCCAAGGGAAATTTGAAGGACCTGAAGGTCGGCAAAGACAAGGCTGATCGCAAGGGGCAGCTGGAAATTGACGTTCCTGCCGGCAAAACGGTGGATCTCGGCGTCATCGAGATCACCCCCGCGCTGCTCGGCAAGTAACCGCTTTAGTTCAACATGTCACACGGCGACAAGCCCCGGCCAAACTTGGCCGGGGCTAGCGCCATAACAACACGGCGCCATGAATCGTTTCGTCGCTCATCGCTCGTTCCGTGCCTGGGGGCTCGCTCTCGCGGCGCTCAGCGCCGTCGGTTGTTCGCGTGCGAGCGACGATCCGATCGTTGCCAATCTGACGGCGGCGGAGAAGATTCGCACCGCGCTCGTCGGCGAAGGCGCCGGAGCAGAGGGAGCAGCGGCGTCGACCGGCACCGGCTGGGCGACGCTCAAGGGAAAGTTCACCTTCGACGGCACGCCGCCGACAATGCCTCCCTACGCGGTGAACAAAGATCAAGCGACCTGCGCTCCCGGCGGCCAAGCGCCACTGCAGCAATACTTGCTCGTCGATTCGGGTAACAAAGGCATCGCGAATGTCGCGATCTTCGCTCGCAAAGTCTCGCGCGTTCACGAAGGTTCCGGACCGCTTACCGACACGGCGCTGATGGACCAGAAGGAGTGCGTCTTCCTCACGCACATGCTGGGGGTGACGACCAGTCAGCCGATCGACATCCGCAATAGCGACAACGTCGGTCACAACACGAACATCTCCGGGCAGAACGGCTTCAACCAAACGATCGCCAGTGGCGCCACGACGCCGTTCGTCGCGAAGAAGGAAGAGTCGGTCCCCGTGCCGGTTCGCTGCAGCATTCACCCTTGGATGCTCTCCTACTTGCTGCCGCGCGAGAACGCCTACTTCGCGGTGACGGCGCCAGACGGGTCCTTCGAAATCCCGAACCTGCCGGCCGGCGAGAAACTCGAAATTCAGGTTTGGCACGAACACGCCGCAGGGGGCAACGGCGCCCTGTTCGTCGACACGCCGGAAACGAAGGAACTCAACTGGTCGAACAAGGGCCGGTTCATCGTCACGCTCGAAGAAGATGAAGTCCGCGACCTGCCGATCGTCGTCCCGGCGTCGGCGTTCGGCGGTTAGTCGGTCGTCGCGCGACGTGCGCAGCGAGGTCGGCTGAGCCCGCGGGACCATCGCCCGTTCGTATACAAATCAACGCTTTCAAAACAACACAGCGATCCCCGATCGTGCAATGAAGCTGACTTCCCGAAACTCCGTGCTGCTCACCGCCGCGACCACGCTGGTCGCGCTCGTCGGCTGCGAACAGGCGCCGGCGCCGCGCTTTCATCTGAACAAGGTGGTGATGGTTTCCAACGAAATCAGCCCCGCGTATCAGCAGGAAGTGGCGAATGTGTTGGCGGCCATGTTCGGCACGCCCGACGCACCCTACGCGCTTCCCGAATCGGGGCTGAACCAGCAGCGACTCACCCTCGCCGCCGGCGCCGCCTGGAGCGACAAGCAGGGGGTCGATCGCGGGCTCTACCGCAAACATTGCGTCCACTGCCACGGCATCAACGGCGACGGACGCGGCCCGACGGCCCGCTTCCTCAATCCCTATCCGCGCGACTACCGGCAAGGGGTTTTTAAGTTCAAGAACACCTACAACCCCGCGAAACCGACCGACGCCGATCTCCGTCGCGTGCTGAACAACGGCGTGCCGGGAACCTCGATGCCGTCGTTCTCGCTGCTCACCGAGTCGGAACTCGACGCGCTGCTGGAGTATGTGAAGTATCTCTCCATCCGCGGCGAAATGGAGACGAAGCTCGCGCAGTACGTTTATGACGAATTGGGCGAAGCGGAGAAGGAAGACGAGAACGGCGAGCCGGTCCTCGACGAGGATGGCAACCCGGTGATGGAACGCCCGCCATTCGATCCCGCGACCAACGCCGAGCAAGGCGACGTGGTGAAGGAGATCCTCACCGAAGTGTTGGCGCCTTGGCAGGAAGCGGTTGATCAGGTGATCAATCCCGCCGAGGACCAACTCCCCGCCGACAATCGGACCGATGAAGAGATCGGCGCCTCGATCGCCAAGGGTCGCGACCTGTTCTACGGTACGAAGGCCAACTGCTTCACATGCCACGGCCCGACCGGCCTCGGCGACGGCCAGCAGTCTGACTACGACGTCTGGTCGAAAGAGCAGAAGGCGTTCGAAGATGCGACGATTCAGCTGCAGGAATCGATCGTTAGCCAGCAGAAGGAAATCGCTCGCCTCGGCCGCGAAGGCGAAGAGACCGACGAAGAAGAGGCCAAGCTCGCGGCCGACGAAGCGCTTCTAGCCCTCCGTCAGCCGGTGGCGCACAACTTCTATCCGATTCGCAACGCCATCCCGCGAAATCTCCGCAAGGGGGTCTACCGAGGCGGGCGGCGGCGGCTCGACCTCTATTGCCGCGTGAGCGCTGGCATCGCAGGGACGCCTATGCCGGGGGTCGGAGCCGCGACGCCGGGGGCTCAAGGAACGCTCAGTGAAGAGGAAATCTGGAACGTCGTCGACTACGTGTTGAACCTCCCCTACGAACCGGCGAGCAACCCGCAACCGGCGCTCCCGTGGAACAGCGACCAGATCGCGAACTAACGCATCGCTCCGTCGAACTTCAACGCAAGATTACCAAACAGACGGCCGGCCGCTCGGGCCACAATCAATCATGATCAAGCGTCTCCTACGCTGGCTGCCCAACTTCTGGGCGCTCCTTTTCCTCGCCGTGCCGGTGATGGGCGTCGCCACGTTCGTGTTGGCGGATATCTACAACATCTGGTTGCCGCGCGACGTGTCGGAGCATGGCCGCACGATCGATCAGCTCTTTTACTTCATCCTGTACCTCACCGGCATCGTCTTCATCGTCACGGAAGTGGTTCTGTTCTACTTCGCCTGGAAATACGAAGCAAAACACAACAACAAGCCGGTGGAGTTCTCGCACGGGAGCCACTCGCTCGAAGTCGTCTGGACGATTCTGCCGGCGGTGACGCTGCTGTTCATCGCGATCTACCAGATGGACGCCTGGGCTGCCGCGAAGATGCGACCGCCGGAGATACCCTTCACCTGCGAAGTGACCGGCCGGCAATTCAATTGGGACTTCCGCTATCCGGGGCCCGACAACGTCCTCTACACGCCCGACGACATCGTCCGCACCGACGGCAACCTTTACTTGCCCTACGGCGAAGAGGTGCTGCTGAAGATCACCAGCGCCGACGTGCTGCACAGCTTCTTCCTGCCGAACCTGCGGCTGAAGCAAGACGTGATCCCCGGCATGGATCAGAAGATGTGGTTCCGCGCCACCGACGGCGGCAGCTTCGACATCGTCTGCGCTGAACTGTGCGGTTGGGGCCACTACAAGATGAAAGGTCGCATTCACCTGCTGAAGCCAGAAGCGTACCAGGCGAAGCTCGAAGA
The DNA here is from genome assembly GCA_013822725.1 of Pirellula sp. Lineage (GTDB taxonomy): Bacteria > Planctomycetota > Planctomycetia > Pirellulales > Lacipirellulaceae > Lacipirellula. The sequence goes on from PNKX01000005.1 coordinate 233,508, forward strand.
GTTGCGGCAAGAACAAGACACGATGCGAGTTGCGGAAAACCAAGCAAACTAAATGCAACCACGACGACACAACGAGCACGACGAATAAAGGCGAAGAGTTTTTCGTCGTGTCCGTTGTGTCGTCGTGGTGAAAAACGCTCCTTACGAGGAGTTTGAGGAAGTTCGATGAGCACCGTCCCCTACGATCATCATCACGAAGCCGCCGGCCACGCCGCCCATGGGCATGGCCACGCGCCCAGCTTCCTGAAGACATACGTCTTTTCGCTCGATCACAAGATCATCGGCCTGCAGTTCCTGTTCAGCACGCTGATCTGGTTCATCGTCGGCGGCATGCTCGCGCTGGGCGTTCGCTGGCAGCTTGCCTGGCCCTGGAGTCCGATGCCGATCCTCGGCAACCTCGTCGGCCATGCCGAAGGGGGGCAGATTCCGCCAGAAACTTATACGATGCTCGTCACCATGCACGCCACGGTGATGATCTTCTTCGTGATCATCCCGGTGTTGGCTGGCGCCTTCGGCAACTTCCTGATTCCGTTGATGATCGGCGCCGACGACATGGCGTTTCCGACGCTTAACATGTTGAGCTACTGGTTCATGTGGCCGGCGTTCATGGTGATCGGCGCCAGTTTCTTCGTGGAAGGAGGCGCCGCCCAGTCGGGCTGGACCTCGTATCCGCCGCTTTCGGCGCTCTTCACCGCGGCGCCCGGTAGCGGCACCGGGCAAACCTGTTGGCTGATCGGCGTCACGTTGGTCGGAATTTCGTCGATGCTGGGGTCGGTCAATTACATGACCACTATCATCCAGATGCGCGCCCCCGGCATGACGATGTTCCGTCTGCCGATGACGATCTGGGCGATGTTCATCACCGCGACGCTGCAGGCGTTCGCATTGCCGGTCCTCACGGCGGCCGGCTTGATGCAAGTGACTGACCGGCTGCTCGGCACGGGCTTCTTCCTCGCCGACGGCGCTACCGCCAACAACGCCGCCATGCAGGCCGGCGGCGGCCAACCGCTGCTGTGGCAGCATCTCTTCTGGTTCTACAGCCATCCGGCCGTGTACATCATGATCCTGCCGGCGATGGGCATGGTCTCCGACATGCTCAGCTGCTTCAGCCGCAAGCCGCTTTTCGGCTACAAGCCGATGGTTTACTCGATCGCCGGCATCGCGGGCCTCGGCTTCATCGTCTGGGGTCATCACATGTTCGTCTCGGGGATGAACCCCGCGCTCGGCCTCACCTTCATGGTGTCGACGATGATGATCGCGCTCCCCAGTGCGATCAAAACGTTCAACTGGCTCGGCACGATGTGGGGGGGCAAGATCCAGTTCACCACCCCGATGCTCTTCTCGATCGCGTTCGTGTCGATGTTCATCATCGGCGGCCTGTCGGGGATCTTCATGGCCGCGACGCCGGTCGACATTTTCATCCACGACACCTACTTCATCGTCGCTCACTTCCATTACGTGCTGTTCACCGGCACGGCGATGGCGGTCTTCGGGGCAATCTATTTCTGGTTCCCGAAGATGTTCGGTCGGATGATGAACGACCAATGGGGGAAGATTCACTTCGCGCTAACGTTCATTTTGATGAACTGTGTCTTCTTCCCGATGCACATCCTCGGCATGCGGGGCTTCCCCCGTCGGCTGGCCGATCCATACCACTACGACACGTTCCGCGACCTGATGCCGCTCAACCAGTTCATGAGCTGGTGCGCGTTCTTGCTGGTGGGCGTGCAAATCATCTTCGTGATCAACTTTTTCTACAGCATCTTCTTCGGCCCCCGCGCCGGCCGGAACCCGTGGCACGCGAACGGGCTCGAGTGGCAAGCGCCGAGCCCGCCGGGGCACGGTAACTTCGATTTCCAACCAGTGATCTACCGCGGCCCGTATGAGTACGGCTCGCCGGAGGTGGACGTCGATTACTATCCGCAAACCCAACCGCCGACGGGGCGTGACGTCCCGGCAGCGAAGCACTAACTCTTACTGAATTGATGATGAGTAAGTCTCACGAAAAGGCGCAAAGGCGCAAAGGAAGAGAAAGCATCTGCTGCATTTCTTCGCGCCTTTGCGCCTTTGCGTGAGATCTGTATTTCGCAACGAAAAGAATGTCATCCATCCCCACATCGCTGCCGTCGCGCTGGCCCCATCGTTGGGCTTGGCTGCTCGCGTGCGCGACGTTTCCGCTCGTCTGGTGGGGAGGGTTCGTCACTGCGACCGGTTCGGGGATGGCCTTCAAGGATTGGCTCACCTCCGATGGCGTTTTCATGCCGATTTATCCCTGGTTGAGCTCAACCGGGGATAAGTTCATCGAGCATGGCCACCGCCTACTCGGCATGCTGGCCGGCATCCTCACGATCGCGCTCGTCGCGTCGCTCTATCTGGGCGAACCGCGACGTTGGGTTCGCCGCTATGGCATCGCGCTTCTTGTTGGCGTGATCGCCCAAGGCGTCCTCGGCGGGATGAGGGTGATGCTCGACGAGCGCTTGCTCGCCCTAATTCATGGCTGCACCGGCCCGCTATTTTTCGCGGCCGCTGCGGGGATGATTCCGATTACATCGCGTCGCTGGCTCGCTGAAGCGATGCCAGCCGAAGGAACGCCGTTCAATGCTATCGCATCCCAGGCAACGCCTAAGCTCCTCCGCCTCGCGATCCTCACCACGGTCCTCGCCTACCTCCAACTAGTCGTCGGCGCCGTCGTGCGGCACAGCCCGCTGATGCTTACCGAGGCCGCCCCGCGGATTTTCCAGATTGCGGTTTACTTCCACCTGCTGCTTGCGGCGGCGGTGACGTTCCACGTCTTGCTGCTCGCCCACAAGTGCTTTTGGGGCCGGGTTTGCCGCACTCCAGCCGTATCGCTCGCCCTGCTCATCGGGTTGCAGTTGCTGCTCGGCGTCTCAACCTGGATGATGAAATATGGCTTCCCGCAATGGGCAGCCCGCTTCGTCGGCGAGACCGGCCACTTCAACCGGGCCGATGACATGGCCAGCGCAGTGATTGTGACTGCTCATGGCGCCATCGGCTCGCTGATCGTCGCACTCGCCGTGGTCGTCGCCCTGCGCGTCGGCCGACAACTTGGTCTCCCCCATCCCGCCTCACGCCCCAGCAGCATCCGCATCGCCGGGGTCCTCGCATGAACCGCCCGAATCCCACCCAAATCGTTGCCGAAGCCGCCTCCGCCGACCCCCGTTCGGTCGGCGCGTTGAGCCTGCTCGCCGCCGTCGCCGCTCGCTTGAGCGACTACCTGGAACTGACCAAGCCGCGCATCGTCGTGCTGGAGCTGATCGTCGCCGGCGCCGCCGCGGCTCTCGCCTCGCCGCAAGGGCTGAACGTGCCGGTGGTGATTCAAGCCCTCGCCGCCACGGCGCTCGTTGCCGGCAGCGCGAGCATCGCCAACCAGTGGCTCGAACGCCGCATCGACCTCCGCATGCGCCGCACCGCGAACCGCCCGCTGCCGGCGGGCCGCGTGTCGAGCGCCGAAGCGATTGTGCTGTGCGTCGCCACGCTTATCGCCGGCGTGGCCTGGCTCGGCCTGCAGGTGAACTGGACGACGTCGCTGCTGGGCGTCGCCAGTTGGATCACCTACGTCGTCATCTACACGCCGCTCAAGCAGATCTCGCCCGCCAACACCGCCGTCGGCGCCGTCGCGGGAGCGATTCCGATTCTGATGGGCTGGACCGCCACCGGCGCTCCACTCGATCTCACCGCATGGACGCTCGCCGGGGTGCTCTTCCTCTGGCAGTTTCCCCACTTTATGGCGATCGCCTGGCTCTACCGCGGCGAATACGCCAAAGCGGGCCACCAAATGCTCACCGTCGTCGACCCCACCGGCGCCCGCGCCGGCGCGCAGGCGATCATCGGCGCGCTGTTGGTAATTCCCGTCAGCATGATCCCCGCGACGCTCCCTACGAGCGGCAGCCCTTCGCTCTACAGCCTTTGGGCGATCGCCCTCGGCGGCGTTCAATTCGCGCTCGCCGTCCGCTTCGCCGTCAACCGCGACGAATCGTCCGCCCGCTGGCTCCTCCGCGCCACGCTGATTTACCTCCCAGCTTGGATGACTCTCCTCTTGATGGTTTCGGTGTAAGTCTTTTCCAAATCAGAAATCATAAATCCCAAATCATAAATCTGATCACCTACCCATGAGCGATCATTCCCACTCGGCCCACCCGCCGAAGCTTGAGTATCAGCCGGCTTTGCCGATTCCCAACGGCAAGCTCTGCCTGTGGCTGTTCCTCTCGACCGAGATCATGTTCTTCGCCGGTTTGATCGGCGCGTACATCGTCCTCCGCTTCGGCGCCCCCGCGTGGCCCAGCACCCACGACGTTCACCTCGTCGAGCTGATGGGCGCCATCAACACGGCCGTGCTGATTGGTTCGAGCATCACCGTCGTTCTCGCCCTCGAAGCGGCGAAGCAAAACAACGCCTCGCTCGCCAAGAGTTGGATCGTGCTGACGCTCGTTCTAGGGAGCGTGTTCCTCGGCGTGAAAGCGTTCGAGTACCGGGCCAAGTTCTCGCACGGCATCTATCCCGGCTTGCCTCACAGCGGCATCTACGAAAGCGCCAACGTCAACTACGCCGCCGCCGTCCGGCTGCGAGTGGCGGAGTTGAAGAATCCGCTCGCCGCACAAGAGAAGCGAACCGAAGAGGAAGACGCGAAGATCCAGGTGCTCGATTCGATTGCGGCCGAACTCGACGTCGCTGAGAAGACGCTTCGCGACAATCCCGAGTCTCCAGAAGGCCGCGTGCTGTTGCTGCGGCTCGCCGATCGCATTTATCCTCGCGCCAGCGTCCACGCGCTGCAGGACGGCAATATGCACGACGAGCGGGAGCATCTAAAGATCGAAGATGATCAGGACCCGCTGGAAGAAGAGATTGAAAAGGCCGCCTCCGCCGGCACGCCGCTGTTGACGCTCGCCTCGGCCGAAACGTCGCACGCCGACGCCGGGCACCTCATCGGCCTCAACGATCAATATCCCTGGCTCAAGCTGCCGATCATGATCCCCGGCGGCAATACGTGGGCCAGCACCTACTTCCTGGTCACCGGCTTCCACGCCATCCACGTCATTGTCGGCCTGATCGCCTTCGGCCTCCTTTGCACGCAAACGCTGAACGCCGCCTACAGCGGCGTCATCGAGAACGTCGGCCTCTATTGGCATTTCGTCGACCTCGTATGGATTTTCCTCTTCCCGCTCCTTTATCTGTTCTAAAATTGCAATCTAGCCGCGGGTCAACGATCCGCCGGAGCGAACTAAGGATATGGCCAACTTGTCGCACGACCCTGCTCACCAATCGTTTGACGCCGCCGACCCCCATAGCGCCGAGCATGGCCATGGCGGCAGCACTCGCACTTACGTCATGGTGGCGCTGGCGCTCGTCTTCCTCACCGCCTGCTCCTATTGGACCTACACGCCGTTCTGGCCGTTTGGCGACAACCTCGCCATCAAGCGGACCTGGATGATGGCCGTCTCCTGTACGAAGGCGATGCTGGTCATTTTGTTCTTCATGCATTTGAAGTGGGAAGCGAACTGGAAGTGGGTCCTCACCGTGCCGGCGAGCATGATGTCGCTGCTGCTGGTGTTGGCGCTGGTCCCTGACGTCGGTCGGAGGATGAGAGGCGCTAGCCGCGAGCGTATGACCCATGCGGCCGAGCTGTCGGCCCCCGCAGCTGCCGGCAAGTCTGGCACGGCCTTGCATCCCGCTGAGCATCCGGCTGGCGAGAAGCACTAGAGCCGGCGTGTTGTAACGAAAGTCGTGTGGCACGCCCTGAAAGGGCGTGGTCGCCCCTCGCGACAGTTCTTCTACGCCCTTTCAGGGCGTGCCACCCGTTCGTGCATGGACGCCGCCGAACGCTGGAAACCCCGCCCCGGGCCTTGCGTTGCCCCTCACGGGCATCGACATTAACACGATGCCTGCCATCGCCGCTCACCACGTTTCCTATCGCTACGGCGACCGTCTCGCCGTCGACGATCTCTCGCTGGAAGTCGCCGAGGGCGAAGTCTTCGCCTTCCTCGGCCCCAACGGCAGCGGCAAGACGACGCTGTTTCGCTTGCTGTCGACGCTGATCCCGCTCCAGCAGGGCGAGATCGCGATCCTAGGGCACGACCTGCGCCGCGAAACGACCGCCGTCCGCCGGCAACTCGGCGTCGTCTTCCAGTCGCCGAGCCTCGACAAGAAGCTGACGGTCGCCGAGAACCTCCGCCATCAGGGTCGCCTGTACGGCCTCTCGACGAGCGAACTGGCGTCGCGCCGTGACGAGTTGCTTGGCGCCGTCGGCCTCACCGAGCGCGCGAACGATCTGGTCGAAACGCTTTCGGGCGGCATGCGTCGCCGCGTCGAACTTGCCAAGAGCATGCTCCACCGCCCGCGGTTGCTGCTGCTCGACGAACCAAGCACCGGCCTCGATCCCGGCGCCCGCAGCGACCTCTGGAAGTACCTTCGCCAGGTCCGCGAGCGCGAGGGGACGACGATCGTGCTGACGACGCACTTGCTCGACGAAGCTGATCGCGCCGATCGCATTGCTATCATGCATCAAGGGAAATTAGTGGCGCTCGATCCGCCTGAAACCCTACGCGCCGCGCTCGGTGGCGACGCCATCACGATCAAGACGGAACGCCCCGCTGAACTCGCCGCCGGCATCCGCGAGCGCTTCCAATGCGAACCCAAAGTCATCGACGGCGCCCTCCGCCTGGAGCAAGCCGACGGCCACCAGTGGATCGCCCGCCTGGTCGAAGCCTTCCCAGCCGACATCCAGACGATCACCCTCGGCAAGCCGACGTTGGAAGACGTCTTCATCGCCCGCACTGGGCACCGCTTCTTCGGCGATGTTCCTGCGGATGCTGAAACTTCGGGGAAGAAGAAACGAAAGGGACGCGGATGAACGCGGATGTAGCGGATCGGCGCGGATTTCATTCGAGCCGCTTCTGCCCGATCCGCGAGAATCCGCTAAATCCGTGTCAATCCGCGTTCTATTCGTCGAATCGAAACTATGAGCACTGCAACCGTCTCTGCATCGCCTTCTTTGCCGGTCATCATGACGCTCGCGCATCGCGAGCTTGTCCGCTTCTTCCGCCAGCGGAACCGCGTCTTCGGCGCCCTCGGCCAGCCGATCATCTTCTGGCTGTTGTTCAGCGAAGGCTTGCGCGGCAACCAGCTCGACTACGCCCATTTCTTTCCGGGCACGTTGGTGATGATCCTGCTCTTCACAGCGATCTTCGCGACGATCACGATCATCGAAGATCGCAACGAGGGTTTCCTGCAATCGGTGCTCGTGGCGCCCGCCCCGCGGTGGGCGATGGTGCTGGGGAAGATCCTCGGCGGCGCCGCGATTGCGATGATCCAGGGGCTGCTGTTTCTGATCCTGGGAGCGCTGACTCTCGGCCTCGATAGCTCGTCGGCGGAGATTGCGCTGGCCGTCGTCCTGATGGGACTGATCTCCATGGCTCTGACTGGTCTCGGCTTCACGATTGCTTGGCGGATGGAGTCGACGCACGGCTTCCACGCCATCATGAGCGTTTTCCTGCTGCCGATGTGGCTCCTCTCCGGAGCCTTCTTCCCTGGCGGCGGCAGCGGCTGGTTGGCTTGGGTGATCCGCCTCAATCCCCTCACCTACGGCGTCGCGGGCCTCCGCCACTACCTACATTTCGCTCCCCAGGCGAGCCGGGGGCTTAATGCCCCTGGTCCTCCCCCCCTCCCCCCCGTCGACGCCCTCCCGCCTCTCGCCGTATGCTGGATAGTCACCGCCTCCTTCGCCCTACTGATGCTCGCCGCCGCCTGGCGCATCGCCGCGACAAGGACGACGGGCGATATGAAGTGAAGGGTTCAGTGGCGAGGGTTCAGGGTTCAGTGAAGGCGGCGTCGAGCTGTCGATGGTTGAACTCCGAACTTTCTCCCCTCTGAACCCCGAACCCTGAACCCTTACCGCTCCCTATGAACAACTCCGCCTTACCCTACTGGCTCGCGCTCGCCGTCGTGCTCGCCGCCTCCTACGGCGGGTTCAAGGTCTATCAAGTCGAGCGTAATCGCCGCGAGGCGGCTATCGCCGCCGAAGAACTCAGCCTCCCGCCGATCACCGATTTCGAGCTCACCAAAAGCGACGGCACGCCGTTCCGCTCGGCCGACATGAAGGGGAAAGTCTGGATCGCCAGCTTCTTCTTTTCGACCTGCCCCGGCAGCTGCACGCGGCTCAACCAGAACATCAAGTACCTATCGTCGCTCGACGAAATCGCCGACGCCGACTGGGTGAGCATCACCGTCGATCCTGCCACCGACACGCTCCCAGTCCTCGCCGCAAAGGCGAAGGAACTGAACGCCGACCCCGAACGCTGGTATTTCTGCCGCGGCGAGTTCGACGACGTGCGCCGCATCGCCCACGACTACATGAAGGTTGGCGGCGTCAGCCTCAAGGGGCATAACGACTTCGCGGTGATTATCGACAAGCAAGGTGAGATCGCGGGGATGTTCAACGCCGTCAGTACGAATGATTCGAAGAAGGGCGTCGAGGTGATCAAACGGGCGCTGGCGGAGGAGTATGTGCCGAAGAAGGAAAAGGCGCCACCGACGCCTGTCATTGAAGCAAAGCAGGAAGAAGTCGCATTAGCCCCGGAAGGGGCGAAATGATGTAGCCGGGGGCGTGAGCCCCCGGAATGATTGCAAACAACGAACAGAGCCCCGGAGGGGCGACACAGTTCCCCTGCATTTGGTAATGCGGTATCGCCCCTCCGGGGCTCGAGTCAATGATTGCCTCGCAACCGGGGGCTCACGCCCCCGGCTACATCATGCCGCTCCTCTGGAGCTAAATGCCGAGTTGCGGTTACCAACGCTCGCCCAATACTCAGATATGCATTCAACTCTCAAACTCGACGCTCTGCTTCCCATCGCCAGGGCAGGGGAGTGGCTTTCCATGCTCCCCTTAGCAGCCGGCGCCCACCCGCTGGTCCATCTCAACGCCGCCCTCAATGCCCTAGCGACGCTGCTGCTATTGCTCGGCCTCTGGCAGATCAAACGGGGTCGCGAGCTTCCCCATGGTCGCGTGATGCTCTCGGCGCTGTTCGTCTCAGCGATGTTCCTGACGAGCTACCTCACATACCACTTCGCCGTCCAGCTGACGGTCCGTTTCACCCACCCCGGGCCGGTGAAATACGCCTACTATGCCATCCTGCTGTCGCACGTGCTCCTGGCGGTTTCGGTCCCCTTTTTGGCCGTTGCCGCGACGATTTACGGCGTCCGGGCGGTCGGCTGGGGGAAGGCGGCGGCCCTGCCCCCCGAAGAAAAGGCCCGCAATCGAGCCAAACACCTGAAAGTCGTCCGCTGGGCGTTTCCGATCTGGCTTTACGTCTCGGTGACCGGGGTGGTGGTCTACCTGATGCTCTATCACCTCTGGCCGTCCGCCGAGTTGAATCCTACACTAGAGGCAGTTCCGCCCGCCGTTTCGGCTCCCGGCTGAATCGCATTGCAGCCCCCGGCTCCGCCGGGGGGTAGCCCACTCGCGAGGCGTCCCATGCTCAAGCGACTCGTCAACGATCACATCATCGCTTGCGGCTTAGCGCTGCTAGTTGTCGCCGTTTTAAACGACGTCGCCACCGCCTGCCCCACCTGCCGCGAAGGCCTCGCTGAAAACGACCCCCACGGCCAATCGATGGCGGCGGGCTACTACTACAGCATCCTGTTTATGATGTCGATGCCCTTTATCATCCTCACCACGTTCGGCAGCGTCTGCTACCGTTCGGTGAAGCGCGCTCAGGCCGAACGCGACGCCGCTGAAAAGTAGCCGCGGGTCAACGACCCGCCGGAGCGTCGTTCGTACAAAGAATAGAACGCGGATTTGCGCGGATAACTGTGGAGCAGTTGGTCGAAATCACGTTTCCACGCGCCAGTTGATTGATCCGCGGAAATCCGTTAAATCCGCGATCATACGCGTCCCATTCTTCTCTCAATAATCTTACTCAACGACCCGCCGGAGCATCACTCGCACCGGCGCCCAGGCCTGTCTCCCCGCGCCGAGCCTCTTCCTCATTCGGCCAAGGATCCCAGCGTTCGTCGAACGCGATCCACAGCCCGCGCGCATGCCGGAAAAACCAGAGCGGGAACACGATGCTGAATCCCGTCAGCAGCACCAGTAGCTGTTTGCCGTTCAGGGTCTCGCTGAAGTAAAGCGAAAAGTAAACGATCACGACCAACAGGGCCGTGACGCCGTAGTTGAAGTAGATCGACCCAAGCAGATACCCCGGCGCCCGATCGAACAACCGGCCGCATGCAGGGCAGCGGGCGTTCATCGCGAACCATCCGCGAAAGATCGCTCCCTGCCCACAGCGCGGGCAGCGGAGCCGCAAACCCCGCAGCATCGTTACCATCCCACCCGCGGGCGGAATCGAAACAGGCCATTTTTTACCACTTTCCGTCATCATCGCCTCGCGTCCGGGGTTTTCGCCCTACATTCGTCATCGTCGCCGCGACGCCGTTGGTCGCCGAATGATCAAAACATACCGGCTGATCTCGATTTAGCGCAGTTGAGGAGGTCCGCCGCGCAACTCTGGAAACAGTTTCCATGCCACAACTCAGGCGCCATTTCGCGACTGGCGCATCCAGCAGGATGCGTGCGTGGAAAAGGCCAATGGCTCCCCGGGCGACCCCTGAAATCGCCCCAATTCTCGCTATATTTCCTCCGCGCCGCCAGCCGACAATCTCCCTGCGGAATTGTGCATTCCCGCCGTTTGACTCCCTTCCGCCGCATCGTATCGTTGCAGAGCCGTAGGCTTTTACACCATCGATGTCCGCAACGACGACCAGCCAGCCTCGCCGCACTTCGACCGTGGCGCGGCCAGCCGTCACTTGATCTCCGCCCTTAGAGTCTGTTCATGGATCTTCCACTAGCACTGGCCGTTACCGTAGCGAGAGTCGTCTCCGACGTCGCCTTGGCGTTCGCGGCTTTCTTTGCCGGATTTTGCGGGGCCGTGATCTACATACGGTTCATTGCCGCCCGCAACGGCGCCCCCGCCGCGCCTCGCGAAGAAGGCTGCGGCGAAATGTCGGCCAACGACGCCGCTCGCGCCAGCATGGCGGCTCAGCAGTTGCGTGATTTGGCCCGCAACGTCGCGTCGGACGTCGGCGCCCACAATTCATTCGTCGAGTCGATTACCGGGCAATTGGTCGACATCGAGCAGGGGAACGCCGAGGGGGGCGCCGTCGTGATGGACGTCGTCGCCAAGATGCTCGACGCCAACAAACGCCTGCAAAACCGTCTCGAAGACGCTGAGCAGAAAATCAAAAATCAAGCCGAAGAGATTCGCAATCAGCAGTTTGAGGCCCGCACCGACGCCCTCACCAGGCTTGCCAATCGCCGTGCGTTCGATTCGTTCCTCATCGAATCGACTGAGCTCTTCGTCACGCACAAGCAGCCCTTCGCGCTGGTCATGCTCGACGTCGACAACTTCAAGCAATTCAACGACGTCCACGGCCACCCGGCCGGCGACGAAGTCCTCCGCACCGTCGGCCGCACGCTAAGCCGCGCGGTGAACACGGGCGACCTCGCCTGCCGCTACGGCGGCGAAGAATTCGCCGTGATTCTCTCGAATACTACGATTATCGACGGGCAACTCGCCGCCGAGCGAATCCGCAAGGCGATCGAAGGGATGAGCGTCCAATTCGGCGGCAACGCCCTCCGCGTTACTGCCAGCGTCGGCGTCGCCGGCTGCATGGCGAGCGAAGAACCCGCCGCTTTGGTTCGCCGCGCCGACGAAGCCGTGTACGGCGCCAAAAAGAACGGCCGCAACTGCAGCTTCTGGAACGACGGAGCCATCGCGCACCTGATCGTCCTCGCCAAGCCTGCCGCGGCGGAATCGGCGGCCAAAACGCCGGCGTCGGCCGCGAAAAGCTTCCCCAACCGCGCTCTGTTCACCGACGAACTCGGCCGACGCATCGCCGAAAGCCAGCGCTTCGGCGTGCCGCTCACGCTCGTTCACTTCCGCGTTCGCGACTACGCCGACCTGGAGCACAACTACGGCAACGCCGTCGGGACGCTGCTGATCGACTCGCTCGCGTCGTTCGTGCAGTCGACCCTCCGCGACATGGATCTCCTCGCCCGCCTCGAAGGGGGCGAACTGATCGTGATGCTGCCGGGCAGTTCGGCCAGCGCGGCGAAGATCGTCGGCCAACGGGTCCGGACGTCGATTTCCCTTTGCCCCGTGCCGCTGGGCGATCATCAGATTCGCTTGGAGCTCGACATGGGCGTCGCCAGCGTGCAGCCGGGAGAAGACGCCGGCGCCGCGATCGAAAGCGCCCGGGCCGACCTGGACGCTACCACCGCCGTCGAGGCCCAAGAACGCCAGCAGAACGCCGAACTGGCCGCTGTTTGAGCGGTTGGCGGTCCGTGGTAAGTTGCTCCCAGCATGGCCCGTCCAGCGACCACTACTGCGCCCCCTCCGCCGCCTGCGGCGCCGCCAACTCGGACGAATAAGTCCAGACGGCCGCCGCAGTTCAGCGTCCGGTCGATGATGATTGCCATGACGGCGTTCGCCGTTGTGGCGGCCATGTCGACGTTCATCGGTTTTGCCCCGATTGTGACCCTGGCGGCGGGATTCCTGCTGCTATTCGTCCTTCCCGTTTCACTCGGCACGTTGGCGTTCTACAGTCGCGGCCCGCGGCGGACGTTCTTCATCGGCGCTTTCGCTGGTTCACTCTCGGCTCACTACATGCATCGTGATTTGAGTTGGGGCGGCTCGATCGTGCACGCCGCAATCCTCTTGTTGCTGCTAACGGTGGCCATCATCTCGTGCGGTTTCACCGCCCTCTACACTCGCCGCTTTCTGGAGCGTAGCGGCTGGCATCTTCCGCCCGCCGACGATGCAGGGTAGGGGGGCTTGCGCAGGCTTGATTTGCCGTGCGCAAAAAATAAAACCGCACATTCGCGGCGACCCCCTTGTCGGCCAACCGAGACCCCCTACAATTGCCTCTTCACCGGCTAAAATGACCTCAACTTGAGGGCCAACACTGGCCGATGATGGGCGGTCAAAACGGTTTTGAAATTTTCAAAACCCCCCTTTGACAGCCGCTCGGGAATCTCTACAATCTGGGATTCCCACCCAGTCGTAAGCTTCAGCTGGTTGCAGTTGAAATTTACGGCCAGGTTTTCGCGGCTCCCTTGCGGAGTCGCGCCGGCTTCTGGCCGGATCCGTTCTTTGACAATTTGGTGTTTTGAGCAAGAGTGGCATCTGAAACCCACTGCGAGCCGAGGGGCTTGTCCCCGCGGTTTTTGCATTTGGGTCTCCTTTGCCTTAGACAACGAAGATCAAGCGTTACTCAAGAGGTGATCTGTCAGCTGGTCGGGTCTATTTCGGCCCCGGCAAGCAGCGTAGATCGACTTCTTTGTAGCAATATTTGTCTTCGCTCAAGAATCCCTGGTTCGCTTCGGCGAGTCAGCTGTTCGAGAGCGTTCGATAAATGTGGCCAAGCTACAAAGGGCGTATGGGGGATGTCTTGGCATCAGAAGGCGATGAAGGGCGTGGAAGTCTGCGAAAAGCTCGGGGGAGTTGACAAACAAATGATGATCCCGAGATCCCTGAATTAACATACGATGAATACATAGTCGTATGTGGCTAACCCAGGAAACTGAAACATCTAAGTACCTGGTGGAAGAGAAAGAAAAATCGATTTCGTTAGTAGCGGCGAGCGAAAGCGAAACAGCCCAAACCGCGGAGGTTTCCTCTGCGGGGTTGTAGGGCTTCTCACATGAGAGTTACAAAACTGCCAACTAACAGAATGGCTTGGAAAGGCCAACCACAGAGGGTGACAGTCCCGTAAGTGAAAGATGAGCAGTCTCTCGAGGAGTACCTGAGTAGGTCGAGCCACGTGGAATCTCGACTGAATCTACGGGGACCATCCCGTAAGGCTAAATACTCTCTGATGACCGATAGTGAACTCAGTATGGCGACTGAAAGATGAGAAGAACCCCTGCTAGGGGAGGAATGTGAACCTGAAACCATACGCCTACAAGCGGTCGGAGCACTATGCCTCGCAAGAGGAATGTGTGACGGCGTGCCTTTTGCATAATGATCCGGCGAGTTACCGTTAGCGGCTCGGTTAAGACCTTACGGGTCGAAGCCTCAGGGAAACCGAGTCTGAATAGGGCGATTATTGGTCGCTGGCGGTAGACGCGAAACCACGTGAACTACCCATGAGCAGGTTGAAGCGCAGGTTATACTGCGTGGAGGACCGAACCCACTTGGGTTGAAAACCGAGGGGATGACTTGTGGGGAGGACTGAAAGTGCAATCAAACGTGGAGATATCTCGTTCTCTCCGAAATAGCTTTAGGGCTAGCCTTGAGCCACTACGCAGTGGGGGTAGAGATACTGATTTGGTTTGGGGCCCTTCCCGGGGTACCCTGCTGAGCCAAACTCCGAATACCATTGCGATTATCTCAGGAGTCAGTCCGCGAGGGATAAGCTTCGCGGTCGAGAGGGAAACAACCCAGATTACCTGCTAAGGTCCCGAAGTCGTACTCAGTCACTAAGGAAGTTGAATTGCCGTGACAACCAGGATGTTGGCTTAGAAGCAGCCACCATTTAAAAAGTGCGTAACAGCTTACTGGTCAAGCAATTCTGCGCCGATAATGAACGGGAGTAAGTACGACGCCGAAGCAGTAAGTTCACCAATCCTGCGGGATTGTTGAGCGGTAGGAGAGCGCTGTACGTCAGATACAAGCGGTACCGTAAGGAGCCGTGTCGGGGCGTACAGGTGATTATGCCGGAATGAGTAACGATAAGACAGGTGAGAATCCTGTCCGCCGAAAACCTAAGGTTTCCTGGGGAAGGTAAATCCGCCCAGGGTTAGCCGGTGCCTTAGTCGAGGCCGAAAGGCGTAGACGATGGACAGCAGGTCAACATTCCTGCGCTAGCTATGTGGACCGATGGAGGGACAGCGTCCGAATGGTGAGCGGTACGACTAGAAATGTCCGTCACCCCTTGCAAGATGCCTGGTAGGTAAATCCGCCGGGGGAATTCAAGCGTGGGGTGCGAGCGCGTTTATGTTCGCGAAGTCATCGGAAGGACGTTCAAGAAAAGCTTCTAAGGGTTGAAGCATAGCTAACCGT
>PNKX01000006.1 GCA_013822725.1 Pirellula sp.
CCGGTAACCGACGAGATCCAGTCGGTTCTGAAACCAGTGAAGGATTGCACTGCACTCGCCGCAGCAACGGTCGATGGTCAGAGTTGCCGCCGTCGCCCCGCATACAGGACACAGCGACGTGTGCGCAGAGGCTCCGTTTTGCAGCATACATTGCAACCTAAGGCATGGCCGCTTCAAGCGACGAAGATGAAAGTAACGCCAATTCGCGTTACTTCGGTGTAGGTTCGACGAACTCGACGCCGAATAGCGCCGCCATCTCTTTCGGACTTCGCTTCGCAGCAGTCTGCTTAGTCGACTGTCCGCGGAACTCTACCAGCTTTAGCCCTTTGTTCTTCCACCGGCCGAGCCTAAGTCGAAGTCCCTGAGGAGTAGTGTCTTCGCCTTCAGCCTTGCATGCCTTCACGAACGTTGCCCAGTCAGACCTAGCCTTTTGATGCTTAGCGTAAAGCTGGGCGAGTTTCTCGTCGCTCACTAATGACTTTTTCGCGGCGCGTTTCTTTGCGGGCATTCAGATTCCGGAGACGAGAAACTAGCCCATTCAAATGGAATGACTTCGTGCAAATCATATGCATGCCATTTCGACCAGTAATTAATTTTCCATTTATGACGTCATTTTCTCGTCATTTTCAGTCCGCTACGTGAGCGACACTCGCGTCGCGCGAGTAGCTTCCAAAGGCTTCACCCTCGTGAATGCCTCAGAGCCAAGCGATAGCCGGTCGTTCGAATCAGCGTGGAACATGACGCCCATCGATTCGGGGGCAGTTGGCCAAAACCAGCGGTCTTCAAAAGCAGAGGGACAGCCGCTCGCCGACAGCGCCGCAAACTCACGGTTGAGATGGCGGCGCCGAACTTGTGTGTAGCCAAGAATATCGGCGAAGGCGGCCGTTACCGCCAGCAACGTCACCAGCTTAAATCGAGGGCGTTTCATCGCGGGAGTGTACGCAATGAAGCACGTTTTCAACAACGTCGTCTCGCCCGGCAGACGTTGCGAAACTCGTGGGAGTCTGTTCTAGCTGCCGATCCGCTATACTGGCAGCGATTCGCAGCGGTACACGTACCTCGATTAAATGGGATAGCAGCGTGATCAATATATCTTTCATGGTGGCTCACATATTTGCACTACTCTTTGCATCGAGCGTAGTAGGTGAAACATTCGAGATCGGCCAGCGGGTTTTCATCAAGCCGGATGTGGAAGTGATCATAGATGGCAGATTGGTCTCACTGGACGACCTTGCAGCAATACAGCCAGATCCGGCGACAGTAGGAAAAGTGTTGAATGGGACGCTTTGGCTCGGCGGATTGTGGGTTCGAGAATCTGATGTGATGAGTATCGAAGCAGCGCGGCAGTTCTACACAGCTGAGATCAAACGGAATCCGGAGAGCGCATCCGCATATGTACGACGCGGGCAGGTTCGTATCGAGGAACGGAATCTCGACTTGGCTGTGAATGATTTCAACGAAGCAGTTCGCCTAGACCCGAAATTTGCGACGGCTTACATCGGCCGTGGGCGAGTGTGGGAGCTCCGACTGGACCATCAACGTGCGATTGACGACTACACCGAATCAATTCGGCTTGTCCCTACTGCGAACGCCCACAGTAATAGAGGAAACGCATGGGCAGCGATCGGAGCGTATGAAAATGCGTTGAACGACCACAACGAGTCCGTGCGGCTCGGGCCAACAGTCGCGATCCCCTACAATAATCTTGCTTGGTTGCTTTCGACGTGTCCGGATGGAAGGTTTCGCGATGGAGAGAGGGCGCTCACGATGGCCAAGAAATCATTCGAACTCGACAACGCCGACGATCCGAACAAGTTCGACACGATTGCAGCGGCGTATGCGGAAAGTGGAGACTTCGATGCGGCCGTAGAATGGCAAGAGAAGGCTTGCGCCCTAGCCGAGGGTGGTTTGAAAGAATCGCTTCACTCGCGCCTCAATCTGTATAAAGCGGGTAAGCCCTTTCGAAGTGCAAAGTAAGTGCCCCACGAAGTTTCAATTCGCTGCGCTTCGTCCCCATGCTCACCTCTCTCCGCTACGCCCTGGCGACCTTCTGCTTCGCGGCGAGCGTTGGTTGCTTGGCGTTGTGGTGGAGGAGCGAGCTAGTTGTTGATCGCGTGCAATTGGTCGGTATTGGTTTTCGTAAACTCGACTGCTCAACTTTCTTTGGATCGTGCAACATTTCGCATGAGAAAGCGAATGGCTTCATTTCACCTGTGTGCGTGGTATGGTCACAACCAATCAACCGCGACTTACGACGAAACATGCCTGAGCGTGCATTCTGCGTATACAGTCAGAGCATTCAATTCCCCATCTGGTATCCCGCCCTGATTTTCGCCCTCGCCGGCGCCGCCACCCTGAGGCTTGGCCGCCGCTTCACGCTCCGCTCGGCGCTCATCGCCACGACGGTCGTGGCTTTACTGCTGGGGATGGCGGTGATTCTGTAGGAAGCTCCCGCGGCGGCGGTTAGAATGCGCGAATGATCCAAGCGATCCTTGTCATCGTCTGCTTTGCGATCGTCGGCGGAATGATCTCCGGCGCAGTCGGCGCGCTCACCCGCGGAAACCGCGGCGCCACCATCGGCTTCATTGTTGGCGCGATCTTGGCTCCTCTCGGCCTGATCCTATTTTGGGTGGCCGTTATTCGCTCCGGGGCGTTCGGAAGTCTAGGATGACCCCGGCTGGGAGTCTGGGAGCTAGGGCTGCTTCAGTCCTCGCACGTCGCATCGCGATCGTAGTGGATGCCGTCGCCCGTCTTGACTTCAAGCATCAGGACGCCCATCTCGTCGTACAGCAAAGCGGCCATCGAGTCGTCGCGCTCTTTCCGAGAGTAGTGCCAGCCGTCGTCCCACCAAGCGTAGACGCGGCCCAAGACGCAGAGTTCAAACGCGGAGCCTGGCCACTCGTTGAGCAGCTGTTTCGCGGCGGCGATCGCTTCAGCTTTGGTGTCGACCGACAGACGGCGGACGATCCTGGCGCCCTGGTTCATCTCGACTCGCCAACCGTCGCTGCCGATGGGGCGGAAGTAGGTGACGACTTTCGGATGCTGCTTGCGCTTGTCGGGTCTTGGTCGCATTCCGGCGACGATACCACGGGCGCAGAAAGCGGTAATCCAGTTTCATGCTGGATGAGTAGCTTGTGGCCGGCGGGCGGGTGGGATACTAGCCGGGGACAGAAAGGCGCAATATTCGCATCGTCTCTCCAATCGCCACAATTTACTCTTACGGAAAAACTGCCATGAGTTCAAGCGACTGGGTCTCCCTGGCCTTCTTTGCCCTAATCGCAGGCGTCGCATTGGTGGCGCTGTTGGGGAAGGGACGCAAACCTAGGCACTGAGTTGCCGACTTGCAGCTTGGCATTCTGCCCCTCACGCCGCCCTCGCCGCCCGCAGGGATGAGTGTGCGAGGACTTCAGAACTCGCCGATTCGCCCGTAAGGATACGCCGTCTCAGGGAACAGGCTCCGGAGTTGTTGGATCTCTTGAGCATTCATCGCCGGATCGACGAGTAGCGAGTTGTAGCCGCTCTCGCCGAATAGCCGCAGCAAGCCAGGAGCTGCGGTAGGCTTCGCGAGATTGAGACCAACTAGGACGCGCCCCGATGCAATCGCCGCATGCCGCTGACGGTGCCAATCCGTCTGTCGCCACAAGACCACCGCCACGATCGTGATGACGACCAAGGCCACTCGCAGGGTGAAGCGGGGGCGGGGCATGGGGAAGAGCCTCGGTAGCAAGTCTTCACTGCTCATTCAACGGAAGGTTGGAGCTTTCGATAGACGGCATTTCGATTTCGGCTTCTGAGAACAATGCTTGCACCATCCCTAATTCTTCGTTAGATGGAGTGTTTGCTATGACGATGCAGAAATGTCCCTTCTCGCCGAAGAGCCAGTGGAAACCAGGGGCAGCTGGCACACGACGCCGCGATGAATCGCCGCGCAGGACCCATCCAGTTTCAAACGCCGCCCGTCGCTGCTGCATCCATATGATGTGGTAACCGCAGAAGAGTGCACATAACGTCGTCACCACGAGCATCGCTCGAATTGAGAATCGCGGAGTAAGGTGACGCAACAGCCTCATTCGCAGCAGTGTAGCAGAAAGCGACGCTCCAGATTGAGCCGTGACGCGATGCGAGGGGCGGGCGCGACCAGCGGAGTCGCGTTTCGCGGGAACGCGTTAGGCTGGCGCTGAGGGGCTGAGAGTTTAGCGCATGAAAAAGGGCGTTGCCGTGTGCGGTCGGCAACGCCCTCATTTATCTCAAAGCACCATTCACGGTTGCCGCAGGTCGGGAAACGACTTCGGTCGCTGTTCTGCCGCTGGTGTGGCTATTCTTGAGTTTCGGCACAGTGCTGGTCGAACTTAACGCGAATGGCGGCGGCGCCGGTTGTATGCCGCTCGCGGGCGTTGAGGGGCTGAGAAAAGAAGAGCGGTGGCTGGCTTTGCTTTGTTCCACTACGCTGCAGCCACGAATGGTGAACGGGCCACAGCGATCGACTCTGCCGCCCTGAGATTAATGCGAAAGAGGGTTTGCCACGCGCTCTCGGCCGTCAGTTTAGTCGGGATTCGCCGCCGAGCAAAACTTCTGGTGCTGCTGCCGACTAGGCACCGCGTTGATGTGCAGCAAGTGATTGCGGCTGCGGCGAAGTTGCGACGTCGGCTGCGTGAGATTCAGCGATCGCTCTGAGCCTTCCGGAAACTTTCAGGAAGGCTCGACCGAGGCCGCGCGGGCAGGCGCGGCTTTCTTTTAGTCAGAGATTTGGAGTCGCTCACGATCGGCTTTGATCTGACGCACATCGGCTTGGGCCGATCGTTTTGCCCAAGTCAGAAAGCCGACGAGCATCGTCAGCGCGGTAACGAGCACTGACATCTGTCGCATTGAAATGCGTCGCATGTCCGTCAGTTTAACAGCGTCTCCCGTGGCGTTGCAGCGCGGCGGGGTTATTAAACACCGGACGGGCCTTGGCGTTGAGGGTCGAACAACTACGCTTCGGCGCCGCCCCGCTGAGCAGCGCGCTGCAGGACAAGTGCCCACGCTGCACTGTGTAACGTAGCTGACGCCCGAGGGCCTGTAAGAAACTTGCCGCTTCGTTGCCGGTCGACCGGGCGGCAGTTAGAAAAGCCGTGACGGCGACTCCGCCTGCTTGACATTAAGCGAAGGCCGCCGTCACAGACCGTTTGAACCTTAAATAGGCGGCGAGCCCTGGCAACCCTCTAGCCCAGGACTCGCCGCCAACGGACATGGGCGTCCACCTAGCGTCATGCCGGGTCAGGCCGCCCACGTTCGGGTGATCGAAGTAAGCGTGGCGGCGGCCCAACAACCAAAGGGGGCACCAAAGGCAGGGGGACGCCGCCACGGCAGACTGCCAAGTCTAGCTTACGATTTGATCGCTGGAAACGAAAAGACACGGCGACCCCAAGTCGAAAGGCTTTAAGACAGAGGGGTCGCCGTGCCCACAAACAGTTCGGCGCATAAAAAACGCGGATGCCGCGGCGGTCCGACAAACAGTCAACGGACCGCTGCGGCAGAGCCGCATCTATTTGGAAGCGTTATATCAGTGGCCCGGCGGCGGGTTATCGCCGGTCTTCTCGACAGTCTTTTCAGTCGTCGTCGTCGTTTCGCCCCCGGGAGTCGAGGTCGTCGTTTCAGTCTTCGTAGAGGCCTTCTCAGCGCAACCGGTTAATCCGCCAAGTGACACGAGTCCTGTCAAAACAACGAGTGAGAGCATCCACTTCATCAGAACAGCCTTTCGAGTGAGATAGCGATTAGCGAGCGATGTGCTCAAGCAAATCTACCACTGTTTCCGTTCCGTGCTGGCTGACGCCGAGAGCGTTCCAAAGAATTCTGGGACCGCGCATCGTAGTCGTGCGACTTGGGTAAGGTGATCGTCGTCCCGCCGGGGGCGGGGCGTTTGCCGGAATCCGGTACGAACGCGGCAGTGTGCGGCCCGCGCCCGTCCCCGAATTCGAGGGCACGATCCACCAAGCCGGCCAACCTCTGGACACCATCGCGGGAAGGCCGGCTTGGCTTCTCGTACTCGGAGAATTGAATCCTAGAAGCACGTCACGGCTAGACATCCCCCCAGTTGGGGTACGTATGTACCGCATAGCTATCACCTATTTTGACCCTCGAGAATCAACGGACGAGTCGGCGGTTTGCACGGTACGCCTATTGCAACGCTTCGAGAGGTCACAACATTAGTTCGAGTGAGGATAACGCCATGAGATCGCTGATAGTCTCCATAATCGCTGCAATCACGGTACTTTCTGCATGCCAAATCGGATTAGCCCAGAGTGGCAGCGGGAATGCGCAGTCCAATCTTCGAGCTCGCCTGCCGTTTTCTGGGCCGGCAAGCGACGCTGCTGGGCGATTGGGAACCAATTCTCCCATGAGGCCAACTACCGGTTCCACCAACACCGGCTACGGCGGGTGGGCGGGGGTCGGATACCCGCGCGCGGCGGGAAACCCGTCACTGGCGCAACCCTACGCGCGTGGACGCGGTCCCATGTGGCAGATGCAGCGGCCAAACTTAAACGGAGTCGCCGCGACCGACTTCAATCCGGCCAACCCCAATGTGCAACCGCAGAACGTCCCACGAGGCGGCGGGCGGGCAGAGTCCGCGTACTCCGGTGAAGACTTCGCGTGGATGGATGAGGAGCGAGGAGTTCAGGAACGCAGCCGTGTTGATGGCACGAGCGTGGGGAGTAACTCACTTTCGAGAAATGATTCGAATGCTGCGAATGCGCAGGCTGCCACCGCCGCCGCAACCTCTGGAGCAAACTGGCCTACCCTCGCGAAT
This sequence comes from Pirellula sp., assembly GCA_013822725.1. Lineage (GTDB taxonomy): Bacteria > Planctomycetota > Planctomycetia > Pirellulales > Lacipirellulaceae > Lacipirellula. The sequence continues at coordinate 6,788 of PNKX01000006.1, forward strand.
GGACAAACTTCTCGAGAGGGCGTCGCATCAAATCAGCAGGGCGCGCCCTGGCGTTTTTATAATACGCCCGCGTATGAGCAGATGCCGTCGCAACAGCCCATGGCGGACGGCGGTTCTGCCGCGAATGCGGTCGTCCCCACGCAGAGTCAGAAGCCAGCCGGCGTCGCAGAGGCCGCCACCGGTGCTCCGATTAAGTTCTAAACTGCCAACGAGTAAAACCTGTACCGTACAGCTTTTCGCACACTCGCAACTCTTCGAGTACCGCTATTCTTCGAGAATCAACGCAATCGCGTGCAACGGTTTGCATCGCCCATTTGAAGACGCTAAACTGCGTTTTCTCCGTGCATTTCGGTGGTTTCTGACAAGACTCGATACTCGCTCATAGCCTCGAGGTCGTCGGTTCGAATCCGGCCCCCGCCATTTTCAGAAGTCTAAGTCTCCATTGGACTTAGCATTCTTATCTCAAGCATGTCGTTACCGACGGCAAAGAGGGAACTCGCGACGAGACATCCTCTTTTGTGAGATTTGGGACCCTCACAAAGCCAATGAGATGTCCACGATTGCTGGTCGTGAGACTGTCGCTACATGCAGTCGCTCAAACGGTTTCGAGCCTTTTGTGCCGACAAATCTGCATGTCGCAGCGCATCACCCCGTTGCTGACTGAGTAAGCAAGGCTTGCTATCGAAGTGACTTCGTTCCGATGTCGCGCGGTGCGTTGCCTCAGGGTCGCTGGTTCGAACGCATTCGTTAATTGTTGCTGAAATCCACCTTTATGCTGGTCAGCCTTAATCGCGGGGTATTTCGACAAGGTATTCTGGGCGCGGCGAAACAATAACGAGCCGTTTCTGGGAGCATCTAGCATTTGAAATAATGAACGCAATGAGTTGGCCTGCCCTTAAGGATCTAGCATATTTGATGGCGATCATGGGCTTTGCACCGCCAGCGTTCACTTCAAAAGCTTTTGGCCTTCGTTCTTAAGCTTGCCCGCGATACGTTCCGCCAACCCTGCAAGTATCTCCGGCAGATCGACTTCAATTCTCACCGCATCTTCCGCTACGTCCAATCGTCCGGTGACTTTCTGACCAAGCGTCCCGGCTTCAAAATGAAGTCGATCGCCTTCCCATCGCTCTTGGCAAGTCAACATTCGACCTAAACCGCCAGTGATCTGACTTCTCATGCGGCCGAACCCTTCATCGATGCGCCGTCGAGCTTCGGTTTTGCCGAGTTGGTGTGGGATGTTGACTGTGACAGGACGCGACACGATTCCACTCCTTGATTCACCGCTTCAAACTAGTGCAACTTCCACCGGCAGGGTGTAATGAATTTGATAGTCGTTGTTATCAACACAATGGTCACTTGGCTGACTGCGACCTAGACTGTCCGTCGCGCGAGATGATACTTGACATGTGCCCTTGACGCTTGGGGGGTGCCACTGAAATTCCCATAACCGCCACGTTTAGGGCACTGACTCGCCGAGTAGTCGGGCCTCTTGCCAGTGCTGCCCACCGTCGTCGCTCATTTCGACCATGGCGATGTCCGACTCTCCCGCCCAAGCCGCGCCAAACACGCGATAGGGCGTTCCACGCGAGACTCGCTCGCCCAGAGACGGACGAGCGATTTGAGATTTTACTTGCACGTGAGTGAGCGGCACATTGACTGGCTCGCCTGCGAATCGATCCCAGCGAGAATACTCAGCCGTCTGCCAGCGTGAAACGGTCGATCAGTTACTTCGATACTGTCGATCGTGACTACCGTTCGCTAACAAAATCATCATGCCATGGTAACCGCCGCGCACGATCGTTACCAAGCCGGCTAGGGCGCCCTGCGGCCTTGAAGCAAGTTGACGACAAATACGATGAGTGCAACTACCAAAAGAATGTGGACCAAATTGCCTGCCACGCCAAATCCAAGTCCCAAGGCCCACATGATTAGCAGGACAAGTAGTACGGTCCAAAGCATAACTCACCTCGTAAATTAAAAAAGAAGATGTCTCATACGACGACAGGGCACAAAGCCTGACTGATTACGCTTCAGCTGCCCGCAACGCCTTTTCAGCAAATTTGTTTCCACGATCGCGCTTATCCGGATGAATGTCGGCGAAATCGCCACGTAACGCCTTCAGCGCATATCGTTCGTAGTCAATTTCTGAGGCGGTGCGGAACCCAAGCCTTCTAAGCACCGGCAGCGGCGGGCACCAACCCTGCACCGCATGTTGCAACAGAAAGGCGCCAACGACGGCCGGTAATGCCAACCACCGACGATTGACCGTGACTCCCAAAGCAAGGCCGATGATTGAAGCTGTTGCCGCATTTGCTTCGATCGCCCGTTCGACATCCCATTCAGCATCAAGCTCTTCAAGGCGCCGGGCGATCGCCGTCGGACCAGCTTGCTTCAGTCGCGAAATGTTTTCTTCCGTCTGACGACGAATTTGTTCATTCACAGCAGCACAAGTTTGATTTGGGACGCGCTTGACAGTAGTCGGCAACATGGTCTCTCCTTCGATGGAACCAGCATGACGTCGATTGTGTATTGCTATGCAAACTACGTGCCGTTTTCCGTGGTCGGCTGGCAACGATGTGACCGTTGACGAAGCCTCCGGGTCTTACGCCGCATCGCTCCGCGATCACTCCTGCGGATAACGCGCGCGATGAAACTTTACAAAGGTGCTCCGTCACTCACCGGCTAGCAAGAGCCAGTAGCATTGATCAAGAACAGCTAGCCGAGCTGCTCGGCAAGCGCGACAATGATGCCTTCAGGCCCACGATAGCTGGTGCGTGTCTTCGTGCTGCATTTCGCCGAGGAGCTCAGCCCCGTGAGCGCGCACGCGTGCTAATGGCGTCAGTATATAACGGAGGCTGGTTGGCATTGGTCATCGGAGGCGCCTTGAGCGTGTTTGCAGTTTCTGGTCGCTGGTCGAACGGCGCGCGAATGAGGGCAAAGCGGTCAAAAGAACCTACTTATGGCGCGTCCTTACCCTTTGCTTGTTTTTCAGTTTTGCCCTGCGGTTTATCTTTCTTTCCGCCCTGAGATTTAGCTCCTTCACCACCCCGCTCGCGCTTTGGGGGGTTATTATCCGTTAGCGGTTGCTTCCCGTTGTCGCCCTTTGGCTTCGCTCGTGTGTTTCCAGCATCTCGATTTGACGCGTCATTAGGCACCCTTCGGACATTCTCCGCGCGAGTTCCCGGCGCGTTTCCCTTGGTTCGAGGCTGAGGTTGAACTCGAAGGTCTGGCTGGCGGGCTTCGTGCCGTTGCGGAGGCGCTAGGTCGCCGCGAAATTGATCGATAGGCGGCGCCGCGTACGGGGACTTCGAAAACGTGCGTCGCTCTGGTCCCTGCGAATCGTCTGGGCCCGCTCCACGCGACCGCTGTGGATTAGCTTCGAGCTGTTGACGCTGCTGTAGGTATTTACGATAGTCGTGCCCACGTTGGCTGTAGGATTGGCGCTCGGCGTCATCGACCTGCTGCAATCGCACTCGCGCGTTCTTTCTCTTGGCCATTTCGTCCAATTGGGATGCCATGGACATGTTTTTGCGTTGGGATGCCTCGACTTGGCTCGCTAGCGCTGCTTGCGCTGCCCAATTGCGTGGCGGCCGGGCGTTTTCGTTGTCCCGCCGATTTTCATAATTAGTCTGGGCCCGTTGCTCCCACCCACCTTCGTCCCGATGCTGCCAGCGCTGGTTGACGTAGATCGGATCATATCCACGTTTGTTGGATTGATAGGAAAACCAAGGGGAGTAGCCGGCATCGGCGTACTTGGAACCGTAGTAGTCGCCAAAGTAGTAATGGCCATGACTGGGGCGCAGGAACAAATGGCTAATAAACACGCTTGAGTTAATGACCGTCGACGGCGAGTAAGAGTAGCCGCGCTGGTTGCGTATTCCTTGGTTGAAATACACCGGCGCGAAAACGACGCCGCGACGCCGTACCGAGTAATCGTAGTAACCGTCGACGAACACATAGCCGCCCGGCGTCCATACATAGTGGGCGGGGACCCAGTCCCAATTCTGATTCCCTGGCGCCCAGTATCCGGGTTGCCAAGCGTATCTATTCTGTTGCCAGATCCAGCAACCCGGCAACCAGACATGGTCGGCGGAAGGGGATTCAATGTTAGGGCCGGCTTCCACGGTTGCTGGCGGCTCCGGGAGATATTCGATTTCGCTGACTGCAGCGTCGGCCCAATATCCCGAAATCCATTGCGATCCCTGTTCGACCGGCGACCAATACCCGGGTATCCACTGACGGCCCGGTGGAAGAGCGCGCCAGATACCGCTGATCCACAGAAAGTCATTTCGCTCGTCATCCCAGCTCCAGTAACCAGGGATCCACGCCACATCCGGACCTTCTGGCCGTTGAGCAGGGGCGACCTCTTCGATTGGTTCAGGCGGCGCCTGCGAAATGACAATACCCGGCTCGGGATCGAATAGCACTGTTTCTGCAAACGCTTCGTGCAGCGGACCGCGAGTGAGCACCTCCACTCCGTCTATGTTCTCCGCAACCGGTTCCTGCGCAGCCACAGGTCGGTTGGACCCTGTTGAGCCAAAAACGGCCAAGGTGACTAGCAGGGACCATCGGGTATAAACTGGGCTCATAGTTTTCGCCTTTCGGGAAGGTACAAAATATATGCTGCGAAGGTGGTGACCTAACAACGATTGGATAACGGTCACTTCATGGGTCGCGTGGTCGCTGAGCGGATCCGCAAAGTTCTTGGCGAGCGAGAATCGCGCGGTATGCCGCAATAGACCAATGACTTAACTACAGCGGTTCCAGCGCTCACATTGGTTGCAATTGGCTCGCACAGCGTCTGTTCGACTCGCGTCGCATTTACCAGTCCTTACCGTAAAAGCTCGACTAACTCACAAGATTTGACGTGCAAGAGCCATGCCGAAATCTGAGACGTCATCACATCACGCTAGTGTAAGCATTGGAGGCATATTTCGCTCATTAGGTTGATGAGAGTGGTGAACAACCGGATTGCACCTACCTCCAACGCATGGACCAGGAATCGATTGCAGCCTCCGACGGGGCCTACGGCAGACCCGGTGGCTGCTGCATAAATGGGGCGAGTAAATCTGACGCAAATCTGACGCAGATCCGGTCGCATTGAATCCGAATATCGTCCCGATTAAGCGGGGCAGTGTGATCAGTGAAATGCCGCGAAATGGCGACTCATCCGGGCAGTGTCCAGTGAGTGTTCCTATAAATTGCGGGTGGCCCTTCTTGGACTCAAAATCCAGTGACCGCAAGGTCGTGTGGGTTCAAGTCCCTCCTCCGGTACTTACAGGGTAACGACTTACGTCGATTGCTCTTCTTCGACGCATCGCTCTTTTGCGTCTCTGCTACCTAAGTTGCTACCTGCGACCCGCCAAAGTTCATCGGCGGTCGCTTGGGCATTTACGCCAACGTAGAACTTCATCGTCGTGGACACGTCTGTGTGTCTCATCAACTCCTTCAACACCGGCGGCATGACGCGCCGCGACCAACGGAAGCCGAAGCTGCGTCGTAGGTCGTGAGCGCTGGCGAACTTCGCCACTTTCACCGGCTTGCCGTCTTCGAGCTTGGTGCGCTCCCCGACGATGATTCCGGCCTTTTCCCCAATCTGTGAGATGATCGGGCCGACGGCGTCGCGGCTGGGAGAGTAGGGCAGGGCGTCTCGGTTGAGCGGATGGAACACTCGCCCACGTCGAGCTTCCTTCGGCACGGTGTCGAACAATTCAGCGAACTCCGGCGCCATGGGCAGCAGCCGGTGAGTGTTAGCCTTTTCGGCCGATGCGTCGATTCGCAGCATCGGGTGCCGCTGGCTGTAGTCGACCACAATCGCGTCTGGCCCGTCGTCCCACCTGAGGACGAGCGACTCAGTGAGACGCAAGCCGGATGCGTCCAGGCCCTTGAGATAGGACTTCCACGACTCGGCAGCCGCTTCGCCTACCACCTTGGGAACCGCGGCGAGCATTCGGTCGAACTCTTCGCCGCTGACCGCCCGACCGCGGGCGCCCTTCGATTGCTTGATGCGATCGAACTCGGGGAGCTTCAATAGTAGCCCTTGCCGGTGAGCCCAGCGAAACGCGACCTTGAGTTGCCGTAGGTGACGGGCCACGGTCGCCGCCGATAGATGCTGGCCTCGCAATGCCGTGACGAACGCTGTCAACTTGGCCGTGGTACAATCGGCCAGCCGCTGCGGTGCGACCGTCCGCTCGAATACGTTCAGAGTCGCCGATACCTCAGCACGAAGTTGTTGGAGAAGACCTTCAAGCGTAGTCCGCGACGGTAACTCCAGGACGCAGTCTTCGAGCCGTGCCCCAGCGAACAAGAGCCTGCATTCTGCAAGCGCCGTTGTCTCAAATGGGCTCGCTGAGCTCTCTGTGCGCTCGCAGAAAAGTCAGGAAAGGCGCCCCGTGATGACCGTGGCGCGTCAGGGGCTAATCGGCTGGGAAATTCTCAAATAGGCGAATAAGTCAAGCAGCTGCTGATCGCTTAACTCCTGAAGCAGGTTTTCGGGCATGAGACTGAGACCTACGGCCGCCAATTCTTCCACATCTTTACGCTCCACGCGGATGTCCTCGCCTGCCTTGCCGCGCATGGTAATGATCTGCGTGTCCTCATCGGTCACGAAGCCGGATAAAGTACGGCCATCGACCGTCAGCACGTTGACGTACTCGAATCCCTCGCGAATCTCCGCGTTGGGATCGATCACGCTAGTCAAGAGCGTCTCCAGGTTGCCGCGCTGATACGACGTCAGGTCGGGACCGACCTGGCCGCCCTTGTGGAACAACTTGTGGCACGCGGCGCAGCGCTGGGTGAAGATCGCCTCGCCCGCATAGGGATTGCCAGATCCCTCGGCCAGGACGGCGCGGACCTGCTCGATGCGTTGCTTGAGATCGGCCTGGTCGCGGCCGTCGCCTTCGCCCAAGTGCTGCCGGGCCAAACCGGCGACGCTCGGGTCCGGATGCCTTCGGAGTTGGTCGGCCACGTCGGCGGGAATGTCCGTCGGGGCGATGCTGCCGCTTTCCATTCCCTCCACCAATTGACGCGTCCGTTCGACGCGACTGAGCATCACGTCGAAGAACGCGGGGCGGACTTCTTCCGAAAATGCGGGGAACTCCTTCAGCAGCCGCGCGCCGATCGCCGGGTCGGTGAAGGCGGAGACCGCCGTCAGCGCGGCCCGTTGCAACTCGGCGTTAGCGGTCGAGACCGAGACCTTCAGCAAGGGCTGAAGGCTTTCGGGGGCCTTGATTTCTCCCAGGGTGCGCGCCACGGCGATCCGCTCGGCGGTGGGGGCTTTGTCGTTTTCGAGCAGTTTAGTCGCCTCGCTCGTAGCGGCGGCGTCGCCCAGCCTCAGACGCAGTTCCAGCGAGGAGCGGCCGCCTTCTTCCAAAGCCCGGGTGAGGCTGTCCGGCAGTCCGACCATGCGGCGTCCGGCATAAGCCTGCTCGAACCCCTTGAGCAACTGGTCCACTTGCTCCTGTTCCTTGCACAGCTCCAGCAATCTCGCGCACTGCTGCAAGTCTTGGTTCTTTCCCTTGAGGGCCAGCGCTCGCATCAGGCGCCCCAGAATGTGCGTTACGACCATCGGGCGCTGACGAAACTGCGGGGATTCGAACCTCGCCATGACGGCCTCGCGATTGCGATCGAGATTGACCTCGAAGACCCACCAGCACAAGAGCGGCACATAGGGATCTTCAAGGTCTTCGTCATGCTCTAGCACGGCGCTCACCAGCGCCAACGCCTGGTCGATGGGCAGCCGCCTGGCCGAGCCGGCCATTTGCGAGCGCACCTCGGCGTCTTTTTCAACGGCGGCCTGAAGGAGAACGGCTTGAAACAGTTCTTGAGGAACCTGCGTCGGCCCGTCCTGCAGCTTGCCCAGGCTGTCCACAAGTGCAATGGTCGACCGTTTGTGGGCAAAGCCCACGTCGTCGCAGATCAATCGGACGACCCAGTAGCGCACGGGCGCATGCTCGTGCCGCAAGGCGGCCAGGGCCGTTTCGTGATCCAGCCCGTGCGCCTGATACAAAGCCCAGAGCGCGTTGAGCGATTGCAAGCCTGATCCCTCTTCGACGAGCCGCCGCAACTTGGGCGCCGTGGCGGGGTCCTTACGCTCGCCGAGCAGCCTCACCGCCGTGTGCCGATGCCAGCGGTTCGGATGGCCCAGCAGGTCGATCAACTGATCGGTCGACAGGTCATGCAAGTTGAGATTCTGCTCTAGCTTCTCCTGCTTGCCGCGTAGCCGGTAGATGCGCCCGGTGGTGGGATCAATCTGGCTTTGATAGTGCTGGCCGTGCGCGATGTAGTGCTCGTAAAAGTCGGCCACCATGATCGAACCGTCCGGGGCGTTGCCAATATAGACGGGCCGAAAGGCGAAGTCGTCCGAAGTCAGCACTTTGCCGATGTCGGTGGTCGTGAACGTGGCGCCCTTGGGGAGGCGCTTGCTGGCGATCACGAAGTTGTGCAGCGGCTCCACGCTGAAAAACGAGTTGTGGTATTTCTGCGGGATCGCTGTGGACTCCACCAGCGTGGCGAAATGCGTGAACCGCGGGATTTCCTGTTCGCTCTCCATGTGCGGCAGGTCGCCGAAGGCGAAGGGATTGCGCGGCGGCCCGAACTTTTCCGGCGTCGTGCCTTGCATCAAGTGCATGCCGCCCTGCATATAGTGCCAGCCGCGAGTCATGCCGCCGTTATTGCCCGTAAACAGTCGGCCGACGGAGTCCAGCTCCAGGCCGAAGTTGTTGCCCCCTCCTTCGGCGAAGATCTCAAACCGGCGAGTCTCCGGATGATAACGCCACACCATGCAGCCTTGGAAATAAACGCCCGGAGAGTTGGGCGGATCAATTCCGGGCCGTCTCACATGGCAACTCGTGGTGCTGCCCTGGGCGCCGTAAAGCCAGCCATCCATCCCCCATACCAGTCCGTTGGCGACTGAGTGGGCGTCTTCCAGGCCGAATCCTTCCAGGTGGACCACGGGAGGCCCGTCGGGAATGTCGTCGAAGTCCTGATCGGGATAGAACAACAGGTACGGCGTATGCATCACCCACACGCCACCTCGGCCGGGAAGCGCAGCGTTGGCCATGTTCAGGCCGTCCTGGAAGACCTTGTGGCGGTCGTATTTTCCGTCACCGTCGGTGTCCTCGTGAATAGAAATCACATCGCGCCCCCGATCGTGATTGGGCGGAGGCGGCGGCGTCTTGTCATAGTGCGACCGGTAATACTGGTCGCGGCTGATCATCTTCACGCCGGCGGGATAGGGATATTGCCGATACTGAGATACCCACATTCGTCCGCGAGCGTCGAAGCTGAAGTGGGTCGGCTGGGCGACCAACGGTTCGGACAGCATCAGCTCAACCGCCAGATCGTCCGCGGCCTTCATCTTGGCGAACGACTCTTCTGGCGGCAACTTTTCGCCATGAATCAGCTTGTCGGCCTCGCCTAGCACGCGGTTGGATTGGTTGAACTCGTCAAATGCCGCCACCGGCTTGTCCTTTAAGGCTCCGCCCAGCTCCGGCTTTTCGTCCCCCGGGCGAAACTTCCAGTTTCCCTCGAAGACGCACTCCCAGAAGTAGTTCATCACGAACGGCGCCTCGGTCAGAAAGCCGCTTGGCCCTTTGGGGTTGTAAACCTTAATTGTCACCTCGTTCCATTGTTCGGGCACGAGCAGGCCAGAGGGGATCTTGTGCCGGTGGTTTCCCTCGCGGCCGTCTTCGAAGTGCGGTGGAAACTGGCCGCCGCTGCCGATTTTCGTTCCGTTGATGTAAACCTCATGGGCGCCGGCAAGCCCGCGGATGTTCAGCACCACCGACTCGCCAAAGAGATCGCGCTCGTGCTCGCTGAAGAAGGTGGCGTGCGGCTTGAACCAGGTTTGATACCAGGCATGGCCGGTAAAGGTTTGCTCGCCGGGAACGGGCGTCGATGTCCATTCGGCGGCACGGGATTTCGCCGCGCTTGCGAAAACCGCGCAGGCGAGCACGATGAGTGTGTATCGGTTCATGGTGGTCGAAATGTTGGCGAGCGCCGGGGTGGCGTTCACGGGGAAGGTGCGAGCTGGCGTACTTGTTGACGGGCTTGTTGCATGACGCTCTCCAACGTCACCGGCCGGCCGCCCAGGCGTTTGCTCTGATCGGCCGCCTCCATGAAGGCGAAGATTTCTAAGGTTTCCTCGGCGCTGACCGGAGGCTTGCCGGTCTTGAAGAAGCGGACGATTTCGACCAGTAGCGGCTCGTAGCCGTCGAATCCGCCCCCCGGCAAAATTCCCTTCGTGCCGAACACGGTCGATCCGTAGCCGCTCTGGCCGTCGCGGATACCGCGAAACGTGCCGATTCGGCCGCCCTTCCAGACTCCGACCGCCATATCCGTGCCGTCGGTATGCACGCGCGTCACCGATTCGCAGCCGCGGCCCATGATGGTGAACAACGGCTCGACGCCGTGAATTCCGTACCAGAAAAAGTCGGGATGATGCGCCTCCAGGGCGCAGGGAGCGTACTGATCACATCCGACCAGCTCGCCTAGACGCGGATCATTGCGGACGTTCAACGTTTGCTTGGCGAACCGTAGCGATGAACTGGAAAAGCAGGGCGTGTTGTGCTTTTCGGCCAGCCGAAAGATCTCCATTGCCTCGGACAGCGAGGCCGCGATGGGCTTGTCAATGAACACGGGCTTGCCCGCTTCGAACACCGGTCGGACCTGCTCCAAGTGCTTTCGTCCATCGATGCTCAAGATCATCACGACATCGACTTTCTCTAACATTTCCTCAATCGAGTCGACCATCTCTACGCCCAGCTCGGAGACGGGCCTCAGCTGCGCCTTGAGCAATTCCATGCTCTGGGGGATGTCGGTGCTGCCGCCAGGATAACCGGCCACGACCTTGATGTCGGCCAGCTCTCCGGCGGCGTTGGGATCGTTGAGGATCTTCGTCCAGGGGAGGGCATGGGCGTCCATGCCAATGATGCCGGCTTTCAGCGGCTTGGATGGCGGCTCAGCTCTGCTGCTGGCAAGAAAGTTTAAAAGGGCGCATCCCACCATCTGCGCAAGGCAAATCGATTTGAAGTTCATCGCTTAAAACGTAATGACGTCCCCTGTTCTGGCGGCTCCGACTCACACCGCTGGCGACGTAATGCAGCTCCTCATGATCGACCTCTCGGACGACAGCGGCTTTCGGAAACGGCGCGCGTTTGAAATAGACGATCTATCACTATAATCAAATCACATCGGCCGGCCCTGCGTTTTCTACCTAGGCGTTGGACCGCCTCGTCATGATTGTTCCAACAACCCGGCGGGCCAATCGATTTCATGGATGCGCACCTCAGAGGGGGATTGGCGCGGCAGATAATTAACCCGTTTGTGGGCACACGACGTCCACGCCGAACGGCGAAACGACCTCTACGAGCGAGAAGACGATTGAGCAATCGGGCAATAACCCGCCGCCAGCCAATTGATCGACGTTTCAACCCACTGCGACTCTACCGCGGCGATCCGTCTCCTGTTGTTCAGACCGCTGCGGCACGCGCTTTTTTTGCGGTACCGATTCGATTTGCACGGCGGCCCCTCCGTCTTTACTAGCCTTTCGACTTGGGGTCGTCGTGTCAGCTACAACATCCGCTATCGGAAGGCAGACCATGGCCACGACCAACGATACGCTGGACGAAGCAAAGCGTCGACTTAAGGTGCGTGGTGATACGTTCCTAGACTCCGACGGCGAGAAGTTGCTTTGCGAATTGGAACAGATGGCGCCACGCGACGCCGACGCTGCCAAAGCAGTCAAAGAAATCAAGCATCGCCGCAGCGAGAAGATCGAATGATTCGACTCCCAAATGCTTTTGCCTGGCAGAAGGGTGAAGTGTGGTTCTACGCTGATACCCGAGATGCTGCTGCTCCGATCGCCGTCGAGGTGGAGCGATACGACTCAGAAGGGCGGATTATTCTCTATCGTCCCGCCCGAGACACGGCAACGCTCATCTTGAGTGCAAAAAAGGTTGGCGAATAAGCTCGCTAGTTGGAAGTGGCGAGTTTCGACATAGCTAGCGACAGTGTCGTCGTTCACTCGACTGGTGCAATGATAACGGGGTAAAAGTTAACGCGTTCTCTTCGGAAATCGACTCGCATCCGTTTATCTCGCTGCTCGGCCGACCAACGTGCTCTTATGACCGACGTCATGATGGCGATCGCCTCCGCGTCTGGGTCTTGGGGACGCCGCTCAAGCGAAAAAGGGCGTTCGTAAAGCATGGTGGAACCTTCGAGTGAAAACTGCGTTGAGCTTGCACACCAGCTCTTTGGCGTGGTAGAGCTCTACGCAGCAGCGGACCATTCTGCGAAAGTATTCTCAATGTGCCTTCGCGCTACAATGTTTCTTAAACTATTTCTGCAATATCCAGCCACGCCGATTGAAGGCCATTTGAATAGTGCGAATCGCACGTGGACCAATGCCGTGCATGGCCAGCAACTCACTCTCTGTGATGAGGCGAAGGTCTTCCAACGTGGTGATCTCGGCTTCCGCTAGTGCTCGCAGTGCCGGAGCAGCTAAGCCCTCAAGCATCGCCAAACGACTCGAGTCGGTTACCGAATCTTTTTTGTGGCGCGTTCTCAAATCACTTGTCTCGTTGAGCTGCTTCGGCAGATGATACTCAGCCTTGCGTTGTTCCATGTCAACCGCATCGCTGAACTGAAAACTCACTCACCCGCGTTGCCTATCCCAGGGCTCAGGAACCCAGTAGTTCTCTGCGTATACGCGTGTGGGCTTACGGTCGATCATCGATCTCAGCGTAATCGCCAACGATTCGTTTTTGTGGACGAACGGTAACGCCGTCCCTGTGCTGAAGTAATGGTCCAGTTCCAGATCGGACGTTGAACCACTCTCGACCTCTAACGTCAGTGCGAAGTCGATGCCTTCGGTATCTTTAGGCTGCCTAATGGTCACGTGGCAGTTCAGTAGCTTGATCCGTTCGATTGAATAGTGCGTCGCCATGATGCGGGCCGACGTCGGAGTATGGCAAACGGCTAACTCGCCCACAGATCCGTTAAGAGCTCGGTCATTTCAGCGAGTGCACTTTGCCGCTTCTCGTCTCTTTTTCGATGCGGAGCACATCGCAAGCATGTAACTGAATCACAGTGCGAATCGCTAACGGCCAAAAAGCCACGGGCGCGAATAAGAAATGTTAAGGTCGCAAGAGCAAAGCTGACCAGTGTGAAAAAGCAGCGCAGCGTGATGGATAATCGCTCCACCACGCTGCGTGCTCAATTGGTCTGCTAAGTTGATATTAGCGGGTTGCAGGTGCGGTCCGCTGCGTCGTACGCGCAGGTTGCGACTTAGCACCTTCCAGCTCCGCCATAATCTTCTTGGCTTCCTCTAGGTGCTTCGTGGCCATCTGTTCCCCCTCGGCAATCACCGCTTGCAACTGCGGATTGGCAAAATCCTTACTGCCCCGGAGTTGGGCCAGCATGCCGACGTGCGCACCGATTTGCTGACCAATGTAGCACTTGTCGAACTCAGCCCCTTGCTTGCCAGACATTTCCTTCTGAGTGAGCTGCAAGCATTGTTGCTTGATCGCCTTCGCTAAGGCTATTTCAGGAGCCTGTTCTGCGTTTTGCTCATTTCCGGGAGTTTGCGCGTCAGTTCCGGCCAACGTCAATCCTGCGACTTGCGGCACCGCCTGCTCCAGCTTCGTCACTGCTTGCTGATGCTGTTCGATCATGTGTGCAGCGAACTTCTTCACTTCCGGATGCTCAGCCTGCTTCTGAGCGATCTCAGCAAGGGCAACTTCTTCTTGATTCCCCAACACTAAGCAGGCGGCAATCTGTTGGCTCAGGTCCCCTGCAGTAGAAGCCGCGTTGGAAGTCCCTAGAGCTGAGCGCCTTCCACCGGGCGTCGCTTGTTGAGCTGCGGGTCGATTTCCGGGGGCTCCGGCGTCGTTGATCCCGGACTGATTCACTTCCGGCTTCCCGGTCGTCGAATCAATCGTTGTCTGGGCGTTGGCACTGACGGCAAGACACGACACGCTAGCCGCTGCCAGAGCCGATTTGCGTATCATCACAAATGAAAACATCGCTAACTTCCCCTCAAAAAAAGCATTCGCTACAGAAAGAATTGAGTCACATGGAGGACTGTTGCCCTCATGACGCAACCGAAGCGTGACGGGGGATAGTGCAATAGACATACCATTAACGAGGACTCGACGATCACGGACGTCACACCATCAGTGCGCATTTCTCAGCCCTTGCTAATTGTTTTGCTTGCAGATAGCACACTTGGAGTGTGACGCACAGACGCTCACAGAGTGTCGAAGGCCACCAATGTTTGTCCCCAGCAAATGCAATGCGCAAGCAAAGCTAATGCGCTATCAGCATTCGCAAACATTCAAAGCCTCATCGCAGTAGCTTTGCATTGAAAGTGCATTGATTGTCGCTGCTCCCCCGGCCGTGTTATCAAAGATGCACCAGACATCGCGACCTTCCGTTTTTAGGCAAGCAACGCGGTGGGCCAATTCTGAAAGCGAACTCTGACAATACGATGAGAAGTAAATGCGCGGCGAACCGTGCCAGCGGTAGTAAGCGAGATCGCTCGCAATGAGTGGCGTCGACGCTTCAACTGTGACCGCGGGATCGGCGGCAACTCGACCGACTGCCCGCGCCGCAAGCAATGACTTCGCGGCCTCCCCGAACCAAGAGGAGTGTCGCGGCTCGACGACGATAGGGGTGCGGATCGCATCCATCAATTGGGCGAAGAACTCATCGGCAACGCTGCGCTCGAACTCGAAACTTGGCGGCAGCTGGACGAGAACTGCGCCTAGCTTCGAGCCAAGCCCGCCAACGTCTACGCTAAATTGAGCGATCACGTCGTGCGAGCGCTTCAGTCGGTTCACATGCGTAATTTGCTTCGGGAGCTTCACGGAAAAACGGAAGCCAGGAGGCGTCGTTTCCGCCCACCGCTGATAGGTAGTTACGCGATGCGAGCGATAGAACGAAGAGTTGATTTCGACGCAGTTGAAACGCGATGCGTAGCGTTCCAAATGGCTGCTGCCGCCAGAAAATAGTGGGAAGTGCTCTTTGCGAAGGCTCCATCCGGCACAGCCAATGAATGCCTGTATTGCTCTCGGCGTATCGACCTCCGCATCAGGCATCGGCCAACTCCATCACCCTGCATCGTGTTCCGATGACATCGCCATCCAACTCGAAAATCACCGCACCTGAGCCTCTCGCTCCCACACCCGGTGCTGCTTGGCAGCTTCGATGAAGTCACCGACCTTGGCGCCTTTGACTTTCACGATCCCCGCATCATTCGCCGGATCAATGCCTGCCGCGTCAAATAGCGGTGCACTCTCTTCGACGTGGCCAATGACCTTCAGGTGGGCGAAAGCCATCCGCAACCAATCGACGGCTGCTGCAAACTTCAAAATCTGTAAGACGCCTTCCTCGCTCGGCGCTATCACCACGGCGTCGAATAGCGCCGATGGCGCTCCCTCCAGGGCGTGGTCGGCAGGTCGGCGATCTTCGTTGAGCGGCGTATAGCCACCAGCCTTCGGCGCGATGATTTCGACAGTCGCTTTTTCCGCCGCGGCCTTCTTCACCAACGCATCAACGAGTTTTGGGTCCGTGCCATCAGTTACGAGCACGCCGATTTTCTTACCTGCGATCGACTTCGGCGCGTCAAGGTACTGGCTCAGCGCGTCCGATGTCCCCAATCCGTGATTAGGCTTCACCGTCGGCGTGATTGGCTCGGCTTCCCCCGTCATGCCGAGTTTGTCGGCCACTTCGGCAGCTAGTGAAGAGTCGATATGTTCAAGATGTCCGAGCATCCGGCGACGAATCTTCACTTCGGCGCATTTACCTAGTTCGAAGGCGAACCCGCCTGCGATATGTCGCTGCTCGGGCGGGGTGAGCGAGCGATAGAATAAGCTCGCTTGCGAGTAGTGGTCGGCGAAGCTTTCTGGCCGTTGTCGTATTTTCGGCCCATCGCTCAGCACGGGAATGCTTTGGAATCCTTCGTCACCCGCTTCCCGCGGTGCGTTCACATCCAACGAGTTGGGCTCGTACGACGTGCGAGAAGGATCGACGCGCATCCGCATGTGGCCATCCCGTTGCAAGTTTTGCCATGGGGTCTTTGGCGCGTTGATCGGAATCTCTTGGAAGTTTGGACTGCCTAGCCGCGACAGCTGCGTGTCGAGGTACGAGAACAGGCGTCCTTGTAGCAGCGGATCCTCGCTAAAGTCGATTCCAGGAACGAGGTTGGCTGGACAAAACGCGACTTGTTCCGTCTCGGCAAAGAAATTGTCGGGCATCCGATTGAGAATCATTTTGCCGAGGGGGCGTAGCGGCACAATTTCTTCGGGAATGATTTTCGTCGCGTCGAGAATGTCGAAGTCCAATTCGGCGGCGGCGTCTTCGTCGACGACTTGCACGGACAACTCATACTCCGGAAAGTCGCCTGCCTGGATCGCGTTCCACAGATCGCGCCTGTGGAAATCAGGATCGGCGCCTGAGATGACCACGGCCTCGTCCCAAATGAGCGAGAAAGTTCCCAGCTTCGGGCGCCAATGGAATTTAACTAGCTTCGATTCGCCGTCCGCGTTAATCATGCGGAAGGCGTTGACGCCAAATCCCTGCATCATGCGATACGAGCGCGGGATCGCGCGATCGGACATGACCCAAGTGAGCATATGCATTGATTCTGGCGTGAGCGATACGAAGTCCCAGAAAGTATCGTGTGCTGATTGAGCCTGCGGAAACGCACGATCGGGCTCTGGCTTCACGGCGTGGATCAGATCAGGGAACTTGATCGCATCTTGGATGAAGAACACCGGGATATTATTCCCGACTAGGTCGTAGTTTCCTTGACTCGTGTAGAATTTCACTGCGAAGCCGCGAACGTCGCGCGCCGTGTCGAACGAGCCTTCAGATCCGGCCACCGTTGAGAAGCGGCAGAATACCGGCGTCTTCACTTTCGAATCGCACAGGAAACCGGCCTTCGTCAGCTCCTCATTCCCAGCGTATGCTTGGAAGAACCCGTGCGCCCCGTACCCGCGAGCATGAACGACTCGTTCAGGGATTCTTTCATGGTCGAAATGAGTGATTTTCTCCCGGAGATGGAAGTCTTCCAGGAGAGTAGCCCCTCTCGGTCCCGCCTTTAGCGAATTCTGGTCGTCAGCAACGGGCAGCCCTTGGTTTGTAGTGAGCTGCGTTTGCGCCGTCGCTGCGACTTGGTGGAGTTCGCCTCCGGCACCGATGGAGTCTTGCGGCGTTTTAGCAGATTTCGAACCGGCTGGACCTTTAGCCATGAGATTCATTCTGTGAAAGGAGCGGATTTATACAATTCAATCAATGCGCTTCACGCAGCGTGGGGCCTGCGATGCTTACTCGAAATCCCGTTCAGTCTTGATAATTTCACTATCGACTGCACGATTGCATCAGCAGAAATAGGAGCAGCGTTCCGATAAGTGAAACTGATAGCGAACCTAAGCAGCCTAGCCGACTTGAAAAGAAAGCGAACATTGGCGACCATGCGCTCGGCTCGTCGCAATCACGTCGATTGGACGGTGACTCGAACGATTGAAGGTACGGGCATTTAGGGAAAGCTGGACGCCCGTGCGGGACTATGAGGCCAGTGCTGACGAGCCCCACGAAGGCCTCGTCAGCACCGAACAATCGGGAGCTACTTGGCGGCTAAGTTGATGGCTTTGCTGAGTTTCGTCAGCTTGAGATCGCATTTCTCCTCTTCGCCATGATTGGCACCGAGGTTCTTCTTGGCATTCTTATATCCGAGCAATTCGGCCCAAGTGCAGAGAGTGCCGTAAGTAGCGATCTCGTAGTGCTCTACCTTGTGGGCGCAGCTGATTAAGATCGCGTCCATCACTTCAGGAGCAGCTTCCTCCTCCATCATTGACTTCGCCTCCTCAATAAGACCGGCCATCGCCTCGCATTTCTTGGCCTTGGGGGCCTTGCCGGTGTCTTCGAAGGCGGCCTCGACTCGCGCGACATGTTCTTCTGTTTCTGCCAGATGGGCCTCGAACGCCGTAGTCAGCTCCACGGATGAAGCTTTCTTTGCCATTTTTGGCAGCGCTTTAACGAGCTGCTTTTCAGCGTGGTAGATGTCGCACAATTCGTCGTAGAACGCGTCTTCCAAAGTATCGAGTGACATTAGTAGTCCCGTGAGTGGTGTTGAAGTCTCTACGTCTAAACAGTGCGAAGGGCATGCCAATGCAAATTTCCATCATTGGATATTGACGCGGCAGCGCGGCGCCAAGACGACGCATGCTTACGGAAGAAGCCTTAGACGCTCATGTTGATGCGACGATTTAGCGTTTCGCCCTACGCGTTGAATCTACTCGCGGTGTGCGAGAAAGCTTTCTAGTTTGCTGAAGGTAATCACCAGCGTTCGGCACTAAAATCCGCAAGGAGACGATCCCTGAGGCCACGGACTTACGACGGTATGACCTTTGCCTCAGCCTTCGCTTCAGATCCTCTCAATGATCGCCAAATGATACTCGGCATTCCGAGACTGGTCCCTTTTGGATCAGGCTGCGGTCTAGACGAGCTAAATTAACTGCGCTTATGGTCTGCGCAACGGCTGGCGATTGCTCCCTATGCGATGAAATAAGAATTATGAAAGCCCTCTGTTGGCATGGAACTGGAGACGTGCGAGTCGATTCGGTTCCCGACCCCAAAATTCAAGACCCCCGCGATATCATCGTGCGGGTCACCGCGAGTGGCATCTGCGGCTCTGACCTCCATCTTTACGACGGTTTCATGCCGACGATGGAGTCGGGCGATATTCTCGGCCATGAGCCGATGGGCGAAGTCGTCGAAGTCGGCTCTGCAATCACCAACCTGAAGAAGGGCGATCGGGTCGTCGTGCCTTTCGTCATCGCCTGCGGCAGCTGCTTCTTCTGTCAGAAGAAGCTGTATTCGTGCTGCGACGCCTCGAATCCCAACGCCGAGATGGCCAGCAAGGCGATGGGGCACTCGCCTGCGGGCCTCTTTGGCTTTTCACATATGCTCGGCGGATTTCCTGGCGGTCAAGCCGAGTGCCTCCGCGTTCCCTATGCTGATGTCGGACCTTTAAGAATTGAGTCCGACCTGCCCGATGAGATGGTGGTCTTCCTTTCAGACATCTTCCCCACTGGGTACATGGCAGCCGAGAACTGCGGCATTGAGCCAGGCGACACGGTCGCTGTTTGGGGCTGTGGGCCTGTCGCCCAGTTCGCAATCAAAAGTGCATGGATGCTCGGCGCCTCCCGAGTAATCGCAATCGACCGCGTCTCCGAGCGCCTGCAAATGGCCGCCACGCATGGGAAGGCAGAGACAATCAACTTCGACGAGGTCGACGTCTATGATCAGTTGCAGGAAATGACAAAAGGCAGAGGTCCTGATCGCTGTATCGACGCAGTCGGCTGCGAGGCTCACGCCAGCGGCTCGGTCGACGCCGTCCTGGACAAAGTGAAAACTGCCGTGATGCTCGGCACCGATCGCGCTCATGTGCTCCGCGAAGCGATCATGTGCTGCCGTAAAGCTGGCACTATTTCGGTTCCGGGCGCGTATATCGGCTTTCCTGACAAGCTACCGTTTGGCGCGTTTATGAATAAGGGGCTTACGATGCGCACCGGTCAAACCCACATGCAACATTACATGGGGCCGTTGCTCAAGAAGATCGAAGCTGGAGAGATCGATCCCTCGTTCGTTATCACTCATCGCGTCAAGCTTGAAGACGCTCCGGAGGCTTATAAGACGTTTCGCGACAAGAAGGATGGGTGCGTGAAGGTTGTTCTCAAGCCGTAATTGACTTTATTTCGGTCAACTTGGGCGTTAAGGGGCGCGCTGACTAGCTACCGATTGTTATTCAGGAGGGCCGCGACCTTTCGCAGAATAGCGCCGCCCCGTCTTCGAGTAAGATGTTGGGCGAGCTTGCATGTGTGGATCGGACGGAGCCCAGCAAATCTTTCCCGCCTGTTCTCTTTCCGCCAAACTTCTTCTTCACCTTAGAGTCAATGATGAGTACGTCCCAAGGACCGCCACCCGAGCGGCCCAGCGTTGCTACCCAATCGACGTACAAACTTCGTGAAGTGGAGCAACACTTCGCAGAGTTAGTCGCCAGCGTTGAAGATCACGCGATATTCCTCTTAGATCCTAATGGCATCGTTGTGAGTTGGAATGCTGGGGCGCAGCGTATCAAGGGCTACAAGCCGCACGAGATTATTGGCAAGTCCTTCACAAACTTCTATATGCCGGAATCAATCGAGGCAGCGTGGCCGCAAGAAGAGCTTCGACGAGCGGCTGCGACGGGCCGCTTGCAGGACGAAGGATGGCGGCTACGAAAGGACGGAAGCAGGATCTGGGCGAATGTGGTTATTACTGCTTTGCGCGACTCCTCGGGCGAACTCCGCGGTTTCCTGAAAATTACGCGCGATCTAACAGAGCGCAAACAAGCTGAAGAGAAACTGCGCCAGAGCGAGGAGCGTCTCCGGCTGATGGTTGAGAGCGTTCAGGATTATGCCATCTTTATGCTCGACTCCGAAGGTCTCGTGATGAGTTGGAACGCCGGAGCCGAACGGATTAAGGGCTATCACGCGGAGGAGATTATCGGCAAACACTTTTCAACGTTTTACACGTCGAAGGATATCGCCGCAGAGAAACCCAAGTGGGAATTAGAAGCAGCCATTCGCGACGGACGCGTCGAAGACGAAGGATGGCGAGTGCGAAAAGATGGCTCTCAATTCTGGGCAAACGTTATTATTACCGCCCTGCACGATACTCACGGGATCTTGCGAGGTTTCGCCAAGATCACGCGAGATCTGACCGACAAGCGGCAGGTCGAAGAACTGCAATCAGCGGATCGCCAAAAGAATGAATTCTTGGCGATGCTCGCTCACGAACTTCGCAATCCGTTGGCGCCGATTCGCAACGGCGTAGAACTACTAAAGATGTCTAGTAGATGCGAACCAGACATATATGATACGACGCAGATGATGGAACGCCAGATTATCCATTTAGTACGATTGGTCGATGATTTACTCGATGTTTCTCGAATTGTCACCGGAAAAATTCATCTCGAGCGTGAACTGATCGACGTCAGCGAGTTCATCGACCGCGCCGTGGAGGAAGTCCAACCCACGATTGACGGCCGCGGTCACGAACTCATATTGGTCCGGCCAACTCGACCGCTCGTCATCGATGGGGACATCGTACGGTTGGCTCAAGTAATCAGCAATCTGCTGACTAATGCTGCTAAGTTCACCGACAACCCTAGTCAGATCTGGCTCACCGTCGAGTCGCATCATGAAGAGGTATTCATTCGCGTACGCGATGAAGGAATTGGCATCGAGGCAGATCAGTTGGAACGTATTTTCAAGCTCTTCGAACAGGGCGACACGACAGTTTCCCGCAACCGCGGAGGATTGGGAGTCGGGCTGACGTTGGTGAAGAGAATCGTGGAACTGCACGGAGGAAGTGTTTCAGCGACAAGCGGGGGCAATTCACCTGGCAGCGAATTCATCGTTCGTCTTCCACTTTCAAATCAATTGTCAACGCGATCCCATCCCAGTCCGTCCATGATGGCGCGCCATCGCAAGTCAAATCGTCGCATACTCGTAGTTGATGACAATGTGGACGCGGCGGTGAGCGTCGCGAAGATGCTTAAGCTGTGGGGACACGAAGTTGAAACAGCCTACAATGGACCTGACGCACTTAAAACTGCTCACAGATTCAACCCGGACGTCGTTCTGCTTGACATCGGAATGCCGGGAATGAATGGCTATGAGGTCGCTAAACAAATGCGGGCTGAGCGAGAGTTTGATGCGGTAATCATTACGGCGTTGACTGGCTATGGCCAAAGTGAGGATCGGCTTCGATCATCAGAGGCGGGATTCAACCATCATATGACCAAGCCTCCCGATCCGGCTGCGCTCGCGGCACTGCTTGCGTCACCAGATGCCTACACCGACACCGACGAAAAAGCCTAAAAAATCGTCAATGCCGGCCATACATGTAGATGATGCCGACGGGCGCCACCCAGAGGGACCGGACAGCAGGATCTTAGGACGTGGCAACTATCCAGAGCAAATCGCTAACGCCGAGCGGAGAGTACTAACTGGTGTCAGGTGAAGAATGAATGACTCCTCGTCGCATCCCTTTTTACCACCAGGAATTTAACAATCGTCACAAAGACTCGATAAAACTTGGCGCCTCTTGCAAGGATGCAAAGAGGGAAGTAGATTCCGTAAACCTCGGCAAGAGAAGAGGTTATAAGAATCGCTAGATTAGCCTCATAACCTCGAGGTCGTCGGTTCGAATCCGGCCCCCGCCATTTTCAGAAGTCTAAGTCCGCATTGGACTTAGACCTTTCCTCCCAGGCAGCGCACAGTGGACGCTAAAGAGGGATGTCGCGATGGGGCATCCTCTTTTGTGGGTTTTATGACCCGCAAAAATCTCATGGCTTTGTCCAAGAGTGCTGCTTGTGCAACTATTGTCTTAGGCAGTCGCTCAGACCGTTTCGGGGCTTTTTGCCGGCAAATTGATAAGTCTGATCGCATCTTCCCGCCGCTGACATGGTAATCAAGACTTCCTGTCAAATTGACTCCGTCACGATGTCGCGCGGTGAATTGCCTCAGGGTCACTGGTTCGAATACCTGATCTATAGTTACTCGCGGTGCATTTAGACGCGCTGTAATGCTAGAACGCGTGTTGAACTGACAGGTACAGCTCGAATGCACCGTTGGGACGCTCAAGCAAGTGTCGTCGTCACGTCGATGTTGCCGTGCACCGCCTTGGAGTATGGGCAGATCGGGTGTGCGGCCTCGATCAGGGACTGGGCTTGCTCGCGCTCGATCCCCGGCACGCTAACGTGAGTCGGGCGCGGGCGCCGTCGGCCAGGTTCAGGTCGATCTCGGCGTCGACGGCCAACTCGCCCGGGAGCTTGATCTTGCGCTGCGACGCGGCGAGCTGGATCGCGCCCATGTAACAGGCCGACCAGGCCGCGCCGAAGAGGTTCTCGGCCGCCGGATGGGGCTCCGGCAGCTTGAGGTCGAACAGGCCGTCGCTGCTGCGCGCAGCGCCGTTGCGGCCGCTAGTGGTGTGGGTTTTGGCTCAGGTACCTTTCAACTGGGCGACCATCTTTTCGGCAACGCCTTTGGCTGAAGCAGGATTCTGTCCCGTGACGAGGTTGCCGTCGGCAATACTGAAGGCCTGCCACGGCGACGTTTTGTGAAAGAAAGCGCCTTGTTGGGTGAGCGCAGTTTCCAATTCAAAAGGTACATCCGCCTTCGCGTAGTTTTCTTCTTCTTCGTTTGTAAACGAACTGATGTTCTTTCCTGCCAGCAAATAGCTGCCGTCGCTCAACCTGACGTTCAACAACGATACCGGGCCATGACAAACGGCCCCTACGATCGCCCTTCGCTCGTAAGTCTCCTTGATGACTT
This sequence comes from Pirellula sp., assembly GCA_013822725.1. GTDB lineage: Bacteria > Planctomycetota > Planctomycetia > Pirellulales > Lacipirellulaceae > Lacipirellula. The sequence continues at coordinate 30,172 of PNKX01000006.1, forward strand.
GCTTGAGCAGCGGGTGTTCCGGCATGTCGACCATCGGGGCTAGTCCGCCAGGCATGAAAATGGCGTCATATGGACTCGTATCTACGTCGGAAAGTTTTTTGGCTTTCTGCATTGAGGCCCATCCGTTCCCTACCAAGAAGGAAAGGTTATCAGGATCGTTAGCTAAGTTGAGCGCATCCAAAAACGGAGTATCGCCGGAGAGGCTGGCGAAGTCGATTTGGTATTTTGCTCGATCGAACTCGGCGTAAGGATGAGCGACCTCCGGCAGAAAGTTACCTGTTCTTCGATGGCGCGGGCCGATCGCGTAAGCGTTCGAAACTATTATCAGTACCTTTGTGGTCACAATAGAACCCCCCTCACGTTTCTAAGTGCGTACAGCTTCATGGAGCGTCCTTCCTCAGCATGCGGACTGAAACCTCATGAGCGGATGAATTCAAGCACGTCCTTATTGATCTCCTCTGCCTGTGTGGTGGGCATACCATGCGGAAAACCCTTGTACGTCTTCAGTGTACCGTTTTTTACTAGCTTGACCGTCAATGGCCCTGAATCCGCATATGGCACAATCTGATCGTCATCGCCGTGCATTATCAGAGTAGGGACGGAGATCTTCTTGAGGTCTTCCGTGAAATCGGTCTGCGAGAAGGCGACAATTCCATCGTAGTGAGCCTTTATTCCGCCCATCATGCCTTGTCGCCACCAATTGCGGATCGCGCCTTCGACAACATTCGCACCCGGCCGATTGAACCCGTAGAACGGACCGCTCGCAATATCTAGATAGAATTGCGAGCGATTTGCTGCCAGCTTGGCTTGAAAGTCGTCGAAAACGTCTTTCGGAAGACCATCGGGATTCGCCGCCGTTTTCACCATGAGCGGCGGCACCGCGCTGATTAAGACCGCCTTGGCCACTCGCTCGGCTCCGTGACGCGCGATGTAGCGCACGACCTCACCACCGCCGGTCGAGTGTCCTACATGGACCGCTTCCTTTAAGTCCAATTCGGCTGTGAGCGCCGCGAGATCGTCCGCATAGTGGTCCATATCGTGCCCATCGTCCGATTGACTGGAACGGCCATGGCCTCGCCGGTCGTGAGCAATAACTCGATAGCCTTGGTTCAAGAAGAACATCAGCTGCGCATCCCAGTCATCTGACGACAGCGGCCAGCCATGCGAAAACACGATTGGTTGTCCGGTGCCCCAATCTTTATAGAAGATCTGGACGCCGTCGTTTGTTGTGATCATGCTCATTGCCTGAATTCTCCGTAAGAAGGTTAGCGCAGTCGGACGTCCCGAGAAGTCTAAGGTCGTGCGCTCAGTTTTTTGCTTGCCACGTGTTTGTCCAAAAAGTTTCGCATGAGCTTCGCTATTTCATCGCCGTGTGTTTCGAGGGCGAAGTGCCCCGCGTCCAGCAGGTGAAACTCCAGCGTTCTCAAATCCCGCTTGTAGGGCTCAGCTCCCGCAGCTGGAAAAATCTTGTCATTCTTGCCCCACGCAATGAGCATCGGCGGTTGATGCTTGCGGAAATATTCCTGCCAGCTGGGATATAGCGGCGGATTGCTGCCGTAGCTCAAAAACAAGTCCAGCTGAATATCGTCGTTGCCTTTACGATCGAGCAGGAACTGATCCTCAGCCGCGCCATCGGGGCTGACCAGTTCTAGGTCTTTCACCCCGTCGGTGTACTGCCATTTGGTGGCGTCGTAGGTCACCAGGTTACGAATGGAATCACGCTTCGCCTGGCTCTTTGGCTCCTTCCAATACTCTTTGATCGGCTTCCAGAAGTCGTTGTCGAGTCCCTCGTCGTAAGCGTTCCCGTTTTGCACGACGATGGCCGTGATTCTTTCGGGATGTTTGACTGCGAGCCGATAACCAACCGGAGCGCCATAGTTCTGAACGTACAGGGCATAATTAGTCAGCCCGACCTTCTCGGTGAATTCATCAATCACATTCGCCAGATTATCGAACGTGTATTTGAATTTATCATGCGGAGGCATCGAGCTATGGCCGTAGCCCGGATAGTCGGGTGCCACCAGGTGATACTTATCAGCAAGTGCAGGAATCAAATTACGGAACATTTGCGAGCTCGTCGGGAAGCCGTGCAAAAGAAGAATTGTCGGCGCATCCTTTGGTCCCGCTTCACGGTAGAAGATATCAACATCACCGACCTTCACAGTCTTGTAGCGCACCCTATTGGAATCGTTAGCAATGGCAAATTCAGCCAGACTGACGACCAATGCAATTGCGCCGCACAGTGCGAGTGAAAATCTTAAATTCGTCATCGAGTACATGGCAACGTCTCCGAAGTTTGAGTTTGTCGTAAAGTGATAAAGTGTCCATTCTGAACGAAGCTTTGATATCACAGTGGCTATATTTGCGCTGCTCCGCCATCCACGAAGAGTTCGATTCCGTTTACATAGCTGCTGTCATCAGAGGCTAAAAACAGGACGGCCTTTGCGATCTCGTCCGGCATTCCGGCTCTCCCAAGTGGGGTCGTGGCCGCTGCTTGAGACTCCATTTCTCTTATCTGCTCATCGTTTAGTCCCAGTTGATTCTTATAGGCTGGGGTTACCACTGTGCCGGGCGCAACTACGTTGACTCTAATCTGCCGCCCTCGCAAATCGACTGACCACGTCCGCGCGAATGATCGGAGCGCAGCTTTCGTGGCCGCATATACGCTGAACGCAGGAAAGCCTTTAACTGAGACCATCGAACCGTTGAGGATGATCGATGCGCCAGCGGGCATTAGCGGTAGCGCCTTCTGCACCGTGAACAAGGTTCCCTTGATATTTATCCCGAGCCACTTATCAACGGGTGCCTCAGTGATCTCTCCCAAAGGGACGAACTCTCCTCCGCCAGCATTGGCAAAGAGCACGTCAAGCTTGCTCACCTCGTTCTTGATTTGCTCGAAGAGTCGATCGAGATCCGCCATCTTCGAAATGTCACCTTGCACGGCAACTGCGCCGTGCCCAATGTCAATTACGGCAGCGTCGAGATCGTTCTGTCTACGACCTGTGATGTAAACCTTTGCCCCTTCGTTTGCGAATCGCTTTGCAGTGGCAAGTCCGAGGCCGCTACTGCCGCCAGTTACTAGTGCGATTTTGCCTTCAAGTTTCTTTGACATGGTGATCGTGTTTTCTAATTCGGAAGTATCGAATTGTTTGTGGCGCACTGATGACCAAAAAAAGTCAACCTTTGTTACCGTTCGGCTTGAAGGTGCGCCTCGACGAACCACAGCCATGTGTCGATGCCTCGAGATACCTCAGTGAATAAGTCGGCGGTATCGAGGTCGCCAAAATCGTTGGCCTCTTTGATTGCCTTTCGCACTAACTTATCGAATGCGGGGAAGTCTGAAGAGAGTGCCTCGACGTGACTGCGTCCATCGACTGCAGCGATCGGGTACTCAGTAAGCGACGTCTTCTTTGCAACCAGCGAGCAGTTCCCTCGGTTACACCGCCCAGTTGAACTAGTCGTTCCGCAATGTCATCAACATAATCTTCGACCTCCTCATTAATTTTGTCGATTAGCTCATGCAGTGCGATTAAGTGCGGTCCTTTCACACTCCAATGGGCTTGTTTGGCTTGAGTCTGCAGATCGGCGCAGTTGCTAGTCGGGCGTTAAGTAGCGCGATGGCCTGCGTTCGGATCGACTCCGATAAATCATTCTTCGTTGAGTACAACATCGCAGTTCTCCAAGAAATGAATACGAATTAGGACGCGATGGCGGCGGAGTGCTTCAATTGACGAGTCATGGGGCACTCGCTGGCTTTTCTAAGCTGGTACTGAACAGAAAAACTAAACCCTCGGACGCAGTCGGATGCGTAAAGACGGTGTCGCGCAGCAACGTGTATGGCAGGCGGCCGAGCATCGCGGTCTGCACCGCTGCGACCAGCTCGCTCGCCTCTGCGCAAAACGCCGTGAAGCCCAGGATGCAATCGTCGTCACCGATCAAAGCTTTGATGAAGCCGCGTGTTTGTGAGATAGTCCGCATTCGCAGGATTTTCGACGCTGGCAATCGCGCAACGCGGTAAGAAACATTTGAAGCTCGCGCTTCGGTTTCACTCATGCCGACGTGCGCCAACTCTGGGTCGGTAAACAGGCAGTAAGGTATGAGACGATTGCGAGTGGTGCGGTCGCCGCCATTGAGGTTGCTCAGAATGACGCGAAAGTCGTCATAGGCAGCGTGCGTGAACTGCGGGCTGCCAGCGCAGTCGCCCATGGCCCAGACATCAGGTGCGCTCGTTTGTAGTTGCTCACTTACCTGGATGTAGCCGCGGGAGTCGAGTTGGACCCCGGCGGCGGCGACGTCAATCTTGTCAGTGTTGGGCGTGCGGCCAGTCGCGACGAGGATGTCGGAAGCTTGTGTGCTAAATTCGTTGTCGCCTGAGCGCAATCTTAGGTCCACGCTATCACCCGAACGACCCGCGACGCTTAACACGCTGGTTTGAAGCAAGACCTCAATACCCTCGTCCTTCATTAATTCTTGAAGGGCTGCTGACACGTCGGGATCTTCTCGATCGAGGAGTCGAGGACCACGTTGAACTATCGTGACACGGCTCCCGAACCGACGCATGGCCTGTGCGAATTCCAGGCCGATATAGCCGCCGCCGAGAACAATAAGGTGTTCGGGCAGGCGTTCCAGGTTGAGCGCTTCGACATGCGTCATCGGTTTGGCAGCTACGAGACCCGGTACGTCAGGAATGCTGGCACGAGATCCAATGCTCAGGAACACGCGATCAGCGAGCAACGTGCGCGACTTACCGTCATTCAAGCTGACCCGTACAGTTTTTCGCGCGGTGAACCGTGCTTCACCCATGATCAGCTCAGCGCCGCTGGCTTTGAAGTTGGCGAGGTGAAGCTCGATCAGCCCCTCAACCATTGCGCGCTTTCGACGAACCACTCCCGCCATGTCGACTTGATGCGTTCCGGTGAGCACTCCTAGGCCGCTCACTGGATCGACGAGCGATAGTGCCTTTGCGCTGTAGATAACATTCTTGCTCGGCAGGCAGGCGATATTCGGACAAGACCCGCCAACCATCGCTCGCTCAACAACGGCAGTTGTCTGGTCCATTTTTGCCAGATTCCAAGCAAGGTATTTTCCGGCTTCGCCACAGCCGATCACCAGATTGTGATACCGTTCCATATCCACGTCGAATGCCACCTTCGCACCGTGCGCTATCGTCAGTGCATCTTGGAACTTAATTTCCCATCAGCTTCACCGCGTGGTCGGTGGTCAGCACATCATTGGCTAGGAAACCGTAATTGGTCACAGCCGCTTGATAACCGTCGCCAATCGTAGGATGGCGGGGACCTGCCGTGGCGTCCTTCACCACGGCGATCTCAAAACCCTGCTCTAATAACTCTCGTAAGTGACTCTCGACGCAAAGATTCGCCAGCATTCCAGCGAGAATGACCTTGTTGATGCGCAGTTTGCGCAGCTGCAAAACGAGGTCATTGGTTTGCGGACCCCAAACTTTGTGCGGACTAACAACGATTGTTTCGCCGTCCTCGATATACGGCTTAAAACGATCAAGCCAATCCGCTCCAGAATTGGCGAAACCATCGACACTCAACGGGTCTGGCCGAAAGAATTCTCGCTCATCGAGCATGGAGTGTTCGACAAGGCCGCCGAACTGCCATGCTTGATCGAAAGGAAACAGATAGTGAGGCGAGATGAATACCGGGAATTTACGATCCTTTGCCGTAGCAAAGAGTCGGTCCAGGTGCTCGACCGTGTTATTTTCCCTGACACTCGCACCAACCAGCCCCCAAGAAACGCCTTTAGCGGTGCGAGCGGCCAAGTTTTCACGTCGTTGTTGCTCTTCGGCGATATCAACGAACTCGTCGTGACTCCACGATGGCGGCGGATCGCTGAGCGTGCGGCCCGCGAGCTTTCGCTCCCAATGTTCACGGCCATATTCCGGAACCCAAATCGTGTCGAACTGTTCGGCCAACTGTTGAGCGAGCGTCGTCTTACCGGTCGACTCGGCGCCAATCAACACGATACGGCGAACAAAATAAGCCCGCACGCACGGCTCCAGCATGTCTAAATGATTGAGCGGACCTTCTCGAATCAATGTCCCCGAGACAGGAAACGCGGTTCGGTCACGATCAATCATCACGTGGCGCGAACCCATCAATTCTGCGTAGACGGGGCCGTAGTCTTCGCTGGTAAAGACTACGTCGGGCGCCCGCCCGAGATACCGAATCGTGAAGTCGGCCCACTGCCGACTGTCATTCTCCAACTCGTCGGGGACGAGCCGGATCTCGCAGTCGGGATGAATCTCCTCCAGCCAGGCTTTGCGGAGCTCGCCCGGGATCGTTTGTTCGGGATGCGCGGCGATCATTACGATTAGATGATCAACCTGGCGACGGGCTGACTCAATCAGATGCTTATGCCCGCGGTGAGGCGGGTAGAACTTTCCAACGATAAAACCGAGCGTCATGGCAAGCCGACTCCCACAAGCGGGCCAAACTCTGCCTGAGCCTTTGATTCGCGGAACGTCCGTTGCCAAGCGCGCCATCCCATCATCGCCATCACTAAGAAGAGGGCGTAGAGGATCGCCGTCAGATAGAGCTCTTTATAGACGTAAAGCGGCACGTAGATCGCATCAACGAGAATCCAGCCGGCCCAACTTTCAAGACGCTTCCGGTTGAGAAGCCATTGTGACGCTAAGCTCAGCGAAGTCGTCAGGGCGTCCCAGAAAGAGGCCGAACCCCCCGCATGGTGGAGCAGCTGCCAGAGTGCCAGCGTGGCGCCGGCAATGAACACGGCGATCAGGAGCAGCTCGAGCGCGGGAGCTCGCGAGATTCGCAGTTGCGTGCGATCCTCGCCGCCGCGCAGCCAGAGCCGCCAGCCGATCACCCCCAGGACGAAATAGACCACCTGCAGTCCGGCGTCGGCGAACAGACGCGACTGGAAGAAGACCACGCTGAACGTCGCCACGTTGAGCAACCCGATAGGAAAGTTCCAGATGCTCTCTTTCACCGTCAGCCACACGCAGATCGCCCCGGTGACGAACGACGCCGCTTCGAGCCATGTAGCCCGGCCCCCCGCCGCCATCGCCACGGCCAGGAGGCTCGCGGCGACGCACAGGCCGATCGTGGTGAGCGTTTCTTTGGACATGGAACGTGCGAGAACTCCAACGGCAGCTATAGTTCGACGACCGTAAGATACTCAGGCGAGACGTGATCAGTCAGCCAGACGTCGTTGCCGGTGACGTAAAACTCGCAGCCCGCCGCGCTCATTCGCGCAGCGTCGACCGCGAGCAACACAGGCTTCCCGTGACGCATTGCCACCTGGATCATCGTCTCCTTGTTCGTCGACAGGTGGACATGATGCCGGCGGCCTTTCTGCAGTCCATCCGCAAAAATCGAGTCGAGATTCCGGGTCGCTGTTCCATGGTAGAGCACCGCGGGCGGCGTGGTCGCCTTGTAGCCGAGATCGACTTCCACCGAATGGCCCTGCCGGGCGCGAATCTGCGCTCCGTCGGCACTAAATTCGAACCGTTGTTTGTTGTTTTCGGCAACGACTATCTGAAGCTCGTCCAGTGTGACTGCCTTGCCGGAACGCTTCATCGCGTCCAACAGGACGTCGACCTCGACCCAACCGCCGTCCAGGAGTTCTAGTCCTACCGTGTCGGGACGATGTCGTAATACGTAGCTCAAATTCTTGCTGATTCGTTTCTGTTGATTCTCGTTCATTGTCCGCATCCATTGCATAATTCTAATAATTCTCGTTCGATGATTACCCGACTCTCGCCCTGCGCACCTCTTGCGCAGCGAACAAGCCTGCCCATAACTTCAAATCCACCGCCACGCCATGCGTCGCCAGCCACTCGGCGACGTTGGCGAGCGACGGCTCGTGGATTGTGATTGATTCCGTCCCGTCGCCGCCGCCCGCTTCGACTCGCTGCAGGCCTTCCGCGAGGAACAGCACGATCGACTCGTCGGTGAGGCCGGGCGAGGAATAGCCGACGCCGAGTTCCGTCCAACGCGACGCCGCGTAGCCGGTCTCCTCCAACAGCTCTCGTTGAGCGGCGAGCAGCAGCGTTTCTCCTTCATGCCCGGCAATGTCTCCCGCGAGCCCCGCCGGCAACTCGACGACGCGACGGCCAACCGGCGGGCGATACTGCTCGACCAGCACGATTCGCTCGTCGTCGGTGATGGCGACGATCCCCACCGCTGGACGGTGTGTGTTGCGCGAGACAAACTCCCAGCCATTGCGGGAGTAGAGCGTGACGTGCCTCCCGGCCAGCAGAGTTGTTGCTTGAGCGATACTATCGCCGTTCTTGTTTGATTCTTCGCTCATTGTATTTCAACTCCCGCGGAACGCATTTCCTCAATCGCCCGCGAACAGTCTCCAGGCTGTAAATCGACGCCGCGAACGGCGTGCTGCAGGAGCACGACGCGAAAGCCTAACTCAACCGCGTCGAGCGCCGTCGCCTTCACGCAGTAGTCGGTCGCTAAGCCAGCGACATGCACTTCGTCGACGCCCCGACTGCGCAGATACTCGGCCAGTCCCGTCGATTGCTGCCGCGCGTTGTCGAAGAACGCGCTGTAACTGTCGATCTGTGGATTGGCGCCCTTGCGAATCACATGGTCGATGTCGTACGGGTTCAAGCGATTCGACAATTCAGCGCCAGTTTCGCCCTGAACGCAATGCGTCGGCCACAGGACTTGATCGAGATCGCCTAGCCGAACAACGTCGCCGATGGCGCGCTGCGGATGCTGTGCGGCGAATGATTGGTGGTTCGGAGGATGCCAATCCTGCGTTGCGACGACGACTTCGTACTGTGGAATCAACTCATTGACGGCGTCGATCACCTCGTCGCCGTGCGGCACAGCCAGGGCGCCGCCGGGCAGGAAGTCGTTTTGGACGTCGATGATCAGTAGGGCTTTCATGATTGCCGACCTTTATCAGATTTCGAAATGCAATCCTTGCTTCATCAGTCGGTCATACTTGCGTTTGTCGAACCGATAGAGCCGCGCCGCACGATGCGAAACGTCCTTTTCAATTTCGCCGGTCTCCTTGACGATCTCCATCCCCAGCACCTTCTTGCGGAAGTTGCGCTTATCGAGCTCGCGGTCGAGAATCACTTCGTACAGATGTTGTAGTTGTCGCAGGGTGAATCGTTCGGGCAGGAGCTCAAAGCCGATCGGTTGGTAGCGGACCTTCGTCCGTAACCGCTCATGCGCCATTTTCAGGATCTGTTCATGGTCGAACGCCAGCGGCGGCAGGTCGTTCATGCCAAACCAGGCGGCGTTGCGGGCGTCGGTGCTCGCCTGGACGGCGTGGCCGGCCAGGTTCACCAGGGCGTAGTAGGCGACCGTGACGACGCGCTCCCGCGGGTCACGGTCGAGTTGCCCGGCTGTGTATAGCTGTTCGAGGTAAATGTCTCGCAGCCCGGTTTCCTCGCTCAGTTCGCGTCGTGCCGCGTCATCCAGCGTTTCCTCGACGCGCACGAATCCGCCTGGCAGCGCCCACGCTCCTTCGTACGGCGGCAAGTCGCGCTGAATCAGCATCACCTTAAGATCGTCTTCATCCAGCGCAAAAACGACGACGTCGACGGTGAGGGCAGGGCGGGCAAATTCGTAGGTATGGCTCATGGTCGTCCCTCGCTATCACCTTATTGTCGTATCGACACTATTTTGGTGTTTTGTTTACACTAAGTCAAGAGGGCCAATCAGTTCGGCAGGTTCAGGGCGATCGACGGGAGTTACGAGAGATTGGCGACAAGGAAACGTCCGCCCACCTGCCGCCACCTACTCCCCGGCATCGAGCTCGCGAAGTTCGCGGCGAAATCCGCCCGAAAGAATCGGAAACCGACACCAGGTTTTTGGGTCGAGATTCTTATCATCGACGTGGAACGACGGCGCGTATCGTTCCCGCTTCCACTGGTTGCGGCACCACAGCTCAAAGAATCGCCGAATCCAGGTCACCAGCTGCGGCTTGGCATATTGTGGAAACTCCGCTGCGACGAACGCCAGCACTTCGGCCGGCGAGCGCTTTTCGCCGATCGCTTGATGCTCGATGGCGTCGAGCAAATCGTACGGCATCAGGTCGGTTTCGTCGGTTTGCGACTCTTCGGCGGGGCGAAGTTCCGCCGTCGGCTGGAGCGCGTTGACGACCGCTAGTTCAGGAATCGGGCCGATCCCCACGGGGCCTTGCACCTCCAGCCAACGAAGCCAGCGCCGCAGGAACGCCTTATCGATGCCGGCGATCGGACTGATGCCGCCGCACGTATCGCCGTCCATCGTGGCGTAGCCGACAGCCGCCTCCGAGCGGTTGCTCGTCGCCAGCAACAGAGCGTTGTTCACGTTGGCCAGCATCCACACCGACGGGCCTCGTGCGCGGGCCTGAATGTTCTGCAGCGTGACGTCGTCGGTATTCCACTCGAGCGGCCGACCGAGCGCCGCTTCCACTTTCGAACGGTAACTGTGGCAGACGTCGTCGACGTCGAGCTCATAGTGCGTGGCCCCGATCGCCTGGGCGACCGTGGCTGCCGCTGCGCGCGTAGTCGCAGAACTTTGTCGCGTCGATTGATAGGCGGTCGTCAGCAACCGCGCCACAATCGCGGCGGCGTCAATCTCTTCACAGATTTGACGTTTATCTAAACCAAGTAACGTCGCAAAACACTCAACCCCAAACTCCTCGACTCCCAACTTCACCATGATCGCTACCAGCGCCGTCACAGCCGCCGAATCGGCCCCGCCGCTAAGCGAGACGACAAATCCCTTGGCCCGGCTCTTGCGCAGATAGTCGAATAGCCCCAGCGCGATCGCGCGGGTGAACTCCTCTTCCTGCTCCGACTCCGCCGCCTCCCACGCGGCCGCCATATTCGCACGCACCTCCGGCGTCGCGTTGCGGAACGAGAAATCAACGGCGACCGCTGGCTCGGCGTTCAATTCGACCGTCGGCTGAAAGCTCGCCGATTGCGCACGTCGCATCCGAATCGCGTCGACGTCGACGACGGCGTCGATCACGCTCACCGGCGCCATCGTCAACCGCGGCCCGCTGGCAAGCAACTCGCCGCTGGCGGCGATGAGCGTATGCCCGTCGTAGATGACGCGCCCCGCTTCGTTGCCCGCCAAGTTGCTGTAAACGTAGCCGACGCCGAACGTGCGCGACGACTCGACCACCAACTGCCGCCGCGTGGCGTGCTTGCCAAAGGCAAAGTGGCTCGCGCTCGGATTGAGAATCAAATCAACGCCGCGCCGCATCAAATGATCGGCGGGGCGATCAGCGACCCAGGCGTCTTCACAAATTTCAAAGCCGATGCGAACGCCGTCGACTTCGAACAACATCTCGCCCACGCGGCACTCCTCGCCCGCGAGACGAACCGTCACCGATTGCCCCGCCGGCCACGGCTTGAACCACCGCGGCTCGTAGTGCAACCCGTCGCCGGCAAGTCGCTGCTTCGCGGCAACGCCGACCAAGCGGCCATCGACCACTAACGCGGAGCCATTGAACAAGGCCCCGCCGTAGAGCAACGGCAAGCCCATCGACACGGCCATCCCGCGAGTCTCACCCAGCAGCTCGCTCAACACCTGCTCGGCCATCCCCACGACAGCGTGCGAAAAGAAGGCGTCCTCGCAGCCGTAGCCAGTAATGCACAGCTCCGGCAAGCAGAGGATCTGCACTTCACGCTCTCTAGCGGCGGCAATCGCGCGACGAATGTTGTCGGCATTGCCATCCCAATCGAGCGGCGTCTGATTGAGCGCCGCGGCGGCGACGCGCAGCAGTTTCATCGTTCGCCTCCATCGACATGCCGCAGCGGCGTTGCGAATTCGCCGGCAATCGAACGCACCGTGAGCAACGCCGGATTCGCCCGCGCGAGCTCAGCCGCCCGCGGATGGCTGTTCGTGGCGATAACGTGCGTAATGACGCCGCTGCTACGAATCTCCGCCAGTGCATCGCCCGAAAACAGACCATGCGTCGTCACGCAGGCCACGCCGCTCGCGCCGGCGCGATGGTACGCCTCCGCCGCGATCAGCAGCGACCGCCCCGAACGAATCATGTCGTCGTAGATGACGACTTGCCGCCCCGCCACGTCGGCGTTCATCGCGGTGACAACCGGCTGGCCGTCGGCAAGCCGCTTCTTAAACACAAAACTCGCCGGCACGCCGATCTCGTTCGCCAGCGATTCGACCCACTTCGCACGGCCGGCGTCGGTGCTCGCCAGGACAAAGCGTTCGCCGCCGAGCTGCTTGATCGCCGCCGTCACCGTCGGCTTGCCGTACACATGCACCGCCCGCAGGCCGTTCTCGAAGTAATACTGAATCCCCTCGGCATGAAGATCCAACAACAGCAAACGATTCCCCGCACACGCCCGCGGAATCGAAGACAGCAGCTGGGCCCGCGTCTTGGCCTTCACGATCTCGCCGGGGCGGACGGCGCGATCCATCGTCGCGTAGCCGTAGTAAGGCGCCACGATCGTCAGCGAACGCGCCCCCTCATGCACGAGCCCCGACGCCAGGTCGAACAGTTCCAACGTCTCCGTTTCCGAAATCGTCCCGCCGACCAGCACGACGTTCCGGTCGCACACGTCCGACGCGATGCGATGATAGAACTCGCCATCGTCGAACGTCTTCCGTTCGATGGCGCCAAGCTCGCCGCCCGTGATCGCCGCCAACTCGTCACGGAAGTATTCGTAGCTGGCCGTTGCGAAGAGTTGCATCATCCCTCCGGAGTTGCGGCAGCCTGCGGATCGCGGGCCGCTTGAATCATGGCGTCGCGCCGCTCATGCAGGCCGACGTCGAGCCCCACCGGGTACTCATGCGGATTCATGAACCGGCGAATCGTCGGGTGGAGCCGCTGCAGTTCGCCGCGAGCCCGCTCGCGAACGACTTCCAGCGGCTCGCTCTCCCGGACGACCCGGCCGCCCCGAATCACTGGCTTCAGCAAATCTCGCGCATCAACCGTCGCCGGCATCGACTTCCGCCGCGTCGGATCCTTCGCATCGACGACGATCTGCCGCGGATCGACGCCGCCAAGTTCGTCGTAAATCATATCGCCAAGCATGCCGTCCGCCGTTTCGTAACGCCGCACCTGCAGAATCCCCGGAATGCTCGTCTTCACCGCCTGCTCCGAAAGCTTCAGCCGCGGCGCCCACTCGCCCTGTTCGTTCTGCACGGCGCCAAGCTTGTACACGCCGCCGAGCGCCGGTTGATCGTACGCGGTCGCCAGCTTGGTGCCGACGCCCCAGACCGAAATCTTCGCCCCTTGCGCCTTCAAGTTCTCGATGATCCGCTCGTCGAGATCGTTCGACGCCAAGATCTGCGCGTTGGGAAATCCCCCCGCATCGAGAATCTTGCGGGCTTCAATGCTCAAATAAGCGAGGTCGCCCGAATCGAGCCGCACGCCCACGAGCTCGTGCCCTTCGCTTCGCAGCTTGGCGCCGATTTCAACCGCACGCCGCACGCCGTCGAGCGTGTCGTAGGTATCAACGAGAAACACGCAGTTGTTCGGCATGGCCTCCGCGTAGCTGGCGAACGCCTCCGCCTCGGTATCGAACGACATCACCCAGCTGTGGGCGTGCGTCCCCTTCACCGGAATGCCGTACAACTTGCCGGCCAGCACGTTCGAGGTCGCCGCGCAGCCGCCGATGTAGGCGGCGCGACTGGCCGACAGTCCGCCATCGATTCCCTGCGCCCGCCGCAGCCCGAACTCGACCACCGGATCGCCCGCCGCCGCTTGGCAAACCCGCGCCGCCTTCGTGGCGATCAGCGTTTGGAAGTTAACGATGTTCAGCAGCGCCGTCTCCAGCAGCTGGCACTGCAAGATCGGCCCCCTCACGCGCAGCAGCGGCTCTTGCCCGAACGCGACCGTTCCCTCAGGCATCGCGTCGACGTCGCACGCCAAACGGAGCTCGGCCAGGTAGTCGTAAAACGCCTGCTCGAACAACGGCTGGCCATCGTTGCCGACCAAGGTGGCGAGATAGGCAATGTCGTCCGGCTCAAAGCGAAACGCCGAGAGATAGTCGATCGCCGGCGCCAACCCCGCGGCAATGGCATACCCCCCCTGAAACGGCGGCTTCCGAAAGAACAAATGAAACACCGCCGGCTGGTCCGCCCGCCCCTGCTTCCAATACCCGTAGGCCATGGTGAGCTGATAGAGGTCGGTCAGCAGGGCTAACGAGGGTCGCGGGAGGTTTTGAATGGTAGCGTCGCTCATGATAGTGTTTTTATAACACTATCTATCGACATGGCAAGAGCGATTTCTTGAGCCCCATGTTAGCCGTTTGCTGCACTGCGAACGCCGATCGTCCCCTACAGCCGCTGCCGCTATTTACCTATCTACCAACCGTGACGCGACAACACTCCCCCTCGCGTTCGACTTCGATCGGAATCTCAAGAAAGCTGCGCAACAGATCGACATGCGTCTGCGAATGCCGGGTGAGCGGCTGCGTCGCGAAAGAACCGCCCCGGCCCGTCTGCCAGGCGGCGATTCCCAGCGGCAACAGCAGTTGATCGGCCAAGTACGGACCAACCGGGACGCCTGCCGCCAGATAGCTGCGGGCCTCCTTCACCGCCTCGCCGGCGACACGCTCCGCCGTAGCGCCAAGGCGGCCGAAGCCGGTGAAGACCTCGCGCACATGCTCCGAGTGGATCTCGATAAGGAAGACGTTTCCCGGTCCGGCCGACTCAATGCTCGCGTCGACATGAAACATCGAGTCGGGCCAGCTGAGCTTTTCAGCGGCTGCTTCGACTTCACGTCGACCGATCCTCGACGAAAGGTTCGCCACCAGAGCAGTAGCGGAACGCTGGAGGATCTCGCCTCGTTCCAGCAGATCGAAACCCGCCAGCTGCGGCGTCGGTTCGATTGCCACGCTGAAGCGCCCGCCGCCGGCTGGATAGAATCCATGCCGCTCCAGCCCAGCCGAAATGCGCGGGCCCATGCGGTTGATTAGCGGAAAGAAGGCTTGGGCGAGAAAGTCGTACGGCGGCGCCCAGGGGTTGTGCGTGCCGCCTTCGAGGACGATCTCCGATGGACCGTCGGCAATCAACAGCGCCGGCAGAATCGTTTGCAGCACCAGCGTTGCGCTGCCGGCGGTGCCGACCGAGAAGGTGTGCTGACCCGGACGGATAGCCGTTGGGCGAAAGGAGAGCGTTTGCGAGCCAATCTCGTCTTCCTCGACTTCCGCGGCGCCGATTTCGACGGCGGCGCGCACCGCCGTGAGATGCTGCCGCATGAGGCCGGGCTTGTCGCGTCCGGCGCGGATGTTTTCTAGACGAACCGGGCGGCCGGTTACGAGTGCCAGCGCGAGCGACGAGCGGAGAATCTGTCCGCCGCCCTCGCCTTGCGAGCCATCGATGGTGAAGTTATTTGACACTAGCGGTTTTCTTCCATCATATGGATCGCTTCGTTAATCCCGATTAGCGAACCGGACAATTGCTGGAAGCATTCGTTGCAGACGATCGAGAAACCCACCACGCTCGTATGGCGAGGGACTTTCTCGAGGTTACGCTTTCCATCCGAAGATAGCCAATAACGAAAGGCGTCTCCCTTCGGATCTACATCATGCAGATCGATAACTACCGAGTCGATGGGCTGAGCCGCCTCATCGTTAAAGATACCAATCTCAATTAACAATTGCCGGCAGGTTCTCCACAGTGCGTCTAAATCGTGTCCCCATACAATCCGTTCGTTAAATGTACGACCAAGATAGACGTGAGTGCTCGCGATCAACTCTTTGGTAATAAGCTCGATCGCATGGCGATGAAGAAAACCAACTGGCCACATTGCCTGGTCGCCGTGATATGAGATCTCTCTTCGGTTCTCAGTGATGATCATGGCCGCCTTGTTGTAGGCATTAGCCATGAACTCGGGCGTGTGTTCTCGATACCAATCAGGTATAAAATTGTCGCTTCGTCCCCCGCCTTTGCTCGTAAACAAAGCATCATTGCGATCTTCACGTTTCTCAGTCATCCGCCTGATCTCCATCCTTGATGACAAACTTCGCCTTCAACCGCGCCACTTCGCTTGCTAGTCCCGCGCTCTTTACCGACCGCAGCACTTCGTCGAAATCCTTATACGCGGCAGGCGCCTCGTCGATCGGGTACGCACGGCAATTGGTGAGGATGTCGGCTTCGTCGAACGAGCGGTCGACTTCCTTTTGATCGAGCGCTCGTTTGGCCGCCTTCCGCCCCAACTGTCGGCCCGCGCCGTGGTTGACGCTGTAGCAACTGACCGAGGCGCCGGCGTCGGCGGCCATCACGACCGAACCTGCCTGTGGATTGCCGGGGAGCAAAATCGGGTGGCCCGTTTCCGCGAACGGCGTATCGCGCAGCGCGTGGTGGCCGGCCGGGAAGGCCCGCGTCGCCCCCTTACGGTGTACCCAGGCGATGTTGTTGTTCACCACTTCCTTGCGGGCGATGTTGTGGCTGATGAAATAGACCAACTGGCCAGTGACTCCCGGCAGCACCTCTTGGAACGCTTCCAGCACGAGCGCATTGATCAACAGGTGATTGACGGTCGCGAAGTTAGCGCCGAGCGACATGTCGTCGATATACGCGTCGGCCTCGGGAGTGCCGAGCGGAGCGTAAACGAGCTCGCGGTCGTTGCCGGGAAGCGGGATGTCCCACTGGGCGAACTTGCCTTGCAAGGCTTTGAATTGGCCCGACGCTAACTGGTGCCCGATGCCGCGCGAACCGCAGTGCGATAGGAACGCCACGCCGCCGTCAACGAGTCCGAAGACCCGCGCCGCTTCGCGAGCACGGTCGTTGGCTTCGACATGCACCACTTCGCATTCGCCAAAATGGTTGCCGCCGCCGTAGGAACCGAGCTGCGTCATTTTCAAGTCGAAGCGGTGCATCTGCGGCAGGAGTTGCTCCAGTCGCAGCGCCAGGGCGCCGGTGGAATCGTCGTGGCCCACGTGCGTGGAATCTTCGCAGCGCGCAGCCCACTCGGGCGGGATGCCGAGTTCTTCGCAAACGCCGCGCGAGGCTCCTTCCACGAGAACGCGCTTGCCGAGGGCTTCGCCAACATGGCGCGACTTCGGCGCATTGCGCTGGCCGCGGCCAGCGCCGGTCGGGGTTCGTTCGCAGATCGCGTTGATGAGCGCGCGCCGGGTCGGCCGATCGAGGATCGCGTCGGCCGGTAGGCTCGTTTGCAGCAGGCTCATCGAGCATTTGATGTCGACGCCGACCGGGCCGGGGTAAATGTGCGTCGGCGAAACCATGACGCAGCCGACTGGCGCCCCGTAGCCGCAATGGGCGTCTGGGTTCAGCACCAGATCGGTGACGCCGGGCGCTAGCCGCGAGTTGATCGCCTGCTGCAGGCAGAGGTCGTCGAAAGTGGCGCGGATCGCCTCAGTGCCGATGACGGTGATCGGCTTTTGCTTCCCGCCGGTTGGCAAGATGGCGGTCGCTTCGCCGTCGGCGATCATCTGGAACTTGCCCGACGCAGCGTTCACTTCACTTTTAATGTCAATGCTCATAGTTCAGTTCACAAGAGTAAAGGGCGGCGACAAGGAGTCGAAGAAACAAGCCTGACGATCTAACCCGTTGATCTACGGCGTCTCGCGACAAGTCACGCGACGCCGGCGGGGCTCGAACCCGCTCCCTTCAGGTTCCATGTAGTTCCTTCCGCATTCGCCGCTGGCTGAGGGTGTTTAGTAAGTTTCGAATAAGAATGACGACAAAGGACGAAGAAACAGTCTGATGCTCTAACCAACTGAGCTACGGCCGCCGCGTGAGCGACTGCACCGGTGGGACTCGAACCCACGCCCGTCAGGGTGATGTAGTTCCTTCTGCATTCGCCATTCGAAGCAGCAACATTCTAGTTAAGTGGAAGAATCAAAAGCGAAAGGCATGACGACAAAATTGATGAAACGCATACGCGCTCTGCCAGACTGAGCTACGGCCCCGTTGTTGTACCAAACGAGTGGAGCCGGTGGGATTCGAACCCACGACCTCGGGTTCCTAAGACCATGTAGTTCCATCCGCATTCGTCACGTTTTTCGCCTTTGGTTAGAAGTGGTTGGTTGAAAACATCTCTTGCGACAACAGGGGCGAGACGTCCCGGCCAGCTTCGTTGAAGCCGGTCGAGGCGGGATTCGAACCCGCTTGCGACCATGTAGTCTCGCTGGCATTCGGAAGAGATTGATCTCGATGTATGGAAGGGAATTGGAAAACGCCGGTCACAGCGACAACAGAATCGACAAGGGTTCGTAGAGACGGTCACATGGGTAAATGTAGTCTCGAAGGCATTCGATTCAGTTGTCGCCAGAAGTCCGCCGTCGGGGAGGGAGGGCGCCCGCAACGTCCCTCCCTCCCGCACTTGCTCGTTACAATCGCACCGCTTCGATCACGCGGACCCAGTGATCGCCGGCGAACTGGCCGCTCGCCACGTTGGCGAGCAACTCGAACACCTGATCGCTGAAGCCGCCGACGTTGATGATGTCGTCTCGCTCCTTGGCTTGCACCGTGCCTGACGGTTGAATGTCGATGCAGACCATTCGCGCCCGCGGATTGCGGGCTTTGAAGGCAGACCATTCATTCATCGTCGCGGTTCGGCCTCCGCCAAAACGACCGTAGCCGGGCGTATCGATCCACGACTCGTTATCCGAGACGAAGACCACCAAGTCGCCCACGGCGCGTCGCTGGTTGAGCGTTCGCAACGGGGCGCTGCAGTTCGTACCCGCAGGCGGCAACGACGAAAGCTTCTGGGCGTTCGTCATCACGCTGTTGCGCGGGTTCAGCCGAACGTTGACTGTTTGGTCGTTGAACGGCAGCACCTCCGCCTCCGGATTTTGTCGCAGCACCGCCGCCGCGACGAGCGCCGCCACGTCGATGCAACGAACCGCAGTCGTCGCGCCGTGGCGATGGCCAGTGACAGGCGAGTGCATCGACCCCGACACGTCAGGGCAGATGAACGCCTTTCCCGCCACGCGGGGCACGTTCTTCAACGATAGTTCCATCGCGTCTTGCAGCGACTCGCGCACCGCCGTCGGCACGCGAGCGTCGGCGTTCGCGTATGCCGTCATCAACTGGTACGGGAAGACTCGCGCCTTCTCCACCAGCCGAGGATCGCGCAGCCGGTTGGCAATGAGCGTCGTCATTTCAGCATCCTCGAACACTTCGTGCCGCAGGAACGTGTTGAGATTCATCCGCGTCATTTGCCAAGGCGCCGTCCGCGCAATCTGCCGCCAATCTTTCTTCGTCAACGGCAACGCCGTCAACAGTTGGAACGGCACGTCGGGCACGGCGACCTTTCCCGGATTGGTGTTGCGCTTGAACTTTTCGTACTGCTTCACCAATTCCGGCAAGGCCTCGGCGTTGTGCTGACGACCGATCAAGTAGCCGTACAACGCTTCCCGGGTTGGGTTCGCCGGCTTCGGGTGGACCAGTCGCAGCACGTCGGCCAGCGACGGAGCGTTGCCGACCGAACCAGTGAAGACCTGCGCGTCGCTCCGCGATTCAAGCCATTGAACGATTAACCGCTTCGGCAGCGTGCCCAAGCTCTTGCGACCCACTACGCCCGATCGCATGATTTGCACGAAGTTGCGGAGCATCTTCGGCGAGTCGATGACGCGATCGAAGGCCTCGGCTAGCAACCCCGGCGAGCGAACCGACAACACCGCCAAGAGCAGCGCCGGCATGTCTTTTATGTGGCCACGCTCACGAGCGTAGATGGCGGTACGAGCGATAAACTCCGGCTCAACGGCGTTGCACAGCATGAGAACCGCTTCGAGCTGCTCCTCTGCGGAGGCGTAAAAGGCCGCGCCCAGGCAACCAGTCGCCGCGTATTGGGCGAGGGCTTGCTTGTCGCTGCGCTGGTAGGCGAGGCCGCCCGCTTCGTTAACGGCGTCGGCCTTCGGGGTCAGGACGCCGCGGAGTGACTGGAAAAGTGATTTGTTCGCCATGATTGGGTTCCTTCGATTCGCCCAAGTTCGTTACATGCCAGTTTCGATGGGATCACTTAATGCAGGGAGCGTGCCACTACAGCCAGACCTGGGCAAGTAAATTTCATAAGTACTTTTACTGCAATGTGTTGCGAAACGTTCCGACCACTTGCTCGACCGAGTTTTCTGTAGCCACATAGCAATTTCTGTGATATTTTTAGATAGTCATTTATATGGCTGTATACGGCTGATCTTGGATCGGAACTCATGAAGCAAGTTGCGATTGGCCTTCTGGGCTCTCGACTCGACCAGAGCATCGACGACGCTAACCGCTGGCAAACTTGGCGGCCCACGGTCGCGATTTGCCAGCACGAAGAGTTGCTGATTGACCGGTTCGAGCTGATTTACGACGCCGCCGTCTCGCGGCTCGCTAGCAGCGTTGCCGGCGACATCCGTTCGGTCTCTCCCGAGACGGAGGTCCGCCTTCACGAATACACCTTCCGAGATCCGTGGGATTTTGAAGAGGTCTACGGCGGCCTCCACGCCTTCGTGAGCGGCTACGCGTTTCGACCCGAGTCGGAGCGGTACCTCGTCAACATCACGACGGGCACTCACGTTCAGCAGATCTGCCTCTTCTTGCTCGCCGAATCGGGACACATTCCTGGGCAGTTGCTACAGGCCTCGCCGCCGCGTCGTCAGCAAGAAGGGCAGGGGACCTACCGCGTCATCGATCTTGATCTGTCGCGTTACGATCAGCTGGCGGCGAGATTCGCGCTGGAACAGCAGGAGAGCTTGTCGTTCCTCAAGTCGGGAATTCAGACTCGCAATTCGGCGTTCAACGCGCTCATCGAGCAGATTGAGCGCGTCGCCATTCACAGTCGGGCGCCGTT
Organism: Pirellula sp.; assembly: GCA_013822725.1. Taxonomy (GTDB): domain Bacteria; phylum Planctomycetota; class Planctomycetia; order Pirellulales; family Lacipirellulaceae; genus Lacipirellula. The sequence continues at coordinate 50,896 of PNKX01000006.1, forward strand.
GCTGATCACCGGCCCCACTGGCGCTGGAAAAAGCCAACTCGCGCGAAGAGTCTTCGAACTCAAGCAACAGCGCCGCCAATTGGCCGGCCGCTTCATCGAGGTGAATTGCGCCACCTTGCGCGGCGATCAGGCGATGTCGGCCCTCTTCGGTCATGAAAAAGGCGCCTATACCGGCGCAACAGCCAAGCGAGATGGCTTACTGCGCGCCGCGGACGGCGGCATGCTCTTCCTCGACGAGATCGGCGAGCTCGGCCTCGACGAACAAGCGATGCTGCTACGCGCCATCGAAGAAAAGCGGTTCTACGCCGTCGGCGCCGACCGCGAGGTCGCCAGCGATTTTCAACTCATGGCCGGCACTAATTGCGATTTGCAGCGTGCAGTCGACGAAGGCCGCTTCCGTGAAGACTTGTTAGCGAGAATCAACCTCTGGACGTTTTGCCTCCCGGGCCTGGCCGAGCGTCGCGAGGACATTGCCCCCAACTTGGAGTACGAGCTGACGCAATACTCGGCCAAGACGGGGCAAGTCGTGCGGATGAACAAGGAGGCGACTCAGCGCTTCCTGCAATTCGCCGAGACCGACGCCGCGGCGTGGCGAGCCAACTTTCGCGACCTCAACGCCGCTGTGACGCGCATGGCGACCCTCGCCGCGGGCGGACGCATTTCGCTCAATCTTGTTGAGGAAGAAATCAAACGCTTGCAGACGCAGTGGCAACCCTGCGTTGTTCACCGCCGCGACAACTCGCTCCAAGGACTCGTTGACGCAAGCCAGCTTGACGATTTCGACCGCGTGCAACTTGAGGAAGTGGTACGCGTCTGCCGCCAATGCAAGACGATCTCCGACGCCGGCCGCAGACTGTTCGCCGTTTCAAGAAATTTGAAGACGAAGCCTAACGACGCCGACCGGCTGCGTAAGTATTTAGGTCGGTTCGAATTGACCTGGGAGTCACTGCGCCGCTAAGCCAACCGCCGGGTAGAGAATCTATAGATTGAAGAACCAGTTGCTAAGCGTGGAGCATCTAGGGACCATGTTGGCGGTGCTGACGCAATGCAGGCAAGCTTCAACGCCAGTGTTAGCTTGACCAAGCTTTTTTCGCTGTAAGACTTTGCAGCACATTCAAATTGCACTTGCGGTGTAAGCGACGCCGCGCCCTATCCGACTCATAATCCATTGCTCGCAACTTTGCCCAACGGCAGCTTTTTCGATGCCTAGCGGAAAGCACGAAGTGGCGTCATGTGGGCTTATTGAATGAAAGCCTCTCGCATGCCTCCTTGCTCTCAGGGTTTTAATAATTGTTGCTAAGGTTCGATGAAACTTGGTACCCCTTGCAAGGGTGCAAAGGGGGAATTAAAAAATCATAAAGTTCGGCAAGAGAAGAGGTTGTGCAAATCGCTAGATTAGCCTCATAATCTCGAGGTCGTCGGTTCGAATCCGGACCCGCCACTTTCATTAATCTAAACCCTTTAAGGGCTTAGCATTCTTATCTTGAGCAGTGCCTCATCGTCTCCTACGGGGAAGTAACGTTGCTGCGTTGTTCCTCGTTAATGGCACTTTCATTTGCCGCGGATCTTCTTGCTGGGTCTAAGATGTCGGCAACATTAAGATTTAGCTCGATGCTGGAGAGCGCGTCGAATTCGGCCAAGGGTTCACGCTCTAGGCGATGATGCCGCCGTGGCGGCAGGGGCGGGGGGGGCGATGCGGCGCGCTCCGCTGGCGCGTCACGGCTAAACGGCGGGGGGGGTGGCGGCGCGGGGACTGCGGCCCTTGCTGACGCTTCGGGAAAGGGTTGTTCCTCGCTGACGCTTCGGATTGGTACTTACCTACTAGGCGCGCGCTGCGTAAGCGAGGGTAGCCGCGTTTAGGGCTCGCCCTTGCTAGCGCGGCGGGCGCCCAAGTGACGGGGATTGTTGTCGCAGTGGGTGGTCGTCCCACCAGCGCTGTACCGATTCGACCTTAGGCGGGTTAAGCTCGAGCATGCGCTCATACTCCCGCTGAGCATCACCAAACCGCCCGGCGACGAGCTGGCTTTCGATGAGCAACTGCCGGGCGCCGAAGCTATCGGGGAAGCGCTCAACCGCCTCTATGCAGGTTGCGGCGCAATCGCTCCAGCGGCCCAACTGCGCGTAGCACCGGGCCAACTCGTACCAATACCGCGCGATCCAGGGGTTGAGCTTGCGGGCGCGATCCCACCGTTCGGCGGCCGCCGACCATTGGCCAGCGCTGGCCAGCATCGACGCCGTGGCCGCCAGCGTGGTTTCTCGTCGCGGCTGGCGTTGGAGCACGTCTTCGAGATGTCGCAGGGCGGGCGAGAAGTCTCGGCTTCGCTCCAGCGCAAATGCCAGAGACTCGCGCGCGGGGGCGTCGGAGGGATCGTGCTCGACGGCCTGCCGCAGCAAGCCAATCGTCTGCGGTAGCAAGCTTCGATCAGCCACTTTCGGATGCCGGGACATGGCCATCATGAGCGCAATGGCAATATTGCGAGACTGGTCCGGATCATTGGCGGCCGGCGCGGAACTGGGGTCTTGGGTTAGCGAAAACGCATCGAATGCGATCAGCGGCGACCACGTCGGCGACGGAACAGTCGTCCGGCGTGGCGGCGGCGCGGTCGGCGACCGCGGGATCCGGTGGTCGGTCGCCGCCGCGTGTTGAATCCGAGTGCTCGCGCGGGGCATGTGGCAAGCGATGCACGAGTCGTCGGCCTGCTGGGCGCGGCGCTCGTCCTGCGGCAACTGGCAATCCGCCTCGCCATGACAGTCGAGACAGCGGCGGCGATAGTACTCCGCCTTGGCAGCTTCCTCGGGCAATTGATGCGGGTCGTGGCACGAAATGCAGCCAAGCTTTCCCATGCTTCCCGTGTAGCAGCCGCTCTGGTGCATTTGCTCCACATGGCCGACGAAGCGATCGGCTGGCTCGCCGGCGGGCGCGTCGCTGGCCGCCGGCGTCGAGTCGGTCGATGCCGCCGGGAGGAAAACAGCTTCGACGGCCGACCAGGGCAACCCCGGCCGAAAATCCTCGCGCTGGCGGCCGCGCGTTTCGACGCGCACCAGGCCGCCGAGGTGGCACTGCTGACAGACGGACTCGCGCAACGGCGGCTCCAGGTGCGCAGGATTGACGATAGTGAAGTCGGGTCCGGCGGCGACGGCTTCGTCGCCGCCGCCGTTTTCACGCGCGGCGACGTGCAGCTCGCCCGGGCCGTGACAGCGCTGGCAGCCAATCGCGTGGCCGGCAAAGATCGGCGGTTCGTACTGGTTGGCCGTCCCCTCGACGTGCAGTGCGCGATTGGCATGACAAAACAGGCACTCTGCAACCACCGGACGATTGAAATGCGAGTCATTCACCTCGTATCCGGGCGATAGGTCCCAGCCGTGATCGGCATACCACGTCATCGGCGACATAAATAAATGTCCGTCGCGCTCGATGAGATAGCTCCGGCCGGTGCGTCCGGAGCCGACGGCGTAGACGGCTTCGAACTCGGTGACCAACGCTTCCTTTCCGGTTGGCGAGAGGCGCGTCTCGCGATGGAACTGGCGGTCGCCGTCGCGGCGCACCTGGTAGGCATGGCCATCGAGCGTCAGCGGAAGGCGTCCTTCGGCCGTAAAGTTCTCGATAATCTCGGCGACGCCAACCGGGCTGAGGGAACGACCCATCGGGTGCTTGGCATAGGATGCGGCGATGTCGCTGTGGCACTCGGCGCACGAGGCGTCGCTGACGTAGGCGACGTCAGGGTGAACATTGCGATAAGGGGACGCTTGGACGAGCGATGACCAGTCGCCGGGTTTGGCGATGGTTGCCGTGCGCGCAACCTGTGGGTTCGATAGGGTGGATTCACCCTGCCGGGGCGGATTCGTCCGCATCCAAATTAAATAGGCGAAGCCGCACGCGAACAAGATTCCCAGGCCGATTGACGCGATCCGGACCGGAATGCGACGTTTCCCCGGATTCGCGGCGGGCGGCATGGAATGCGACATGAAACCATTGTTTCCACCGCGATGCATAACAGCAAGGGTGCGCGAGAAGAAAGCAATTCACGGCGGCTAGGCCAACGGCGAACGTCTCGCCGCCGCGGAAGGTGATGCGGCCGTGAACGGAAACGTCGGCGAAAAAGCCTTTCTTCGTCCCCACGGGACTCCGCTTTGTTATGGAACCATAGCGGTTCCCGCGCACTGCTTTTCCTTTTACCCGTCGTACCTGCAGAGCACCAGTTTGCTGGGAGTGAATGGCACCCGCCTTACATCCCTTTTTGGGGCTGGGGATTTAATGGTCAATTGAGGAGGCTCGACAAAACTTGGCGCCCCTTGCAAGGATGCAAAGAGGGAATTAGAAGTCGTAAAGTTCAGCAAGAGTTGATGTTATGAGAATCACAAGATTAGCTTCACAACCTCGAGGTTGTCGGTTCGAATCCGGCCCTCCGCCACTTTCAGACCACTCGTTTTTCAGACCACTCGATGCAACTATTCGCACGTTGTGGACCAAACGCTCAAAGCCCAGGCTTCACGCCTGGGCTTTTTCGTTCCGCGGTTTGGCGTCGGCTGCAAAGTGCTCACGCCAGCACTTCGCGCACTACCCGCCCATGGACGTCGGTCAGCCGGCGGTTGGCCCCGTTACTGCGCACGGTGAGTCGTTCATGATCGATGCCCAGCAGGTACAGCACGGTCGCGTGGAAATCGTACGTCGTCGTCACATCGGTCTGGGCTTTCCAACTCCAGGGATCGCTCTCGCCGTACGAGACGCCCCCCTTGACGCCGGCGCCGCACATCCAGCCGGCGAAGACGCCGCCGTTGTGGTCGCGGCCGGCGCCGCTTTGCGAGAAGGGCATCCGCCCGAACTCGGTATTCCAGAGCACGAGCGTGTCGTCGAGCAGGCCCCGCTGCTTCAGGTCGATCAGCAGCCCGGCGATCGGCTTGTCGGTCGCGGCGCACATCGGAGGGAGTTCGGTTTGGATGTTCGCGTGATTGTCCCAGTTGTTCGTCGGCCCGCCGGCGCCGCTCCAGACTTGGACGAACCGCACGCCCCGTTCGACCATCCGGCGCGCGACTAGGCAGCGCCGACCGAAGTCTTGCGTCACGTCCTCGTCGAGCCCGTACAGCGCGTGCATCCCCTGCGACTCGCGACTTAGATCAAACACTTCCGGCGCGCTGAGTTGCATCTTCGCAGCAAGTTCATAGGCGGCGATTCTCGCTTCCAGACGCGTGTCGCCGCCGACCGACTGGGCATGCCGCTCGTTCAATTGCTCTAGCAACGCGAGGCCGTCCCGTTCCGCTTGCGGCGTCGCGAACGTCGCGCTCGCCGGCGGCGCGAGATGGGCCATCGGCTCGGCGGCCGCCATGTTCACCGTCGTCCCCTGGTGCTGCACTGGTAGGAAGCCGGCGCTGAAGTTCCCCTTCTGGTTGTAGGGCAAGCCGCGAGCATCGGGCAGTACGACGAACGTCGGCAGATTGTCCGCCAGAGTCCCTAAGGCGTAACTCACCCACGAGCCCATTGATGGAAACCCAGGGAGCAGGAATCCCGTGTTCATCAGATAGCTGCCGGGACCATGGACGTTGGTACGGCTTTGCATCGCCATGAAGAAGGCCAAGTCATCGACGTACTTTGCCAGATGCGGCAGCTGATCGCTCACCCAACGCCCCGATTGGCCATGTTGCCGCAGCGGGAACGGCGGCTTCAGCACATTGCCCGGGGCGCTGGTGGCAGCCTCGACGCGCACGCCGGCGCCCGGATCGAACGTCTGGCCGTGCAACTTCTCCAGCAGCGGCTTGTGATCGAACAGATCGACCTGACTCGCGCCGCCGTTCATGAAGAGTTGAATCACCCGCCGGACGCGCGCCGGATGATGCACGCCGCCGTAGAGCCCAAAACCCGCGGCCGCGGGGATCGACTCGCCATGCGCGAGCAAGTCCGCGAGCGCTACGGCGCCGAAGCCGCCTCCCAGCGTTTGCAAGAATTCTCGTCGCGTCGTCATGGTTGCTTCATTTTGCGTGGCGTCAAACTCAATCGATAAAGACAAACTCATTGGCGTTGAACAACAGCCGGCACATGTTGGCCATGCCATGCTTTTCCGCGTAGGCGGCCAAACTTTGACGTTCTTCTGCGGTGGCGGGGCGGCCCAGCGTCAGTTCCACGGCGAGGTCAATTTGCTCAGCCGTCGTCGTCTCATCGCCGGCAAGGCGAGCAGCTAAGTGCTCGGCCTGTCGCAAGACGAACGCATTGTTCCAGAGCGCGAGCGCCTGCTGCACCGTCACCGAATTGCCGCGGGCCGGGGTGATCTGATCGCCCGACGGGCAATCGAGCGCGTCCTGGAACGGATCAGGCAGCGTCCGAAACAAGAAACGATAAACGCTGCGGCGTCGTGCGGCGTCGCTGTCGACGTCGAATTCGCGGTAGTCGATGATCGGCGTCACATGATGACCGGGCGTCAGCGCGAACTGCCGATCCGACGGGCCTCCCATACGTAAATCGAGTCGATCAGTCGCCGCCAGGAGAGCGTCATGAACGCACTCCGCATCGAGCCGCGTCCGATTCATCCGCCAGAGCAGCCGATTCTCAACGTCGATTGCGGCCGCTTGCGACGCAACCTTTGCATCGAGCGCCGAAGTCCGCGACGTCTGGCAATAGGTCTCGCTGGTCACCATCAACCGATGGAGGTCTTTGAGCGATTGGTTGCCGTCGCGGAACTGTACGGCGAGCCAATCGAGAAGTTCGGGGTGCGACGCCGTCCCTCCCATGTGGCCGAAATCGTTAAGCGTCGTCACAATCCCGGCGCCGAAGTGATGATGCCACGCTCGGTTGACGATCGACCGCCAAGTGAGCGGGTTCTTCTGGTTAGTCAGCCACTGGGCGAGCGCCGCGCGCCGTACCGATTCGTCGCTCCCCTCCGGCACTTCAAACGCCGCCGGAAGTTCGATCACGCACGCGAGCGCTCCGGGCGCCACGAGTTCCAGCGGTTTGCCAATCTCACCCCGCTGCAGCAAGTGAATCGGTCGCGGCCCGGGCGGCGGCTTCAATCCGCCGTCAGGTTCGAACTGGCTGGCCGCCGCATAAGTCAGCAGCGGCGGCGGCAATGTCGCCAACTCGCGGGTCGCCTGTTCGAGGAAGTAATGCCGTGCGAGCGCCAGCCGTTGCGATTCGCTCCGCTCCTGTGGCGGCGTTTCGAGAATCGCGATCACTTCCGTCGGCAACACGTCGATTCCGACCGGCAGCGCCGCGTCGGTGACCGAGAGTCGCACGCGACCAATCAGGTGGCTGCCGCCGTGGAGTTGCTTCAGTAAGATTTTTAGATCGGCGCCGTCGGCCTCGAACGCTTCCCGGAATTCGAACGCCGCCTCATGGCTGGCGCCAACTTGCGGGTAGATGCCCCACGCCGTCTGAGGGACGCCGTCGATCGCACGGGCGATGCCCCAGTCCGCTTGATCGAAGTCGGCAATAGCGCCGGCGATGGGGACCGGCGTCGATTGGTCGACGCCCGCAAATACCTCCAACTCCGACAGATGCAGGTTGCCGTTATCCTGTCGCCCCGGCCCGCGCTGCGGCAGCCGATCGTCGGCCAGCACTTCAATCCGTAAGGCAGTTACGCGCTGCAGCGGGTTGCGAGCAACGATCGTGTAGACGTCAGTCTCGGGTCGCTCGCCTGCGGAGAGCAGCGAACCGTCAGGTTGCTTGGTGAGCGTCGCGCCGTTAGCGGAAGCGGCATTGGTCACGTCGAGCGTGGTCCAACGTACTCGCTGTCGAGCTAGGCTTTGCTCCCAAGCGTCGACTTCCGCTTGCGACCGGGCTTCGCTTAACAGCTTCGCGACAAACTCCGGATCCTTTTCCAAGGAGAGTTTGCGGGCCGTTAAATGGCGCCGCCGTTCTCCAATCTCCGCGGAAACGTCGACCGTGCGATTGGCCCGCTCGACGCCCGCGAAGACCGCCTGCAGTTGGTAATACTCCTGCTGCGAAATAGCGTCGAACTTGTGGTCGTGACAACGGGCGCACTGCACCGTCAGGCTGACGACGTTGTTCATCACCGTCGAGAGCATGTCGTCGCGATCGAGATAGCGGGCGATCTGCCGGTCGACCGTGTCGTCGAGGATATCGCGGAGCGAGCTTTCATCCCACGGCCCCGCCGCCAAGAAACCAAGCGCTACGATCGCCTGCGGATTGTCTGGAAACAGCGCATCGCCGGCGACTTGTTCTTGGATGAAGTGGGCGTACGGTTTGTCGGCGTTGAACGATTCAATCAGGTAGTCGCGGTAGCGCCACGCATGTTCGCGAATGCGATCCTGATCATGCCCATGCGTCTCCGCGAAATGGGCGGCGTCCATCCAGTGCCGCGCCCAACGCTCGCCGTAGCGCGGCGAAGCTAACAGCCGATCGACCAAGCGCTCGTACGCGAGCGGATCATCGTCGGCGACGAACGCGGCGATTTCCTGCGGCGTCGGCGGCAAGCCGACGAGATCGAAATAGAGGCGGCGGATCAGAGTTCGTCGATCGGCGCGGGGCGCTTGGGCCAAGCCTTGTCGCTGCAACTTGGCCACGATGAACTGATCAATCGCGTTGGCAATGCGAGCCGGCTGTGCGCCTGGAGGGGACGCAGGAATTTCAGGTTGTCGGAGAGGCTGCCACGCCCACCAGTCGGCTTTGTCGGTTGCCTTACCAGCGACTTCGTCGGGCCACTTGGCGCCTTGCTCGATCCACGCCCGAATCGTTGCGATCTCTTCCGCCGAGAGTCGCGGGCCCTCCGGCGGCATTTCTAAGGCGCCCCCCTCGACGATGAACTCCAGCAGATGGCTCGCCGCGGCGTCGCCTGGAACGATGTTCGGCGCGAACAACTCGCCGCCGTCGAACGCTTCGCTCCGCACGTCGAGGCGATAGTCGCTTCGCTGCTTCTCAGGGCCGTGACAGCCGTAACACGCTTTGACAAAAATCGGCTGCACGTCGGCGACGAAGTCGACTGCTGGAACGCTGGCGTGGGAATCGGAGGCAAGCTCAGCTGCACGACAACGCCACGCTGCGGCAAACGTCGCCAACGCCACGAGGGCGGTTAACGCAGCGTCGGCATGATGGGGTCGTTGACGCATTTCGCGTGCAAGCGAGACAATGAAAAAAGATTGTCAAGTACGATTGAATAGTGAAATGTCTTGTGACCGGCCCTGGCGAGCCAATTCCAAGTCAAATTGTGGCTGGGAAGGAATTTGCGGGCGCAGGCGTTCATTCTACCCGAGGGTCGACGGCGACGTGTTGTAAAAGGTGCTCAAATCGGTGCGATCGGTGATGCGATCCTACCCGTCGCAATTCCCCTCCATTCTCGACGGCGCCGCCCGGCCCACCGGAAATCCCTGCCAAACCGGTAGGAGACGATCAGTCGTCAATTTCTCCAACGGCAAACCGCAGACCCGCCCTTTTTGACATATGCTTACTTATGTTCCCGTGGAAATGCCCTGCCGGAAATCCGTAACACCGCACTAGCGAGTTGCTACCGATGGTACAGGACTCGGTCGTCGACGAAGGCTATGCCGATTCGTCGGCCGCCGTTTGCGAACTCGATGATGCGATCGAGCGTTGCGGCAGTTGCTGCACGCCGGTGATGCTGCGTCGGCCAAATTCTTCCTCGCCGGCGAGCGCGTGGCTCTGCCGTCGTTGCGGGTCGGTCTTCTTCGCTCGTCCGCAAGAGCAGGACGGCAAGCTGGTGCGCGGCGTCGCCAAGCCTGTCTCCTATCACGAGGTGATGAAGGAACTGAATATCCATCTCGCTTCGGCGTCGCAGACGGTCAGCCGGCGTGATGTGATGCGGCTGGTCGAGTGCTTCGCCAATCGCAAGTTCATGGGGACCGACACGCGCTGCCAGCAGCGGCACATCGTGGCGGCCCCCGTCACCGTGGTCCCTTTGGGCGGCGACCTCCGTATCGCCGCGCCGGCGGAACGGGTGCTGACGCTAAACGTTTCCGGCGGCGGCGCGGCGCTATTCCACACGCGCCGTATTCCGCAGCCTTACTTGGCGATCGACTTTACCTACGCCGGCGTCAACCTGCTGCCGGTCATCCTGGAAACCACGCGGGTGCGGCAGGTCGGCAACTCGTTCGAAATCGCTGGTCGCTTTGTCAGCCGTATCACGCCCTAAATTCGCAAACTCGAACAGTTAGGGCGGTTTCAAGCTGCTAGTGGTCGGGTTTCTCGCGGCACGACGTTTGCCCATTAAGTCGCCTTGGCACCCCACCGGTCACAGGCGGCTTCACCATGACGTCGACGTTTCTCCCCTCACGCCCGCTGCGGCAACTTCCGCGCGTCCTGCGCGGCGCGTTCTTCGAATGGAACGAAGACAAAGTCCCGCGGATGGCGGCGGCGATCGCGTTCTACGCGGTCTTCTCGCTGACCCCGATCGTCGTGATCGCGTTCAAGATTGCTGAGCGGAGTTTTGGGACGGAGGTCGCCCTGCGTGAGATTCTGGCGCAAGCGGCGTTCCTGATCGGCAACGACGGCGCCGCGGCGATCGAAACGCTGATCGCGAACGCCCAGCCGCGCGCCGCGACCCCGTGGGCGACCGGTCTCGGCATCGCCGCGATGATCTTCGCCGCTACCGGCGTCTTCACTGAACTCAAGGATTCGCTCAACACCATTTGGGAAGTGCAGCCGAAGCCAGGCCTCGGCATCATCCAGATGATCGTCGACCGTTTCTTTGCCTTCGCGATGGTACTGGTGATCTGGTTTCTCATGCTCATTTCGCTCATGTCTAGCGCAGTGATGAGCGCCGCCGTCCGCGTCGCGTCGCCGTACGTCGTCGGCGTGCAATTCTTCGAGTCGTTTCTGTCGCTCGGTCTCATTACCTTCCTGTTCGCTCTGATTTATCGCATCCTTCCCGACGTGCGAGTCGCGTGGCGCGACGTCTGGCTCGGCGCGTTCGTGACCGCCGGGCTGTTCGTCATCGGCAAGTCGCTGTTTGGGCTCTACCTCGGCCACAGTTCGCTCGGCTCCAGTTACGGCGCGGCGGGATCGCTGGTGATTGTCATTTTATGGGTTTACTACTCCTGCTTGATTCTGCTGTTTGGCGCCGAGATGACGCAGGTGCAGGCGCGGATCCATCACACGCCGCTGGAGCCGACGGAGAAGGCGGTGCATGTGACCGAACATGCCCGCGCGCAGCAGGGGATACCGCGGACGGCCGATGTGGCGGAAGCGGTGCGGGCGGAGGGGGAGTGAGTCGTGCGGGTGAATTCTGTCGCCTGGCGAATTGTGTCGCGGAGCGACGTTTTGGCGACAGAATGGCACCAGCGAGTGCGCGGGTGGCCCGAGTTGGCGTACTCGCCTACCCGGGCGGCGACGCCGTGAGAGGCAGTCGCCGACTTGTGCTGGCGAGCCCCTGCTTTGAATTGCCCCTTGCGGCTGCGCCGCCCCGGTAGCCGCATGAGGCGGCAACCGGGGCTACCCGTTGTCGTGAGTCGCGTTTTGTCGCGGAACGCGTTTTTGGCGACAGAAGTCGTAAGTGGGCTGCTGCAGGGGAGTTGGAGCTGTCGCGAGACGCCCTGAGGGCGAGGGTGGGGCGACAGAACTCGCGCGGCGATCAATGGGTAGGGAGTCCCGGAACGGCGCGCACGATGGCCGTTGGCGTCACCGCGACGGATTTTGTTAGTGCGCAGCATGAGAGGTTCCGCTGGAGTGAACTCGGATGAGCTTGCGGTTGATGAGTGAATTTTTGTTCACTATAGCGATCTGGGTGGCCAATTTCAAGATGGCAGTCAGGGAGTGATCGCAGAAAACTTAATGCTTTAGTTGGGCGCCTCTCGCCACGGCGAGGGAGAAGCACCGAGCGAGTGCCCGCTTCAGCACTGGCGGGATGCCAGTGACGCCCGGGGTGATCGCCCAAGCAGTTCAGAGAATTCAAGAAGCCTCGGTCGGGCGACCTACGCGCGTAAGCTGCATCGGCCAGACACACATGTCACGCCCACCTGAGCGCCCCCGGACGCGGCCGATTCAAAGCTTCGGTCGTGAAGACGTCGATGTGAGCGATGCACGCAATCGATGGATCCGCCAACGCAGGATTGAATCGGCCGGTTGCGCACTCAGAACGCACGCTCGTGACGCAGTCGCGACGATGATTCCCTACCTTAAGGGGATTCTCACTGAGACGGTCGACTACGGCTTCGCCGCCTTTTCTGCTTCCTGTTTCTTACGGAATTCTTGGAACCGCTGTTCGTTTTCCTCGAAGACGGTCGGGCTTTGATATTCAAGGGTCGCCTGCGTCTTTCCGCCGCGGGTTTCGACCTTCAATTGCGCCAGCGCCTGTTCCGCGTTGCGGTAGATTTGGAACGCGTCATTCTCGTTCTCGATCAGGTTCTCGGTCGTCGGCTTCCAGCCCAGGCGAGGCAACTCGGCTTGATAGAACTTGGCGACTTCGTTCCAATCGCCGGGGTGTTCGAAGTTCAACTCGACCGGGCGGTGGCTGAAACGTACGCCTTCAGCGTTCGGCGGGATCGGCAGATCGACCGGCAGTAGTTGCGGCGAGAGTTGCATCATCGTTTTACCCCCCTGGGCTGGCGCCGAGCTTATCGAGACCTGCACCGTCTGCGGTCCGCGCCGGTAAGTCGTGGAACCGGGCGAGCTTTCGTAGACGCTCCATCCAGCGGCGGTCATGGCGTCGCCGAACGCTTTCGCCGTTTCATCGAGGGCGAGCGTCGTGACGTAGCCGGCGGTATTGGGAAATCGATATACCGATTCGGCGTCCTTGGGCAACGGTAACTTAGACAGGTCCACATCCCCGTGATGCTGCATCGTGACCGAGACCGTGTCGGGTTGAGATCCCTTGGACAACGACAGAGTCAAGGCGTGGTTTCCCCGCCGGAAGAACCCGTTGGCTGAGCCATATTCGGCCGAAATCGTTCCGCCAGGGAGTTCGCGCCAATACGCGGCGACTAGCTTTTCCTTGAGCAGCGCGTAGCTTTCGACGGCATTGCCAGGCGCATCGTACATGAGCAACGTCCGCGATCGCATCATGGGCGGCTTGGCGTCTGGCAGCCGAGCAAACCTTTCGAGGTCGAGCATCTCGAACGGCGGCTCGGAGGCGGAAGGCGCTTCCGCGGATGTTTCCGCCGCTGCGCCTGCTTGGGCATTTGCGCCGCTGAGAGAATACGTGGATTCGGAGCACCCTAGTGCGAGATGTGAAAGCAACGCTATGCAGACGCATCGGCGTAACATGAAAGATTCCGTTGGTGCGCTTGAAAGTCCACGATCTCGCACCGTCGCGAGTGTGCGTTATCATAATGGGTGAAGAGCCCGAGAGACAATCGTGGCGTGCGCTGAGGACGGATGCGGCGGCAGTCTGTCCGCCTGACACCGAGGATATGCCCAGACCCAACTACGATACTTGGCGATCTGCCTTGGATTCCCAGGCCGAACCGTCCTGAGCAGGTTACAGTCATCCCACTGCGCGCTGAGGTGAGACACGCCGACGCGCCGAGGGGCGTCGTTTCGAGTGTTCAACTGAGGGCCCGCTCTTCTTTTCCAAGCTGGCAACAACAAGAACTTGGCAGTAGGGGCAGCTGAAAGCCAGGGACTTGTTCTATGCGGCAATTGGGGCTAGCCATTCGCCGCGGCGTTTTCAGCCCACGGCTGCACCGAGTGGTAGCGCTACGCAGGACGACGTCGATCGGCGTGGTGGCCGACCCCCTGGCGGAGCCAGGGGCTGCAGAGGAGCGGCTGCTTACGCCGCTTCGGGGTTGCCTTTCGCTTTGCGAAATGGCAGGGCAGGGCGTTGGGTGCTGGCGTGGAGCGTATCCCAGTCGATGAGGAGGCGGCCGCCGGAGGCTTGGTGTTGTTCGCCCCAGGCCGTGAGGAGTTCGAGGCAGGCGTGGTCGATGTAGGAGAGGCGCTCCAGTTCGACGTGAACCTCGGCGTCGCCGGGGAGTTCTTCCAGCGCCGCCGCCAGCTTCGGCAGTCGTACGAACGTGGCCGCGCCGGCGAGTCGCATGTGGTAGCGCTTCTGCTCGACGTCGCGATCGACTTTGATGCTCAGTCGCGAGAAGGTGTAGAGGAGTTTGCCCGCGGCGAGGGCGATGCCGACGACCACGCCGACGAGCAGGTCTTGGACGACGATGGTGACGAGCGTCGCCAGATAAATGGCGACCTCGCCCCAACCGAATTCCAGCAGCTTTTTGATTTCTTTGATGTTCACCAGCTTGTAGCCGGTGTAGACCAGGACCGCGGCGAGGCTGGCCGTCGGAATCATCTGTAGCAGGCTGCCGAGTGCCACGACGAAGACCAGCAGCCAGACGCCGTGAAGGATCGCCGACAGCCGCGTCTTCGCGCCTGCCTGGACGTTGGCGGAACTGCGGACGATGACGCCCGTCATCGGCAGCGCGCCAAGGGCGCCGCAAATCATATTGCCGACGCCTTGAGCTGCCAGTTCGCGGTCGTAGTTGGTCCGGCTGCCCGCGGCGAGTTGATCGACGGCGGTGGCGCAGAGAAGCGTTTCAGCGCTGGCGATGATCGCGATCAAGGCGGCCGTTTGGAGAATCTCGCCCCAGGGGGCGTTCTTCAATAGCGTGAGGGTTGGCAGCCGAATCTCGTCGACGAGGCTGCCGGGGATCTCGACGTAGAACACCGGCAGGACCAAGAAATAGGCGAGCGACGTCGCTGCGACGATCGCCACCAGCGGCGCGGGGACCAGCCGCAGTTGTTTCGGCGTGAACTTCTGCCACAGCAGGATGATCACGATCGTGAGAATGCCAATCCACGCGGCGATCCGGTGATTTTTCAGCCGCGCGGCCGCGACGTCGATCGCCGCCACCGCCGCTTCTTGGGTCTTGATCGCATCGACGGCCTTGCCTGATTGCAACGCCGCTTCGGCGGCTTGGCTGCTGGCGATCGCCTCGCCGAGCGCCGTCTGCGGCCGCTCAAGATGAACGGCGCCCTCCGACGCGGATACGACTGCCGCCAATTCGTCGCTCAGGATCTTCAACAAGCCGGTGATGCGCTGCTGCTGAGGAACAAGCGCTTCCAGTGCCGGTTCTTCGACTTCTTCCAGCGCTGGCGACGCCGGCGTCATGTGGGCGTAGGGAATCAGCTCCGCGACGCGGACGCGCATGTTGACCTGGTCGTGATGGAGGTCGGCCATCCGCTGCAGGGCGTGCGTGCGGAACTCCCGCTCCGGCTCGCCTGCGAGCGTCGGCACGCCGACCGCCTTGTAGATGGCCGCGGGAATCGTCATTAAGTTTTCCAGGCCGCTGCTGCGTGGCTTGTCGTCCACCATCACGTGGAACTGGCTGGCGAAGATCAGCACGCCGATGCCGGCGAGCATGCCGTGAATCACCGAGGGCGACACGGCGCGGAACCACGGCCCCAGCTTCAGGCCGCCCGCCACGATTTGCATGACGCCGGCGACCAGCACCGCCAGGCCGAGCATTTCAAGGCCGAGCCGTTGGATGATCTCGTAGACGATGACCGTCAGGCCTGCCGCCGGCCCGCTTACTTGCAGTTGGCACCCGGCGAGCGAGCCGGCGACCAGGCCGCCGACGATGCCGGTGATCAGTCCCGCCGCTACCGGCGCGCCCGAGGCGAGCGCGACGCCCATGCAGAGGGGCAGCGCGACGAAGAAGACGACGATCGACGCGAGGAAGTCTTGCTTCCAGTGACGCAGCGGCGAAGTAGATTCAGGTTGGTTCATTTTCAAGGACAAGGTTTCAGCAGCAGAACTGCAAAGTACAAAGATTAACCGCCAAGGACGCCAAGAGCGCCAAGGAAATACGGAGGGAGAACCGCCGATGAACGCCAATAGACGCAGATAAGATCAATCGAAACCTCCTATCTGCGTTCATGCGCGTTTATCGGCGGTTCCAGGTTCTTTCCTTGGCGCTCTTGGCGTCCTTGGCGGTTCAAATGAAATCACTTTGCAGGCCTCCTGTAGTTTTCAGCAACATACATTTACCACGGAGAACCAGAGGCACAGAGAAAATACTGATCAAAGAGTGCTCCGCATTTTCTCTTCGTGCTCTCTGTGTCCTCTGTGGTTAATTTTTCATTTAAATTGCCCGCAGGTGCGGCATCACGGGATGGGGCTCGAACCCCTGCTCGCCGACTGATTCAAACTGCCCAATTTGCGGGTTGAAGGCGAAGACTTGCCCGGTCTCGAACTTGTAGACCCAGCCATGGAGCCGTAGTTCCTTCCGCCCCATTGCCGCCAGCACGCTGGGATGCGTCCGGAGGTTTTCCAGCTGCACCAGGACGTTCTCTTCGACCGTCGCGGTGAGTCGCGCTTGCGGATCGGTGATGTGGCCGTAATTCTCCTTGATGATGCGCGAGGTCGCTTCGGCATGGCCGAGCCAGCTGCGCACCGACGGCAAGTCGGCCACTTGCTGCGGTTCCAACAACGCCCCCATCGCTCCGCAATGAGAGTGCCCGCAGACGATCACGTCTTGCACGCCGAGCACGGCGACGGCGTATTCGATCGTCGCCGCCTCGCCGCTGCCGGCGTTGGCGTAGGTTGGCACGATGTTGCCCGCGTTGCGCAGGATGAACAGTTCGCCCGGTTCCGTTTGCGTGATCATGTTCGGATCGATGCGCGAATCCGAGCAGGTGATGAACAGCGCGAGCGGCTTCTGGCCCTCGACGAGCCGCTTGAAAAAGCGTTCGTGGCTGGAGAATACGTCGTGCTGGAAGCGATGAACACCGTCTACTAACTTTTGCATGGTATGAAATTCCGAATCGTTGATCGATGAAGGACGCAGCCGAGCAATCGGCTGCGGCAGGGATGTCGAAACGGAATGCCGGGATCAGCAAACGAGGCGAGACGGGCTCGCGCACGCACGATCGGGCAACCGCAGTTCGACTAGGGGAAAGAAACGCTCTGGCAAACGCCGCTGAGTGCGTCGAGCGACCTTGAGGTGCGCCTCAAGGAGCGCAACCGGAGGCGATGTCCCCGTTAACAGCGCAGTGGAAGCGCCAAGCCCGCAGAGAGATGAGGAGTTGAGTCGATATAGCGAGCCGTCAGCGCCGGTGAACTGGAGACGCGGGCCGAGGCGGCCCCGCTCTTCACCGGTTGACGGAGGGCGGCGCAGCGAAGGCCGCGTCGCAATTCGGCGATGGAACTGGAGGCCGCCGTCGCCTCTTCCTGAACTTCCGATTCGACTTCCGACGGCGCCAGCGCGGTGCTCGGAATGGAACCGTACGCTACCAGCGCCATGGCGAGCAGGATCGATTGCAGCGCGCAGCGACTCCACCATTGGCAGGCGTCGTAAGCGGCGGTGAGCAACGTGCGATTCATGGCGCGTGAGCGAGGCGGAGGCCCCTGATTTTCGCCTGCCGAACCTATCGGCAGCCGCTGATACTTTTAGTTCGCGGCTGGGGAAAAGTCAACGCAACCGGGGCCCGCGAGGGGGGCCTGGGGCGTCACTATCTTCATCGACGCTGGACACTTCGGACGACAGGAAAACTTGGAAAAAGGGGCCCTGGGCTCCGCCTGGAGGTAGGGCAACGAGCGGCGATGTCTAGCGGCATGGTGGCCGACCCCCTGGCGTAGCCAGGGGCTGAAGGCGCTCTAGGAGTGCGCCGGTTTGGCTTCGCCTGTCAGTTCGAAGTTAGCGATTTTGGTCACCTGGACGTCGTCGACGAAGACGGTGAGCGAATGATTCGCCGCCAGCTTCGACCGCAAGGCGGCGAGGACGAGGTCGCTCTCCTGTCGCGGCACGATCGCTTCGACGCGAACTTGCGAGTTGCGGACCTCGCTGCCGTCGAGCGCCGCGCGGCAATGGACCGACACGAACTGACGCGCGCCGGCGGCGGTCAGTTCGTGTTCCAGCCAACTCTCGAGATGCTCGTCGGCGATGATCGTGATCCGCCTGAGCGTTCCCGACCCGCGCTTGCGGGCCGCGAAGGGGTGCGCGGAAAACTGCTGGTGCGCATCGAGGCCGGTCACTTCGAAGTGGAGCCCCGCTTGCTGGAAGTCGCCTTCCATTTCATGGAGCTTCTCCATCACGCTGTGGTCGACGAGCTTCGTCCCCGACAGATCGATGATGACGTTGTTCTTCTCTTGGAGTCCGATCTGCTCGATCTCACGCTTGAACGAGAGCCAGTTGGTGAAGACCGCCGAGCCGCGCGCCGTGATCAAGACGGTGTCGTTCCCTTGCGGTTCGACTTCCAGATAAGGCTTGAACATGGTGGTCAGCGGCACGCCGTTGACGACGTGGATCGCCGCCTTGACCGCGATGCCGATGCCGATGCCGATCAGCAGGTCGGTCGCGAGCACGCCGATGATCGTCGCCGTGAAGATCAGCAGTTGCTCTGGGCCAATTTTGAAGACGTTGATGAATTCCCGCGGCGAGGCGAGGCGGAAGCCGGTGTAGACCAGCATCGCCGCCAACGCGGCCAACGGAATTCGGTGAATGAGCCCTGGCGCAAGCGCGACGAAGCTCAACAGAAATACGCCGTGCCACATGTCGGCGAACCGCGTCCGGGCGCCGTTGTCGATGTTTGCCTTCGAACGAACGATTTCCGAAATCATCGGCAACCCGCCGATGAACGAAACGGCTGTATTCGCGATGCCGACGGCGACCAAATCGCGATTGAGGTTCGTCTTCCGCTTCCAAGGATCGATCATGTCGATCGCCTTGGCGCTGAGCATCGACTCCAGGCTGCCGATCAAGGTGAACATCACCACCCAGCCGATCGCCTTCGTCCGCAAATCGGGATTGGTGAAGACGGAAAAGTCGGGATGAGCCATCGCCGCGATCAGGTCGTTCGGCACATTAACGAGGAACTGCTCGCCGAGCGAATACTTCGTTCCGCCCCAGGAATAGGTATGCTCGTGCGACAGGTCGAAGTACATCCCCATCGGCACCGCGACTAACAGCACGACCATCGGGGCCGGGGTCATATTGAAGAAGCGGTTGTTGACGAGCTTCTTCAGGAGCGGCAAGCCGAAGAGGATGATCAGGCTGACCAGGCCGATGATCGCAATGTCGGGGTTCGCGTGGGCGAGCTTGTCGGGGATTTCACGCAGAATTTCGAGCGGCTCGCCCTTGGCCGATTGACCGACGGCCACCGGGATTTGCTTCAGCATGATGATGATGCCGATGGCCGCCAGCATGCCGTGGACGGCGGACGTCGGGAAGAAGTCGCCGAGCTTTCCTGCTCGCACCAAACCGAAGATAATTTGGACGACGCCCGCAATAACGCTCACCGCGAGGGCCATCTTGTAGGCCGCTTGGTCGGC
Organism: Pirellula sp.; assembly: GCA_013822725.1. GTDB lineage: Bacteria > Planctomycetota > Planctomycetia > Pirellulales > Lacipirellulaceae > Lacipirellula. The sequence goes on from PNKX01000006.1 coordinate 70,068, forward strand.
CGCTGGATCTTGCCCGCCGGTGAAGCCGAACGACGTGACGGCGCCGACGACGATGACGATCATGCCCGCCGCCGGGCCTTTGATCGTTAGTTCCGAGTTGCTGAGCAGCGACGTCAGGATGGAGCCGACGATGGCGGTGAAGATACCCGCGATTGGCGGGTAGCCCGAGGCAATCGAAATGCCCAAGCACAACGGCAGCGCGATCAAAAAGACGAAGAAGCCCGACAGAAAGTCGTGCTTGAAGTACTTCTTGAACCCGGCGAGATTGCCCCGCGGGACTTCACCCTCTTGGATGGCGGCAGACATAAACGACATGCTCCAGAATTAGGTGTTCGGTAGTCGGCGGGTGGTGCGCGCCGCCGAGGGACCGCCTTGGAGCGGAGTCGCTCCGGCGGGTTGTGGTTCGGATTGGGCGTCGATTTCGAGCGCCGGGTCGACCGCTTCGCGCTCCGCGGCGGTCTTGTCGTTCTCGTTGAACCACGCTGGCCAAGCAGGTTCGCCGTGAGTTTCCAGCGCCGTCGCTTGCCCAATGTGCTGCAGGCGGGCTTCGATGAGTTTGCTCGCTGCGTGGTAGCGCGACGACAGGCCTGGTTGGGGGAAGACGCCGCCTCCCAAAATCAACGCTGCTAGCGCCAACACGGCGATCCGCTCAGGGAGCCGACTTTGCAGGGAGATCGTGGGGAAGTAACGTTTGCCGGTGAAGATACGGAAGTAGGCCTGCAAGACGGCGATGCCGTTGAGGGCCGAGGCAAGGACCACGAGCAACCCGACCCAGGGGTACACGTCGACCGCCCCTTCGAGCAGCAACTCGGCGCCGACGAACCCGATCGTGCCGGGGAAGCCAATGCTCGCCAGGCCGGTGATTAAGAAGAACGCCGCTAAGGCGGGCGTGTGCTCGTAGAGACCGTGGAATTCGGTGAGCGAGACGCGCCCCGTGCGAGCTTCGACGGAGCGGAGCGTGAGACCGAATCCGGTAAGGGCGAGTCCGACGGAAATCCAGAGGCAGAGCGCTCCGGTCAAACCGATCGGCGTCGCGATCTCTAGCCCCACCAGCACCAGCGACGAATGGCTCAGGAACAGGTAGCAGAAGAACCGCCTGCCGTCTTTTTGCACGAGCGCCATCCCGGCCGCGTAGACGGCAGTGAATAGCGAGATCAACGCGATGCTTCGCAGCGCCCACTCGGGAGCGATCGGCAGCAGCAAACGAACCGCCGCGTAGACCCCGACCATCGGCGTCACGAACAGCAGTGCCGTGCCGAACGAAGCATGCTCGAACAGATCGGTTATCCAACAGTGGAGCGGCACGATTCCGCTACGCAACAGCACAGCGCCGATCAGCAACCCGAGGGCGAGGTTCGACGGCGCGGCGCCCGCTGGCGTCTGTTCGACGAGCCACCAGCCGACCGTCAGCATCACAACAAACAGCGACATGTGAATGGCAAAGACCCGCATCGGCTTGCCGCGACTGCGTAGTTCCCACAGCGGAGGCAAGACGCCCACGGCAAGCAGCGCGACGATGCCCCACGGATTGCGGCAGCTCAGCGTTGCCAGCAGAATCGTCTCGGAAACCAGACTTCCCGCGAACGGATAGCGGCGAACCTTCGTGCGCAGCGTCGCGAGGGTCGTCACGAAGCTGATGAGCGCCGCCATCGGCAACAGCGGTGCGCTCAATTCGTCGATGACGAAAAACTCAGACCCGAAGCACTGCGAACAGAGCGACCAGCGGTCGTGAGCTTCGAAGGTGTGGAGCGAGCCGAAGTCGAGCCATGCGCCTACGGAGCAGGCGAGCGCCAACCCGCTGAAGAGCAGCGTCCGTCGCTGGGCCAGCTCCGGATCGCGTAGACCGATCAGCAGCAGAGCGCCGAGCGCCGGCAGCGCGATCGCGAGTTCGAGCCAAGGGAGGTGAAGTTCGATCATTGCAGGTCGTCGACGACGCCTCCCGCGGCTTGGAGTGGGTCGGCGTCGCGCGCCGATCGACCGGCGAGCAGATTCGTCCAGCGGCGTTCCATGCCGTCGCACCACTGGAACGTTTTAACGAACGGCCGCACCAAGTAGTCGGCCAACAGCGTGTCGAAGAAGCCGCGTTCAAACGCCAGTCGAAACGCCCGACGCCTGAGCGGTTCGGAGACGAGTCGTTGCCACATGGTGGCGTTCTGCGGCAACCGGCCGCCGATGGCGTTCTCAAGATCGTGGTAGTCGTGCAGCAGCGTCGGCGCTCGCAGCAGCTGCAGCGTCCGCAAGCAGGCGTGACCGATGATGTGAATCAGCGCGATGTACCGGAGCCCGCAGCCGATTTCAACGAAGATGATGCTCACCTGCGTCAGCGAAGCGAAGGCCAGGGCGCTCTTCACGTCGGTCTGCACCCGCGCCGCCATGGCGGCGAACAGAGCCGAGACGAGCCCCAGCGCCACCACCGCCACGCAGAGTAGCGTTGACGCTTCCAGCAACGGACTCACCCGCAGCAGCAGGAAGGCTCCCAAGTGAACTGACAACGCTCCGTAGAAAATGGCGCTAGAAGGGGTCGGCCCTTCCATCGCCCGCGGCAACCAACCGGAGAACGGCACGAGCGCGCTTTTTCCGGCCGCGGCGACGAGCAACAACAGACCGACGAACAACGCCTGGTTCGAAGTGAGTGCGGCCTGTCCTTCAGGCCAGGCGCCGTGGCCCATTAACCCGACGAAATCGCCGCCGCCGGTGAGATGATGGAGCGCCAGGGTGGCCACCAGGAACGCGGCGTCGGCCACGCGGTAGACGGTCCAAACCCGTAGGCCATTCCGCACTGGCGCCGCACGCTCGTGAAAGAAGCCGACGAGCAGCGCTGAGGAGAGGCCGACCAGTTCCCAACCCGCGAACAAGGTCTCGATCGTCCCCGCCAGCGAGGTGACGACCATGCCCAATAAGAACATGGCATAGAGTACGAAGAATCGTCCGTAGCCTGTCTCGCGGTGGAGATACTTGCTGGCGAACGCGCCGGTCACTCCGCACAGCGTGAACGACAGAATGACGAACGGCACCGACAGTCGGTCGAAGACGAACTTGAACGTGAAGTGAAAGTGCTGTTCTTTCAGCACGAGCCAGTTGCCCATGCCGACTTCGATCAGCCGGCGATCGGTCATCAGCATCATCGCCAAGATGCCGATCGAGGCGAGCAGTCCGGTGACGACCGCCGACTGGGTCAGTTGGCTCATCAACCGTTCAGTGAGCGGGCGACCCACGAGCGACGAGACGCCCAATACTGCCAGCAACAGCGTGGGACAGGCGACGACGATGATGCCGAGGATGTGGAACAGTTGGTCGTAGTTCATCGCGGCGCCTTTCCGTTCGATTGGGCGATCGCGCTCACAGACACTGGGGTCTTGATGGCGGCGTAGCCCAAATGGTCCCGCCAACCGCGATACCAATCGACCGAAGAGGCCGCCTCGGGCAGCTGGTCCGACTCGGCGTCGTAACGCTCGAACTTCCCATTGCGGAACAGATGAATCGTCGAGTCCTCCGGGCTGAGCGTCGCCAGCTGGACCCATTCGTTGCGGCAGAGCTGAGCGATCACTGGATTGCCGTTGATGATGCCTTCCATCACGGTCGGCGTCGTCTCGATGACGAACAAGGCCCGCATCGGCTCGTGGATTTCCGTCATCTGCGCCGAAAGACCAGTCCGCAAGTCGCTCGTCGCTCCTTCCATCACGCCCAATAGCGAGACGATGTTGTGGGGCAGCTTCGACCCGCAGCCATAACCCTGCACGTCGACGCAGGAGAAGTAGTATTCGAGGCTGATGCCAGCGCACACGGGAATCACGGCCGCCAGAATCCGCGCGAGAATTGCGCCCGCTTCGTTATCTTGCGTCGGATCGTACGACGACATGAACGTGCGCCGGTCCATAAACAGGCTGCGGTTGCGCGAACGCCGGCCGACGAACACGGCCGCGTTCGTCGCGTGGTTGTACTCGGGTCGCGCTTGCGAGAGATCTTCCGAACGCCGCTCGACGTGGGCGAGCGCCGCCGCGGGTGAGATCGACAATTCCGCCGACTCGAATCGCCGGCAACGCTCGTGGGCGTTGCGCCGTCGAGCTTCGTCGATCGTCCGCCGCGTCGTCGCGAAGACCTCCTTGTGCGTTACCGGCAGGCGATCGAGATCGTAGTAATTGACCTCGTCGTTGCAGGTGTTGTGGTAACCGCCGATGAAGTAAGCGTCGGGAGGCAAGTCGAGACCGCGTCCCGCCAAGCGCGCTCGCACGCGCGGATCGTTTGCCATCTGCGCGAACGCCCGCGCATTCGGTCCGCCGCGTCCGCCGCTGCACGCGCCGCAGTTGTAGGCGCTTTCATGCGGATTGTTGAGGCTCGACGAACCATGGCCGCAGAAGATGATGAGCCTGGCGTGGCGCGAGGTCAGCCCCGTATCGCGGAGCGTCTTCTCAACGATGTCGGTCATCTCGTCGACGCTGTAGCCGATGTGTCCCTCTTCAGGCCCGGGCGTCGGTTGGCTTCGCTCGAGCAGCAGTTGCGTCGCTTCGGGGGGACGCACAATCTGGCCGAACATTTTTCGAATCTGCGCCGCCGTCCGCGGGAACAGAATACGCGCCACCAGTGGAACCGAGGCGAGCGGTCCGAAGAGCGCCGTCACGGCGCCTCCCAGCATCGAGCGACTCCCGCGATGAAATTGATGCGACGCGGCGCCGACCAGTCGCCGGTTGCGGGCCCGCCGGCGATGGACTTCCTCCAGCGTGTAGGTCGGCAATTCCTCGACGTAATGCTTCGGCTTGATCACCACGGGGCAGAGGGGACGGCTGTGGGCGTCGGCGGCGCCGCGGTAGTACATTGCCACGCCGAAAAAGCCGGCGTACCCCAGCGTCTCGCAGGTCGGATCGATCTCTTCCAAATGCCGCCGGAACGATTCTTCGCGATCGTCGATGCAGCAAATCATCTGAAACGAAGGGAGCTTCGTCTCTACTGCGGCGTTGGGCTGCTGCCCGCGCGTGTGGATGGCAAACGCATCGAGCGTTTGATTGCGGTAGCGACGCTCGTACGCCAAATGAAACGTGCGGCGGCGCTCGAACTCGTTGTAGGCGTCGATCTCGTCCGCCAGCTTTCCCCACGTCTTCGCGGGCAACCGAAACAGATCTTCCGGCGGCACGCCGAGCGTTTGGGCTAACTGAAAGAAGAGGAACGCCAACTGAGTCTTGCCGGTCGGCGTCCGTTCCGCATGCTTCGCCGCCGCTCGCTCGCGCAGCGTCGCGAGCGGGCCATCGTCGTCGAGATGCTCCTTACCGACGTAGGCGGCGGCGAAGCGATCGAGCAGCAGTCGCACGGCCAAGAACTCAACCAGCGTGCCGCGCGGCGCCGGGCGGACGGCCCATTCGGCGTTGGTCTCCATCTGCCAAATCATGCCGGCCCAGCCGCGCAGCGCCAGCAGTGACGCGGTGATAAACGCTTCTTGCTGCTCCGGAGCGACGCCCAGCAGTCGCAGCGATTCTTCAATCGAAGCCAACGGCGTAACTTGCTCGCTCTGCAGTCGCGCGATTTCGCGCTTGACGCCGAAGAGCCAGTGCGGGACCACGCCTCCCGGTTGACCGTAGACGTTCAAAAACGATTGATAGAAGCCGCCGTCGCGATTGGGCAGCGGCCAGTGGGCGTACCCTTGGTCGAGGAACGCTGACGAATAGCGGATCAGCAAATCGTTGGCCAGTTCGTCGGCGTCGATGCCGGTCGCCGCGAGCAAGGCGTCGCGTTGGCGGATCGGCGCAGGAGGCGCTGGCGACTTACGATCGGCGCGCTGCACGCCGTCGAACGAGAGTCGCCACAGCAACTGCAAACAGACCGCTTCCCATGCGGAGTTGTCCCACGATTCGATGTTCGCGCAGTCAAAGCGATCGAGCACCTGTTCGACCATGGCGCTCAACGACGAGCCCTGCGCTTGACTTGCCGACTTGCCGTCGCGAAAGTCGCGCATGATCCAGTGGCGCGTTCCTTCGGTCAGGCGCTTCCGGATGTCAGGCGAAACGTCGCTGCGGTAGGTTCGCAGGGCGTCGGTTTCGGCGACCACCCAGCGCAACTCGGGGCTGGGCGCCGTGCGGAGCGAATGCTTCAGCATCGCCAGCCGCAAGTGGAAACGCGTGCCGAGCAGACCGATCAACTCGTCGGACTGTTCGCCGAGATCCTCTTCCAACTCAACCGCTAAATCTGCTTCCTTGATTCGCCCGCTGGCCAACTCACGGCGGTACCGCTCTTCGGACAAGAAAGGTTGGCAGCCGTAGACGCGTTGCGATTCCCGGAGCGCTTCGTCGAAGCGCAGTTCTTCGAAAGCGTGGAGCGTATTGTGATGGACGAACACCGTAATCGGCCCCTGCGACGGGAGCAGATGCGCGGCGTGTTCAATCACATGAAGTAAGCGGTCAGCGGCGTCCCCAGGCGAATGGGTCGTCGAAGAAGGGCGCTCAGGTGAAGCAGTGGGCGCCACGTTCAGAAAGGCCTCCGGAAGGAGAAGGGAGGGGGTAGATCAGGGGTAGGCGGGCAGGGCCGGCGGTCGAACGGTGCGTTTCGCTGGCACGATGAGCGGCAGCGTCGCGCCCCCAGGAGAGTGCGGCCTTGTGAAATTGGTATACTGCCACTGATCGGCAGCGGCCAGCAAACCTAGATTACAATTTAGAAAGATCGTTGTTACTTCAGGCAGGATATAGATTTCCGGCTCTTCCCCGGGCGACGATTTAGCCTCTCGGGCGTATTCTTATAGTGACAGCTCTTACCTTCGCCACTCCTCGTCAAAGGTTCTCACGATCAATGGACGTTCTCGTCGTGGAAGATGACGACATCCTGGGCAAAGCGATTCGTCGCGGGCTCGAAGATGCAGGCCACCGCTGTACGCTTGTCGCTAACGGCGATAAGGGGCTGGAGGTCGCCGTCGCCCAGAAGTGCGACGCCGTCGTCCTCGACTTGATGCTTCCTGATCGCTCAGGGCTCGAGGTGCTGCGTACGATTCGAGGCCAAGGGATCCGCACGCCCGTCATCATTCTCACGGCGCTGGGATCGGTCGAAGAACGCGTCGACGGTCTCAACGCGGGCGCCGACGACTATCTCATCAAGCCGTTTTCGTTTCCCGAACTCCTGGCGCGCCTCTCGGCGATCGCGCGTCGTTCCCATAATCTGACCGCACAAGATCTTTGCGTCGGTCCCCTGTCGCTCGATCTGGCGACCCGTCGCGTCACGCGCGATTCGCGTGAAATCGATCTGACGCCGACGGAGTTCAGCCTGCTCGAATTTCTGATGCGCAATGCGGGCCAGGTTCTCACGCGCAAGATGCTGAGCGAGCATCTCTGGGACTCCAATTGGGAAGGGGTCACCAACGTCATTGAAGTCCACATCACGCGACTTCGCGGCAAGATCGATCGCGATTTCGATCAACCCTTGCTGCAAACGGTGCGCGGCCGCGGCTACGTCCTCCGCGCCAGTTGAAGCTGACGACGTTCGAATCGATTCTCTCGTGACCCGCCATGCTAGGTTTCAGTAACAAGCGTCAGCCGATTGGTCCCGTCTGGCGGACGCTTCGCTTTCGTCTCGCCGTTTGGAATGCTCTCGCGGTGATCTTGACGGCGCTCGTGACGCTCATCGGTTTGCGGCAGGGCGTCAGTTGGGCGTTGGTTCGAGAGCTTGATCAGGTGCTGTTGGACGACGCCCGCGACGTGGGGCAGATGATCAGCGCGACGCCGGCCGACGGAGTGACGCAGCTGCAAGGCAACCTCAATCGGATGGCCGAAAGCCACGAGCACCGCGGATGGTACGTCAAACTGCTCGACGCCGACGCCAAGGAACTGTGGGCGACCAAGAACGCCCGTCCCCAATTTCCACGTCCTAACATCGAACGCGATCGGACGCCAATTACGTTTGAAGGTTACCGAATCGTCCAGTATCAGGTCGATGCGAAGATTGCGGAAGTTAGCTACATCCGCGTCGGCGCCACGCTCGATCGAATCGACGAGGACATGGCCCGCATCGACCGGTGGGTCTTACTAGCCGCCGGCGCCGTGTTGCTCGTGGCGCCGCTGTGCGGGTATTGGCTCGCTTCCCGCGCCGCCGAGACGATCGGCGAAATCATTACCACGGCATCGCGGCTCCGCCCGAGCCATCTTGAAGAACGTCTTTCGATCCGCGGTTCGGGCGATGAACTCGACCAGCTGGCGGAAACGATTAACTCGCTGCTCGACCGCATTGCCGCTTATCTCAACATCAAGCGTGATTTTCTGGCGAACGCCGCCCATGAGCTGCGCACGCCTCTCGCCGCGATTCGCAGCTCCGTCGAGGTCGCCCTGAACGGCGAGCGGTCGCCCGAAGAGTATGAAGAGCTCATGGTCGACGTTATCGAAGAATGCGGCGCGCTTGAAGCGCTCGTCAATCAGCTCCTCCTCCTCTCGGAAACCGAGGCCGAACTCCCCGCGGCGAAGTTTGAGCAGGTGGATCTTAACGAACTGGCCCTCAAGGCCGTCGACATGTTTTCCGGCGTCGCCGAAGCCCGCGGCGTCAAGCTACGCGCCGGCCGCGTCGACTATGCCGCCGTCAACGGCAATCGCGGCCACTTGCGGCAGGTTCTCAATAATCTGCTCGACAATGCCGTGAAATACACGCCTGTCGGGGGCGACGTGAAGGTCGAAGTCATCGTCGATGCGCCGGTCGTGCGTCTGAGAGTCGCCGACACGGGCGCCGGCATCTCCGCCGAAGAGCAGCGCCATATTTTTCAACGCTTCTTCCGCGCCGAGTCGGCGCGCACGCGCAGTCCCGGCGTCGGCGGCACGGGGTTGGGGCTCAGCATCTGCCAATCGGTCGTCCACAACCATGGCGGCGAGATCGACTGCCAGAGCGTCATCGATCGCGGCACGACGTTTACCGTCAGCTTGCCGCTGGCTGAAGTTTCGCCGGCGCTTGGCAAGAGCTTCGAAGGGACTGGTATGACTCGTTTGGCGTCTTGGCTCATCGCGGCGCTGGCGACGGCTGCAACCGCGAGCGGCGCATGTGCTCAAACCCCCGCGCCGTCGCACCCGAACAGCGTCCTGATCTACGCCGATGATCTCGGCTACGGCGACGTGTCGTGCCACGGCGGAGCGATTCCGACGCCCAACATCGACGAGCTCGCCCGCCAAGGGCTCAACTTCACCGACGCCCATGCTTCGGCGCCGACTTGCACGCCGTCGCGATTCGCGCTGCTCACGGGCCAGTACGCCTTCCGGCAACAGGGGACCGGCATCCTGCCTGGCGATGCGAACCTCATCATCAAGCCCGGCACGCCGACGCTGCCGAGTTTGCTGCAGCAAGCCGGCTACCAAACGGGCGTCGTCGGCAAATGGCATCTGGGCCTGGGCGCGGGCAAAGTCAATTGGAACGAGCCCATCAAACCAAGCCCCGCCGACGTTGGCTTCGACGAACACTTCATCATCGCCGCCACCGGCGATCGCGTGCCGTGCGTCTATGTCGCTGACGGCCGCGTCGTCGACGCCGATCCCGCCGACCCGATCGAAGTCAGCTACGCCGAACGGATCGACGCAGCGCCGTCGGGGAAGGAACGCCCCGACTTACTCAAGCAGCGTTGGTCGCATGGCCACGATCAATCGATCGTCAACGGGATCTCGCGCATCGGCTGGATGACCGGCGGCGAGAAGGCCCGCTGGATCGACGAAGAGATGGCCGACGTGCTCGCCGCGCAAGGCGTTAAGTTCATCGACGAGCATCGCGACGAGCCCTTTTTTCTTTTCTTCGCCACGCAAGACATTCATGTGCCGCGCGTCCCCCACTCACGCTTTGCCGGGAAGAGCGGTCACGGGCTTCGGGGTGATGCGATCATGCAACTCGACTGGACCGTCGGCCAAGTGCTCGAGGCGCTCAAGAAGAACGACCTGGAGCAAAAGACGCTGGTGATCTTCACCTCCGACAACGGCCCGGTCCTCGACGACGGTTATCACGATCAGGCGAACGAGTTGCTCGGCAAGCACGATCCCAACGGCCCATGGCGCGCCGGCAAGTATTCGGCGTTCGAGGGCGGGACGTGCGTGCCGTTTATCGTTCGCTGGCCGGAGCAGGTCGCCGCCAACCAGGAGACGGGCGCTTTATTCGGGCAAGTCGATCTCGCGGCGTCGCTGGCGGCGCTCGCGGGGGTCGAGATTCCCGCCGGCGCTTGTCAGGATAGTCGCGACGAACTTGACGCGCTGCTCGGCAAAGACGAAACCGGCCGTCCCCATTTGGTCCACGAGGGACGCGGTCCTCAGGCCCTGCGGACGGCTCACTGGAAGTTCATCGCGCCAGGCCCCACGCGCGACAGCCTCAACCCCGGGCCGCTCACGCCGATCGATAAGAACGGCGCGCTCTACAACCTGCAAAGCGATCGTGACGAGTCGACCAACCTGATTGACGACTACCCGGAGCAAGCCGCAGCAATGAGAAAGAAGTTGCGAGCAATCGCAACAACGCCCGATCGCGAGTAGGAAAACTCGCTCTAACCCGCCGCTCTCATGCAGGTTGCGGAGATCCGGCAGGCATGCTCTTCCGCTCGCAGCCCCGCTGCAACAAACCTCACGCCGGTATACAATGAACCGAGCCCGCGGGGCATCAGGTTTCGTTTGTCTGGCCACGAGGCATCGATCGCTATGCGGGATGCGTTGCGACGTTCGAGCAGCCGCCATTCTGGGAAGTTCACGGCGACTGTCTTGGCGTTCACTCTATTGTCGCTCAGCCTGCCGTCGCTCCTGGCGATCGGCTCGGCGCGAGCGAACGAGACGCCTCTCGACCCGGCCGCGGTCGAGTTCTTCGAAACCCGCATCCGTCCTGTCCTCGCCGAGCACTGCTACTCCTGCCACTCGGCCGCCGCCGGCTCGCCGAAGGGGGATTTCCGCCTCGACTCGGCCGAGCACTTCCGCCGCGGCGGCCCCGCCGGCCCGGTGATCGAGCCCGGCAACCCGGCCGACAGCACGCTCATTTCGGCGCTGAAGTACGAATCGTACGAAATGCCCCCCTCGGGCAAGCTTCCCGATAACGTCATCGCCGACTTCGAACAATGGGTCGCGATGGGCGCCCCCGACCCGCGGACCGAACCCGCTGCCAATGCGGGAACGGCCACCGTCGATCCGCGCAATCTCTGGTCGCTGCAGAAGCCTGTCAAAGTCTCCGCTCCCGCGGTTAGCGATCGTGCTTGGCCGCGCACGGTGATCGACTCGTTCATTCTCGCCCGCCTTGAAGCCGCGAATCTCAAGCCGTCTGCCCCCGCCGATCCCACGACGCTGCTCCGCCGCCTGCACTACGACCTCACCGGCCTGCCGCCGACCGCGGCCGAGCTCGAACAGTTCGCCGCCCACGCCAGCGACGCCGAGTACGAGCAAGCGGTCGACCGATTGCTGGCGTCGCCGCAGTTCGGCGAACGATGGGGCCGCTACTGGCTCGATGTCGCCCGCTATGCCGACACGAAGGGCTACGTTTTCCAAGAGGACCGCAACTATCCCACGGCGTACAAGTACCGCGATTGGGTGATCGCCGCGTTCAACGGCGACATGCCGTTCGACAAGTTCGTCGTCAATCAGATTGCCGCCGATCAGACGGGTGATCCCTCCGCGAGCGCCGCCAGCGGTTTTCTCACGCTTGGCCGCCGGTTCCTCAACGCGCAGCAAGAGATCAACGACGACCGCATCGACTTGATGACCCGCGGCCTGATGGGCCTCACCGTCGCCTGCGCGCGTTGCCACGATCACAAGTACGACGCGATTCCCACGGCCGACTACTACTCGCTGTACGGCATTCTCGCGAGTTGCACCGAAACGCCGCGCGAGGACGGCCCGGCGATGCTCGCCGACTCGCCGACGCCGGCGACGCAGCACGTCTTCCTTCGCGGCAGCGCCGGCTCGCCTGGGCCTGAGGTGACGCGCCATTTCCTCACCTGCCTAAGCGAAGGCGAACCGCAGCCGTTCCAAACGGGCAGCGGCCGGCTCGAACTCGCCCAGGCGATCGCCCACCGCGACAATCCGCTCACGGCCCGCGTCTGGGTGAACCGGGTCTGGGGCAAGCTCTTGGGCCGCGGCATCGTCACCACCCCCAGCGACTTTGGCGTCCGCGGCGAACCGCCGACTCACCCCGAACTGCTCGACTGGCTCGCCGTGGCGTTCATGGACGAGCAGTGGTCGACCAAACGGCTGATCCGCCGCATCGTCCTGTCGAACGTCTACCGCCAATCGAGCGCCCCGCGCGACGATTGCCATGAAGCCGATCCGACCAACGCGCTGCTCGCGCACATGAACCGCCGCCGGCTCGATCTCGAAGCGCTGCGCGACAGTCTCCTGCTCGCCGCCGGTCGACTCGACATGACGATGGGGGGGCCGTCGGTCCAACTCACGACGGCGCCGTTCGCCAATCGCCGCGCGGTCTACGGCTTCATCGAACGCCAAAACCTGCCGGCGTTCTTCCGGACGTTCGACTTCGCGAACCCAAACACCCCCGCGGCGGCGCGACCGCAAACGGCGTCGCCACACCAGGCCTTATTCATGCTCAACAGTCCGTTCGCGATGGAGCAATCGCGCGTGCTGGCCGAGCGAAGCGCCGCGCAGCCTGAGAATAGTCCGCCGCTGGCCGATCATGATCGCATCTCGCACCTTTACCAGCAGGCGCTGGGACGGAAGCCAAGCATAGAAGAGTTGACCGACGCCGCCACGTTCGTCGCCTCAGGCGCAGAAGCCGATCAAACGGCCCGCGTCGCCGCGCAGCCGCGCTGGCAGTTCGGTTGGGGCGCGTACGACCCGCTAAGCGACCGCGTCGAGTTCAACGAGTTCCCTCATTTTGCCGATGGCATCTGGAAAGGGGGCGAGGCCATCCCCGACGCGCAGCTTGGTTGGGCGCTGCTGAACATCCAAGGGGGCCACCCCGGCGACGCCGCTCACGCCGTCATCCGCCGCTTCACGGTTCCCGCCGCTGGCACCCTCCACATCGAGGGCGAGCTGCAGCACCCGGCTGCCGAAGGGAACGGCGTTGTCGCGCGGGCTGTCTCGACGGCCCGCGGCCGCGTCGGCGAGTGGCCCGTGGCGCACGGCGCCAGTCCCACCACGGTCGAAGGCATTCCAGTCTCGGCGGGCGAAGTGATCGATCTCATCGTCGATTCAGTCGGCGGCGACCACACGAGCGACACCTTCCTGTGGAAAACGACGCTCCGCCTCACCCGCGACAACGGCGCCGTGGAATCGTGGAACACGCTCGACGGCATCGACGGCCCGCGCCCAGCAACGTCGCCGCCGCTCGATCGCTGGTCGCAACTGGCACAGGTGCTGTTGATGTGCAACGAATTCGCGTTTGTTGATTAGCACGGCTGATGAAGATTTCTCGCAAAGGCGCGAAGGCGCAAAGAAATACGCAAAGAAGACAAAAGGAAAACCAGTTGGGAAGCTGAAAGCAATAAGGGAAAGACTTGAGTCCAACTCACGCTTCTTTCCTTCCCCGCATTCTTTGCGATTACTTTGCGTCTTAGCGCCTTTGCGAGAGAAAACCCAAGCATCCATCAAATTAAGCAAAATGCCCCACAACCCTCGTCCCGAACATCTCGCTCTGACGCGCCGCGAGTTGCTCCACCGCTGCGGCATGGGCTTCGGCGCGCTCGGGCTGAGCAGCCTGCTTGCCCCTGAGCTTTCCGCCAACGCCGCCGAGATCTCCAACCCGCTGCTGCCGAAGGTCGCCCACTTTCCCGCGAAGGCGAAGCACGTCATTCATCTCTTCATGAACGGCGGCCCCTCGCACATCGACACGTTCGACCCCAAGCCGCTCCTCAACAAGTATGCCGGCAAGGCGCTGCCGACGGAGAATCTGCGCACCGAACGTCCCACCGGCGCAGCGCTGCCGTCGCCGTTCAAGTTCAAGAAGTACGGCCAGAGCGGCATCGAAGTGAGCGAGCTCTTCGCGAAAACCGCCGAGTCGATCGACGATATCGCCGTGATCCGCTCGACCTACGCCGACGTGCCGAACCACGAACCGTCGCTCATGCTGATGAACTGCGGCGACGCCCGGCAGATTCGGCCCAGTCTCGGTTCGTGGGTCTGCTACGGCCTCGGCTCGCAGAACCAGAACCTCCCGGCGTTCGTCGCGATGTGCCCCTCCGGCTACCCGATTCAGGAAACGCAAAACTGGCAATCGGGCTTCCTCCCCGGCGCCTACGAAGGGGCGTATCTCGACACGCAGCACACCGCCATCGAACGGCTGATCGAAAACATCCGCAACGACGCGATTCCGATTCCGCGCCAACGCGAACAGCTCGACCTGCTCGCGAAGCTAAACCTCCGCCACCAGCAGGCTCGCCACGACGATGCGGCGCTGGAGTCGCGGATCCAGTCGTTCGAACTCGGGTTCCGCATGCAGACCGAGGCGGCCGAGGCGTTCGACGTTAGCCGCGAGCCGCAGCACATTCGCGACATGTACGGTCCCGGCACGCAAGCCCGGCAGATTCTGATCGCCCGTCGGCTAGTTGAACGCGGCGTGCGGTTCGTCCAGGTGTGGCATGGCGAGGGCCAACCGTGGGACAGCCACGACGACCTTGAAGTGATCCACCGCAAGCTGGCGAACGAATGCGATCAGGCGATCGGCGCGCTGCTGGTCGATCTCAAGCAACGCGGCCTGCTCGACGAAACGCTCGTCATCTGGGGGGGCGAGTTCGGCCGCACGCCGTCGGTCGAGTTGCCGAAGGAGGGGGCGAACGCTGGAAAGATCAACGGCCGCGATCACAACCACTACGGCTTCACGACGTGGCTCGCCGGCGGCGGAGTGAAAGGGGGCCAAGTCCACGGCGCCACCGACGACTTCGGCTTCAAGGCAGTGGAGGACCGCGTCCACATCCACGACCTCCACGCGACGATCTTGCACCTGCTGGGCTTCGACCACGAGCGGCTCACCTACCGCCACGCCGGCCGCGACTTCCGTTTGACCGACGTTCACGGGCAAGTTGTGAAATCGCTCATTGCCTAGTGCGACCCAAATAGCCGCGGGTCAACGACCCGCCGGAGCGGTACGCGTAGAGATTAAGAATAGAACGCGGATTCGCGCGGATTCAACGGATAGACGCGGATCAAGCGAATGGTCGACGCCGAGAGAGATTCAAGATTGCCGCGAGAATGAGCGCAAACTAGCGGAATGCGCGGCCGATTTCAGCCACCGTTTTTGGCCAGGGAGCAGTTGTCTGGCGGCTGGCGTGAAGGGAAGCGGCCCGACTCGCTGCGGCTTTGGGCGTCACAGCGAGCCGGACCGTTTAGTCTTCCCCAGCCAAGTGCGCGCTTAGAGTGTTTTGGCCGCTCCGGCGGGTCGTTGACCCGCGGCTACTGGCGGCGACGACCTGCTGCGAGGGCGAGGCCGGCGATCCCAGCCAACACAACCGCCGTTGGTTCCGGCACGGCGCCGACCGCTCCAATCGCCGGCGGCGCGCCGCCGAACTGCGTCTTCCAAATCGCGAGGTCGCTGCCGTCCACGGCGCCGTTGCCGTTGGCGTCGCCTGTGCCGTTGTTCGTTCCCGCGCCGAAGCCTCGCTGCCAGATCAAGAAGTCGGCGCCGTCGACCGTGCCGTCGTTGTTGAAGTCGGCGTCGTCCGTGGCGAGTGCTTCCGAACTCAGGCCAATGAGGACGACGTCACGATCAACGCCTGCAGATCCAGGCGTAACGCTGGCCAGCGCTCCCGTATCGGCGTTCAACCAATTGATGACGCCATTGTAGCTAATCGTCCAATTGTATTTGGTGTTGCCGAAGACGGCCGAGACTGTCGCTCCCTCCGTGTAAAGAGTGCTGGGATCCGCAGCGCTCGAGAAGAAATCGCCGAGGGCTCCGGAGCCGTTGATGATCCCCGTATCGGGATCGTTCTGGTCGAAGTCGACGTCAAACAGACCGAGGTTTTGCGGGACGCCGGCAGTAAGCGTCGGCGCCGAACCAAGTACGAGGCCGAGTCGCGACGAGCGGGTGCCGAAGGTGTCGGCGTCGAGGCCGTTGTTTATGCTGAGATTTCTGAGCAGCTGCATGGGCCGCGTTCCGCCGTTTTCAAAGTGAAACTCGACGATGCCGACGCCCGTGTTGACTCCGTCGGGGTCGCGAACAGGGTCGCCTCCGCTTGGCCCGCCGTTC
Source organism: Pirellula sp. (assembly GCA_013822725.1). GTDB lineage: Bacteria > Planctomycetota > Planctomycetia > Pirellulales > Lacipirellulaceae > Lacipirellula. The sequence continues at coordinate 86,166 of PNKX01000006.1, forward strand.
GCGGCGACGAGCAGGTCGTAGGCGCGCACATAGCCCTCGGAAGCGGGGTGATGCATGATGAACTTTCCCACGCCGCTGGCGCCAGCGGATCCGCCGGCCGCCAGTCGCAGCCCAGCCCCGCCCAACAGCGAAACTTCAAGCGTGCCGCCGCGATAGTCGTAGGTGCCGTTTCCCCAGGTGTTATTCGTGGTGGTGCTATTGATCTCTCGATTGCCCAGATCAAGGACGTTGCTGTTTACTCGAAAGATGCCGCCGGTTTGGACAATGGCGGCGTTAGCGACGGCGCCCACGACGTTGGTGGAGCGTCCGACGATCACATTGGCCGACGGCGCCAGGATGCCGCTCTTGATGGTGAGCAGGTTGTTGTTCGTACTATTCCGCGACATGTAAAGTTCGCGAATGACATGCTGCGGCGTCATCGACGGTCCCTCCAGCGTGATGCCGAAGGAGGCTGGGAATGGCCGCGTGATTGCCGTCGCGAAGTTAGGATCGGCGACGGGATCGAAGACCACGCCTTCCCCCGCCAAGTTCCAGCCGGCGTTAATCTGAGTATCGGTGGGGTTTAACACGTTGGAGCCGTCGAGTTGCCCGGGCGGAAGGAACGGGCCGCCGTTGGCGATGTCGTTGGCCGAATCTCGACTCCAATTGGTGGCGTCGAACCACCAGTCTGTGCCGGCAGTCGCATCCCAAGTGGTGGCGGCGTAAGCCGATTCGGACGCTACGCATGCAGACAATGTCAGCCCAAAGATGGCGATACGCCGAATTCCAGACAGTCGTCGACGCCAATTGATATCGCAAGTTCGCATCGTCATGGTCTCCACGCTACAGCCGTCGTCGGCGTGCTTTCGGTGATTGATTGAGAAGTCTGACAAGAGTTGTTTTAAAAGGATCGCTAACCGGCTAGTCGGCGGCGAGCTTCACGTCAAAGACGATGGCCTGACCCGCCTGGGCCGAAAAAGTTAAGCCTGACGTCGCCGCATCGCCGTACTTTCGCGGGATTGTTCGCACTCTAGGGCCGTCGACGTCGCCTCGATCTTCCACAATGATGACGTCGTACGATCCTGGCGCGACGCCGCGCTCGTTTGCGGCTTGCGACAGGGAATACTGGCCATTCTGATCGGTCATCCCGCTCGCCCACTTGCCGCTTTCAGCCGACCTTGCCGTCAGTTGGGCGCCGACCACCGGCGCACCGTCATGCCGCACGACCTGACCGCTCACTGTGGCGATGTCGGATGAACTGCAGCCGACCGTCAGCAGCAGGCACGAAATCGCAACGGTTCGAATTGCCAACAGAAGAATGAAAAAGTGAGTCGACATCAAGAAAAGTCGTCGAGAGGAATTGGCAGACCGCCTCAGTGTTGGCAACTTTGCGCCGTGCCGTCGAGCGAATACTGGTCGTCACCTGCACGAGTCGCCATTCGATCCAACACGCGCAAGTCAGTTTCGCGAGAGATTGACTGTACGCTGCCATCGCACATGGCGAAGAGGACGACGCCGGAGTGATTGCCGCCGAAGCCAGGATCGCCGCCGTCCGCCTTATTGAGGTCGCATTTCACGCAAAAGGGCGACTGCTCCCCGACCCACAGTCCGGGGAAGTGGTCGCCGTTGTAGGCGTGCCCCCCCTCCGACTCGCGCTTGCCGACTTCGCCGACGAGAAGCGTCAGGGTAGTGCCGTCGGTAATATTTTTGAGCGAGGTCATCGCCTTGAAGCTAAGGACTCCTCGTCCACTAGTTCCGCCGTAACGGACGTGTTTGCGGTGGGCTTGCGGCATCGCGCCGTCCGCCAGATAGGAATCAGACCCTTGGAAGTCTTGCCAATGAATCAAGTCGCCCGTGGCCGCCGTTTCGTAGTTGTCGACGACGCATGTCGAACCGGCGACGGCGCGATAGTCGGCAATGGAACCAGCCCAGGGGCGACTAGTAGCAGGATCGTTCCGCGGATGACTGTGAACTGAGTCAGGTTGCGCTTCGACAATGCGAGTTTCGTGCGACATCGATGGGCAGATGTAGGCGTCGACGGCCGCCGTGCGCGTGGCATAGGCTTGATCGTAGAAGCAGCCCAAATTGTAGTCCCATAGCTTCTTAAGCTGGGCTTGCTCCATGTAGTCGAGAATCAGCATGAGCCACGTTTGCTGATGGTCGTCTATCCGCATCGGCGGCAGCTCGCGTCGCGAGTCATGGTAATTCTGCACCCCCAGTCCGATTTGCTTCAGGTTGTTCAGGCATTGCGTCCGTCGCGCCGCTTCGCGGGCCGCCTGCACCGCCGGCAGCAGTAGCGCCACCAGGACGCCGATGATCGCGATCACCACCAACAATTCGACGAGCGTAAACCCGCGTCGGCGCTGGGGGTGGACGGCGGCGCCACCGGTCTCAGTTGTCGCCGTTGCACATAGGTCCATGGACTTCCTCTCCGCTGAACAAAAAATCACGCGGGCGGCGGTCGCACGCGCCTCTGCAGCGAATGACCAGCGCCAATTCAGTTCACGCACACGAGCAGCGCGAGCGGCTGCCGCGCCATGCGATCAATTCCAGGCTGACGAGTTGAGGGACAAGTGGAGCGAGCCGCCGAAATAGGTCCGTCCCTGGGCGGCAGGTTCGATAAGTGACGCCGATCCGTTCTCGCGATCGGATGGGCTTGGCGTCGGCCGATTGACCAAGCGCCAGGAGCTTCCCGCTACCGTTGTTGATCTTCACCGGTAGCCGGTTTGCGGTCTAGTGTCATTTATTGCAACATTCGTCCGAAATTACGCAGGGCTCCTCTGGGTGAATCTGTGGGCGTCATCGGCGCATCGAGCAGCGGCGCGACACCGTTGTTACCCATGGTTGAGCCCCGGCGGCGACTCGATGTCGCTCGATGCGACGAGACGCCGTCGCGACGAGCCTGTCACTGCGGCAAAACTGCCCGGAAAACTGGGGGACCACACGCTCTGATCGAGCGTCATCGGCGCCACACGCGCGCCTGCGATCGAAGGCTGACTCCATTCTGCTCCAAACATCACCAATTAGCGTCAATGGAACTGGGGATTAGCTGAGGGTGCGCGCCATGTTTGCGTCTTTTAGGAATAACATTGCAACATCGGCTACTTGGATGCATCGTCACAGCCAATAAACTGAAACTACGACCGCTCTCTGCCGCGGTGCGCTCTTATCCATTGCTTTTCGCAGCTTGAACTCGGCCTTTGGCAGGTCCCCTTTCCGATCGCCGCTCGAGTCGTTTTCCAACGGTCGCCGGCTTGGGAAGGCGCCGACTCTTCGCTCATCACTCTTCGTCACTTCGATTTCACTTCGATTCCACTTCATTTGGGGGAGGGACGCTCATGCAGTACAAGAATTGGTGGCTCGCCGCGGCGGGCTGCGCGATGCTCACGCTTTCCACGGCCGCCCAGGGCGGCTTGCTCGTCAACGATCGCTGGGCTGACGGAACTGATTCCGACCCCGCGTCGCCCACCTACTCCGAAATTGGCGTCGACGGCGACGCCGACACCGACCTCGAATCGGCTTGGTTCCAAGGCGGCGGCGGCTCGCTCGATCCGGCGGCCGCCGGTGGGCCGCTCGCGGGAACCGTTTCGACTGGTTCCTCGTCGTGGACCACCTACTTCACGCCGGAAGGGACGCCCGTCACGCTCGCCAATGCGGGCGACTCGCTCACCGTTACCTGGGTCTTCACTCCCCGCACGGTGAATGCCGGCAACACGAGCCAGGATTTCCGTCTGGCCGTGGTCGACAGTCCATCCGCTCAGCGCCTAGCGGCCAACGGGGCGCCTGCTTCGGGGCTCTACGCCGGTTACGGCATGTTCATGAACATGGGCCCGACGCTGGGGAACAGCAATCCGTTCCAACTCCGCGAACATGACGGCAATGGCGCCCTCCTCAGCGGAAGCGGCGACTGGCTCGCACTCGCCAATGGCGTCGCCTCTGGGGCCGCCGGCTACGCGAGTGATACGCAGTACACGTACATGATGTCGCTCACCCGCAATGCCACGAACGGGCTCGACATCCGCAGCACGATGACCGGCGGCAACATCGGCGGCACGGGAAGCGTCGCGGTCAGCTTCACTGATCCGACGGCGAGCTTCACGTTCGACACGTTCTCGCTACGGCCGTCGAGCGCCAGCGGCACCGCGGCGCAGTTTGATACGAGCCTCTTCCGCGTCGACTATTCGCCGGTGCCGGAGCCGGCGACGCTGAGCCTGTGCGGTTTCGCCGCGCTGGCCGGAGTGGCGATCGCACGACGGAAGTAGAGGGTAGGTCGGGTCTCTTTTTTAGGGAGCGGCGTTGCCTGGCGGGGCGCCGCTCCCATCGTTTTCACTGAGATGCAGTCCACGCAGCCGGAACATTGATGTCACGTTTATCAGGCATCGCGACGCTCACCTTCGTGCTGACGCTGTCGCTGCAACTTTGTGACGCACTGGCGGCGCCGCCCGCCTTCCCCGGCGCCGTCGGACAAGGCGCCCTGGCGACCGGCGGCCGCGGCGGCGACGTCTACCACGTCACGACGCTGGAAGATTACAACCCGAAGACGGAGCCGAAGATCGAAGGCTCGCTCCGCCATGCCGTTCGGTCCGCCGAAGGGCCGCGGACGATCGTATTCGACGTCGCGGGGCCGATTGCGTTGCATGCCGAACTGGAGATTCGCAAGAACGACCTGACCATTGCCGGGCAAACGTCTCCAGGCGGCGTCACGTTCTGGGGATATCCGGTTGAAGTCTCGAACGCTCAGAACGTCATCCTGCGTCATCTCCGCTTTCGCACCGGCGACTTTCACGCCCGGCCGCTGAAAGGGAAGCCGAACGCCGCGTCAGGTAATCGTCCTCCCGGCAACGGCGACATGGATGGCGGCTCAGCCAATGGCATGTACGTCGGCAACGACAGCGAGCGGGTGATCCTCGACCACGTCTCGGCCGCGTGGGGGATCGACGAAGTGCTCTCCGTCACCAAGGCTCGCGACGTCACGATTCAGAACTCGATCATCGCCGAGGGGCTGAACGATTCGCTTCATCCTAAAGGTCCGCATGGTTACGGTTCGCTCGTCCGCGGCGAGCTGACGCCGGAAGATCAAGCGAAGAATGTCGGCGGCTATACGCTCTACGGAAATCTCTGGGCCCATAATCGGGCTCGCAACCCCTCGATCGGCGGGCAGCAGTCGCTCGACAAGGGACAGTCGGAGGGAGATCGCCGCCGCAATGATTTGAATCTGGTCAACAACGTCGTCTACGACTGGGGTGATCAGGCCGCCCACCGCAGCGAAGGGGGGGACGTCCGCGTCAATCTCTTCGGCAACGCGTTCATCAGCGGGCCGGCGAAGAAGGCGAAATACTTTTTCCGTGAGAACACTCCTGGACGCAGTGAAGTCGTCGCGGTCGGGAATTGGCGAGACCTCGATCAGGACGACGCGCACAATGGCGCCGTGCCGACTGGCGAGGCGGAGATTGCCAAGGGGTTTGATGGTTTTGGCGACGGCGATCGACTCGTGATTAATGGCGAGCCGTTGGCGTTCTTCAGCCTGGTCGCTGAAGCGACCAGGCCGGCGGAAGAGGCTTACGATGCGGTGCTGGCGGGGGCTGGGGCTTCGCTGTGGCGCGATGCGATCGACGCGCGCATCGTTGAGTCGGTTCGCCAGCGCACCGGCGGGCTCGTCGACTCGCAAGAAGAGTTCCGCGGCGCAGACGGGAAGTTGCCTGGCATCGACGATCTGTCGATCGCGAAGCGCGACGCGAACTTCGACGTCGACCAAGACGGCATCGCCGATGCGTTTGAACGCGAGCATGGCCTCGATCCCGGCGACGCGAGCGACGGCAACGCGATGACGTTGAGTCAGGATGGTTATACGAACCTCGAAGTTTACATCAATGAGTTAACAACTCCTCGCAAATAAATAATTCCTCTGACTCCCTAACCCTCCCCCTCAAGAGGAGGGAACCAAACGACAAGTAAGCAAAGCTCCGTATGCTTCTTATGACGAAACACAACGCTCTGCAACTCGCGGCACTATTCGTAACGGCAGTCTTAGCCCCGCACGCTAGCGCTCAACTCCCCTTTTTCCCCGGGGCCGAGGGATTCGGCGGCACGTTCACCGGCACGGCGCCGGCCGGGGGGTGGTTTTCCAACGCTTCGATCTACCACGTCACGACGACGGCCGACACGCTCGCCCCCGACGGCAAACCCGCCGTCGGCACGCTTCGCGGGGCCTTCTACGACGCTGCGCGCAAGCAGCAGGCGAGCAACGTCGTCGTCGTTTTCGACGTGGGCGGCGTCTTTCAACTGACGCAGGGCAGCCTCGACATCAAAACAGTCAACAACATCTACATCGCCGGCCAGACGGCGCCGAGCCCGGTGACGGTCTACGGCGATTCGACGCAGATCACCAAGAGCAACAACACGATGACGAGCAACGTCATCCTTCGTTACATGACGTTTCGCAAGGGGACCGGCGAGGGGGAAGACGCCATTGGGTTCACGGGCGGCAGCGGCACGGGGACGATCGCCACGAACATGATTCTTGACCACGTCTCGGCCTCGTGGGCCGAGGACGAAGACCTGTCGGTCGCGAACAACAACACGAACGTGACGGTGCAGTATTCGATCATTGCCGACGCCCTCACCAGCAACCACGCCTACGGCTCGCTGATCCGGCCGCAGGTCGATTCGAGCGTGACGTTCCATCACAACCTGTATGCGAGCAACGCCAGCCGGCAGGCGCGGTTCGGCACGTACAACGCGGAGACGCTCACCGCCGACTTCCGCAACAACGTCATCTACAATTGGCGCGACCGCGCGAGCTACACCGGCGGCAGCAGTGAAGCAGAGCAGGAGTTTACTGACGTGAACTACGTCGGCAACTATCTCATCGCCGGCCCGAACACGACGGGGAGCGCCACGCGGGCTTTCTCCGTCGATAAGAACGTCACCTCGCGCGTCTACCAGTCGGGCAACTACGTCGACTTCGACAAGCAACTGAACCCCGGCGGCGCGCCGAACGGCAGTGACCTCGATTGGTCGGCGTTCGCCGTGTCGACGCCGGTGACCGATCAAACCTTCACGCAAATGGCGATGCCGTTCGCGATGGCGCCGGTGACGACGCAAACGGCGCCCGCGGCGTACGAGCAAGTGATCGACCATGTCGGCAATTCCTGGTGGAATCGCGAAGCGATCGACCAGCGGATCATCAACAACGTGAAGGGCAACACCGGCCCTCCCGGCGGCGTCGGCGCTGCGGCGCCAAACGCGACCGAACTTGCCAGTCTGCTCGCCACGCCGACGACTGCCCGCGCGGCTGGTTGGGATAGTGACAACGACAGTATGCCAAATGCGTGGGAACTCGCCCACGGCCTCAATCCCAACTCGGCGGCCGACAACAAGCTCGACTTCGATAACGACGGCTATGTCAACGTCGTCGAGTATCTCAACGAAGCGGGCGAGTTTCCGGCGCCGGCGCCGATCGTGTTCAACGGTGCGACGAACACGCGCTACGCCCAGATCACGAATTGGAAAACCAACGACGGCGGCGTCACCGCGGGGAGCAACTGGCAGCCTTCCAAGTACGACGCCGCGGTGATTAACAACGGCACGGTCGCCGTGGACGCCGTCGGCCAACATGCCGGCTTGCTGCAAGTGGCGCCCACGGCGGGCAACTCGGCGACGCTGAACGTGACCGCCGGTTGGATCGACGTCGCCGAGCGGCTCGAAGTCGGCGCCACGGGCGGCGGCGTGGTGAATCATTCGGGCGGTCTCGTCCTCGCCGACGAAGTCGTGCTCGGGGGCTCGGCGGGAGCGAGCGGCGCCTACAACCTTTCGGGCAACGGCGTCCTGCGAACGGGCTTACTGGCGAAGGGCGCCAGCGGAGGAGCCTTTAACTTCACCGGCGGGACGCTCAGCGCCGACGTCGTCGACTTTGATCTGACTAACGATGGCGGCGTCATCGCTCCCGGCGACAGCCCTGGCCTGACGCAGATCAACGGCGACCTGATCCTTAATAGCGGCGTCATGGAGATCGAGATCGGTGGCACGCAGTTTGGCCAGTTCGACCGCATCGAAGTCGACGGCATCGCCGACTTCGGCGGCACATTACGCGTCGAACTCCTCAACCTCGGCGGCGGCGCCTATCAGCCTCAACTGGGCGATTCGATTCCCTTCCTGGCAGCTGGCGGAGGCGCCGGCGGCCTGTTCGACGCGCTGGAACTCCCCACGTTGGCGCCAGGGTTGGCGTGGCAACTCAATCCGGGCAACGTGACAGTGCTCCTGAACGTCGTCGTCGACTCGCCGCTCGACCCTGCGGACTTCAACGGCAACGGCACGGTCGACGGGGTCGATCTCGCGATCTGGCAGAACGGCTTCGGTCTCGCAGGCCAAACCAACAACGCCGCCGGCGACGCCGACGGCGATGGGAGCGTCGACGGCAGAGACTTTCTGGTGTGGCAACGGAACTTCACTTCATCCGGCAGCGCCACTGCCTCAGCAGCCGTCCCAGAACCGATGAGCTTGGCAGGATGGATGCTTGCCCCAGCCACATTGGCGTGGATCGCAAGACGACGTCTGCCATGAGCGGCGCCCCAAATGCGCCGGAGCGGAACCCAACCTTCGCCAATCGAGAAGCGTCCACATTTCCCATAGCGGCATCGTCTCCACTCGCTGGTTAAAATGGCGGTTCTCCTCATCAATTCGATTTAGCCGATCTACGCTCTGCTCATGTGGCTCCGCAACCGCTCGTTTGTTCTCGCCGCGCTCATCGCCTGCGCGTTCGCCTACGCCGCCACACGCGCGCACGCCCAATCGCTACCCGCCTTCTCCGGCGCTGATGGCGCCGCCGCCAACGTCACCGGCGGTCGCGGCGGCTTGGTCTATCATGTGACCAAGCTCGACCTCAACATGAACGACGCCGGCCCTGGCACGTTGCGCTACGGGTTGAGCGATTCCAACTTCACCGTGAATGGCGCCGTCCAGCCGCGCACGATCGTCTTCGACGTTGCCGGCACGTTCTGGCTCGGGCGCTACGGCGCCGAGAATGGCCACGACAACGGTTGGGACACGACCAGCCGCTACAACCTTGGCAGCCACGTCACCGTCGCCGGCCAAACGGCGCCTGGCCCCGTGACCATCATGGGGGGCTTAGTGAAAGCGAACGGCACGAACACGATCCTTCGCAACGTGACGATCGCTCCCGGCTACGGGATGCGGAACTTCTCGAAGCCCGAGGATGGCGTCTTCCCCACGCCGGGCGATTTTCCGGACTCGTACGTCTACGACGCGATCGACATCACCGGCACAAACCTGATGATCGACCATGTCACCACCGCCTACTCGACCGACGAAACGATCTCGGCGAACGAACTCGCCAACAACGTCACCATCCAGTACAGCAACATTTCGCAGGGACAAAACTATCCGCAGGCCGACGCCGAGGCGAGCGGCATTACCTACACGGGCCACGCCCTCGGTTCGCTGCTGCAGGGAGGCTCGAACGCGAAGTTCAGCGTCCACCACAATCTCTACGCCCATCAGAAGGGCCGTCTGCCGCGCGTGGGGAGCGAAGTCGGCACCGGCGCCTTCAACGACTTCCGCAACAACGCCTTCTACAACTGGCTCGGCACGGCCGGCGGCGGGGCGAGCAGTCAGCCGAGCTTCAACAATTTCGTCGGCAACTTTTGGCGGGCAGGCCCGGGGGGCGACAATCCCGTCGGCGGCGCCAGCACGGCGATCACCACGGCCAACGGCGGCACGGGCATTTTCAGCGGCAGCAACTCCAGCGGCACGCGCGTCCACCACTCCGGCAATCTCAAGGACACGAACAAAGACGGCGACGCCAACGACGGCGTCGCGCTGACCAACAGCGACTTCAGTTCCTCGAGTATCCAAGCCGGTCCCGTCTGGTCGGGCGGCACGCCGACCTACAATGGCGTCACTGACACGGCGACCAACGCCTACAACCGCGTCCTCGACTACATGGGCGCCAACTGGTGGACCCGCGACAACGTGATTGACACGCTCGACGAGCGGATTATTCACGAGGTCCGCACCGGCACGGGGAAGATCAAGGCGTGGGCCGACGATCCCTTCAACGCCGATGCGAACGAAGGCGTCGAGTGGCGCAGCATGCTTGCCAAGCGGGCTGATCCCGTCACCGGCGCCGCCCCCTACAACCGCGCCGCCGATTGGGACGTCGACGGCGACGGCATGCCCGGCTTCTGGGAAGCGGCCCACAATCTCAATCCGCAAGCCGCCGACAACAACGGCGATTTTGACGCCGACGGCTACACCAATCTTGAAGAGTACGTCAACGAAGTCGCCGCGTGGCCGGCGCCGACGACGATCGTGTTCAACGGCGCTACGAACTCGCGCTACGCCCAGATCACGAACTGGGACGCCAACCCCGACGCGGCATTCACCCACAACTGGCAGCCGTCGCGTTACGACGCGGCGACGATCCAGAATGGAACTGTCGTCGTCGACGCCGTTGGCCAGCATGCCGGGGCGTTGGCGATCGCGCCGAGCGCGGGCAACAACGCCGCGCTCAACGTCACGGCCGGCTGGCTCGAAGTCGCTGGCGAACTCCAAGTCGGCGCCGCAGGGCAGGGGACCGTCATCCATACTGGCGGCGCCGTCGCGGCCAGCGCGATCGCGCTCGGCGGCAGCGGCGCCAATTCGGCAGGCGTTTACCAACTTTCAGGCGGCGGCCTGCTCCGCGCCGGCCTACTCGCCAAAGGCGCGAACGGCGGCGCGTTTGAATTCACTGGCGGCACGCTATCGGCGGACGTCATCGACTTCTCGCTGGTGAACCAGGGAGGTTCGATCTCCCCTGGCGAGTTCCTCGGCCTGACTGAAATCGACGGCGATCTCACCATGCAGAGCGGCTCGATCGATCTCCAACTCGCCGCGGCGGCGCTCGGCGGCTTCGATCAGTTAACCGTCAGCGGCGTGCTCGTCGCCGGCGGCGCGCTCAATGTCACGCTCGTCGACGCGTTTGTCCCCGCCGCCGGCGATAGCTTCGACTTGCTCGACTTCGCGTCGGCCAGCGGCGCCTTTACGCTCAATCTGCCGGCGCTCCCCGCGGGGCTTGCGTGGGACGTGAGTGAATTGCTCACCGTCGGCGAACTCGCCGTCGCCGCCGTTCCGCTCGGCGACGCCGATTTCAACGGCGACGGCATGGTCGACGGCGGCGATTTCCTCGCGTGGCAGCACGGGTTCGCGCTCACGGGCCAAACTGACAACGCTAACGGCGACGCCAACGCCGACGGCCTCGTCGACGCCGCCGACCTCACGGTCTGGCAATCGCAGTTCGGCGGCGCCGCCGCAGCGCTGAGCCCGGCAAATGCCCCGGTCCCTGAGCCGGGCGCGATACTTCTCGGCCTCCTCGCCTTGGTCGGGCTCCGCTGGCATGCTGCCTGTGATCAGCGGGTACGCGCTTAACCTTACGAATTAATAGTCGTAAGCTCGCACCACCCCATTCTTCAAAGAAAAACAACGACTCGAAATCGCCTGCGCGTCTAGCAGCGCTCATGCCGGTGGTCGCCCGTAGCGCGTGCAGGTATCATCAACCCCTCGCGTCCACTGCCGCCTCACCATTCGCTCCGAGCGTTCCGCGCTCGCTCGCCCCCATGAAGCCCCGACTCGTCGAAAAGCTCGCCGCCCTCCGCCAGAACCTCGACTGCGGCCATTTCATTCTCGCTGACGCGAAGGACGCCGACATGGCGTGGGGCGTTACCAGCCCTGGCGAACCATACCCGGCCAAACAGAGCGGTCGGCGTTGCCGTTCGATGCCCGAGTTCCGCGAGCAGATCCGCGAGATCGTCCGCCAAGGCGCCGTCGACATCATGCTTGCCTCGGTTTCGACGATGGATCAACTCGCCCACCGCGAAGGGCTGTTTGATGCGAGCGAAGTCACGCCGGCGATTCGCGCCAACGACGCCACCGACGTCTGGATCCCGCGCGGCGGCAATTATCGCGCGACCCCGTCGCACCCCTTTGCCAGCTGTTATCTCGAAGAGGCTCAGTTCGGCAGCCTGATGGCCGCCGGGGACGGCGAGCCCAAGGTGAACCTTGGGCTCTACTCGGCGACGTTCAATAATTCGTTCGAGAGCGACTACGCCACGCTCGAAGCCTTCCGCGCCTTCCGCGCCGACGCCGAGCAATGCGGCTTCCACTACTTTCTCGAAGTCTTCGCACCGAACATCGACGGCGTCGTCCCGCCCGATCAGGTCGGCGCGTTCGTCAACGACCACATTTGCCGGATGCTCGCCGGCGTCCCGTTGAGCGGCCGCCCGCAGTTCCTAAAGATTCCGTTCTTCGGCCCCGAATCGCTCGAAGAATTGGTCGCCTACGACCCCAGCATGATCGTCGGCGTCCTCGGCGGCAGCAGCGGCACTAGCTTCGACGCCTTCACGCTGCTGGCTGAAGCCAAGAAGTATGGCGCCCGCGTCGCTCTGTTCGGCCGGAAGATCAAAGACGCCGAGCACCCGCTGTCGTTCGTTGCCACGCTCCGCCAAGTTGCGGACGGCGGGCTTTCAGCGGACGAAGCGGTCCGCGCGTACCACGGCGAACTGCAGAAGCTGCAGATCGCTCCGCGACGAGCGCTGAAAGACGACCTTGAACTCACGGCCACTGAACTAAGCTACGCGCGGTAGCGCAATAGCCGCGGGTCAACGACCCGCCGGAGTGCTGAGAAAGACTAACCACCAAGGCACGAAGGACACAAAGACGCACCAGGGAAGAAGAAGGAAGGAAAATGATCGGGTAAGAAAGGCCAGATCCCCTGGCTTCTTGCGCTTCTCTTACCTTGCTTCCTTCGTGTTTCTTGGTGGTCTTTGCGCCTTGGCGGTTAATCTTCAAAATCCTTCGCGGGGGCTACGACCGCCGCCGCCAGCGAATCGCGCCAATCGTCAGGGCGCCCGCGGCCAGTAGCGCCAACGATGCTGGCTCCGGCACTGCCCCAATCGCGGCCACGGCCGGTGGTCCGCCAAAGTGGCTCTTCCACAGAGCCAAGTCATTGGCGTCGACGTCGCCATCGTCATCGGCGTCGCCCGTGGTGGCGTCGGGCTGGCCGGTCAGGCCTAAACCGCGCTGCCAAGTCAGAAAGTCGGCCCCGTCGACGTCGCCATCGCCGTCGAAGTCACCGTTAGAAGGATCAGTGTCGATGAACGGCGTGTCCTGGGCGGCGGCGTAACGAAAGACGCCGACGGTGTTATCCTCGTCCTCGGCGAACGCGATGCCGGCGAGCCCGGAGGTAAAAATCGGATCAAAATCGGTCGCCAGGGCGGTCACCTGTGGCTCCGCTGGCTTGCCCGCCGGATCGTCGGCGAGCCAAGCGTACCCATTCAGCTGATTGCCGATGACGTTCAGTTCGATGACGACTTCAGAACTGGCGTTGAACGGAGCGTCGAAGGTCGTGCCGATGTCAAACGTCGCCCCGCCAGCCAGAATTTGGATGTTGAGATTGCCGCCGACGTCGAAGTACATGAGATAGCCGGAAAGAGTATTCGGATCGACGCGGGCGAGCACCACCAAATTACCGCCGTCGTTCGCGGGATCGTTGGGATCAGGAAGGACAATTCCCTGCGTGCGAACATAGGTGTCGGCGAAGCCAGTGGGCACAAACCCCGACATCTGATTATCGTTCCCGATGTCGACGACCGGGGTCATGACGAAGTCGCCGCTCGAGGCGTCGTAATTCCCGGGAAAAAAACCGCCGAGATCGGTAATCCATGGAACAGGGTTATTATCGGTAATGCTGCCATCGTTGAAGTCGTCCGTCCAGCCAGCTGCGAAAGCCGCCGATGGAATGAACCCAAACAGACCGAGAACAGCCGCTACCTGCCACCACCGACGATGCACGACGAGCATGGACGTCTCCTAAGTCAATTGACTCAATGTTGAGAATATGCGGAGTTGAGAATATGCGGGCGCGGCGTCGGCAACCAAATTGCCGCATGGCCTAGGCGAAACTCCCGATGACGAGCGTGAAGACCAGCTACGGCGTCTTGCAGACGCCAAACCTCAGCTAAAACCGGTAGAAAAGGCAAAAATCGGTCCGGCAGGCGGATCTAAAGGCGAGAAATCGCCTATTCGCAGATTAACGGAGCGTAGCGGCCCCGTCAATTTTTTTCACGCCAAAACCACCATTGATCCGCTTTCCGAACCTCGTGGCGCCTCCGTGAGCTGCTCGTTCGTCGGGTCTCTTTTTCGGCGCGAGTGGTCGAATTGGCTCCGATCCGCCTCGGCGGGATGCGTCTAAGTACTCGCGTTTTGCGGCCTGCTCGTTGGCCGGCGTCGTTCCGTAGAAGGCGATGCCAAGATTTCGCGGGGCTTGTCGAACGATTGTTAGCGCACCTGTGGCAAATGTCACGCCGGCGCCTTGACTGGGTTTGGCTCGTCCGGCAACTAGCCACTATACTGCTGGGGCTTGGCGTCGGCGGCGATGTCTTTCGCATAGCGAGGGGAGAGTTTCGATGAGGAGATTTCCGTTCGGAATGAAAGCCCTGACCGCATCCATCGCGGTCTTTGCCTTTGTCTTCGGGTATGTCCCGCAGTGGCGAGCGGCGCACGCCGATTCCCTCGGCCGCACCGTCGAAGGCTTCACCCTTCGCGACTTCCGCGGCCAGGAGCATTCCCTCAAAGATCTGGCTGACGCCAAGGTCGTCGTCGTCGCCTTTCTCGGCGTCGAGTGCCCGCTGGCCAAGCTCTACGCCGGCCGACTGGAGCAACTGCAGAAGGAATTCGGCGACCAGTCGGTCAAGTTCCTCGGCATCGATTCGAACCGGCAAGATAGCGTCACGGAGCTGGCCGACTACGCCCAGGCGCTGGAGGTGACCTTTCCGCTGCTGAAAGACCTCGGCAACAAGGTCGCCGACCAGTTTGGCGCGGAGCGGACGCCGCAGGTCTTCGTGCTCGATCAGTCGCGTACCATTCGCTACGCCGGCGCCATCGACAACCAATACGGCATCGGCATTCAAAAGAAACAGCCGACCGAGCGCTACCTCGCCGACGCGGTGACCGAACTGCTGGCCGACAAGCCCGTCGCGCATCCCGCGACGGTCGCCGTCGGCTGCCAGATCGGGCGGATGCCGACGACGGAGCCGACCGGCGAAGTCACCTACTCGAAGCATATCGCGCCGATCTTTCAGGCGAGTTGCGCCGAGTGCCACCGTCCCGGCGAGATCGCCCCCTTCCCGCTCTTGAGCTACGACGACGCGCTCGGTTGGGAAGAGACGATCCTCGAAGTGATCGCCGACAACCGCATGCCGCCGTGGCTCGCCAATCCCAAGCATGGCGAGTTTAAGAACGACGCCCGCCTCTCCGACGAAGAGAAGGAGCTGATCCGCACCTGGGTGAAAAACGGCAGCCCTGAGGGAGACAAGGCCGACTTGCCGGAGCCGCGACAATTTGCCGAAGGTTGGCGTCACCGCGAACCCGACCAGGTCATTCGGATGAACGACAAGCCGTTCGACGTGCCGGCCGAGGGAGTCGTCGACTACCAGTATTACGTCGTCGATCCCGGCTGGACGGAAGACAAGCACATTGTCTCCGCCGAGGCGCGGCCCGATAACCGCGCGGTCGTGCATCACATCATCGCCTACGTCATGCCGCCGGGAGTCGATCCCCGCGAAGACCACGACCGCCGCCAGATGCTCGTCGGCTACGCCCCCGGCAGCCCGCCGACGGTGTTCGGCGAAGGTCGCGCGATGCTGATCAAGGCGGGTTCGAAGCTCCTGTTCGAACTCCACTACACCCCCAACGGCGTGGCGCAGCAGGACCTCAGCTACATCGGCGTGACGTTTGCCGAGCCCGACCAGGTGAAGAGCCATGTCGAAGGGGTCGCCATCGTGAATCCCCGCTTCGAAATCCCGCCGGGGGCCGACGCTCACGAAGTCGTCGCGAAAGTCAAAGCGCCCAAAGACCTGTTCATCCTGCGGATGATGCCCCACATGCACCTCCGCGGCAAAGCCTTCCGCTACGAGGCGGTCTACGCCGACGGCCAGCGCGAGGTGCTGCTCGACGTCCCCAGGTACGACTTCAACTGGCAGCTGAGCTACGAGCTGGCCAAACCGAAGTTTCTTCCCAAAGGGACCGAACTCATCTGCACTGCTGTTTTCGACAATTCGTCGCACAATCCGTCGAATCCCGATCCCGACTCAACCGTCCACTGGGGCGAGCAGAGCTGGGATGAAATGATGATCGGCTTCTGCGACGTCGTCGCGGCTGAGGACGAACGGCAGGAAGTCAAAGCGACTGTGATCGAGTAGCCAGGAGAACGGCAAGGTTCAAAGATTAACCGCCAAGGACGCCAAGGTTCGCCAAGGGAATACAGAGGAATACAGGGGGGGTGGGAAACGCTAATCTTCACTAATAGAGATTTATTAGTGCCGATTAGCGAAGATTACTGTTCTCACTGGCTCTCATCTTCCGTCGTGCTCGTCGTGCCCTTGTGGTTCAATTCCTCCCTGTATTTCCTTGGCGAACCTTGGCGTCCTTGGCGGTTAATTCTTAGAAGTATCATTTCGTTGGATCGAGTCGTGGCCGCCGGCTGGTTATCGAACTGAATCTGCTCGTCGATTCCTTTTCAACTCACTACCGAGAGGCTGCGCCATGTCCGTCTTCAAGCAGGTCTCGTCTAGATCCCTCTCACGCCGCAAGTTTCTGAGCGTCGGCGCGGCTGGCGGCGTGGCGGCGTTCGCAGCCCCGGCGCTGCTGCGCGGCGCGAACCTCAACGACAAGCTCAACATCGCCATCGTCGGCTGCGGCGGCCGCGGCGCCGGCAACATGGCCGAAGTGGCGGGCGAGAACATCGTCGCCCTCTGCGACGTGAGTGAGGCCAGCCTCGGCGAGGCCGCCAAGCTCCACCCGCAGGCCAAACAGTTCCGCGACTTTCGCCGGCTGTACGACGAGCCCGATCTGTTCGACGCGGTGGTCGTTAGCACCGCTGAGCACACGCACGCCTTCGCCACGCTCCCCGCGCTGCAGCTCGGCAAGCACGTCTACTGCGAAAAGCCGCTGACGCATGGCATCTGGGAAGCCCGCGTCATCCGCGAAGCCGCCCGCAAAGCCGGCGTCGCCACGCAGATGGGGACGCAGATTCACGCCGGCGACAACTACCGCCGCGTCGTGGAACTGATTCAGTCCGACGCCATCGGCCCGGTGCGCGAGGTCCACGTCTGGGTCTCCCGCGCGTGGGGCCTGCAATCGCCGGAAGAGGCGAAGCTCCACGGCGACATCGTCGACGTGCAAGAACGTCCCGCCGCCGTCGACCCCGTTCCCGCAGGCGTCGATTGGGATCTTTGGCTCGGCCCGGCGCCTGCGCGTCCCTTCAACAACGTCTATCTGCCGGGACCAAAATGGTACCGCTGGTGGGATTTCGGCAACGGCACGATGTCCGACCTCGGCAGCCACTGGATCGACTTGCCCTTCTGGGCGCTCGATCTCAAACACCCCCTCACGATCGAAGCGAAAGGCCCCGCCCCGCACGCCGAGATTGCGCCGGCCTCGATGCAGGTAACCTACGAGTACGGCCCGCGCGGCGGTCAGCCAGGGCTCGCGCTCACTTGGTACCAAGGCGTCGAGCAGCCCGAGATCCTAAAGCAGGGAGGCATCCCTCCCTGGAACGACGGCATCCTCTTCATCGGCGACCGCGGCATGGTGCTGGCCGACTACGGCAAGCATCTGCTGCTGCCGGAACAGGAGTTCGTCGACTTCAATCGCCCGGAGCCCTTCATCCCGCCGTCGAAAGGGCATTGGGCCGAATGGATCCACGCCTGCAAAACGGGCGACCCCACCACCTGCAACTTCGAATACGCCGGCTGCCTCACCGAAGCGAACCATCTGGGCAACCTGGCGTTTCGACTCGGCAAGAAGCTCGAGTGGGACGCCGCGGGATTGCAATGCACGAACGCCCCGGAGGCCGACGTGCTGATCCGCCGTCCTTATCGAGCAGGCTGGCAGTTAGGCGAGAACGCCTAACGATTCGCAACGTTGTTTTATTTGAACCGCCAAGGACGCCAAGAGCGCCAAGGGGAAATGCTTTTTTACCACGAAATACACGAAGCACACCAAAGAAAGAGAATGACCGCAGCCAAGCGTTCTCGCTTTTTGTGTGCTTCGTGTGTTTCGTGGTAAATCTCCCCGCATTTCCTTGGCGCTCTTGGCGTCCTTGGCGGTTAATTCTTTCAGTGCTGCCGGCTCAAGGAAGAACGCACCTCACGCAATGATTTCACTGATTGGCACGCCATAATCAATTTCCAGCCGTTTCCGCCCCGGCACCTCGAGCTGACGCGGATCGAGCCCCAACTGCCGTAGAATCGTCGCGTGGATATCGGTGACGTAGTGCCGGTTCTCAACGGCGTGAAATCCAATCTCGTCCGTGGCGCCGTGTACGACGCCTCGCTTCAGCCCGCCGCCGGCCATCCACACGCTGAACCCGAAGATATGATGATCGCGGCCGTCCGCCCCTTGCGACCCGGGCGTCCGACCGAACTCGGTGGCGAACACGACGAGCGTTTCTTCGAGCATCCCCCGCTGGTCGAGATCCTCCAGCAGCGCCCCGACCGGCTGGTCGACCGCGAGCGCCATACTCTCGTGGTTGGCTTTCAGCCCGCTATGGGCGTCCCACGCGCCGGCGCCCCCGCCCCCATGTTGGATCTGAATGAAGCGAACTCCCTTCTCGACCAAGCGTCGCGACGCCAATAGCTGAGCGCCGAATTCGCGACAGTGAGGCAGGTCGAGACCGTAGAGTTTTTTGGTCGCCTCCGACTCTTGCGAGAAGTCGAGCGCCTCGGGGACTGAACGTTGCATTCGGAACGCCAATTCGTACGAGGCGATCCGCGCCGCCAGCGCCGGGTCGTGCGGATACGTTTCGCCGCGCACCGTGTTGAGGCCGCGCAGCAAATCGACGCCGACAGTCTGTTCGGCAGGAGTGAATGGCCGCTCGGGGCGACCGAAGTCGAGCGGGTTGCTCGGATCGATGCGTAGCGGGACCGCGTCGTGCGCCGGTCCCAGGTAGTGGCCATCCCGTTTGTTCCAGTATTCGCGCGTGCCGATCGAAATGAACTGCGGCAGATTCTCGTTGAGCGAGCCGAGACCGTAGTGGACCCAGGCGCCCAGCGTCGGGAAGTCGCCGTCGTTTTGGTGCCTCCCTGAGTGGAACTGCGTTTGCGCGCCGTGATTGCTGTCGGTCGTCCACATCGAACGCACGACGGCGAGGCGATCGACGTTGCGCGCGATATGCGGGAACCAATCGCTCACCTCGATGCCGCTCCCGCCATGCCGACGAAAGCCGATTTGCAGCGGGTAGAGCGTGTTGCGCTGGTTGCCGTTGGCGTCGGGGACGACCAGCCGCTCGATGGCGAGCTTCGCCGGATCTTGCGTATGGGCGAACGGGGTTTCCGCGATCGTCTTGCCGGCGTACTTGGTGAGCATCGGCTTCGGGTCGAAGCTCTCCATGTGACTCACGCCGCCGTTCATAAACAGCCAAATGACGTTCTTCGCCTTCGGCGGCAAGTGCGGCAGTCCGGTGGGGGGCGACCATGACGGCTGATTGGCAGCGCTGTCGCGATGAAGCAACACGCCGAGCGCTAGTCCGGCCAGGCCCTGACCCAAGTTGACGAGGCAGTGTCGCCGCGAGGCGAAACGCTCGGCCGCCGCCAGCGATTCCGCGGGCGATCCGTGGGGCGAACAGCAACGATGGGGGATGACGCTCATGCCGAAAACTCGCTTGCCAGACTACCGCAACGTCACGAAGTCGTTGTGATTCAATAAAACCCACACAAAATTGGCGCGCGGCGACCGGTCGCTCGGCTCGGGGAGTCGCCGCCATTCTTCCAAGGCCTGCACGCTCAGCGTCACTTCCGCTTCGCTCGCAGCGATGCCGAGTAGCGCACGGAACGCCCGCCGCACAAACTCGGCGTCGTCAATCGCCGGCGCGTCGGCGGTTGGCGGCGTTGCGAGACGCTCGGCGATCTGCTGCGACGAATCGAGAACGAGCTGGCTATTGGTCAGAGCGAGCGCTTGCTGCGGCACGATGCTTTCTTCGCGGCGATAGCATTCCTTGACGGTCGCTTCATCGAACGTGGTGAGAAACAGCTCGCGATCGTTGTTCGAGTGGTAGAAGTAAAGGCTGCGCCGGCGCGACTCCGCTTGGTCGGCAGGCTTCACCGGCGGGCCCCCTTGCGTCAGATCGAGCGTGCCGGCCAGCGACAGAATGGAATCGCGGACTGCTTGCGACTCCAAGCGAACGGGCGCGCGACGCCACCAGCCCGCATTGTCGGGATCCTTGGCGAGATTGGCTTCGCGCCCGGCGCTGGACGACGACATGCGGTAGGTCGCCGAATTGACGATCAGCCGATGGATGTGCTTCATGCTCCACCCGTTCTCCATCAACTCCGCGGCGAGCCAATCGAGCAGCTCCACATGCGGCGGCGGACTTCCCTTGCGCCCGAAATCAAACGTCGTGGGGACGAGCGGAACGCCGAAGTGGCGGGCCCAGAGATGGTTGACCGCGACGCGCGCCGTCAATGGATTGCGGTTGTCGGTGATCCACTCGGCGAGCGCTCGCCTGCGCCCGGTGCTTTGCGCAGGGAATTGAATGGCGGGATCGTCCGCCGTGGAGTTCAAAAAGCGAGTCGGCGTCCATTTGGCGCCAACCAACGGCGTGAAGCGATCGGTCTCCGCCAACGGCGAGGCGGCCAGTTTCTCCGCCTCTTCGAGCAACGTCCGCACCGCGGCCAGTTCGGTTTCCACTTTCGCCTTCTCTTCGCCAGTCGCTTGCAGCAGTCGCCACTCGGCAAGGGCGACGTCGCTGCGGGACTTCGCCACAGCAGCTACCCGTTCCGCAGTAACGGCCGCGGCGGATTTCTCGCGCGCGGCTGCGGCCAGAGCGGCGTCCGGCGTCGTCGCATCGGCGTTGATCCAAGCAGCCTCGGCGGCGGCGGCGCGGCTGACGACGCTGCGTCGTTCCATCGCCGCCGCGAGCAGCGCTTCTTTGGCGGCGTTGATTTCGGCGTCGTCAAGGGCGGCGTCAGACGACGTCGTGCGCAAAACGGCATTGTTAAACGTCGCCGCCGCGGTCTTCGCGTGCGCGTCCGCGACCGCGAGAAGCCCTTCCCGCACCCAGGCCCGCCGTTCCGGCTCGCGAGCGTCGGCGGGGAGCGTTATCGGCTCCAGCTGCAACTCGCGAAACGCAAGAAACCCCGGCACTCCTGGCGAAATCAGAGCCGACGTGTCGGGCTGACTTTCTTGTCCCCGCACAAACAGATAGGTCGGCGCATCGACCGCCCCGTCGAAGGCGCGAGGAATGCCGTCGCGACTCAGATCGGGTTCGTTAGGAACCACGTCGAGCCGTGCATGATAGGGCTCGAAGAAGGCGCGCAGGCGATAGTAGTCGACCTGCTCGATCGGATCGTACTTATGGTCATGACACTTCGCGCAGTTGAAGGTCAATCCCAGAAACGCCTTACCGACATGCTCCACCGTCTCGTCCATCCACTGATTGCGGTTGAACAAGACGAAGTTGCGCGCCAAAAAGCCGGAAGCGCGGAGCTTGTCGAGATCGTTGGGATGCAACTCGTCGGCGGCGAGCATCAGCCGGAGCATCTCGTCGTACGGCGTATCGGCGTTGAGCGACTCGACGATCCAGTCGCGCCAGTGCCAGATGTGGAGCTGACTGTTTCGCAGCTGTTCGCCCAAGCCCCACCAGTCGCTGTAGCGCCAAATATCCATCCAGTGGCGCGCCCAGCGTTCGCCGTGCCGAGGGTCGGCGAGCAATCGCTCCGTCGCGCGTTCGTACCAACCCTCCGACTGATCGGCGTCGGCGCTCGCCAGTTCCTCAAGCGTCGGCGGCAGTCCGACAAGATCGAAGTAAAGTCGGCGGAGTAGTTCCGTTCGCGTCGCTTCCACTTGCGGCGCGAGTCCGGTTCGCTGGTGATGTTCGGCGATGAAGGCGTCGATCGGATTCCGCACCCAGCTGGCGTCGGCAGGTTGAGGCACGCTCGGCCGCACGACGGGGCGAAACGCCCAATGCTCGCGCGGGTCGGTTTCCGGTTTTTCATCAGCGGGAGAATCCGCTCCTTGCGCAATCCATGCCTTGAGAATGGCCGCCTGTTCTGGTTCGAGCGGTTCGCCCTCGGGCGGCATCCGCTCCGCCAGATCGGTCGCCGTCACCCGCGCCATCAGCGGGCTGGTCGCTGGATCGCCCACAATGACGACTTCGCCGCCATCGCCGCCGCGTCGCGCCAGATCGCCTGTGTCGAGTCGCAAGCCCGCTTCTTGTTTCAACGCGCCGTGGCAGGCGAGGCAACGCGCCGCGAAGATTGGTTTGACTTCCCGTTCGTAGTCAACCCGCTCGCCCGCCCACCCCACAGGCGCATGAGTTGTCCCAGCGACGAGTGCCACGGCAAAAGCAGCCCAGCGGCCTACAGCGACGGAACGTTTCAAGAGCAGAATCGGCATCGCGACCAGACTGGCGGATTGAAGGCGAGGAGAACGGCAACAGCCAAATAACTATAACCGTCAAGGACGCCAAGGAAATGCGGGGCAAGTAGGGGGAACGCCAACCGCTGCTAACCTTCATTTATAGTGATTCATGAGCGGCGATCAGCGAAGATTAGCGTTCTCAATTTATTTATCTTTCGTGGCGTCCGCCGGTCGGCGAGGCTTCCGAACCGCCGTGCCGTCGTGGTTCAACTCCCCCAGCCGCGCCAGGCTGCATATTCAGGGAATGGCCACGCATCTGCTATGCTAGACGCGGTTCGCCATCTCATCGAATACCCCCATTGACGCCACGCCCCGCATCCGGGCCCAGGAGACCGACTCCATGCGACGTCCAATCATTGGTGCGGCGCTCATCGTCTGCCAGTTGTGCCTGGCGGGTTGTCGCCCGGCCGCGACGCCAGTGCCAGCCACGCCGACGGCTCACGGCGACGGCGACGCCACGTTCCAACCGCAAACCTACGCCATCGCCCCCAGCGACAACGTCCAGTTCGAACTCCAGGCCCGCGTGATCGACGCCGTCCCCGGCGACGTCATTCAGCTCGAGGCGGGCCGCTACGAACTCCAGCGTCAACTCGACGTCGCCGCCGACAACATCACGATCCGCGGCCGCGGCCCTGAAAAAACCATCCTCACCTTCAAGGGCCAAACCGCCGGCGGGCAGGGGATTGAAGCGACCGGCAACAACTTCACGCTCGAAGGCCTCGCCGTTGAAGACACCGCCGGCAACGCCGTGAAAGTCCTCGGCGCTCGCAACGTCACCATCCGCGACGTACGCGTCGAGTGGACGGGCGAACCAACCTCCGCCAACGGCGCCTACGGCCTTTACCCCGTCCAGTGCCAAAACGTGCTGCTCGAAAAATGCACCGCCATCGGCGCCTCCGACGCCGGCCTCTACGTCGGCCAGTGTCGCAACGTCATCGTCCGCGGCTGCCGCGCCGAGCGTAATGTGGCCGGGATCGAAATTGAGAACACAGTGAGCGCTGACGTGTTCGACAACCTCGCCACGAACAACGCCGGCGGCCTGATGGTCTTCGACATGCCTGGGCTGCAACTGAAAGCAGGCAACGGCGTCCGCGTCTTCCGCAACAAGGTCGTCGCCAACAACCACCCCAACTTCGCCGACCCCGGCGCCATCGTCGCCGCCGTCCCCTCGGGAACCGGCGTCATGGTGATGGCGACCGATCACGTTGAAGTCTTCGACAACCAGATCGAAGACAACCAAACCGCCAGCGTCCTGATCGTCAGCTACCTGGCGATCGACCGCAAAATCAACGACCCGTCGTTCGACGCGATCCCCGAACACGTCTCGATCCACAACAACCGCGTCGCCGGAGGCGGCACGAACCCGCAAGGCGTGCTGGCCGAACTGCTCAAGGCCGCGCTCGGCGATAAATTCCCTGACGTCATGTGGGACGGCGTCATCAATCCCGCTGCGGGGAAACCAACGATCCATCTCGCCGACAACGGCAACGTCACCTTCGTCAACTTCAACCTCCCGCAGCTAACGCCCGAGAACATCCAAGCCGGCGCCTACAAACCCGACGTCGACGCCTCGCTCCTCAGCGCCGCGATCGACCCGCTTCCCGAGGTGACGCTCACTCCCCACGATCCCCCCACCGCCGGCACGAGCGCCGCCGTCCGCGTTTATCGCTCCTTGCCAAAAAAACTCTCCGAGTTCGGCCTGTTCGAAGGCCCCCTCGCCGAGCATCGCCCCGCCGCCGGCGTCGTCCTCTACGACCTCAACACGCCGCTGTTCAGCGACTACGCCGACAAACGCCGCTTCATCAAACTCCCCCCCGGCAAGCAGATCGAATACCGGGACCAAGGCCCGCTCGCGTTCCCCGTCGGCACGATCATCTCCAAAACGTTCTCCTACCCCCACGACGCGAACGACCCGAGTAAGGGGGAGCAGATTCTCGAAACGCGCATCGAGCTCTTCAACGAAGATGGTTGGTACGGCGTCACCTACGTCTGGAACGACGAGCAAACCGAAGCCGAGCTCGCCCTCGGCGGCAGCGAAGTCGACGTCAGTTGGAAAATGGCCGACGGCAAAGAGCAGCACGTTGACTACGTCATCCCCAACGCCAACCAGTGCCTTAACTGCCACAGCCAAGACAAAAAATTTCTTCCCATCGGACCGACCGCGCGCAACATGAATCGCCCCGCGCCAACCGACGCCGTTGGAGCAGACGACAACGCTGGCGAGAACCAACTCGCCATGCTCGCCCACGCCAACATGCTCGTCGGCCTTCCTGATGTGGAAAAGGTCGCCGCGTTCCCACGCTTCGACGATTCCCACTCCGCCCCCGTCGACCAGCGGGCCCGCGCCTGGCTCGACGTCAACTGCGCCCATTGCCACAACCCCGCCGGCACGGCCCGCACCTCCGGCCTCGACCTCAGCTGGGACCAAGCCGACCCCGCCAAGCTCGGCGTCTGGAAAGCCCCCGTCGCCGCCGGCCACGGCTCCGGCGGCCGCAAGTACGACGTCATCCCCGGCAAACCCGACGAATCGATTCTGCTGTTCCGCTTGGAGTCGGATGACCCCAGCATCATGATGCCCAACGTCGGCCGCCGCCTCGTCCCCGACGAAGCCGTCGCGCTGGTGCGCGAGTGGATCGAAAAGATGCCGCCGACGGAGTAGCCGAATTGCAGCCCCGGGCTCCGCCCGGGGGTCGGTCTCTATCCCGGCAAACGCTACCCCCAACGTAACGCTACCCCCTGGCGGAGCCAGGGGCTGCAAAGAGCCTCCCGTAAGCGAGCGAAACCAATGCCAGCCAAAACCGCCGACCAGTGGTTCAGCGAATACGGCGACAGCCACCACAATCGCCTCAACAAAGCGCTCCACTGGATCTGCGTCCCCACGATCGCCGCCTGCGTCATCGCGTTTCTCTGGGAGTTGCCGACGCCCGCGTTCATGCACCCCATTCCTTTCTTGAACTGGGGCACGATCGTCGTCGCAGCCTCGCTGATCTTTTATGCAAGACTCTCGCCAACGCTCGCTCTCGGCATGCTCCTCTTCTCAACCGCCGTCATCGCCGCGATCATCGCCTACGAACGCATGGGCCCGACGCCGGTCTGGCAACTCGCCCTCGCCCTCTTCATCGCCGCCTGGATCGGCCAATTCATCGGCCACGCCATCGAAGGCAAAAAGCCCTCCTTCTTCCAAGACCTGCAGTTCCTGCTAATCGGCCCCATCTGGCTATTAGGCTTCATCTATCGAAAATTAGGCATCCCCTACTAACTGCATCCCTCAAAAGAATGGCAAATTAATACTTGAACCGCCAAGGACGCCAAGGTTCGCCAAGAAGAGCAGCAATTGCATCTGTAATCCTTTGCGCCTTCGCGCCTTTGCGTGAGATTTATAAAAGAAGTTGTCTCACGCAAAGGCGCGAAGGCGCAAAGAGATCAATAACAGGATGAACTTCCGTCGTGCCCGTTGTGTCGTCGTGGTTCAATCTCCCTCCCGCATTTCCTTGGCGCTCTTGGCGTCCTTGGCGGTTCAAAATGAATTAACATCGCAGTCCAAATGACCAACCATCCGCCCGCCTCGCACGCCGCCGTCGACCGCGCCCTCGCCGAACTCCAACTCGGCGCCCGCCGCCTCGCGGCCTCGTCGCTGGATGAACGAATCAACTGGGCCGAATCCTGCATCGCAGCAGTCGCCGCGACCGCGCACGAATGGGTCGAAGCCGCCTGCCAAGCCAAAAGAATCCCCGCCGGCAGCACCGCCCGCGCCGAAGAAATCCTCGTCGGCCCCGTCTCCGTCGCACGCTACCTGCGACTTATCATCGCCACGCTCCACGAACTCCGCACGCAGCCCCAACCGCGCCTCCCCGGCGCCCCCCGCGTCGTCCACGGCCAAATCCGCGTCCCCACCTTTCCGACGCGTGAGCTCTACGACGTTCTCCTCTTCCGCGGCCTGACTGCCGAAACCTGGCTCGAACCCGACGCCGCGCTCGACAACCTGTTCGGCGAAACCCCCGCGCGCCTCGCCCGTCGTCCGCCGCCGCCGCCTCACGTCGCGCTCGTCCTCGGCGCCGGCAACGTCTCGGCGATCCCCGTCACCGACGCCCTGACGATGATCCTGCAGAACGACGCCGCCGTCCTGCTCAAGATGAACCCCGTGAACGACTACCTCGGCCCTATCTTCGAGCGCGCCCTCCGACCGTTGATCGACGCCGGCTGCTTAGGCCTCGTCTACGGCGGCGCCGACGTCGGCAGCTACGCCATCCATCACGCCACCGTCGATTCGGTCCACATCACCGGCTCCACCGCCTCGCACGACGCGATCGTCTGGGGCGCCGATCCCGCGGAGCGTCGCGAGCGCCAAGCCGCCAACAACCCGCTCGTCACGAAACCAGTTACCAGCGAACTCGGCAACGTCACCCCCTGGGCGATCGTTCCCGGCGACTACACCGACGCGCAACTGCAATCGCAAGCCGAAAGCATCGCCGCGTCGATTGCCAACAACGCCTCATTCAACTGCATCGCGACGAAGATGCTGATCACCTGGAAACGTTGGCCGGCGCGACAGCGATTTCTCGATCTGCTCGATTCGATCCTCGAGCGGATCCCCGCGCGCTATGCGTATTACCCAGGCGCAACCGAACGCTTTGCAGAATTCTCCGGCCAATCAGCCGTTCAGGAAAACCAAGGCCGGCTTCCCTGGACCCTGCGCCGCGACATCGATCCCGGCGCCGACGCCCATCTCTTCCAGCGCGAATCGTTCGTCTGCGTCGCCGGCGAAACGGCGCTCGACGCCGCTTCGCCCCTGGAGTTCCTGGAGCGGGCCGTCGACTTCATGAACGACCAGCTGTGGGGCACGCTCGCCGCCGCGATCACCATTCCCGAACGGGTCCGCCACGAGCATCTA
This sequence comes from Pirellula sp., assembly GCA_013822725.1. Classification (GTDB taxonomy): domain Bacteria; phylum Planctomycetota; class Planctomycetia; order Pirellulales; family Lacipirellulaceae; genus Lacipirellula. Next base: position 113,506 of record PNKX01000006.1, read on the forward strand.
GCCGAACTCGATGCCGCCCTCCGCCGCTTGCGTTACGGCTCGATCGGCGTCAACCAATGGCCCGGCATCGCCTACGCCCTGATGTCGCCCCCCTGGGGCGGCTTCCCCGGCGCCAACCTCGCCGACGTGCAGAGTGGCCGCGGCTTCGTCCACAACACCTACCTCCTCGACCGCCCGCAAAAGACGGTCCTCCGCGCCCCGCTGACGATGTTCCCCAAACCGAGCTGGTTCTCGACCCACCGCCGCCCCGAACCCCTCGCCTGGAAACTCTGCGAACTCTACTGCCGCCCCTCCCTCTGGCGCCTCCCCGGCATCTTCAACCAAGCCCTCCGCGGCTAACGCGCTTCGATATAGCCCCGGGCTCCGCCCGGCGGCGGCCAATCTCGTCATTCTGAGCAGAGCGAAGAATCTAGCAGCATGTTTGACGGGCTAGGTTCCAAAAAACGCCAACGGCGTTACACAGCAAAGCCTGGGGTCGAGCAGCGCACCCCGGGTTTCCAGGACGCGCCGAAAGATTTACCCCAACGAGGTAACACAACGCTTGCAGTCCTACCACGGCAGGTTCAAACTCCCCTTACTCCAATCACGCCAAAAATTCCAACGACGATTTACGTCGTAGCGGAGGACGCTAAGCGCACGCCTTGGGGGCAACCGTATAGAACAACTTCCGCCGAACCCCAAGGCGTTTCAGCTAGTTGCTAAAATCTTACCGCGATTTCGTTTTCTCCCCGCCTCGTTCCTTTCTATCGTTTATAAAATGATGGAGGCGGTCGCATCGTAACCCGAGCAGCGGCAGCCCCTTACTCGTCATCAGCTTCGATTCCTCAATCGCCGGCGCCGACCGTCGCATCGACGCTTCCGACTCTTTCTCGTTGCCTGATCCACGCTCCTTCAAACTCCCGGATCGCGATGAACACTCCCCGCATCCCCCTTCGCCGTCGTGCAGCCTTCACCTTGGTGGAACTGCTCGTCGTCATCGCCATCATCGGCGTCCTCGTCGCGCTCCTCCTCCCCGCCGTGCAAGCTGCCCGCGAGGCTGCCCGCCGCTCCCAATGCGTCAACAATCTGAAGCAGTGGGGCCTCGCGATGCAGATGTATCATGACGCCCAGGGACAACTGCCGGCTGGGGCGACGCCCGACCCTCGCCAAACGTACGTTATGCGCATCTGGCCATACATCGAACAGGCCGCACTAGGCCAACGAAACGACCTGAAACTTCACTTCTATAACCCGCCGGTAACCATCCATAACACGATGAACGGTCTCGGCGGTCAGCGGCTGCCGATGTACAACTGCCCCAGCGATTTTGGCGTCGATCAAACGACCGGCACCTACCAACGTTGCCGCGGCAATTACATGATCAACTGGGGAAATGTCACATACGGCGGCACCGGCGCCACCCTCCTCGATCGAGTCCAGACAGGTTTTGCCCCCTTCTCTAATATTGATTGCAAACGAGAGACTCCTCGACTCGTCAAATTCTCGTCAATAACCGACGGCCTTAGCAACACGCTGCTAATGTCGGAGTATCTTAAGGCCCAGAATCCGGATGACGTCGACTGGCGCGGCGATATTCACAACGACGAAGGGGTCTTTCGTTTCAATACAATCGATTCGCCCAACTCCAGCGTGGCCGACGTGATTCCCAACGGTTGGTTCGAAAAGAACGGCGACCCGCAGATGCCCGCCACCGCAGGCGCTTTTGAACGGCAGAAGAACGCTGCTCGCAGCCGCCACTCTGGCGGCGTGAACGCCCTCCGTTGCGACGCCTCAGTCGCCTTCTACAGCGACGACGTTACTCCCAACGCCTGGAAGGCCCTCGGCACCATGGACGGCGGCGAGGTAGAATCCTCGAACTGACGTTCGTCGCCTTCCCCGCCTTCCTCTCTCTCCTGGTGTTTTCATGTCGATCGTCCGTTCGCTCTATTTGATCGGCCTTATCGCCGCCTTTTCGTGCGCGCTCGGCTGCAGCAAGCAAGATCCCAATCGCGGCCAGGTTACCGGTCTCGTGGAAGTCGACGGTCAACCGGCTGCTGAGGGCGCCATCGCGTTTACTCCGATCGACGGCAATTCAGCCGCGAGCGGCGGCGAGATCGTCAATGGTCGTTACACCGTCGCAGCCAACATCGGCCCGTCGAAAGTGGCTATCCGAGTCCCGAAAACCGTCGGCGAGCGAAAACTCTACGACACTCCAGACAGCCCAGTGAGGCCGATTCAGGAAGAGTCCCTCCCCTCGCAGTACAACGACGAAACGACGCTCACCTTTGACGTGAAGCCCGGCGAGAACGAACAAAACTTCTCACTGAAGACAAAGTAGCCGCGCGCCGGACGGCTCCCGCAGCAAAATAGACAAACGATTGCTCTCCCGCGCCCCTCAAACCAGACTGCTCGCTTCAGCGACCAGTCGAGCGCCGCAAGACTCCCCCATCGCCCTATTCGTCAACAATCTCAAACCGCTCATTGTCGACGTGAGCCTCCCGCATGATCTCCCGCAGCCGTGAGACGACTTCGGGATGCTCGCCCGCGACGTCTTGCGTCTCGCCCAGATCGTCGGCCAGGTTGTAGAGTTCTAGCGGACATTCAGGATTGGTCTGCACATCGAGGCGGACCCCCTTCCAATCACCCTGGCGGACCGCTTGCTTCCCGCCGCGCTCGTAGAACTCCCAGTAGAGGTAGTCGTGCTCCGGCTGGTTCCCCGCGCCGCGTAGCGTGGGGAGGTACGAGATCCCGTCGGTATCGGCTGGCGGCGCGATCCCGGCCGCCTCGCACGCGGTGGGGACGAAGTCCCAGAAGGCGGAGACGTGGTCGCTCGTCTCCCCGGCGGCGATCGTCCCCGGTTGCCATGCGATCAGCGGCACGCGGACGCCCCCCTCGTACATGTCGCGCTTGCCCCCTCGCAGCGGACCACTGGAGTTGAAGAAGTCGCGGTTCCAGCCTCCTTCGCTCATGGGACCGTTGTCGCTGGCGAAGAGGACGATCGTATTCTCTGCGATTCCCAGTTCGCGAAGCTTCGCGAGCACCTTCCCCACGGAGTCGTCGAGGTGCGACACCATCCCGGCGAAGGTCGCCTTGGGGTGCGTTTCGTTCCGGTAGTGATTGTCCTTAGTGTGGGGGATTTCGTCGAACTTCCCGACGTACTGCTCGCGCCACTTCGCGGGGACGTTCAGGTCGGCGTGCGGCTGCTGCAGCGAAAGGTGGAGGAAGAAGGGCCCCTCCTGGTGGGCGTCGAGGTACTCCATCGCATCGGCGACGAACAGGTCGCCCGAGTACTCCGTTCCTTCCTTCCCGTGGTTGTCGGGATACATGATCTTCTTGCCGTTGCGCCACAGCCACGGCGGATAGTAGCGGTGAGCGGCGCCGTGGCCCGTGTATCCGAAGAAATGATCGAACCCCTTCTCGTTCGGATGGGCCCCGTTGGGGGTGTTGCTCGACAAGCCGCTCTTGCCGATGAGGGCCGTGTGGTAACCGGCGTTTTTCAGCAAGCGGGCGATGGAGACGTCTTGCGGATCGGGACGGAACGCGATGTTGCCGTTGGCCCGCTGGAAGACATGCCCCGTGTGCTGGCCCGAGAGCAGGCAAGCCCGCGACGGAGCGCAAACGGTGCACCCGGCGTAGTGCTGCGTGAACCGCATCCCCTCGGCGGCCATGCGGTCGAGGTGCGGCGTGGCGAAGTTCTTCTGCCCATAGCAGCCGAGATCGCCGTAACCGAGATCGTCGGCGAGGATCAGAATGATATTCGGCTGCTCGGCGGCGTCAGCCAACGACGACGCGAGCGCGACGATCATGACGATCGCCAGCATCAACAAACGCATGGTGCAAATCCTAGGAGGGAGGCGGCGGGCTTAGACGACCGGCAGCTCGTACCCCTTCCGCCGCGGACGGTCGAGCAACTTGCTCGCTTCGGCGTCTTCAGGGAAGGTTTCGGCGACGGGGTCCCACTTGAGCCGGCGGCCCGTCTGGCGGGTGATGTTCAGCAGGTGGCAGACGCTGATCGAGCGATGGCCGATCTCGACGTCAGCGTTGGGAAGCTCCCGGGTGCGGATGCAGTCGAGCCAGTTCTGAATGTGCGGCCGGGCGATCCAGCCGTCCCCTTCCCACTTGTCTTGCACCGCGGGGGCCGGGGCGTCCTTCACGAAGTCGGGCGGGTTCGTGGCGAACTTGTTGCGGTTGATCTCCATCTTGCAGTCTTCGCCAACGAAGACGCCGCCGCCCATCGGACCCGTGTTTTCGAGCTCGAAGCTCACCTCGACGCCGTCGTCGTACTTCATCGCGACCTTGCCGTTCGAGCCGGGAGTGACCGGCCAGAGCTCGACGGGGCCAGTCTGGCTCTTGCCGAGCGCACATTGAATCTGGTCGATGCCGTGAGCGCCCCAGTTGGTCATCTCGCCGCCGGAGTAATCGCGCCACCCCATCCAGCCGAAGCGGAGCGCGCCGTTGTAGGGTCGGAGTTCGGTCGGTCCGCACCAGACGTCCCAGTCGCCCCCTTCGGGAATTGGCTCCCCGGCGAAGGTTTGCATTTCGTTCGGGCCGGTGTAATTGACGCCGAGGACCTTTTTCAACTTGCCGAGCTTGCCGTCGCGGACGAACGCACAGCAGAAATCGTTGATCTCCATCGACCGCTGCTGCGAGCCAACCTGAAAGACGCGGCCGAGCTTGCGGGCGGCGTCGACCAGCACGCGGCCTTCGCGGACGTAGGCGGTGAGGGGCTTCTCAGCGTAGACGTCGAGTCCGGCTTGCATCGCCCGCATGCAGGGGAGGGTGCGGCCATGGTCGGGCGTGGCGACGACGACGGCGTCGAGCTGCTCCTTGTCGAACATCTCGCGGTAGTCGTGGTAGGTGTTCCACGGCTGCTTCTTCTGGTCGAGCGTCTCGGCGAGGCGTTCGGGGAAGCAGTCGGCGAGCGCGACGATCCGGCCCCCCTCGGGGACCTGGTCCATCAACTGCCGTGCACGGCCGCCGGTGCCGATGAAGCCGATGACGATCTGGTCGTTCGGCCCCGTGGCGCCGTCGCGGCCGAGGACGCGCGACGGGATGTACATCGGCAAGGCGATCGCCGTGCTCGCGGCCGCGGCCGTTTTCAGGAACGAGCGGCGGGTGTGGGACGAGTGGTTGATCATCTTGAACTCCGGTCGGGGGTAACGCCAAGCGCCAACGAGCGACGCGATGAGTGGACAAGTTAGCCTGACATTGTAACCCGCCGCTTCAGCGGGGTGGAGGGAGGGACAAACCTCGCAGCGACCTGTTCGCCGCAGGGACTCGAAGCAACTCTTCTAGTTCATGTGAGTTGCATTCTGAGGACCCCGAATCAGACGCTAGCGGACAAAAAATCCGCCCCCCAGCAGGCGCTTGCACAGTCAAGTAGTTGTCTTAACGATTACGCAGATTTGCGCGAACAGTCCCTGGACTGGCCCGTAATAGTCGGTGTTCGCTCGCTTGAGCGCCAACCTGTCGAAATGGCTGGTTTCGAGACGGAGCGGACAGGCCAATGCTTTAGCGGCTGCCAAGCAAATCGGCGGTTGCGAGCAGTTGGGGTCGCCAAGTCAAAGCCGGTGAAGGCTTTGCGAACAACGATGGCGGCGACCAAGACTCGGCACGATGTTTGCTTTTGAAAGCCTCCCATGGATACGAGGCCGCACAGCGGCTGCTCTGGGAGAGGATAAAAGTCATTGACACTCAGGAGGGAGAAGTCATGAGCCAAAAAACGATTCAGATGCGAGCGGCGGAAATTCGACGGAGTTGGTCACGCAGCGAGCTCAAGGCTCGCGCTGCGACGGGCCAGCGGCGTTGCTTGGAACTATTGTTTCAGGCTGGTTTGGTCCGCCCGAGCTTCGCTGAAATGCGGCGGGCGCCGGCGTGATCTCTTGGAAAAGTCGTAGGGTACAGATCAAAGCCGGCTGGCGAATGCGCTAGGCCGGCTTTTTTCGTTTTCACGGCGTTCGAGATACTTCGGCATAATTTCTGCTGTAATTCCACAAACGCTAAGTTGGCATTAGACGCCAGTTGAAGCGGCGTCGGGCTTTTCCGGCGCATTGAGGCTTACTTGAACCGGAGGCGTGGGAACCATGGCAAGACAAGATTGCGTAGTCGCAGTGTTTGCAAATTACGCCGAAGCGCGTGACACCGCACTCGCGCTGGAAGCGGCCGGGTTCGGGGCCGAGATTTCCGTCATCGGCCGTGAGGATGAAGGGCGTCTCAGCGCGGCGGGGCCAATCGATCATGGCGACGAGATGGAGAAGTCGGCGGCGATCGGGGCCGCGACAGGGGCGACGTTGGGGCTCTTGGCGAGCAGCGCGTTGCTGGTGATTCCCGGGCTCGGCCCGGTGCTGTTCGTCGGCGCAGTGGCCAGCAGCATCACCGGCGGCATTGTAGGCGGGCTGGTTGGCGCCATGAGCGGTTGGGGAATCAAGGAAGATCACGCTGAAGAGTACGAAGATGATCTGCGCGCGGGCAAGACGCTGATCATCGCCAAAGCTGGTCCACTCCGTTTGGCCGAGATCGAAGACCAACTGGAAGAATCGCCGGCTGAACGGGTGACGCTCCACGCGGAATCGGCTGATACGCGCGTCGATGCGTGAATGAATGCGGAGTTATCGCGGCGGGCTTCGATTGCCGCTAGCCAAGCTTCCGATGATAATGCAGACTCGGTTTGCCGGCACATAGTCCCCGCCAGTCTTGCCCCTCTTAGGCTTCTCAATGGAAGGTTCGATCCGCCCTGACGCGCAGACCGACGTTGTCGCGTGGGGCGATAGCCCAATGGGGCGACTGATTGCTGGCCAAGATTGGTCGCAATCTCGACTGGGCGATCCCGAGTCGTGGCCGATCAGTTTGAAGACCGTGCTGCGCATCGTGCTTGGTTCGCAGCGAGCGCAGGCAATCTGGTGGGGCAGCGATCACGCTCAATTCTTCAATGACCGTTTCCGCGATCAATTCGGCGCGTTGCGAAGTCTTGAAATCACTGGTCCAGCTGCGGCGAACTGGGCGGACGTGTGGGAGGCGGCGGCCGATCGCATTGCGGCGGCGCTGGCTGGCGACGAAGGGTGGACAGCTCCCATCGCGATCGCAGGCGTGGTCGGTAAAGAGGGGCCCGGCGCGCTGACGCTGCTGGCGCTCGCCGGCGACGACGGCACGCCGGCGGGTTTTCTCTGCGAGTGGACTGCCTTGCCGACGACCGGGAAGTTAGTCGTCGGCGAGCCGGAACTGGAGGAGCGCGAGCTGCGGTACCGGCTCGTCGCCGAGGCGGCGGGCGACTATATCTGGGATTGGGATCTGAAGACCGACCAAGTGGTGCGCAACGCGGGCGTCGAGACGCTGTTCGGCTATCGACCGGAAGAGATCGGCGACGACCTGGTGTGGGGCGTCAGCAAGATCCATCCGAAAGATCGCGACGGCGTCATGAGGCAACTCCGCACGGCCATCGATGGAGATGAGACGTCCTGGTCGCGAGAATACCGCTTTCGCCGCGCGGACGGAAGCTATGCGGAAGTGGGGACGCGCGGGCACATCGTACGCGACAGCGCTGGCCGGGCCGTGCGGGTGATTGGCGCTATGCGCGACCTTAGCGAGCAACGCCAGCACGAGCAGGCGCTACGTGATGTCGAGCAGCAATTTCGCGCCGTGACGATGAACGCCCCGGTGGCGATCTTCATCAAGGATCTGGAAGGGAAGTACACGCTTTGCAATCCTCTGGCTTCGCAGGCGCTCGGCCGACCGCGAGGCGTCGTGGGACTAACCGATTACGACCTGCTACCGCGCGAGGCGGCCGATTTGCTGCGAGCCCGAGATCAGCAGGTGATCGCAGCGGGTGAAGCCGCGGAATTCGAAGAGATCGTCCCCCTTGCCGGCGTCGAGCGCCATTTTCTGGCGGCGAAGTTTCCGCTACGCAACGCGGCCGGCGACGTCGTCGGCGTCGGCGGCGTGGCCGTCGACGTCACCGATCGAAAACAAGCCCAATTAGCGCTGCGTGAGAGCGAGCGTCGATTGTTGCTCGCGACGCAAACGGGTAAAGTCGGCGTCTGGGCGTGGGACATCGAAGCCGATCGAGTATCGTGGTCGGAATCGCTGCAGGGAATCCTGGGCGTGACGCCGGCCGATCTGAGCGCAGCGATCGAGAGCTTTGAGTCGTTGGTTCATCCGGACGACCGTGAACTGGCGAAGCAAGCCTTGGCAAACGCGGTCGATAGCGACAAGCCATTGGAGCTTGAAATTCGCGCCGTTCGCCCCAACGGCGACGTCATTTGGCTCTACAGCACCGGATCGGTAATTCGCGAGTCGGGCCGTGCCGTTCGCATGTTGGGGGCGACCCTCGAAGTTACCGACCGCAAGCAAGGCGAAGACGCGCTCCGCGATAGCGAAGAGCGTTTTCGGACGTTGGCGAGCCATGCGCCAGTCGGAATCTTTCAGACCGACCTCAATGGCGACAATCTGTTCGTCAACGAAGGTTGGTGCCAGATGGCCGGCATGACGCCGGAGGAGGCGCGCGGCAAGGGATGGGCCAATGCGATTCATCCGGACGATCGCGAACGAGTCACTGCGGGTTGGCAGCAAGCGCTCGCGGAGAGAACGACTTCGGCAGCGGAGTTTCGCTTTCTGCGACCAGACGGCGTTGTGATCTGGCTGCAAGGGAATGCCGTGCCGCTGCGGGATCCCCGAGGAAAAAGCATCGGCTATATCGGGACCGTCGCCGACATCACAGCCCGTAAGCAAGGCGAGGCGGCGCTGCGCAACAGCGAGTTGATGTATCGCGCCATCGGCGAGTCGATCGACTACGGCATCTGGATTTGTGACGCCGAAGGGCGAAACATTTACAGCAGTGAGTCATTCTTGAATCTTGTCGGGATGACTCAGGAAGAATGTTCTGATCTTGGCTGGGCCGATTTGCTCCACCCCGATGACGTCGACCAGACGATCGCCGCCTGGAAGCAATGCGTCCAATCGGGCGACGCGTGGGACGTGGAACACCGATTCCGAGGGGTGGACGGTCGTTGGCATCCCGTCCTGGCCCGTGGCGTGCCGGTGCGAAATGAACAGGGCGTCGTCATTGCTTGGGTCGGCATCAATCTCGACATCAGCGAACTCAAACGAGTTGAGCACGAACTCCTCCAGAGTGAAGCGCGATTCCGCAACATGGCCGACAATGCGCCAGTGTTGATCTGGATTCATGGCATCGGCGGTTGCCAGTATGTGAACAAGGAGTATCTACGGTTCGTCGGCGTCGAACTCACGGAATTGGAGGGGATGAAATGGACGCGGTTTATTCATGAGGACGACGTTGATTCGTTCGTCGACAGCTACCGGCAGGCTTTTAAGCAGCAGCAAGCGATCGATGCGCAGATTCGCATGCAGCGGGCGGACGGTGAATTTCGCTGGTTGAGTCTTCACGGTACGCCGCGGTTTCGCGCTGACGGAGTATTTCTCGGCTACGTCGGATGTTCCGTCGACATCACTGATATGAAAGAGTCCGAGAACGCTCTCCTGGAAGCCGATCGCAGGAAAGATGACTTTCTGGCGATGCTGGGGCACGAACTGCGCAACCCCTTGGCGGGAATCGTTACTGGGGTGCAAGTGTTGGCGATGCTCAACTTGGATGACGAAGCCGCCGAGATGCAGGCCGTGATCGCGCGGCAGGCGTTGCAGATGTCGCGGATCGTCGACGACTTGCTTGACGTCTCGCGCGTCGCGCGCGGAAAGTTACGGTTGCGGCGACAGTTCGTCAACTTGCGGCAATTGCTCCACGATACGGTGGACGACTATCGCAAGAGCCGCACGCTTGACCAGTGCAGCCTGGGGATCCAGGTTCCGGATGACGAAGCGTGGGTGTGGGCCGATTCGGCGCGGCTCGCTCAGGCATTCTCGAATTTGATTCACAACAGCTACAAGTTCAGCGACGGTTCGAATGAGATTACGGTGACGCTGGAGCTAACTGGCGGAACCAATGAGGCGAACGTGACGATTCGCGATCGAGGAATTGGCATGAGCGCTGAAACCCTGCAGCGCATCTTCGAACCCTTCAATCAGGCTGACGATAGTTTGGAGCGAAGTCGCGGCGGACTCGGACTGGGCCTGGCGCTGACGAAGGGGCTCGTTGAATTGCACGGGGGAGCGATTCGAGCTCACAGCGACGGGCTCGGCGAAGGCGCCGAATTCACGATCACATTGCCTTGCACGAAGCCTCCGCAGGTGGAAAGCAGCGAGCCGGCGGGGGAGGAAATCTCACGGCAGGAAAGAATTCTGATCATCGATGATCGCCGCGACGCCGTGCTGCCGCTCGACCGGATGCTGAAGATGGAGGGTCACACGGTCGCCACGGCTCAAGACGGCGCCTCGGGGGTGGCCAAGGCGGTCGAATTCCAACCGCGCGTCGTGCTCTGCGACATCGGCCTGCCGGGTGAAATGAATGGCTATGCAGTTTGCCGGGCATTGCGTTCACTCCCCGAAACGGCGTCGGCCTACCTCGTGGCAGTGACCGGGTACAGTCATGATGATGCCAAACGCAAATCGAAAGACGCCGGTTTCGACTATCACGTGACCAAGCCGGTGGGAAAGGCCATTCTTCGCGAATTGCTGGCGAAGCGGCCGCGACTTTGAACTCCGGCTCTATTTTCCGGAATCGTACGGCCAGCCTATTCCCTCGCATCGGCGCCTCTCTAATATTGCCAGATACGGCCCCGCTCGTTGGCAGGCGATGGCCTTGGGGACCTCTGCCAAGCCTCTTTCCTTCGGTAGTCTCGCAAAATTACGCAGGCGAGATAAAATCGAAAACTTCCGTTTATTGGTTGCCGCAGCCGGTATGCGCGTGCGGAGCCAATCGTCGCAAAATCTGTCACCCTCGGCCTCCTACATGAGGCGAGAGAAAGCAATAAATGGCGAGTTTGTTGGTAATCGATGACGACCGCACGGTTTTGCTGCTGGTCAAGAAGGCGTTTGCCGACTCCGACTTGGAGATTCATTGCGCCAGCGACGCTGAAACGGGAATGGCCGCGCTCCGCGAGCACAAGCCCGACGTGCTGTTGCTTGATATTCTGTTGCCGGAAATCTCCGGCATGGAACTCGCCCGCGAGATTCGCACGATCGACATCCGCCTGCCGGTCATCTTCATCACCGCGACGAACGACAGCGACACGGCGATCGAAGCGATGAAGATGGGGGCGTACGACTACCTCCTGAAGCCGCTGGACATTCGCCAGGTGCGTGCGCTCGTGGAGCGAGCGCTGGAGACGCGGCGATTGATGAACTCGCCCGTCCGGTTGCAGGAAGCGGAATCGGATTCCGAGGATAGCGACGTCCTCGTCGGTCGCAGTCCGAAGATGCTGGAAGTTTACAAGCAGATCGGCCGCGTCGCCGCCCAGGATGTCACGGTCCTCATCCGCGGCGAGAGCGGGTCGGGGAAAGAGCTGATTGCCCGGGCCCTCTATCAGCATAGTCATCGGAACGGCCAATGTTTCATGGCGGTGAACTGCGCGGCACTGACCGACACGCTCCTCGAGAGCGAGTTGTTCGGACATGAGAAAGGGGCGTTCACCGGGGCCGACCGTCGCCACATCGGCCGCTTTGAGCAATGCAACGGCGGCACCATCTTTCTCGACGAAGTCGGCGATATGTCGCCAGCGACGCAGAGCAAGGTATTGCGGTTGTTGCAGGAGCAGAAATTCGAACGCGTCGGCGGACACGATACGATCTCGGTCGACGTGCGGCTGATCTCGGCGACGAATCGTGATTTGGAGCAGATGATCGAGGAGAACGAGTTTCGTCTCGATTTGTTCCATCGATTGAACGGCTTTGAGATCCAACTCCCGCCGCTGCGCGAGCGGGCAGGGGACTTGAAGCTGCTGCTCGATCACTTTCTAAAGCGATTCAACTCGCAACTCAACAAGAACATCACGAGCATCTCGCCTGAGGCGCTCGAGTTGATGGAAAGGTACCCTTGGCCGGGGAACATTCGCGAGATGCAGGGCGCCGTGCGGCGGGCGATGCTCATGGCAACTGGTCCGACGATTGTGCCGGAGTTGTTGCCGAAAGACATCCTGGAGTACATGCAGCCTGGTTCAGCGCCGCGACGTTCCACGAACGGCGCGTCGAGCGAAGAAGGGGGCGCGGTTGATCTGGCGGAGTTCCTCGACGACCGCATCGCTTCTGGGTCGGAGAACGTCTACCAAGAGTCGCTCCAGTTCATGGAGCGATATCTGCTAACGCGAGTGCTTCGCGAAACCCAAGGGAATCAATCGAAGGCGGCTTTGCGGCTTGGCATCACGCGGGGAAGTCTCCGCAATAAGATGCGCGAACTCGGGATCCAAGTTGGCCAAGTGGTTGAGGGCGATTGATCGTCTCCATCGGCCGACGTCACCAAGGTTTCAACTTCCAGCCGAGGACGAAACCGATGCCGAACGCCCACATCGCCACAACCTCGGGCCGCTCGCGGGCATAGTCGCGGAAGAACGTGACCGCGGCGTCGCAGGCGTCGGCGCCTTGCAGAGCAGCGGGGTTTAGGCCTTGGTGAGAGCGCCAGTTAGTTTGCTCGGCGTACTCTTGATATCCGGTAGGTTGCATCGAAGAGATCTCCTATTCAACCGCAACGACTTGTTGATTGATGATCAATGATCAGTCGACGTTCGCGGCGGGAGAACTTCGCAGCGTCTCCTTGAGCCAGTGAACGTTCTTACGAAGCTCGGTGCTGAAGCGGTGAAGGATGCGGCGGTCGCGCTTCAATAGCCAGACGCCAGTACCGGCCGAAATTGCTGCAAACCCGAGGCCGACGCCGGCGGCTGTCATCATCGCTCCCCACAGTGGGAGTTCAGTCTTCGCCGCGAGCAGATAGCCAAGGCTGACCAGTGCTACCGGCGCTGTGGCCAGCAAAATGATCGCCGCCGCAACCAGCGCGGCCAACGGTCGGATGAAACTCTGCACCCATTCGCGGACGTCGAGTTGCAGGAGCTCCGCCTGCAGTTCCATCAGCGTGATGACGTCGCTGCTAAGTTGCCGCACGCTGCGACCCATCGAACGGGCCGGCGCAGACGCGTTATTCGCCGAAGTTCGATTGGCACTACTCATCGCTTCACCCATTTGCCAATGAGTAGGCCAACGGCGAAGGCGGCGCCAATGGCGATAGCCGGATGCGACGCCAAGGAGCGCGTTGCGCGTTGGGCTACGCCGTCGCCGCGATCAAAGTTCTCGACCGCCTCATCGACGGCAGCCGTTACCGATCGAACGTCGGCTGCGGTCTGTTCGATCTTGAAGTGATTGTGGAGTCGGTTGTGCATGGCGTCACCTCGGGATGTTGAACTCCTCGAAGGTTTGTTCTACGCCCTCTTCGGTAGGTTCGGTTGCTGACGCCGCCTTGGCGCCACCGAACAGCGAAGTCCAATCGCCGCCCGACGCCATCCGAGTCTGCGCGAAGTTGAGCGCGGTCCGAATGAGAAACGGCGTGGCGATCCCGGCGACGGTTTTCAGGAGGCCGCTCGGCGGCCCTTCAACGGTCACGCCGCGAACATGATGCTTTTTGAGGAGCTCGATAAGCTCCTTCGCATCGTCGCCTCCTGGAACCTGCGGCGCTTTCTTACGCGGAATCAGCATAAAGCCCAATCCCGCTGCGGCTCCCGCTAGTAGGTAGGGGTGATTCTTGACGTAGTAACGCCAATCGGACAACGTCTTCGCCGATTGGACGATCGTCTCCACCTCTTCGCCGGCAGTGCGGCGAACGGCTTCCATACGTCGGCAGATATCGTCGGCTGAACTATCCATGATTGACTGAAGTGCGTCTTGCAGGTGTAGGACGACGACCGCCGCGATCGCGCGGCCTCAGAGCGTGTCCGAGACCGCGCGCCAACTTAACCGCTGGTTAAACCGGCGGCCGTCCACGTAGGGCGCTCACCACGGCGCTGATCAAGAATAGCACAATAAACACGAAGAATAGGATTTGCGCAAAACCGACGAAACTGCCGGCAAGACCGCCAAATCCGAGCAAAGCGGCCACCAGGGCCAGGATCAACATGGTTACGGCAAGGGATAACATCACTCTACTCCTTCTATCAAATTCAGGGCCACAGGTTATTTAACAGCAGACCGGCTAACCGATCTGCTGGACCGCGGTCGCGCGTTAGCGCGACCGCATGACCAATCCAAGCACCACGCCAGTGATCAGCCCGGCGCCGAAACCAACAGCAAGCGATTCGATCGGACGCTGCTGCACCATTCGCTCCGTCTGCACATAGCCGCCGCGGACGGCGTCGCTTGCGCGGCCACGCACATCACCGAGCGATTCGGCAGCGCTGCCGGCATAGCCGCGGACTGCTTCGGCGACCTTGCTGACGCCTGAAGCGCCATTTGCGGTTACTTCGCTGAGATACCGCTCCACTTGATCGCGGGCTTCGCCGGTCTTCTTCTGGATCATGCCGACCAACTGGTCGACGCTGCCGCGAGCCTTTTGCAGATCGTCGTTGGTGAGTTCACCCCACCGCTCGTGAAGCTTCCCTTTGATTTCGTTCCAGTTGCCTTCCAGCGTTTGTTGATTCAATTTCATCACAGCATCCTTTGTGCGTGGTGTCGTATTTCGTATCCCCGTAGGCCTGAGCGGGAATGCTCTGAGGCCATGGTGAAGATACATTGCAAGGTCTGTGCCAGAACCTGGCCTGAGGGGTGCAATACCCTGCTAACCCTCTTAAAGCATCTAGGGAGTTCCTTGCGCTGAGGATAGTCCTGGCACGAGGAAGAAACAGCGAACTCGAACAACGGTGCGGCCACGGCAACTGGGCAGGAGGCTACCAATCGGAGCGGCGATTGATCTGTTGACGACCATTCACTCGCCACGGCTTCCGAGGCTTTCGCGAAGCCCCTTGGGCCAACGTCGGATCCAGAGGGGAAAAACCGCGGTGATTGGCCGCACTCGCCATCCGCAGGCTGCTGGCCAGGCTGGAGACGTCGGAGGGAGAAGAATGGCACGGAGAATGCAGCGGTTTTCATCACCAAGCCAGCGACGGCAGCGGCCTCGGCTGCTGCGTCTGATCGGCCATCAGCACCCCCGCGGGACAGAATCACGGAAGCGCCGACGGGCGAAAAACCATACCGGCTACAATGTCGTTGCTCTGGTGTCCGCAACGTCGTTAGGCAAGTAGGGTTGTCGCCCGTCGGCTTTTTTCAGGCGCATTTTCTGTCGCACCGCCACCGATAAAGTTGCCGCAATGCCAGATGCTCTTCTCACGACGAATTCGCACCGTCGTCTCAACGTAAGTTCGCACGCCAATTCCGAACGAGGTGACTTGCAGCAAGTCCAGTCAGGTCGCCGACGAACCGATGGCCAGCCTTCTGGGCTGGACCGTTGCCTCGACGAACTCCGCGGGCGCGTCGTCCAGGCGCTGGCGTCGCTCGGCTACCCGTCGCTGGTTGCCGTCGACTGCGAAGTCGCTGCGGACCGCATAGTTCTCTCCGGCGCCTTGCCGAGCTATCATCTCAAGCAGATGGCTCAGGTGGCCGCTCTCCGCGTCGCTGGCCCGGGTAAGGTCGACAATCGCGTCGTCGTCACATCGCTCTAAGGGAACGTCGGCGTCGCTCGCCGACGCCATGCATGGCTCGAACTCGCTCGTCTGGTTCCGGATCCCCGCTGCTGACGTTGGCGTCGATCGTCGTCGCGATCGCTGCGCTCCATCTCGCGAAAGAGATCCTGGTGCCGTTGGCGCTCGCGATCTTCTTGAGCTTCTTGCTCACGCCATTGGCCGACCGGTTGGAAGGCTGGGGGTTGGGACGCATTCCATCGGTGATCTCGGTTGTCGCCGTCACGTTTGTGATCTTGGGGTTCCTCGGTTGGATCGTCACGAGCCAACTCGTCGACTTGAGCGTTCAACTGCCGGATTGGAAAGACGAGATCGTCGAAAAGATCCAAGAGCTGAAGCCCGACTCCGAGGTGTTGGATAAGGTGACGCAGACTATTGATGAAGTCTCCAAGAAGGTCAGCGAGGAGAAGCCAGCAAAGCCCGAAGAGCCAGATGCCGCAGGGTCCAAGGCCAATGAATCGGCGGATGGTTCGGCTGGCGAGCCGTCCGAAGAGACAGGCTTACTCGATCGACTCACCCGTCAGATCAAAGCGCCAGCGAAGCAGGAGCCGATGGACGTTCGCGTCGTCGGCTTGCCGCCGTCGCCTTTGGAGCAGATTCAGAACTGGCTCGGCCCCATCGTCGCCCCCCTCTCAGCAGCCGGCATCGCCGTCGTGCTCGTTATCTTTATCCTCCTCAAGCGCGAAGACCAGCGGAATCGCCTCCTGCAGTTGTTCGGCGCCTCGAACCTCCATGCTTCCACGGAAGCGTTGACCGACGTTACCGAGCGGGTGAGCAAGTATCTGCGGATGCAATTTCTCATCAACGCCGGCTACGGAATCTGCGTGGGAGTCGGGTTGGCCGCGATTGGCGTGCCAAGCGCGATCACCTGGGGGGTGCTGAGCTTCTCGCTCCGCTTCTTGCCGTACATCGGTCCCTGGCTCTCGGCGATCATGCCGCTGACCGTCTCCCTCGCGACGTCGACGGGATGGACGGAGCCGATGTTCGTGGCGGGGTTGTTCGTTGTGCTCGAATTGCTGGTGAACAATGTGGCGGAACCGATGCTCTACGGTCGTAGCACTGGCGTCTCGGGCGTGGGGGTGATCATCGCGGCGATCTTTTGGACGTGGATTTGGGGACCTATCGGGCTCGTGCTGGCCATGCCGCTGACGGTGTGCGTCGTGGTGATGGCGAAGTACATTCCCGGGATCCAATTCCTGTCCGTATTGCTGGGCGATCAATCGGCCCTATCGGCGCCGGAGCGGATTTACCAACGGTTACTCGCCGGCGATTGCGATGAGGCGGCCGAACATGCCGGCGCGGCGGTCGCCGGGGGAACGCTCGCCGAGACGTTCGACGAAGGGGTCATTCCGGCGTTGATCATGGCCGAGAACGATCGCCACGGCGGTCGTTTGCACGACGAGCAAGCGGCGCTAGTGCATGAAACCGCGCGGGACCTGGTCGACGAGCTCGGCGAACTTTCCGCGGAACGGGAGGCCGCCGTCGCCGCGAAAGTGGTGGACGAGCAACCTCTTTCCGACCGTGCGCCGCTGAGAGTTCTCTGCATTCCGTTGCGGGACCAGGCGGACGACATTGGTTCCGCGATGCTGGGGAGGTTACTGGTTGGCGAGGGAGTTGTCGTTGAGCAGGGCGCCGTCTCGGCGCTCACCAGCGAACTGGTCGACTCGGTGGAGTCGCTGCACGTCGACCTGGTCATCTTGTCCATCATTCCGCCGTTGCCGCCGCGAAGCAGCCGGCTGCTCTGCCGGCGTTTACACGATCGGTATCCGCAGCTGCCTGTCGTGATCGGCTATTGGGGAGGCGGTAAGGCCGAGGAGATTCGCCGGCGGTTGGCGGACGACCAGTCGGAGATCGTCACGACGCTTGGCGCCGCGGTGGAGCGGGTGCGGGCGATTGCGGCGCGGCCGACGTTGGCAGAGAAGGCGAGTTGAAGTGCGAGTTTTTCTGAATGCAGCCCCTGGCTCCGCCAGGGGGTAGCGCAACGCTGGGCGATGTCTACCTATATAGTGAGTTTATCGGTCTGGTGACCGACCCCCGGCGTAGCCGAGGGCTGAAATCCAAAGCCCGGCGGCTGCGCAATGAAAAAGGGCGCCGGCAACCGTTGGTCGCCGACGCCCCTAACACTCGGACGTTATCAGGAATCAATCGTTATTGATTGGTCTGCAGCAACTGCTGCAGCGTGCTGACTTCCTGCTGCACCGTACGCTGATGCTCTTGCCACTTCATCAGTTCTTCGCCCTTCAGATCGTCGATCGCATCCTTCACACGATCACGCTGTGACTTCAAGGCGTCGATTTGCTTCTGCAGCACCTCCGCATCCGCCCCTTCGGCGTTGTCGTGACGCTCTTCTAATTGAGCGATCCGCTCGTCGGCCAGGGCGATTTGCTGGTCAGCCTGCTTCGCAAACCCGTCCCGAGCCAGCGTTGCCTGATGCTCGATTTCCGTCTTCTTCAAATCGGCGGCCGCGGCGTCGACGTCCTTCTGTTCGTCGCGAACGTCGGCATTGGCGTCAGCCTGCGCTTCCGCCACGTTTTGGTTGGCATCGGCGACCTCTTCGGCCGCGTCTCCTTCCAGTACTGGTTTCATCGCTTCGTGTCGCGCCTGGTCGGCGTCGTGCTTGGCGTCGGCCACCTCTTCGGCGCCGTCACGTTGCGCCTCGGCGACGTCTTGTTGTTCTTCGCGTAGGTCCTCGCGCGCTTCGGCGACGTCGCTACGAGTCGTTGCTTCCTGGCACCCGGCAAATCCTAAAGCGAGGCCGGCTACCACTACATGAGGGGTAAATTTAAGTGACATCTGTATGTTCCTATAACTGACGTAGGTTGTTGTTTAATCGCAAGCCACTGACGACATTACGCCATCGGCTTATTTGCAAGCGCTACAGAATTCCTCAACTTCAGCTTCGGCCTTCTCGCGTGCGTAGCCGTAGCGGCTTTGCACCTTGCCGACTAACTCGACGCGTTTTCCGTTAATCGTGTCGAAGTCGTCGTCAGTCAGCTTACCCCACTGCTGCTGGACGCGGCCTTTGAGTTGCTTCCAGTTTCCTTCGATCTGATCCCAGTTCATGACAATTCCTCCCGCTAGTGAATGCTCGCGAGCATTTCATCTCGCACGATGGTTCATGACCCGCTAATTGGCGACGTACGCGTTAAAAGTCGCAGCCGCGAAAGAACAACGCGAGAATAATAATGGGGAGCGGTAAGCCTAGCAGCCACGCGAAAATGCCGTATTTAATCTTGCCGGCACGATGCAAAGGGCTACCCGCTCCTCGCGGTGACGTAAGACGTTGCATGTTTTCTCTCCTGCTTGATATGGCGCCGTTGGCATCGTTCCGATTCACTCGAAAGGCCAACAGCTAAGCTTAAAAGTGTTCGGCTGTGATCGCCGCTTGATTGGGTAGGTAATACGCAAGTGACGTGCCAAGCCATTCCGCTCGGCGTTTCTAGGGTTCGATCGAGGTGTTCGGCAGTGGAGTGGTTGTTGAGTCAACGAGGCGGACGCTAAGCGTCCACGTCTTTTTAAAGTTGGTAAGGAGCTAATAACCAAGTCGAGTAAAGCAGCGTCGAGCGAAACAGGGATGAAGAGATCGATTGCCCGTCGCAGCAACAGATCGCGGAACACTGTTTGCTACCTGATGCAGAGAGAAGAACGCTAGCAATGGACTGCAGTTAGACGGAGAGGCGGCGACGTCCAGAACAGACTGGCAGGACTAGTATCATGAGGACCATCACTTCGCCCCACGACGGCCATGATTCGTCATCCGCCCCCATGGACGTGCCAGATGCACTCAGCCGACTAGGCGACGACCGCGAGTTGCTCAGCGCCATCATCGAGATCTTTCTCGAGGATTATCCCGCGCTATTGGACAAGATTCGTCGTGCCGTGATGGGAAACGATCCCCCCACGTTGCAGCGTGCCGCTCACAATCTGAAAGGGCTCGCCGTCACGCTCAGCGCCGGCGACGTCGCGGCGGCTGCCAGTCGACTCGAACACATGGGTTCTGCGAACTGTCTTAGCGACGCCGCCGCGGCCGTGGCCGAGTTGGAATCGCATTTGAACGACTTAAACTCGGCGGCCCAGCGATACGTCAAGAACCCCCGCTAGCCGCCAATTCGGCGCGTCTGTAACAATTCCGCGCGTCTGTAACAATGCGGCGCCGACGGCGCTGAATGGGGGAGTTGTAGGGGCTTCGTCGCGTTCTCGCCCAGTGCGGCAGGAGAAAGGTATATTGAAGGGATCGACTTCTCTTCACTTATCTACTTGGCCTCTCGGAGGCGCTCTGGCATGCTCTGTTCACGATCACATTTCGTCGCCTTCCGCTCCTGCGGATTAGCTGCGGTCGCAATACTCGGCATGGCGGGTTGCTCGCGACCGACTGGCGACGCCGATGTCTCCGCCAACGTCGCGAAGCCAGCTGCCACATCTTCAGCGCCAGCCCCAGGGCCGGCTGTCGTGGCGACCAACCAGGCCGTTGAGCAAACAGAGACGGGAAGCAAGCTCCTCGAAGCAGGCGATTACGAGCAAGCCGTCGAGCAATTCACGCTCGCCATTAAATCAGCGGGCGTCAACGTCGAGCCGGTCGTCGTCGACAATGCCGCCGCGTCGCTCTATCGCAAGCGCGGCATCGCCTACCTGCGGATGGGATTCCCCGATACGGCGAAGGAGGATTTCACCGACGCGATCACTTTTGCGCCGGCCGATCCCGCGTCGTACGAACAACGAGCTATCGCCTACATGCAACTGGGCGATTTGTTCAATGCCGTGCGCGACGCGACGCAGGCGATTCGCCTTAATCCGCGCAATGCGGCCGCCTACCATACGCGCGGGTTGGTCTACCTGCGACGCCAGCAGTTTGAACGCGCCGTCCCCGATTTGGAGCAAGCGCTGGTTGAGGACCCGACTCTAACCGCGGTCGTGACGCCGCAACTCGGCGAAGCATACTACCGCTGGAGCGAACAGCTCGACGACGACGGCGACGAGGCGGCTGCAGCGGAGAAGATGGCGGCGGCAAATCGTTTAGCGCCCGAGTACGTGCGACGCCAGATCGCGCTGGCCGCGACGCCGGAGGTGGAAGAAGTCGAGGTGATCGAACAGACGGTCGCCAAACCGATCGTCAGCGAGGCTGATGAGCACTTCGGCCGCGGCGTCGAACTACAGCAGCGCGGCGAAAACGATCAGGCGATTATCGAGTTCACCGAGTCGATCACGCTCGATCGCGACCAAACGGCCGCGTACCTCCGCCGCGGCGAAACGCTGCTGGCAATGAACTTTCCCGATACGGCGCTTGCAGATTTTCAATCGGCTGAAGCCCGCAGCGGACCGACGGCTGAGATCCACCGGCTGCAGGCCCGCACTTACCTCGCTCTCGAAAGCCCGCACCGCGCCGCGATGTCGGCGACCGATGCTCTGCACGACAACCCGAGCGACGCGTCGATGTACGCCCTCCGTGGCGAGGCGTATCTCCAGATGGAGAACTGGGACCGCGCGATCGCCGACCTGGAGGAAGCGATTCGGCGCGATCCGAAACTCAAAGAGTCGCTGACGCCGTCGCTCGCCGCCGCTCAGAAGGGACGCGAAGAAGCGCGTGCGAAGCAGATGCAGACGGCTTACTCGATTACGATGCCCGAGTGAGTCGCTGGAATCTATAGCCCCCGACTCCGCCGGGGGGTAGCGCACCGTGGGACGTTGCGTGCCGGCATGGTACGCGACCCCCCGGCGGAGCCGGGGGCTGTAGCGCGTTACGCCAAAATCCCCTTCACAACATGCGCTTCCTCGACGCCCGTCAGCTTCGTGTCGAGTCCGCGGAACTTGTACGTGAATCGCGCGTGATCGATTCCCAAACAGTGAAGAATCGTCGCGTGGAGATCGCGGAGGTGGACCGGGTTCTCGACGATGTTGTAGCAGAAGTCGTCGGTCTTGCCGTATTCGATCCCCGGTTTCACGCCGGCGCCCGCCAGCCACACGGTGAAACAGCGGCCGTGATGGTCGCGCCCCATGCCGGGATCGCCCAACTCTCCCTGGCTGAACACCGTCCGGCCGAACTCGGTGGCGAAGACCACGAGCGTATCTTCGAGCAGCCCGCGTTGCCGTAGGTCTTTGATGAGCGCCGCCGTCGGTTGATCGACGTCTTTGCACTGGTTCGGCAGTTGTTTAGCGATCGCGATGTGCTGATCCCAGCCGCGGTGAAAGAGCTGCACGAACCGCACGTCGCGCTCCAGCAGCCGTCGCGCGAGCAAGCAGTTCGCTGCGTAGCTCCCCGCCTTCGCTACCTCGGGGCCGTAGGAAGCGAGCGTCTCGGGCGACTCGTCGCTGGTGTTGGTCAGTTCCGGCACCGAGGTCTGCATCCGGAACGCCATCTCGTAGGCGTTGATCCGCGCCAGCGTTTCGGGATCGCCTAGTTCTCGACCCCGCAGGTAATTCAAGTGGGCGAGGTCGTCGAGCATCTCGCGCCGCTGGACACGATTCGTCCCCGGTGGGTCTTTCAAATAGAGCACCGGGTTAGCGCCGGGCCTTAATCCCACACCTTGGTGCGACGATGGCAAGAAGCCGCTTCCCCAGAGTCGCGAGAAGATCGGTTGGCCCGGATTCTTCCCCGATCCCTGCGAGACCATGGCGATAAAAGTCGGCAGGTTGTCGTTCGCGCTGCCGAGGCCGTAGCTCACCCACGCCCCCATGCTGGCGTACCCCGGTTGCTGGTTGCCGGTGTTCATGTAGGTGATGGCGGGGTCGTGGTTGATCGCCTCGGTATGCATCGACTTGATGATGCACATCTCGTCGGCGATCGTTTGCATGTGGGGGAGCAGGTCGCTCATCCACGTCCCTTGCTCGCCGCAGCGCCGGCCCGGCCACAACGGCGCCACCACTGGATACGCCGATTGCCCGGAAGTCATCCCGGTAAGGCGTTGCTCGCCCTTGACCGAAGCAGGGATCTCCTTGCCGTGAAACTGCGCGAGCGTCGGCTTGTGGTCGAACAGATCAACGTGCGAGAAACCTTCCGACTGGAACAGACAGAGGACCCGCTTCGCCTTCGGCGCGAAATGCGGCAGCCCCAGCGACCCGCTCCCCATGCCGTTAGTAGCCGCAGCGAGCTGGCGGGCTTGTCCCGCCAGTAACGAACCGAGCGCCGCCGTCCCCAGCGTCCCCGCCGCACCGCCGAGAAAGGTGCGCCGCGTGAGATGCCGTGCGAATTCTTCAGATGGATCGATCACGCTAGTTCCTCGCCTCAGGCCCAACGGGCCGGCAGTTCATAGCCAGGGGCGCCAGCCCCTGGTCAACCGTCGTCGTTTAATTGTAAGCCCCAACGGGGCGGCAGTGGCTCGCAGCGCACTGTCGCTCCGTTGGAGCTTCGGTTCATGTTGTCACCGCGTCTCCAGGGGCTGGCGCCCCTGGCTATTGACGGTCGCCCCGTTGGGGCTCGTGCGTCGCCGACGAATGGCGGGTTGCTCAGTTCCTCGTCACCGTTTCACTCAGGTTCATCATCAACGAAGCCACTTGCGACCACGCGGCATGTTCGCTCGGCGAAATCGCTTCGTCGCGCACCGATTCGCCGCTGGCCAAATACGCTTCCGCCGCGACTTCGTCTGTGGCATATCGTTGCCGCTCGCGGCCGAGCGCCACGGCGAGCACGACAAGTTCTTCTTCCGTCGGCGGCCGCGACGTGCATTCTTCAAAGCCCCACCGCAGCCGCGCCGCGTCGTCGTCGGAGTGCTTGATGATCCGCTCGGCAAGGGCCCGACTCGCCTCGACGAACTGCACGTCGTTCAGCAGCACGAGCGCTTGCAGCGGCGTGGTCGTCGACGCCCGCTGCACCGTGCAGATCTCGCGGTTTGGCGCATCGAACGCCACCATGTTCGGCGGCGGCACGGTTCGCTTCCAGTAGGTGTAGAGCGAGCGCCGGTACAGCTTCTCGCCATGGTCCTGCATGAACGCCTGCGAGGTCGCCGGCGAACTGCCGTAGTGGCTGATCTCCCGCCACAAGTCGCCGGGCGTGTAGGGATTGACGCTCGGGCCGCCGATGCGGTCGACGAGCAGGCCGCTTGATTTGAGCGCCGCGTCGCGAATGAACTCGGCCGGCAACCGAAACCGCGGGCCACGCGCGAGCAGTTGGTTCGCCGGATCGCGTTCGAGCAGATCGTCGCTCGCGGCCGACGTTTGCCGGTAAGTCGCCGACGTGACGATCTTGCGCACGAGCGCCTTCACGTCCCAACCGCTTTCGACGAAGTCGACCGCCAGCCAATCGAGCAGTTCGGGATGGCTCGGCCATTCGCCTTGAGCGCCGAAGTCGGCGGTTGTCTTGACGATGCCCGTGCCGAAGAGCGTCTGCCAGAAGCGATTGACCGCCACCCGCGCCGTGAGCGGGTGATTCGGCGCCGCGATCCACTGGGCCAGCCCGAGCCGATTCCCAGGCGCGTCGGCGGGGAGCGGCGGCAAGGCGGCGGGCGTCCCGGGCGACACCTTCTCCGTCGGGGCTGCGTAATTGCCTCGCTCCAGAATAAACGTGTCGCGCGGCTGCTCCGCCTGGTCCATCACCATTGTCGGAAACTTCTCGGTCAGCACGCGTAGTCGCTCTTCGAGATTGGCGAGCTCCACGCGCTGCCGCTGCGTCGCTTCAGCATGCTCAACGAAGTAGGCGGCGACCGCTCGGCGTTCGTACGCGGCTTGGTCGCTAGCTGGCTTCTCGATGATTGAGATGATCTCCGCCGGCAGGTCGCTGCCGTCGTCTGCGCCCGTCACCGCGAGGAATTCGAATCGTTTGGCAACCAGCGGCGCGTTGACGCCGAAATTAATTTGCGTCGTCAGGTAAGGCGTCTGCGACGCATCGATCGGTTCGGCAAATGTCAGTGTCAAGTGGACGGGGCCGTCATGCGAGACCTCCGGCGACCAGCCGCTGAGTCCCGTATCGAGGACCCCTTCGGGCCGATAGTCTGCGCGCCAGCTGTTCGCCGTCGCCTTCCGTACCTCGCGTAGGAGGTTGAGATTCACCTGATCGCCCGTCACGCTTTCGGCGCTGGCTGAGAACGACGTCACGACAAACGTCCCTTTCCCCGCTGCTGCGTCGGCTTTGGCGTCAGCCGTCGGCAACTTGCCGAAGCCCCAGCCGCCGCCTGGGGCGTCCGTATCAGGATGGAACACGATCCGGACGCCGGTAACCGGCTGGTCGGTGGCTGGCAATCGCATCGCTACGTCGTACGCCACTAGGCCGCCGCCACTGGCAATCTTCACGAATCGGCCAGCTTCTACCTCGAAACCCGAACCGGCGTTGGGCGTGCTGACTTTGAGCACCTCCGCTTGGTGCAACTTCAAGTCGCGCCCACGCGCGCCGAGCAACTGCTGTTGTTCTGATACCCACCGGTCGATGGCTTCCTCAGCGGGGTGTTCCAATTCTTCGCGCAGCTTGGCGATGCGCTCCCGCAGCGCGGGCGCCTCGTCCGTTGGCAGCACCGTCTTCGCCTCGAAGTAGGGCCGCGGGTTCACCCCCGCGTTGCCGTCGAGGCCGATATCGCTCAGCGTGTTGAAGTACGCGAAGAACTGGTAGTACTCCCGCTGCGTGAGGGGATCGTACTTGTGATCGTGGCACTGGGCGCAGCCCAAGGTGAGGCCCAGCACCGCCTCGCCGAACGTCTTCACCCGGTCGGCGTTGTAGTTGGTGAGATTTTCCTCGGGGATCGTCCCCCCCTCATGCGTCACCATGTTATTCCGCTGGAAGCCGCTGGCGACGAGTTGGGCGTCGGTGTGGTTTGGCAACAGATCGCCCGCCAGTTGTTCCACGAGGAACTGGTCGTACGGCATGTTCGTGTTAAAGGCGTTGATCACCCAATCGCGCCACAGCCACATGTGCCGGCCGCCGTCGATCGAGAAGCCGTTCGTGTCGGCATAGCGCGCCGAGTCGAGCCACTCCAGCGCCATCCGCTCGCCGAAGTGGGGGCTGGCGAGCAATTGGTCGACCAATCGTTCGTAGGCGTCGGGCCGCTCATCAGCGACAAACGCTTCCACTTCCTCTACGCTAGGCGGCAACCCCGTCAAGTCGAAGAATAGCCGGCGGATCACCATCCGCCGGGAGGCCTCATCGGACGGCTGCAGCCCCTCAGTTTCGAGCTTTGCCAAAACGAAACGATCAATCTCGTTCTTCACCCACGCCTGTTCGGCGACGTCGGGCAAGGCTTGCTTGACCGGCGGAATGAACGCCCAGTGCTTCGCGTAGACTGCCCCCTCATCGATCCACCGCCGCAGGATTTCTTTTTGTTCGGCCGTTAGCTCGCGATGCGAGTCGACCGGCGGCATCACCTCCGCTTCGTCCTCGCTGGTAATCCGCCGCCACGCTTCGCTTGCCGCCGAATCGCCGGCGACGATCGCGGCGTGCCCGTCGCGGTCTGCGGTGGCCGAATCCGCAACGTCTAGCCGCAGCTCGGCTTCGCGCGACGCCTCATCAAATCCATGGCACGCGAAGCAGTTTTCCGACAGGATCGGACGCACGTCGCGGTTGTAGTCGACCTTCGCCTCGGACGCCGACGCCTTGGCGAACATCGCGGCGAACAGGAGCGGAGCCAGCCAGGCCAGCCGCCGCGGATGGAGAGCGCTGTCGCGCCCGAGAGGAGAGATTGGCATAGTCCTATGATTATAGACGGCCAAAGCACGGAGCGGCCACGACGGCGCTGCGCGAAAGATCCGTTGTTTCGGGACGCTCTGAACGGCTGCAGCGGACGCAAGGCGTCGGATTTTCGCCGTATATCGGACGCTCCGCCGCCTCGATGGCGCCGTGGCGGTCGAGTGGTCGCCCCTCAGATTTGGACGAAGCGCTACGACGGCAGCACCGTGCGCTGCCGTGCCGCCGTCTGATTCGCGTTGGTGGTAACGCAAAGTTGCAGTGTGTATGCTATCTCGCATGGTGAATGCACTTTACGCGAAAATTGTCGTCACGGGGACTGTGTTCCTGACGATTGTTCATGGTTCCACGGGGCCGCTGGTCGCTGCCGAGGCCTCCACGGCCGATTCCGTCGACCGCGATTACTCGGCCGACCTGCCTCGGATCCCCGCGCTGAGTCCTGCAGAGGCCCCCCAGTCGTTCGAAGTGGAGCTTGGTTTCGCCCTCGAACAGGCCGCCGTTGAGCCTCAAGTCACCGATCCGGTGGCCATCGACTTCGACGAACATGGGAGACTCTTCGTCGTGGAAATGCTCGGCTACAGCGAGAACCCGGACGACAGGATTGGTCGGGTCCGCCTGCTCGAAGACGCCGACCATGACGGCCGCTTCGAGCGGAGCACGGTCTACGCCGACGGACTTGGCTGGCCGACGGCGGTCCTCTGCTACGACGGCGGCGTCTTCGTCGCGGCGGCGCCGGAGATTCTGTACTTCAAGGACGTGGATGGCGATGGCAAGGCCGAGGTCCGCAAGGTCGCATTTACTGGATTTGGGACGCATAACGTTCAAGGGCTTCTGAATTCATTTCGCTGGGGATTGGACAATCGCATCCACGTCGCCGTGAGCAGCTGCGGGGCCGATCTCCGCCGCGGCGATCAACCGGACGCCGAGCCGCTCGTGCTGCGGGGGCGGAACTTTTCGTTCGATCCAAAGACGCTCGAAGCCCGCGCCGAGAGCGGGGCGAGCCAGCATGGCTACTTTATCGATCCGCTGGGGCGTGAGTTCACCTGCAACAACAGCAATCACATCCAGCAGATTGTCTGCGACGATGCCGACCTCTCGCGGAATCCTTACCTCCAGGCGCCGTCGCCGCTCCGTAGCATTGCCGTCGAGGGGCCGACGGCCGACGTGTTTCGCATCAGCCCAGTCGAGCCATGGCGCGAGATCCGCACGCGGCTGCGTAAGAAGGGGATCGTTGAGGGCATTGTCGAAGGGGGCGGCCGCCCCGCGGGGTATTTTACGAGCGCCACCGGCGTGACGATTTACACTGGCGACGCTTGGCCAGCCGAGTATCGCGGCAACGCCTTCATCGGCGACGTTGGCAGCAATCTGGTCCATCGCAAGACGGTGGAGTCGAACCCCGCCGACGTCGCTCTGGTCGCCCGCCGTGCGACGCCGGAGCGGGAGTTCGTCGCTTCGAAGGACATCTGGTTTCGGCCGGTTCAGTTCGCCAACGGGCCCGACGGCAACCTCTACATCCTCGATATGTACCGCGAGGTGATTGAGCATCCCGACAGTCTACCGCCGGTGATCAAGAAGCATCTCGACCTGACGAGCGGTCGTGATAAGGGGCGACTCTATCGCGTCATCCGCGCCGATTGGAGCGACGAGCAACGACGCGAGCAATTCACGCGGGCCTTGCCGGGCGATGCGACCACCGCCGAACTCGTCGCGATGCTCGCGCACCCGAACGGTTGGCATCGAACGACGGCGGCGCGATTGTTGTACGAACGAAACGATCCGGCGGCCGTGGGTGAACTGCGCAAGTTGCTCGATAAGAGCGGAGCGCCGATCGAAGGGCGAGTGCTCGCGCTCTATGGGCTGCAGAGCGCCGGGCAACTCGACTCCGCCGTGTTGCAAGCGACGTTGTCCGCTGCTGAACCGGAGTTGCGTGAGCATGCCGCGAAACTCGCGAGTCGCTGGTTGCGCGAGCCGGCCCACGAGGAGTCGCCCAGCCGAGCTGGCGCCGAGCGAGCGTTGATCGCCCTCGCGGACGACCCCGACTTGAATGTTCGTTATCGCGTGGCGTTCGCACTGGGCGACTGCGGCGATGCGCCGCGGATTGCAGCGTTGGCGAAGATCGTCAAACGGGACGCCGCCAACGTCGACGTGCAAGTGGCCGTGTTGAGTTCGCTGACTCAAGGCGCTGAGTCGCTGCTGCATGCTTTGATCGCTGATCAAGAGTTCGCCGCGACGCCGGCGGGGCGAACGTTTCTCGCCGAGATCGCGCGCCAGATTGGCGCCCGGGGCGATCAGCGTGAGTTGGCGTCGCTCGCCGCCGACGTCGTGGCCGCTCGTCAACTGAAACAGCCGATCGCTAGTGAGTTGTTGGTGGCCGCACTGCGCGGGGCAGGGGGGCAGGCTGCGGACGTACGCACTCAATTGAGCACGCAGGCCGCGGCGATCGAGCCGTTGATCAAGGACCTTGTCGCAGCCTCGTTGCAGGTCGCCGTCGATGAGAATGCGGAGACTGAGGCACGGGTTGCGGCTGTGAATCAACTCGCGATGGGAGAGTTCGTCGCCGTGGCGCCGACGCTGGGCGAGTTGATCGCTCCGCACCAACCGCAAGAGGTGCAGGCCGCGGCGCTCGCCGCACTGAGGCAGTTCAGCGAAGGGGATATCTCTGAGCCGGTTGTCGCCGCTTGGCGTGGGATGAGTCCCGCATTGCGACTGCAGGGGGCCGACTTGCTGCTCTCGCGCGCCGCCACGGCTGCGGCGCTGGTGGCTGCGGTGGAGAGCGGGCAACTCACATCGCGCGATCTCGATCCGTCGACGATCCAACGGTTGAAGACGCACGCCGACGCTGCCGTTCGCGAGCGCGCCGTGAAGGCGTTCGCAGCTTCTGCGTCGACGCGCGATGAAGTGCTT
This sequence comes from Pirellula sp., assembly GCA_013822725.1. Lineage (GTDB taxonomy): Bacteria > Planctomycetota > Planctomycetia > Pirellulales > Lacipirellulaceae > Lacipirellula. The sequence continues at coordinate 142,549 of PNKX01000006.1, forward strand.
GCGGCTTACGCGAAGGCGCTGGAACTCGACGGCAACGTTGACCAGGGCCGAGCCCTGTTTCGCAAGCACTGCGTCGTCTGCCATCGTCGCGAAGGGGTTGGAACTGAGGTTGGCGCCGACCTCGCCACGGTCCTCACGCGAACTCCCGAGGCGTTGCTGGTGAACGTGCTCGACCCCAATCGTGAGGTCGATCCGAAGTTTATTCAGTACAATATCGTGACCGTCGACGGCCTCGCCCACAGCGGCGTCGTCTCGGCGGAGACGGCGAGCACGGTGACGCTCACCGGGGCCGAAAAGGCGACGCAGACGGTGCCGCGGGCCGACATCGACGTGATGGAATCGACCGGGTTGTCGTTGATGCCGGAAGGATTTGAGCGTGAGATCGATCCGCAGGGGATTGCGGATTTGATTGCTTATCTGCGTAGTGAATTGTAATCGTCCGCGACCGGCGCGTGGTTTCCGCGACCACCGGTCGCGGCTTTTTGGAGTGGATGATGCGATATTGGTTGATTCTTGTTGGCGTGGTGATTGCGTTGGCTGCAGCGGGCGCCACTGCGGCGCTCACTGTCGCTGCGGACTCGGAGCCGTCGAAGCTCTCCGTCGGGACGTTCAAGGTCGACGTGACGCCGCCGCTGGGGACGCCGTTGTGCGACGCGCTCTGCCCGCCGGCGTCGGCAGTCGACGATCCGCTCTCGGCCCGCGGCGTGGTGCTCGTGCCTGCGGGGCAGAAGCCGATTGTGCTCGTAGCGCTCGATTGGGTCGGCGTCGGCAACGACGGCCAGGATGCTTGGAAGGAAGCGCTCGCCGCTGCGGCGGGGACGTCGGTCGATCGGGTCGCCGTCCATGCACTCCATCAGCATGACGCGCCGGGGTGCGACTTTGGCGCCGACAAGTTGGCCAGCGAATATGGGCTCGGCGGGAAGCAGTTCGACGTTGCGTTCGCTCGCGACTCGATCGCGCGGACGGCTGCCGCGGTGAAGGAGGCGACCGCGGCGACTAAGCCGGTGACGCATGTGAGCCAGGGCGTGGGGATCGTCGAGAAGGTCGCGTCGAATCGTCGCTGCCTGGGGCCCGACGGGAAGGTGAAGTGGGTTCGCTACACCGCCTGCACCGATCCTGAAGCGATCGCGCAGCCGGAGGGGATCATCGATCCCAAGGCTCGCGCGATCGGTTTCTGGAACGGCGACGAACCAGTCGCCGTGCTGACCTATTACGCCACTCATCCGCAGAGTTACTACGGAAAGGGACGGGTTAGCGCCGACTATCCGGGGTTGGCGCGCGGACTGCGCGAGGAGGCGCTGCCGGGGCCGCTGCATGTCCATTTCAATGGGGCGGGGGGGAACATCGGGGCGGGCAAATACAACGACGGGTCGCCGGAGATGCGGCCGGAACTCGCGCGCCGCGTCGCCGCCGGGATGAAGCAGGCGTGGGACGCGAGCGCCAAGGAGCCGATCGACGAGTCGACCGTGATCGACTGGTCGACGCGCGACGTGGCGCTGCCGCCGGGGAAGCATCTCGACGAAGCGGAGTTGCTGCGCGTTATCGCCGACACAAGTGCGGCCGAAGGGGAACGGCTTCAGGCGGTGCGGCATCTGCAGTTCCTCCGCGAGTGTCAGGCGGGGCGACAAGTGTCGCTCAGCCGACTGCGAGTCGGCGACGTCGATTTGCTTCATCTTCCCGGCGAGTTGTTCGTCGAGTACCAACTGGCCGCTCAGCAGTTACGGCCGAAATCGGCGGTGTGCGTGGCGGCCTACGGCGACTATGGCTGCGGGTACATCGGGCTCCACGACTCGTACGCCCAAGGTGGGTACGAGACGGGGCCGGGGGCGTCGCGGGTGGCGCCGAGCGTTGAGGGGGTGTTGATGGAAGGGATGCAGGAACTTTTGAAATGACGAATGACGAATGCGCTGCGCGAGCGCGGCGGCAAGTTGTCGTTTGGCGGCGATGACGCCGAAGCGATTTTTGGCGACAGTAGGTCGTCGTTCTTAACTCCTTGTCTTGTAAGCGGTTTCGTCGAATGTCGGCGTCGAGGCGACGCTTCTGTCGCGACAGATATCCGCGACAGTAAGGGGGCGCCGGGGCGCTAGCTGGGCCGCCGTGGGTGATGGCGCAAGTCGTCATTTGGGCCAAAGGTTCGGCAGCTAAGACCCTCGCAGCCGTTGCTGGCACGAGCGACCGGCGTGGGAGTCGGATCGAGTTTTCAAAGAGCTGTGCTGGCGACGGAACAATGGTCGCAGTCTGGGTAGAAGCTAGCACCAAATCGTGCGACTAGATTCTTCACTTCGCTCAGAATGACCGCTGGCCGGCTCCTCAGCGCGTCGGTCTGGAGGCGCCGCGACGTTGAGCATGGCACAAACGGTGGCCCATTTTCAACTCCTTAGCGGCGCGATTTTCGAGACGCGTCGGCGCCGGGTGGCGTTGACCGGCGCGGCCAAAAAAAGTATCTAGACGCGGTTTTTTGCTCGCCGTTTTTCGCCGCGGGATCCGCCGGAGTTGGTTGGATGAATCGTTTCTTCTCATTGTTAATCGTCTCTCTCGCCGCGGCGGTGACGGGCTGCGCGGCGCCGGCGTCTTCGTCGGGCAGCGGCTCGTTCTGGGGGTCAGAGCGCGGAGCGGAACTCAATGATTCGCTTGATCGGGCTGGGACGCATGTGGCGAAGTTTGAGAAGCAGGCGGAGGAGATCCAGCGCGACGTGGAGTGATGAGGTGGGTGGAGTGATGGGGGAGGAACGGCGCGTGTGGGGCTGACTGGCCGCTGAAGCGGCCAGTCCGAATTTGGCGGCCTTTGGAGTGCGGCGGAGGGTTTGCGATGGGGCTGGGCCACGCGTCTAAGGTCGCTAGTTCGTTGGCGCTCGCGGCGGCGCTCGGCGGGTGCGCGTCGGCGAAGACGATGTGGGCGACGATGACCGGCGATGCGCTCAACGGCGCCATCGAAGAGCAGGGGACCTACGTCGATCGCGGCGAGCGTGAAGCTCGCGACGCCGGTTGGAAAGATTATTGGCGGTCGAACCCTGACGCCAATCCGCGGATGGCGGAGGCGTTTGCGGAGTGAGACGTCCGGCAGTCAGGTGCGCCACAGCAAGTTGATCAGGGCGACGAGACAGCCGACGAAGAAGGCGCGGCCCATGACGCCGAAGAAACTGCCAATCGCTGCAAGCGGCGCTGCGAACAGCGCGAAGTAATGAACCATGCCGAAGAGCGCTCGCGGTTCAATCGGTCGGTTGACGGGATAGCTCGCGGCGTGCGTACCCCAGGTTGTCCACGCGGCTAGCGAGACGGCAGTCCAGAACGTGACCGCGAAGACCTGTGACAAGCGGATGGTGATCTTGGTCATGGCGCAAGCATTAAGGGAAGGCGACAGGCTGGCGGCACTCCAGATGATACAGATTGCGGACGAGGAACTCGACGCCTTCATATCGGTAACCCCCAGGCTTCTAAACCGGATTCGTCGAAAAATTTAAAACGATCGCGATAATTCATCGAGCAATTCATGGAGCCTTGGCCAGGGCGTCGCTATACTGCCGAACAAGAGTGTGAGTTCATCTTTTCGCCGAGCAGAGGCACGCCGTGGACGCCGTGGCGATGAATTTGTCGGGACGTTTCTATTCGCGTACGACGCTGCTCGTTGCGTTTCTTCTTTTCGAACTGACGCTTGCTTGGTCATTTCGGAATTTGGGTTGGTTTGAGACCGGGGGAGTTATTCGGTGGGGAGCTTGCGCGATCATGGCCCTGCTGCCATTGGCAGTGGCGGCGGCGCTAATGGCGCGGAGACGTTTTCGGTTTGGTTTGCGCACGTTGCTGATCGCCATGTCACTGTTGGCGATCTTCATGTGCGTGAGCGTGCTGCCGTTGTATGAGGCGATTGAAGCGCGTCGAGGGAGCCAATCGCTCGAGGCATGCGGCGCGCAGATGGATTTGGCGTTTAACAATGACGAGTATTTTAAGCAGATGGGTTATGATCCGCGCCGTGCCGCGCCGGTCTATCAGCCGGAGGCTACATTGCCCGTTTGGCTGCGACCATTGGCGGCGGAGACGCTCCAGGTAGCCCCAGACGATTCAGTTCGCGGGATCGGGCTCGAAAACGATGTGCAAGTCGCAGCGTTTGCTGAGCATGCGTCGCGATTCACGTGCGTCACTTCCATCGGCTTGGGGAGAGGCGTTGGATTACGCAGCCGGCAAACGCTGGCGAAACTGATGAGCGAGTTGCCAGACGTCGATCAGTTGCACGTCTATAGTCCGGTTACTGCAGGATGGCTTCGTGCAGATGCGTTCGATCGCTTGAGATCGCTCACGATATATGGGATGCCCCAGTCCCCCGACCTGATCAGCGACGAGCTGCTGAAAGAGATTGCCGGGCTTCCTGATTTACGCCACTTGTCGCTGCGGTGGGTCGAAACCAGCGATGCGGATTTGCAGCTGCTCGCGAAGTCGGCTAGTTTGCGGCTGATCGTCTTGGGAGTCGTAGGCGCGACGAGCCCGGGTTTCGAAGAGTTGGAACGGGCGATGCCAAATTGTCAGATCAAGGGAACGGTCGTCTTGAAGCAACCGTCTCGCTGGCCGAGAAGCATCACCTCGGGGCGTAGAACACGGGCAACTCGGGCTGACGGCTCGCCGTGATACATGAGGAGTTATAAGTCATCTCTTTCTTCAAGGGATGTTTCCCGAGTCTTATTCCCATGCAGTTTAGCTCTTGCGACGGAACGCCAGGACCAGCGTGATCCAAATCGCGGAGCTGATCGCGAACAGGATGGCGCCGAGTTTGACGACTTCTGATCGGCTGCTGAGAAACAGGATGCGGCCGAAGAGGGTGCTGACCAGGGCTGCGCCTGCTGCGGAGATGGCGAGCGCTAGGAGGATATGGGGGAGTCTTTTCATTTGGCTACGCGCCCGTGCAGGGCTAAATCAGACGCCTCCGCGCCTCCGTGTCTGGCGGCAGCCATCGTGCAAGTCGTCGGAATGGGTCAAGGTGGGGGCAGAAGCACCGCACCCTACGGGACGGGCTTCGTGCGAGGTTCCTTGATCTCTAATTCGTCGAAGGCTTCGCCCTCGGCGTCGATGGCTTCGAATTCGACTTTGCCGTCGGGATCGAGTTCGACGCGCCAGAGGTGGTTGCGGCCTTCAGCCTTGGCGAGCCACCAGGCGTCTTTGGGGACTTCGCGTGGTTCGACGCCCCAGGCGCCGTCGCCGAGGTAGAGGATGCCGTTGGCGTCGTCGCGTTGGCGATTGCGGATGCGGTGCGAGCGTTTGTAGTTGTGGTGGTCGTTTTCGAAGATGGCGGTGGCGCCAAAGCGTTCGAAGCTGGGGCACCAGTTCTTTTGGATAGCGAGGGCCTGCGGGGAGTCGATCGGCGTGCCTCCTTCGGGTTCCTTCGTCGTGCCGTAGGCGGGGAAGTGGTAGCAGGCGAAGAGGAATTGTTGGTCGCCGCGCTGAGACATCGCCTCGGCGAGCCAGTCGGCTTGCGGGCCAGCGATGGGATTGGTGTGTTGCGAGTCGAGGATCACGAGCGAGAGGTACTTGCCGAAGTCGAGGGCGTAGTACGAGCGGTTCTGCGGTAGCGGGAAGATGCTGTAGAAATAGGGGGCGTCTTGCGGCGGCGTGCCGTTGTAGCCCCCTTTCACTTCGTGGTTGCCGATGGTGATCACGAGCGGGATGAGCCGTTTGTCCTTGGTGACAGCGTGGTTGGTCCACGACTGTAGCCAGTCGATCCAGTGAGTGCCGTGGATGCCGTTCTCGTAAGCGATGTCGCCGCCGAGGAGGGCGAAGTCGGGCTCGAGCTTTTGCATCTCTTCGTTCATGTCGTCGACCATGGCGCGGTTGTGCATCATGTCGCCGCCGGCAACAAAGGTGAGCGGTTCGGTGAGCTTGGCGGGCATCGTGTCGAACCGCCAGAACTGGGTGACGTCTTTGGTCTTGTCGCCGATGCCGAACTCGTAGCGCGTGCCGGGTTCGAGGCCGGTGAGCTCGACGCGGCGGAGCTGAAGCGTCGTGGGGCCCATCGTGGATTGCTTGGCCGTGGCGGTTTGCCACTTGGTGTCGGCGGAGTGTTTCTGGCCGTCGTACTTGCGATAGAGGATCGTCGAGCTGCTATCGGCGTAGATGTCGACCCAGGTGACGGTCATCGTCGTCGTGGGGTCTTGCTGCCAGGAGAGGAACATGCCGATGAGGTCCTCGGCGCTGGCGGCGCGCGGAGCGATGAGGAGGAGCAGGGCGAACAGTAGGGATGGAGCGAAGCGGTGGGTGGGCATGATGCTTGTTGCTTGTTGCTGGATGAGTGATGAATGACGAATGCAGCTCGCTCCGCTGGCGCGTCGCGGCTAACGTTGTTGCGGCTAACGTTGTTTTTGGCGCGGGTATTTGATGCGGCAGCCGCGAGGGGCGGTTTCTTGCACGGCGGGGGCTTCGCCTTTCAGCGCGGCGGCGAGGGCGGGTTCGAGGTAATTTGATTTTACACGATCGGCGTAGGTGCTGTCGTCCATGGCGCCCATGTAGAGGATGCGGCGCTGGTCGGGCTTGCCGGGGCTGAGGAGGAAGAACTCGGGGGTAAAGTTGGCGCCGTAGGTTTGGCCGAGGGCTTGCGACTTGTCGAAGAGATAGGCGTAGGGGAACTTCTTTTGCTCGGCCCGTTCCTGCATGCGGGGGAGGGCGTCGGCGGGTTTCGCGCTGGCGCAGATGGCGACGACGACGACTTCGCCCTGGTGCTTCTTGGAAAACTCGATGATGCGGTCTTCATAGTCGGTCGCGACGTCGCAGCTGTTGCAGGTGAAGACGACGATGACTGGTTTGTTCGGATCGACGTCTGCAAGCGAATGGGTCTTGTCGTCGACGCCGGGGAGATTGGTCCAGATGGGCGCCGAGTCGTTGACGCTTAGCGTGGGGTTGAATTCGCCGGCGGAGAGTTGGCCGCTAAGAGGCGCAAGAAACGAAAAAAGTAGGGAGAGAACGATTGTGGCGACGGGACGCGGGGATATGCGGCGTGGGGGCATGGGGCGAGCCTCCGGTCGGGGAATGCAATAGAGGCACTATACTTGATTCGCGGGCGGGTTTCGACCGGGAGCGTCGATTGCGATTAGGGATCATCAAGATAAAGGGAAGATGAAATGGGGATGAAGTTTTCGACGCCAGTTGGGGCGTTGAGCGCGGCGATCTGGCTGGCTGCGGGAAGCGTTCTGTGGAGTGAGGCTGCCGAGCCGGGTAATACGCTGGGCGAGATCGTGGCGATCGACGTGTTGCTCCACCCCGACGCGACGATGCTCGCGGCGGCGGCGCAGGCGAATGCCGAGCTGCGCGGCGACTACCCGGCGGGGTTTGCGCTCGACAAGTTGCACACGCCGCACATCTCGATGATCCAGCGGTTCGTGCGGCGGGACGACTTGGAGCGGATTGAAGGTGAGCTCGATAAGGTATTTGCTGAAGTGGCGCCGACGAGTCTGGAGCTTCAGGCCATCGGTTACTACTCGCTACCGGTGGGGGAGCTGGGCTTGGCTGGGATCGTCGTGGCGCCGACGAAGGAACTTCGAGGGTTGCAAGACAAGATTATTGCGGCGGTGGAGCCGTTTGCCGTCAAGGGGACGGTGGCGGCGTTTGTGCCGTCGGCGGACGGGGCGGCGATCGCGCCGTCGATTGTGGAGTACGTCAACACCTATGTGCCGGAACGGAGCGGCAAGAATTTTAATCCGCACGTGACGGTCGGGCTCGGGACGGCGCCGTTCGTCAAGCGGATGATCGCGACGCCATTTCCGAAGTTCGCGTTCACCATCAAGGGGGCGAGCGTCTACCACCTGGGGAACTACGGCACGGCGGCGGTGGAGTTGTGGTCGCCGGCTGGCCAAGGGACGGCCAAGTAAGCGGCGGCGCGGGTTCCAGATCGCTCGCTCTGCTCTGCGCTTGCCGCCATCTTCTGCTTCTCTGCGGAGAGGCGTCATCGGCTAAATCGGCGTAACGCTGGGGCGTGGCAATGGTTTGCGCGCTGCTGGCACTCCGACTAGCGAGAAACGGCACGGGGTTCGCTTTGGCTCATTGGCGGACACAAACGACCCATGCCGACTCAGGCAGTTATCTCTAGAGGAGTGAGCGACGATGGAAACTAAACATAATCTCCGCGATGAAACGATCGAAAAGGTCCAGGACCTCATTCAGATCAACATCGATAGCCAAAAGGGCTTCGCCGAGGCGGCCGACAAGGTGAAAGATCAAAAGATCGCCACGCTGTTCCGGCAACTCGGCGGCGAGCGAAAAACGAACACGACCGAACTTCAGCAGATCGTCAATTTCAACGGCGAAGAGCCGCAGGAAGACGGGTCGTTCAAGGCGACCGTGCATCGCGCCTGGCTCGACGTGCGGGCAGCGCTCAACGGCGGCGACGCGAGCGTGATCCTCAGCGAGGCGGAGCGCGGCGAAGATGCGATCAAGGAACTATACGAGGACGTGCTCAAGGAGACGGCTGGCTCGGCGGTGAACGACGTGTTGACGCGCCAATACGCCAAGGTGAAGGCGGGGCACGACAGAGTGCGTGACTTGCGAGACGCCTACGCTCACGCCTAGTTCCGCCGTTTCAATTTTAACCATCGTGCGACCGGGGGCGGCCTGTAGACGGGCTGCCTCCGGTTTTTTGCGTTAGCGCGGGCGACGTTCGGTAGCCTCGTGCCGGGGAAACCCTCCGGGGATGGTCGCCGCGACGACGAATTTCACCATGTAACCCAGGTCTTCTTGGTCGAAGGGCTTGGTGATGTAAAAGTCGCAGCCGGCGCTGCGGGCGGCGTCTTCATCTTCTTTCAGCGCGCGGGCGGTGACGGCCCAGATGGGGATCTGGCGGGTGGCGGGATCGGCGCGGAGCCGGCGGGTCGCTTCCAGGCCGCACATGCCGGGAAGGCCGATGTCCATCAGGACGAGATCGGGCGGCGTGTGCAACGCGAACTCCAGCGCCTCCTCGGCCGAAGCGACGCAAATGAGTTTGGCGGCCACTCCTTCGAAGGCGAATACGTCTTCGATCAGGAGCGTGTTATCGGCGTTGTCTTCAACAAGCAAAACGGTTTTCATGGTTGATCAATCGGCGGAAGGCGGGAGAGGTAGACGGGGTGCGTTAGCGCGGGTCGGAAACTCAACGTTGAGGCGGAAGGAGGCGTTGCTTCTTCAACGCGCCGAGCGGTCTGGGATCGATCGAGGCCAGGGAGTCCGTCCAAGCGTCGTCGTCGTTCAGCCCTTGCGGACCGTCGGCTTGGGGAACGATCACCGTAAATGCGCTGCCGACGCCGAGCCGACTTGTCAGCGTGATGGTGCCGCACATCGCATTGGCGAGCGCGGCGCAAATCGACAAGCCCAGGCCGGTTCCCTCGACTCTACGTCCAGGGGAATGGACCTGTTCAAAATTCTCGAAGACGCGAAGTTGGTCGTCGGCCGAGATGCCGATGCCAGTATCGGAAACCACGAATCGCCACTCCTCGGCGACGCAAGCGGCGCTTAACGTGATCGTGCCGTGGTCGGTAAACTTCGCGGCGTTGCTGAGCAGGTTGAGGAGAATCTGCTTGAGCTTCGCTCGATCAAGAATGGGTACCGGCAGGCCGTCGGCGAGATGGACGTCAAGCTTCACCGCTGGTCGCTTTTGCAGGAGCGGCTCGGCCATCGCGACGAGTTCTTCGAACAACTCGAGGAGATCAATCGGTTCTGACTGATGCGATTGCTCTTTGGCCTCGGCCTTGGCGATGTCGAGGACGTTGTTGACCAGTCCGAGAAGATGTCGCCCGCTGGCGGCAATGCGTTCGACGCGGTCGCGTTGATGCTCGTCGAGGTCATGAGCGGCGACATGCCGGAGGAGGCCGGTGGAGAAGCCGATGATCGAGTTCAGCGGGGTGCGCAACTCGTGACTCATGTTGCGGAGAAAGATTGTCTTGGCGGCGGCTGCGGCCTCGGCGGCTTCCGCCAGGTCGGCCAGTCTTTCGTTGGATTCGGCGATCGTTTCCACATGCTCGAGAAGTTGACGCTGGGCTTCGCGTTCTTCGGTGATGTCGGTAATGGAACCGGCCATGCGGACCGGCTGGCCGTTCGCATCCCAGGCGCCTTGGCCGCGAATGCGGAGCCAGACCCAATCGTCGCGGAAGGTGAGGAACTTGATAACGACGTCGTAGGCGGCCCCCCGTTGAAAATGGTCGTCGATTGCTTGCTGAATTCGCGGGACGTCTTCAGCGCTGACGCGCGTGAACCAATGTTGATAAGAGAGCGGTTCGTCATCCGGCGGGTAGCCGAGCATCTCTCGATAACGGGGCGACGCATAGAAGCCGTCGATGCCTAGTCGCCATTCCCAAATGCCGTCCTGAGAGGCGCACACGGCCAGATCGAAACGTTGCTCGCTGTCGCGCAGCGCCGCTGCGCTGCGCTCGGCTTCAGCGGTGCGTTGCACGGCGCGTTGGCGGAGTTGGATCGTAATGCCGATCAGCAAAGCGCTAAACAGCCCCTTCGATAAGGCGAGGGAGGGGCCGTAAGAATAGTGTCCAGCCACGGTTTGAGCGGTGGGCCAGACGTTGAATTGCCAGTGCAGGCCGCGCAGGTCGAGCTTGGAGGCGACTACTATCGCGGGGTCGGGGGCAGGGTCGAGCGACGTGGAAAAGATTTGCTGGTCGTGGTTTTGGTCGCTGACGCTGAAGTCAAACCCCGTGTGGCGGCGGTCGTTCGCGATGGCGTCGAGGATCATATTCAGCCGGAAGATGGCGGCGGCGCAACCATTCATTTCGCCCTGACGACTGACGGTGGGCCTGTAGCCGATGAAGCCGGTCTCGCCATGAAGCAGCGTCAGGACCGGCGTGAAGGTGAAGCGACCGGTGTCGCGAGCCCGTTTGACGGCGGCATGACGCGGACCTGGCGGCAGCGGATGGCCGATATAGTCTTGCCGATCGTCGGCGGTGCACATCCAACGAACGTGAAGATCGTCGTCGATCCAGTAGAGGGAGAGAATCCCGTCGAAGTCCTCCAGTAGTCGCTTGGCGTCCTTGTATTGTTCGACGGGTTCAAGTGAATTCCAGCGCAGGGCAAAGCGATCGACGGCCCTCAGACTCGCTTGCAGCCGCTCGCGGACCTGCGTTCGCACCGCCGTCGCCGCCGCGGCGGTTTCCCGGCGCAGATGAATGGTCTCATTGTCGACGAGTTCGCACCAAATCATGAAGCTGACGGCGGCAAAGGCGAGAGAGAGAGAGTATGAGAGCCAATGGGTCGATTCCGCCGAGTGGCGCGGACCGCACGAAATTGCAATGATCGCGACGCCCAGGAGGAAGAGGCCAGCCGCCGTCGTGAAGGCCATGCCGGCGGTGACGCACCAGCCGACCTTCGCGTCGGCGCCCATGAAGTAGTGATTCATCGCCACCCAGGAGATCATGCAGATCATGATCCCCAGCAGTAGAGCGAACAACGAACCATGCCGGAGGCGATGCTGCGCCAGAATCGACAGGCTGAACATCAACATGCTCAGGCCCGTGGCGAGCGCCACCTTGCCGGGTCCGATACGCTCGGACATCGCGGCAGAGGGACGAAAGAGCATGTTGTCGACGTCGAGGCCGATGAGTTTGAGGCTCTTGGCAATGCACAGCAGGGAAAGTAGCAAGGCCGCCAGCGCGATGCCTTCCGCTGTCTTGCGATGGCCGAAGATACTGCAGGCCAAACTTAGCCCGCAGAGGGCGAACAGCACCGCCGTATTGAAGCGGAGCGTCGGCCCAGGGCTGACAAGTTCGAGCAGGCCGATCAGTTCGTAGGCCCAGGCAATGATCATCGTGACGCCAAGCGCGGTGACGGCCGCGGCGACGACAAGGGCGCCCCATTCAACCGGCGAGTAGCGTCGGATCGGCGTCATGCTGTGAACATCAATGAGGTAGGGCCTGCGACCGTGAGGCGAATGGCGTCGAGAAACTGCGGGAAGCGACGCGAATTCGCGACAACGACGCGGCCCGTTTTCGTATATTTGCGAAAGCGTGCAAAGAGAAGTTTTCGGCAGTCCGCAGCGTGCCATTCGCTCGTTGTGGAAGGAGTTCGTGCTCGCCCCTCTGTAGGGGGTGTGCGGCGACTCTTGGTTTGCAGAACAGGAGCGTGCTGGGATGAAGGCATTTCAATATGAGTCGTTTGGGCTTGATGGGTTAAAACTTGTTGATGTCGCTGAGCCGACGCCGGGGCCGCGTGAGGCGGCGGTGCGATTTCGCGCGGCCTCGCTCAACTACCGTGACCTGCTCTTCGCGTGGGGCGTCTACAATCCGCGGGCGAAGTTTCCGACGATTCCGCTATCTGACGGAGCGGGGGAAGTCACCGCAGTCGGCAGCGAGGTGACTCGCTGGAAGGTCGGCGACCGGGTTTGCCCGATCTTCGCGCAGGGGTGGCTCGAAGGGCCGTACAACTCGGCGAAGGCAGGGACGACGCTCGGCGCCGGCGACTTGCCGGGCGTGCTGCGCGAGGTCGGCTGCTTCGATGAGCAGTCGCTCGTGCGGATCCCGGAGCATCTTTCGTACGAAGAAGCGGCGACGCTGCCGTGCGCGGGGGTGACGGCGTGGAACTCGCTGGTCGTGTTCGGGAACCTCCAAGCAGGCGAGACGGTCCTGACTTTAGGAACCGGCGGCGTCTCGATCTTCGCGTTGCAACTCGCGAAGCTGCATGGCGCGCGGGTGATCGCCACGAGCAGCAGCGACGAAAAACTTGCGCGGGTCCGCGGGATGGGGGCTGATGAGACGATCAATTACAAGTCGACGCCCGACTGGGAAAAGGAAGTCTTGCGGCTGACTGGCGGCGTGGGGGTTGACCATGTGGTCGAGGTAGGCGGCGCTGGGACGATTGGCAAGTCGATTGCCGCCGCACGGATCGCCGGGAAGATCAGCGTCATCGGCGTGCTGGCGCAAGGCGAAGGGATCAATCCGATGTTCCTGTTGATGAAGACGCTGGCGCTACAAGGAATTTTTGTGGGATCGCGGGAGATGTTTGAGCATCTCAACTCGGCGATCAGCGTCGCGCAGCTTAGGCCGGTGATCGATCGGACGTTTGCGTTTGAAGAGGCGGTCGAAGCGCTGAAGCATATGGAGGCGGGGTCGCACTTTGCGAAGATTGTGTTGCGGTATTGAGCGTTCGAATGTGTGAGAACTGGCGAACATTGAAGCCCGGTGAGCGCATTCGCTTGCTTTGCGTTCCGGTAAGCGATTTGCGGCAGCGAGAGCGCGAGCTTCAGGATGGCGCCGAAATGGCTGGCTGGACGGCTGATACCCTTGAGCGAATTCTGAGCATCGATCCTGTGGTAACGATCGATCATGTTGATGAATATGGCATGCCGTGGTTCAGATATGAGCTGATCGGGGCGGAAGGCGTGGTCGAACATCACTCGTTGGCGATTTACGATGATGAATCTTGGGAACGTGTGGCGCGCGATTGACGCTTGTCGTCACGGCAACCCTGATTCAACCCTTTCAGGGTTGCCACATGTACATTGATGGCTTACCCAGGGTAGTTCGCTGCGCGACCAACCCTGGGCTGGATGATTGAATCCTTTCAGGATTCGAGTACGTTCTGTTCGCCTAGTTCTTTCTCACCATGAACCTGCTACGCCGCCTATGTTGTTCTACCTGAGCACTCTCCTGGGCATCGGGCTCATTCTGTTGGCGCTCTACGACGCCTTCGAAACGCTCGTGTTGCCGCGGCGCGTGACGCGGCGGTTGCGGATCGCGAAAAACTACTTTTGGGCGACTTGGAGCGTGTGGCGCCGGCTGTGCGATTTGATCAAGCCGGGGCATGCTCGTGAAAGCACGCTCAGCGTGTTTGGGCCGCTGTCGCTCTTCGGGCTGTTCGCCTGTTGGGTGGCGATCATCATCACTGGTTTTGCCCTGTTGCACTGGCTCGGCAATACGCTGACGCCCCCCTCGAATCGTGAGTTCCGTCAGTGTCTGTACCACAGCGGCGAAACATTTTTCACGTTGGGTTACGGCGACGTCACGCCGGTGACCTACATCGGCAAATTCTTGGCGGTGATGGAGGCGGGGATCGGGTTCGGGTTCATGGCGGTGGTCATCGGGTATCTGCCGGTGTTGTATCAAGCCTTTTCAAGCCGCGAGCGGAGCATCTCGCTGCTCGATGCCCGCGCGGGTTCGCCGCCGACGGCGTTCGAGCTTTGGAAACGATTTGGCCGCCTTGCCGATCGACACGAAACGGATCGCTTCCTGGCCGAGTGGGAGATCTGGTCGGCGGAGTTGTTGGAAAGCCATCTCTCGTTCCCCGTGTTGGGTTACTATCGCTCGCAGCATGACAATCAGTCTTGGTTGGCGGCGCTCGCGCTCGTGCTTGACGCCTCGTCGATGTTGTTGGTGCGGGGCGCCGCCGAGTCGCAGCAACGCGCGCGGTTGACCTTCGCCATGGCCAGACATGCGTCGGTCGATATGTGTCTCGTGTTTAAGTTGCCGCCGCGCGAACCGAACGTCGAGCGGCTGACGGACGACGAGATCTCTCGGCTGTTCGTCGGCGACGACGCACGGCGACCGACTGCGGAACAAATTCGACAGCTGCGCGAGTTGCAATCGCTGTACGAACCGTTCTTGCAAGCGCTGGCCGACTACTTTCGTCTCTTCCTGCCGCGATTCGTTTCCGATCGACCGGCGGTCGACAACTGGCAGACGAGTCCGTGGACAAGTCGGGCGCCGCGCTTGGGAGAGCTTTCTGGCGAGGATCGTGCGTCGAACGAGCACTTTCGGTGAGGGCGCGGCGAGGCTGAGACGATGCGGCGCCGCTCCGGCAGGTCGTTGACCCGCGGCTGCGGGGTTTTGGCTCAAGTTTTTGTGCAAGAACGTCGATCAGGGGCAATGCGTGTGCGCCTTGGCGCACCTTCTCTGCTAGCGGCTGCGCGCGACGGATCGCGCCGCAGCGTTGGTCGTTGCTGTTCCTGCGGAGCGTCGGTCATGGAAGGTCAGTCGTCGCGCAATTCGCTCTTGGCGTCCGGAACGGTGATCGCGGCGCTGATCAGCGGCGTGACGGCGCTTGTCACCGCGCTGTTGCCGTGGTTGTTGCCGGAGAAGGCGCCGACGGGCGTGGAACCGGCGGCGATTGTCGCCATGCGGGACGCGCCAGCGAAAAGCGGCGTCCCCAATCTCACGATTGGCACGTGGACCATCGTCTCAAGCGTCGATGACGCCGGCAACGACTACGCGGGGAGCACGCTGCGGTTTCTCACGCAGCACGACCTCGGCGAACGCGTCGAGGCGAGCGGTTTCTTCGAGTGGAGGTTCGGCCAGCAGGCGCTCGGCCGCGAGCAAGTCGTCGCCACCTACGATCCGGCGACGCGGCAGCTGTTCATTGAGGGAAAGTACACCGACAACCCCGAGGTGCTCGCGCCTGGGTCGTTCTCAGCGGAACTCTCGGAGGATGGCCGGCAACTGGTGAATGGCCGGTGGGGGAATGTGCCTGGGGAGCGGGTTGGCATCCTGGGGACGTGGGAAGCCCGCCGTTAGGAATCAGCAATTGTTGATGCTCTTTTCGCTAAGGCTGGCCGTTGCTCTGCGCTGGAACGAATCGTGGCGACGGCCGCTGATTCAGCTTATAATGCACTTCTAGCGAACAGAGGCGAGACGGTTGGCCACGTCGCCTTGCGGCCTGTCAGATGCGGCTGACAGATCAAGCCGAACTTGTCCACTTCTCAAGGCGACAGTGAGGAAGAAATGAGGCGATTTTTTTCGCGAGCATGGCTCGCGGCAGCCGTGGCGTTGGCCTCAACGGCCATCAACGCGGCGAACTACGACGAAACATTGTTGGGGGATCTTTCCGGCGTCCCCGCGACCCCGACGACTTGGAATTTAGCGGCTGGGGCCAACGTCCTGAAGGGTTCGGCCGGCACGTCGAGCGACTACGACATTTTCTCGCTCACGATTCCCGCCGGGCATCGGCTTGATTCGCTGACTCTCGACGCCTACCAGAACCAGGGATACGCATCATTCCTTGGCATTCAAGCGGGAACGACGTGGACGGCTGGCTTGGGATGGTCCGTGGATGGCAACGCGCTGCTGGGCTACGACCTGTTCGACATTGGTTTCGTAGGAACAAACCGTTTGCCCGACATTGCGTTGAACGGCAACACGATTGGTCCGCAGTTTACGCCGCCGTTGGGAAGCGGGACCTACACGATGCTGCTACAGGATACGGGCAGCACCTACGGCTACCAATTCACGTTCAACGTCTCGGCCGTGCCGGAGCCGGCGACGCTGGGGCTAGCGGCCGTTGGTTTGATCGGCATTGCTAGATTTGCCCGCCGCGCTGATCGCGTGCAATGATAAGAGCGAGTCGCAGCTCGTTGTAGCATTTCCAGCCCCGGGCTCCGCCCGGGGGTAGCATCACGCGCGACGACGCCTACCGGAATAGAAACCGACCTCCGGGCGAAGCCCGGGGCTGCAAGGATGCACGCGGGCTCTGAGATCGCACTTGCCACTCAATACAAACAGCCCTGACCAAGACTGGTCAGGGCTGTTGGCGTTAACGGGTACGGCGTTGTCCGATTACGGAGCTGAGATCAAGTGAAGCCGCCGCCGACGCGGATCGCATCGCCGGTGACCCAACCCGATTCGCTCGACGCGAGGAACGCCACGACGGGACCGACGTCTTGCGGCTGGCCGATGCGGCCAAGCGGCGTTTGAGCTTCGGTGAGCTTGCGGAAATCGCTGTCGTGGGCCGTGATTTGGGCGGTTTGCGTTCCTTCCGTCTCGATCATCCCGGGGTTGACCGAATTGACGCGAATGCCGCGCGGGCCGAGTTCTTTTGCCAGCGAGCGGGTGATCGCGTCGACCGACGCTTTCGTCGCGCTGTAAACGGCGGTTTGCGGTAAGGCAGTCGTCGAGACGATCGAACTAATGTTGATGATGCTGCCGCCGCCGTCGCCGAAGAGTTTTACTGCTTCCTGCGTCGCGAGCAGTAGGCCGAGGACGTTGAGATTGAATTGCTTGTGAAAGTGCTCGGGCGTGATCGCTTCGATGCCGGCAAACTCGTAGATGCCGGCGTTGTTTACGAGGATGTCGAGCTTGCCGTAGGCCTTCTTGGCTTCGGCGAAGAGCTTTACCACGTCGGTCGGGTCGGCGACGTTGGCGCCGACGGCGACGGCCTTACCTCCCTTGGCGGTGATCTCGCTCACGACCTTGTCGGCGCCACTCTTGCTGCTGGAGTAATTGACGACGACTGAGGCGCCTTGAGAGGCAAGTTCTTTAGCGATGGCGGCGCCGATGCCCTTCGAGGCTCCGGTAACGAGGGCAACTTTTCCGGCGAGAGTAGGCATGGGTAGGGTTCCTTATACGGGGCGGGTGAGTTGGCGGGAAGTTTGACCGTGATTCTACCCCCTGGCGGAGCCAGGGGCCGATCAGCCGAAAGATCGGCTGCAGGCGATCATTGGAACTGGTTACGCAGGGGAGCGGAAAGAGTTCTGTACCGTTCAGTAAAAAAATATCCGGTTCGCTCGGCACGGCAAGTGCTATAATTTACTGAACGGTAAAAAAGTCGGAGTTTTCCCATGCCTGTTGGCAGACCACGCAGTTTCGACGCGGACAAAGCGCTGGAGAAAGCCCTGCGCGTGTTCTGGCGGCGCGGATACGAAGGGGCGTCGCTCCCGGAATTGACCAAGGCGATGGGGATCAACCGGCCGAGCATGTATGCGACGTTCGGCAACAAGGAACAACTGTTCAAGAAAGCGGTCGATCGTTACTGCGTGGAGCCGACGGCTCATTTGATGGAGTGCCTGGCAGCGCCGACGGTTCGTGAAGTCGCCGAGCGGCTGATCCGCGATACGGCTGAGAAGCTGGCGTGTCCGAAGAATCCGCGCGGCTGTCTGATTCTGCAAGGCGCCTTGGCGTGCGGGAAGGAATCTGATGCGATCCGCCGTGACCTCACGGCGCGGCGCGCTGAACGCGAGCGGGCGATCTGCGAGCGCTTTGCGCAAGCGAAGGCGAGTGAATTGCCTAAAGGCGTCGATGCTGATGATTTGGCGCGTTATGTCTCTACCGTCATGCAAGGCATGGCGGTTCAAGCGGCCAGCGGCGCGACGGGCGAAGAGTTGCTAGGCATTGCCGAGGTCGCGCTGCGAAACTGGCCGGCGTGAGCGACTCAATCGTTGCCGTCGTGATGACTAATATCCGAAGTGCGCCGCAGCGTGGAGCTTCGCTTGCTCGTCGATCTCCAGCCCTTCGATATGGGCGGGGTCGAACGAGTGGTCGCGGGTGAGATGTTCCCAGTAGGTCATCCCAACGACGTCGGCTTCGGGGACGTCGATCGTTTTTAGCCAGATGCTCAATTCGTCGGCGTGGAGGCTGCGGAGCCATTTGCTCGGCGGGCGACCGTGGCGGGCGCGGCGCTTCTCGCTCGGTTCGTGCTCGTCGAAGTCGAGCGACGGATTGGGCGCCGCGGCGTCGGCCGTTGATGCGGCGACCAATTCCTCAGATTCGTCTGACTTCGTGGCGGTTGACGAGCTCTTCTCGGCAGCGAGCGCTTCTTCCGCCTTAAGCGTCGGCTTGCGGCGGCGGACTTCGGCGGGAACGATCGCGTCGTCGAGGTACCCCTCTTGGGCGGGAGCGAGTTCACCCGTCTCCATGCGGACCGGCGTGGTGATGCCGCTCAACTTCCACTGGCCGTCGACGAACGTTTCGCGTTCGAACCAGCGCCAAACGCCGTTGTCGGCCAGCCGCCAGTGGGTCGGCAGCGCGGCGGCGGGGTTCTTGTCGTCGCGCATCATTGCCGCGGCGAGTTCGTCGAGGCCGTAAACTTTCAGACGGTCGGCGAGGGTGAACAGGCCGAAGCTGAACCAAAAGGCAAAGTGGCGGCGATTCATGGCGCGGGAGAGAGTTAGCAGGCGGGATGTTAGGTCAGCCCCGGGCTCCGCCCGGGGGTAGCGCCACATGGGGCGACGCCATTCGGAATGGATGCCGACCCCCCGGCGGAGCCGGGGGCTGCAGAGGGCGATTGAAGTTTAGGTTGAGCGTGCGTGCGTGAGCCGTGAACTCGACCCCGCATAGGCAGGAGAATCGTTTCAACCGGAATGGCCGCAGGTGTCGGCGGCCGCCGCGGCACGATATAGTGGCGACAGGACGGAGCTGCGCCGTTCGCCTATGTTGCGAGGCCCAAGCTCTTGGGAATTTCCGGCCTATCGGGTGCTAAGCCTGAAGGAGAAACCGAGATGACGCTATTTCGCTCCCCTGAACGACGGATGTGGTTGAATTCGTTAGCGTTGTTGCTGGGGTTGCGTTTGTTGACAGGAGCCCTGCCGCTGGCGGGCGCCGCTGAGTCGTCCGGCGAGTGGATTGTACTGACAGGCGGACCGTCGCTCGACGCGTGGCAGGAAGACCACACCGGCTGGTCGTTGGCCGGCGACGTGAAACTCAATCCCGAGCATCCGCGACAGCTGGTTGCGGTTTCCGGCGACGGCGTCTTGGTGAGCGACGGCGACGCAGTGAACTTCTACACGCGGCAGGAGTTTCAGGACGTCGAACTGAAGTGCGAGTTCTTCGTTCCGGAAGGTTCGAACTCGGGCGTGAAGCTCGACGGGTTATACGAAATTCAGATTCGCGACACCCACGATATGAAAGAATTGACCGGCGACATGTGCGGCGGAGTCTACCCGCGAGCCAAGCTGGAGCCGCGGTATACGCATATCGATGAGGGAGTGGCGCCGAGTGAGAACGCCGCGAAGCCGGCCGGCGAGTGGCAGACGCTGCAGTTGACGTTTTATTCGCCGCGATTCGATGACGCCGGGAAGAAGATTGAGAATGCACGTTTTGAGCATGTGCTGCTCAATGGCATAGAGGTCCATAAGCTGGTCGAGCTTCTCTATCCGACCGGCGCCGCGTGGAACATGATGCCTGAAGTGCCGCGCGGGCCGCTGATGCTGCAAGGGGATCATGGACCGGTGGCATTTCGCAGCATTCAAGTGCGGCCGCTAAGCAAGTAGACGGGCGGTTGCCGTTACTCATGAGCGACAAGCTCCCCGCTGATCTGCTGCTTGATTTACCTGTCGCCGGTGCGCTGCTGCAGATTATCGCGACGTCGCGAAGCGGAGCCGTGGTGGTGACGGCGCCTCCTGGTTCGGGCAAGACGATGCTCGTCCCGGCGGCGGTGATGGACGATTTGCCGGCGGGACAAAAGCTCGCGCTCATTCAACCCCGGCGACTGGCGGCACGCGCCGTGGCGCGGCAGATCGCGCGTCTACGCGGGGCGCGGCTGGGCGGCGAGGTCGGCTATCTCGTGCGGTTCGACGCCTGCGTCAGTCGCGAGACGCGGCTGGTGGTCGAGACGACCGGTATCATGCTGCGGCGGTTGCTCGATGATATTTCGCTGGAAGGCATCGGCGCCGTCGTGCTCGACGAGTTCCACGAGCGAACAATCGAGATGGATCTCGTGCTCGGGCTGCTGGTACGGGTGCGCCAGACGTTGCGGCCCGATCTGCGGATTGTCGTGATGAGCGCCACGCTCGCTGCGGAACCGGTGGCGAAGCTGCTTGGCGACTGCCCCGTGATTCATGCCGAGGGGCGGCGATTTCCGGTGAGCGTTCGCTACCAGCGGCGCGGCGAGCAGCGTGAGCTTCCCGATTTGGTGGCGGCGACGGTTCCTGAAGCATTGCGTGAGACCGACGGCCACGTGCTGGTCTTCCTGCCAGGCGTCGGCGAGATTATGCGGTGTGAAGCGGCGCTGGCGCCATTGGCGGAACGGCAGGGGCACGCGCTGCTAAAACTCTTTGGCGATTTGCCGCCGGAGGAGCAAGATCGCGCGCTGCTCGACACGGGGCAGCGGAAGATCATTCTGTCGACGAATGTGGCGGAGACTTCGCTCACGATTCCTGGCGTGACGGCGGTCATTGATTCCGGCCAAGCGCGGCAGTTGCGCGTGGCGCTGGCGACGGGGCTGCCGCGATTGGAACTTGTGCCGATCTCACAAGCGTCGGCCGAGCAGCGCGCGGGTCGCGCGGGACGCACAGCCCCCGGCGTCTGCTGGCGGCTCTGGGAGGAGGCGACCCACCGGCATCGCTCGGCGGCTGAAACGCCCGAGGCGCTGCGGAGCGATTTGGCGGAGCCGCTCTTGCAGTTGCTCACGCTGGGAGAACTCGACGAGTTTCCTTGGCTCGACGCGCCGCCGACGGAGGCGATCGAGAACGCGCGGCGGTTGCTACGATTGCTCGGCGCCATCGACGACGCCAATCGGGTGACGCCGCTCGGGAAAGAATTGTCGCGGTTGCCGGCCCATCCCCGGTTGGGGCGATTGCTGCTTGCGGGGGCGCATCACGGCGTGCTGCGCGAGACGTCGATCGCGGCGGCGCTCCTCTCGGAGCGCGATCCCTTTCGGATCGGCGACCAAGGGCGACGCGGGCCGCGCGATCATCAAACGGTGCGCACGCGATCAGACGTCGTCGATCGGGTGGCGGCGCTGCAGGCGTTTCACGGCGGGATGCGGCTGGCCGATCCGGCGCTGGAACTGCACCACGTCGGCGCCCGCAATGTGCTGCGGTCGGCGGAGCAGCTTTATCGGCTCGTTGACAGTGAACTCGGGCCCCGCAGCGAGACGCCGGAGATCAGCTTGATGCAAGCGCTGCTCGAGGCGTTTCCCGATCGGTTGGCGAAGCTGCGCGGCGGGACGCAAGATCGGGCGACGATGGTCGGCGGCCGCGGCGTGCGGCTCGACGGCGGCTCGCGCGTGCGCGGCGAGTCGCTGTTGCTGGCGATCGACCTCAACGACGCCGGCGGTGAAGCGCGAGCGCGCCTAGCGTCGGCTGTCGATCGCGAATGGTTGCCGGCGGAATTGCTCTCGACGCGTGAGGAGCTGTTCTACAATTCGACCCGCGGGCAGGTGGAAGCGCGCTCGCGCACCTACTGGGCCGATTTGCTGCTCGAAGAAACGCCGGTAGCGATCAGCGATCCGATCGCTGCTGGCGCGATCCTCGCGAAGGAAGCGCTGCCGCAGTTGGCGCGGTTCCTGCCGGCGGCTGACTCCGCGGCGGGAAGTTTTCTGGCTCGCGTCCGCTGGCTGACGGCGTCGCTACCCGATTTGGAGCTGCCAACGTTCGACGACGCCGAAATCGCGGCGATGTTGCCCGACGTCTGCATTGGACTCCGGTCGCTCGACGACATTCGGACCGCCGACTGGATGTCGCGCTTGCAGCAGCGCGTGGGGTACGAGCGGATTGCAGAGATCGAACGGCTGGCGCCGCGGGAGTTCGAACTTTCGAACGGCAATCGCCATCCGCTCACTTACGAACCAGACCGACCGCCGCTTCTGGCGGTGAAAATTCAGGAACTGTTCGGCGTTCGCGAGACGCCGCGCATTGGCGGCGGCCGCGTCGCGGTGCTGCTGCACCTGCTCGGCCCTAACAAACGGCCGCAGCAGGTGACGGCCGACCTTGCCAGTTTTTGGGCCAACACCTATCCCGAGGTGAAGAAGGAACTACGACGGCGCTATCCGAAACATGCCTGGCCTGACGACCCGCTGGCGACGCAAGCGACGCGGTCGGGGTTGAAGCGGGATATGAAGTGATGGGGGATTGGTGAGTGGTGAGTAGGTGAGTAGGTGAGTAGGTGAGTAGGTGGCGGGGTGAAGTTCCGTTTGGGTATTAGAAGTCCGTCTTTGAGGCCCGCAGGGCCGACAGGTAATAGCCGGGGGCGTGAGCCCCCGGTTTCCGTTCGCAAGGAAACCAAGCCCCAACGGGGCGATACTTATTTCCGGATTACGACAGGACTGCCGCCCCCTCGGGGCTCCCATTGGTTACCTGATCGCTGTCCGGGGGCTTCCGCCCCCGGCTATTAAATTTCGCCCCTTTGGGGCTTCGGATTGCGCGATGATATTTCGGCTCCTTGCCAATCTGCTTGGTTTGAAGATGCTTAGATGAACGCGCTGGCGCTGACGGCGCGCTCAATCACATTACATCGTCGAACAAATCAACAAAGGTTGGAATGGCATTCATCCGAAAAACCATCGCTCGGTGCGGCCGCTTCTGTTGTGCGTTTGGCTGGTGGTTCATCGGCGTCTGGTCGGCGCTGGCGATTTACTTCACCGGGCCGGGGCCGAAGTGGGTGACGGGCGCGCTGGCGGCGGCGATTGTCTGGCTTTTCTGGCAAGGCCGCGGCGAGCCGTTGCGGTTATGGCAATGGTTCCGCACGGCTTGGGGCGACAAACGCTGGACGACGCTGGGGCTTGCGGCGGCGACGGCAACGGCGGTTTATTTCTTCGGCTTCGTCACGCCCGATACGAACGTCGAGTGGTCGCCCGAGCAGGCCAGAAATCCGATCGTGGAGATCGACGGCGATAAGATCCATGTGCAGAACGTGCGGAACTTCACCTGGCGGTCGCGAACCGACTACACGCCAGGGTTCTACGACCGGACGTACGATTTGTCGAAGCTGAATTCGATGTACTACGTCGTGGCGCCGATGCCGGGGCTCGATGCGGTCGCCCATGTGTTCGTTTGTTTTGGGTTCTCCGACGGCCAGACGGTCGCCGTCTCGGTCGAAGGACGGCGGCGATTGGGGCAGCCGTACCAGTTAATCCCGTCGATGTTCCGGCAACTGCAGCTAATGTACGTCGTCGGCGACGAGCGCGACGTGGTGGGGCTGCGCGGGAAGATCTGGAAAGTCCCCGTCTTCTTCTATCCGGCAAACACGACGCCCGAGCGGATGCGAGCGATCTTGACGTCGATGATGGAAGGCGCCCATCAGTTGGAGGAGAAGCCGGAGTTCTACAACCTCATCTGGAACAACTGCATGACGCGGATCCTGATGCATCTGCGACGTCTCGGCGGGCATTCGTTGCCGCACGATCTGCAGGTGCTGCTGACCGGGTTGTCGGATCGCATCGCGTTCAATCTGGGTTACATCGACACCGACCTGAATTTCGAACAAGCGCGACGGGCATTTCGCGTCGACGGGTGGATGCATAACACGCCGCTAGACGAAACGTTTGGGCAGCGGTTGCGGGAGACAATTCAGCGGCAGGAGGCGGAGGAACGGAAATAGCCAGTTGTCAGTTGTCAGTTGTCAGTTGTCAGTTGTCAGTTGTCAGTTGCTGTTGCTGTTGCTGTTGCTGTTGGCGAGCAGGGGGCTTCCCCTTGAACACCGTATCAAATTTCAATTACCGTCTTTCGCAACTGACAACGGACCACTGACAACTGACAAACAAGGAAAATCGGCCCGGCACGCCAATTGCTCCAAAATCTAGCTAGCTTCAGTCACTTTCTGATAGCAGGAGCCAAGCCATGATTCCCTCCACAATCGATCGCGTGCCGCAGCAAACGGCCGCTCATGTGAACGAACAGATTCGCCGGCAGACCGACGCCAACATTGCTCGTGCGCTCACCACTGGTCCCACGGCGATCAGGCAGCGGCTGGCTGAGCTTGAGCGCGAATGGGATATCGAACGACTGCTGGAAACTAATGCGTCGTCGGCAATCCTGGCGAGCTGTGCTCTGGGGGCGTTTGTCGATAAACGGTTCTTTGCCATTCCAGCGGTGATCGCCGCGTTCCTACTGCAGCATGCCATTCAAGGCTGGTGTCCGCCATTGCCGGTCATGCGACGTCTGGGCGTGCGGACTTCGGAAGAGATCAATCGCGAACGTGAGGCGCTTAAACGGGCGCTGGGCGAAGATAGCGCGACTAGGCGGGCTTCCTGAAATTGGTGTTTTGGGTGCCACTGGCATTTTGCCAGTGCCGAAGCGGGTACTCGCTTGGCACTTCTCACTGGCAGGATGCCAGTGGCACTCACAAAAACGAAAAATGGCCGATCGCGCATTTTGCGCGATCGGCCATTCGTTTTTCAGATCAGCGGATGTTGCGCTTACTTCACTTCACGCGGACGGATGGCGAGCGACAGCATCACCCACGCCCAGCCGTTGAAGATCAGTTCGATGCCAATGAACAGGCCGATGACCCACAGGCCCGAGTAGGGCCACTGCTTGTAGATCAACATGCCCAGCAGCAGGGTGACGGCGCCGTTGAGCAGCACCCAGCCCCAACCCGTGAATTGCTCGCTCAGGGCGAAGACAATGCGGAGGATGCCGCTGAAGACTAAGAAGACAGCCAACAGCAGCGTCAGCTGCACAGCGCTTTGGACTGGCGTGTCGACGATCATGATGCCGACCACCGTGTACAAAATGCCGATCAACAAGTGGACGACCGTGCCGCTCCACTTGCCGGCCCAAAAGGCGCTGATGATTTCGGCGATGCCGCCGGCGAGCATCAGGAAGCCGAAGGCGACGACCGCAACTTCGGTGGTGAGGATCGAGCAGCCGAGCGAGATCGTGCCGAGGACGACCATGCCGATGCCGAGCGCGAGGAACCACTTCCAGTGGTTGCGCAGCGTTTCAACTTCGGCGGCAATGACGGTGCGAAACGGGCCGGGGACGGGGGTCGTGGGACTGTCCATGTTTTTCTCGCGGTACGGGTGATGAAAATGGGGCGGCGGGCGGAAGGCACGCGATTGTTTTTGGTACGCCGAGGGACGAAGGAACCGTTGCGTCCGCTTCGACCGGAAAGGCTAGGTTACGAATCGCGACTCGTCAAAGGGGGCTCAAAAAGCGGCCAAACGGCCGAAACGACAGGTTTTCGAGACAATGGAAGAATTAGTCTCACGCAAAGGCGCGAAGGCGCAAAGGAGTTAATAGAATTGCTGGCAGTTTTCTTTGCGCCTTCGCGCCTTTGCGTGACATATTCACCGATGTCATTAAGAGGTGGCGTGAACCGCGAGCGAGATTATCACTGGAAGGATTAGCAGTGAGCACGAAGCTACCGATCATTTACCTGGCGCGTCACGGACAGACCGAATGGAGCAAATCGGGACAGCATACCGGGCTGACCGATATTCCGCTGTTGCCGGAGGGAGAGTACGACGCCGAACGGCTCGGCGCGCGGCTTCGCAAGATTCAGTTGGCGGCGGTGTGGACGAGCCCTTTGATTCGCGCGGCGCGCACCTGCGAGCTAGCCGGGTTCGGCGGCGTAGCGAAGGTCGATTCGGATCTCGTCGAGTGGAACTACGGCGAGTATGAGGGACTTACTAACGCCCAAATAAAAGAGCGCCATCCTGGGTGGCGTGTTTTCGAACATGGCTGCCCTGGCGGCGAGACGCCGGAGCAAGTCGCCGCGCGGGCCGATCGGGTTCTCGCGCGAGCGCGGGCCGCCGACGGAAACGTACTGCTCTTCTCCAGCGGGCATTTTACGCGGATGCTTGGCGCCCGCTGGATTGGCCTGCCGCCTGTGAACGGCGAGCTATTTACGCTGGCGACGGCGAGCCTCAGCGGGCTGGGTTATGAACACAATCTAAACGAGCCGGTCATTCAACTGTGGAATGACGTCTCGCATTACGAAACTTAGTTCCTTCAGCCCCTGGCTTTGAAGCTTATTCAACTGCCAGCATTCTCAAAATGCTTCACGGTTAGCGCCCTAACCACAGAGCACACAGAGAGCACAGAGGAAGATTTGGAGGTATTTGCTCTTTCTCGTCTGCTCTGTGGCCTCTGTGTGCTCTGTGGTAAATGCGATGGATGATGGCAATGAAATAAGCTTCAAAGCCAGGGATTGATCTACTTGGCCGTGACGTTTACTTCGTACGTCTGATCCACCGGATCGCCGCCGCCGTTCGGCGTGTATTTGACATTCACGGCAGCGGGGCCTTCAGCCAACGCCTTAAACAAGAACCACGTGTAGCCGCCACCCATCAGCGGCTGGCCGTCCTTGTTGGTGCGAATGCCACGAACCTTGCCGAACGATTGCAGCAAGCCGTCAGGAGAGACTGTCGGCTCGGCGACTTCGGTGGGGTGGCTTTGGGTGTCGGGGACTTCGACAATCACCAGTCCGCCGGCGTTGATCTCGTGCGGCTTTGGCGCGAGGGCGTCGTCCTTTTCGGCTTTCTCGACCCGTTGCAGAATGACGACGCGGCCGTCCACCATCGGCACGGCGGTATGGGCATTCTGTTCGATCAGCCCTTCCGCGACGCCCACGGCCGCGCCGGCGGCTTTGCGGAGTCGCTCGCGGCGCGCCTCAACGTCTTGCGCGACGGTAACCCCCACCGAAGCAATGGCGACAGCAAACAGTGACAATGTGAGAATGGTGCGGCGACGAATCATCTATCAGTCTCCTGCGAAAGGGAAAAGTGCGAGTTGAAGTATAGCTTTCACGCGACGAGTTTGGATGGCGATCGCCGAGGAGGCCTAACGTCCGTGCCGGGCCGCCTCGACGTCAATCGCCGGATTCAGCCTGCGTGGGGGTGCATTTTGTTGTTGGAGCCGCCGAGATCCTGGATCGATCCATCAAACTCGGGCGCGACGGTCGATCGCTCCGCCGGGAAAGCTGAGCAATGGGCGTGCCAGCCGACGAAAGTAGCCGCGTTGGAGCTATGCGATGCCCAATTCAGGTCGACGGAACTCGGGTAACCCGCACTGAAACGATTTGCTATCTTTTGGAACTCTCGGGAGGAAAAACATCGTGCCGCCGCCGCTCAAGCCCAACTCCGCTCCACATGAAGCCGCTGCTGCGACTGCCGGTTTGGCGTCGCTCGCTGCGTTGTCGCTGGTGGTTGGGAGCGCAGCGGGGTTGCTCGGAGCCCTCTTTCGACGGGCATTGGAGGCGGCCGACCGACAGCGAGAATTGCTGGCCGTGTGGGCTCAGCAGCGCGAGTGGATCGGGCTGGCCGTGTTGGTCGTGGTCGCCGCGGCGGCGACGGCGCTGGCGGCGTGGCTAGTCCGAAGGTTCTCGCCGGAGGCGTCGGGGAGCGGCATTCCCCACGTCGAAGCAGTGTTAAACAAGCGCGAAGCGCCGGCGCCGCTGTGGCTGATTCCGGTAAAGTTTCTCGGCGGTTGGTTGGCCATCGGGGCAGGGCTCGCTCTCGGTCGTGAAGGGCCGACTGTGCAGATGGGGGCGAGCATCGCCCACTTGATCGGTCGGATCGGGCGGCGGAACGCGGACGACTGCCTGACGCTGCTCGCTGCCGGCGCAGGGGCGGGACTGGCGACGGCGTTCAACGCGCCGATCGGCGGGGCCGTGTTTGTCATCGAGGAACTGCTGCGGCGATTTGAGACCCGTTCATCGATTGCCACGCTGGGCGCCTCGGCGAGCGCGATCGCCGTCAGCCGTCAAATCCTCGGGCAAGATCCCGATTTCATTCTGAAGGAATCGCCTTATCCGGGCGTGGGAGCGCTGCCATTCTTCTTGACGCTCGGCTTGATCGCAGGCCTGCTCGGCGTGGGCTACAGTCGAGCGATTCTGGGCGCGTTGGCGGCGGGCGCGACGTTGACGAAGCGGTGGTCCGTGGAGTTGCAGGCGGCGGCTATCGGCGGAGTCGTTGGCGCCCTGGCGTGGTGGGCTCCGAACTGGGTCGGCGGCGGCGAAGCGCTTACTGAGCAAACGCTGACGCAGCTGGCTCCTGTATCAATCGTGCTAGCGATGTTGGCGGTGCGGTTCGTGCTCGGGCCAGTCTCCTACGCGGCTCGGACGCCGGGCGGACTGTTTGCGCCGCTGCTCGCCGTGGGATCGCAGATCGGCGTGATTTACGGCGCCATCGTCGGCGGCTGGTTTCCACGGATTGAAACGAGTCCCGCCGCGGCGGGCGTCGTTGGGATGGCGGCGTTTTTCACGGCCGTGGTGCGGGCGCCGATGACTGGAATCGTGTTGGTGATCGAAATGACCGGCAGTTTTAAGTTGCTGCTGCCGATGCTTTCGGCCTGCTTCGGCGCGATGGTCGTCACGACATTGCTGCGCGAGCCGCCGATTTATGATTCGCTGGCGGTGAGCAAGTCGGATAAGAAGTAGTCGCCGTCCGCCGGCTCGTCTTCGTCAACGGGGCTTTCCTCTTGCCACCTGCGGAGCGATAAATGTCGCGGTGGCGAGTCGATCCGCCAGGTCTGATCGGTCGGCGGCGTTTCGCGTGGAGCCGTCAACCGTTGATCAGACGTCGGGCTTTCGATCGGCTCCGCGACGTCGCTCAATGGTTCCGCTCGCCAGAAGGCGTTGGCCGCGAACGCTAAGTCGACCAACTCGGAATGTAGCAGGCGCGCCGGCGCCGACTCGACGTATGATTCTTCGGCGGCTTGCAGGGCTGCGACGACGGCGGGTTCACTCGCGCTCTCCGTGGCGGCGATCGGCGGCGGCGTGGCGTCGAAATTTCGTTGCCACAGCAGGAACTCATTGCCATCGACGAACCCGTTCGCATCGCCGTCCGCCGAGACCCCCGGCGTGATCGGCAGCCCGAACAGCCCTGCGAATACCGCGAGGTCGGCGGCGTTCGTTACGCCGCTGGCGTCGTAATCGCCGGGAACGAGGGGGCGATCGGCGTCGACGTACCCCGACGGAACTTCCACCGGCGTCGTCTTCGGGATCGGCGTGCCGAAGTTCGGCGTCCCGTCGGCGTTGAAGGTGAACTGCTGTATCAGAATGTCGCGGTCGTCTTGCCAGTTGTTGCGATCGTGGTGGGCGTGGTAGACGATCCAGTCTTCGGTTCCGTCAGGCGACTTCACGAAGGAGGCGTGCCCCGTGCCAACGATGTCGCCCGCCTGCTGGAACACTGGCGTCGCGGCCTTGGTCCACGAGTTCTGGTTCATGATCGAACCAACGCCGTCGTACGTGAGTCGGCCCAGCGAGTACTGGTCGGTCCAGTAGCCGCTGGCGGAATAAATGATGTGGAGCTTTCCCTCGTGCATCAGCACCTGCGGCCCCTCGTTGATCGGCAGGCCGTTTCGCTCCCAGCCGTAAGTCGGCGCGCTGAGGAGCGAGCGATTGCCGCTGATCGTCCAGGGATTCGACATCTCGGCTATATACAGGTTCTGCTGTCCGTCGGTCGTGCCGGGCCAGCCCGACCAGATGAAGTAGAGGCTTCCTTGCCACTCGAGCACGGTCCCGTCGATGGCCCACCGGTCTGTCGTCGCCGCGAGCTGGCCCTTGTAGACGTAGGCGCCCATCGGGTTCGGGTCGTCGCGTTCCAGCACATGCATGCGATGGGTCGCATTGGTGCCGCCGGAAGCGGCGACGTAGATGTACCATTTGCCGTTAAGCTGGTGGAGCTCCGGCGCCCAGATTTGGCTCGAGTAGTTCGTGCCGCCGGGAGCAGTCCAGACTTTCAGGCTCGTACTGTTCGGGTCGCTTGGATGGATGTCTTCTAAATGGTCGGCTTGATCGATCCAGACGCCGTTGCCTGCCGAGCGGACGTGAAGGTAGGTTCCCTCCCACTGGATAACGAACGGATCTTGTCCCGGACCGAGGGGATTCGTCACGACGATTGGCGTCTCCTTGGCCGCGCGGAGATTCGCGGCGGGGATGGCCGTGAACTCGTCGCCAGGTTGAACGTCGTTCAGCCAGGCGAGTTTGATCTGCGCAGTTCCGGTAATGTCGGCGTACTCCACGCGGATGTCGTACCACTTGCCGGCTTCTAACTGCTTGACGCCGATGTCTTGAGTCAGCGCGTGGGGCGTCCAGTTGTCGATGATCAGCTCGTCGCCGATCCAGAGACGAACTCGCTCGTCGCTGTACATGCTGAACTGGTAGTTCGCGCTGACGTCGGCTCGCAGATAGCCAGTCCAGCGAACCTGAAAGTCGTCGGCGCCGACGCCGGAGATCGGCTGGCCGGTTCCCCAGTTGAAGTCGATCGTGGCATCGGTGCGGCCACTCGCGTGGCCGAAAGTATCGGTGTAGGCCCCCATGAGACCGGAGGGGCTCTCGTATAATTGCGTTGCCGGAATGCTCTGCAGCGGCTGGCTGGCGCTCGTCCATTGGAGCCGCAGCTGCGCGGAGTCGGCGGCGTCGAAATACTCCAAACGAATGTCGTATTGCTGCCCGGCCTGCAGGGCGATCGTTCCCGACTCGACCCGGGCGCTGGCGGGCGCCCAGTCGTCGATCAGCAGTTTGCCGTCGACCCATAGCCGCACGCCGTCGTCGCTGACCGTGCGAATCGTGTAGGTTTCGGTGAATTGCGCTTCGACCCGACCGAACCAGCGAACGCTGAACGACTCGGCGTTCATTCCCGGCGCCGGCGATGCGAGGCCCCAGGCGAAGTTAGGAGCTTCCACGCGCTCGGCCGCGAGACCGGTGAAGTCGGCGTTGTGAAAATATTGCGCCGTCAGCCCGGCGCCTGCCAGCACGCGGCGCGGTTCGAGCGATTCGAACCGGAGCGCCCTGGCAGCGGCCGTTCGCGGACTTACGGTGGTTCGATTTACCCAACGAGTCATCATCTTTCCACGATAGGCCGCCGCTCCCTGGCGGACAATTTTCTGGGCGGGAGCTAGCGGCATACCGCAGAACTCTGGCCGGCGATTAGCGCCGGCGCGAAACCATTCCCATGCAGACGATGGCCAGTCCACCGAGCGCCAGCGTCGCCGGTTCAGGCACGGCAGCGGCGGCGACCGCAGCGGGCGCTCCGCCGAACTGCGACTTCCAAATGGCGAGGTCGGCGCCATCGACGACGCCGTTGCCGTTGGCGTCGCCGGTGAGGTTTGTCCCCGTCGGGCCGAAGCCCCGCTGCCAGATCAAGAAGTCGGCGCCATCGACGACGTTGTCGCCATTGAAGTCGCCATCCTCGGCGACCGCGGAGGCGTCGAACAGGAACTGCTCGGGCGTCAGAATGGCGTCGCTGATGCGCACCTCATCGATCACGGCATTGGCCCAATCAGTCACGCCGTTGTTGAACATGCCGCGACCAACCGTAAACGACGTGGGATCAGGGAACAGGACATCCCCGCCTGGGCCGTCGAACGTACCGGTGAGCGAATCCTTCAGGACGTAACCGCCCGTCTCGCCGGCGACCCAGAGTTGAGCTTCGGTCGCGCTGAGCGTGAGCGCCACGTGATTCCACTCGCCGGCGACCACGGTTTCGCGCGTGGCGAGACTACGAATCACGCTGTTGCCGTCGATCCACTCGATGAAGAGTTGATTCGGCACGTCATCGGGGAAGGCGTCGTCGCGGATGAGAAACTTCAGCGGCGGCACGGGGCTGTCGCCGATCGGCTTGCCATCCTTGCCGAAAATCGCCTGCCAACCGCCGACCGAATTCATGTTGAACGCCAACTCGATGGTGATCGAGTTGAACAGGTAGGTCTGAATTGGTTCGCCGGCGGTGTAATTGTCGTCGTTCTGGCCGCCGCCGTCGTCCGTGAAGCCGGTGGGGTTGGGCCCGAAGTCGAGCGACAGCGTATTCGGCAGGCCGCTGCGCAGCGGCAGCGGCGAGACGTTCGGCGTGTAGGTGGCCGCCGTGAACGGATCGACGCCCGAGGCGAACGTCTGCATGTGGTTGCCGTTGCCGGACGAGTCGAGCACGGTGTCTGGGCCGCCCGGAACGATCTGCCCGGCGGGGCCTTCCTCGTGGCGCCAGTAGGCGACGTCGACGGCGCTCGCGGGACTGGCAAGCAGACCGGAAGCGAGCAGGGCGAGCGAACCAATCAGCAGGCGACGATGCTGAGTAAGTGACGACGATGACATGATGTGCCTCCTCCAATCGTGATCGAAGTTTCGTACGGGCGACTAATTGTGTCGACGCCGCGATGACGAGTGCGGTGCGTCGGCGTTAGTCGGGTGCGCGATGCGTGCGCGGGCGAGCCGCATGTCGTATGCGGCTGAGCAGGGCAGGGCGTCGAGGGATGAGGGCCGCCTCACGAATCGACGCAGAGCTTACGGGGCAGTTTTGACTCTGCCCTGGTGCATTCTGAACCTTCTAGCATGACATGGTTTAAACTGAGGAGACAATGAGTTTGGTTGTCATTCGGTGCCGGCGGCCGTCGGCGCCGCGGCAAAGCGTTTGGCGTTACAATAAGCTGCGGAAAATGGCCGGTTTGCGGGACCCAAGGAGCCAGGCAGTGGCGAACGTTTGCGGAGTTGCTGGACGTTTGATCGGGGCGGCGGCGCTGGCGCTGGCCCTCCTTGGGAGCGAGCGAGGTTGGTCCGCGGAGCCGTGCCGGATCGAAGTGGTCGATAAGGAAAACGGCTGGCCCGTGCCGCTCGTGGAACTGCGGACGACGAGCGACATCGTGCTGGTGACCGACAATGCCGGGCTGATTGCGGTCGATCAGCCCGATTTGATCAATCGCGAAATCTGGTTCGACGTCGCGGGTCATGGCTACGGCGTGAAGGCGGACGGATTCGGCGCTCGGGGCGTACGGGTGACGCCGCGCGCCGGGAAAACGGTGCGGATCGAAGTCGAGCGGAGCATCATCGCCAAGCGGCTGGGGCGGCTCACCGGCGGCGGCATCTTTGCTGAGAGCCAGCAGCTCGGCGAGCGGGACGACTGGCAGGAGTCGGGCGTCTTCGGGTGCGATACGGTGCAGGTCGCCAATCATCGCGGGCGGCGGTTCTGGTTGTGGGGCGACACCGATCTGCCGTCGTATCGGTTCGGCGTGTTTCACAGCACGAGCGCGACGACCGAACTGCGACCGATCACGAAGTTCGAACCGCCGCTGGCGCTTCACTACGACTACTTCCGCAACGAGCAGGGCGTGCCGCGCGGCGTCTCTGAGTTCCCCGGCAAAGGGCCGACGTGGATCGGCGGCTACGTGAGCCTGCCCGATCGCGACGGCAACGCCAAACTGGTGGCGACCTACCTCAAAATTCGCCCGCCGCTGGAAGCGTACGAAGCGGGCCTCTGCGTCTGGAATGACGAGGCGGAGAAATTTGAACAGCTCCGCAAAGTCTGGACGAAGACGTCGGCGGCGCCGGATCGGCCGTTGATTCCCGACGGCCATCCCGCCTTGTGGCGCGACGACGCCGGCAAGGAGTGGCTGCTGCTGGGCAACCCGCTGCCGAACTTCCGCTGCCCGGCCACGTTCGAGGCGTGGCAAGATGCGGCGACTTGGGAAAAACTCACCCCGCAGGAAATGCTGCCGACGGTCGATGGCGGCAAAGTGAAGCCCCACACCGGGTCGATCGCGTGGAACGAATTCCGCGGTCGGTGGGTGACGGTCTTCATGGAGTCGTTCGGCAAGCCCTCGGCCTTCGGCGAACTATGGTACGCCGAGGCCGACGCCCCTACCGGCCTCTGGGGCCCGGCGGTGAAAGTGCTGTCGCACGACAACTACACCTTCTACAACCCGCGGCTGCATGCGGAACTGACTGACGCCAAGTCGCCGGTGCTGTTGTTCGAAGGAACGTACACGACCAGCTTCGCCGACCGTCCGCAGCCGACGCCGCGGTACGACTACAACCAGATTCTGTACCGGTTGGATCTCGATGATCCTCGGCTCGCGAAGGCGCGCGGCGAGTGACCGGGGCGGCGAGGTGTGTTCACTGCCCGAGTCTGCCATGTGTGCCATGTCTGCCAAGTCTGCCAATTAAAAATGTTGGCCGACTCGGGCGCAAGTGGCGACCTTGGCGATGCTACGCGCGCATCTTGAGCGCGGCCGCTCGGAGAGCCATTTCTAAGCGGTCAAAGTGTATTCAAGTTGTCAAAGAGCTTGCGGGTACATTTGTACCGTAGCAGGTTGCGCGGCCGTTTTCTGTAGGGTAGTTGGAAAAAATTTGGAGAGCGACCGGCGGCTTTAACGTCCCGGAGGGACGCGTCGACAATAGGTCAGGGAAGGACAGAATTAGCGCCTAGCGTTGCCAGAAACTAACCCCTCTGGTTCCCTCCCCTTGAGGGGGAGGGTTAGGGAGGGGTGATTGACGCCGCGTACCGGCGTTCCACCCCCTCCCCAGCCCTCCCCTCAAGGGGGAGGGAGCCACAAGTCCTTTGGAGAATTTCGGCTAGCGCCGAGTGCAAGTATCGCCCATTCAATTGGTAGTATGAGGAACCAATTTATGGCCTCAGGCGGCGGCGACGTCGTCGAGAATTGCGCCGCAGTTGCGGGCGTGGCGGAGGGCGTCGGGGTCGAGTTTGGCGTCGCGGAGGTCGACCAGATAGAAGTTGATGGCACCGAGCTTGGCGCCGCGCAGGTCGGCGCCGCGGAGGTTCGCCTTGCGGATTTCTTCAGGACGTTTGAAGACGCGATCTTCATAGTCGTCGTTGTAAAAGCCGGTCATATTTCCTTCGAGGGCGATGGGGCTGTTGACTAGGCCGCTGCGCGAGG
Organism: Pirellula sp.; assembly: GCA_013822725.1. Lineage (GTDB taxonomy): Bacteria > Planctomycetota > Planctomycetia > Pirellulales > Lacipirellulaceae > Lacipirellula. The sequence goes on from PNKX01000006.1 coordinate 177,524, forward strand.
AGCCCATGTGGAAGGTGGCGCCTTCGAGGTTGGCGTCGCGGAGGTCGGCATGTTCCCAGTTGATCTCCGCCAACCCGGCGTTCGAAAGATCGGCGTCTTGCAGGCAGGCGTGCGGCATGTACGAGCCGCTGAGCAGCGCCTTGGAAAGTTGCGCTCCCTGGAGTTTGGCGTCGGGGAGACGAATATCTTCCAGATTGGCGCGCACCAGCACGGCTTGCCGCAGGTCAGCGCCATGCAACCTCGCGGTGCGCAGATCGACGCCGCAGAGATTGGCGCGAACCAACGTGGCGTCGGTGAAGTCAGTTTCCGCTAACGTTGCGTGGGGCAAAGCCGCGCCTGAAAGGTCTGCGTTCGCGAAGCTTGCTCGGGTTAAATCGGCGTCAAACAACGTTGCGTGGAACAGATGCGCCGATTTGAGATTGGCGTCGACGAAGCAGGCCTTGAGCAACTTTGCTTCAGCGAGTTTGGCGCCCGTGAGAGTTGCTTGCGAGAAGTCCGCCTCCACTCCGCGGATTCTGTTCAGATGGACGTTGCCGAGATTGGCGCCGGCGAGCGTAGCGCCCTGCAAGTTGGCGTCGGCAAGTGACGCCCCTGCAAGGCTTGCGTCGGAGAAGTCAGCGCCATGCAGGATAGCGCTACGGAGGTCGACGCCAGGCCAATTGACGCCGCACAGCGTCGCCTTGGTCAGTTGGCGATGATGGCGGGCGGCAGGCGCGGGACGCCACTCGGGGTCAGCCGCGGCCAAGAGGCTCCAGACGGCGGATTGCAACTGTTGACCGGCGGGGGCGTCGCTCAAAAAGCGGAGCGTGGCGATCGCGTCGGGTCGATCTCGGCAGCGCCGCGCGGCGCGTTCGACAAGCGAACTGTTCAATGACGACGGAAGGTCCAAGCCGCCTCTGGCCAGTAACTCAATGATCTCGTCGCAGGCTAATTCGCAGACCACGAATTCGTGCAATAGCCACGCGCTCACAGCGGCCGGCAGGCGATGCGCCGCTAACTTGTGATGCGCTGTGAGCAGCGAGGCAGCGCGATTGGCCTGCGACGCCAGTGCGTACGACCGCGCGGCGTCGACGGCGTGATGCTGTTCGAATTGTTCGTAGACGTGCGAGAGAATCTCGGCCTCAGGATCGCAGGCCAACGGGTTCTCAGCATATCGATCGACCAAGATCGTCGCCAAACCGGGGGGCCAGGAGCGACTACCCGCGACGCCAAGTCGCGTTATGACGGCTGAGCATGTTGCGGGATGCCGCTCGAGGGCGTACTCGATCAATTGATCGATCCGCCACGCCATCAGCAAAAGGCGAATCTGCGGCCGTTGGATCAACTTCCAAGATGCGATGACGCAGAGTTTGTCGCCGTCGACGGCGGCAAGCTCGTCGCTCGTCGGATTGTCGAGCAGCAGGAGTGAGTTTTCGTGCGCAAACCGGGCGGCTAACCATGAGATCGCGGTTGTCTTGCCGCTTTGACGTCGGCCTGTGAGCGCGACGACGCCGCGAACGCCGTCGGCCAGCAGTTCTTCGATGACATCGTCCAGAGGGCGATCGTCGCCGTCGTAGACGACGCGCGGTCGTACGGGCGGGATGGCGGGGAGGATGGGATCCATGGCGGTTGCCGTGGCACTAGGAATCTGTTCCGACGTGGTCTGAATTATAGAGGATGGGTGGTGGGAACGCGAAAACGATGCGACTTGAGGCCCAATGGGCCGCGCTGTGAAAGCCCAGGGATCAGCCCTGGGTTACCGATTTGAATAATCGTCCGAGCCCTGAAGGGGCGCGCTAGCGCCCCTTCAGGGCTCGCCACTTTCTCTCGTCCTCGCACCCAGGGCTGCGCCCTGGGCTTTCGCGGCGCGGCCTTTGAGGCCTGAATTTGGACTGGGGTATTTAATTCTCGCGCCATCACGTTAATGGCGGCGAGTACTCGCGGTTTCCTGCTTGGGCATGCATTGACCAAACAGGAGATCGAACCATGTTTCGCCAGCAAGTGCGCAGCGGGCTGACCCATGTGGGGCTTGCGCTCCGCGATCCCGAGGAGTTTGCCGTCGTTTGGAACGAGGGGCGGGGCGCCTATCGGTGGCCCGTGTGGGGGGCGCTCCTCGCGACGGCGATTGCGGGGACGACGACTTACGGGATGACGATGGGGTTGCTTGGCGGAGCGGGCGATATTTTCTACAAGGCGATCATCTGCACGCTCGCGGCGGGGTTGGCGTGGGCGATTCCGTTGCCGGCGCTTTACATCCTCAATAGCCTTTCGGGTTCGCGGTTGCCGGCGAGCAGCACGCTGTTGGCGGCGCTCGTGACGGTGAGTTGGGGCGGGCTCGCCATGTTGGCGTCGATCCCGATCAATTGGTTCTTCACGGCGACCGTGCCGCACGCGGGGTTCGTGCTGCTGGTGAATCTCGTGGTGTTCGCCGGGGTGGGGGTGGCGATGAGCGACGTCTTTCGGCGAGTGATGGAACGGCTCGAGCCGCAGCATGTGACGCCGGTGTGGTGGCTGCTGTTGGTGGGGGCGATTGGGGGGGAGTTGTTTTTCTTCTTTGGGTTGTTTGAGTTTTGATCGCGCGGCGTGGGTGATGGGGAATGATGGCAGCGCGGAAGGCGGCGGTCACAATAAAGGCCATTTAGCCGCGGGCGGTAGCCCGCGAACCCGCCGCGAGCGGGCGGGGCTAAATGGGCGTGGCGGTGTGGGGCGTTCATAGAAAATACAAACGTCGTAAATTGAGGTTGGAATCATGTCGGCAACTCATAACGTTCCTGCGAATGCGACCGAACAACTTTTGGGCGTCCGTCGTCGGCTTCGTGACTCCACATTGCGAACGCCGGCGGCGGGTGCGCCTGGCTTGGTCGACGACGAGTTTTGTGCCGTCGAGGTGGTCGAACCGCCGGCGCCGCCGCGGCCGATTGATCCGCGTGAGTTGACGATGCTCACGCTGCTGGAGTTGGTGCTGAAGGATCGGCCTCGGCTGTACCAAGCGTTGCGATTGCCGGCGGCGACGCCGAGGTTGTTGCCGCGGCTGCTGGCGATCTCGCTCACCGGGTTTGTGCTGTATGGCGTGGCGATGTCGCTGGTGTTTACCGCGACGGGGCGTTGGCCGTCGCTGATGTCGCTGCCGGCGTGGTTGGAGACGCCGCGGGCGACCTTGCTGGCGTTCGCGCCGATTGAATCGACGTTGGGCAATCTCGGGCCGTGGGTCAATGGCGAAGCGGCGGCGCTAGTGGCGGCGTATGCCTTTGGGTTGATTGCGGCGAGCGCCGTCTGCTTGCCGAGCCTCTACTTCTACTGCCTGCTAGCCGGGGTGCGGATGACGATGCTGGAGGTGGTGGTCCACACGCTCAAGTCGAAGGCGGTAGCGGCGGTGGCGCTGGTGGGGATCTTGCCGATTTACGTCGCGGTGGCGATGGGAGTGGTGATATTTGGCGCCGGGGAGTTGGTGCTCGCGGGGACGATGTGGCTGGGGCTGATCTTGCCGTTCATCGCCGGGCTGTGGGGGACGGTGGCGTTGTACCAAGGGTTCGCGCCGCTGTGCGACACGATGCCGGCGGAGCGGGCGAAGCGGCGCGAGTGTTTTCTGCGGCGGCTCGTGTTGTCTTGGTCGGCCTGCTACACGGCGGTGGTGCCGGTGATGATTTATACGATTTGGGAGACGCTGTCGCGGGGGTAGACGTCACAACGTCGTTTTGATTGAACCGCCAAGGACGCCAAGAGCGCCAAGGAATTCGGGGAAGATTGACCGCGAATCACGCGAATTGACGCGAATGAAAAGAACTGGTTTTTGTTCATTCGCGCAGAAGAGCGTGATTCGCGGTTCCTTCAAATTCCAGTATTCCCGTCGTGCTCGTTGTGCCGTTGTGGTTCAACTCCCCCATGCACTTCCTTGACGCTCTTGGCGTCCTTGGCGGTTAGTTCTTTGACCATGTACTTCCCCTGTTTCATTAAAGGAAAACATGATATGAAACTGATCAAACGCATGAGTAATCTTCTCTCGGCGAACTTGAACGACGTGCTCGATAACTGCGAGGATCCCGAGAAGATGCTCCGGCAGGCGGTGCGGGAGATGGAGACGGCGCTCGGCCGGTTGATGGATGGGGCCGCGCGAGCGATCGGCCATCAGAAGTTGCTGGGCCGGCAACTTGGCGAGCAGCGGCAGGCGATCGGGCAGCGGGTGCGGACGGCGGAGCTGGCCCTCGCGCGGGGCGACGAGGCGGCGGCGCGGCGGGAGCTGCGGCGGAAGATTGAGCATACGCAGATGGCGGATGCGCTGGCCCATCAGGCGGCGACGGCGGAGGAGCTAGGCGATCGGCTGCGACAGCAAGTGACGGCGATGCGGCTGAAGTTGGCCGAGGCGCGGCGGAAGCTGGCGGAGATTTCGGCGCGGAATCGGGCGGCGGTGGCGAGGCGGAAGTTTATTGAAGCGATTCCGCGTGAGGCGATCGACGGCGCGGTCGTGTCGACGTTCGATCGGATTTGTGCGCGGGTCGAGCAATCGGAAGCGGAGAGCGAGGCGCTGCTCGAACTGTTGGGCGTCGACGAGTTCGCGGATCCGTTTGACGCCGACGTCGAGGCGGAGCTCCGCGCGATGCGGGAGGCGGCGAGCCATGTTACTCATTGAGACGGCGATTTTTTATCTGCTGTTTGGTGTCGTCGTGGCCGTGGCGTATTACCTCCGCGGAGGTGCGACCTTCGAGTTGGTGGCGGCGACGTTTTTTTGGCCGTTCTATCTGCCGATGTTGCTGGCTACGGGAGAAGATGCGGGGGAGACGCTAAGCGGCAAGCCACCGGTCGGGAACGATTCGTTGGAGGAACGTGATGCGTTGGCGACGGCGATTGGGCAAGTGGAGGGAGAACTGGATGCGGCGCTGGAGGGGCTCGACGGGTGGGCCGAGGATGTGCTGAACTGCGAGGCGCGGCGGTTGGTCGAACTCCGTTCGGCGTGGCGGCTGCAGGCGGAGCGGATTCGGCAGCTGGATCGGCTGCTGGCCGAGCCGGCGACGCATGACGATCCGCTTGCCGCGGCGGCGGCCGACGTCGGGAAGGCGCGGCACAGCGAAGAGGTGCGGCGTGAGAATATTCGGCAGCTGGCGGCGCTGCGGAAGCAGCTGCATGGCGATTTGATCGGCACGCTCGCGTGGGTGCGCGAGTTGGTGACGATGATTCACTTGGCGAAGTTCAGCGGGGCGCCGGCGGCGCGGGCGGAGGAGCTTGTCGCGCAGATTGCGGCGGCGGTGCAGGGGTTGTCGGAGGTGAACGCTTGGCGGGAGGAGGAACTGGCGGTGTGAAGGATGCTTGATGCTTGTTGCTGGATACTGGATGGAGTGACGAATGGGCAGTGGGCAGCGAGGAGGGGACGGGTTGGTTGTGCACGGTCGGTACTTAAGTACTTCGTACGCCGTACATGAGTACGGAGGCCAGATCCGCCATCTAGCAACCAGCAACGAGCATCCAGATTCCAACATCACCTCTTCTTCACCTGTCGCCAGTATTTCCATCCCGGCAGGGCGAAGCACGCCGCCGAGACAATGCCGAAGAGGGTGAGGCCGAGGTTCGGCATGAAGGTTTGTACTTGGAGCCAGGCCATGGCGATGCCGGTGAGGCACAGTACGGCGGCGTGGATGTAGAAGCGGCCGGAGAGCATCGCCGCTTTCATCAAAAACACGGCGCCGCTGACGGGGCCGAGGACTGGCGATAGCGTGAGCACGGCGAGGCCGAGTTGCCATTCGATGATGTACATCGACGTGTCGATGATCATGCTGCCGGCCCAGATGTGGGCGATCTGGCGTTCGACGAACGTGATCGGCCCGCTGCGGTGGCGGAGATTCCAGAAGATCGCGGCCCAGCTTCCCAGGCCGATCGTCCAGAGGCCGATGTAGGGCCAGCGCGAGGTGACGCCGGCGAGTTGGAAGCCGTTCGTGACGAGGCAGAGGACCAGGAGCACCGCGGCGTGGAGCATCCAGAGGAGGCCCCAGTTTTCGAGGATGCTCACATGATGCGTTTCGCGGAACGCGCGGGTGACGATGCCGGAGAAGCGGCCTGAGCGTGCGGAGATTGGTTCGTTCGCGAGATAAGCGTCGAGGTCGTCGGCCAGGTCGTCGGCGGTGGCGTAACGGAGTTCAATCGGCTTCTGCAAACATTTCATCGCGATCATTTCGAGATCGCGATCGACGCGCGGGTTGAGGAGCTGCGGCGGCGCCGGTTCTTGTTCGAGTACGAGCAGCACCGTGTCGACTGGCGTGGCGCCCTGGAACGGCGGCCGGCCAGTGAGCGTCGCGTAGAGAATGGCGCCGAGGCTGTAGACGTCCGACGCCGGGCCGATCGAGCCGCGGCTGCCGGCGGCTTGTTCAGGGCTCATGTAGCCCGGCGTGCCGATGATGGCGCCCGTTTGAGTGAGCTGCGCAGCGTCGGCAATCGCGGCCGCGTCGTCGCTGTCGGGCGTGAGCCGTTTGGCGAGACCGAAGTCGCTCACATAGGGCTCGCCGTTTTCGTCGATCAACACGTTCGACGGTTTGAGATCGCGATGGAGGACGCCTTGTTGGTGGGCGGCGGCGATCGCACGAGCGATGGGGGCGAGGAGTCGGGCCGCTTCGCGTCCTGGCAGTGGGCCGTCGGCGACGCGGCTGGCGAGCGTGTGGCCTTCGACGTAACGCATCGTGAAGAATGGCAGATCGCCCTGTTGGCCGACTTCGTAGACCGGGACGATGCTGGGGTGGTTGAGCCGGGCGGCGGTCTCCGCTTCGCCGCGAAAGCGGGCGAGGTCGGCGAGGCTGGCCGTCGCGCCGCGGAGGATGATCTTCAGCGCGACGATGCGGTCGAGGCTGAGTTGCCGCGCGCGGTAGACGACCCCCATGCCGCCGCGGCCGAGTTCTTCGAGGAGTTCGTAGTCACCGAAGTCGCGGTCGGGGAGGGGGGTGAGTCGAGGATCGCGCTTGTTGGCGGCGGCGAGCGCTGCGGCTGGCTGGCGTGCGCGGCCGTCATGCCATTGTTGCGTGACTTCGGACTCGCTCTGGAACTCCTCGGCGAGGGCGGCGATGGCCCAGAGTTCGCGCAACTCGGCAGCGAGATCGGGGTGGCGCGCGGCGATGAGTGCTACGTCGATCGTTTCGCCGCGACGTTTGGCGGCTAGTAGTTCTTCCAGCAGCGCCGCTATCCGCTCTTCGTGATCGCTGGCTTGATGAGGGCCGTTGGCTTTGTCGGCGGACGAGCTTTCGAGAGGTTGAGCCATTGGTGCTTCGTCCACCGGCGGAGCCGGATGGCTTTTATTTACAACTCGACGTCGCCAAGGACCGATTTTAGCTGTCGCAGTGCGCGCAAGTAGCGCATCGCCGCCGCTGGTTGGCTCAGGCCCAACACTTCGGCGACTTCGCTGTTAGTTAGTTGCTCGGCATGCCGCATGAAGATGATCTCGCGATCGGGTTCGCTCAGCGTTTCCACTGCCGAATTGAACCGCTCGGCGAACTCTTGCCGCAGCAGCGCTTCGGCTGGCGTCAGTTCCTCGTCGCGTACCAACGCCGCCGGCGGGATGAAGTCGCTTCCCTCGCCGCCGACCGATTGTTCGTTGGCGACGCTCCGCTTGTCGGCCAGCTGCCGGCGATAAACGTCGTTGAGCCGATCGCGGGCGATCTGCCTCAGCCACGCGTGGAACGGCATCCGCGGATCGCGGACGTATTCGGCCATCCGCTTGCTCGCCGTGAGAAGCGTTTCTTGAACGACGTCACTCGCATCGACCCGCCGCGCCACGGCTCGATTGAGCCGCCCGCGGACCATTCGTTCGAGCGACTGGCGATGGCGTTCCATCAACCGATCGACGGCGTCGCGATCGCCCTCGCGGGCGTTGAGGAGGAGCTCTTCAGTTTCAGCGGCGTTAGGCCACATGGGTGCCGTGTGACTTTAGGGAATGCGTTGGGACGACTCGTGCATTCTAAACTAAAACGTAGCACCTGATGAGAACGGTCGGCGCAGTCCTCATGTACATAGTACTCAGTACCGTGTGCCCGTCGCACGATGCCGCGCCGATCAGGCCTGGGCCGCATTTCACGCCGATTGGGTGAGTTCCAGCACCACGCCGGCCAAATGCCGGTTCGTCGCCACGGCGTTGCCGGTATGCACCGACGGCAGGCCCTTCCAATCGGAATAATGCCCGCCGGCGCCTTCAATCACCGGCTTCAGCGCCGCCGCGTCCCAAAGGCTGATAAACAGGTCGACCATCACGTCGGCGCGGCCGGTGGCGACCAGGAGGAAGCCGTAGGCGTCGCCCCAGGTGCGGGTGAGGCGGGAGTGCTTTTCGAGATGGTTGTAGACGCCGCGGATGACCTGATTGCCTTGGCGGTCGAACTTGCTCACCTCGGTGGTGACGAACGTCGCCTCGGCGAGTTGGCCGGTGGTGGAGACGCGCGACTCGACCGGCTCGCTATCGCCGACGGCGAACCACGTCTTCCCGCCGACGGCGGCGTAGACGATCTCGCCGGTGGCGGGGGCGTAGATGACGCCGATGAGCGGTTGGTCGTCCTTCATCACGGCGACGAGCGTCGTGTAGAGGGGGATGCCACTGATGAAACTCTTCGTGCCGTCGATTGGATCGAGGACCCAGCGGTAGGGGGAGGTGCCGGGCTGCTCGCCGAATTCCTCGCCGAGGATGGCGTCGTCGGGGAAGCGGGCCGAGATCTGCTCGCGGAGGTGGGTCTCCGAGGCGCGGTCGGCGGCGGTGACGGGGGAACCGTCGCCTTTTCGCTCGACGCCGAGGCCCGCCTGGCGGAACCATTGGAGGGTGATGGCGCCGGCCTCTTTGGCGGCGGCGACGGCGAGTTGGAGGCGGGCTTGGACGTGGGGATCGTCGGCGGGTGTGTGCGTCATAGATGACAGGCTACTAAAGTCCCTGCGGAGCGCCGAGAGGAACTCTCGGCGGTCTGCCGCAGGGACTTTTTCGCTGAGGGGCTCGTCGCGAATTGGACCCCCGTCAGTTTTCGCGACTTTTGCCCCGAAATCGAACGATGCTTTCGCTAGTCACTAGTAGTACACAGCGTTTTCAGCCCCGGGCTCCGCCCGGGGGTAGCACCACGTTGGACGTCGTCGACCGGAATGGTGGCCGACCCCCTGGCGGAGCCAGGGGCTGCAAGGCTCGCGCTAACTGCGTTTGCGGATGGCGGCGCCAGCGAGCAGGGCGATCGCGGCGAGGGTCGCGGCGGCCGGCTCGGGGATGGCGGAGATCGGCGGCGGAGTGGCGCCAGCGCCGAAGTTCGTCTGCCAGGCGGCGAGGTCGAGGTCATTGACCGCGGCGTTGCCGTCGGCGTCACCCTGTTCGTTGGTGGCGCCTTCAGCGAGGCCGAGATTCTGCTGCCAAACCAGGAAATCGGCTCCGTCGACCAGCCCGTCGCCGTTGAAATCGGCGTCAGTCGTCGGCGGGGCGGGCTCGATGCTGTAGGTGATTGGCGTGCTCAACTTGAAGCCCTTAAGCGACCAGGAACCAGCGTTCGTGGTCAGCGTCAGCGGAACATCGCCGCCGGCGGGAGCGAACGGGGCGCCGAGATTGTTATCGATGATCAAGTTGTTGGCGACGCTTCCGGTCGACTGGCCGAATCCCCAAGTATTGGTTCCGTCGGACAACGTGGCGCCGGCCGACGCCTCGACGAAGTTGTTCGAACGGAACGCACTAAACTGCGTCGCGCCGACGGTTCCGGGCGTGAAGATGAAGGCCTCCGTCGGCGTGCCGGCCCACTCCGGAGCGCCCCTGGTGATCGCGCTGATCTGCAAGATTTCGCCGGCGTCGAGCGTGCCGTAGTTCTGGGAGGCGTCGCTGGCGATCGCCAGACCGTTGCCGGTGTTGCCGGTGAACGTGACCAGATTGTTGCCGTTCGCCGCCGTGATGGTGAACGAGACGTCGTAGCTGAGAGTGATGCCTGCGGGGACGTTATTACCGTTGAGCCAGTCGTCGGCGGTGCCTGGCGTGAGGTCGACGCCGGCTGCGTTTGCGTTGCCGGCGATCGTCACGCGGCCACTGACCGTCGTGCTCGGGCCGATGGGCGAATCGACGGTGCTGTTAGGAGTCCTGATCGAGCCATGCAGCCCGGCGGAGGGGCCGGTGACGTACTGCGTTCCGTTGGTTGAGTGGACTGTGCCTGTGAAGAAGGGCGAACCGGGAGTCACGTCGCCGAATTGATCGTGGCTATGGTTGGTGAACCCGACGCCCGTAATCTCCACCGCGTCGGCGGTAAGGCCGAAACCGGCGAAGGCGGCGGCAAGCAACGGGGTTTTCAGTGCCTGGGAGAACTTGCGAATCATGGTGGCGTGTCCGTGGGTGACTTGGGGTGATGAATAGTTGAAGGCGTATTTTTAACAGGACGTCAATTACTGTTACTGTCCGTTGCCTTCGGGATCGACTTCTGAGAGGGGCGGATCGTCGCCGGCGATCGTGCTTTGCGAGCGCCAGACGGTTAGATCGACGTCGTTGCTGACGAACTCGGAGGAGCCGTCGCACTTCGAGACGCTGACGCCGCCGGGGTGAGCGCTGCGTGCAGCTAATACGAATTGGGCTTCAGCGCCTTGTTTCCGCTTGCAGGGAGCTAGGTGGTTGTTGTTCTCCGTGCAAACGGTGACGTCGGGCGACGATGAGTTTGGCGCCATGCGCGTCGTAATCTGATAAGAACCAGAGGTGAACATCCAAACGCGTGAGCGCCGGTCGTTGTTGGTATCTTCCTCGGAAGGAACTTGACGCATCTCAAACTGCAAATAAGCGTTGCTGAGACCATCGCTGATCTGTTTGTAGTTGACCTGCTGGCCGGAGTTGTCTTTGTCTTTATTGGCGGAGGCGTTCTTGCCGAAGCGCCAGAACTCTGCCTGGGCGGCGTCGGCGGACAGGCCTGGAGCCGCAATGCCTGGGTTGGCGTAGAACGGTCCGCGTCGTGCGACATTGTTGGCGAGCTGAGCGTACGTGCCGTAGCCGTAGTTGAAGCCGTAGCTCGATTTGCGATCTCCGCCTTTGTCTTGTCCGCCAACAAGATGAATTTGCGACTCGTCGCTGGGGCACGCCATGGAGGGCTCGGGCCGAGCGAGCAGTGGTAAGTTGGTAGCGTCTAGCGGCCCTGCATTAAAGTTGTAAGCCGCGCGGAGGGCTGATCCTTCCATGAAAGGGAGTAACTGCAGATAGAGTTGCGAGCGATGCTTCGGCTGATTTGGCTGCCGATTGATGTCGACCGGAAGGTAGCGAAACGCATCGTGATGCATCTGGTTGGCGAGGCCGAGTTGCTTGAAGTTGTTCAGGCACTGGCTGCGGCGCGCGGCCTCGCGGGCGGCCTGGACGGCCGGCAATAGCAGCGCCACCAGGACGCCGATGATGGCGATGACGACGAGCAGTTCGACTAACGTAAAGCCGAGGGAGCGGCGGGGGCGCCAATGGCGCGGGACGGCGGGCATGTTCTGTTCCTGCGTGGCGGTCGTCGGGCGTACCCGACTCCAAAGTCGCTGGACCTTAAAGCCAACGGCATGCCAAACGTGCAGGATATGCGGGAAGTCACGGCAAGCGGCTCGCCCCAACAGTAACCTGACGCCGCGTTATGAGGGAATTGGCCCTATTCACGACGCTTTGCATGAAAACGGATAAAGCGCCTGCGGCGGCGATTGCGTGAAGCCGCTAGATGCATGCTGGCGTCCGGCCCTAGGAAACGACAGAAACGCCCGCGCGTCGCCGTCAATGTTCACGGCTCGTCCGTTAATAGTCACGGACGTGCGGCGAATAGCACGGGCTGATCTAAAATCTGGTGAGCGGCTAGCTTATCTCGCGGAGAGCCCCGTCGAGACACTGGCTGGCGCCTCAGGGCGAAGTGAAACCCCGCTTAAAATTCCGGCCTGCGCTAGCTGAAAATTTCTTGAGCCACGCGACCCCCCACGTCGGTCAGCCGGAAGTCGCGGCCAGCGTAGTTGTACGTGAGCCGTTCGTGGTCGAGCCCCATCAGAGCGAGCAGCGTCGCGTGCAGATCCATCGTGTGCATCCGACCTTCGACGGCGTGGCGCCCAAACTCATCGGTGGCGCCGTGGGTGTAGCCCGCCTTCACGCCGCCGCCGGCGAGCCACATGGGGTAGCCGGTGATGTTGTGGTCGCGGCCGTCGACTCCTTGCGAGGTCGGCAGGCGGCCGAATTCGCTGCCGAAGAGGACCAGCGTTTCGTCGAGCAGGCCTCGTTGGTCGAGGTCGGCTAGCAGCGCGGCGGTCGGCTGATCGGTGGCGGCGGAGTTTTTAATCAGGTCTTTGTGCAGATTGTTGTGTTGGTCCCAGCCAGGATGGCAGATCTCGACGAAGCGGACGCCGGCTTCGCTCAGGCGACGGGCCATGAGGCATTGCCGGGCGAAACTTCCGGCGGGGCCGTCCTTCACGCCGTAGGCGTCGCGGACATGTTCCGGCTCGCGCGACAGGTCGAGCAATTCCGGCACCTTCGACTGCATGCGAAAGGCCAACTCGTACGATTCGATCACGCCGTTCAGGTGGTCTGGCGCGCTTGGCGACGCTGCCAGATCGCGATTCATTGATTGGAGCAGGTCGATCTGGCGGCGCTGGAGTCCAAGGTCAGACTTGGCTTGAAGGTTCGGGACGAAGCCGACGTCGTTGATCTTCATCCCTTGGTAATAGGCGGGGAGGAAGGCGCTGCCGTAGTTGTTGGCGCCGCCGAAGCTGGGGGGCGGGTTGATGGAAATGTATCCCGGCAGATCTTGATTCTCTGTACCCAGACCATACATCATCCAGGCGCCCATCGAGGGACGAGTGAGCGAGGCGAGGGCCGTGCCGGTGTGGAGTTGGATCACCGCCTGCGGATGCGCGGGCGTATCCGTATGCAGGCCGCGGAGGAAACAAAACTTGTCGACATGTTGCGCGGTATGGGGAAAGAGGTCCGAGACCCAAGTTCCGGTCTGGCCATGCTGCGAGAATTTGAACTTCGACGCGGTCAGTTTCCCGCCGCCGGGGGCGACTTTGCCGTCATTGCGCTGGAGCTCCGGCTTGTACTCCCAGGTATCCATCTGAGAGATCGAACCTTGCATGAACAAGAAGATGATGCGCTTGGCCCGCACCGGAAAGTGCGAGCCCTTCGGGGCGAGCGGGCCTTTGACTTCTTGCGGAATGGCGCCAAACGCCGCCGGCGATTGCCGGCCGAGCATCCCGGCGAGCGCCAGGTAACCGAAGCCGGCGCTGGCTCCGCGGAGAAGTTGGCGACGTGAGATCGCTGCATGGCCAGCCGTGGCGAGTTGTTGGATGGAGGGCATGGGGTTCCGTTCATTCTTGAACGTGGCTTGCGGGGGAAGATTGAGTGAACGCAGTTCTCGTCGCTACTTCACGTATCGGCATTCGACGGAGCCGAAGAGGGCTTGGCAGAAGCTCATCCACGCGGCCGTGCGCGGATCGATGGGGCCGAGCGACTCCTCCTTCACCGGGGCGTCGGCGTAGACCATTTGATCCGGGTCAGGAAGCTCTTCGTTATCCTTTGCATTCGATGGCGTCGTTCCTGCCTGGCTGCCCCCCGAGGCGGCGCTCGTGTTCGCTGCAAGCGGCGTCGCGGCGGCGACCAGATGTCGCTCGACGCCGTCGTTCGCTTTGAGGGCCGTCTCGTACAGGGCGAGGAATTCAATGGCCCGGGCCGTTTCGGCCGCGGTGGCCTCGCGACCCAGGACGAGGCGATAGACGTGATTCACTTGGGTCGCCTCGTCCGCCGATTCTTCGCTAAGGACGCGTTTGGAAAGATTCAGCGAGTGGCGACGAACGAACGGATCGTTCAGCAAGTAGAGGGCTTGGGTGGCCACCGTCGTGACGTCGCGGTTGCCGGAAACCATTCCTTGCTCGGCGAAATCGAAGACCTGCAACGACGTTGGCGTCAGCGTGCGGACGAGCGGAAGATAAACGCTGCGATGCGGGCTTTCGCTGGCAGCCTCCTCGACGTTGCGGGCGGGCCGGCTGTTGTTCTGCAGCTCCACGACTTTTAGTTTGGTCACGGGCGAACCCTCCGGGCGGTTTTGCTGGAGTTCCCCCGCTGCAGCCAGCATCGCATCGCGCAGCTCCTCAGCATCGAGCCGCCGTGGAGCGTGTCGCCAGAGCTGGCGATTCGAAGGGTCAATCGCCAAGTTGGCGGGCGATGCTGAGGAATCGAGTTGATAGGTGCGCGTGAGCACCAGCGTGCGAATCAATTGCTTGATCGACCTACCCTCAGCGACGAAGCGAGCGGCAAGATGGTCGAGCAGTTCGGGATGGCTGGGGACGTCGCCCGTTGTGCCGAAGTTATCGACGCTCGACACGATGCCGCGGCCAAAAAGGTGACGCCAGACGCGATTGACGATCACCCGCGAGGCGAGCGAGTTATCGGGGCTAGTCAGCCATTGGGCCAACTCGAGACGGCCGCTCTGGTCGGCGGGGATCGGCGGCGCGTTCGGAACCGTGACGAGGCCTAAGTAGCCGCGCGGCACGATTGGTCCCAGCGCCTCTGCCTCGCCCCGAATGCGGTACTCGGTATCAGCGATTTCTTTCGCGTCTCGCACGCCCACCGCCGCGTCCCCCTGCAGGGTCGGATCGGTGAGTTCCAGGTACTCTTGCTGGGCCTGGTCGAACGCCACGCGGAAGCGGCGTTGCTTGGGTCGCCCGTCGGGACCCTTGGCGAGGCCCTCGGGAGTTCCGCGGATCGCGTTCCACTCCTGTTGAGCCTTGTCGAGTTTTTTCTTGGCTTTGGCCAGCTTCTCGGGAGGCGCCGCCTTTACCTCGCCGCCGAGACGGACGAGTGCCTGCGGATCGTAATAGTCGAGGCCGCCGCCCCCCATCTTGCTGCGGACGCCGGCGCACAGGTCGCTGCTGCGGAAAATGCCGGCGAGGGCGTAGTAGTCTCGCGCGGGGATGGGATCGAACTTGTGATCATGGCAACGGGCGCAGCTCGCGGTGAGGGCGAGGACCGAGCGGCTGACCGTGTCGATCTGCTCGTCGACGTTATCCATGATGAAACGGACCTTGAAGCGCTGGTTCACGTCTTTGACGCCGAGCGCAAGAAAGCCGGTGGCGATGAGTTGTTCGCGGCGTTGTGCTTCCGATTCGGCGGGGAGCAGATCGCCGGCGATCTGTTCGCGGATGAATTGGTCGTAGGGTTTATCGGCGTTGAACGAGTCGATGACGTAGTCGCGATAACGCCAGGCATGGGGCAACGGAATGTTGCGCGACGAGCCGGTCGACTCGCCGTAGCGGGCGACGTCGAGCCAGTGGCGGCCCCAACGTTCGCCGTAAGTGGGGGATGCCAACAGACGATCGACCACGCGCTCGTACGCATTGGGCGATTGGTCGGCGAGGAAATCGTCGATTTCTTCGAGCGTGGGGGGCAGGCCGGTGAGATCGAAGGTCACGCGGCGAATCAGGGTGAGGCGATCGGCGTCGGCGGCCGGTTGAAGGTTCTCGGCGTTGAGCTTGGCCAAAATGAATTGGTCGACGGCGTCAACCGCCCACGATTCGGGCTGCGCCGACGGAGGTTCAGCCTGCTGTAGCGGCTGCCAAGCCCAGTGCTCGCGGCGGAGACGGTCGTAATCGGCGTTTGGCTCGTCGAGATCGACCTCGAGCGAAACCTGCGGCCAAGCAGCGCCGTCGCTGATCCAGCGCGTCAGGTCGGCGATCTGCTCGGGATCGAGTTGTTTGCCCGGCGGCATTTTGAGCCGCTTGTCGGCGTAGCTCACCGCCTGGAGCAAGAGGCTTTCGTCCGGCTTGCCGGGAACGACCGCCGCGCCGCGGTTGCCGCCGGCGATCAGGCCATTGCGGTCGTCGACGCGCAGTCCCCCTTGGGAGTTGGTGTCGGCGGAGTGACAGGTGAAGCAGTTCTCTACCAACAATGGACGTATCTTCTGCTCAAAGAATGCGAGCTGCTCGGCAGTCGGTTCGGCGTGAGCGGCGCCGCCAAGGGCAACCGACGCGGCGACGGCAATCGCGCACGCGATCGCTATCCTCCGCTTGAAGATCGATGGCAACGCCGCGGCAATCAACGGGAACGCAAAGCTCATTTGGCGGGACATATTCACTCGCATCCTGCGAAGCCTAAGGAAAGGTTCGTTCAATGGCGGGAGCCTGCTAGTTCTGTGATCGTCGCCAGCTACAACGAACTATTGACAACTTCCTCGCCGTCGCGAGAACCGAGCGCTCGCCATACCGCCAGCTCAACCTCGTCGGCGGCGAACTGGACGCTGCCGTCGACGCGGACGATATTCACCCCGCCGGTGTGCCAACTGGAGGCTGTCGAGGCTCCTCCTTTGGCGTTGAAGTTGGCGCCCAGGTTTCCGCCGGCGCTGTCACGCGAGCAACTCCGATCGTTCGGGGGGAGAACATGGTTGTAGCGCGACACCGCATAGTTCCCCAGCGGCCAGTTGCGACCGCCGCGCGAGAACTGCGACGCCGCCTTATTCATCGTCCAGATGTCGAGCGCCCGGCAAGCCGTGGCGACCTGATCGGCGGTGGCGTTGCCTTCGGAGATACGAAACCAATCGCTGACGATTTCGACGACCGTATTGTCGCCGTCGCCGCGCACCTTTTCGCTGAACAATGCGGTGTGCGCCGTACCGTCGATGACGTCTTTGAGCTTCACGACGCGGTTGGTGATGAACACCCCGTTGTTGCGCTCGACTTGAGTCTTCGGAGTTCCGGTACCGGTCATCTCGCCCGTGTCGCTGCCAGCGTTGCCGCGGTAGCTGTTGCGTCCCCAGCCATCCTGCGCGTCGGCCAGCGGAGTATCGGCCAAGCGGTCTTCAGAGTCGGTGGGGCAGACGAAGGCCGCGACATCGAGCAGACGAGCGTCGGCGTCGGCGACCGCCTTCTCAAAGTCGACGGTGTTGTAGATCGTAGTTTGTTCGAGGTACGGCAGCAGCTGAGAATGGACGCCCCAGGCGCCCGGCAACTGTCGGCCGATGGGCAGTGTTTTTTTTGCACTCTCATGGTTGAGGGCGGCGAGCCCCATCTGGCGCAGCCGATTCGAGCAATCGTTGCGTCGCGCCGCTTCTCGCGCCGCTTGCACGGCGGGGAGCAGCATCGCGACCAGCACGCCGATGATGGCGATCACCACCAGCAATTCGATCAACGTGAAGCCTTGCGGCGCTTGTCGATTGATCTTCATGGTTCATTCCAATCTTCCAAGTGACACGGTGAGCGGCATGCGATCGCGGCGAGCATGGCTCGCCGCGATCGCTGCCAGCGAGTTACTTACCGGCGGCCGTCGCGGCCGCTTGGGCAGCCCGCTTGTTGCGAGCTTGGTTGCCAGGGCGATTCTTGTTCTTCTTCCGTTGGCCGTTGGCGGGTTGCCATTTCGCGGGCACGTTGTCGGCATTCCAGGCGTCCCACTCGGCCTTCAACTCGACGACCTTCTCGGGGTTGCTCGCGGCGAGATCGTTCGCTTCGCCGATGTCTTTCGAGAGGTCGTAAAGCTTCGGCGTCAGACCATCGAGATGCGACGCGACAAGCTTCCAATCTCCGTTGCGAACGGCCCATTGGTCGCCTAGACGCCAGAACAGCGCGTCGTGCGGCTGCTCGGCGTTCTTGCCCGTGAGGTAAGGAAGCAAGTCGACGCCGTCGAGTTGTGAACTCGGGTCGATCGCGACGCCAGCGGCGGCCAGGGCCGTTGGCACGATGTCGAGTTGGATAACCGGATTGTCGTAGACCTGACCGGCTGGGATCTTGCCTTTCCACTGGGCGTAGAACGGCACCCGGACGCCCCCTTCGAGCGTCGTCATCTTGAAGCCGCGCAGCGGCAGGTTGCTGGAAGTCGTCTGCTGCGTCGGGCCGCCGTTGTCGGTCAGGTAAACGACCAACGTGTTTTCCTCAAGACCGTTGGTCTTCAGGGAGGTCAGCACTTCGCCAATCGCGTCGTCGGTTGCCGAAAGGATAGCCGCGAAGTGCTTGCGATTGTCGTCCTTGATGTTCGGAAAGCGATCGAGATACTTTTGCGGCGACTGCAGCGGTGCGTGTTGCGCGTTGAACGGCAAATAAAGGAAAAAGGGTTCGTCCTTGTGTTCGGTAATGAACTCGACGGCCCGCTTGCCGTAGGCGTCGGTGGTGTAGAACTCCTCGTCTTCGACGCGCTGCGGCTCTTCGGAGATGCGGGAGTCGACCAACTGAGGGTGGAAGAAAGGGGTGTTCGCCAACGTGCCGTAGAATTCGTCGAAGCCGCGCTTCGAGGGTCGGAATTTCGGCGCCACGCCCAGATGCCACTTGCCGATGACGCCAGTGGCATAGCCTGCCGCCTTCAAGCGATCAGCGATTGTCTTTTGATCGACCGGAAGCCCGGCGTCGGGCGTTGCCGGGGGATTCCACTCGTGGCCGATGCGAGTTTGGTAGCGACCAGTCACCAACCCGGCGCGCGTCGGGCTGCAGTAAGGGCCGGAGACGTAGCCTTGCGTGAACTTCACGCCGTTGGCGGGAATGGAGTCGATGTTCGGCGTGGGGATTTCTTTGTTTCCCTGGGCGCCGAGTTCCCCCCAGCCGAGGTCGTCGGCGAGGATGACGATGACGTTCGGTTTCTTGTTTTCTGCGGCTTCAGCCCGCGATGCGATGATTGCTGCAGCAATAGCGAACGCTACTAGAGCCAGCGGGCGTTCCATGTGATTGATGACGTGGATCATTTTTGAGGTTCTTGAGTGAAGTTGGATCGTATTTGTGAGTCGCGTGAGAGTGGTCGTTTGGATTCTCGATTGATTGCGAAGCGGGCCACGCGCCTACGAGGCGACGTGGCCCGCCTGCCCCCAATCAAGCGCTCGGTGTTTGCTCGTCGTTGTCGACGAGCTTGTGGTTGAGTCGCGACTTGCGCGGAAACAGGCCCGCGCTCAGCAGGGCGAGAAGCGTCATCCCCCAAGTTGCCGGCTCGGGGACTGCTGCCGCTGCTGCGGCAGCGGGCACGACGCCGCTGCCGAACTCGCGTTGCCAAGCGAGGAAGTCGGCGCCGTTGACGACGCCGTCGCCCGTGGCGTCGCCCAACGCCTTTGTTCCGCCGGAGGCCAAACCGAAGTTCGTCTTCCAGCGCGTCAGATCTGCCGAATCGACGTCGCCGTCGAGATCGAAGTCTGAAGCGAATCCGGCGGATGCGCCGGCGACGAGCGTTACCGAGTTGGCTCCGTACTGAGCCGTCCACGAGTTCGCTCCGTTCCAGGTCAGGCCGGCGAACTGACCGGTGACGCCGCTCGTCGAAGTGAGAACCTGGTAGGTCGATCCCGGCGTCGCCATGAAGCCTTCCGGCACGACGACGTTGAGCGTTCCGTCGAGCGTCGCTCCGCCAGTGATCGCGAGCTTATCGAAGCCGCCGCCGTCGAGGTCGACGTCGAGGAAAGATCCGGCGCCAAATGTCACGTCGCCTGAGACGGTCAGCTGACCAATCGTGACGCCAGGATTGATGCGGCCGCCGAGTTGCACGGAGACGTTCGAGGCGTCGCCGGCCGTACCGACGAAGCCCGTGCCGCCGAGCACGCCAGCGTCGAGGATCGACACGTCGCCCGTACCGACGGCCGACCCGGTCGTGTTGTTAGCCAACAGGGGGCCTTGATCAATGATCGTACCGCCGTCGTAGGTGTTGGCCGCGGTCAGCGCTAATGCGCCGTCGTTGTTCTTCTGCAGGCTGGCGGCCGTGCCGCTGATGACGCCGCTCACGACGGCATCGATGGCGGCCGTGCCGTTTCGGGCGACGATGATTCGCGGTGCTCCGTTCAGATCGATCGGATTCTGAAAGTCGACGGTTCCGTCGGAGCCAGCCGCGCTGAATAGCAAGTTGCCGGCGACGAAATTGCCGGAGTTCCATACCACTGGCGCCGACGCCCCGCCGAGATTCACCGTGCGATTGCCGCCGTAGGCCGCGAATCCAGCATTAAAGGGGACTCCGGTATCAACGTTTGCGCCATTGAGGTTAATTTGCCCCGCTAGCGTGCCCAGGCCGCTGGTAAAGTTCGAAGCGCCCAAGCCGATCGTGCCGCCGCTAGCGACGATTTGAATGTTTCCGACGTTCCCGCCGGTGACGCCGCCAGGAATCGAATTGGCGTTGGTGAGGATGACTACGCCGTTGTTAATCAACGTGGCGCCGGTGTAAGTGTTCGCCGCCGCCAACTCGACGTTGCCTGGTTGCGTCTTATTGAGCGATCCAGTTCCGCTGATGACGCCCGTCACGCGTGCATCGAGATCGGCTGTGCCGTTGCGGATGGCGAGCACGCGGGTCGCGGCGCCGAGGTCGATCGGATTGGTGAAGGTGATCGTGCCCGTGGCGTTGTCGTCGGAGAGGACGAAGTTGTTGGCAGCAAAGTTGCCCGCTCCCCACGCCACGCCGGCGTCGCCGTTAAGCGTGACGGTGAAGTTGCCGCCGAACGCGGCGAAGCCGCCATTGCCGGTCGTGAACTGTAGCTGTCCAGGGCCTGTGCCAAGCGTGCCGCTGTAGTCTCCGATTGCGAGTCCCAGCAAACCGCCCGCTCGCAGCGTGACGTTGGTGGTCGCCGGGAGCGCTTCGGCGTGCTCAAGCACGAGCGCGCCATTGTTGACGATCGTGTTCCCCGTGTAAGTATTCTTCGCCGCAAGAGCTAACGCTCCGGGCCCCATTTTGGTGAGCGTGGCGGCACTATCCGAACTGATCGGCTGGGTGAACCGAGTCTCGATCGACGCCGGACCTTCAAAGGTGCGGATCGTGCGATTGGCCGCGCCGATGTTCAACGGATTCTCAAACGTGACGGTGTGCGTCGCCGTCGTCGAGCCGAAGGTGAGTTCGCCGAAGTTGGCGCCAGCGTCGCCCCACAGGATAGGGGCCCCGGCGCCGCCGAGGTTGACGACGCGATTGGCGCCGGATGCGGCGAAGCCGTTCGTGCCGACGCCGTTGAACTGAATCTGATCGGCTCCGGCGCCGATGCCTCGCTTGAAGTCACTGGCGCCAAGTTCCAACACCACCGCATCGTTGAGGGTGATATTGCTAGTTCCCCCCGTCGCCCCGACGCCGCCCGGAATGGACGTGGCGTTGTTCAATCGCACCGTCAGGTAGTTGGCTCCGCCGCCCCCGCCAAAGGTCGTCGATCCCTGATACGTATTGGCGGCGTTCAGGACAACGACGCCCGTGCCGCTGGTGCCGCGACCAACGGCAAAATTTCCAGTTCCCGAAAGCGGCTGCAGAAACCGCAGTTCACCGTCGTCGAATTGGGAGACGGTGAATTGCGAGTCGAAGACGACCGGAGCGTTGGTAATCGTGACGCCTGTCCCTTCGGCTGACAGCGAGTTTGAGAACAAGGCCGTTCCGCTGAACTTCAACGTATTCGTCGCCGAACCGAGAATCGTCGTGTTGTAGGTATCGGTGAGTGCGATTCCCTTGTTGACGGTGAGCGTGTCGACTTCGATCGGCTGGCCCAAGTCGACCGTCAGCGCGCCGGTTGGGGCGGGCAGCGTGGCCAATGCGCTTGGACCGTTAGGAAATGGCTGCGGCGGAGCAGGCCCCCAGTTATTGTTGTCGTTCCAAAAGTGCGTGCCGCTGGTGGGGACGAACTCCTGCCCCGCCGCCTGCCCCCCGTCTCCCAGGCTGGCCGCGGCGATGCCCACGGCGCCCCACACAGTCGCCTTCGTTGAAAGTTTGCGAATCATCTTGAGTCTTCTCCGTCGTAGAGTTATTTAATTGCGTTCAGATGGTTGAGTTGATGTCGCCTAGTTGACGCTGGTCGTTTGCTTGGGCTTACCGGCGTCGGCGGCGTTGGCCGTCGCCCGACGTTCAGTCCGAGCGGCCCGTTGAGCGGCGTTCGGCTTGCGACCTCCTTGGCGTCCCTGCCAAAGAGGTTTGGCAAGCTCCTGGTCCCAGGCGGAGTAGGCGGCCGAGAGCTCTTCGACCAGCTCAGGATGTGCGGCCGACAGATCCTTCTGCTCGGCAACGTCGGCGACGACGTCGAACAGCTTGGGCCCGCCGTCAGCTTGCTGACGGAGCTTGTAGTTGCCGCGACGAATGGCGTGTTGCGGTCCGGCGCGCCAGAAGAGCGACTCGTGTGGCGCCGCGTTGTTCTTGCCGGTCACGAAGGGGATCAAGTTGACTCCGTCTACGGGGCGGTCGGCGCTGCCAAGCGATCCGCCAGCCAAGGCGACTGCGGTGGCGGGAATGTCGAGCGAGATCACCGGCTGCTTGTAAACCGAGCCGGCTGGAATCTTTCCCTTCCATTGCAGGACGAAAGGAACGCGAATGCCTCCCTCAAGCACCGTGGCCTTGTCGCCGCTCAGAGGAGCGTTGTTGCTGCCGTTGCCTTGTTGCGGACCGCCATTATCGCTGATGAAGAAAATCAGCGTGTTTTCTTCCTGGCCCGACTCGCGGACCGCCTTCAGCACTTGACCAACCGCATCGTCGAGACCGCTCAGCAGGCCAGCATAAGCGCGTCGCTTGGGATCACTGATCTTCTCGAAGCGTGCCAGATGCTCCGCATCAGGCTGCAGCGGGTTGTGAACCGCGTTGAAGGTGAGTTGCAGGTAGAAAGGATGTCCCTTCTCGCGCTCGACGAACGCGGCCGCCTCTTTGCCGAAGGCTTCGGTCAGATGGGCAGGAGATTCGACCTCTTCGTTGCCGCGATAGATCGGCCCGCCGCCGGCAGTGTTCTTGTCGTTCGGCACATAAGGGTGGGCGCCGCCGAGGAAGCCGTAGAATTCGTCGAAACCGCGTTGTTGCGGCCGGAACTTCTCGTCCGAACCGAGATGCCATTTACCGACAAGGGCCGTTTTGTAGCCCGCCTTCTTCAGGGCGTCGGCCACCGTCGACTCCGTAAGCGGCAAGCCGACCTGTGTGCCGGTCGTTTGATCGACGCCGCCCGGGTTGAACTCGTGGCCAAATCGCTGTTGATAGCGACCGGTCAGGAGTCCCGCCCGCGTGGGACTGCAGACAACGCCGGTGACATAGCCGTCGGTAAAGCGAACGCCACTCTGGGCGATGCTGTCGATGTGCGGAGTCGGTACATCCTTGCCGCCTTGAAATCCGAGGTCGCCGTAGCCGAGGTCGTCGGCGACGATGACGATGATGCTTGGCTTCGCCGCATTGTCGGCGGCGGCCAAGAGGCTCGAATCGGCCAGACTGTAGGCGAGCGTGGCGAGAGCAACTTGATAAAGACGTTTCATGGGAAGTCCTCTAATTTGGGTTGGGTTTGATGCGACCGCAGTCGCTTGGAAGAATGCTCGCCTAATGCTCGATGGCAAGGCGAAAGCAGCACAGGAGGCTGAGCGAGGGAGAATCCCAAACGCTAGCGACGACAACAGCTCGAACAGTCGTGTTCGGCCGGCTCACATCGGACGAATGTCGCGGGGAACGCGCTGGCGTTCCCACAAGCGATCAGCAGCTGCGGGCCAGCATCCATTGGCCTGAGGGCAGCGGGTAAGAATGGCGTGGGCATCGTGCGGGAATCCTCGGCTGTTCTTAGCAGCGAGCTTCCGGCTTCCCAGTAGGCTACGCAGTAACGTTCCAGAGGCCGCCGCGTTGGTCGCGGTCAGCGTATGAAGGCGAGATTGACTCGCGTGGCTGATCTTGAATGCAACCGGCGTGCCGTTCGATCAATTCAATCGGCTCAATCTGAATTTCGCGGGATTCTTTGCCATCAAGGCGATAGCATGCCGCCGCAGCCGTGAGATCAGACAGTGCGGGCTAGAGCATCTGCTGGATGGCCCGCTTATGTTCAGGAAAAGAGTCTGCCGCGCGTGCATCGGAAGGCGCTAAGCGATCGCCGACTCGGCGCTGACGGCGGCAATCGCCTGCCGTTCCGTGCGAAACTCCGGAATGAACCGATCGACGTCGGCATAGAGGTAGGCGCGTCGAGGATGCCCCTTCAGTCCACAGACGGCAATCCGACTGCCCGTATTATGCAATGCGTTTCCGGCGGTGAACGCCAATTGCAGAATGCCATAAGTGTGGTTGGTGTAGCGGAGGTTGGAAAGATTCAGAACGTAGCGCCGTTCGCCGCCAGCTACCGCATCGACGAGCGCTTGAGCGAATTCCTTACGAGGATGAAGTTTCGAATCGAGCCGGCCGACGACAATGGTCAGCACGCGCACGCCGCTTTCCAGGCGGCTGTCGATCCACGAAGCGGCAGTTGCAGCGGACATTCGTCTTCTTTCGTCGATCAAAAACAGGCTCTGTAGGCAGGTTGATATGCTACCGGACGTTTCCCGTCTCAGTGGCGTTGTTGGGATCATAGGACTCGATCCAGCGCATAGTCGGCGCGATCATCGCCTTAAGTCGTTCCAACTCCTCAGGAAAGCAATCCTGCATGGCGGGGCCGATGCGGCCCGGCTCGAAGTTCTTGCGCACAAATTCCAGCGCATCGGGGGTCACTTCCAAACCAAGGAAGTCATAAATGCGTCGGACGTCGTCTTCGCAGAACGTTTCAATCCGGCACTCCATGTAGCGCCCCGGCGGCAAGCTCCGACCGAACTGACACGCCCACTCGACTGATGATCGCCATTGCATGAAGCAAACGTCGAGGAGATCCATCTCGCGCCGCATCGCCGACATCGCCGGCAGCCGCACGCCAGCCACTGGCGGACCGACGTAAGGAAGCATCCAATGCGGAGCTAGGCGCCGCACGGCCTCCAGCGCCATCAAGGGGACCTGCTTCGGTCGCATCTCTTTCGCTCGGCGAGCCACATAGCTGTCTCGCAGCTTCGGCGTATTGGAACGAAGCGTCCTGGCCACCACCCCGTAGAACCGTCGCATCGACAAGACGTTGTCGACGCCGTCGCGAATGAAGTGGACGAAATGACAATCGGGAAAGACCTGGTTCACGAACCCCAGACGCACAGAGTTGCCTGGCGTGACGTCGATATAGCGTTCCTTTCCAGCCTTACGGACCACGGTCGCAAATCGCGATCGAATATCGGCGATGACTTCAGGTCGAGCATGATGCGGGCGTAGTGCATCGGAAACGCGATTGTTACCGGCTTTCCAGATCAGCCGCGGCTCGTGGGCGACCGCTAACCTTGGATGTTGAGCGATCGCGTCGCCGAGAAAATTCATGCCGCTCCGGCCGGCGCCGACGACGATGATCGGCCTGCGCATAAGTTCGTCGTCGCTGCAGGCCATCATGCGGGCCGCCTCTTTCAAGTTGCGCTTGTATTCGTCGGTCGAAGAGACCGGCTGCGGTTTTGTCAGCGGCTCCAGCGGGTCACGAACAACTGAAAAGTCGCGTTCATACTCTTGACTAATGGTTGGCATATTGGCTTCTGCGAAACTACGAGCGCCTATTTTGCGAGGTATGCGAGATTCGAACTTGACCGGTCGCCGACTTGGATCTTCGCGCGACTTTCCGCAAGCTCGCGCTCGTCGATAAAATGGCGTGCCACCTTGGAGCCGGCGATTACATCCCAATGATGCTGCGGAATGACGGCGTGACGTTTAAGCTGACGGTAGTGTTCCTGATATTTCGCACTATCCCCGGTCGCTCCCGGGGCGCCCGAGACGGTAATCGGTCCATGCGACATCGCGAAGTCGGCCAACCCTAGAAAATCAGCCACGGCCGCGGCTTTGACGTCGTCGCTGAGTTCAGTTCGTAGCACAAGTACTTCAAACGGCCCATCCGCGATACGGCCGTAACCGAGCGACGCGTCGAAAGGGTGGGCGAATGGATCGATGCCCAAGGCCACCTGAAATTCGGCCTCAAACCAGTCCAATTCCCGACGATACTCGCCGCCGTCCAAGTACTGACGATTAAATCGATTGTCGAGTTCCTCGGGACTGACGGCGAGCGCTGCTTCAGCCGACAATCCACGCGCTCGCGGCTTGTCGACGAATTCATTCCGCGCAAACGTTGAAAGCAAATTGTCGATGGGGTTGCGAACGAGGGTGATGAATTTGGCTCGTCGGCGAGGTTGGACGACATGCTTCGACGCCCATCGAGCGCTGCCCGACAACTTTCCCTCGGCGATCTTCGCCGGATCGAGGTAATGAGTAGCGATCGCCGGTACTCCTGCGGCGACCAGCGACTTGTAGAGCGCAACGCTCCCCGTTCGCTCTTTCGAGTAAACGACGACCGGCGCCTCTCCTTTCAAGTACAGGCGGGCGTTGAGACGCACGTAACGGGCGAGTGAGCGAATCATGGGCGAGTGTGCCGATGGGAGAGTTTTATTCGATGAACAGCGATTGACCGGCTCCTTGCATCTCGAGGAGCCAACTTGAAATATCAGTTCGCATGCACCAATCGGGGACGACCTGCCCCTGAGCGATCAGGTCGCGTACGGCCGTCCCGGAAATAGCGCGGCCATCCCCTAAGGCTGCCGATTCGATCGTGTCGTCCGCGAGATCCGAAAAATGCACCGAATCGAAAAATACTGGCGCAATGCCGATGTCTCCCAGCGAATCGAAGAGGTCGCGGTTCTGATTCGGCGTGTAAAAGCCGCCGACGCCGGTGTGATCGCGCCCCAGCACAAAATGAGTGCAGCCGAAGTTCTTCCGACAGAGCGCCGTGAAGACCGCTTCACGGGGACCGCAGTAGCGCGAGTAAGTGCTGAACGCCGCGAGCAGCGCGTTGGGGACGCGCGCTGAAATGAGACGCTCGTAGGCGCCCATCACCGCTTGGGGAGTAAAATCGCCCTTCTTCTTGGGACCGATGACCGGATGAATGAGGATGCCGTCGGCGCTGGCTCGCTCGCAGGCGTTCGCAATCACATGCTCGTGCCCGCGGTGAGGGACGTTGCGCGTGTGGAAGGCGACGATCTTC
This sequence comes from Pirellula sp., assembly GCA_013822725.1. Taxonomy (GTDB): domain Bacteria; phylum Planctomycetota; class Planctomycetia; order Pirellulales; family Lacipirellulaceae; genus Lacipirellula. The sequence continues at coordinate 204,181 of PNKX01000006.1, forward strand.
GTCCACCCTTTGATGTCGAAGATCATTCGCGTCTGCTGCGGCGTCAGCTGATAGGGAGAACGAGCGACGCTGGCGGGGCCCAGGTACTCGATCGGTCCTCCCAACAACGTCACGCCGCGGCTCATGAACCGAGCGACTCCCGGATGCGCGCGGTCCGCCGTGCCGAACCAGCGCTTGGAGATGTTTTCCAGTTCGACTTCGAATTTGTCTTCGAGATGCAGGATCGCCGTCGACTCGCCGGTGCGTTGGTCGATCAGGCGGATCGACTGCCCGGGCTGAAACGCGGCAAACTCTTGTGATTTCCCTTGCAGGACGATCGGCATCGTCCAGATTTGTCCGTCGGGCAATCGATTGTGGTCGAGCACGCCTTCCAGTTCTTCGCGCGTCATGAACCCGCGTAGCGGCGAGTAAACGCCATGGGCGAGCTGTTCGACATCCATGGCCGTTTCGAGATCGATTTCGATCGAAGGGTACCGCGTGGAATGGCGACGCATCGAGCTTTCGCTGGAAAGCAGACGCAGCGGTCGCGCCGTGGCCGAGCCGTGCGGCGACGGCAACAGCACCGAGCCGCCGTCAAGCAGGTCGGCGATGCGGTAACCTTCAAGCGAACGGCGATAGCGCTCGATCAGCCCGAGGACAATGTCGACCGTCCGCACGGGGTGGCTGCCGATCGCGGTCTCCGCGGCGAGGACCAGACCGTTGGCGCCATCGAGCATCGTGTTGACGATGTCGTTCAACTCCGCGCGGGTCGGCTTGCGATTGACGATCATCGACTCCAGCAGATTCGTCGCGACGTTCACCGGGACCTTGGCGATGTTCGCTTTGCGAATGATCGCCTTCTGCAAGAAGGGTAAGTTCTCGAGCGGCACTTCGCGGGAAAGATCGCCGCGGTCGATGAGGATTTCGTCAGTCTCTGTCAGGATGGCGTCGATGTTCCGCACGCCTCGTTTGCTTTCAATCTTCGAGATGATCGTCGCGTCGGGGCCGACCAGTTCGCGCAACTGCTTGACGTCGTCCGCCGTATTCGCGAACGACAGGGCGAAGTGCTTGACGCCATGCTCCAAACCAATTCGCACCGCCTCGACGTCTTTCGCGGAAAGGGCCGGCAACAGCGGCGCGGGGTCAACCGTCACGGCCTTGTTCGAGCCGATTCGACCGCCGTTCAGCACGACCGTGTCGACACCTTGCTCGGTTTCTTGCAACACCAGCAAGACGACGCCGTCGAAGTCGACGCCAATCAGCGTGTTTGGCTTCAAATTATCGAAGACGCTGGGAGGAGTTAGCGAGAATCGCTGCCCGTTGCCGACGATCGTATCCCGCGTCAGCGTGACGTGTTGACGGTCTTGAACTTCGACGTCGGCTGCCAAGGTGCCGGTTCGAACTTGCGCTCCCTCGGTATCGAGGCAGACGGGCACGTTCGAGAACGATTGGATCGTCTTGATCGTTTCAGCGACGCGCTCCAGCGGCGTATGCGAGAGATTGATGCGGAATAAGTCGACGCCTCGCGATTGCAGACGCTCAATGGCGCTTCGATTGAGCGACGATGGGCCCAGGGTGCACAGGACGCTCACAATACGTCGAGACGACATCAAAACTGCTCCGGTTGATCGGTTGCGGGCGATCGCGGCGAACAGCCGCGATCAAAAAACAAGTTCAAAATCCTGTCGAAGGAGATTTGGGACTACCCAGGAGTTCTCTGACTGGAGTCGTTGCAAACGGTTGTTCGGCAACGCCCTCTTCGTCCGTCGACAGGAGAGGCCAGCCGCGGCTGAGCACGTAACGCAACCACAGGCCGGCCATTTGCGAGGTGATGATCGCGGTGAGAACGAGCGTCGTGTAGAAAGCCGCGCTGATAATCCCCGCGTCGAACGCGACGCTGGCCAACACGATGCCCGGTCCGCCGCGAGCGTTCGTGGTGATGGCGAGGTTAAGGATGTCGAGTCGACGGAAACCGGCCAGCTTCGCGGCGAGCCCGACCGAGATCAGCGAAAGCAACGTACTCCCGACGAGGAACGCCACCAGCATGGAGGGCGAGAAGTCGCGACCGAAGACCAGACGATTGCCCACGAGCGCGAAATAAACCGGAATGAAAATCCCGTAGGAGAACTTGCCGATGGCGTCGAGAGCTTCCGAAAAATGCTCGCGCTCGCCGCCGGCGATCCCTCCGGACAGACCGAAGCCGGCGAGGAAAGCGGAGAAGACGAGATTCACCTCAAAGTAGGCGGCAGCGCCGACGTATGCGAAAAGGACGATGATCGCATAAGCGAGCCGTGAAGCGCGAAGGAGGATGTTCCAGCGCGAGCGACCAAGAGTGCGCAGGACGCTCGGCATGATGAAGATGGCGGCGCCCATGAAGGCGAAAGTGATGATCAGATGCTGAGCGGTCGAGCCGACGATGTTTTGATCGGCCAGAGACGTTTGGCGCGTGAGCGCCGTTGCGACGGCGAGGACGCCCCAGAGTGCAATATCTTCCAGCACAGCGGAGCCTAGGATCAAACTAGCGAAGCGAGTATGAAGGATGCCGAGATCGTTGAAGATGCGCGAGATCACGGGAATCGACGTGACGGCGACGGCGCTGGCGAGAACCAGCAGCGCCGACATCTCAACTCCCTGCACGCCGACGAGCGGGCCAATTGAAATAACGCCGGAGACGCCCAGTATCATCACGATCAAAAACGGCAGCGGTGTGCCGATGCCGAGAATCCAAGCCGTCTCACGACGGTTATCCTTGGAGAGCAGCCGTTTCACTTGACTGCCCGAGATGAACATCAGCAGCAAAATGCCTAGCCAATAGATGAAGCCCAGAATCGCTTTGGTGCGATCCTCGCCGAGAGCCGGATTCGCGAAGAGAAAATCGGATACTTGTGGAGCGAACTTCTTGAGCACAAACGGCCCGAGGAGGATCCCGGAGACGATCTCGCCGACAAGCCGCGGTTGACGGAGGCGCTCGAAAACGTAGCCGAGGATGTGAACGAAACAGAGGAAGACGCCGAAGGTGAGAATCAGCAGTCCGATTTCTTTCTCAGTCATGGATGTCGCGATAAGTAGGTAGGTGGCGGCGAATCAGGGAGAAGGCTGAACAACCGATCGTCGGGTGCGGGCCGGCCGAGTGGGAGACTTTGCCGCCTAGCGGAACAAACCTCAGACTCGGCACGATCGGAAGTCGAAGTTTGTTAACGGCATGAGTCACTGAGCCACCGGAGCCTTGCCGCCACGACGACGCGTGAAAGCGTCGACGGAGACGTTGTTAAGCTCAGGTGAAGGACTCGTTAGCAATGTTGGCGCCATCCTTCAGATGGGGGCTTTTACTCGGGTTTCTAAGCGTCGCTGGGGTCTGGCTGAATAATTCCAGCAAATCGCAAGGCGAAGAACCAGATTTCACGGCCCGTCAGCCAGCATTTATCACGGGGCAGTTGGAGCTAAAAACCTCTCCGGGAGCGTTGGAAGTCGAGCGGGCCCCTTCATCAAGCCACTACCTTCAGACGGCGATGCTCCAACCGGGCGACGCCGAGGAGGCCGAAGGGGACGACGACGCCCAGGCCGAAGACACGGCCATCAGCGATGAAGGGTACGGGGCTCCAGACGCCTCTGGGGCTTACCCCAAGCCGACGCCCAAGAATCCTTGCGCCGAATCACACAAGAAGCTCTTCTATCTCAACGATTTCAGCTACCTCGAAGATCCGAACTACCACGGCCATTGCCTGGGCGACCAGCTGAAGCTGATGCCGCTGGGCGTGTACCGCGACTGGGGAACGCTCGACATCGGCGGTCAGGAGCGTCTCCAGTACAAGCATGAAATCGGCATGGGCAACGCGGTGAGCGGGCCCGGCCAGCTACGGTTTGAGGACACCTCGTTCGATCTGTTCCTCAATCGTACCCGCCTCTACACCAACTGGCAGGCGACCAAGCAGACGCGGGCTTACTGCGAATTCCATTATGCCTCGATTAATCGCGACAACGGAACCTATAACCCGCGCGTCTTCGAGAACAACTTCGGCGACTTCCTCAACCTGTTCGTCGATCATTCTTGGAACGACGGCGTCTGGACGGCGCGGGTCGGTCGCCAGGAACTCGTCTACGGCGCCGAGCGTTTGGTTTCGATCACCGACTGGCAGAATAGCCGGCGGACCTTCGAAGGCGCGATGCTGCTGTACGAGGATGGCCCCTGGTCGATCGATACGTTCTACACGTCGCTCGTGCCGGTGCTCGCGAACGATCTCGACAAGGCCGACTGGCAGCAACCCTTTTACGGCACGTATGCCGTCTATACCGAGTCGCCGAACAATACGCTCGACCTCTACTACCTCGGCTACGACAATCGCCATCCCGGCGCCATCACCGGCGACTTCTCGCTCCACACGTTCGGCTCGCGGCTCTTCCGCACGCTGGAAGACAACTGGCTGTTCGAAACGGAAGGGGGCGTGCAGCTTGGTCGACAAAGCGGTTTGGGGAAGAATCAGAAGGCCGGATACGCCACGGTGGGCCTGGGCCACAAATATCCCGACAACGATTGGCAGCCGCAGATTTGGGGCTACCTCGATTACGCTTCCGGCAACGACGGCGGCGCCGACTGGACGCGATACAACCAGTTGTTCCCCTGGAGCCATCGCTACTTGGGCTTCATCGACTCCGTGCAGCGGTCGAACATTTTCGCGCCGAACGTGCAGTTGACGGCGAAGCCGGTCGGTACGAATTGGGAATTCCTGGCGTGGGCATACTACTTCCGCGCCGCCGAACGAGGCGACATCGTGCCGGCCATCACGGCAACTGAAACCCAGAATCTCACCAGTGCGGATCTCGGCGAAGAACTCGATTTGATCGCGAAGTACACGTTCGGCCCGCGATCAAGCATTCTGTTCGGGTACTCGCACTTCTGGCGCGGCAATAAGATTACGGCCCCGCACGACGCCGATTTTACCTACGTCCAGTGGGAGCTGAACTTCTAAGAGTTAGCGACATCCCACGCTGCTTGGCGACGGAGTCGCCATCTGAGTTGCTCGCTATTGCTTTCGCATCAAACGCGTTTTGTCTCCGCGTATTGTGACGCGTTTCATTGAATTTACCGCTAGTCGACAATCGAACGCTTCGCATTTCGCGAAGTGAGCGAAACGACCACGTAATAAAACACCGGCGTCAGAAAGATGCCGAAGAGCGTGACGCCAAGCATGCCGGAGAAGACGGCGATGCCGAGCGCCCGCCGCATTTCGGCGCCAGCGCCGACGGCCAAGGCGAGCGGTACGACGCCGAGGATGAACGCCAATGACGTCATAATGATCGGTCGCAGGCGAAGTCGGCACGCCTCAAGCGTCGCGTCTCGCGGCGAGGCGCCGTGAGCCGATTTCTCCTTAGCGAATTCAACGATCAGAATGGCGTTCTTGCTGGCGAGACCCACTAACACGACGAGGCCGATCTGCACGAAGATGTTCATGTCCATGCCGGCTAAGGCGACGCCAATGACGGAGCAGAGCAGGCACATCGGCACCACCAAGATGACGGCGAACGGAAGCGACAGGCTCTCGTACTGCGCCGCCAGGACGAGAAACACCAGTACCACGGCGAGCGCGAAGACGATCATCGCGGTGTTCCCCGCCAGGATCTGCAGCAACGTGAGCTCGGTCCATTGAAAGTCCATCCCCTGCGGCAGTTCACTCTGGCCGAGTCCCTCCATCGTGTTGATCACCGTGCCGGAACTGACGCCCGGCAGCGACCCGCCGTTGATGGCGGCGGCCGTCTTGCCGTTGTAACGCACCACCAGCGCGGGGCCTGAAATCTCAGTGACGCTCGCGACGCTTCCCAGCGGAACCATTTCGCCCGACAGGTTGCGCACCTTCAACTGCCGGACCTGTTCGGGGTTCAGGCGATAGCGAGGGTCGCCTTGCAGATTGACTTGCCAGGTGCGGCCGAATTGATTGAAGTCGTTCGTGTAGTAGCCGCCGAGATAAAGTTGCAGCGTCATGAACGCCTCGTTGAGCGGCACGCCCATCGCTTTGCAACGGACGCGGTCGACGTCGACGTACATCTGCGGCGTGCGAGCTCGGAACGCGCTGAACAAGCCGACGAGTCCCGGCTGCTCGTTGCCGCTGGCGGCGAGTCCGTCGGCCGCTTCTTGCAGGGCGTCAAAGCCAAGTCCGGTGAGATCGCGGACCATGATTTTGAACCCGCCGGCGCTGCCCAGACCGTCGACCGGCGGCGCGCCGAACACGGCGACCGACGCTTCTTGCACTTCCTGATAGCAAGCGGCTCGCAGCTTCGTGGCGATGGCGTCGGCGCCAAACTCCGCGCCGTGGCGGTGTTCAAACTCGTCCAAGATGACGTAGACGGTGCCGTAGTTCGACCCGATTGCGTTTTGCACGATCGATTGGCCGGAGATGGCGATCGTGTGGACGATCCCGGGGATCCCCCCTTCGCCGCCTGTTCCATGCGCGCCTTCATCGGACGACTCGGCCTTCCCGGTGCCGCGGGCGATCTGCTCCACTTGGTTCATGACGGCCATCGTCCGTTCCAACGACGCGGAGTCGGGGAGCCGCACGTCGACCAGCAGATATCCCTTGTCTTGCGAGGGGATGAAGCCGGTGGGAACGCTGGTAAAGCCGAGATAGGTGAGGTAGAGCAGACCGGCGTAAACCGCCAGCACCACGATGCTTCCTCGCAGCATCAAACCGACGGTGCGGCTGTAGACGTCGGAGGCCTTCGCGAAACCGGCATTGAATAGATTGAAGAACCAACCGAGCGCGAGATTGAGCAGTCGCGACAGCGGATCGCGCTGCTCCTCCTTCGGCTTCAGCAAAAGTGCACAGAGCGCCGGGCTCAGGGTCAGCGAATTGACCGCGGAGAAGAAGGTCGACACCGCGATTGTCAGGGCGAATTGCCGGAAAAACTGCCCAGTAATGCCGGAGATGAACGCGCACGGAATGAAAACGCACATCAACACGAGCGAGATGGCGATGATCGGCCCGGTGACTTCGCCCATCGCTTTGTGGGCGGCCTCTTTCGCTGACAGTCCATGCGCGATGTGATGCTCGACCGCTTCCACGACGACGATGGCGTCGTCGACCACAATGCCGATCGCCAGCACCAGTCCGAACAGCGAAAGGTTGTTGAGGCTGAATCCCAGCCCCATCATCACGGCGAACGTCCCGACGATCGCGACGGGGACCGCAATCAGCGGGATGACAGTCGCCCGCCACGACTGGAGAAAAGCCAGCACCACGAGGGCGACCAGCAAGATCGCGTCGCGGAGCGCCTTGAACACTTCGTGAATCGATTCGTCGATGAAAGGCGTCGTGTCGTAGACGATGGCGTAATCGACGTCGGGGGGAAAACTTCGTTTCAGTTCGCTCATGCGGGCGCGGATGGCTTCAGCCGTGCTGAGGGCGTTCGAGCCTGGCTGCTGGAAAATCGCTAAACCGACCGAGGGCTGGCCGTCGAGACGGCAGGATGTGTCCTCCACCTTGGCGCCGAGTTGAATGCCGCCGAACTTGGCGCCTGATTCGTCTTCGCGAACGTCGGTCACCAGTTCTCTCAGCCGCGTCGTCTCGCCGGCGGTTCCGGTTTTCACGACGATCTCGCCAAATTCCTCCGGCGTCGTCAGTCGCCCGAGCGTCGTCAGCGTGTATTGAAAGGCTTGCCCTGTCGGGATGGGGGGACGACCGAGGGCGCCGGCGGCAACTTGGACGTTTTGCTCGCGCAACGCCGCCACGATGTCGCTCGCCGAGAGATTCCGCGCCGCCACTTTGTCGGGGTCGAGCCACGCCCGCATGCTGTAGTCGAGTTGCCCCAAGAAGGTGACGTCGCCGACGCCTTTGATCTGAGCTAGCTCGTCGCGCAGGTTGATCGTCGCGTAGTTGCTGAGATAAAGCTGATCGTACGTCCCATTCGGAGAAATGAGGTTCACGACCAGCAAGATGCTCGGCGACTTCTTTTTGACGCTGACGCCGGTCTGCTTCACTTCGCTCGGGAGCGTCGGCAGCGCCAGGTTCACCCGGTTCTGCACGAGCACCTGCGCCATGTCGAGATTCGTCCCGACGGCGAACGTCACGGTGAGGTTGTATCCGCCGTCGTTCGTCGACTGCGAGCTCATGTAGAGCATGTTTTCGACGCCGATCACCTGCTGCTCAATTGGCGCGGCGACCGTCTCCGCCACCACGTTGGAACTGGCGCCGGGATAAAAACAGGTCACCTGAACGGTCGGCGGCGTGATCTCCGGATATTGCGCGACCGGCAGCGTCGTGACGGCGATCCCGCCCGCGAGGGTGATGATCACCGAAATCACCGCGGCGAAGATCGGACGATCGATGAAGAATTTCGCCATGGCGGTTCAGACTCGGAGAGACTTATTCAGGAAGAGGTCGTTGACGACAAGAGAGTCCTACGCCTGCACCAGCGTCAACTCGTCGGCTTGGCAGCGGACGTCAACTCGGGTTCGGCTTCAACGTGCTGGCCCGGCTTCACGCGCTGCAATCCCTTCACGATCACTCGTTCGCCCGCCGAAAGACCCGCGGTGATTACCCGAAGATCACCTCGCTGGGTTCCAAGCTCGACGACGCGGCGATTGGCGATCCCGTCCTCGTCGACGACATAGACGAACTTGATGTTTTGATCGGTGGACAGGGCGCGCTCCGGAATTAACAAGGCCTCATAAGGCTTGCTAACCGGGATTTGAATCCGGACGAAGAGTCCGCTGGCCAGCGCGTGGTCGGCGTTCTCGAAGACGCCGCGGAGACGGGCCGTTCCGGTGCTGGCATTCACTTGCGCCGAAGCGAAATCAAGCACGCCCGCATGCGGAAAGTCCTTCTCATCGGCCAGTTGCAAGTAACAGGCCAGCCCCATGTCGCGCATACTGCCCGGAGTCGCGGCTTGCTCCGGCGTGCGCTGGCGCATGTAGCGCAACAGCGACCGCTCGTCGACGTCGAAATAGACGTACATCGGCTGTTCATTGACGATCGTCGTCAAGAGCGTGCCGGAGCTTTGACCGCCCGTGAGCAAATTACCTTTGCTGACCAAGGCTCGATCGATCCGTCCGCTGATCGGCGCTTCGATCACGGTGTACTTCACGTCGATCGCCGTCCGATTTGCATCGGCTTGAGCGGCCGCGATCGTCGCCTCCGCCTCATGGACGGCAGCGATGGCTTCCTCGTACTCTTCTTGTGAAATGGCTCCGTTGGGCCGCAGTCGCTCCTTCATCGCCAGCTTGCTGCGCGACAACTCAAGATTCGCGTTATTAACGGCGATCTTTGCCAGCGATTGCTCATGAATCGCTTGATACTCTTCCGGCTCGATCGTAAAGAGAGTCTGGCCCTCCTTCACGAAGTCGCCATCCTTAAAGTCAATCGACTTCAAGAACCCAAAGATGCGCGAGCGAACTTCGACGATCTCGGAAGCTTCAGTCTGTCCGGTGTACTCGTCCGTGTCGACGATCTCCTGAGAGATAACGTCGGCGACGGTGACCTTGGGGGTGATTGCTTCAGCGGGCGCCGCGGGCTCAGACTTGCAGCCCATGCTGGTCAAGAACACCGTCGCGATAACGCAAAGGCACGCAGCAGAATGACGTCTGCAAACGAATGAAAACATCGGCGGACCATGTTGATGGAGCATTCGCCAAGAAGGGCGCCTGCTAGTTCGTGTCGCGGCAAATCAGAATAGCTTGAGTGTGCAATTATCACTGAACTCTAATCGGTAAGCAATTGTATTCGGGTAGAAAGTGCTCAACCAACAGCCGGAGAAACAGTTGCTTTTTAACGCTGGCGGTTTGATGACCTGTCTCACTTGCCGCCAATTAGCTCGCCTCCTAGCCGGTAAATCGTGGAATGCTCGTCGACGCGATCGATTCGATACTTGTCTGAATAACCGGCGTCCTCGCGATGCCAGTGACAGAACAAATTGTGGTAGCCGCTGATAGGTAGTTCACAAAGCACTATTAGAAACCGTGCATGAGCGACTTGTCATGAACTTGACGCTTCACACAGCCATAATTCGCCCGCAAAAACATATATTGCTTATAAGTCGACCTCGGGCTTGCTATACTGCCGGCGCTGTTTGCAGTTCCTTTTCTTCTAAAATTCTCAGTAGTTGGCTGTTGGCCGACTTTCTTTCTGCGTAAGGCGCAACTCATGAGATGCTTTTTTTTCGTTCTGGCGATAACCGCGTCAGTCTTGGCGAGTGGCTTGCAGGCTCAGCAAGCGAACAGCCAGTCAGCGGATGAGGCTGGTATTCGGGCAGCCGCCGCCTCTT
>PNKX01000007.1 GCA_013822725.1 Pirellula sp.
AGAGACGCTGTTCGGCGCCGGTGGGTTGATTGCGGAGGCGGCGGGCGAAATCGCGCTGGTCGCTGTCGCGGTACATGGAGGCATTGTAACTCCTACTGGGGATGGGGGGGTGCCCAGTGGCTCCCCCCTCCCTAGCCCTGTGCTACGCACGGACTACCGCCTGCGCTCTCGGAGGGAGAGGTAACCGGAGGGGCGAGATTGGGGGTCGAGCGACCTGCGGCAGGTTGCCTTGTTCTTCAGGCTGCTTGCGAGTCGCTCGGTAACCAAGCCGTGGCGGCGCCTCTCACTGGCGGCACGGCAGTGGCGCCCGGAGACGAACATAGACAAGCGTTATTGAACTCCCGTCAATGAACTTCTTAGCCAATGCGACACACCGCGCGAGTACGTTGGCGGATGAAAACATCTGGACTTATGTGCCCGCGAAAGGAATGGTTTGCGAGCAGGCGGCTTCATGCATGCGTGAACGAACGGGAGGCTCTGACCACACGCTGCGTCTCGCGTTCTTGCATAGCCTTCGATGCAATATTGCATCAATTGCATGGAAGTATTTGTTGCTTTACTTTGCATCGAGTCGTAGAGTGAGCCCAGGCGGGTGAGGATCGTCTTTTTGCCTCAAATAGTAGCAAGCGGGCGACAAAACTGCTGTCGCGGAAACTCGCACGCAAACGATTCAGAGTCAGAGCGACTCTATTTAGTTGCCGCCAGGGTGAAGTCGTCCTCGGCAAATCCGCAAGCAAAGCGATTTGATTCAACTCCACCAACGGCAATTGTTTGAAAGAACATGAACGCTGCGTCTCACGTCAAACACTGACGGTAGAGAAAACATCGCTCGCAACGCAATCGACAAGTTGTTGGTCCTCTTCAATCTGATCTCTGCTCGGCGTCCCAGTTCGTTTTCGAGGTGCATATATGGGTGATGTGGCAAACAATCGTCAGCGCGTTTTCTCTGGAACGCCGCGCAAAGCGTCAGCGCTTACCGGATTCACCTTGGTGGAACTGCTGGTGGTGATCGCTATCATTGGCGTTCTGGTTGCGCTGCTATTGCCCGCTGTCCAAGCGGCGCGAGAATCTGCGAGGCGCTCGCAATGCCTTAACAACTTGAAGCAACTTGGCCTCGCATTTCAAACGTATCACGACTCCAAACGGACCCTGCCGATGGGAGCAAGTCCTGCAGGCTGTTGCCATGGAACTTGGGCCGTCCTGGCTTTGCCGTTTTTGGAGTTGCAGGCACTTGCCGCTCAGTATCAGGACTTTGGGGGCGGCCCGCTGGCCTACTATCAGGGCGCTAATTTGACCAACGTCACCAGTCAGCGCATTGACTCCCTCACATGTCCCAGTGACTTGGTTAACACCGACGGCCAGAAAGACGGCAGCGGCAACAGCCTGCCTCTGAAGCTTCACAATTATGCCGTGAATCAGGGGCATACCGGCGCCAACCTTGACAACTCCACGGTGTTGCCCATGCGCGCCGGCCTGAAATTTCAGGGCGCCCCTTTCGAAATGGGACTAGCTCACAAAATGTCGGAAATCACCGACGGCCTCAGTCATACGATCATGGCCGCGGAAATCATTCAAGGCCAGCGAGACGACGTTCGAGGACTCATTTGGTGGGCTCCTGGCTGCTTCGTTCACACCCATAGCGGACCCAACAGCAGTACTCCCGACGTTCCTTTCGTTAGCGCTCCCTATTGCGATTCTGAATCGCCTAACCCGCCATGCGTGGGCGGCAGCAATAGTTTGTTCGCTTCTCGCAGTCGACATCCCGGCGTTGTCAACGTCGCGTTGCTCGACGGCAGTGTGCGGGCGGTCAATGATGACGTCGACATCACGACGTGGCGTCGACTCGGCTCATCGCAAGATGACGAAGTGCTTGGCTCGTATTGAACGCAGTATATTCATTTAACCGCCGCTATGCGACGCGCGCTGGAACGATGCCAAGCCGCTGCGAAGCTATGAAAATCCTGCACGGTGGGCGCCGGGCCCTTTATCAGTAGAGTTTTGCAAGCTCTAGGCCGTGGAAGCGTAGGGGGCCGCGAGCTTGAAGCGAGTAGTGAGCTTAGCGTGTAGCGTTCCTGCATAAGCCACGCTAAGGACCGTGCGGGGTGAGCGTGGCTTCCCGCCGGAGACGAATACAAAGTGAAGCGGATGCGTTTAGAAAGCTTCTAATTTTCAACGTTGTCATCACAGCGCCACCCTCTGCGGCTTCATTGGGAGCCTACTGATATGTCGTTTGTCGCCAGAATGTCGCTATCAAATTGGCACGTTACCGCGGTCCTGCTTGCCACGAGCATGATCGTGGGTTGCGGTGAAGCCGATTCCCGTAAAGGGCTGGCAGGAAACGTGACCTTGAAGGGCGAGCCCTTGCCTTCTGGAAGCATTCAGTTCGAGTCAGTCGCGGGTCAATCGCCTGTGTTTTCGACAGGCGCCATGATCAAAGATGGATGGTTTGTCGTTCCCGCGGGAGCAACAGGTTTGCCTGTTGGTCAATACCGTGTGATTATCAACGCCGCCTCAGCTCCATTCTCAGTTACAGGCCCTCCCGGCAGCCAGCCAATATTGAAGACGAAGGAACTCGTGCCGGCTTCCTACAACACTAACAGTGAAGTAACCATTCAAGTCAGTAACGAAGCGGAAAACGAATATACTTTTGACATTCCGTGATGGTCGGAATTCTCCCCATGATCGATCAGGGGGTGGTGCGTCGAATGGTGACGTGACAGTGACATCGATGTCGATGGCGATTCCGAGGGCGGACGGGCGACATGTTGGCGCAGAGCGTCGACATGTGGGAGTTGATGTTGGCCTTCATCTGAATTCGGCATGCTTACGCTCGCGCGAAAGCCTGCCGGAGCCATGGCCAGTGCAATCCTTATGACTTCGAAACCGAGCAGGGAGCTATTTCGGAAAATAGTACCTGCGGGACGATATTGTTAACGCGACGAGGAGGAGATTCATCGCCGACCCCATCACGTTGATTCCCAAGAAGACGATGACGTGTTGCAGGGCGACGACCAGGAAGAGGACAAAGACCCATTTCCAGGCTTTCAGCAGCCCGGTGATGAAGAGGATCTTTCCCGAGAGCCAGTAGAAGGCGATCGGTTGATCAGGAATCAGGAAGAGGTTGCTGACTCCTTCTGATGCGAGCAGGACGACCACCACCCAAATCTGCCAAGGGACGGGGAGGGGGGCGTGTTGTTCGTTCGTCGGGGATGGGGTTGCGGCGTAGTCCATGGTGCGATTGTTGGCGGCGAGCGATTGTCAGCCCCTGGCTCCGCCAGGGGGGTCGGTTGCCATTCCGGGTGGCGTCGTCCCGCGTGGGGCTACCCCCCGGCGGAGCCGGGGGCTGCAAGAGGGAGATCGAAGCGGTCGAGGTTCATCACCTTGTTCCAAGCGGCGACGAAGTCTTGGACGAACTTTTGTCCGGCGTCGGAGCAGGCGTAGACTTCGGCGAGGGCGCGGAGCTGGGAGTTGGAGCCGAGGACGAGATCAACGCGCGTGCCGGTCCACTTCACGGCGTCGGTTTTTCGATCGCGGCCTTCAAACGTCTCAGCGGCGGGCGTGCTCGGCTGCCACGCGACTCCCATGTCGAGGAGGTTCGTGAAGAACTCGTTCGTGAGGGCGTCGGTGCGCTGGGCGAAGACGCCGTGCTTCGATTGGCCGGCGTTGGCGCCAAGGACGCGCAGGCCGCCGATGAGGACGGTCATCTCGGGGGCGGTGAGCGTGAGCAGCTGCGCCTTGTCGATGAGCAGGGCTTCGGCGGGGACCGTGTACTGGCTTCTGAGGTAGTTGCGGAAGCCGTCGGCGATTGGTTCGAGGGCTGCGAACGACTCGACGTCGGTCTGGTCTTGCGAGGCGTCCATGCGGCCGGGGGTGAAGGGGACCGTCACCGCGTGGCCGGCGTTCTTGGCGGCTTGCTCGACGGCGGCGCAGCCAGCGAGCACGATGAGGTCGGCGAGCGAGATTCTTTTGCCGCCGGATTTTTGCGTAGCGTTGAATTCGCCCTGAATGCTTTCGAGCGTCTTCAAGACTTTCGCGAGTTGCGCGGGTTGGTTGACTTCCCAATCTTTTTGCGGGGCGAGGCGGATGCGGGCGCCGTTGGCGCCGCCGCGTTTGTCGGAACCGCGGAATGTGGAGGCGGAGGCCCAGGCGGTGGAGACGAGTTCGGCGATCGACAGGCCTGCCGCGAGGACTTTGCTTTTCAGCGCGGCGACGTCGCTGGCATCGACCAGCGGGTGATTCACGGCGGGAATCGGATCTTGCCAGATGAGTTCCTCGGCGGGGACTTCGGGGCCGAGGTAACGCGCGCGGGGCCCCATGTCGCGGTGGGTCAGCTTGAACCAGGCGCGCGAGAAGGCGGCGGCGAGTTCCTGCGGGTTCTCCAAGAAGCGGCGCGAGATCTTTTCGTAGATCGGATCGAAGCGGAGCGCCAGGTCGGTGGTGAGCATCGTTGGCCGGCGCTTCTTCGACGGATCGTGCGCGTCGGGAATGATCTCGTCGGCGCCCTTGGCGACCCATTGGTGGGCGCCGGCGGGGCTTTTGGTGAGTTCCCATTCGAAGCCGAAGAGGTTCTCGAAGAAATTGTTGCTCCACTTGGTCGGCGTCTTCGTCCACGTGACTTCGAGGCCGCTGGTGATCGCGTCGCCGCCGACGCCGGTGCGGAAGCTGCTCTTCCAGCCGAGGCCTTGGAGGTCGAGGCCGGCGTCTTCGGGATCGGGGCCGACATCGGAGGCGGGGCCGGCGCCGTGGGTCTTGCCGAAGCTGTGGCCGCCGGCAATGAGGGCGACCGTTTCCTCGTCGTTCATCGCCATCCGCTTGAAGGTTTCGCGAATGTCGTAGGCGGCCTTGAGCGGATCTGGATTGCCGTCAGGGCCTTCGGGATTGACATAGATGAGGCCCATCTGGACCGCGGCCAGTGGATTCTCAAGCTTGCGGCTGTGGATGTCGCCGTCGGCGTCGTCTTCGGAGACGAGGACGGCGCCGTTTGGTCCCTTCTCGACTCCCTCGGAACCGTGGGCGTAGCGGACGTCGCCGCCGAGCCACGTCTTTTCAGAGCCCCAATAGACGTCTTGGTCTGGTTCCCAGACGTCCTCGCGGCCGCCGCCGTAGCCGAACGTTTTGAAGCCCATTGTTTCGAGGGCGACGTTGCCGGTGAGGATGAGCAGGTCGGCCCAGGAGAGCTTGCGGCCGTATTTTTGCTTGATCGGCCAGAGGAGGCGACGGGCTTTGTCGAGGCTGACGTTGTCGGGCCAGCTATTAAGAGGGGCGAAGCGCTGCTGGCCGCGACCGCCGCCGCCGCGACCGTCGCCGGTGCGATAGGTGCCCGCGCTGTGCCAGGCCATGCGGATGAAGAGGGGGCCGTAGTGACCGAAGTCGGCGGGCCACCACTCTTGGGAGTTCGTCATCACCGCGGCGAGATCTTTCTTTACCGCGGCGAGGTCGAGGGTGTTGAACTCCTTAGCGTAGTCGAAGTCCTCGCCCATGGGATTGGACTTGGAAGAGTGCTGAGCGAGGAGATCGACCCGCAACTCGTTTGGCCACCAATCGAGGTTCGTCGTGCCGCCGCCGGCGGCGTGGCGGAAGGGGAATTGAACTGTTGCGGGCATCGGAGTTCACCTTTCGTGAGCCGCGGCATGCTTGCGGATCGGCTTAGCGAAATCGCCGCGACGGCGTGGACGAAATGATTGCGTAGAGAAGAGCGTGACGCCGGACGGAAGATGTCTGGCGGTCGCTATTCTAGCGTTTCCTCCGCTGATTGCCATCGATTGTCGGTGGTTGCAGAGGAGAACTGCAACGTCCAAGAATCAACCGCCAAGAGCGCCAAGGAATACGGGAAGTTTGAAACCGCAGATAAACGCCGATGAACGCCAATAAGAATGATCTGCGTTCATCCGCGTCCATCGGCGGTTCCTGCATTCTTTGTATTTCCTTGGCGCTCTTGGCGTCCTTGGCGGTTCAATGAAAGGGCTTTGCTGTCCTCTGATTGGTTACGGAGCGGTTTTGTTACCTAGCGCCTCGCGAATGGCCGCCAGCATGCGCGGTTCGCTGCCCGGGGCGACCCACCACCAGTCGCCGAGGTTGGGATCGTGCTCGGCGATGTGCTGCTCGGTGGGGATGTAGCCGGTGGCGCCTTCGCCGTAGCCGGCGACGCAGACGAACGAGTCGGGGCGCGTTTGTTGCGCGGCGAGTTGGTATTCGACGTACGACTCGCCGGGGAGGATCATCAGCTGGGCGAC
This sequence comes from Pirellula sp., assembly GCA_013822725.1. Classification (GTDB taxonomy): domain Bacteria; phylum Planctomycetota; class Planctomycetia; order Pirellulales; family Lacipirellulaceae; genus Lacipirellula. Next base: position 6,234 of record PNKX01000007.1, read on the forward strand.
TTGGAAGTCGATGACGGGAATCTCGATGCGCTGGCCGGCGTCAGCGCGGCGGCGCCAGCTGAGGGCCATGGCGGCGAGGCATTGTTGGAAGTGGTTTGTTTCGGTCGCGAGTTTCTGTTCTAAGTCGGCGACGGTGAAGCCGGGGCCGTCGCGCGGTTCGAGACGGAGGGGCGTCACGCGGTAGGCGTAACCGTCGATGGGATGACGCACGGTGGCGTCCCAGGCGGCGGCCATCGCGGCGTGGAGTCGGCTGGCGAGGACGGGACGATTCTCACGGGCGCCGTTGTTGTATTTGCCGGCGGTGACGTTACCGCTGCAGCCGGAGGCGTAGATTTGCTTCACGGCGGGGAGATCGGTTTGGCGCTTACGACGGGCGAGGCCGGGGAAGTCAGCGGAGACTTCGCCGTCGCCGTAGTAGCTCATCGGGTGGACGGCGTAGAAACTGACGGCGCAAAGCGGTTGATCGTCGTTCCAAAAGCTGAGCGTTTTCAGCCAGGGATCGATGACGCCGACGTCGGCGACAGTGGCGACGGGATCGGTGGTGCGGCTGCCGCGATCGAAATGGATGGCGCCATCGGGCGTTGCGTAGCGGCGGTTCGAGGCGACCTGCTCGACTTTGGCTTGGCCCACGCCGATCTGGGTGAGAGGTTGCGCGGATTTCAACGAAGCGCGCACGGCTTTGGCGACGCCTTGGACGGCGCGTTCGTGGAAGTCGAGATCGCAGACCGTGCCGGCGAGCTTTCGCTCGCGGAGGATGCGTTCGGCGGCGAGATCGGCGACGGGGGCGTCGTGCTGATGAATGGCGGTAACCATCACCCGGTCGGGCGTCGTCTCGGCGGCGACGGCGAGGACCGCTTTCCAGCGATCGAGGGCTTCGTTGCGGATTTCGCACCAGTCGACCGAGACGAAGACAACTGGCGGTTGATCGCCGCCGAGGAGGACGAAGCCGTTGGCTTCGAGCGGATCGGCGACGGTTTTGGAAAGCCAGAGGCCGCCCATCATGCCGTGACCGATGGGGGTGGTGACGTCGGCGGTGAAGATGGCGAGTCGGAGGGGCGGGGAGGCGTCAACTTCCGCTGCACTCCCCAATAAAAGTAAAAGGAGAAGCAAGCATTCACAGAGATGTGGTTTCGACATCGGAGAAAATTTCACGTCTATCTCGCTTAAAAATCAAGTCGAAAGGAACATGCCACCCAAGGTCGACACCCCTCCCTAACCCTCTCCCTCAAGGGGAGGGAACCAGAGGAATTGATAGGAATGGAGCGAGTTGGTTGGGCTTCGACCAGCTGATGCGAGCGACGTACGTCGCTCCTTTGGCGCCGCGTTCTCTGGAGGCGGCGTCCCAGACTCCTTCAGAAACGGTAATCCACGATTCGTTCGCGCTGATCGCGGCGGCGCCGAAGTTGCCGAACTCGCCGCCCCGTTCGGGGATGATGATGCGCTCGGTGCGGCGGATGACTTGCAGCGTCTGCGGGTCGACTTGCGCCATGAACAATGGCGCGCGATGGCGGATGATGTGATCGTTGTTCGCCCCACGGCGGGTGTAGACGAGGAACAGCCCGTCGCTGTGAGCGAGCCAGTGTTGTTGCGTGTTGTAGCTGCCAAGTTCTTCGCCGTCGTCGAAGGTCCACGGCTTCATCGGTGCGAAGTTCAGACCGTCGTCGCTGACGCTGACGTAGCCGCGTAGGTCGTTTCGCATGGTGAGGAAGTAGCGGCCGCCGAAGAAAACGATCGAGGGCTCGACGAGGCCGCGCTCGACGGCGAGATCGAATTCGTTGCCGTGGCGAACGTAACGGAGTTGCTGGCCATCGAAACTGCACTCGACGACGGTGACTGACCAGGGGCCCTCGGCGCTCGCGCCAAAGTAAATCGGGAGGAGCAGGGCGCCGTCGGGTCGCACGAGCCATTGGGCGCAGGCGTTGCGGGCCAGTTCAAACTTAGGATCGGCGGGCATCTCGAGGATTTGCCAGCCAGACCACGAGCCGGTGCGCGGGTCGTGGATGGCGTAGGCGGTTTGGTGTTGTCGCGGCGCCAGGCCGCTGACGATTTGTGCGCCGCTGGGCGCATAGGGGACCTGGCAGCCGATAGCCAGGAGTCGCTGCGACAGCGCATGCCAGCCGGGAGTGACGTCGGCGACGGAGAGTGTGACGTCGTTCGCTTCCTTGCGCCACGCCAGTTCAGGGATCGCGTGCGGCCCGCTCCAGTCGCCGTCGACGGTTGGTCGTCGCATCGCGAACAGGCCGGAGTAGTAGTCGTCGACGTGGAGATGCTGCTGGAGCGTCATCACGACTGCCGGCCCGTCGTCCCCGGGAACGGCGGCCGCGCGCGGGTGGTACCAGAGGAACTTGCCGTCGTCGTGCCCCAGCGCCGTTTCGAGACGGACCTGATAGTCGACATCGTCGGCGACTGCGGTCAATGGAAGGCTAGCAACTAACAACAGAACGAGTGCGGCGCACGCACTGAGCGGGCATGACAAGCGGTTACAGCGGGATCGATGCATCGCAGAGCCTCAGAGAAGGTGGCGTTTACGATAGCTGACGGCGAAGGGAAAGTCACGTTCGAACGGCCGCAGACAAGTGAACCTGACGCGAGGCGGGTCTGTCTGCTCGACATGGGCCGTTGTCGTGAAACCTCTGAGGCTGAAACGAAGCGCGACGAAAGTTCGCTGGCGCACATGCTTGCGCCGGAAGAGATCCGGCGGGGTGATTTTGTGACGCCGCTGTATGTCGTCAGCGAATGGCCATCGTGGTATTGGGACGATGACGATGCGCTCCATCCACGCGACGAACTAGTGCGCATCCGCAGTACGCCGTGCGACGAGGCGGCGCCACTGGAGGTGATCGGCGTCTGCTTGCCGTTCGTGCTGGTGGAAACACCGCAGCGAGACGGGAAGACGCTCGACGTCCGTCGTGTCCGGTTGGCACGGCTTGACCACGCCTTCGCGAAGAGGACGCGCCGAGCGCTACGCCAGCGCGAAAAGCGGGAGCGTGCGAGAGCGAAGAAGTAGCGATCGCGTATCGGGCGAATGCGGGGGCGAACTTTAATCTCTTTGCGAGATACGGCGATTCCTCTTGAATGCGTGCGCGTTTGGGCGTTTGGCGCACGTCGTGAGAGTTCGTTGAGCATCCAATTCGCGTCTTCGGCCGACGACTCGTCGTGCTGCTACGACGGAAGTCGTTGGCGGACAGCAATGTCCGGTGACTGGCACGCGGCGTGCGTTGGCTGTTACCGCCGGCCCCCAGAGGGCTGTTGCCAGCGAAAGGAGGGAGCCATGCGTGCTTGGCTGTTGCTAGCGATGATTGCGACCTGCGGAGACCTGATCGGCTGCAAGACGGCGGAGATTGCCGTCGACCATCAGATGACAGGCATTCATGTCGTCGCCAAGTTCGAGGGGAAGGAAGAGGACGCCGTCGCCAGCGATGCGAGCGAGCAGTCTCAGCAAGAACAGGGCGACGATGCTCGCGTGGCTGAGCGCACTGACTTCGTCACGCGCTGAATCAGGCGCCAACGAACTTCGCGATCGGTTGGCGGCGGACTCGTCCTGTGCGGCGAAATTAATCGATGATATTCCTCGAAGTCGACGGGAAATGATTTGCGCCGAGCGGCATCTGGGGTAACATCAGCGCGTTACGCGGTTGCTGGCTGCGATCCCCTCTTCTACCTCCCACTGCGAGAATGCGCTGATGCCCGTCAACAAGTACCTGGTCGAGCTGATTGGAACCTTCATCTTCGTCGCGACGATCGGCTTCACGGTGGTGAAACCGGGCGACGCTGGTCCGTTGGCTCCGTTGGCGATCGGGTCCGCGTTGATGGTCATGATCTATGCCGGCGGGCATATTTCGGGCGGTCATTTCAATCCGGCGGTGACGCTCGCGGTGTTTCTCCGGGGCAAATGCCCCGCGTCGGACGTGGTCCCTTACTGGATCGCACAGATCGTCGGCGCCATCGCCGCCGCGTTTTTGGTGCTGTTCATGAAGGGGAATCCGGATGTGACGGCCGCGACGCCCGACGTGGTCAAGGCGCTGATCGCGGAGTTCCTGTTCACGTTCGCCCTCTGCTACGTCGTGCTGAACGTGGCGACGGCGAAGGGGACTGAAGGAAACTCGTTCTATGGGTTGGCGATTGGGTTCACCGTGCTCATCGGCGCCTTCTCGGTGGGCGCCGTTTCAGGCGGGGCGTTCAATCCGGCCGTGGCCGTGGGGATCACGGCGATGGGATTGTCGACGGTCGCTAACATCTGGATTTTTCTCGTCGCGAATTTCGCGGGGGCGATCGTTGCGGCGATTGCGTTCAAGACGGTGAATGGGAGTGACTAAGCTTTGCCTCCTCAGGGAGGGCGAGGCTCCCGCCGAGCCGCCGCAAGAGATTGAACCCCCACTTCGCGAATCCTCAATCCGTTTCAAGAATCCACGAAATCACTCGCTGCCCCATGTCAAACGGCGGCTCGGCAGGAGCCTCGCCCTCCCGGAATCATCGTCCCGTTACAACTTCACGTCGCAGAGGGGGATGATCTTGCTCTTCGAGTTCACCAGCTGCGCGAGGGTCACGCGGCCGAGGCTTTCTTCGGCGTAGGCGTAGACGCGGTCGAGTTCCTTGTGGAGCGGGCAGAGCTTCGTGTGCGACGGCAAGCCGAGCGGGCAATGCTTGATCCGCTCCAAGGGCGCCACGGCCGTGACGACGGCGAGGATCGTCACGTCTTTTGACGCGACGGCGAGCGAATAGCCGCCGCCGGGGCCAGGCTGCGAGCGTACCAGGCCCGCGCGCACGAGATCTTGCAGCACCTTGTGCAGGTAGCGGCGGGGGACCTTCGTCACCTCCGCAAGCTGATCGGCGGAGGCGGGATGATCGGCTTCGCTGGCAAGCCAGACAGCGGCGCGGAGGGCGTATTCGGCAGTTTTGGATAGCATTGCGGGTAATGGCTGAATGACGAAATCGGAATGACGAATGGGGAGCGCTCCGCTGCGCGTCGCGGCTAAGCACTTTTATTTTACGGAATCGGGGGCGGAATCGGGGTGGAAATTCTTTTGTGGCGAGAATATCTACACCTTGACGTGCACTATTGGCGAGGTAAGATTCGGGAGAGCCGGCCGGCGACCATTGCGTGTTTCTATTCGCATCCACTAACGCAGCAGGTTGCCATGCTCACCGACCAGACTATTCGCATCGTTAAAGAAACGGCGCCCGCGGTGGCCGCCCATGCGGAGGCGATCACGCGGCGGTTCTACGCGCTGATGTTCGCTGGGAATCCTGAGGTGAAGGCCTACTTCAATCAGGCCCACCAGCACTCCGGCGGGCAGCAACGGGCGCTCGCGGGAGCAATCTGCGCGTATGCCGCGAACATCGACAACCTGGGGGCGCTCGGTCCCGCGGTCGAGTTGATCGCGCAAAAGCATTGCTCGCTTGGCATTCAGGCGGAGCACTACCCGATCGTCGGCAAGTATCTGCTGCTGGCGATCATCGACATCCTCGGCGACGCGGCCACCGAAGAAGTTCTGGCTGCATGGGGCGAAGCGTACCAGTTTCTCGCCAAGATCTTCATCGACCGCGAGCAGGCGATCTACGACGAGCAGGCCGCGCAGCCTGGCGGCTGGAACGGCTATCGTCCGTTCCGCGTTGATCGCAAGGTCGTAGAGAGCGACGTCGTCACGTCGCTGTACCTGAAGCCGGTCGACGGCGGGCCGATTGCCGCGTTTAAGCCGGGGCAGTACATCACCGTGCGAGTCGATCACCCGACGACGCCGACGTCGCCGCGAAACTACAGCCTGTCCGATCGGCCTGGCCGTGATTACTACCGCATCAGCGTGAAACGCGAGGCGGGGCTGACGGATGACGTTCCTGGAGGATTGATCTCTAATTATGTGCACGACGAGATTAACGTGGGCGACACGCTGGAGGTCGGACCGCCGTGCGGCGAGTTCACGCTCGACGTGGATCAAATCGGCAAACGGCCGGTCGTGTTGCTCTCGGGCGGGATCGGCATCACGCCGCTGTTGTCGATGCTCCATAGTCTCGCGGAAAAGCAGGTCGACGCGCCGGTCTATTTTCTCCACGCGGCGCGGAATAGCCGGATTCATTCGCACGCCGAGGAAGTGCGGCGGGTGGCGGCGGAGCGCGAGAACGTCGTCACGCATTTTGTCTACGACCAGCCGCTGCACGACGACGTGACCGCGGGACGTTGCGATGGCGACGGCGTGCTCGATGCGCAGCGGCTGGCGACGCTGCTGCCGACAACTGACGCCGAGTTTTATTTTTGCGGGCCTAAGGGGTTTATGGCGAACGTGGCGCGCGACCTGAAGAAGTGGGGCGTTGACGAAGCTGATCTTCACTACGAGTTTTTTGGGCCGAAGGCGGAGTTGACGGCAGGGCTGACGGAATCGCAAGTTGCAGGCATGAGAACTGCGAAGTCACATTGATGAACCGCCAAGGACGCCAAGAAGATGAGAGGAAGAATTGAACCATGACGGCACGACGGGCACGACGACGAATGGCAAAGAGAAGGAATACGAACCGCGAATCACGCGAATCTGCGCGAATGAAAAGCAATAATTCAGTTCTTTATTCGCGCGGATTCGCGTGATTCGCGGTTAATAATTCCCCCTCATTTCTTGGGCGAACCTTTTGGCGGTTGATTTTGCAGTTCCCTGAGATTGCATGGGAGGGGATCGTTGAAGCGGCGACGAAATAGGTATACTTGGAGCCTGTGTACTAGTAGTTTCTATTGCCGGATTCGCCTGATGTCGACGCTCGCGCCGAATATTATTCTCGAAGTCTGCGTCGGATCGGTCGCCGACGTCAAAGCCGCCATCGCCGCGGGCGCCGATCGGCTGGAGTTGTGCGCCGGCTTAGAAATCGGCGGTTTGACGCCGTCGATTGGCTTGGTCGAGACGGTCGTCGCGATGAGCACGGTCCCTGTGATCGCCATGCTGCGGCCGCGGGCCGGCGGGTTTCACTACGACCATGCCGAGTTCGAGGCGATGCTCCGTGACGCCGACCAATTCCTGGCGGCGGGCGCTGCTGGATTGGCGTTTGGCGTGCTCGATCATTTGGGTCGCATTGACGAAGTGCGGACGAAGGAGATCGTCGAGCGCGCCGGATCGCGCCAGTCCGTTTTCCATCGTGCGTTCGACTTTGCGGCCGATCAGTTCGCCGCGCTGGAGACGCTTGCCGGGATGCGCGTCACGCGGATTCTCACCAGCGGCGGGCAGCCGTCGGCCTTGGCTGGAGCTGCGCGGCTGGCGGAGCTCGCGGCCCATGCGGCCGGTCGGGTCGAGCTACTGGCGGGCGGCGGCATCAACGCCGGCAACGTCGCGGAAGTGATTGCCACGTCGGGCGTACGGCAGGTGCATGTCGGAGCGTCGGGCCCGGCTGAAGATCACTCGTTGTCAGCCGATGCGCCGATCAATTTGTGCGATCAGCGGTTCTTTCAGGGCGTCGCGTATCGTGCGGTCGTGGAGCAGAACGTTGTTGAAACGGCGGCGGCGTTGCGCGGCGTTGGGTGAGGCCTTTTCATCTTCGTGCCAGCGCCACGCGAATCGCGTCGCGAAGTTTGTCGATCGTCGCCGGCTTCATGACGCGGGTAACAACTGGTTCATGCTCCAGCACCACTTCCTGAACATCGGGGTGGCCGGAGACGAGGACCGCCGGAATGCCGCGCTCGGCGAGTTCTTCCGCGGCAGTGAGGCCATCCATCACGGGCATGTCGAGATCGAGGATTACGAGATCGACGGCGTGAGAGGAACAAGCTTCCAGCAATTCCGCCCCATTAGCGGCGGCGTAGACCACATGATGGCCCAGGAGCGTCAGTAATCGGGCCATCGACGTGCGCAAATCGGGTTCATCGTCGGCCAGCGCGATTCTGACCGAACCAGCAGTGTTGTCTGTCATTCGCCCCGGTTGCCCCGCCTACGCAGCTGTTTGCCCAGGATTCGAGTTTGACGGCTCATTGAGGTACCTGTTGCACAATAGGCAACTTAAGCATATTTCGTGCCAATAAGCCAAGCGGAAGTCTGAAAGCGATTTCGGGCGGAAGTAGAAAGTAAATCGACAGCCGTCTACCGCCAATGTGCTGCTCAGATCTTGACCAGACTCACCGCCTCCCAAATGACTACTGATATCTTTTTTAAGATCATATTTGAATGACCTGCAACGCAGTGGTACGATGCGGCAGGAATAGGAACAGTTACTCTCATCTACCACGGACGCCATTGTCGTCGCATGGCGTCTGGAACGAGGCACCTATGGCGGGCATCGCAAGAAGCGGTCGTCGACTCTGCGCGGAACTTTTGGAAGATCGGCGGCAGCTGGCCGCGGTCACGGTGACGACGCATCTTGACGTCGTCGACGCCGGCGACGAGCTGATTTCGCTGCGCGAGGCGATTCAGACGACAAATGCGGCGGCGGGGGCCGATGAGATTTACTTCGACGCTTCGCTGAGCGGCAAGACGGTTTCGCTGCAATCAGGTCAGTTGAGCATCACCGACGATTTGACAGTCAACGGCTTGGGCGCCGCGAACTTATCAATCTCAGCCAACAACGCCAGTCGCGTCTTCTCGATCGGCGTGATCGGACCAGGGTCGGGGACGCCGTTGGAAGTAGTTCTGTCTGGCCTCACCATTAAGAATGGTCGCGCGGCCACGGGAGGAGGAATCTACAGTCAAGAGAATCTTACGCTGGTTGACTCGATCGTATTCAACAACACGACATCCAATGGCCCTGAATTCTACGAGAGCGGCGGTGGCGCGGGGATTTATGCGTGGGGCTGGGGCAAGGCAATTACGACCACGATTATTCGAAGCGAGATTCGCAACAATGTGGCCGCCGGAATTCCGGTAGGTAGCAATAACCCGAAGGGATATGGCGGCGGCGGCATCGCCTCGATTGGCGCGCTGCGAATCTATGACAGCGTTATTGCGAACAACACGGCCGGCGCCGGAGGATTAGCTGGGGTTGGCCAGGCCCTGACGGCAGGCGACGGCGGCGATGGCGGCGGAATCTTTGCCGCGGGTTCGGTCGAGATTCGCGGGACTACCATCTCAGAAAACTCGGCAGGAAAAGGACGGCCGGGTTCTGGGATGGGATACTACGGTTCTGGGCGGGGCGGAAACGGCGGGGGGCTGTATGTCACTGGTTCGCTTTCCATAAACGACAGTGTGATCAATGAAAACAGCACCGGCCTCGCCGGCGAGGTGACCTACCATCGCAGCGCTAACTCCGGCGACGGCGGCGGCATTTGGTACAAGCCGACGCTCGCGAACGATGCGCTGTCTATTTCCAACTCTACTGTGTCAGACAATCAGACGGCGAATGGGCGGATCGGCGGTACCTACGGACAACAAGACGGCGGTTATAGCGGGCACGGCGGCGGCATTTACGCCACGGGGCGCGTCGATATCCAGAATTCGACGGTCGCCAATAATGAAACTGGGCTGGGAGGCGACGCTTTCCGACATCCCGCATTCCTGGGAGCAAAGACGGGCGGGAATACAGGTCATGGCGGCGGCCTATGGCTCGGCGGGGCCGGCGCGAAGACGATTGCGAACTCGACCATCTCGGGCAACTCAACCGGTCGCGGTGGGACCGACGTCGAGGGGGCTAAGAGCGGCGATAGCGGCAGCGGCGGCGGCGTTTGGTTTGAGGGGACCGGCTCGTTGGCGGTCACGCATAGCACCGTCGCCGGCAATCATACCGGCGAGCGCGGCGTCCAATCGGCGTTGGGATTGGGCGGCGGACTTCGCGGCCAAGGCGCCGGCATCTACAACAGCGTCGCCGCCACCACGGTCACGCTTAATCACTCCATCGTCGCGCTGAACGTCGCGGGCGTCGATGCGCCTGTCGACCACAGCGATCTGGCCGGCGCCGGGCAGTTCGCCGCTAACTACAGCCTCATCGGCACTAACGCGGGGGCGTTGATCGTCAGCGACTCGGGCAATCAGATTGGGAGTGCAGGAACGGAAATTGATCCGCTGCTCGGCCCGCTGGCCGATAACGGCGGGCTGACGCAAACCCACGCGTTGTTGGCCGGCAGTCCGGCGCTTGATGCGGGCAATCCGGCGCTGATAGCCGGAACAGGCGGCACACCGGAGTTCGATCAGCGGGGAACCGGCTTTTCGCGCATCGTCGGAGCGAAGATTGACCTCGGCAGCTTTGAAGTCGCCGCGACGGCGTTGCCTCCCGACGCCGACTTTGATGACAATGCCTTCGTCGACGGCAATGACTTCCTGCTGTGGCAACGAGGCGTCGGCGATGCTGACGGCGACACGGATAGCGACGGCGACGACTTGCAAGCGTGGGCCGATTCGTTCGGCCAGCCGATCCCGCCGCTGGAAGTGGCTGAAGCAATGGTCGCGGCCATCGTTGCTGACGAGGAAGTCGCCCATGAGTTCGATGACCGGAGCGATTCGCCATGGCTGAGTTCGCTTGCCGGGTCGTTGATCGTCGGGGGCGGCTTCTCAGGCAAGTCTGTGGCAGCTTCTCTAGCGCTGAAGAAGGAGTCGCGCTGGTTGGCCTTTGAGCAGTTCCGCGCCGCCCACACGCTGCAGCACGCGGCAACCCGAGGTTCGAGCGAGTCATGCGAAATCGTCGCAGCAACGACTGAGAAACTGCCAACCGAGGAAGCGATTGATTTGATTCTGGAATCGCTGCTCCAGATCATGCTGTTTTGCCGGGCAACGCGGCAGTAGTATGCAGTTTGGACCAGAGAACAGTTACCTGGTCATCCGCCATTGGCGACGCTGCCGTCGCATGGCGCCAGGAGCGGGACACCTATGACGAACATGGCAAAACGCGGCCGGCGGCTCTGCGCGGAGCTTCTGGAAGATCGGCGGCAGCTGGCCGCCTTTATGGTGACGACCAATGTCGATGACGCCAACGACGGGTTGATGTCGCTGACCGAAGCCATTCAAACGACCAACGAGTTGCCGGGCGCCGATGAGATTAACTTCGACCCTTCGCTTGCTGGCAAATGGTTTGCCGGCAATCTTACCGTGACCGACGACCTGATCATCAACGGTTTGGGCGCCAACCTCACTAGGGTCGGCGGCAACTTCAGGATCGGCGAATACGGGAGCAGCAATCCAATCAAGAAAGAGGTGACGCTGTCGGGGATGACGATCTCAGGAGGGCAACACGGGATTATCTCCAGCCAGAACCTGACGTTGGTCGACTCGGTCGTTTCCGACAATCATGTGACTGACGGCTTATTTACTCTAGAGACGATAGGCGCTGGAATCCTCGCGTACGACGGTAAGACGACCATTATTCGCAGCGTCATCAAGGATAACTCCATCATCGCGAGTCCGGAGTCTTGGGGGGGAGCCGAAGTGAAGGGGTGGGGCGGAGGCGGGATCGCCGCTGGTGGAACACTTCTCCTCATCGATAGCAGCGTCACTGGCAACGCTTCCGGGCAAGGGAGTCGACAGCTTCGCCCAAGCAGCTCGGTTGGAGCCGGCGGAGATGGCGGCGGCATTTTAGCCGGCGGCAATGTGACCATCGTGCGGAGCGTAATTTCAGGCAACTCAACCGGCGCCGGGCGCAACGGCGACGTCGGCAGCACCATTGTTCAAGGGAGCAGCGGTGGCAATGGCGGAGGGCTCGCCGTCTCTGGCACTGTCACTATTATTGACTCGTCGATATGGGGCAACTCGCTCGGCGAATCAGGATACGGAGTCTACGGCGGTTCGGCGCATGCCGCCAACGGCGGCGGAATCTACTTCACGTCAGCCGGCAACGGGTCGCTTTCGATCGTCAACTCATCGATCTTTCAGAATACGACGCCGAATGGAAGGGCGGGCGCCAACTACGTCCCAGGTTCGAATGGCGGACAAGGCGCCGGCGTTTGGGCCACTGGGGCCGTTCAGATTGAGAACTCCACCATCTTCAACAATAAAACCGGCGACGGCGGAGCGGGTTTCTATCATCACTATTACGGAATTCATCATCCAGCTGGTAACGCCGGCGAGGGCAGCGGGCTCTGGCTTGGCGGCGCCGGGGCGAAGGTGATTGAGAACTCCACCATCTCCGGCAATTCGACCGGTCGCGGCGGAACCGACGTCGACGGCGCCAAAGCCGGCAGCGGCGGCAATGGAGCCTGCGTTTGGTTCGGCGGAACGGGAACGCTATCGATCCTCCATTCGACGATCGCAAACAACAAAGTTGGCGAGCGCGGAATCCAAACGCCTACTGGCCTGGGAGGCGTGCGCGGACAAGGAGGGGGCGTCTTCAACAGCGTTGCCGCGACGGCGGTCACGCTCAACCATTCGATTGTCGCGCTCAATGTCGTGGGCGTCGATGCGCCTGTCGACCACAGCGATCTGGCCGGTCCTGGGCAGTTCGTCGCCGATTACAGTTTGATTGGCTCCAACGCGGGGGCGTTGATCGTCAGCGGTACAGGCAATCAGATCGGGATCCCAGGAACGCAAATCAATCCGCTCCTTGGCCCGCTGGCCAATAACGGCGGCCTGACCAAAACCCATGCGTTGCTCGACGGCAGTCCGGCGCTCGACGCGGGCAATCCGGCGCTGGTCGCCGGAACGGGCGGCACGCCGGAGTTCGATCAACGCGGGACCGGATTTGCACGCATCCTCGGCGGGAAGATCGATCTCGGCAGTTTTGAAGCAGCCTCGACGGCGTTATTTCCCGACGCCGATTTTGATAACAATGCCTTCGTCGATGGCAACGACTTCTTACAGTGGCAGCGAGGCGCCGGCGACGCCGATGGCGACGCAGACAGCGATGGCGACGACTTGCAAGCGTGGGCCGATTCGTTCGGCCAGCCGATTCCGCCAGTGGAGGCTGCTACTACCGACGCCTTGGTTGCGGCCCTCGTTGCCGAAGAAGAGCCAGACGCTGGCGACGCCAGCGATTCCTGGCTCGACTCGTTGGCGTGTTGGTCGATTGGCAGCGAACACTCCGCCCTGCGCTCCTCAACGGCGACGCTTTCCAGCGAGAAAAAAGAGGCTCGGTCGCTCGCTTTCCAGCAGTTCCTTCCCGCGCGTTCATTGCCCGTCACATTCTCGCGCGGCTCTCAGTCGCAGATCGTCGTTACGACGGAGGCGACGGAGACGAGTGAGGCGGAGGATGAAGGTATTGCGCCTAACCTCGAGTCAGAACTCTGATCGCGCGTCGTTGGGTTGAGCGCGTCACGGCGCTTGACGCCTTGGGACTCACTCGATGCGTTTGCCGCCCATCGCGGTCGCTCCCCAGACGACGATCAGCGCCCCGACGATCGACATGATCCAGCCGGCGCCTTGGAACGCGCCGCCGTCAGGTCGATAGCCGAGGGCCCAGGCGATCAGCCCGCCGACGATCGAACCGCCGATTCCCAGGGCGATCGTGTTCGGAACGCCGAGCTTCTGCTTGCCGGGGTAGAGGGCGCGAGCGAGCAGCCCCACGATGAAGCCGAAGATGATCCAGGAGAGAATGGCGCCGATGGTGCCCATGAAAATGACTCCGTTGCTCGGTTAGAAACCAGGTGGTTGAACGATTCGCCGTCGGCGAACGCCAAACGCTCAATGCAAACTGCGGGCCGGGACTGGTTATTCGGGCTTTGCGGGCGCCAGTAGCTCCGGCACGGGACTTGCGTGCTGGCTCTTCCAACGACCAACGGAGCGCAATAATTCAGGCTCACGCCCGACGCTGCCGCGGCGAACCCTAGTATAGAATCCCTCGGAGGACGCCATGTTACGCTGGGCAGTCATCTTTCTGATCGTCGCCATCATCGCTGGAGCCCTTGGAGTCTCCGGTGCGGTTGTCGGCACGGCGGCTTGGATCGCCAAAGTTCTCTTTGTTATTTTTATCGTGCTGTTCCTGATCGGCTTGATTTCGGGGCGACGAGGTCCCATTGCTTAGCGACGATCAAGAATTGATGAGAACCGAGAGATTCTAAAAGTCTATTGAAGCTGAGCCGACAGGTCGTTTCTCACGGCGTGGCCTTCGACGCATGTCTAAGGGCGCGTCCTGAGAGCGACTTGGTCGGCTCGCCGTTTTTTACGGCCGCGACGCCGTTGACGATCACTAACGGAATACCGAGCGGGGGTTGGAATGGTTGTTCAAACGTCGCCCCATCGATGATCTCCTGCGGGTTGAACGCCACCACGTCGGCGAACTGGCCCGGCTTTAGATAGCCGCGATCGGTGAGGCCGAGGATATCGGCAGGCAGGCCGCTAGCGCTGCGCACGGCTTGCTCCAGCGGCAGGACTTTTTCGCGCACGGCGTAGAGGCCGATCTTGCGGGGGAAGGTGCCGAAGCTGCGCGGATGAACCATGTCGCCGCTCGGAGCCTTCACCGATCCGTCGGACGCGGTGGCGACCCAGGGGCGCTGCATCACGAAGCGGACGTCCTCTTCAGTCATGCCGAAGTTAATCGCGGCGGGGCTGCCGTCGCGGAGGAGTTCGATCGCCACTTCGATTTGCGGGCGGTTCTCGGCGGCGGCGATCTCGTGGATCGCCTTGCCGGTGTACTCGGGCTTCGGTTTGTAGGAGACGATGCGAACGTGCGGGCGTTCGTCGAGCGCCGTCTGCAGGGCAGGGCGGATCTTTTCGAGCTGCACTGGATCGGCCAGGCGCGCCATGGTCGCCTCGCGACCACCTTCGCGGGCCCAGTCGGGGAGGAGCATCGCTTCGAGCGAGGTGCTGCTGGCCGTGTAGGGGTATTGATCGGCGGTCACCTTCTGGCCGGCGGCTTGCGCGTCTTCGACGAGTTTGGCCGAGGCGCGAACCATTCCCCAGTAAGGTTTGCCCGAGGCCTTGAAGTGCGAGATGTGGACCGGCGTGTTCGCGCGGCGGCCGATCTCGATCGCTTCGCTCACCGCGTCGAGCAGGGCGCTGTCTTCGCTGCGGATGTGGCTGGCGTAGATGCCGCCGTGGCGGCCGACGACTTCGGTCATCGCGGCGAGTTCGTCGATCTTCGAATACGCGCCGGGAATATAAATAAGTCCCGTCGCCATCCCCCAGGCGCCTTCCCGCATGCCGCGGTCGACCAGTTCTTGCATCTTGGCGAGTTCTTCCGACGTCGGGTCGACTTGCCGCCGTTCCAACACCAGGGCCCGCGTCGAACCGTGCGGAATCAGGTGGGCGACGTTCGTGCCGGCGCCGTGGGCGTCGATGTCGGCGAGATACTTCCCGACGTCGACCGCTCCGCCGCCGCAGTTGCCGGTGACGAGCGTCGTGCAGCCCTGGCGGATGTAGTTCTCCGCCGTGCGAGTCTCGTCGGCGACGATCGACTCGTCGCTGTGATTGTGGAGGTCGATGAAGCCGGGGGCGACGATCAGCCCGGTGCAGTCGATCGTCTCGCCGACACGGCCGGGGACGATCTCGCCGACGGCGATGATCTTATCCCCCACGATGGCGACGTCGCCGGGATAGGCGGGCGAACCTGTGCCGTCGAGGATCTGTCCCCCGCGGAGGAGGATGTCGGCGTCGACGGGGGCCGGGCTTTGGGCCTGGACGCGGGCCGCACCAATAGTGATAGACAGGACCGCGGCGGCGACGCAGCATCCGATCGACCGAACTAAGCGAAAGTCGAGTTTATTTCGTGAATCAGCCTGCCGACTCATCGTCTTGGCGTCTCCAGCCTGAGAAAAAGTGATCTCGTGCGCCGCCGACTCTTTCCCCCGCCTTGCTAGATCGCCGGCCGCCATCGACAATCGGGGGTTGGAGGAATCTCAACGGTGAGCATCAATATAGCAAGCAGCGCTGAAAAGCGCGACGCCGCGGCGGCCGTCCCCGACAAACAGGGGCGGTTTGGGAGCTTCGGCGGTCGATATGTCCCCGAAACCTTGGTCTACGCCCTCGACCAGCTCGAGGCGGAGTACGCCAAGGCGTGCGCCGACCCGGCGTTTAAGGCGGAACTGGAAGACCTGCTCAAGCACTTCGTGGGGCGGCCTTCGCCCTTCTACCACGCGAAGCGGCTGAGCGAGCAGATCGGCGGGGCCCAGATCTGGCTCAAGCGGGAAGATCTGAACCATACGGGCGCCCACAAGATCAACAACACGATCGGCCAGGCGCTGCTCACCCTGCGGATGGGCAAGACCCGCGTCATCGCCGAGACGGGCGCCGGGCAGCATGGGGTCGCGACCGCGACGGCGTGCGCCCACTTCGGCCTGCCGTGCGTCGTCTACATGGGCGAGGAAGATATCCGGCGGCAGGCGCCGAACGTTTTTTCAATGAAGCTACTCGGCGCCGAGGTGCGACCGGTGACCAGCGGCAGCCGCACGCTGCGCGACGCGGTGAACGAAGCGATGCGCGACTGGATGTCGAGCGTCGGCGATACGCACTACATACTCGGCTCAGTGGTAGGGCCGCATCCGTTTCCGCAAATCGTGCGCGACTTTCAATCGGTCATCGGCCGTGAGACGATCGAGCAGTCTGTCGAGCGAATCGGTCGCCTGCCAAACATGGCGGTCGCCTGCGTCGGCGGCGGGAGCAACGCGGCGGGGATGTTCTATCCGTTCATTCCGCACACGGAAGTCGAACTCGTCGGCGTCGAAGCGGGCGGGCGGAGCAACGAGCCTGGCGAACACGCGGCGCCGCTGACCTACGGCAGCCCGGGCGTGCTGCATGGGAGCTTCAGCTACGTGATGCAGGACGAGGATGGCCAGACGAGCGACGTCCACTCGATGTCGGCGGGCCTCGATTATCCCGGCGTTGGCCCCGAGCATAGCTACTGGAAAGACTCTGGCCGAGTCCGCTACACCAGCTGCCGCGACGACGAGGCGATGCGGGCGTTTGATGCGCTGGCGATGACTGAGGGAATCATGCCGGCGCTGGAGAGCTCGCATGCGATCGCCAAGGGGATGGAACTGGCGAAGGGGCGGGCGAAGGATGACGTGATTGTCGTTTGCTTGAGCGGGCGGGGGGATAAGGATGCGAGCGAGATTGCTCGGATTAAGGGCGTGAAGTTTGGGTAGGGTATAATTGAAAGTACGCACTGACGATCAATTCGACTTTCTGTTTCATGCGAGCCAGAACAATGACACACATTTCAGTTCCACTGTCCGACGATGTGCGACGCCTCGCCGAGATTGCCGCGGAAGAGAGCGGTTTACCGCTCGATCAGTTCGTCAGCTTGTGCATCGCCAGAACAGTGACCAAGCGATCGGACGATCCGATGTTCGCCAACATCACAGCCTACGAAGGCGACGCTCCCACTGACATGGCCGAGAACCATGATGAATATCTCTATGGAGAAGATGCTTGATCTTCATGGACACGGGCGCCATTGTCGGTAGGCTAGTCGCGCGCGACCAGCACAACCGAGCTGCCACATCATTCTGGAATGAACTGGCCTCAGCCAGTATTCCGTGCATTACCACCAATCTGGTGATGGCGGAAGCTCTCACGTTGGTGGGACGCCGCACGTCCTACCGCTTTGCAGCCAATCAAGCGCGCGAGCTTTACAGTTCTAATATCCTCCAGATCATGCGTCCCGCGCCTGTCGACGAGATCGACGCTCTCAGCCTGTTTGAAAAGTTCTCTGATCAGCGAGTGAGTTTCGTTGATTGCGTCTCTTTCGTTCTTATGCGACGCCACAAAATTCAGGATGTGTTCGGATTTGACCGACACTTCTCGTCTGCGGGATTCACGTTGAAGCCCTAGACTCTCTTGATACATACTTGGATCGATACTGTCATACGCTATGAGCTCGATTGATCAACTCTTCGCCAAGCTCCGCTCCGAGAATCGCAAGGCGCTCATGCCGTTCATTACGGCGGGCGATCCCGATGTGGCCTTCACTTCCGCCGTGCTGCAGGAACTGGTGAAGCGGGGCGCCCATATGTGCGAGGTCGGCATCCCTTATAGCGATCCGATCGCCGACGGGCCGGTGATTCAAGCGTCGTACACGCGGGCGCTGGAGAAGAAGATCAAGCTCCGCGATATCCTGACGATGCTCGGCGAGACGACGCCGAAGCTGGCGGCGCCGGCCGTGACAATGGTCAGCTACGCGATCGTCTATCGCCACGGCGTCGAGAAGTATTGCGACGACGCGCGGGCAGCGGGGGTAGCGGGATTGATCGTCCCCGACCTGCCGGTGGAGGAATCGCCGCAGTTGCTGAAGATTTGCTCGGCTCGCGAACTGAGCCTCATTCAGCTCGTGACGCCGCTGACGCCCCGCGAGCGGGCCATCAGGATCTGTGAAACGTCGACCGGGTTCGTCTACTACGTCTCGGTCGCGGGGATCACCGGCGAGCGGACACAGTTGCCGCCCGAACTGGCGGAGAACGTCGCGTGGCTGCGGCAGCAGACGAAGCTGCCGATCTGCATCGGCTTCGGCGTCAGCCAGCCAGAGCATGTGAAACTGCTCGCCCCGGCGGCCGACGGGCTGATCGTCGGCTCGGCGATCGTCCGCCGCATCGCGACCGCGGCGGAACGGCCGCGCGCGGAAGTGCTGAAGGAAGTCGGCGACTATGTCGAGACGCTGATCAAGGCGCTTCCTTGAGGCTGGCTTGGTTGGATTTTTGACAGGATCACAGGATTTCGCGGATCGACTGGATTGAAGACGGATTCAATTCTGCGTGTCCAGCAGTTCGTGTTTTCCGGCAATCCATCCTGTCGATCCGCGAAATCCTGTAATCCTGTCTAGTCTTCAATAGAAATCCGCCGATTGTTAGAGCTGGCGACGCCTCGCGCAGACTGGATTTGACCTGCGCGCGACATCGAAATTATAATTGAGCAGGTTGGGCCGCTCGCGTTGGATGGCGAGCGGTTCGATCCCGCCCTATATAGCGACCCGCCATCCGGTGGTTGGGTCGTCCGCTTCTGTTCGACGCCCACCACCGGAGGCTGCCAGCGGATGATGGCGCCTGGGTCGCGGTACTGACACGCGCCGCTGCACCCCGTGGGAGCGTCTGCCGATGACTGCCGATCTGCCTGATCGAAATGAACTGCTGCACCGGTTTTTCGCCGGCGTTACGGAGCATGCGTTCGCGATTCGTATGGGGGTCGCCGACCCGCCGCTCGTGGATTACGTCGCCGAACTGCTGGTGCGGTTCGTTCACAACGACGCGATCTATGGGCTGCGCACGCCGCGCGGCGACCGGCTGCTGCAGGTGGCCGACATGCTGGCCGAGGCGCAGGCGCGGCAAGGTTCGGCCCGCCGGCGAATGCACCGGCACATCGGCGACTTCACGCTCTTCTGGCTCGGAGTTTATCCCGAAATCGCCCAGCGGATGCGACAGGGGAGGGCGGACAGCCTGATCGACTACTGCGATCAGGGGAAGAAGAACTACTACATCGCCAGCACGCTGCCGCCGGCCGCCGAAGAGCCGGCGACCGACGACGTGCTGCAACGGCTGAGCGACAATTTTGAGCTTTGCGTCTACGGACTGGGCGAAGTGCGGCGGCAGTGGGAGCAACGCGAAGGGGAAAGCGAGACGCCGTTGTTGTTTGGGTGAGTTTCTATCAGCCCCCGGCTCCGCCGGGGGGTAGTACTACGCAGGACGACGCCTATCGGTGTAGTAACCGACCCCCTGGCAGAGCCAGGGGCTGAAAAGTGCGACGCGTTTTAGATGCCGCCGCCGTCGACGACGCGGCACCAGGTGTGCGCCATGAGGGCCGCTCCGTCATTCGACGGATGAACGCCATCGGCCGCCCAGCGTTCTGGCGGCGCGATCTTCGACGCCTCGTCGAACATCGTCTGGAACGGCACGAAGAACGCGCCTGCTTGTTCGGCGATGCGCTTCGCTCCTGCCCGATAGCCGGCGAATTTGGGCAACCATTCGTCCTTCACCGCGCCGCAGCGCAGGACGAATGGCTCGCAGATGACGAGCGTGGCGCTGGGAAGGGCTTCTTTCGTCTGCTTGATGAGGGCGTGGTAGCCTGCCTCGTACTCCTCGGCAGTCCCTTTCGCACCGCTGTCGAACGTCCGCCAAATATCGTTGACGCCGATGAGGATGCTCAGCACGTCGGGCTTGAGATCGACGCACTCTGCTTGCCAGCGTGCCGCCAAGTCAGGAACTCGATTGCCGCTGATGCCGCGATTGAAAATCTTGATGCCGTCGGCGGGACGGTCGACCAAGAGTTGCGACGCGGCGAGCCACGCATAGCCGTTGCCGAGCGCGGGTTGCGAGTTCGCGTCGGCCGCCGCCTCACGACTGCGGCCAGCGTCGGTAATCGAGTCGCCCTGGAAGAGGAGCGTGATGCCTGGTTTCAACGGCGAACCGGCGGCGGCTTCAGCGCCGTGCGCACTGCCGTGGAGCGTATGCGCGGCAGCGAGCGTGGCGGCGCCAATCGCGGCGAACTGACGGCGAGAAACGGCAGGGACTGAGGGATTCGACTCGTCGTGCGGCATCGTTCCGACTCCAATGGTGAGATAAGTGACTGCCGATAGCGTAAGCCAAATCCGAGCAGTAAACTAGCGCCGCACCGTCCCTTCCTGCAGGATGAAACACGTCGATGAGCCAATCCGCCGCCGCGCCACGCTCTGCCGCGACTCAGAGCCGCAATTCCTTCCCTGCGACCGCCGAGATTCGATCTCATTTCCCCGCCCTGCAGCGGACGTACAACGGCCGCCCCGTCGCCTACTTCGACGGCCCCGGCGGCACGCAGACGCCGCGCGCCGTCGCTGAGGCGATGGTCGATTACCTCTACCATCACAATGCCAACACGCATTGGAACTACCCGTCGAGCGCCGAGACGGATGCCATGCTCGCGCGGGCCCGGCAGGCGATGGCCGACTTTCTGAACGCCGCGCCCGACGAGATTTACTTCGGGGCGAACGCGACGACGCTGGCGTTTCACACGTCGCGGGCGATCGGCATGACGTTGGCCCCCGGCGACGAGATCGTTGTCACGGAACTCGACCACCACGCCAATGTCGGGCCGTGGGAAGCGCTCGCCCGTGAGCGCGGCGTGACGTTGCAAGTGGTGAAGATGGACCTGGCGTCGGGAACGCTCGACTGGAACGACTTCGCAGCGAAGGTGACGCCGCGGACGAAGCTCGTCGCGATCGGCGCCGCGTCGAATGCGCTCGGCACGCTTAACGACGTCACGCGTGCGGCGCTGCTGGCACGCAGCGTCGGCGCCCTGACGTTCGTCGACGCCGTCCATTTCGCTCATCATCAACTGGCGGATGTGCAGGCGATCGGCTGCGACTTTCTCACTTGCTCGGCTTACAAATTCTATGGCCCGCACGTCGGCGTCATGTATGCGCGCCGCGCGGTGCTCGAGTCGCTGCCCTACGCGAAGGTGGCGCCGGCGTCGAATCTGGCGCCCGAGCGGGCCGAGACGGGGACGCTCAACCATGAGGGGATTGCAGGAACCGAAGCGGCGGTCAACTTTATCGCCTCGCTCGCCGGCTGTAACGGCGACCGACGCGAGCGCCTCCGTCAATCGTTCGACGAACTTCACGAGCGGAGCATGGCGCTGTTGGAACGCCTTTGGCAGGGACTCTCCGCGGTCGACGGCGTGACGCTCTACGGCCCGCAGCCTGACGCCGCCAGGACCTCGACTCTTTCCTTCACCGTCGCCGGCGTCCCGTCGAGCGAAGTTGCCAGTCGTCTGGCGGAACAGGGGGTCTTCGTCTCCCACGGCGATTTCTACGCGATGACGGTCGTCGAACGTCTCGGCCTCGCCCCTGAAGGCCTCATCCGCGCAGGTTGCGCCTGCTATACGACCGAAGAAGAGATCGATCGTCTCGTCGCTGGCGTTCGCGCTCTCAATTAACGAACGCAACTCGGTGAGCAACGTCGGCGTCGGCCGAGTCTAGCGACGACGACGCACTAGCAAAGCTCCCGCAAACAAGGCCAATGTCGCGGCCGCAGGTTCGGGCACGGCGCCGCTTACCGCCGTCACGCTCGCGGGGGCGAATCCGGCCTTCCAAATGTCGAGATCTGCCGCGTTCACCGCTTTGTCGCCGTTAGCGTCGCCCACGGCCAGCGACACGCCCGAAGTGCGTCCCAGATTTCGCTGCCAAATCAATAGATCGGCGCCATCGACGGCGCCATCGTCGTTGAAGTCGCCGGTCGGCGGCACGGCAAGGAACTCGGCGAGCAGTTCCTCCATCGTCCCTTGATAAACGTTGCGATCGACGTTCCCAGTGATGCCCGAAACGCTGCCTGAATCCGTGTACTGCCAAAATTCCCACCCATTCCACACGCCGTCAATCGACGCGGGCGGAATGCTGGGCGGAGCGTAGTTGTAGTTGGCGACCCATAAGTCGTACTGGTTGAGATTGGATTCGAGCAAGCTCGTCGCGAAGCTTGTGTTGCAGTAGATAATCGGCGCGAAGCCGAGGCGGGTCTCCACGACTCCAATAAAGTCGCGAACCCATTCGGAGATATATGCTTTATTCGTGGCGAGGTTGGCCACGGTATTTGAGTAGGGCGTATTCTCAACGTCGAGCACCGGCCGTAAGAACCGGCCCGGCTGCGTATAGTACGGGGCGATGGCGTCGACGAAGTCGTTCGCCTCGTCAATGGCGTCGTTTGGGTTCGAGATGTTGCTGTTGATCCGCCCGAAGTGGTAAGGGCTGATATAAACGCCTGCGGCGCTGGCGTTGGTCATGTTCTGCGTGAACTTGGCGTCGATGAAGTCCACCCCTTCGGTCGCCTTGCAGAACGCAAACGGGACGCCGGCATTCTTGACCGAAGTCCAATTGACGTTTCCCTGGTAGTTCGAAACGTCAATGCCGTTGATGTACTGGGCGTCGCAATTCGACGACGAGCTAACGCCCAGGGCAACGGCGAAGAATCGAGCCAGCCAACGCATCCAGTATGACGTGGGGCGATCAAGCGAATTGAACATGCACTGTTCCAACGGCGAATCGGACCGCCGCGGATTGCGGTGGGATGGCGGCCTGCCTCGATTCTATCCAGGTTCGCCGCGCGGGCGATGGAACTGGCCGGTGCGCGGCAAAGATTTGCGCATCGCCACGCCGCGGCTGCGCAAGCGCGAGGTTCTCTGCGTAAGCGGGCCTGCGCGAGCCGACTGGCGCCTTCGTCAGCGTCCACCCGTCGTCAGTGAAAATCGCCGGCCGCAGACCGATCAGTTCAGCTTGAACGTCGCCTTAATCGGATTGTGATCCGAGCCCGTCGTTTCGACAGCGCCCTGCGGAATCTGGAACGAGCCCTTCACGTACACCTTGTGCATCGCCGGGGAGCAGAGCATGAAGTCGATCACTGAACGAAACTCTCCCTTGTTGTAGGAGACCGCGGCGGGGTCGTTCAGATCACTGCCGGCCGACCAGAGGGCGTTCGTCCCGGCGCCGACGATCGTCTTGATCGTCTCGCTTTCAGGGGTGTCGTTGAAGTCGCCCGTAACGATGATGCGAGCATCGGGGTCTTCGGTCAGTTCTTCATCGAGCAAGCGGCGCAGTTCGCGGGCCTCAGCCATGCGAATCGGTTCCGCCGCTTCGCGACCGCCGGCGTTGCTCTTGAGGTGGACGACCCAGACTTCGAACGGCTCGGCGTCTTTTGGCTCCAGCGTCACTGACAGCACGTCGCGATTGAACCTCGCCTCGCCGCCATCGTGTCCGGGAAAACGGAGATGGCGTCGCGAGCGAACCTCGCCGACGGGGATGCGCGAGATCAAGCCGACATCGATGCCGCGCCCGTCATTACCCTCAAACAGCACGACGTCGCGGTAACCCATCTCCGGCAGGAAGACGTTGACGAAGCGTTCGAGATAGAAACGATTCTCAACCTCTTCGACGGCGATCACGTCGGCATTCAGGGCGCGAATGCTCTCGGCCAAACGCTCCAATTCGGCGCGTGGCTTGGCGGGGGTTCCTTCATCTTCTTTGTAAGGATCGTCGTGCTCGTCGAAGAGATTGAGGATGTTGTACGCCGCGACGACGACCTCGCCCGGCTTCGCCATGGCGCCGGTCGCCTTCTTGGGCGGCACTAACGTCGGCATCGCATCGAGCACCTCGACCTGCGCGGGACTCGTCACCACGATCTGCGGCTGATCCTTGAAAATAGACACCGTGCCGCTGATCTTCACGATCTTGCCGTTGTACATTTCGGACGGCGGCTTGGGGAAATTCGTCAGCTTGTCGTCGAAGATTACCCCGGCGAAGCGGACCGGCCGCTGGGCGTCGAAGTTGAGAAACGTGATCTTCCCCACCGTCGGGACGCCGATGACTTTGCCGCAGACGAAGGCGGTCTGGCCAATGACAGAGCGGGCTTCTTCCCACTTCACCACCGGGCGGCCTTCGGCAGGATCGATTGCCGACTGGGCCGATGCTTGGCCCGCGATCAGAAACAGTACAACGGCGACAGACAACGAACGGGGCTTCATCGAGGATCCTCTCAACAGTCCGCCTGACCGGGGTGTTCAGCGATCCCTTAAGAATACATGTCACCGAGCCTTGGGCCTATAGTCGCCAGTGGCGTGATGCGACTCGATTCCGTGGTAAACGTCCCCGCCGTGGCGGGCGTGCCGTAGCGGAACCCTTGGCCGTAGACGAATCCGAGTCGGCGGCAGGTCGCGTGTTCGGCGGCGGTTTCGATCCCCTCCGCCAAACTGACGATTCCCAAATCGGCCGAGATGCGGACCAAGCTGGCGAGCATCCGCTGCCGCTCGGCGCTCGCGCTGTCGATGCCCCGGATGAGTTGGATATCGAATTTCAAATAGTCGGGAGGGGCGTCGCCGAGTTCCGCCAGCCGCGCCTGCCCGGCGCCGAAGTCGTCGTAGGCCAGCTGCATCCCGAGTTCGTTGAGGACGCACCGCAAGGCCCGCATTTGCGGCACGCTCGTGGCGGCGGCTTCGTGGATTTCGAGAACCAGCGCGGCGTCGGGAAACGCAAGTCGCAACTCGCGCAGCGACTTCTCCAACAACGCCTGGTCCTGCAACTCCGCCGGGTGCGTGTTGAGAAACACCAGCGGATTGGCGGGCAACGCCTCGGCCAATCGCACCCCTTCGTCGCGCAGGATGCGGCTCAGTTCGCCTTCGAGATCGAGGAGCGCCGCCGCCGAGAACATCGCGTGCGGAGTTCCCAAGCCGAAGAGCAGACTGCGGCCCAGCACTTCGAAGCCGACCGTTCGTTGCGTCGACATCTGGACAATCGGCTGATAATGCGGGAGCACCGCGCGTTCGGCGATCAACTTGTCGAACTGGATGAGAGCCAGCGCCTGATCAGTCGAGTCGCCGGCGATTGTCTTGCAATCGACGTACCCGCGTTGCACGCCGACGCGGAAGACGATCCCGGCGATCTGCAGCAGGTCGCCCGCGCGGACTGCCGCATCGCTCGCCACGCGAACGCCGTTCACGAAGGTGCCGTTGGTACTGCCGAGGTCGCGCACCCACAGTTCGCCGTTCTCGATCCGCAGTTCGGCGTGACTAGTCGACACGGCGGGGCTGGCGATCGTCAACGACGCGCTCGCCCCTCGACCAATGACGAACGGCGAACTAGCGACGGTAACGCTCCGCGCTACTTGGTCGACGCCCAGCTGCCCCGTGAGGATCCAGGCAGCGTCGTTCAACAATGAAAGAGTCGTGAGAGACATGCGGGAAATCGAACTACAGGACCTGCGTCATGGCCATTGGAGGTGTTTCTACGGGGAACGCCGTCGCAGCAACGGACGACGGCGCCGGCACTTGGCCCAGCGGCGTCCAGTCGACGTCGCAACGACTGCTGACGCGTTCGGCGAATTCAATGCAGTCGCGACGATTGTCGATGAGGTTGAGCGCGATGCGCGGCAAGGACAGATTCCATGCTTCGCAACAGCGGACCGCCTGCGAGCCAACGCCCGTGAGCGTCGCGACGCTCGGCGTCGTTGCGTCCCACGCGGCGGATCCAGCGGCAGAGCCCGGTTGTGTTTCCAGGACGGCATAGTCGCCGCCCAGGCAAGGAACCGCCGGCAATGCAACGCCGTCGATCGACTGGATGACGCTATCAGCCGCCGTCGGCAAAGTCACCGCCGCGATCAAGGTCGGGCTCGTCGCCAATTGCTCGGCCCGTCGTGTTGCCAATCGCAACAGTTCGGCGCCAAGTTGTTCGCGGACGCGCGGACTCCCCATCGCCACCGCGAGCAGGCCGCCCATCGGCGTGGTGAACTGTTCCTCTAGCTGAGCGTCAACGTCCGCGACAAGCCGCGGCAGCTCCGCAGCGACGGCCGCGGCGAAGGGATCGTCCCCCTGAATCGCGGCCGTTTGCGGAAACTGCAGAACGAAGCCTTTGACCTGACGTCCAAACTCGCCCAGCTGATCGCCGATGGTGCGCAAGTCCGAGGTGAGTCGTCGCGCGATCGTCGCCGCCGCCAGCATCGCGCATTGATCGACGCGGAGCCGGCGATACGCTTCGCCGAATTCGCGCTCACGAGTAATCGCTGCTTTGGTCGTCGACCGCTCGCGTTGCCAACGATCGAGTTGGGCGATCGCTGCAGCCGCTTGCTGGGCTATGCCGCTAGCCAGCTTTGTTGATTCCGCCTCAAGCTGCTGCAAACGTTGCCGCGAGCTTTCGAGCAATCCCATCGCGCCGGCGAGCCGCGCGCCGCGTTCGTCGACCTGGTGCAGAATGTTGGCCGTCATACTGTCGGCCATTTCAGCAGCAACGACGCCAGTGATCTCCTCGAGCGAACAACCCGCGACAAAAGTTCCAGGCCGATCGTCGGGCGCTGCGAAGTCGTCGTCGACGGCACGGATGAAGGCGCTTAACTGAAATGGCGGAGCTGCCGCTGACATAGCTTTTGAAGCTAGGAGAGTTTCAATCGCTTCGCGCGTTCGCCCGGCGAGCGCCGCGAGGTCGATTGCTTCAGCCGCCGGCAGCGCGTCGCTCCGAGTCGGACCGCATCCCAGGTATTCCATCAGCACGGCGCGGCTGATCGAAATTGCAGCGGCGTGAATCGCTCGATCGTCGGCCGCTGAGGCCGTCGACAACATGAAGCTGCGAAGCGGGGCGTAATCGCCGTTAATCTCTCCCGCGCGGCAGGCTGAGAAAAACTGCTGCGCCGGCGTCGCCGCATCGAGGTAGATATACTCCGCAACCTCGTTGGCGGCGGCGTTGAGTGCGTCGTCGTCGACAGCGACGCCCAAATCGAGGAAGTAAGCGGCGTCGAACGCTTTCTTTCCTGGAGCGAACGCGGGCAGACCGCAGCCTTCGTCGCCTGGATAGACGCCGTTTGCCCGGTGATAGTGATTGTATTCTCGCAACCACGCGAACGAATTCACCCGGGCTAGATCATTCTGCTGGGCGTCGCGGCCCGTCGCATGTAGAAAGAGGCCGATCACTTCGACGTCGTCGAGACCTTGCTTGGCCGCCATCGCGCGCACCGCGTAACCGACGTCGAGCGACATCCCGCTGCCAGTGCCGCCCGAAACGCCGGCGACGACGTAAACGCGCAGCCCATTTGTCGAGGCGCCGGCAACGGGCGTCGACGCCTCGCTCGTTTCAGCGCCGCGTCGTGCGCGATCTAGCGTCAAGCGAAGGCGTTCGCCAATTTGCCGCGAATGATCGACGAACGCCAATCGTCCCAGAGGACGGAGCCCCTCAGTGCGCAACGACTTCGGAATGTTGTAGAGCCAGCGGCGGCTCAACCAGCGCATCAACAGTGCTGAATCTTCGCGATACTCCTGCGGCCGTCGCAGCGGCAACGTCACCGTTTCGTCGGGGCGAAGCGCCGTACGATCATTGCCTTGCACTGCCGCAGAAATACCGCGGGAGTCGCTGTCGAGCAACAACATCGCGACCGCTTCGCGATGATCGTCTCCCACTTCGCGGGCCAGTCGCGAGCGTAACTGCCGCATCACCCGGCCGGCGAGTCCGCCAACGCCAATCACTGCCGTCGGCGGCGCCCGGAACGCATCCGCCTCGTTAGAGAGCGCGATCGTTTGTCGAGTCGGCGGTCCGTCGTTCTCCGCTGCACTCCAGAGCACAGCCGTTCCTCGGCCTCCGTCGGCGTGAACACGTTCGTCGAGGAACTCGGCGACCGGCCCCGGACGGGGTTCGGCGCGGCGATCGGGGAAGGCCGAGACGCAATCGTCGAACGACCGCTGAGGCTCTTCGACGTTCGCAGCGGTGGCCGGCTCGTCCGCGACGGTCGCCGCGAACAGGGCGTCAACCATCTCGGTGCAGCTGGCGAAGCGTTGCGTCGGATTCTTCGCTAATGCGCGAGCGATCATGAAGCGATCCTGCATCGGCAGCGACCCTAGATTCGGGTCGCTCTGCAGATGCTGCATCGTCAGTTCGGCCGCAGTGAGTCCCGTGAACGGCGGCGTCCCGGTCAGCATTTCTTGATAGACGACCGCCAAACTGTACTGATCGCTGCGTGCCCCAGGCGTTCCCTGGAATACCTCCGGCGAGGAGTAGAGGGGCGTCAGTCCGCCGACCAACGACGCCTGCGTGCGGCCGACTTCTTTCACGAGCCCAAAATCGGCGACCTTAATATGGCCGCCGACGATGAGTAAATTCTCCGGCTTCACGTCGAGATGTTGCAGCGAGTGGCGTTCGCTGAGGAAATCGAGGGCGTCGGCTGCGTCGCGCAGGAAGCCGAGCAGTTCCGCCCGCGGCACCCCCGGCAACCCGGCCCGACGGCATTCGTCGTAACGGTCTTTCAAACTCGAATCAGCGAGTTCGGTGACGATGGCGAGTCGGTTGTCGACGACTTCGATCCGCTCCAGCGAGAGCAAGAACGGATGCCGCACCGATTTGATCCGGTGGAGCGAGCGGAGTTCGAGCTCCGCGCGGCGGTCGTCGAACGCCCCGTAGATGATCTTCACCGCCTTGGTGAGTCCGCCCGGCGCGTTCGCCAGCCAGACTTCGCCGTAGCCGCCCGCGCCGAGGCGCGTCGTCAGCGTATAGCCTGGGATCGTCGGCGGTTGGCGTTCGGGTTCCGACACGCGAGCATCCTGCAGTCTGCGGTTAGGCGTTCAGGGCGGTGAAGTAACTCTTGACGACGCGATCGAGCAACTGCGGCGTCAGCTGCAGCGGCACGTCATTAAAGACGCTGTAGTTCGACGCGGCGGCCAACAGGTCGCGGGCGTGGCAGCGCCGCAGCGGCCGGCCTTGCGGTCGATAGTGAGTCTGCACGAGGTAGTCGACCGCTTGCGGCTGATAGGGGCACCCCATTGCCAGGCAGGCCGATTGGAAGAGCTTGCGAAACTCCTCGATCGACGGATCGACGATCTCGATCTTGTAAGGAATTCGCCGGAGGAACGCCTCGTCGGCGAGGTCGGTCGGTTCAAGGTTCGTCGAAAAGATGATCAACTGGTCGAACGGCACCTGAATCTTCTTGCCGGTCGCCAACGTCAGGTAGTCGTAGCGATTTTCCAGCGGCACGATCCAACGGTTGAGCAGCGCCGCAGGTTCGACTCGCTGGCGACCGAAGTCGTCGATCAGCAAGCAGCCGCCGTTGCTCTTCATCTGGAGCGACGCTTCGCTGACATTCGTTGAGGGGTCGTGGCGAATCTCAAGACTATCCATCGTCAGCTCGCCGCCGACGACCACCGTGGGGCGACGGATCTTGATCCAGCGGGCGTCGTGGCCGGCCGACTTCAGGATGTTCGACTCGGTGGAGCGAACCGCTTCGTGGAACGCAGCGTCGTAGAGCTTGATGATCTGGCCGTCTTCGACGATCGTTTGCGGAATCCAAAGATGCTGGCCAAAGCAGCGGGTGATCCGCTTGGCGATCGTCGTCTTGCCGTTGCCGGGAAAGCCGTAGAGGAACAGACCGGCGCCGGAGTTGATGGCGGGGCCGAGCAAGTCCATCGTCGGCCCGTCGACCGACACGTCGGCGAAGGCATCCTCCACGTCGCGGCGGCGCACCGCTTCGGCGCGGATGGTCTGGGCTTCGACCGACATAATGTAATCGTCGAGCGGCACTGGCGCGGGGCCAACATAGTTGCACGCCGAAGCGGCGACGCGAGCCCGATCGCCGCCGACGTCGGTGAGTGCGTAAACATAGTCGCTCAGCTGCAACTGGCCTTTATGGACCAACATCTGCCGGCCGCGCAGGCCGAGCAGCAAATCTT
This sequence comes from Pirellula sp., assembly GCA_013822725.1. Taxonomy (GTDB): domain Bacteria; phylum Planctomycetota; class Planctomycetia; order Pirellulales; family Lacipirellulaceae; genus Lacipirellula. The sequence continues at coordinate 36,134 of PNKX01000007.1, forward strand.
CCAGCAAGCGGAAGGGAAGGCAAATCCGCCCGGCGATCTCGCGACCGGACGCCGAACCGACCTGCAGCAGGAACTTAAGAATCAACGACTCGACTGCCACCGGCGAGAGGCCAGTTTCCTCAATGGTTTGTGGCTCGGCAGGGCGAAACGCATCACCGCCCAACAAGGCCTCAAGGAGGTCGTCTTTGGGTGGTTCGAGGGTGCTCGTGCGCATAGAATGTCCGCCGCCGTGGTGCAAAGTCTCCATTCATCTAAACTTAGGTTACGAGTGGAATACCGTAGGTCAGGGACGAAGCCTATCTTGGAGCGAAGCGGCGCAATCGCGCCAGACCGCACGGAGCAGCCAGCGTTACCCCGCCAATCGATCGAATTGGCTCCGACGCTCGCTGCTCGCTCGCTTACCAATTTACCCCGCGACTTCAATGAAACGCATTCACATTCTCGGCCGCAAGAATCACGGCAAGACGACGCTTCTGGTCGAGTTGGTCGAGCATCTGACGGCCTGCGGGCTTCGCGTCGGCACAATCAAACACACGCACCACGCGCACGAGCTCGATACGCCGGGGAAGGATTCGCACCGCCACCGGGCGGCGGGAGCGAGCGTCTCGGCAATTTTGTCACGCTCGCTGAACGCCGTCTTCTGGCCGCCGGAGTTACCAAAGAACGGCGGCGAAGCCACGACAGCAAATCGCTACGCCGCGTTTGAGCCGCATTTCGCAGGGTGCGATCTGGTGCTGGTCGAAGGGGATACGACTTGCGAGGGGACGAAGATCGAAGTCTGGCGCCGAGCCGTCGGCTCGGAGCCGATGGCGCTGAGCGATCCGCAGATTCGGGCCGTCGTCACAGACGATCCGCTCGATGTCGCGGTTCCCTGCGTTCTACGAAGTGATATTCGGGCGATCGCCGCGACGGTACTAGCACTTGCAGGGATCGAGCATCCAGCAACTAGCGCCTAGCATCTAGCCGGACCGCTACGCGGTCCGGGTCGGCGGCGCCAAACGTCCCGCCATCCGGGAGGGCGTGGCCCTCTGGCTAGTGTTCGTTCACGTCACCAATCCCTTGGTGACCAGCATAAAGACGTCTTCCAACGTCGGCTCTTTGTCGGCGAACGACACGAGCCCGCATTCGGCCAGGGCGAGCTGCCGCAGCAGTCGCTGGACGTCGCCGTCGCCGCCGTCGAGTTCCACGGTGCAACTGCGGGTATCTTCGATGACTTGCCGCACCTTGGGATCGCTCCGGATCAGGCTGAGCCCCGCGGCGGTGTCGCCGGCAAATCTAACCTGCAGAGTCCGATTTCGCTGAATCTGCCGGTAGACTTTCTCGATTGGTCCATGGAGCAACAACTGGCCGCGTTCGATGATGCCGATCGAGGTGCAGCAATCGGCGAGTTCCGTGAGAATGTGGCTGGAGATGAGGATCGTCTTCCCCATCCGCCGCAGCTCTTTGAGCAGCGCCTTCACTTCCAGACGCGCCCGCGGGTCGAGACCGCTGGAAGGTTCGTCGAGGATCAGCACCGGCGGATCGTGGACAAGCGTCTTCGCCAAGCAGAGCCGTTGCTTCATACCGCGCGACAAACCGTTGACGAAATCGTCGCGTTTGTGGGTGAGGTCGAGCAATTCCAGCACGTCGGAGAGGACCGCCTTCCGCCGGGCGCGCGGCACCTGGTAGGCGACGGCGAAGAAGTCGAGAAACTCCCACACCTTCATGCCGTCGTACACGCCGAAGTTGTCGGGCATGTAGCCGACGCTCCGCCGCACGGCGATCGGATCTTTGGTGACGCTGTGGCCGTTGACGGTTCCTTCGCCGTGGCTCGCCTTCAGCAGCGTCGCCAAAAAACGAATCGTCGTACTCTTCCCGGCGCCGTTCGGACCGATGAAGCCGAACATTTCCCCCGCCTCGATTTTGAGATTGAGGTTCTCGACGGCGGTGAAGTCGCCGTATTGCTTGCCGAAGTTCTTTAGTTCGATCATGCGGGCCTGTCCGTTGTCAGTTGTCCGTAGTCAGTTGCGAAATGCCATGCGCCGGGTCTTTGCAACTGACAACTGACCACGGACAACTAACGTCCTTTCGCTCAATCTCACCGTTACTCAACGACTTCCTCTTCCTCGTAAGCATTCTTCCTGCCTTCGGGTTGGACATCGAGCGGGCTGTTCTTGTCCACGGCAGGAGAGGACGCTTCGCCAAGTTTGAGATGAGCCAGTACTACTGTTGACCCGGTCGTCTGCGACGCTTCTGGCGAGACGACGCTGCCGGGCAGTACCTCATCGATGCGGCCGACGAGGCGGTATTCATCGCGGCTGCCGTGGATGGGGTCGTCGAGTTGGGGGAACCAGAACGCCATGCGCAATAGCGGATCGATATTGAGCCGCTGGCCGTTAGCGAGTTCGTTCGAATTGACTCGCTCGGCCGCAAACGGCAACTCACCTTTGGCGACAGCAATTGTTCGCAGCGGCGGCAGCGGGGCGGCGGTGCCGTTCTTGAGGTCGCCCAGCCAGTAACCCTTCAATTGATTCCAACCTTGGCGTTGGATTTCGGCGGGCGACTCGGCGGCGCCGTCGGCCTTCACGACGGTCGACGGCTGAACGGCGTCGCTTCCTTTACGGAAGACGATCGCGACGTCGGTGAGGTTGAAGCCTGACTTGTTCTCGACATGAACCACCGGCGGATTATTGCCGTCGGTGCGGAGGCGGATCGGTCCTGCGAGCGGCAGCATTTGTTCGCTGTGAATCATTTGCGTCGTGGCGGACGAAACCTCGACGCCGCGCAACCGCGGTTGATCGTACTTTTCGAACGCCACGGTCGAGAGCGTATCGCCAATCGCCGGCGTCCAAGTGCTGTCACGCGGGAAGGGGGACGCCACGGCCGAGCTGTTCTCGAACTCCAAATCGTACGTGTCGGAGAGGGACGAATAGATGGCGGTGTAGCGCGTGAGATGCCCGCGCGGCAGGTCGCCTTGCAATTCCATGAGCGCGATTTCGGTCTGCGAGCGGACGAACCCGATGTCGAGCTGCGCCTGGCGCACCACGGCCATCGTCCCGGCGAGCGCGATCAGCGGGGCGCTGATCCAGGCCCACTCGACGCGGCCCAAGGAGTAGAAAACCATCCAATTGAGCGGCACGAGGACGACGAGGTAAATCGCCAAGCAAATGACGACGAAGCTCGCCGCCGGCACGCGGACGCCGGCTGCTTCAACCAGCGCGTCGCGACCGGCGTCGGAGACGGGGCCAAACTCATTCCACTCGCCCAGTCCGCCGGCGCGATCGACCACGAGCGAGGTGTCGGGGACCGGCGTTCCGCCTTGCCAGCCGTAGTATTGATTCGACGCGCCGATCGGTTCCAAGTCGCGGGCATTGGCAGTCGTCGCGGCGTCGCGGGCAAACCAGCGGAGCGGCGTCGTGAAGTAGGCGTCGCGAACGCGGTCGTGGGCGCCGGCCCAAAGCATTTGCAGGCCGACCCAGGCGCCATCTTTATCGACGCGGAACTCCCGCGATGGCCGGCGGAGGAGGGCGCCGTTGAGGAAGCCGTCGAACCCTGGCCAGTTCACCAGATCGCGTTCCGCCAGCTGGACAGCCGAGACGACGATGCTGCCGGCGCCGACTGGCCGCTCGTAAAACAACTTGTCGGCGTGCGGCAGCGCCTTGGCGCCGTCGCGCGGCTTGAGTTCCACGCCTGACCACGGCTTGGTCACGGAAATGGGCTTCAGCGTTTTGCCGACGTCTCGCGCACTCCAACCGGCGGAGAAGTCGGCGAGGGCCGCCTGATCGAACGTGATCCGTTCGCCGACGTCGGCGGGAAGGTAGTCCTTCAGAAAACTCGCTCGCAACCCATCGAGCGAATCGGGGCCGTTGATGATCAACCGGCCGCCCCAGTGGATCCAGTCGATGAGAGCTTCCTGCTGCGCCGGATCGAGCCGATCGAGATTCACTTCATCCCACACGACGTAGGCGACGCTCGTCCAGGTGAGGACGTTCGGCGGCAGCGGCAGCGGCTTGGCTCCGTCGGCCAGCACGACGCGGTAGTGCGGAATCTCGGTGCCGTTCAGGTCTTCGTAAGGCGCCTTCACCGAGTCGGTCACCTTGAGGAAGGCATACCGCGACGGTTCGCGCGCCAGCACCATCAGGAAGTACTGATGCGAGGGCATGAGCGTCCACGGTTCAACGGTCGGGTTGTCGGCGAGGCTGCCGGTATTGTTGGTCAACTCCGACGAGACATTGAGCTTCTCGGCGTTGCTGGGGATGAGGAGTTCGTTCTCAACCCGCTTTTTTCTTCCCTTCGCCAGGACTGCCGGGCGGCTGGAGGTCATCTCGTAGGCCGTGTGCGGAATGGCCATCGGCGTGCCGCTGGGGTCGACGGCGGCGATGGTGATGCGTCCCTCGAAATTATCAAGGTTGGCCTTCATTGGCTGGATGGTCGTCGCCCAATGGCCCGGCTTGGCGAGGCGGAGCGAGAGTCCTTCCTCGGTCTCGATGAGGTTCTCGCTCAAGAGAGGAGTGAGCCGACCGACTTCAAACGGCTCTTTCTTCTTCTCTTCTTCGGCTCGCTTCTTCGCCTCGGCAATCGCTTGCTGATCGCGGGCCTTGCGCTCGGCCGCTTTTTCAGCAGGCGTTTGGCTGCAGCCGCCGCAACCGGTGAGGCACGACAGTGCCATCAGGACGAGGAGGAGCAGGGATTGGCTTCCACGGCGCGCAGCCCCGGCGCACGATGATTGGCAGCCATCACTCCTCATGCTCTGAACCTCCGCAACGCGAACCTCTACCCAGCCAGGAATGATTCTAGCGAGTCTGCGGCCGCGGTACACACTTTGATCGTCGGGACGTCGGGCGGCCGTTTTCCGACGCCAATCGCTTCTGCCAGCAGTTGGAAAAAGCAGCGAGAAAACGCGAGTCCACCGTCTCCACCGAAATCACCTACTCCAACATGGCTGCGAAAGGCGATCTCGGGACAAAAAGAGAACTGCAAAGCTCAAAAGACTAACCGCCAAGGACGCCAAGAGCGCCAAGGGAGTACGGGGAGATTTGCCACGAAACACACCAAGCACACAAAAAAGTAAGTAAGCGCAACAGCGCTCATTCCCTCTTCCTTTGGTGTGTTTCGTGGTAAAAGCATTTTCCCTTGGCGCTTTTGGCGTCCTTGGCGGTTAAATCCAAACGGCTTTGACGTTCTCCTGCTTTGAGAAAAGCGGCGGCCTTGCTGTGCGACGGCGGTCGATGCTGTTTCCAAGAACAGAGAGCCGCGAGGGCGCCGTTTTTGTGCATTTTCGATGGGCCGCCGTCCCCCCCAGGAACGCAAGCTGCGGATGGTTTACATTGGCAAGCTTCCCGCCTACCCCGCCGATTTGCGCCTGCCTTCGAGGAGAAGCCGCCTGTGAGCCATTCGCCGCCAGCGCCCGACGATCGCCCCGCCCCCCATGCCGCCACCCAAGCCGTCTGGGGAGGGGAGGGGGGAACGCACTGGGAGCGGGCGACTCAAGTGCCCGTGGTGAAAAGCGTCTCCTTCGGTTACGACGATCTCGACGAGTGGCGCGACGTCGCCCTGGGCGTGACGCCGGGCCACATTTACGGCCGCAACACGAACCCGACCGTTCGCTGCTTTGAAGAGAAGGTCCGCCTGTTGGAAGGGGCGGCCGCAGCGACGAGCTTTGCCACGGGGATGGCGGCGATCAGCGATACGCTCTTCACGCTGCTGCAGCCGGGGGAGCGGGTCGTCTCGGTCGTCGACACCTACGGCGGGACGAATCGCTTGTTCAGCGAGTTCCTGCCGCAGATCGGCGTCGACGTGACGCTCTGCCAAACGGAGGACGAAGCGGCCATCGAGCGAGCGATCGACGGCGGGCTGCGCGTGCTCTATCTCGAGAGTCCGACCAATCCGACGTGCAAGATTCTGGATATCGCCCAGTTCGCTCAGCGGGCGCACGACCGCGGGGCGATCGTCGTCGTCGACAATACGTTTGCCACGCCGATCAATCAGCGGCCCCTCGCGCTCGGGGCCGATCTGGTAGTGCACAGCGCGACGAAGTTCTTGGGAGGCCATGCCGATGCGCTCGGCGGCGTGCTGGCGGGCGACGCCAAGCTGGTACAAAGCGTCTTCCGCCGCCGCGAGATCACCGGGGCGACGCTCCATCCCGAGGCGGCGTACCTGCTGCTACGGGGGATGAAGACGCTCGCCTTGCGCGTCGAACGACAGAACTTCAACGCGATGACGGTCGCCCGGCATCTCCGGCAGCACGCGCGCGTCGCGCGGGTCTTTTACCCCGGCTTGGAAGATCATCCCAACCACGACGTTGCCAAGCGGCAGATGCCGGGGGGATTCGGCGGCGTGTTGAGCTTTCAGCTGCATGGCGAGTTCGACGCGGTGAAGCGATTTTTGCCGCGGCTGCGGTGGGCCCATCGGGCGGCGAATCTGGGCGCCGTCGAAACGGTCGTCGCCCCGCCGGCGACGGGGTCGCATGTGGAGCTCACGGCCGAGCAACGGGCGGCGCTCGGCATCCCGGAGACGCTGGTGCGTTATTCTTGCGGGATTGAAGATGTGCGGGATTTGATTGGGGATCTGGAGCAGGCGCTGGATGATTGACCGCTAACTCGATTCATTTGAACCGCCAAGGACGCCAAGAGCGCCAAGGAATGCAGGGAGGAATTGAACCACGACGACACAACGGGCACGACGAAAGAGAATGACTAAGAAGGTGAAACCGCCGATAAACGCGGATGAACGCAGATAGTTTTTATTGGCGTTCATCCGAGGCTGCAACGTTTTCTGCATTTCCTTGGCGCTCTTGGCGTCCTTGGCGGTTGGTTTTTTTGACTTTTCAATCTTCCTGTTTGAATGGGCGATTGCGGTTTCGCAAGGCCGATAGCGCTGCGGTTGAAAGTGCGAGTGTGGCCATCGCGGCGAAGACGGAGAGCGCGAGCGCGGCGAAGACGGAGAGCGCGAGCGCGGCGACGCGGTCGTCGACGCCGTAGTGGAGGAGTTGGAAGATCCGCACCGAGATCGTCGTCACGCCCGGCGGCAAGACGAGGAGCGACGCTGAGAGTTCACCCATCGCCAGCACGAGGGCCACTCCTGCCGCTGCCGCGACGCCAGTCCAACGGAGCGGCAGCGCTACGCGCCAGAGTTGGGTGAGCGGCCCCGCTCCCTCGCTGCGCGCGGCTTCCAAGAGATCGCGCGGCACGCTCGCCAGCTGTGACCAGAGCCAGAGTCCGACGATGGGGAGAGCGCGGATCGACTGCAGCGCGGCCGGCGCCAACAGCGTTCGATCGTAGAGAAACGTCAGGGGCGACCAAATCGAATCGGCGGGGTGGTTCAAGAGGTCAATGGCCCAGACGCCCCAGAGGGGCGCCGGGACGGCGATCGCGATCGCCACGGCCGCAGCCAACGCCCGCCCCCAGCGCGGCCGGCGCGACTGCCATGCCAAGAGGATGCCGAGAAGCGTCGTCGCTCCCATCGCCATCAATCCGATGAGAAGCGACCAGCCCCATTCGCGGCGATGCTCCCAGGGACTGTGGACGACCATCGTGGTTGCCTTCGTCAGCGACCAACTCCGCTCGAACGCGCCATTACGCTGCGTGACGTCGATGCCCGCCTTCCAGACGAGCGAGGCCAGCGGCGGCATGAGTAAGAGGCCGGCGAGTCCCCACACGCCGGCGACGATCCAACCCCGTTCGACGTGCGACGGTCGCCACTTCCAGACCTGGTCGACGGAGATCGTCGCGGCGGAGGGCAGCCAGGGGAGCGTCAGCAGCAGCGCCAGGCCGACGATGACGGCGATGATCGTCACGCCGAGCGCGAGATCGGTTCGCAGCAATCCTCCCGGCAATGCGCCGAGCGGTCCCAGCGTCGCCTCGGTGTAGATTTCTTCGGCGAACGTCCGAATCTGAAACAAGTCGGTGACGGCGATCTCGGTGGCGCAGACAATCGCCACCCACAGCGCCCCGGCCCAGAAGCCGCCGGCCCCGCGACGTAGCGAGACTCGAACCAGCACCGCGAGCGGCGCGGCGTCGAGCAGCGATTCTTCTTCGAGCCGCCGCTCCACGGTCCGCAGCGACGCGGCCCCGAGGAGCGCGATCCACGGCACGGCGCCCATCGCGTGGATCCAGATGGCTCCTCGCCAACCGGCAAGCCACGGTTTCGCATAGGTCTCGCCCGCCAGCCATTGCGTGAGCCAACCGCCTGTGCCGAGGGCCCCATTCCACGCCGCGGCCTGCACATAGAGTGGCACGAACAGGAGGGCGGCGAGCAGCAATGCCAAGAGACGGCGACCGGGAAACTCGATCTTGGCGATGGCAACGCCGAAAAGGACGCCGAGGGGGAGAGCAATCGCCAACGTGCCGAGGGCGAGTGTGGCGGTGTTGGCAAGGAGACTCTGCAGTCGTGAACTCGCCAGCAACGTGAGCGCGGCAATGGCTAGTAGCAATGCCAGCGTCGTGCGTGAGGAGTTCGACGTTGGTGGAGGTTCAACATGCATGCATCGCCATTCTAAACAGGATGCGTTTCAGCCACAGGAGAGCCTCCGGCATTCTGAGCCCTTGGGTCCCCTCAGGGTTAACTTAGCTAAGAATCTGACCGCTCGTTTGACGCTAGATCCTTCGCTCCGCTCAGGATGACACTTAAAAACCTGCCCTGGCACCTCCGCGGCCGATTTGATACGGTCCGCCCGCTCGCCCCCCGAACGCGCTCCTTTTCCGTCCACCGATGCCCAACTCCCGCCGATTCCTGATGTCGACGAGACTGCTGACCACGATTTGCCGCGTCGTCTCGCCCGCGGCCGTCGCTGCGATGTTGCTGGGGGCCACGACCGGCTGCCAGCTTTGGCCCTGGGGCGTCACCAAGGACCGGACGACGATCATTACGCCTGGGATGCGGGCCGCGTCGATCCGCGAAATGGGCCCCCGCGCCCGGGATGAAGACAGCGCCGCGCAAACCAAAGCCTGCGAACAGCTCGCGCTGCAGATTCGGACCGAGCCTGACCCGATCGTCCGCCGGGCGATTCAAGAGACGGTCGCCGAGTTCAAGACGCCGATGGCGAGCGCAATGCTGCTGGCGGGTCTGCAAGACGACGACCGCGACGTGAAGGTGGCTTGCTGTCGGCTGCTCGGCGAACGAAAGGAACCGAAGGCCGTCGAACCGCTCGGCAAGCTCGTTATTGCCGACACCGATCTCGACGTGCGGCTGGCGGCGGTCAATGCCCTAGGCGCCATGGAGACGAAAGAAAGCGTCATGGCCCTGGCTGCGGCGCTGAAGGATCGCGACCCGGCCATGCAATACGCGGGGGTCGAAGCGATGAAGAAGGTCGTCCCTGAGCAGGAACTGGGGAACGACGTGCAGGCGTGGCGTTCGTACGCTGATAGCGTCGTCGGGCCCGCGCCGGCCGCTAGCATCGCCGCCCAACCTAGCGACACAGCGGTCAAATAAATCGCCGCTAGCGGTGATCTTCATCCCTCTCTCTTGAAGGGAGAGGCCAAGTGAGGGATTTCGGCGGCTTGGCGAATCTACGAGCCTGAAATAGGTTGGTGGAATCTGAAATCCCTCCCCTAACCCCTCCCTTCCAGGGAAGGGGACTAAACGCGCGACACTTGTCGCGTTGGGCGTTACTTCTCTGTAACCCCTGAACTCCCTGCGGCAATCTGGCTGAACTTCAGGCCGCCGCCGCCCGATACCAAAGGGGCGGGAACGACCACGTCCCGTTGCGCGACCGCGCTCGTCCTGCGTCGTTCTCACGAGCGGCGAATAGTTCGAGGGCTCGGCCGTCGGCAAAAATTCGCTTCGTTGTCGGCAACCGCCGACAGCGGCGACTCGTCTGCCGTGGCGCCGTCGCGCATTGATTGGGGTGAAGTTCGAGGGGGGGGAACGACGATGACGGTGCGCTCGCGAAGTGCGTTGAGGGGATTTCGTGCCGGCTGCTTGCTCGCGACGGCGGGCGTCTTCGCCAGTTCGCTGCCCATGGCCGCAGGCGACGAATCGTTCCATACGCCCTCGACGCTCTCGTCACAGGTGGCTCCGCAGACTAGCAGCCTCGACGCCACGATTGCGTCGATGGTGCAACGGGGCATCCTGCCTGACGTTCGCCCCGCGCACACCGCTTCGCGCACGCAGGCGCCGGTCTTAGTCGTTCCCACGGCGCCGACCGCCGCCACGCCCGCGCCGGCCCTGGCGGCGCCGCTGCCGACATTGCCGACGCTGCCTGAACCGATCACGCCGACGCCGTCGTTGCCGATGGCCGCCGCACCAACGCCGACGCTGCAACCGCAGCGCGTCGCTTCCAGCGCGCCGGCGCCGACCGCGGCCGCCGGCAAGTGGCGTCCCGCCGGCTCCGGCAGCTTGAACAGCCAGCAGTCCGCGGAAGAGGCCTTCTCCGAACCGCAGTTCCCCACGTTGCCAACGCTGCCGGAAACCAACGCTCCGGCGCTCGCGCCAGCCGACGCCGGCCCGGCGCTGCCGCTCGCCTCCGCCGCGCCGATCGCGGCTCCTGAAACTGAAATCAGTGAAACCAATCCTGAGCCGACGGCGTCCGATAGCGGCGGGATCCGCCTTCACGCCCCGATTAAGTTAGAAGGCCCCGCCATCGCCCCGTCGCCAGCCGGCGATGAAGGCGAGGCGGAAGCGCCGATCGCTGCGACGCCCGCCGACGAGGACATGGCGCCGATCGACGATTTTTCCGAAACGGCTCCGGCAACCGACGCTCCAGGCGATCCGCAAGAACCTGAGTACACCGGCGCGGCGGTTGACGCCACCTCGGAAGCGGGTGCTCGCCCCCTGAGCGAAGCCCCCAAGCCAAGCTCAACCACCGGCAACATCGCGCTCGGCGAACCGGACCGCTATTCGCGCCCGAGCGACCGCGTTGAGAATCCGACCGATCCGAAGAGCTTCGAAGAGGCGGACGAGCCGACGGCGCCGACGCAACAGCAACGGGCGTTGCCGCCGCTCACCAAAAACCAGATTCTGCTCCGCAATAAGGTGCGGCAGGTGCTGAAGCATTACTACAGCCGGCCGCTGGTCGCCACCGAGCGGAGTCCGTGGGAAGTGATGCATGGTATGCTCGCCTATGAAGTGCATAGCCGCGTGCTGCAGGGCGGGGCGAAGTCGCAGCCGATCACCGCGGTCGGTTGGCTCTGCTTCAACCAGCCGTGCGAGAATCGCACGTTGATGTACCTCAACGAAGACGGCGATCTCCGCGTGAAGGTCGGCCCGGCGCTGCAAGGGCATCACGGCCAGTTGCTCGCGCTGTTAGCGCAAGCCCGCGTTCGCTCGGACTATCCGCTGAAGGTCGAAGGGAAGGACTTTACCGTCAACGACTTGATCGAAGTCGAGAAGCTCACCTGCTACCCGAAGACGGAGCTGACCTTCAAGCTGATCGGTCTGCAGCGTTACCTTGACATCAACGACACCTGGGTCAACGACCAAGGGATGCAGTGGGATTTCCCCAAGTTGATCGCTGAAGAAATGGCTCAACCGGTGCGGACGGCGGCCTGCGGCGGCACCCACCGCCTCGGCGGGTTGGCGCTCGCGGTGAAGAAACGGAAGGCCGCGGGGCTGCCAATCGACGGCCAATACGCCGCCGCCCAGAAGTTCGTCGCCAATTACCAAAACTACGCCTACCGTCTGCAGAATAGCGACGGCAGTTTCAGCACCGACTGGTTCAAGGGTTCGGCCGCCGATCCCGACATTGATCGCCGGTTGAAGACGACCGGCCACCAATTGGAGTTAATGATTTACGCCGGCTCCGAGGAGCAATTGAACTACTACCGGACGGTCCGCGCCGTGAACTACCTCGCCAACATCATGCACGCGAATCGGACCCGCGACTGGGAAGCAGGCCCCTTGGGCCACGCGATCCACGCGCTCGTGCTGTACGATCGGCTCGCCTTCGGGCCGTACGATGCGGCCCCGGACGCGGGCCCGCTCGCCACGGCCCCGGGGCATACGCAACGCTAGTCAGCCGCGGGCCACGCCCTCATCGGCATTGAAGGAACGCCGCCAGTGGCGTACATTGCAGCATCTCGACGGCATGCTTTCTCTCGCGCCGCCGATCGCGTGGGGCAACCTCGGCAGACGCCGCCGCTGGCGCCGAGTATCGCAATCGCTTTCGCCACGGGGGACGCATTGCCCGAGAATATGTCCCTGAGCGCGGTCCTCTTAGCGCGGCGCGATGTCACCTCCCATTAAATTCTCCGAGCAGCTTGAGACGTTCTGTCTCGTGGCGCGCCAAATCGCGAAAACGGCCGAGGCGGATTCGCTCTTGTTCCTGCTGGAGAATCCCCAAGACTGGGCGAAACTCCGCAAGGCGACGGAGGGGCTCAACGTCCTGCTCGCCGCCGATCGGATCGCGGATCTCGCCGGCGCCGCCGACGCCGGCTTCAGCGTGATCCACCTGGTCGCCAGCGACAGTCCCGTTTACGAACAATTGACCCGCGCGCTGCTCGAAAGCGTCGCCGACGACTTGCTCAACCCCGCGGCCTGCGTCATTGCCATGTACAGCGGCTTCGAAGCGGGCGTGATCGACTCGCTGAGCGTCATCCGCCTCGACGAGCATCTCGGTCGGCTCACCGCGCAAGACTTGCGGCAGCTTGAAACGCGGGTGCCGCTCGACACGCTGAAGACCGCCGTCGACCTGGCCGTTTCGATTGGCCGCGAAGGACGCGAAGGGAAACCGGTCGGCACGCTGTTCGTCGTCGGCGATCACCGCACCGTGCTGAAGCATTGCCATCCGCTCGGCTTCGACCCGGTGAAGGGGTATGGCACGCACGAGCGGCAACTCAACGACTCGAAAGTGCGGGAAGCGATCAAGGAGATCGCCCAGCTCGACGGGGCGTTCGTCGTCGCTTCGGACGGCACGGTCGTCGCCGCCTGCCAGCATGTCTCGGCGCCGGCGGCCGACATCACGCTGAGCAAAGGCCTGGGCGCCCGTCACTGGGCCGCCGCCTCGATCAGCCGCGCGTCGCAAGCGATCGCGATCAGCGTCAGCGAATCGAACGGCACGGTGCGACTCTTCCAGAACGGCGAGGTAATGCTGCGCATCGAACCGTTCCGCCGCGCGATGAAGTGGCGAGATTTTGAGTACGACCCCAGCGCGGGCGGACAGGACTGAGCCTGCAGCCGCAGGTCAACGACCCGCCGGAGCGGTCGTCAAGAATACTAACCACCAAGATACGAAGGCCACAAAGACGCACGAAGGAATGCAAGAAGAGATTGATGGGACGGAAGGCGCTCAGATTGAGTTTGAAGTCTCACCCTTCTTGTTTTATTGGTGCGTCTTTGTGTCCTTCGTGCCTTCGTGGTAAATCTTCGCCGTACCGCTCCGGCGGCTCGTTGAGCCGCGGCTACTGGCGCTTGCGGCGTCCTGCCAACGCCAGCGCGGTGAGCAACATCGCTCCAGCAGTTGGCTCGGGCACGTTCGTTGAGGCGAGCGCTGCCCCCGCGGCGTTGAACTGCTGCTGCCACAGCAAGTAGTCGCCGCCGTCGATGGCGCCGTCGAGATTGGCGTCGCCGACCGACTTGGTGGCGCCTGTCGCCACACCAAAGTTCGTCTGCCATGTCGCCAGATCGTCGCCGTCGACGAAGCCATTCTCGTCGAAGTCGGCGGCGAGGAACGGCGAAGCGACTTCGAAGTTAATCGGAAACGTCTGCAGAGCATTGGCGGCGCCCTGGCTGCTGCTTGTCACAGTGATGACGCCGCTCTTGAGGCCCGGGGTTCCTGTGTTGAGCGTCACCTGATGTAAGTTGCCGCCGCCGAGCGCGAGGTCGATGCCATCGGCGCCCCCGAACAAATCGCCCGTAACGCTCAGCGTGTAATCGAGTTCGTCCGCCCCGATCGCCGCGACGACGCTGGCGATGTTTGACACGGTGACGTCGAGTGAGATCGACGCCCCCATCGTGATGATCGGCGGTACGGCGGCTAGCTCGACGCCTAGCTTGGCCGGAATCTGATAGTCGGCCACCACGGGCAGGTGGTCGCTATTCGTGCGAAGCGCGCTGAGTACCGTCGCCGAGGCGCCGCTGCCGGTGGTGATCGCTCCGTTAAGCGTGTGCGTGCCGTTGTTGCCGAAGGCCCGATACGAATTCGAGATGATGCTCATCCCTTCGCCGTCGAGCATCTCGCCCGAAACGAGCTGAAAGTCGAACCGGTCGTCCATTGGCCCGTCGGGATCTTGCGTGTGGATCGACTTATAGGATGTGTTATCGCGCCATGTGACGGGAGACCCTGGCGTCCCAGCAGCGTTGAGAGGGTCGTTCGCTTGCCCCGCTCCCGCGGCGACCAGGGTTTGAAACATCGCCTCGCCGCTAGACTGAATGTTGTAATCGCCGGCAAAGATGAGATGCGAGCCTTCGCCCAGTGCATTGGCGTTGTTACGCACCGCCACGGCTTCGAGATTGCGCCGCGTCATATCGGCCGCCGTATCGCCTGCCTTATAGTGATCGCTATAGGCGTAGAAATCAGCCGAGGCGTCGTACCCGACAGGGCGAAGCTGGTAGCGCATCGACGAGCGCGCTTGATTCGAGCCGTTGACCGTGCCGAATCTGGTTTCAGCGATGAGTTGCACCGTTTGCGTGTTGTACAGCATCGCCGGGGCGCCGCCCCGGCGTTGAGAATCGCTAGTAAGGGCGTTTAACGTCGAACGAGCATAAGTTCCGGCGCCGTAGATCCCGTTCAGCACGTCGACGAACGACTGAGTCGAAATCTCAGTCGTGTACTGCTCTTGAAGCAGCATGACGTCGATCGGCTTGGCGACGCCGTTGACCGATTGCAAGCCGATCGCCTCCAGCACCGTCGCCGCCGTTGGCCGCGCCGTTTGGACGCCGGGGTTTTCGCCGGTGAGCGTGTTGTACGAGACGATGCGAAGTTGCGCATGGGCCGAGTCCGCCGAGCAGAGCAGTGGAGCGCAAGCCAGCACAGCTAACCAGAGAAAACGGCGTCGTTCGTGGTGCATCATCCTTATCCGTTCTTATGCCGCCGTCCGCAGATTAAACATGCCCAGAGGAGCAACAGCGCCGACGCCGGTTCGGGAACCGGCGTCGAAACGGCCGCCGTTGCCCCGGCGCCGGTCCATTGTTGTTGCCACGCTAGATAGTCGGCCCCGTCGACGTCGCCGTCGAGATCGGCGTCGCCTTGATTCTTGGCGGCGCCGCTCGGCAGGCCAAAATTCGCCTGCCAGGTCGCCAGATCGTTGCCGTCGACGAAGCCGTCGTCGTTGAAGTCGGCCGCGGCGAAGCTTGCCACCAAGCCGGTCACTGTGAGGTTGTCGAAGGCGTACGCCTCGCTCGTGCCGTCGGTCTTCGCGATGAGTCGTAGCGTGAGCAGATCGCCCAGTCCGGCGATCGGCGCCGTCAGCGTCTGCAGCACGTTCGACAACTGCATGGCAACGCCGCCGGTCGGCGTCATCGACAGCGGGTCTTCCAAATTGAACATGTCGCCGTCGGCAAGCGTGTACGTCGCCGACGCCGCCTCGTCGACTGACGAGGTAAAGAGGGGCAGGAAGTCGCCGCCGTCGAGGGAGTAGGTCCAATCGAACCTATCGCGATTCGTGCCCGTCGCCTCGAAGTCGCCCATGGCTGCCATGTCGATGGAGACTTCCAGCGCGCTCGCGTCGGAAACGTCAAACGTCCACGTCGCCGTGCCTTCGCCGCCCGGATTGTTCGCGGGCATCGCGTTGTCGAGCGTATCGGTCACCCCAAACCAGGCATCAGTCTTGGCGGCATTGATGACGCCGAGGGCGTCGGTCGGAAACGCCCCCGCCGATTCGTCGAGCAGCGCAAACGGAATGCTCGCGCTGACGCCGACTTGAAACTTGCCAAGCCCGCTGGCCGGAGCCGTATACGTTCCCGCCGTCGGCGTCTGCTGAAAGCTGGTTAAATTCAGCGGCGCATCGAAGTCGTCTTTCGCGATCACCGTCCGCACCGGCTCGCCGCCGCCCCCCACGAGAAAACTGACGGGCAGCGTGAAGAGGGCGTTGGCGGCGCCTTGGCTGTTGGTTGAAACGGTCACGAGGCCGCTCTTCAGTCCCGGCGTCGTGGTATTCAGCGAAAACTGCCGCGTCTGTCCCGCTGCGAGCGCGGCGATCGTGCCGGTCGTGCCGCCCAACAGATCGCCTGTCACCGAGAGCGTGTAATCGAGTTCGTCCGCGCCGAGCGCGGTGATGGCGCTTGCCAGATTCTGGATCAGGACGTCGATCGTCACTGCCGCACCCGCCGACACCGACGCGGGAATCGACGCGACCTGCACGCCGAGCTTTGCCGGCAGCTGATAGTCGGCCACGACCGGGAGGTGATCGCTCGACTGTGCGAGGGCTGTCAGCACCTCCGGCGCCGCGCCTGTGCCGGTGGTGATCGCGCCATCCGTGGTATGCGTCCCGTTGTTTCCGAACGTACGGTATGAACCGGCGAGCTGGCTCATCCCTTCGCCATCCTGGAGTTCGCCGGTGATTAACTGAAAGTCGAATCGATCGTCCATGCCGCCGAGCACCTGCCCGGTGAACGCCAACGCCGTCGCCGGGCTTTGCGTGTCGTACAGCTTGGTGAAACTCGCCGGATCGACCGCCTGTCCTGGCCCCGCTGCGAGCAGCGTTTGGTACATCGCTTCGTTACTATTGTAGACGTTGAAGTCGCCGACGTAGATGGCGTGCGTTCCTTCGCCCAGCGCATCGGAGTTCGACCGCACCCCTTGCGCCTCCACATTGCGACGCGCCTGGTCGGTCGAGCTGTTATCTGATTTGTAGTGGTCGTTGTAGATGTAGAAGTCAGCCGAAGCGTCGTAGCCCGCGGGTCGCAATTGGTATCGCAGCGTCGACCGCGGCTGTTGCGTGCTCCCCGAGCCGACGTCGCCGAAGGCAATGGTTCCCAACAGGCTCACCGACGCGGAGTTGTAGACTAATCCGGGCAGGCCGTTGCCGCCCGAGACGCCGTTGCCCGGCACAAGCGCCGCTGCGTAGGTCGTCACGCCATAGATGCCGTTCAAGATGGCCGCTAGCGCCACGGCGTCGGTCCCGTCGGTATCCGCCTCTTGCGTCGCCAGCACGTCGATCGGCTTGGCAAACCCGTTTCTCACCTCGGCGCCGATCGCCGCGAAGATGACGTCGAGTCCGCCCGGATCATTGGCGATGTCGTAGTTCTGCGCGATGTTGTAATCAACAATCCGCAGTTGAGCCCACGCCGAACCAGCGTGGCAGAAGACGACCGCGCTCACTGCCAGCGAGGCGAGCAGCTGCAGCGATCGGCCAGTCAACAACGTCAATTTCCCGTCCCCAGCAATAGAAATGGCCGCACTCCTCGCCCGTCGCGTGGTGAAGAGTGCGGCCCGACTCTATTAAAGTCTGAGGCGTTGAATTCGGCAACTACTTGGCGCGTCGCCGCAGGGCACTGGAGGCGAACATGGCCGCTCCGGCGAGGACGATCGACGACGGTTCCGGGACGGCAGCAACGTTAGCGCTCACGCCGGAGGTTCCAAACGTGGCTTTCCACAAGGCGAGATCGGCGGCGTTGACCGCTCCGTTGCCGTCGGCGTCGCCCGTCGCATGATTCGTCCCCGTGCCGAATCCGCGCTGCCAGATCAACAAGTCGGCGCCGTTGACGATGCCGTCGTCGTTGAAATCGGCGTCGTTGGCCGGCGTCGAGACGCCGAATTGGCCAGGAGAGCCGAGATCCCCGCCCGGATGGATCGCCACGCTGTCGAGAACCGCCGCGGCGTTGGCCGAACCCGCGAGGTCGTCGGCCACGCTGCGGGCCCAACTTGCCCCGTTGCTGGCTGGGCTGGCGAGGTTTACCAGATGGATCGACTGCCGGCTCGTCGTGGTTGGCCAAGGCGCCGCGTCGTCGTAGGCGAGCGTGGTGATCGCTTGGCCTGTGGTGCGGCTCGGCGTCGTGCTGGCCGCGTCAATTTGATAGTCGGCGAGGCTGTCCCAAACGGCAATCACGTCGCCGCCATTGTTCAAGGCCGGGAAGTAAGCGACGGGGATGAAGAGCGTTCCGAGCGCGTCGCCTGGATCCCACGCCGCCTTCATTTGGTCGATGTTGAGGTCGCTGTTGAAGAGGACGGCGGTTTTTCCCTGCGCGAGGACGCCGCTGGCGATGTTCGCTTCGGTCAAATCGCCCGTGTTGCCGGTGGTCGTATCGTGAAAGACGTAGGGCGTAGCGCCGAAGTTGATCGTCGCTCCGGTGTTGTTGTAGAGTTCCACCCACTCCCACGTCGCGTCGGGTGAGGCCGGATCGTACATGATTTCGCTGATCAAGAGGCCCGCAGCTGCGGAACCTGGAGCAACGCGCCCGGGGTTGCCGATGTCGAGCGGGTTGTTCACCGGCGTTCCCGGCGCGAAGATCGGCAAGCTGGCGACGACCCCGCTTCCCGCGACGCTGACGGCCCAGTTGGCGCCGTCGCTGAACGAGCCGACCCCGTTCCAAGCGATCGACGGGCCGTTGGCGCTGACCGAGGGAAAACCGTTGGCGTAGTCCAAACTCAAGGCAGCGCCGGCGAAACTGCTCACCCGCTGCGTCCCCTCGCCGTCGTCTGCCAGCGCTGTGGCGTAGGCCGCGGCGTCGGTCCAGAGGCCAAAGTTCCGACTCGTGCCGTTGTTGGCCAGCGCAGGGAAGCCGTCGACGGCAATCAGCGGGACGCCGGAGCCGAGGCTCCACGCCTGCCGGAAGAGCTGGTCGTTGAATGCGCTGCCGTCGCCGTCGTACAGGACGGCGACGCCGCCGGCGGGGATGACAGTGTTTGCCGCGGTCGCCGCGGAGACGTCGGCCGTCGTGTTTTCGGCTTCGCCGAGTTTCGCGAAGAGGGCGCCGTTGAGATCAATCGGCGCGGCGCCTTCGTTGCGGACTTCGATCCATTCCCACACGGCGTCGTCCGCGATCTTGGGATTGACCATCAGTTCCGTAACGACCAGCTGGGCGTCGGCGACGCCGTGGAAACACGAAGCAACGACAACTCCCACACTGGCAATTATGGGCAAAAAAAGAGGACCTCGATTCGCCGTCTGATTCATCGCTACCCTCCCAATTCGTGGCCTGTAAAAAAACATCGGCCTCGCCAAAGTTGGCGAGGCCGATGTTCCGTCATCAATAGAAAGGCCAGCGCTCTCCGCCCTGGCGATTTCAATATATCCTAAGTCGATTAGCCGCGACGCCGAGCCACCGCGGTAGTGGCGAAGATAGCAGCTAATCCGGCCAGCGTCAAAGAAGCGGGTTCCGGGACGGCGCCGATGGCGGAAACCGCGGGGGGGCCGCCAAAAGTGCTCTTCCAAATGGTCAGATCGGCTCCGTTCACGACGCCATTGCCGTCGGCGTCGCCGGTCGCATTGCTGTTCCCGACGGCAAATCCGCGCTGCCAGATCAAGAAATCGGCTCCGTCAACTACGCCATTGTTGTCGAAATCAGCGTCGTCCACCGGGGTCACTGCACCGGACACAAACTCAACGCCGCGAAACACCGTGTTCGTGGCGGCTGTCGCCAAGACGCTGAACGCCGCCCCGGAACCGGTGTCGGTAATCGAAATGAGATTGTTGGCCGAGTTCTGTGTCGTCGTGGCGTAGAGCACGGCGTTGCCGCCGTCGATCTTACCCGCCAACCCGCGGGCGCCAGAACCGGAACCGGAACCTGTGGCGAGCGTGTAGGTCAAACCCCACGTGCCGCCGCTTAGCTCCCACTTTTGGATGCCGCCGCCGCTTGCTGCGGCACGGTCATCGGCAACGTAGAGGGTGTTTGCATCCTTGAACCAGAAGTCATACGCACTTTCGGGGCTATCCGTCGCCGGACTGAAGCCCGGAAGTAAGGTCACGGCGTCAGGCGAAATGATCGCCGTCTCGGGCAAGCCCGCTCCCACTTGATTGACGCCACGGAACGCGCCGCTGCCTGAACTGCCGTAAAGCTGCCCATCAATAATGTTCGCAACGCGGACGTTTGTCGGCTGTGGCGTGATCGTAAGCGCCGTCGAGGTCGTGGCCCCAAACGTTGCGAAACGGAAGCCTGCGCTGTCGGATGGAAAAGCGGTTCCCGTCGTCCAGAACTTCGATCCGTCGGTCGACGTCACGCTGCGAAAGTTTCCATTGTCGCCAGGCGCGCCAATATAAGCATCAACTAGCGCGGTCGTCGTATCGACCGTGCCCGTCGCCACCTCAATGCGCCCGATCACGCGTGCTGCAGTGCTTTGCGGCACTGAGGCCGTCCCCGTACCGACTCCGTAACCGCCAAGCGTCAGATACTGGCCGTTCGTCGAAAGTGAAATAAATCCCTCTGATGTCGCGCTTCCGGACAGCGTCAGCGGTTGGTTCAGTCCGCTCACGGCTGTCGGCAGGCTGATCGACGAAAGCTCGCTGCCGCCAGCATCGGCGAATTTCTTCACTGATACGGCGTAACTTGCGCTCGAAAGCGACGACGCGCCATCGCCGACCTGCGTTACGTAAAGATCAGCCGCGACTTCACGCGTCGAGCCGCCAAGAAAGATGGCGCCAAGCGCCAAAGTGCGAGTCAGCTTGTTCCAGCGAAGCATGTTCATCAATCTCTCCCTCGAAGTCTCTTGAAATCTGTTCGACAATGACTTGCGTTCAACGTTGTGCCGTCACTGCGCAGGAGAGACGAATCGAGTCTCCGCCGCGACGGTCGGCCAACGTCCTCTTTTGCCGGAGTGCCATGCCGCCCTTGGCATGCGGGAAGTGAGGTCCACGACGATCGGATCGCCCCAAAGAATGCCGCGGCGAGGGCCGCGAACTGCACGCTCCCGAAAGAGCGCTGAGGGGGTGGGGGTAGGAATATTGCCGGCGACGGGCAACGCGGGGCGGTTGGTTACGCGATGTCAGTATAACCGTTGCCGGCGGAGGTGAAAAGAAAAATGGCCCCATTTCGCCGAAGCATCATCGAAATTTCATAATCGGCTCGCCAATATCGCGGCGCACGAAAAACGCCTCGCCCGCATGCGTGCATGCGGGCGAGGCGTCGCTGAGCAGAATCTTCAAACAACCCGGTTTAGGCGTGACGACGACGCCGCGACGACGCGACGGCCGCCAGGCAGCCGAACGCCCCCATCGCCAGCGAGGTCGGTTCCGGCACGGCGCCAGCGACCGCCGTGGCGGCGACGCCGAACTGCGACTTCCAAATGCCGAGGTCGGCAGCGTTCACGATCCCGTTGCCGTCAGCGTCGCCGGTGGCGTTGTTGTTGCCGACGCCGAGGCCGCGCTGCCAGATGAGGAAGTCGTTGCCGTCGACGTCGTTGTCGTTGTCGAAATCGGCGTCTTCGGCCGCGGCCAGCGAGAATGCTACGGTCTTATCGCCGAAGCCGTCGCTGGTGAATAGATTGACGCTATCGTCCAAATCGAGGAACGAAAGCGTTTGACCAAATGTGGGCGAACTGGCGTTCATATCCAGAACCCAGATATCCATCTCATTGGCCGGCGTATCAGCACCGAAGCCCGGCATGGCAAAGTACATGCGGTCCGTCGCGCTGTCCCAAGCGGTCCATTGGCCTCGCACCAAGCCGGTCGCCCCCGTGGAGAGCGTCGGGTTGAGCGTCACCTTCGCCTCCCAAGTTCCCATTTCGATCATGTTTCCAGCGCCGCCAGCGCCGTCACTGGCGTACGAGTTAATGTTCAGCCGCAGCACCGACGGTTGCTTATCGACCGTGTCAAAACCGTCCGCAAGGTCGTTAAAGCCTGATTCGATAATCAGCACGTCGCCGCTGTCCTTATCGACGAAGATGTTGTCGCTCTTGCCGTCATTGGTTGAGGTGCTAACCGCTGGATCATTGTCGAGCGCGAAGCTAGGAGCGCCAGTCGTCAAGCCGCGATAACCGCCGGAAGCGTAGCCCGTGGTCGCATTCGGCGTTAGTTGTAGGAACGCAACGTCATCCCCCGCCGCTCCCGCAGCGGTGTCGCTCTCCGTCACCCACATACCCTGCACCCCGGATACGGGGTCCTTGTAATATCCCGACGACTCTGGCTCGCTGTGGCCCGCAACATCGAGCGCGACTTTGCCGATGCGCGTCGACTGCCAAACTTGGCTCGCGCCGTTAGTGAAGCCGCCATCAAGGTGATCGAGCGTTCCTTCGGCCGCGCCGGACGCCAATCGATTGATGATGCGATATTCGTGATCAGTCTCGGCGGTGTCGGTCACGGACGTTGCCGAGGAATCATCGATGAGAAAGAGATTGTCGCTATCGATGAAAGTGACAGAGTAAGGAAAGAATCCCGACGAATCCCCATTATAGTTCCGCTTCACTTCGGCAACTTTGCCGATGGAATTGGCCAACACCACGGTATTGCTGTGGCTGCCGTCGAATGCGGTCCCAGTTGGATCAGGAGCCCCGTAAGTCACGTAGTCCAAATTAAGCGAATTCTTCGAACCGCTCGGTGCAGGTCCGCCGACAAGGCCAAGAGTTCGAACGTCCTTCCCCTTGTAATTCGCTTCCCAATTGTTGTAGACAGTCGCAAAGTTAATCTTATAGACGTCCATGTCGCCGGCGACGTCGTTGGGGTAGGGCGCATTGACGCCTACGCTCACGCCGCTAGTTCCACTGGGGAACGTGTTGTCGAATTCAACGACATAGACGTCGCCAGTAATTGGATCGACGTCGATCGCACTCGGATCAGTGTAATCAAGCGTTCGTTCGTAACCGACGAAGACGCTGAAAAGTGGGCCCGACGAGAAGTCGTTCGCGTCGTAAAACAGCACGCTGCGTCGAGCGTCGCCAAAGTTATTCGCGTTGTTTAGCACAGCGAAAAAATTGCCTGTCTGAGCAACAGCCGGCGACGCGCCAACGATCGACGAGCAGAACCCTGCGAGGAGTGCGAACTTCCAAAACTTCCATTGATGCAACATGGCTTCCCTCTTACTACTTTTTCAAGATTTCGACGACGTTTAGTTACTTCTATTGATTCGTTCAGTCCATGCGATAGCGCATTACTTGCTACCTATCGCATCAACGAGGCTGCACATTTTCACGCGGCCAATCGCGGATGACAATTACTCGAACGGAGTGACGCGCACGTACTTTGCCAACACTCGGCAACCGAGAATATCCGGTCGTCATGTAGACGCCGTGAAGTCGTCGCAAAGAAATGGGTAGCTTCGCTGGCGGGCTTCGCGGAATGCTTCATACTGGCAAAGGTACAGATTGCGACACAATTAATGCCGAGCCGCCGCCGTCCCTAGGGTAACCCCGCATGGGGAAAGGCGAAAGCATTTTTGCCTTTATTTTCCTGGCGGCAGGCCTCAAATTCCTCAAGCCAACGTCATGACAGCACGCGCCGGCGCCAAGATGACTAATACCTCCATGCTACGATCCGTACTCCGTCAACTCCTTACGGCGCAAGCGATTGCCGCTGTCTCGGCATGCTGGCTGGCGCTCGCGTTTCTCGCAACGCAAACCGCTGCCGGTGGTCAGTCGGTGCGCATCGCCACATTCAATCTCTCCCTGTACGACCAAAATGGGGGGGAAATCCTCGCTCGTTTGCAATCAGGCGACGATTCGCAGGCTCAGCATCTCGCGGAGATCATTCAGCGAGTTCGTCCTGAGGTGATTCTCCTCAACGAAATCGATGACGATCCACAGGGCGAAGTGCTGCGCACCTTCTGCGAAAAATACCTCGCCGTCCCGCAGAACGTTTCGGAGTCGCCGGCAGGCCCCGCCGAGCCTCTCGATTTCGCGCACCGTTTTCGCGCGCCGTCAAACACGGGGCGCCACTCCGGTTTCGATCTTGGCCGCAACGGCGCCGTCGACGCCGAGCCGAACAGCGACGCCTACGCCGCCGACGCCTGGGGCTACGGCCGTTACCACGGCCAATACGGCATGGCGATCCTCTCGAAGTTCCCGATTGATGAGGCCGCCGTGCGGACGTTTCAGAACTTTCGCTGGCGCGACATGCCGGACGCCAAGCTGCCCGACGATTCGGCGACGCCCGCGCCGCACGATTGGTATTCCGCCGAGGTGCTGGAACAGTTTCCTTTGTCGTCGAAGAGTCACTGGGACGTGCCGATTCTGGTGGACGGCCAGCGGATCCACATTCTCGCCTCGCATCCGACGCCGCCGACGTTCGACGGCCCCGAAGATCGCAACGGCCGCCGTAACCACGACGAAATCCGCTTCTGGGGCGACTACACGGGATCGCCCAAGCAGGGCGATTACATCGTGGACGACAAAGCCCAACGCGGCGGCCTTGAAGCAACCGCCCCCTCCAGCGAGCCAGGGCGTCACACCCCCGGCGCCTCCTTCGTCATCCTCGGCGACCTCAACGGCGACCCCCAAGACGGCGACGGTCCCGCCGGCATCTCCGCACTCCTCAACGCCCCCCAAGTCCTGAAATACCCGCCCCCCGCATCGCTCGGCGCCGTCGAACAAACTCGGCTCCAAGGCGGCGCCAACGCGCGCCACCGCGGCGATCCGGCCCACGACACGTGCGATCCCGCCGACAACCCCGGCCCCGGCAACCTCCACATCGACTACGTCCTCCCCTCGGCCGATCTGCAGGTCGCGAAGTCGGGCGTCTTTTGGCCCGAGTCGACCGACCCGCTGTTCAAACTCGTCGGCGTCCACCCTTTTCCGAGCTCCGACCACCGTATGGTTTGGGTCGACGTCGAATTATTAACCGCCAAGGACGCCAAGGACGCCAAGTAAAGACCTGCCGATCATTCTCATCGCAGCGCTGGCGGTTCATTTCTTTGCTGAATTGCCTGGAGAAATTCATTTTGCGAATGCTCCGCGTTCCCTTAACATAAACCGGTTAAGATGCGAGCGGTCCCAGGCAGCCGCCCGTCGCATTTATTGAGACCAGAGTCTTTCGGAGTCGGGCGGCTTTGACGGATAAAGGGCAAGGCCATGCAGACGCGTCATGCGCGCGGATTTACGCTCGTTGAACTTCTGGTCGTGATCGCGATCATCGGCGTGCTCGTCGCGCTGCTTCTTCCCGCCGTGCAAGCCGCTCGCGAAGCGGCGCGGCGCACGCAGTGCGTCAACAATCTCAAGCAGATGTCCCTCGGCGCCGCTAATTACGAAAGTGCAAAACGCTACTTTCCGCCTGGGCGCATGCGACCCGATCGGGAAACCTCCAATGGTACGACCTGGACAGAGGGAGCGCCGGCGTCGTCTTATCCTGGGATTACCCCATCGACGACAGAGCGGTTCAACAACTTCTCCGTTCACATTTGGCTGCTACCGTATATTGAAGCCGGAAATATCTACAATTTGATCGACTTCAAGATCGGTCAGTTCAAAAGAATGGTTGATGGCACGAAGAAGAACCCGCACTACCAAGCGTACGCCACTGCCGCCGGCCTTTTCATTTGCCCCAGCGATCCCAATACCGGCGTCATAATTTCCGAAAACAATTACCGCAGCAATCTCGGCGGCTCGACGCCATTTGCCGGCTTCTCCGCCGGCGACGCAACGTTCGATCCTAACAATCCAGCTAAATACTCAAAGGACGGATTTCCTCCTGGCGGCAACGGTGCTTTCAGTTATGGTCGCCAGGGCCTCAAAGCTAAAGATTTCACCGACGGTCTTTCGAAGACGGCTTTCTTCTCGGAGCGCACTAAAGGGAGCGGAGACTCAGCTGGGGGACCGCTGACCAAATATGACGTCGTCGGCATGGGCCGCGGGAACGACGTGAGCTCCCTCAGCGTTGAAGAACTCTATAACTCCTGTGCGACGGTGACGACTCCTTCCGGTCCAGTCTTCTATGGCGCTGGTCGTTGGCTCCCCGGCGAGGATTATTCAAACGGCTGGCCCTTCGCCGGTTATGACGCCTCGCAGTACAATCATGTCGCGCCGCCGAATTGGAGCGGCATCGACTGCGGCTCGAACAGCTACATCGCCGATGCTGCGAACGAGCACGCCATCATCTCGGCTCGAAGCGAACACAACGGCAGCGTCGTCGTCGGCTTCGGCGACGGTCACACGGCGATCGTCGCTGACGGCATCGACGTGGCGGTGTGGCGCGCCCTCGGCACGCGCAATGGCGAAGAAACCGTAGCGAGCGACTACTGATGCCTATCGGTTGGCGCCAATCCACGCTTCCATGCCTCGGCTCGACTTGGTTAGCATTTTCGCTAGTCATCGGTTGCAGTTCCGCAGGCAGCGAGCATGGCGACGCTCGCGCGGCCGCCTACGCGAACGTCAACGAGGCAACCGTTGCGTTCGACGCACATGACTACGCGGCCGCTGAGCCTAAACTCGCGAGCGCACTGGCATCGAAGCTCTTGAACCCCGACGTCTTCTGCGAATCGACCGTGAAACATGCGGTTTGCCTAAGCGCCGCTGGGAAACACGACGAAGCGCTCGCTGCTCTGGATACCGTTGGCGTGGGCGCGTCGAATGTTGACCAAATCGACGCGGCCCGTAGCTACATTCTCGCCAAGCAGGGCAAAGCCGCTGAGTCCCGCGCCGCCCTGGCGAAAGCTCGCCGGCTCAATCCTAAAGTCCAGGAATTCAAGGACTGAGGGCCTTCACTTTCCCCAATCCGCACGCTCCGCCGCGAAAAATCGTTTGGCGATTCCTGCCTGCTCCCTTAGGATGAATGGCGATTCTTCAAGGGCCGGCGCCGCGGCAGCGTCAGCCCTTTCCCATACTGATTGAGACCACTCCGCGCCTGCGCGCGGAACAGACCCCTGCGAGCGATTATGAACCGACGCCGTGCCGCCCAAGGATTTACCCTCGTCGAACTTCTCGTGGTGATCGCCATCATCGGCGTGCTCGTCGCGCTGCTGCTGCCCGCCGTCCAGGCGGCGCGCGAAGCGGCCCGGCGATCGCAGTGCACGAACAATCTCAAGCAGTTCGGTTTGGCGGTCGCCAATCAAGTCTCGGCGAAGCGCGACACGCTGCCGGCGGGGCTGACGCAAGAAGGCCCGCCTTATCGCGGCGTGACATTTTTCGTACACCTCCTTCCCTACATGGAACAGCAGGCGGTCTTCTCGCGGTGGGACTTTAAAAACCTGGCGCTCAATTCCGCAACCAACACTTCCCCTGCGGCCACGCAGATTCCGACGCTGCTTTGTCCGTCAGACGAGCCAACCGTTCGACTTGTTGATTTCTCGACGATGCCAGGCGGCAATCACGGTCTCGGGTATCCTGGGTATTACGCCGTTACTAGCTACTCCGGCAACGGCGGAACGCGCAACTACTACAATCTCGATACGGTCGACGACGGCGTCTTTTACACAACCGGTCCGGCGGCAATTTGCTATTCGCGACCATCGCCCACGCCCTGCGAGCGACACACAGATCCCGTTCAATTGCAGCAAATCACTGATGGGACCAGCAACACTATTCTGGGCGGTGAAAAGTACAATGTAGATCCCATCTTTGACGCCATGGACGCTAGCAAGCGAAGCGGTCTATTACTGCATCAGTGGTCGTTGTGGGGCTGGATGGGGGGGTTCAAAGGAACCGGACACGTGATGCGCAGTGCTGCCGTGCCCATCAATTTCGACGCCGGCGACTGCATTACCGGCGGCCAGTACGGCTGCCAGGATCAACGCCTGAACGCCTATGGAAGCGGACATCCTAGCGGAGCGACCTTTGTCTTCTGCGATGGCAGCGCTCGATTTATGTCGGATTCCACGTCGTTGATTACGCTTGCTTCGCTCAGCACTCGTGCTGGTGATGAAGTCATCAACGAATAGACGACTCCATCCTATCGTCGGGACGGAGAGTTATTGTTGTGCCGGATTCGAAGCGCCCCATCGCAGCCCGCTTGGTTTCGAATTCACGCGTCTTTGACGACTACGGGAACGTTCTGAATGCCATTCCGCTCCGTTTACATGACTTCCTGCCTGCTCCTCCTTGCCGGCCTTTGCGGGTGCGCGGAACCACTTCCCGAATTCGGCAAAGTTACTGGCATCGTCACGGTTAAGGGTGCGCCTAAGAAAGGGCTTGCGATTACGTTCTTACCCGAGCCGACGGAAGGCAAAGAGCTGGCGATCAATGCGGCCGGTGAGACGGACGAGCAAGGGAAATACGAGTTGCGCTACTCGATCGACGGGCAGCAGGATATTGGAGCGCCGGTCGGAAAGCATCGCGTTCTCGTTTACGACCCTCGATTCGCAACCATTGCTCAAGGTGAAGCAGCGCCTCCGCGCTGGTTTTCGCTCGATTACAGCAACCCTATCAAGACGCCGCTGCGATTTGAAGTGAAGCCGGGCGATCAAACGTTCAATATCGAGCTCTAGCGCGCCATGCGGGGCGGCGCGTTCGGGCCCGCTGTAAGGTCGCACTTCGATCGGTACAATCTCTGTGAGCTGCCATTGAATGTGCAGCGATTCCCTCCAGAGAGATTGCCCGCCGTGCCTCACTTCACCGATCAGCTCGCCGCCGCCGTGCGGCGCACCGGCAACGCCGTTTGCGTGGGCCTCGACCCGCGTTGGGAACAGCTCCCCTGGCCGATCACCACCGGCCGCGAGGCGGAGGCGACTGGGCATGCCGACGCCTATCTCGATTTCTGCTGCGGCGTGATCGACGTGGTGGCCCCGCTCGTGCCGGTCGTGAAGCCGCAGATGGCGTTCTTTGAGGAACTTGGCCCCAGCGGGATGACGGCGCTGGCGGAGGTGATTCGCTACGCCCAGGAACGCGGGCTGCTGGTGATCCTCGACGGCAAGCGAAACGACATCGGCTCGACGGCCGAAGCCTACGCCCGCGGACTGCTCGGCCGCGGCGCGAGCCCCTGGGGCGCCGACTGCCTGACGGTGAGTCCTTATCTTGGCGAGGATAGCCTGACGCCGTTCGTCGACGTTGCTCGGGAGCGAAACGCCGGGCTCTTCGTTCTGGTTAAAACATCCAATCCCGGCGGCGGGATGCTGCAGGATCTCGAAGTAGGCAGCGTCTCTGAGCGAGCCGGGGCGTCCCGCCCCCGGCGCGTCTACAACGAAGTAGCGTCACTAGTAGAAAAATTCTCCGCCGAGACGGCCGGCGAATCAGGCTACGGCCTCGCCGGCGCCGTCGTCGGGGCGACGTACCCGGAGCAACTCGCCGAACTCCGCGCCGCGATGCCGCACACTTGGTTCCTTGTCCCTGGCTTCGGGAGTCAGGGGGGAGCGGCGAAGGACGTGGCCCCGGCGTTCGACGCGAATCGGATGGGCGCGGTGATCAACAACAGCCGCGGGATCATCTTCGCCCACGCGAAGAAAGAATACGCCGAGCAATTCGGCGATCAGCATTGGCAGCGAGCGGTCGAAGCGGCGACGAAGCTGATGATCGAACAACTCAGCGAAATTTAAGAAGAATTGAACCACAACGACACGACGAGCACGACGGAATAGCAAAGACTTAGTTCTTCGTCGTGTCCGTTGTGTCGTTGTGGTGAATCCTACTTCTTCTGCCCGGTTTCCTCGCCCGTCTCCAGCACCGCCAGGAAAGCTTTCTGCGGGATGTCGACCATGCCGATCGACTTCATCCGCTTTTTGCCTTCCTTCTGCTTTTCCCAGAGCTTGCGCTTGCGGCTGATGTCGCCGCCGTAGCATTTCGCGGTGACGTTCTTTCGCATCGCGGAGATGTTCTCACGGGCG
This sequence comes from Pirellula sp., assembly GCA_013822725.1. GTDB lineage: Bacteria > Planctomycetota > Planctomycetia > Pirellulales > Lacipirellulaceae > Lacipirellula. The sequence goes on from PNKX01000007.1 coordinate 65,600, forward strand.
ACGACGCGCGTCCCGATGGCCGCTTGTAGCGACACCTCGAACATGTGCCGCGGGATTTCTTCCTTCAGCTTCTTGATGATGGCCCGTCCGCGCGAGTCGGCGTCGGCGCGATTGCAGACGATGCTCAGCGCGTCGATTCGATCACCCTTCACCAGGATGTCCATGCGGACGAGGTCGTCGGCACGGTAGCCGAGGATCTCGTAATCCATCGTGCCGTAGCCGCGCGTGGTGCTCTTCAGCCGGTCGTGCATATCGTAGATCACGTCGGCCAGAGCCAAGTCATAAACGAGCATCGCCCGCGTCGGCGAGAGGTACTCGGTTCGGACGTACGTGCCGCGGCGGTCGGCGCAGATCTTCATGATGCCGCCGATGTACTCGGTCGGCAGGATGAAGTTGACCCTCACGATCGGCTGGCGGAATTCTTCGATGTCGCCGTGTTCAGGCACGCGCTGCGGGGTGTGGACCTCAAGCGTTTCGCCTGCCTTCGTGACGACTTCGTACGTGACGTTCGGCGCCGTCTGCACGAGGTCGATGTCGGCTTCCTCTTCGAGCCGCTGTTGCACGATCTCCATGTGCAGCAGGCCGAGGAAGCCGCAGCGAAAGCCGAAGCCAAGGGCGTCGCTCGTCTCCGGTTCGAAGTCGAAGCTGGGGTCGTTGATCTGGAGCTTGTCGAGCGCTTCGCGGAGCTGCTTGAAGTCCTGGCCGTCGGAAGGGTAAAGGCCGCAGAAGACCATCCGCTTCGGCTCTTCATAGCCGGGGAGGGCTTCAGCCGGGTGATCGCCTGGGACGGTCACCGTGTCGCCGATCTGGATGTGGCCGAGCGACTTGATATTGCAAATGAGGTACCCGACTTGGCCGGCGCTCAGTTGAGCCGCCGCCTTGCGCTGCGGGGCGAAGTGGCCCAGCTCGACCACTTCGTGCGTGGTCCCTTGCTGAATGAATTTGATCTTTTGGCCCTTCTTCACCGTGCCGTTCATGATCCGCACGTAGGTGATGGCGCCGCGGAATTCGTCGTAGTGAGCGTCGAACACCATCGCCTGGAGGGTCGCCTTCGGGTCGCCGCTGGGGGCGGGAACCCGCTCGATCACCGCCTGCAAGATCCCCTCGCAGCCAAGACCCGTTTTGCCGCTGCAGCCCAACACTTCGTCGGGGTCGAGCCCGAGCGTCTGCACCATTTCCTCGCGGACCTGATCGGGACGCGCGTGGTTCAGGTCGATCTTGTTCATCGCGGGGACGATGGTCAGATCATGTTCCATCGCCGCGAAAGCGTTGGCGACCGTCTGGGCCTCGACTCCTTGGAAGGCGTCGACGAGCAACACGGCGCCCTCGCAGCAGGCGAGCGACCGCGACACTTCGTAGTGAAAGTCGACGTGTCCGGGCGTATCGATCAGATTCAGCTCATACTTCTGGCCGTTGTACGTGTAGTGCATCGTGACGGCGCGGGCCTTGATCGTGATGCCGCGCTGCCGCTCGATCGCCATGTCGTCGAGCATTTGCTCTTTCGCTTCGCGCTTGCTCACCGCGCCGGTGATCTCCATCAACCGATCGGCGAGGGTGCTCTTGCCATGGTCGATGTGAGCGACGATCGAAAAATTGCGAATGAACTTTGGAGCTGTCATGTGACGTTGAAAAACGAATGGGACGCGGATTTTCGCGGATTTAGCGGATTAGCGCGAATCGGCGAGCATTCAATCGCCCCTTTGGTCTCTTTTTCCCGTTTAGTCTTTGTTTAATCCGCGAAAATCCGCCTAATCAGCGTTCATCCGCGTGCTATTCTTTGCGTTTGTATTGATTGACTCACATGGCGGTTTACCGAGCCGTCGCCGCCAGCAGGTACTCGCGGCGGGCCCAGCCGGCGGCGCCGATGTAGCCGGCGTCGCCGCCGAGGTGGGCGAAGTCGATATGAATATTACCCCGCAGGCTGTGAATCATCCGGGCGGTCGCTTCCTCGCGGATGCGAGCCATGAACCGTTCGCCCAGGGCATTCCCTTCGCCGCCGAAGGTCATCGCCCCGCCAATCACGACGCTTTCGGGGTCGATCGAGTGGACAGCCGTGACGACGCCAATCGCCATGTAGCGGGCCGTCTCCATGATCAGGTCGAGACAGAGTTGGTCGCCCGACTCTCCCTCTTCGGCGATCATCTTGGGGTTCAGTTCCTCGCCCCGTTCGAGTCGCTGGCGGAGCGAACTCGGCCCGCCGCTCGCTAAGGCCTCGTCCGCGCGGCGGATCAGCGAGTACGCGCCACAGTATCCTTCGAGCGTTCCCCGGATGCCGAGCGTATTCAGCGGGGCGTCGGGATGGCAGTCGATGATGATGTGACCGAGTTCGCCGCCGCAGCTGTGAACGCCTTCGACCAGCATCTCTTCAACGATGATGCCGCCGCCGATGCCGGTTCCCATGGTGAAGAGCACCATGCTGCGATATTCGCGGCCGGCGCCGGCCCAGTACTCGCCGTAAGCGGCGGCGTTGGCGTCGTTAACGTAGGTGACCGGATAGCCGCACGCTCGGCTGACCAGATCGCGAATCGGCGAGTTATGCCAATGGGGCAAGTTCCCCGGGCAGAGGAGCATGCCGGCCTTCAGGTCCATCGGCCCCGGCGTGGCGAGTCCCACGCGGGCGATGTCGCCGGTATGGAGGCCCGACTCGTCGACCAGCGATCGCACGGCGGCGCCAATCCGGTCGGCCGCATCGGCAGGGCCGCGCTCTTCGTGGGTCGGAATCGAACGGTAGGCGACCGGACGGCCGCCGTCGTCGACGATCCCAATCTTGATGTTCGTTCCGCCGACGTCGACGCCAACCAGCAGAGGCCGTCGAGCCGCCGCCGCGGTGAGGAATTGAGTGGTGTCAGCCATCGCACGCCCGGGAGAGGAAATCGCCGCAACTACCGTCAATCAAGGGAATTCGAGCAAGCCAGCTAGTATACGGGGGGCTTGCCTGAGCCGCAATTCAAGTGGTTAGCCGCCGGTCAACGACCGGCGGCTACCGCACCCTCGGCTTGCCCGGTCCGTACAATTCCCCAGCTAAACTCCCGTACACCCCACCTTGGACTCCCGCCCATGTCCCGCCACATCTCCCCCAATTGGCAATTCGCCGCCGGCGACTCCTCGGCCGATGGACCTCAACCGGCTCGTCCCGAAGGGGACGCCGCCGCCGCGAGCGATCTCGATCTGCTCGACGCCTACTCGCGCGCCGTCATCGGCGTCGTCGAGGGGCTCGGTCCGACGGTGCTCTGTATCGAAGGCCCGCGGGGCGATACGCGCGGCGGCAGCGGGTCGGGGGTGCTGCTGACTACCGACGGCTATGCGCTGACGAACAGTCACGTCGCCAACGGGCGGACGAAGCTCACGGCAGTGACCGAAGAAGGAGACCGGCTCGACGCCGAACTTGTGGGCGACGATCCGCTCACCGACCTGGCGCTGGTGCGGCTTGCTGCGCGCGATCTGCCGTTTGCGGAGCTTGGCGACAGCGATGCGCTACGCGTTGGACAGCTGGTGATTGCCATGGGGAATCCGCTCGGCTTCCGCTCAACAGTGTCGACCGGCGTCGTCAGCGCCACTGGCCGGGCGATGCGCGGCGTCGGCGGGCGGCTGATCGAGAACATCATCCAACACACGGCGCCGCTCAACCCCGGCAACTCGGGCGGGCCGCTGGTCGACACCCGGGGCCGCGTGGTCGGCGTCAATACGGCGATCATTGCGATGGCGCAGGGGCTCGGCTTCTCCGTGCCATCGAACACTGCCCACTGGGTCGTCGGCGAATTGCTGGCCCACGGCGAAGTTCGCCGCCGCTGGCTCGGGATCGCCGGGACGACCGTTGGTCTGCCGCGAACGCTCGTGCGCGAGTTGGATTTACTCGCGGACGAAGCGATTGAAGTGTTGAACGTCGATCCCAACGGACCGGCGGCGCGGGCCGGGCTGCAAGTCGGCGATGTGATCGTCGCCGCGGCGGGGCGGGTGACGATGACCGTGGATGATCTGACGCGGATTGTTTCGATCGCGCCGAAGGGGGAGCCGCTGGAGCTTTCGATTGTTCGAGACGAGCGGTTGCGGGAGCTGACGATTGCGGCGTGAGCCTACTCATCTAGCCCCCGGCTCCGCCGGGGGGTTGCGCTACGCGGGACAACGCCGCGCGGTGTGGTGACCGACCCCCTGGCGGAGCCAGGGGCTACTTCGCGGCGGCGGGGCCGTCTGCTTTGGCGCCGAAGCAGAAGAGGTGGTCGTCGCCGCGGACCAGCAGGCAGTCTCGCACGGGAACCGGCGTGGCAATGACGTGCTCGCCCAGGTCGTTGCCGGCTTTGCTCGTGAGTAGCTTGAAGCCGTCGCTCACGTCGACGACGAACGCAACGCCGTCTTCGCGGACGCAGTAGAGCTTGTCGCCGGCCAGCACCGGGGAAGCGAAATATCTGTCGCGTCCCTTCGGCAGGACGCCGCTCCAGATCTCGGCGCCCGTTTTCAGGTCGCGGCAGCTTAGCTTGCCGCCATCGGAGAGGGTGTAGATTTTGTCGCCGGAGACGATCGGGGTCGGCACGTCGGGACCTTCGACCTCTTGTTCCCAAACGCGGCCCGACTCGGTAACGTCGCCCGAGCCGTCGAGCTTCACCCCGGCCAGGAACTTGCCGCGGCCGAAGGGGACGACGGCGATTTCATCGTTCATCGCATGAGAGGCGATGACACGCCACATTCCTTCTTCCTTCGGATTGAAGCCGGCGCTCTCCCAGATGAGTTCGCCGGTCTTGGCGTCGTGGCCGGTGAGGTGGTCGGCGCCCCAGGTGACGATCACCTCGCGGCCGCCGACGTTGGCCACCTGCGGGGTGGTGTAGGCCTGATCCGATTCTTCAGGACGCTCGTACTGCCGCTTGGCCTTCCAGACTTCTTTGCCAGTCGCGGGGTCGAGGGCGACGAGGTACGAATCGCCCGCTTGCATGACGGCGAAGACGACGTTGCCGGCGGCGAGGATGGGCGACGTGCCGAGGTCCCACCAGAGGGTGTTCTCGCCGTAGCGATCTTGGAGATTGTCTTGCCAGATTTCGTTGCCGGTGAAGTCGTGGCAGGCGACGCGACCGCTCTTGAAGTAGGTGATGACGTGCTTGCCGTCGGTGACGGGCGAGGGGTTGGAGCCGCTCCCCATTTTGTGTTCGCCAGACAGGCCAGGGCCAAGAGTCCGTTTCCATCGCTCCTTCCCGTCAAAGCCATAGCAGAGCAGGGTGTCCTTAGCCGTCCCTGGATCCGCGGCGTCTTCATCTTCTTCTTTGGCCTGCTGCGCCCCTTCGCTGGTGGTCAAGAAAATCGAGTCGCCCCAGACGACGGGCGACGACGTGCCGAAGCCGGGGACGTCGGCTTTCCAGACGACGCCTTCCTCGCCGGAGAACTCCACGGGATAGTTGCCCGCAGCGACGACGCCCTTGGCGTTCGGCCCGCGCCATTGGGGCCAGTTGTCCGCAGCGTGCGCGGAAAGGATCCATCCGAGCGAGAAGAGCAGGGCGAGGGCGTATCGCATGATAACTCCGGGCCGGAGGCGCCAGGGGAGAATGTCGGTTGAAACGAGACGTGTATTCTAACGGCCCCGGAAGCCGGCGTCACCCAAGTGCAACCCGCCCCGCACACGACTCCCCACCACACCACGCCCATTTAGCCGCGGGCGGCAGCGCGCGAACCCGCCGCGAGCGGACGGGGCTAAATGGGCGTTAGGAGTTGGCGAGGCCGTTTCGTAGTTCTGTGGAGGAGACGTCTTCGCGGAACTCGGCGGCGGGGACTTCGTCGCAAATCGCGGCGAGGGCGGGGGGGAGCATTAGGTCGCTCAGCACGGTGAACTTGCCGTCGATCACCCGGCCGAACGCCAGGAAGCGGCAGCCGCGGGAAGCGATCTCCGCGATCGCGGCGTCTCGTTGGGATGGATCGCCGCCGTAGTATTTCGGATCAGCGATGCGGACGAGCGTGTCGATGCCAACGATGAACGTGGCGTTGGGGAAGAGTTCGGATTTTTCTCGGAAGGTGGGGGCGCGGGTTAAAGCGATCCAGCGGTCGTCGTCAAGTTCTCTCAACCACTCGAAGCGTTCCTCTATAGAAATGAGATCGAGTAGTGGCTTGTCGACGTTCTCGATCGACAGCTCCCAGACGACAGGACAACGAAGGCGTTTTTCTGCGGCCTCCGCCATGCGAAGATGTCCCACATGCGGCGGGTTGAAGGCGCCTGGAAAAAGCAAGCGAATGGTGGAAGCGGCGCTATCATCCAGATAGTCCCACCAACTTCCCGGTCCGCAAAGATTCAGACGCTTGCGCCCTAGTAATAGATCCGTAGCTTCATCCGCTACCAGGACGCCATGACCAGACGCCCCACCATGCAATTCGGCGTCGGCATCGCTAAGACCACAACCTTTGAGCACAATCGCTAGGGTTTGTGCGGCTGCGATCTGCTCATCGGCTCCTCGATCGGGAGGCGAATCATCCAATGAATAGTGCCTCTCAAATGCTCGGTCATGAGTCTGAAAAGCCAGATGTCCCCGTCGTTCGCCTCGCTTCGGGCGATCGGTGGCCAAACTCGCGGTGGCGCCAACGCCTAGCCAAGTCTCTGGCGCGGCATCAGGGGCCAGCTCGCGGGCTCGCATGAACGCCGCCATCGCCATCGCTCGCGCCGTGGCGGCGCTGCAGGCTTGTTCGGGCTTGGCGCCGATCCAATCGGTCAGCGCGGCGTGCGAATAGGGGACGATCGCTTCCAGAATCGTCCGCGAGGCGCCGGGCGTTTGGAGGAGTGCGCTGATCGCTCCGCTCCCGCCGCCGGTGACGGCGATCACGATCTTCCTACCGCTCGAATGAATCGCCGTCGCCACGGCTGACCATTCAGCGGGGATTTCAAACGATGGAGTCGCCACGATGACAATCCAATCAGTCGCGGAGGGCAGGGGAGGGAGCCGTAGAATGCGTTCAGCATGAACGCTGGGGGCGGGGGGCTCAAGTCTTGTGGGAAGACAGTACCGGGGGGATGAACCCCCGCGGCTCGCTTTTGCTGAACCCTGCACCCTGTGGGCTGACGCCTGTTTTGGCCCCGCGGGCAAAGACGTCTGAGGGGCGCCGCGCTGTTGCCAGCGCTACGACCCCTCAGACGCCTGCCACGCTAGGCGCCACCCCCCCGAGTTGTCGCCTCCGGCCGCGCGGGTGTGCGCAACCATCGGCGACTGGCGTTGAACCGAAATCCAAAACCTGCCAAAAAAATTCGCGAATCGTACCTGCCGCTAAACCCACGAAAACTGAACCATCACGCCAACGCCATTTAGCCCCGACCGCTTGCGACGGGCGCGCGGGCTAGAGCCCGCGGCTAAATGGCCGTGTACTGATAGAGTGCTAACCGGGACGCATTGCCGCTAGTTACGGCCTCTGTGCGGCTTGCGGTTCGCTGATCTCCTGCGCCCGTTGCTCGGCCAAGGCCGCCGCCTCGTTCGCGAGCTTGAACTCTGGACCGGGAGCGTAGTACTGCACGTCGTCGGTCAGATGGTACGGACTGGGGAGCGTTTGTCCCGCGACGTCGATCTGGCAGCCAGTCGACATGCCGCACGCCAGCAGCAGCAAACCGCCAGCCAGCATCTGAAACCGCGCGGAGCGCTTGGAAGTCGAAATGTTCACGATGGGCTCCCAACAGGAGTCTGTTCTATCTCGGCCGACGCACCTGACGCACCGGTCACGGCTTGCGGCGCCAGCATGGCGGCAACAAACCCTACAACCGTTATCGGCGGCACGACCCGCAAACTTTGACTTCGCTGGCAGAAAATCTGGAAGCAGGCGAAACGGGGTCGGGAGCTTTGAGCCACTGGCGCGACGGTTCTGCGCGGAACGCCGCCAGCGGGCCAAGGTTCCCGGCCCCTTCGTGCGTCCACTCGCCGGATGATTGGCGCTGCTGTTCGGCCCATATTCTCCCAATTGCAAGCATTCCCGTCGCTCATTGCTAGAATAGAAACCAGTGCCAAGCGGCCCCGCAACCGCCTCGTTGGCGCCATTCGCTGCACTTCCCGTGAGGCGCCACACCGCGCCCCGAACTGGAAGCGGCAGCGCCCGGAGCAGAGAACAACATGCAAGCATCAGCTAGCGGGCTGAGGCTCGCGACTTTGGGGGCGTGCGCGGCGATTTTCTTCGCCGCCAGCCACCGGTCTGCGCACGCCCAGCTCGGCGACACGATTCCCTCGCAGCAGTACTACAACGGCATTGAATCGCTCTACGAGGGTGATTTTCGCGACGCCCAGCGTGCGTTCAGTCGCGCGCTCACCGGCGGCGTAAAAACGCTTGGACCCACCGGCACGGTTCGTTGGGTCGACTCGATCTGCTATCACGCGATGCTCGGCGAAACCTTCTACCACTGGGGGCAGCCGGAGCAGGCTCTCCAGCAGTTCGATCAGGCCTGCACGCTCCTGTTGCAATATCCGAAGTGGATGCTGCGGGTCCAGTTTCCGCAGCAACTCGCCGCCAATGCGACGCTGGCCCGCGTCGCGATTCCCTGGGGGATGAGCGATCGTCGCTTCGTCCCCGGTCGGTTCGGTACGACGATGCCGGTGTCGCAGGGAAGCATCGACGCCAGCCAGCAGGTGCAGCAGGGGGGCGTCGTCACGCCGCCGCAACTTTGGCCGGTCGACGTGGTGGAGGTCGTCCGCTGCAGCGCACTCGCCATTCGCCGGCGCAACGAGATCCTCGGCCCGCTCGGCGCCCACGATTCCATCTCGCGAACCCTGGCTTCGACGCTGGCGCGCGGCAGCGCACCGCCGAATCACTGGGCGGGCGCATGGGGCGACGTGTTGCACGGGCTGGCGCTCGCCGGCATCGGCGATCAGGATCAAGCGCAGCAACGCTTTGATCGCGGCCTCCTCGCCGCAGGACAGTTCGACCACGACCTCACCTGCGTCGCGCTGTTGGAGCAAGGGAAGATCGCGCTGAACGCCGGCAATGCTTCGGCGGCTGTCGGCTTTTTTAGCGAAGCGAGTTATTCGGCCTTCCTGTTCCAGGACGCCGGCATGATTGACGACGCGTTCCGCTGGCTGGAACTTGCCCGCATCGCGGCGAACGTCACCGATCCCAATCCGGCGCTGCAGAACGCCGCCGCCTGGGCCCGCCGCGAACGATACAACTTCGTGGCGTCGCGGCTGACGTTGACGATGGCCGACGAGCGGCTCACCCTCGGCGACCTGAAGGGCGCCGCTCCCACCCTCGCCGCCGGCGTGGCACTGCTGGGCGACGCGCGCAACGGCATCTTGGGCAACTACGCCCAGTATCTCGATGCGCGCCTGCAGTTTGCCCAGAATCGCGGTTCCGCCCAGGCGGCTCTCGCGACGGCCCTGGCTGGTCAGCAGAAGATCTCTCACCCGCTGTTCCAACTGGCGATGGCAAATCGTATGTTCGATTCGCAGTCGCTGCCGATGCGCTCCGCTGCGCCTGTTTACGAACAACTGTTGGCGGATCCCTCGCCTGCCGACACGATGCTGTGGCCGCTCGAAACGATGGCCGTGATGATCACGCCGCAGCCGGAGGCGTACGATCGCTGGCTGCTCGCCGCGATCGACCGCAAGAATATCGCCGCCGTCTTGGAGATCACCGACTTCGCCAAGCGACGCCGGTACCATAACGAGCTCCCTTGGGGCGGCCGTCTCGCAGCGGTGCGCGACCTCGTCACTGCGCGCGTCGATCGCCTCACGCCGCAGCAGCGGCAGCAGCAGGCGGAGATTTTCGCTCATTACCCCGAGATCGGCGGCGCGATCGCCGACGCCGGCAAACTTCAAGAGCAGCTCAGCGCCGTTTGGACGCCGGCGCCAGATGAGGCCGCGAAGAAGAAAGCGCCCCGTCTGTGGGAAGAATACGGCGCGGCCATCGACGATCGCGAAGCAGACCTGGCCCGCATCGGCGTCGGTCGCCTCCCGGCCGACATCACGTTTCCTCCGACGATGGCGCCGATCGATTTTCAATCGCGGCTGCAGGCGGGGCACGCGCTACTCGTGTTTCACGACACGGCCGACGGGATGCTCGCCATTTTGCTCACGAACAAAGCGGTCACCAGTTGGAACTGCGGTCCCTCGACTCGACTCGGCGGCCACGTTTCGAAATTTCTCCGCGACATCGGCAACGTCGAGGCGAATCACGAAGTTCCGATCGAGGAGTTGGCGTCGGACAAGTGGCAAGAGAGCGGAGCCAAGCTGTACGAGGCGATTTTCGCAGGCGCTTCGATCGAACCTGCCGCCTTGAAGCAGTTGATCGTGATTCCTGATGGCGTCGTTTGGTATGTGCCGTTCGAAGCCCTGGTCGCCAAGGTTAGCGAAAAGCTGACGCCGCTCGGCAGTGTCGCCACGATCCGTTACGCTCCCACGGCGGCCCTGGCGTTCAGTTTCGACGGCGCCTGGCGCCGCGTCCAACGAACCGGCCTCGTGGCCGGCGACATGGTTCCCGGCGACGAACCGGCGCAAGAACAAGAAGCGCTCGCGGCGCTGCAAGCCGCGATTCCCGGCCCGATGCCGCTCGTCCCGCCGACGCCTGCGCCGACGCCGATCCTCGCCACCTTGCTCGACGCGCTGCTGGTGCTCGACGACGTCGATGCGCTCGGCGCCGATCCGCTCGCTTGGTCTCCGCTGCCCGTCGATCGCTCCTCGCAGCAGGGGGCTCTTGATCAGTGGATGACCATCGCGGGGAACGGCCCGCAGCGGATCTTGCTCCCCGGCATGCACACTGCCGCCGAGCGCGGCGGCAGAGCGGCGCGCAGTCGCCGCGGACGCGACGCCGTGGCCCCGGGCGACGAGCTCTTTTTCGCCAGTTGCGGCCTGATGTCGGCCGGCGCCGACACGCTCCTCTTGAGTCGCTGGCGCGTCGGCGGTCAATCGACGCTCGACTTGATCCGCGAGTTCGTGCAGGAGCTTCCTCATACCGCCGCCGCCGACGCCTGGCAGCGGAGCATCCAGCTCATTCAAGAAACGCCGATCGATCCGACGGCCGAACTACGCGTCAAAGCAGGCAAGGACCCGGTCGAGCTCACTGCCAAGCATCCCTTCTTCTGGGCCGGCTACATGGTGGTCGACGCCGGCTGGCGTCCTGTTGAAGCGGAAGCGACAGCCGACCCGGCCGCCGTGCCCGTAGCCGCGGGTCAACCGCCCGCCGGAGCGCCCCCGCAGGCCGGCGTTCCCGCCGCGCCCGGCGCCGACCCCAAGATGAATACGCCGGCCGATCCGAAGGCTCCGCTCCCGGCGCCGGCTCCTGTCGCCCAACCTCCCGCGGATCCGCAGCCGCCAGCCGATCCCCAGCCCCCTAACGACAACAAGCCCGTCACGCCGACTAAATAAGCCTACGGCCCTTAGCCGGAGGCCCACGGCCTCCGGGCGGGCGCCGCCAAGGCGATTTCTATCCGCTAACCGCGCCCCTCCCGGACCGCGTGGCGGTCTGGCTAGTCGTTGGGTCGTACTACTCCTGCAGCATGTCTCTCGCGCCGATGCAGAGCGTTTGGCGACGGCGTCGACTATCATCGAGATGATGTCAATTCTCCGTCTGAAATCTCGCCACTGGCTGCTCGCGATCTTCATCAGTGCTTCGGCGCTGCCAGTACACGCTGCTAATTGGACGATCAATCGCGTCAACCACGCGCTACTGACGCCTCCCGGCGGCGTCACCGTTGCTGAAATGAGCGGCGTCACCTACCTCGGCCCCGTCGCCGGCGCCCATCGCTTCATCGCGACGGAGGAAACCAAGGGCGAACTGATCCAGTTCGATCTCACGCTCTCCGCCGCCGGCGGCATCGACTCGATCGCAAACGTCACTGCAATCGACATTGTGCCCACGAGCGACTTCGAAGGGATCGCCTACACCAATCCTGAACGCAACAGCGTCTTTCTTGCCGCGGAAACCGGCGCTCATCTCCGCGAGGTCAGTCTCGCCACCGGCGCCGAATTGCAGAACGGCGCCGTGCCGACGCTGTTCAACAATCGCCGCGGCAACCTCGGCACGGAGTCGCTGGCTCGCTCGCAGGACGGGAAAGCGATGTGGATTGCTAACGAACAGGCTCTCACTATCGACGGTCTCGTTTCAACCGCTGTCGCGGGAACGAATGTTCGACTCCTCAAGCTGAATGTCGCCGACAACGCCACCAGCGCCGGTCCGCAGTACGCCTACCACGTCGAGCCGATCCATGGAGCTTCGACGCTCGGCAGTCCCCAAAGCGGGCTCTCCGATCTCACGTTGATGCCTGACGGCACGCTCCTCGCTTTGGAACGCTCCGTCGCCGTCGCTACGCCGATTTATCTCAACCGCATTTTTGAGATCAACCCCGCCGACGCCACCGACGTCAGCGTCGCTCCATTCAACGCGGGACTCAGCGGCCAAACCTTCACGCCTGTCGGTAAGTCGCTTCTCTGGTCGGGGCCGATCGACGCCTCGTTCGGCCAGAATATGGAAGGCCTCACGCTCGGCCCGCAACTCGCCAACGGCGATTGGTCGCTGATCGGCGTCGTCGACAACGGCGACGGCAATAGCGGCAACACCATCGTCGCCTTCACCGCAACGCCCGTCATCTCAGCGGACTTCGACGCCGACGGCGTGGTCGACGGCGCCGATTTTCTCCAGTGGCAGCGCGGCAACGGAAAAACGATCGGCGCCACGCATCATGAAGGGGACGCCAACCGCGACGGCGCCGTCAATGGCGCCGACCTGGAGTTGTGGAAGGGGGCGTTCAGTGCACCGCCTGCTGGTGGTGCGACCACTGCGATCCCCGAACCGGCGACGATTTCGCTGAGCATCGCCGCCTCCCTCGCCGTCGCGGCGCATAAAAAAGTCCGACGCTCAGCGCGTCGGACTTGAAAGCAAGAGCGGGTGAAGGGAATCGAACCCTCGCCTAAAGCTTGGGAAGCTTTCGTTCTACCATTGAACTACACCCGCACGATCTGCACCCCTTCAAGTCTAACGAACCCGACGCCGCCATCAATCCCTGACGCCGCCAAACGACGCCCCGCAGTCGCCCCCGATCCAACGCCCCGTCAAATCCGCTTCCATCCCGCAACGCCCATTTAGCCGCGGGGCTCGCCCCGCGACCCGCCGCGAGCAGCGGGGCTAAATGGGTCCAGCGGTCGGCGACGGTTTATTGGGCGGTTTCGTCTTGCGGGTCCTTGGCGCCGACTTCGTTCGCGACTGCTTCCAATCGCTGCTGCAACTCATCCTTCGCGACGTCGCCTTCTAGTGCGGTCAGAAAATCTTCTTCCTCCGCCACGAGCGCCGCTCGTTGCCCGTCGACCAACTCGATCGTCTCCCCCATCGATCGCGGCGCAGCGACGAAGCGTCGTTCGCTCTTGCTCAACCCATCGTAATACAGCCGCACGAACTGGTGCTGCACGGCGAGTTGTTCCAATTGCCCCACCAGCTGCGCGACCTCTCCTTCGGTCAGTTTGCCGCTGCGCGCAACCACCGTCGCCTCGATTTCATCAAGCCCTTCGTGATAGCCGCGGATCTGAGCGTTCAACTCCGCGAGGTTCACCATCACGGGCGCCGTTGGAGCAGCTTGAACGGCTGGCGGCGTCACGCGTCGCGAAGAGTTCGCCACCGTTGGCTGGCTCTCGGCAGGCAACGCTTCCATCGTCGAGGAGGGAGTCTTATCCGAAGCGGCAGGGGGAGCCGTCTTATTGGCTGGCGCTACTGGCGACGCCGCGGCCACGGACGGCAGGGGACGCTCCTCGTTCGTTTCCACTAACTTAGGCGCTTGCTCCGTGGAAGGTGCCGACGGCGGAACGTCCACCGGCTTCGCCGCGATCACGCGCTGCGGCGGAGCGGTCGGCGCCTGTTGAATCGGCGCTGCCGGCTTCATTGGAGCTGCTGGCTGAGTCGCGGCTTGACCGCTGCCCGGCACGCGCGGCGTGATCCGAAACTCCTTCGCCTTCGGCGGCGTGTACGCTTGCCCCGGCTTCAACGGCACATCTCGCGGCAATGCCGGCAGCGCGGCGTTTGCATTGACGTCTGCCTGCGGTTTCGACGCTGGCGGCGGCTCCACGGCGCCCGGTGGAGCAGAGGGGTTGGCTGCGGGCCCGGGCACGATCGCCGGCTTCTCCGCCTCGACAATCAATTCGCTAAACGCCGGCGTCGGCGGGAACTCGCCGCTCTCTCCCGGCAACGTCCCGACGATCGCCTTGCGCAACCACTGCTCCAACAGTTGCCGATCAGGCCCCGTCTGCGGCGACGTTTCCCAAGCCGCGAGCGTCTCCGCCAGTTGCACCTCGCGCACGTCGCGCGTCCGCCCATCGTGTCGCCACGACATTTGGATTTGGAATCGCAAGTCCGATTCGAGCGCCTCGATCCGCCCACTCGCCGGATCTCCGGTTGGCTGAGCCGTTACGCCAAGTCCCAGAATTGCCAGCGCCACCAGGGCGCTTACGATCGTCGTCGTCCGTTCGCTCATCGTCAGTTTGTACATCGTAGGCCAATCGCGCTAGCGGCAACGGTGAATCGGTCCGTAGCGATCGGAAGATGTTAAACTGGCCCAACCGCCACGCTGCTGCACAAACGTAGAACCCGCCAGCCCCAAGTCAAAACCGCTTCGCGCGCCTCCCGCATGATCGATCGCCGCCTCCTCAAGCCGCTGCTACTGGTGACGATCGTGCTGGTTCTGCCGCTGGCGATCCTGGCGTTCCACGGCGAAGCCTTCACCGCGGCGCTCGCTCGTTGGCAGGCCGACCCGCCGCCGCGCAGCACGCTCGCGCTCGCGGTCGTCGCGATCCTGGCCAGCGACGTGCTGCTGCCGATTCCTTCCGGACCGGTGAGCACGCTCGCCGGCAGCCAACTCGGCGTTCCGCTCGGCATGGCCGCCTCGGCGCTCGGGATGACGCTTGGTGCCGCGATCGCCTTCGCGCTGGCGCGTCGTTGGGGGCGACCGCTGGCCGAGCGTTTTGCATCGCCGCAGGCGCTGGCCGACGCCGATCTGGCATGTCAGGATCACGGCCCCTGGATGCTGGCGTTCACCCGGCCGCTGCCGATCCTTGCCGAAGCGGCGGCGCTGTTGCTCGGCGCGCTGCAGATGCCGTGGGGAACCTTCCTCCCGCCCGTGATCGCCAGCAACATCGCGATCGCTGCGGCTTACGCGATTCTTGGCGCCCAAGCCGCCGAGCGCGGCTGGCTCCCCATCGCGCTGGCCGTCAGCATGGCGGCGCCGCTGGCCGTGGCCGCGCTGATCCGCCAGCGTCTACGCCGCCGGACTGCCCGAGATGAGTGACGGTCGCCGCGACCGTTTATTTGCAGAGCGCCCCGTCGGCCGACGAGGCGTCGACAACCCGCGCGTGCTCCATGAGGATCCGCATCACTTCGATGATGACCTCCTCGTTGTGCGGCAAGTTCGAATGACTGGAGTCGACCGACTTCTCGCTGCTGGAACCAGCCAGCCGAGCGCTATTCACCGGCACCACGCCGTCGGAAGGGCCGCTACCAACGGTGTACCGCCCCTCGCCGACAACGGTGTGGAGCGTGACGCCCGGGCGATACGGAAGCCGCGCCGCCGCGTTTAGCACGGGACTGCTCGGCTCCAGCAGGTCAATGCTCGTAGGGAATCGCCGCGTCAGTTCTTCGCTGAAGTCGCCCGGATTGTCCCGAATCATTTGGTCATGCCGCTCCGTCACTTGAGGCGGCGTTTCGATGAGCGCCGAGCCCAGACTGCCGACGGCCCGTCGCGCCCAGGCCGAACCCAAATGGGGCGTACCGATGTAGACCACCCGGCTCACATCGTCGTTGGGGTCGAAAAAGAAGGCCGCCCCCAACGCGGCTCTCGTCGCCGGGTCGGTGCGAACTTGCGCTAGCGGAATGCGCGAGGTGGCGTTCCACAGCGTCTCGCCGCTGTAGGTCACCTGCAAGTTCGCGACGAGCCCCCCCATGCTGTGGCCGACGAGGACCATCTTCGACGCGGCAGGCTGGTCGCCGCAAGGATCGTAGTAGGCCTTCAGCTCGGCCAACTGCCGCCGCAGCGCCGCCGCGCTCGTCAAAAACGGTTCGCCCGTGTCGTAGCGGAACGCCCAGAATTGATAGCGATCCGTCAGCTGCGGTTGAACCTGGAGCTCGTTGAGCATGTCGGACCAAGTCAGCGGATCCGACAGCAGCCCATGGATGAACACCACCGGTATCTTGCCCGGCTGGTAAGGTTCAAGCATGAATAGCCGGTCGTCCGTCCCGCCGCCGGCCGGGCGAATGAACGGCTCCAGCCAAGCCTGGGGAAGATTGACTCCCGCGTACACGATCGGGGCCGTGGCGTCGCCCGCCAAGGGGACCGCGCCGCACGCCGTCTGCAACTGCGACTCGCGGAGCGGATTGTAAAATTCCAACCGCACGGTCGCGCCCGCCGCGGTCCACGCCGGCCGCACCAGCGCCGTCGCAGCGAATCGGCGCTCAGGTTGAATGAACGGCCGCTGCGGGCCGACGTCGCTGCGCACGACCACCAACGGCACGCCGACGCCGTCGCGACGATGGATCCGTTCTGGTTGCGGCGCCCGGTAGTCGCCGACGCAGTGGAGCGTCCCGAACTCCGTCGGCGCCCAAGCGAAGCCATGGTACGCCGTCTCCAAGGGCGCGAGCCCCTGCGGCCCCATGGCGAGAAGTCCCGTCTGCGGACTCCAGCGTCCCCATTTCTGCGAGGAAGTGATCAGCCCCACGACGGCCGAATGATAGAGCTTCCACTCGCGCGAATCCTCGACGCCGTCATGAACGGGCGAACCCTCCGCAGTCTGAACGACCGGTTCGTCGCCGGCGAGCATTTCCACCGCCGGCCACGCCGCGACGGCGCACTGCAGATAGGCGTCGACCGCCGTCGCTGAGCCCGCGCCATCGAGACGCACCGCTTCGGCGTACCAGGTTTCGGCGACGGAGACGTCACCCGCGTCGTCAATCAGCTTGAAGCTAGTGACCGGAACCACCACCTGCGGCGGCTGCCACGAGCGAACCCGGAGCGAGGCGCAGCCCGGCAGCAAGCACGCCCCGAGCGCGGCGAGCCAAGCCCATTTCTCCAGACTGATCTGACGTCCGGGCACGACGATCGCGGTCCTCCGTTACCAATCGACTGCGGAAAGAACGTTCTGGTGAACGCATCCGTTGCGTTGCTGTAATAAATCTACAGCGCAGATCCGGTCTTTCGGCGCCGCGAGCACAATGCGACGCGTTTTCTCAGCTGCGATAAGCGGCGAACGCGCCACAACGGCGGGGGTCTGCCCGACCGGAGATCTCAACGCAATCGGCAACGGCTTCCAGTCTCGCAGTCCGCCCCGTCGCCGACGGCGGTAACCGCCGTCGTCCCAATGCTACAATCAACCCTTGCCCGCCTCCCTTGTTTACGGAGCCAATATGCGATCGGTGCCGCCGCGACCCCGTGCGGGGAAACAGAGAGTCGTTCTCCTCATCGTCATCGCCGTCCTCGCCGCCGGCGCGATCGCCTGGCGAATCGCCGCTGACCGCGTCCGCGTCACGACTTACGTGAAGATTCCCCGCTCTTCGGGCTCCATCATTGACGACGTGGGATTAGAGCCTTGGGAGGAGTACCGACGGCGCCGCGACGACTACAAGACGCTGATCGTCAGCCCGTTGGTGATCGACGCAGCGCTTCAACAGCAAGACATTGGGAAGCTGGAACTTGTCCGTCGCCATGAAGCTTCGCCGGAGTGGCTGATCAACTCGACGATAGTCGAGTTCCCCAACGACGGCGAGGTCATGCTGGTCTGTCTGCCCTGCAAGGGCGGCGATGCTGATCAAGCCGTGACGATCCTGAATGCCCTCGTGCAATCATTTCAAGACAAGGTTCTACTCGTGCAGCGTCTCGATCGAGCTTCCGTCCGGGCCGACTTGCAAACAGTCACGGCTGACGTGAAAACGCGACTCGACGCCCAACTCCAGGAATTGCATCAGCTGGAAACCGCCGCTCCTCCCGTCAACGAGACCGCCATCACCCTGCTGAAGGACCGCTGCGCGGTGGAAGGCAAGCTGTTCGCAGACTTACAACTTCAGCTGCTAAAGCAGGAAGTGTTGAGCCAAGTCGACGAGCGCGCCGAAAGATCGGGAGGCTACGCCCGTGACGCTGTTCATGTCCTGCAACCCGCTACCGTAGAGCGTCCTTAGGCACGTTCCTATTTAACGTCGGCGGCTCTTCCTCTGGCTCTGTTCCTCTGGCTCACGGATCTTCCAATGACTACGATCAGCGCCGCCGCCGAAACCCGCCAAGTCCTCGTCGATTGCCAGGCTCTGCTCGCCGACGATCACTTCGTTTACATCTCGGGCGATCACGGCAGCGGTTGGGTCGACAAGGACGCCATCTTCGTTGATCCGCAGCGCATCCGCCGGCTCACGCAGTTGCTTGCCGCGGCGGTGAAGCAATTCAATGCCGAGATTCTCTGCGGCCCCGCGACGGGCGGATTGATCGTCGCTCAATGGACCGCGTTCGAACTCGGCCTCCCCGCCGTCTTCGCCGAACACACCCAACCGCGCTCAGCTCAGCAGCTCCGCGGCGACTTCACTTTCCACCGCGGCTACGACCGCCTCGTCGCCGGCAAGCGCGTGCTCGTCGTCGACGACGTGGTGAACACCGGCCTCTCCGTGCGACAAACCGCGGCCGCGGTTCGCCAAGCAGGGGGCGAGGTGATCGCCATCGCCGCGCTCGTTGACCGCGGCAACGTCGACGCTGAAAGCCTCGGCGTCCCCGACTACGTCTACCTGTTGGAATACGACATCCCCGACTGGTCCGCCGCCGACTGCCCCCTCTGCAAAGCAGGCGTGCCGATCAACACTCGTTACGCCCACGGCCAGGACTTTCTCGACGCCCAACAGCAACGCGCCGCGGATGCCTAGGGCATTAGGAACGACTGCGACGCCATCCCAGCGACGTCAGAGCAGCGCCAAGCAGACCCAAACCAATCGAGCCTGGTTCCGGTACCGCCGTCGCCGCCGCCAATGCGCCGCCCGTACCGAAGTTTGCTTGCCACGTCGCCAAGTCGCCCGCACTGGTTGGATTCGGCGATTCGCCTCGCTGCCAATTGAGGAAGTCCGCGCCGTCGACCTTACCGTCGCCGGTGTAATCCCCCGCCGGACCGACGGGAGGCAGGTCGGTCACCACCAGATTATCGAACACCGTGAACACGAGCGAGGGATGCCGGGCGGTGCTGGTGTTCACATCGGAAACGCCGAGCGCGATATTGGCGCCTCCTAACGTGAGCGTGGCCGCATTGACGGTCGCAATCAACGTGTCGTTGATCGACCACGTGACCGTGTTGTTGCTCTTGGTAATCACCACCTTTTGCCAAGCGAAGCCAAACGAACCTGCCGGCGTCACGCCCAACTGCGTATTGATCACGTCGCCGGCGCCGGCGTCCGTACCATCGTCAAATTCAGCCGTCGACAACGCTTGTTGAACAACAGGGGCCGTCGTCGAAGGAAACAACGCCGTGTAGAACGGATCGGAACTTGAGGTTGAGGTTGCCGTGCTCCCCGCCGCGTAGACGCCGGAAGTCGCTGCAGAGATCGTCCCCGAAGCCGGATAGGCGCGATAATCAGCGGCGATGCCGCCGTCGCCCGTCGTCGCGAAGGCGACGCCGTCCATCGCTCCGTTCACAACGAGCGCCGTGTTGCCGACGACGAGCGGCGCCGCGCCCGACGTGCCGACGGCAAACAACACATTTGCCGTGCCGCCTTGAGAGTTCGCATTGTCCGCCAGCGCAGCGGCGTTAGGAGCGCCGAAATAATTCGACCAGGCGTAGAACGTCATCTCGTAGTTTGTGCCGAAGTTCTTGCCCGTCGGCGACACCGACAGTCCCGAGAGCACCCCCGCCGGGCGCGTCGTTACTGGGGCGGCCGCGCTCCCTGGAATATTCGCCTTCAGTTGCAGTCCCAACGTGTCGCTCGAACCAGGCGCCGCCGGAATTCCGAAGGGGCCGTAGTCGAACGCGAACAACGCCTGCTGAGTGCTGGCGTTCGCCGCCGGCGCCACGTTCGTCGTCCACGAACCGCTGGAGTCCGTGTTGAAGTCGTCGCTGAAGAGCACCGTCGCCGAGGCGGGCGCGCCCCATAAACAAACCGTGGCGAGGCAGAGGCAAAATCGGAAAGGCGTGATCGTCATGTTGCTCACTCGCAAGGAAGTCATGTTGAAAAAACTCCGCGCCGCCAAGTCGCTCAAGCGGGGCCGCCAAAACCCGAGCATGCGGCTCGTATCTTCACGCGACTCGTCCGCACTGTCAAACAAATCTGAGACTCATTGCGCGAATCCGATAGAAAGTAGGCCGACTATCGAGAGCAAACCTCTCTTAGGCGGGCGACTTCCGCTTGTCCACGCCCAGCCGGTCGCTACTGAGGTCGCGCCGGCCGCGTCGCTTGCGGGCTGGCAAACTCCTCCATCGGCGTCACGCCGAGTACGCCAATGGCAGCGAGGTCGAGACGCAAGCAGCGTTCTCAGCACACGAGCGGCCTCTGCGGGATTAGACTGAAATGTGGCCCGCCATCGAGACGTGGCACGGGAGACTGGTAGGGGAGACCTTCGCGCGAACAAAGCGATTGCTCTACCCCGAATCGACTCATCGAAAGTTGTTCATCATGTCGTCATTGCCTCGCACTTGCGATTTCGCCCGACCGTTGCATTCAAGCCGCCGTGACCTGCTGGACGTCGCCTTTCTGGTGGGATCGACGTTCTTCGCCGCAACGCCGGCCTACGCCCAGCAATTCCCCTTCGGCGCCCAACATCAGGCCTATCGCGCCGGAACCCTCACCCCCAGCAACTACACGCGCACTCAACTCAACCAGCACGTCGCCGACTACTACGGCGTCTGGAAAGGCCGCTGGCTCGCCGCCGACCCCGGCGGCAACGGGTGGCGGGTGAAGTCCGACGCCTCCGGCCGCACCGTTTCCGAAGGCCAGGGCTACGGCATGGTGATCGTCGCCGCGATGGCAGGGCACGACCCGCAGGCGAAGACGATCTTTGACGGCCTCTGGCAGTTTCGCCTCGCTCACCCCAGTTCCATCGACAACCGCCTCATGGACTGGGAAGTGCCCAATACCGACGGCAACGACAGCGCCTTCGACGGCGACGCCGATATCGCCTACGGACTCCTGATGGCCCACGCCCAGTGGGGGAGTGCCGGGACGGTCGACTATCTCTCCGCCGCAAAGAACGTCATCGCCGGCATCCGCGCCTCGACCATCGGCCCGCAGAGCAAACTGCCGATGCTCGGCGATTGGGTCAGCCCGAACGGATCGACCTACAGCCAGTGGACGACACGATCCTCCGACTTCATGCCGGGGCACTTCCGCGCCTACGGCGCCGCGACCGGCGACGCCCCCTTCTGGAACAGCGTCGTCACCGCCACGCAGAACGTCGTCACCGACATCCAGTCAAACGAATCGGCCGCCACCGGCCTCCTCCCCGATTTCATCAAGCTCGTCGGCGCGTCGCGCGATCCGCAGCCCGCGCCGAACCTGCTCGAAGGCGCTAACGACGGCAACTACTGGTACAACGCCGGACGCGATCCTTGGCGGCTGGGCGTCGACGCGATTCTCAACAACGATCCCGTCACAATCGCTCAGGTCCAAAAGCTCTCCGACTGGGCCCGCACCAGCACCGGCGGCGATCCGAACAAAGTCCGCGGCGGCTACAAGCTCGACGGCACGCAGCTCAACAGCTGGCAAGACATTTTCTTCATCGCCCCGCTGTCCGTCGCCGCAATGACGGGGGAAGGCGCCGTCGATCAGCAATGGCTCAATAGCCTCTACAATCGCGTCTACCAATCGCACAACACGGGCGACTACTACGGCGACGCCGTGACGCTGCAGTCGCTGCTCGCCGTCACGGGCAACTTCTGGGATCCGACGGCCGTGATCGCTGCGCCCAAACCTCTTGGCGATTTCGACAACGATGGGGACGTCGACGGCACCGACCTCGGCCGCTGGCGCAACAGCTTTGGCGTGAATAACCAAGCCGACGCCGATGAGGACGGCGACTCCGATGGAGATGACTTCCTCATTTGGCAACGAGGCTTCCAGCCGTCGCCAAGCGCCACGTCGGCCGTCCCTGAACCCACACTCGCGACGCTTTTTCTGAGTGGACTCACCGTAGTCGCTGGATCTCGCGCTCACTGCCGAGCCTTCAGCCCCTGGCTCCGCCAGGGGGTTGGTTGCCATACCGGCAAGCGTCGCCCCGCGTAGCACTACCGCCCGGCGGAGCCGGGGTCTGCAAATGCGACACGAATGGCGTCACCTACCTCGGCCGCCGTCATTCGTCGACGTCTCCATTCGTAGCGCCAAGAAGGGACTGCGCTCACATCGTTCCGAATCGATGCAAACAACCGCACTAGCGACGGTACTGCCGTTGTATGCAATCTCGATTGCTACGTTGAAAGATGCGACGCTATAGTGTGTCCTCCCGCAATTTAATGCCCCCAGCCGATCGCCTCGCAGCGCAACAGGATCGATATCGCCATGTCTCTTTTCGACGGATCGAAACCTTCTTTTCTCGCTGACTACGCCATTAAACTCGCCGGTTGCGCGGGCAACGACTTTCGAGACAACTACGATTGGCGACGATTCGGCCCGGAAGCGGAGCTTCCGCCCGCTCCTCCGGCTCCTCCTGCGCCTTGGCGGAGAAAATTGGGGCGTTGGGCCCTCGATCAGACTCGGAATGAACGGCTCGTTCGCGAGAGCGACATCAACGTGATGCTCTATTTCGGCATGCGGTTCGTCGCTTCTCACGTCGATAATTTGCAGTGGCTTTACAATCATCTTGAAGAGCCGGAATCGCGCGACCTGCTGCTTAAGCTCCTCTGCTACCGCGCACTGGGCTATCGCTACATCAAGCTTCCGCTCAACAATCCGGAGCATTGGAAATACGTGGAGCGGTTCGAACGAATGGCCGAGGGAAGCGAAACTGTCGAGCCAGGTTTCCTCGGCTGGCAACTTCCAAAGCTCCGCTTGCACGAGTTCGGCTATCCGATCGATCTTTTTTACCGCCCTGACGGCGTCGTCACCCACTTCATTCAACAGCAGTACCGCTGTCAGACCGCAACCGGGGCCATCGAGGCGCGTCCCGGCGACGTCGTCATCGACGCGGGTGGGTGCTGGGGGGACTCAGCGCTCTACTTCGCTTTTAAAGCCGGCGGAAACGGGAAGGTTTATTCTTTCGAGTTCCTGCCTGATAATCTGACTGTTTACGATCGCAACCTCAGTCTCAATCCAGAGCTGAGGCCGCGTATCGAAGTGCTGCCTCATCCGGTGTGGTCGTCTGGCGGCGAAGAGCTTTTCGTCACCCAGAATGGCCCTGGAACGACCGTGACGCCCGCGCGTCAATCCGCAGGAGACGCGGTCGTGACGACAATGGCGATTGACCAATTGATGGATCGTCCTGGATTTACGCGAATTGACTTCATCAAAATGGACATCGAAGGAGCCGAGCTTAAGGCCCTGCATGGCGCCGAACAAACGCTAAGACGCTTTCGCCCGAGACTAGCGATCACCGTATATCATCATCTCGCGGACTTCTGGGAGATTCCGCAGTACATCGAATCGCTCGGACTCGGCTATCAATTTTACCTCCGACACTTCACCACCCATGCGGAGGAAACGGTGCTCTTCGCGGAAAGCAATCAGGTCTGACTGCCCACCTGCGTCAACTCATGGCGTCGCAACAGCAGTCCGCCTGCCCGGCAATCGCCCGCTCAGCAACTCCGCCAGCGGCCGCGTCGTGTCGAATTCCGCCAGCACGATGCGGAACATGGCAACCATCGGCACCGCCAGGAACATGCCGACGATTCCCCAGAGCAGTCCCCAGAAGGCGAGCGCCAGCAAGATCGTCACGGGATGAAGTTCCAACCCGTGAGCCATCAGTCGCGGCGCCACGAAGCTGCCGATGACGACGTGAATCGACGCTGGAATCGCCACGACCGCCGCGATCATCCAAGGGTTGTGAAACTGCGCGAACGCGATCGGCAGCGGCAAGAGCGTGGCCACGATCCCGCCGACGTTCGGGATGTACGTCAGGATAAAGACGAGAAACGCAAACAGCCACGCCATTTGCAATCCGAGCGTCCAGAGCACCAGCCCGACGAGCGTCGCCGTGAGCGTCGAGATGATCGTCATCTCGATGAGATACTCGCGAAACGTCCGCTCGATGTCGGCCGCGATCCCGCTCCGCCGCTTATGCGAATCGCGGCCGAATAATAAAAACACGACGAAGATGATCACCAGCACGGCGTGCGAAATCGTCCCCATCAGAATGCCGGCGCTCTGCGTGACGTACTGCGGCACGCGCTCTTCGATCTGCGCCACGACCTTCGCTTGGTCGATCTGAATGTGCCGTGCTTGCAAGTAGACGAACAGCCGTTCGCTCAAATCGCCCACCTGCTGCCCGTACTCGCGCGCCACGGCAATCATCGCTTGAAAGGCGGCGACGAACGCCAGGCTCAGCAGCGACAACAAGGCGGCGACCACCAACAGCGTCGTTACCACCGCCACCCAGCGGGGAAAGCGGAGCCGCGTTACCTGGTAGTCGAAGCAAGGCGCCACGACGGTCGTGATGAAGATCGCCAGCACGAACGGAATCATCACGTCGCGCGTGTACGCGAGCGCCAGCGCCAAGGCGACCGTCGCCAGGATCATCAACGACCCGACGGCCAGCCAAACTTGCTCGTTGCGGAGGTGTTTTCGTTCCATGAGAGTCACTCGTCGAACAGATCGCGATGGCGCATGCAGCCCCCGGCTCCGCCGGGGGGTCGGTCACCATGCCGGTACGCATCGTCCCGCGATGTGCTACCCCCCGGCAGAGCCGGGGGCTGCAATTGTCGCTACCCTTGCCAATGCGCCGGCGCCCATTGCCACCCCAGCGCCCCTTGCACCCACTGCCCAGGAACCCAAGTCGCCGTCGGCACGACTGATTCAACGTACGCTCCGGGGATCCAGACCCATGTCCCGCGCCATTCCCAATGCCCTGGCTGCCACGCCGTCGCCACCGTCGACGCCGGCGCCGCGGGGACGACCTCTTGATACACGGGCGGAACCGCCACCGGCTTGTTGACGATCACTCCCTGATTCGCCGCGGCCCAGTGAGCGTTCTCCCAGACGTACTGGCCCCCCTGATGCTGCCAGTACCCCGGCGTCCAATAAGCGTTGCTAAACGGCGGCTGCACCCAACCGCCGCCGACCCAGGCCCAGCTGTCGGGCGTCCGATCCCAATGCCCGCCGACCCACACCCCGCCGGTCGCCGGCGCGGGCGTGATCACTTCCTGCTGCGGCACCGGAATCGGGACGTAGGTGGGCGAAATGATCGCCGGCTCTTCAACGACGGTCGGCGTCTCCACCACGGTCGGCGTTTCGACGACGGTCGGAACCTCGACGACGGCGGGGGTTTCGACGACCACTTGTGCAACGGAGTTTCCAGTGATCGCCGCCGCCATGATCAGCACGGCGCCAACCGCCAAGAGTAAAAACGTTCGTTTCATCGCTTCCCCATCCATGTCGTGGTTCAAGTTGCCTGGACGATTTCGACGCTCTGCGAACCGGCCAATCTAATCGAGCCGGCTGGCGGGGGTAAACGCCAGTTCGGGACTTGATTCATGGCCGACGGAAAGGTAACCGCCGATGGACGCGGATAAGCGCCGATGGGTTTCTTATTCGCGTAGATTCGCGAGATTCGTGGTTAAAGAATTCGACCGCGAATCACGCGAATGGACGCGAATGAATGTAAGAAGCAGTCAGGCTACTTGATAAGTTCGCGCCTTGATCTGCGAAAATCCGCGTTCATCTGCGTTTATCCGCGGTTAATTCTTTCTTCTGAAGTTACTGTCGCGATCGCTCGCTCCGCTGGCGCGTCGCGGCTAACGTCTAATTGATGGGATGGGGTTACAGGTCGATGCGTCGTAGCCGCAGCGCGTTGGCGATCACCGAGACCGAACTGAGGCTCATCGCCGCCGCGGCGATCATCGGGCTGAGCAACCAGCCGAAGACGGGATAGAGGACGCCGGCGGCCAGCGGGACGCCGAGGGCGTTGTAGACGAAGGCAAAGAAGAGATTTTGGCGGATGTTGGCCATCGTCCGCTCGCTCAGCCGGCGGGCGCGGACGATGCCGCGGAGGTCCCCTTTGACGAGCGTGACGCCGGCGCTTTCCATGGCGACGTCGGTCCCGGTGCCCATCGCGATGCCGACGGCGGCTTCGGCCAGGGCAGGGGCGTCGTTCACGCCGTCGCCTGCCATGGCGACGGTGCGGCCTTCGCTCTTGAGTCGTCGCACCACTTCCACCTTCTGCTCCGGCAACACCTCCGCCTCGACGCGCGTGATGCCCAGCTGAGCGGCCACCGCCTCCGCCGTCGCGCGGCTGTCGCCGGTGAGCATGACGATCTCGATCCCCTCTTCGCGCAGCAGTCTCAACGCCTCAGCCGTCGACTCCTTGATCGGATCGGCCACGCCGAGCAACCCAGCGAGCTTCCCGTCGACGGCGACGAACATCACCGTCTGCCCCTGACGACGTTGAGCCTCGGCCGCATCGCCATGCGAGGCAATCGACGCGCGCATGTCCTCCATCAGCCGTGCATTCCCGACGGCGACGCGGCGGCCATCGACCACGGCGACGACGCCGCGACCAGTCGTCGATTGAAAGTCGCTCGCATGGCCCAGCGCAACTCCGCGTTTCTCGGCGCCGCGCACGATCGCGGCCGCGACCGGATGTTCGCTCCCGCGCTCTACACTGGCGGCGAGTTGCAACAGGTCAGCCTCGCTCCAACCTTCGCTCGGCGTCACCGCGACCAGTCGCGGCTTCCCCTCGGTGAGGGTTCCCGTCTTGTCGACGACGAGCGTGTTCACCCGCTCGAGCGTCTGCAGCGCCTCGGCGTCGCGGACCAGCACCCCCGCTGCGGCGCCGCGGCCAACGGCGACCATGATCGACATCGGCGTCGCGAGTCCCAGAGCGCAAGGACACGCAATGATCAACACCGCGACTGCGTTCACGAGCGCGTAAGCCAACCGCGGCTGCGGGCCGATTGCCGCCCACGCCATGAACGTGATGACCGCCGCGGCCAACACCGCCGGCACAAAGTACGCGGCGACTTGATCGGCCAGCCGCTGGATCGGCGCTCGGCTCCGCTGGGCTTGGCCGACCATCTGAATGATCTGAGCGAGCATCGTCTCGCTGCCGACGCGCTCGGCCGTCATCACCAGCGAGCCGGTCCCGTTCACCGTCCCGCCGATGACGCGCTCGCCGGCGCTCTTCTCGACGGGAATCGGTTCCCCCGTGATCATCGATTCATCGACGTAGCTGGCGCCGTCGACGACGCTCCCGTCGACCGGCACCTTCTCGCCCGGGCGAACGCGCAGCCGATCGCCAGCGGCCACTTCGTCGAGCGGCACATCCTCTTCGCGACCATCAGCGGCAATACGGCGCGCGAGCTTCGGCGCCAGGTCGAGCAGGGCGCGAATCGCGGCGCCCGTCTGATGGCGGGCCCGAAGTTCCAGCACTTGCCCGAGCAATACCAGCGTGATGATCGTCGCGGCCGCCTCAAAATAGAGGGCCACTTCGCCATGCATACGGAACGACTCGGGAAACCACTGCGGAGCGAGCGCCGCGACGAGGCTGTAGAGATACGCCGTCCCCGTGCCGATGCCGATCAGCGTGAACATATTGAGCGAGCGGTTCTCGATCGATCGCCACGTCCGCACGAAGAAGGGCCAGCCTCCCCACAGCACGACCGGCGTCGCGAGCGCGAGTTCCACGAGCGGCAGCGTCCGTCCCGGGAACCAGGCGTGGAACCGCTCGACAAAGAACATCCGCGCCATCGCCAGGATGACGAGCGGCACAGTCAGCGCGGCGCAAACCCAGAACCGCCGCGTCATGTCGACGAGTTCGGCGTTCGGCTCGTCGCTCGCGGCGACGGTCATCGGCTCCAGCGCCATCCCGCAGATAGGGCAATCGCCGGACCGATCGCGCACGATCTCTGGATGCATCGGGCAGGTGTACTGGCCCGACGCGATTGCTCCATGAACTGTCGCGGCCTTCGGCTTGTCGCCGCCGTGGTGGCAGCAGCTACCCTGCGAGACGTCGCCGCCTCCTGACGTCTTCGACGCGTCGAGATACTTCCCCGGCTCGGCGGTAAACTTCTCTAAACAACCGCGGCTGCAGAAGTAGTAAGTCGTGTGCGCATGCTCCGTATGGAGCTTCGCCGTCGCGGGATTGACCGTCATCCCGCAAACCGGATCGAGCGTCTTCGGCGCGGCGCTCGATCCCGGCAGCGAAATATCGTGAAGTTGATGGTCCATCGCATCGGCTCCTGAACGGCTTCCGTCACTGGCAACCCAGTATAATAAACCGCCAAGAACGCCAAGGACGCCAAGGGAAGGCTGAAGGCATTTAACCGCGAATCACGCGAATCTTCGCGAATGAAGACTGGACAGGATCACAAGATTGTCATGAATCGACAGGATTGGGAGACGGCTCTTCATCCTGTTAATCCGCTCCATCCTGTGATCCTGTCAAAAAATCCATTCGCGTCGATTCGCGTGATTCGCGGTTTCACTGCATTGATTGAGAAGACCTGGAACTCAAATCAGCCCTTAGCCCACTTCTCCGGGATGCGGCAAAGCGAGGCGAGCAACAAGTCCCGGATCGCCGTCAGGTCGCGCGGCAGGCGGTCGTACAGTTTGAAGAAGAGCTCGTTGTGCGAGGCGATCTCTTGGAACCACTCGTCGCGGTCGACTCGCATCACTTCACGGAACTGCTCCTTGGTGAAGTCGAGACCGCGCCAATCGATGTCGCTGTACTTCGGCGTCCAACCGAGCGGACCCTCGAACGCGCGAGCCTGTCCCTTCGCCCGACGAACGATCCACTGCAAGATCCGCATGTTGTCGCCGAAACCGGGCCATTGGTACTCGCCCTTTTCATTCTTGCGGAACCAGTTGACGATGAAGATCCGTGGCGGGTTCTCCAACTGCTGGCCAAAGCTAAGCCAATGGCTGAAGTAATCGGCCATGTGGTACCCGCAGAATGGCAGCATCGCAAACGGGTCGCGGCGCACCTGACCAATTTTGCCGAAGGCGGCGGCCGTTTGTTCCGATCCGATCGTCGCTGCGCCATAGACGCCGAACTGCCAGTTGAACGCCTGCGTGATCAGCGGTTGCGTCGTCTGCCGGCGACCGCCGAAGATGAACGCCGTGATCGGCACGCCGGCCGGATCGTTGTGGGCCGGATCGGCCGAGGGACATTGATCGAACGGCGCCGTGAACCGCGAGTTCGGGTGGGACGACTTCACTTCGCTCTGCGGGGTCCAGTCGTTCCCTTGCCAGTCGATGAGATGGGCCGGCGGCTCGGGCGTCATCCCTTCCCACCAGACGTCGCCGTCGTCGGTCAGGGCGACGTTGGTGAAGATGGTGTTCTCGCGGATCGAGGCCATCGCGTTCGGATTGGTCTCTTCGTTCGTGCCGGGGGCGACGCCGAAGAAGCCCGCTTCGGGGTTGATCGCGTAGAGCTTGCCGTCGGTCCCTGGCTTGATCCAGGCGATGTCGTCGCCGACGGTGGTCACCTCCCACCCTTCCTGCTTGAAGTGCTTGGGGGGAATTAGCATCGCGAAGTTCGTCTTGCCGCAGGCGCTGGGGAACGCGGCGGCGACATAGCTCTTCTCGCCATCGGGGCTCTTCACGCCCGAGATAAGCATATGCTCGGCCAGCCAACCCTCGTCGCGGGCCATCACTGAGGCGATCCGCAGGGCGAAGCACTTCTTGCCGAGCAGGGCGTTGCCGCCGTAACCCGATCCGTAGCTCCAGATCGACCGTTCCTCGGGGAAGTGGACGATGTACTTGTTCTTCGGATCGGCCTGACAGGGCCACGCGAGATCTTGTTGGCCGGGCGCCAGCGGTGCGCCGACCGAGTGGAGGCATTTGACGAACGCTTTGTCGCCCAGGACTTCCAGCACGCGTCCCCCCATACGGGTCATGATTCGCATGTTGACGACGACGTACTGCGAGTCAGTCAGCTGCACGCCGATGTGAGCGATCGGCGAACCGACCGGGCCCATGCTGAACGGGATGACGTACATCGTGCGGCCCCGCATGCAGCCGTCGAACTTCGACCGCAGCAGCTTCTTCATCTCGGCAGGGTCCATCCAATTGTTGGTCGGACCGGCGTCGCCTTGATCGGCGGCGCAGATGTACGTGCGATCCTCGACGCGGGCGACGTCGCTCGGATGGCTACGGGCGAGGAAGCTGTTGGGACGTAACTCGGGATTGAGGCGGATCATCGTGCCGCTGGCGACCATCTCCTCGCAGAGGCGGTCGTACTCGGCTTGCGAGCCGTCGCACCATTGAATCTGATCGGGCTTACAGAGCGCGGCGACCTCGTCGACCCAGGCGAGAAGTTCGCGGTTTTTGGTGGCGGGTTTCACGACAGCGGCAGCGGCAGGCATGATTCGGTCTCCTTCCAAAAACGTGAGTCAGCGGCGGACGGCCAGCAATGGCAGTGTACGGTTTGTCTTCCGGCGATGCTTGCTGATTTCGTTCGAACTGAACCGCAAACCGCGGTCCAGATGCGCTCTATCGCTCAACTCGAACGACAATCCCTTGAAAACCGGGCGGTTCCGTCAACCGCCGATCGGCGCCTCGGCTCAATTCGCACAATCAAGACCGCAGAAAGTGTGCGAACCGGCGCGCAGCGCGAAGCATTGTCGCGCGCGGCGGGACTGAAAGCGAGTCCCGCCCGTCAAGATTACGCGGTGGCGGGCGGAAATGTCGCTGCGGATGAAGGAAGGATGACAGCAATCTCGCTGATGCGAGCGAAGTCCTGTTCGTTGAATGTCAGCAAATGCGTGATGCCGTGCCGTACCATGGCCGCAACGAGCCGCGCGTCGTGAGCCTTCTTTCCTACGATCGCGTATCGACTAACAAGGTCTCGCCAAGCCTCGAAGATCGAATCGACGTCGAGCATAACTACAAAGCGAGCGCAAAACTTATCTAGATCGGCTGCCGCTTCATCAGCAGTCATCCCCAGACCATTATTGGCGGCTGGGCGAGTGGCGACGACCCAGTATTCGTACAAAACCTGGGGAACCAAAACTAGCTCATGGCCGGAAGCCGCCAGTTGGCGCAGAGCGTCGATCGACGTTTTATGCTCGGAATCAGCCGGGTTGGCAGTCCGGATCAGAATGTTCGCGTCCACGAGAATCTTCGTGAGTCGCGCTCAATAAATACTCTCGCGGCTATCATCGACAAAAGTATGGACCGGGCGATGGCTATCCGCCCATTCCTTAATGTCTTTGATCCATTCCTCCGTAGATTGCTTCATCGCCGGGTTTTTGTCGACCACGACTTTGGTCTTTTCACGCAGGGCTTGGACCGCTTGATTTAGCGCATCCTCGCGACTGGGGAAAACTCCGGTCGCAACAGCTTGCTCTAGAAAGCGCTCGTTATCGGAGGTTAGGCCAGTAACCATCGATCGCTCCTTAGACTTTCGTGCCCAGCAACGGCAACAACACTTTGCGCCAATTCTGAATCGAACCATTCACGCCGTTGATCTCCAGCGTGGCTTCATCGTGGTCGATCTAGACCAACTCGTCGCAACCGCCGTACTTGAACTAATCTATCGGAGCTGCGAGTGACGGGCCGTCGTTGCCAATCGATGTTGGCTCCGCAGTTAGCAAGCCGCCGCCGTAAGCAAGCTTGACGGAGTTCGTGGCCTCTGGAACCGAGAAGACCAAAAGCACTCTTAGCGGACCGCCTGCGCCAGGCCAGTCGGTGTCCGCTGCATCTTGGAGCACCTGACCATCCTGCGACATTAGTTCGATATGGGGATACCCGCCGAGACCTTCATTGGAGGCGCCGTCCAGCAACTCAACGTCATCGAGATCGAGCCCGTCGCCGTAGTCGCGAAACTCTACGTCTACGCCCACTAACTTGGCGCCCGCCTCAGGGTCGTGGTAGCTGTATCCCTGATAGGCATAAGCTCTATGGATGGTCGTGGTGATTCCTTCCATTACAGGTAGTTCAGCCGCGAATTTACTTTCGACAGCTTCTACTACTTCGGACGGCGGCGTCCCAGAGTCATTCGCAGGTTGAGCAGGAAGCGGCGGCGCTTCGCAACCGCTGGTTATCAGGACAGCTACGATAGCCCACAACCATCCGCGAATTGCTTCGAGTTGCTTCACTGCAATACTCACAAATGAAAATTACTCTTTAATCAAATCCCGCACCGTCTTGCCGCCCGGGATCATCGGCAACACATGCTCCTGATACGGTGCAGCCACGTCGAGCACATATGGCCCGTCGTGGGCGATCATCTCTTCGATCGCCGCCGGCAGGTCGGATTTCTTGTCGACGTAGGCGGCGCCGCAGCCGAAGCCCTTGGCGATGCCGACAAAGTTCGGATAGCGCTCGGCCTGATTGAGCGAACCAATGCCGTCTCCCTGGCCCGACCACTCGGGATTATCGATGGGGCCGAGATACGTGTGGGCCCGATTGCCTTGCATGAACCGGTCTTCCCACTGCACGACCATGCCAAGGTGCTGGTTATTAAGCAGCAGCACCTTCACCGGCAGCTTTTCGCAGACGCAGGTGGCGAGTTCCTGGATGTTCATCAGGAAGCTGCCGTCGCCGTCGATGTCGAAGCAAAGGCGGCCCGGATTGGCGGCCTGAGCGCCCATCGCGGCGGGGAGGCCGAAGCCCATCGTGCCCAAACCGCTGCTGCAGAGCCAACGACGCGGTTCGAGGAACTTGTAAAACTGCGCGGCCCACATCTGATGCTGACCGACGCCCACGGCAATGACCGGGTCTTTCTCGATCGTCATTTCCCACAGCGTGCGGATCGCGTGCTGCTGGAGAATGCCGGGGTACTGCTCGTTGTACTTGAAGGGCTCGTCGCTCTTCCAACGCATGCACTGTTCGACCCAGTCGGAAATATCCTCCGGGGCTTCGACGATCTTGTTGAGCTCGTCGAGGGCGAACTTCACGTCGCTGCAGACCGGAATGTGCGCCGGCTTGTTCTTGTTCAGCTCCGAGGCATCGATGTCGACGTGGATGATCTTGCCATGCTTGCAGAACTCTTCGACCTTGCCGGTGACGCGGTCGTCGAAGCGCACGCCGAGCGCGATCAAGAGGTCGGCCTGATCGACGGCATAGTTCGCGTAGACCGAGCCATGCATGCCGAGCATGTCGAGGCAGAGCGGATCGGTCGACGGGTAAATGCCGAGGCCCATGACCGTCGTGGTGATCGGAATGCCGGTCTTCGCGACGAGTTTGCGGAGCGACTCTTTTGCCTCGGCGGTGACGATGCCGCCGCCGGCGTAGATGATCGGCCGACGAGCCCGCTTGATCGCGGCCGCCATCTGGTTGATTTGTTCCGGCCGAGCCTTCGGCGACTCGATCTTGTAGCCGGGCAGGTTCAGCGGCTCGTGGTAGTTCGGCACGCACGTGTCCATCTGGACGTTCTTCGGCATGTCGATGAGCACCGGACCGGGGCGACCGGTGGTAGCGATGACGAACGCCTCGCGAACGACGCGAGCAAGATCGTTCACGTCGGTCACCAGGTAGTGGTGCTTCGTGATGCCGCGGCAGACTTCGACGATCGGCGTTTCTTGGAACGCATCGGTGCCGATGACGGCGGTCGGGACTTGGCCCGTGATCGCGATGAGCGGGATGCTATCAAGCTTGGCGTCGGCGATGGCGGTGACGAGGTTCGTCGCGCCGGGACCGCTGGTCGCCATACAGACGCCGACCTGGCCGGTGCTGCGGGCCCAACCTTGGGCGGCGAACGCGCCGCCTTGCTCGTGGCGGGGCAGGATCGTCCGTAGCTTATCGCCGAAGCGGGTAAGGGCCTGATGCAGCGGCATGCTGCAGCCGCCGGGGTAGGCGAAGATCGTCTCGACCCCGTGGTTAACCAGCGATTGCACCAAGATATCGGCGCCACTGACTAACTCTTCCTTCGCGCGGGGTTTCTCGATCGTTGCCATGGTGGCGCCTCAGCTCTGCAAATGTCGGGTAAGGGAAGGGGCGGCGGCGTAGGACGCCCGGCCAGAAAGCTCCGTAAACCTGTTTATGGTAAACGGATGGGTGGCCGGAAACAACCTTTGGAGCCCGTGGCGGGGTTCCGGAGGCTGACGCTTCCGGCTCGCCGGCGGGGCGGTCATGCCGAACTTTCCGGTTGATAGGAAAGGGAGGTAGACCGGCCGCCAAAGGTTCGGAGGGTCGCCGTTGCGGCGATTGGGCCCCTTACGCGTTCACTCGGCGAGGAATCGTGAAGGAATAGAGAACCACCACGGCGCCCCCTCCCATGAGGCTCCAGGGCGCCCAATCGGGTGGAACTACCACTTTCTGCTCAGCCGAAGGTGAATTCTCAGGCTTTTTGAGGACAGCGCGTTCCACGGCGAGGGCTTCGACGCCCAGCAGGCAGCTGTAGACGCCCAGGGCGAGAAACAGGGAGCGAAACATGTGACGGACTCCTGGCCGAAGAGGGGAGGGCGATCGTTCGGCGCGGGGTCGCTCGCGGGACCAGCATCGATCCGCGCAGCAGACTCCTAACATGACTATCGGAACGGCGTGCTGGCGCCCTCCAACATGCACGCTAAAGTCCGTGCGGAGAACAGCGGCCGACGTGCGGGGTTCCGCGGATTATTTGGATTGTCAGGGAAACATTAAGCCCGACAGCTCGTATTGAGCGACTTCTAGGCAGAAGGTAGCATCTCGACGCCGTACCGCTCACGGCGCCAGTCACCGAGAACCGCCGTCATGCCCGCCAAGCTAACCGCACTGCTCACCTGCAAAAACGAACGCGTCAACATCGGTCCTTGCCTCGATAGCGTGGCGGGAATTGCCGACGAGTTGCTGGTCGCCGACTCCGGCTCGACCGACGGCACGCTAGAGTACGTCCGCAGTCGCGGCGACTGCCGCGTCATCGAACGCGAATACCGCACGGCCGGCAACTTCAAGAACTGGGCCATCCCCCAGGCGTCGCATGAGTGGGTGCTGATTCTCGACAGCGATGAACGAGTGACGCCCGCGATGGCGGCCGAGATTCGGGAACTATTGTCTGGAGAGCCCCAGTACGACGCCTATTGGATGGGCCGAGCGAATCACCTCATGGGCCATCGGGTCTTTTACACCGACTGGGCGCGCGATCGCCTCGTGCGGCTCTTTCGCCGCGACCTCGGACGATATGAAGGGCCCAGCGACCACGGCAACGTCTGCGTGCCGACAAGTCGTTACGGGAGCCTTAAGACACTGCTCGATCACTACACGCTCTGGTCTTGGGAAACGTATCTCCGCAAGTTCGATCGCTACACGCGAGTTCAAGCGGAACAGTGGCACGCCGAGGGACGCAAGCCGAGCTACCGGCGGATGCTTATTTCGCCGCCGCTGCGCTTCTTCCGCGACTTCGTCGTCCACCGCGGTTTTTTGGACGGCATGGTAGGTCTGCAGATCTCCTGGATGAGCGCGTTCTATACGTTCATGAAGCAAGCTCGACTCTGGGAGCTGCATTACGGCATGCAACAGGACGAGGTCGAGCCTGAGGCGATTGAAGCGGCTGAGCGACGTGCGGCGTAGCCGCGGGTCAACGACCTGCCTGAGTTGTTTCTGAGGGTGGCACGCCCTTAGGTACTCCGCAGGGCGTGAGAACCCGTTTGAGGCGCTGCCACACCCTTTCAGGGCGTGCCACCCGGACTGCGGGCCAACGATCCGCGGCTACTCATTCCCAAGCCTGCCGCCTACAATCACCTCCGTGGCGATGGAAACTGCCGCGGGGGAAACTGCCGACGCCAGCGAGGCGTTGCGCGGGTTGCCCGCTCAATTAGCGACGCACGCTGGCTTTTCCGAGGTTCTCACGAGTCTGGCCAACGGCCAGGCGGGGACGCTCGGCGGAGTCTGGGGGTCTTCGCGCGCCCTGGTTGCCGCGACGCTCGGCCAGCATTGTCCCCGGACGCTCACCGTCGTCTTGCCTCACGCCGCCGACGTCGATTCGCTCGTCGACGATTTGACGCTCTTCACTGACGCTGAGGTCGTCGCCTTCCCCGCTACCGAAGCCGATGCCGGCGATCGCGTGGTGCGCGACGAGAACTTTGGGCCGCGGCAACGACTGATCAAACGACTAGTCGCCGGCTCCTGTCCGCGGATCGTGGTGACCTCGATCCAATCGCTGCTGCAGCCGCTGCCGAGCGTCGAGCAATTGGCCGCGGCGACGCAACGCATCGCCGTCGGCAAGCGGCTCGATCTCGAAGCCTTCACGCATTGGCTCGCGGAGCGCGGCTGCCAAGGGACCACGGCGGTGGAACTCGCCGGCGAGTTCTCGCTGCGCGGCGGCATCCTCGACGTATTCCCTCCCGATGCGACCGACCCGCTGCGGATTGAGCTCTTCGACGAAGAGGTCGAGTCGATCCGCACCTTCGACGTTGCGACGCAGCGGAGCCTCGAAAGCTTGGCGACGGCCGACGTGACGGTGCTCGCCGCCGATGCGAAGCTCCGGACGCACTTCGCCAGCTATTTGCCGGCGGGCAGTTGGTTCATGCTCGTCGAACCTTCCGATCTCGAAGAGGAAGGCAAGCACTACCATCGGCGGCTGGAGCATCCGGAGGATTATTTCGCCACTTCGACGACGCTGGCCGAGGCGTTCAAGTTCACGTCAGTGACGGCGTCGGGCGTGCCGGCCGGTTCGTACGAGACGACGGCTCACTTGCAGTTCGAGTCGGTCGAGCAGTTCAGCGGCGACGTCGCGCGGGTCCGCGGAGAGTTGGAGTTGGCCTCGACGGGCCAGCACGTTTACTTGGTCTGCGATACCGACGCTGAGGTGGAGCGACTTGGCGAAGTCTTTCGCGAGACGAAGCTGGCCCAAGACGGACGGCTGCACTTTGCCCGCGGGCGATTGGCGCACGGCTTCCGCGTCTTGTCGACGACCGGCGGCGACGGCATTGTGCTAGTTAGCGCCGCCGAGTTGTTCCACCGCACCGAGCTCTCACGACCGACGCAGCGCCCCACCGGTCGCGCAATCGACAGCTTCCTGCAACTCCGCGAAGGCGATCTCGTCGTCCATCTCGCGCACGGCATCGGTCGTTATCGCGGACTGAAACTCCTCGACAAGGAAGCAGGCGCCGAGGAGCATCTTGAGCTCGAGTACGCCGAGGGGACGCGGATCTTCGTCCCGACGAGCAAGATCGAGCTCGTCCAGAAGTACGTCGGCGGACGCAAGGCGAAGCCGACGCTCGCGAAGATCGGCGGCAC
Organism: Pirellula sp.; assembly: GCA_013822725.1. Classification (GTDB taxonomy): domain Bacteria; phylum Planctomycetota; class Planctomycetia; order Pirellulales; family Lacipirellulaceae; genus Lacipirellula. The sequence goes on from PNKX01000007.1 coordinate 102,764, forward strand.
GGCCTGGCTGCGGCAGAAGAAGGCAGCGGAGCGAGCGGTCGAGGACTTGGCCGTCGACATGCTGCAGGTGCAGGCGGCGCGCGAAGCAAGGCCAGGCATCTCGTTCCCCGCCGATACGCCGTGGCAGCAGGAGTTCGACGCGGCGTTTCCATACCAAGAGACGCCCGACCAACTGACGGCGATCGCGTCCATCAAGCAAGACATGCAGTTGTCGAAGCCGATGGACCGCCTGCTCTGCGGCGACGTCGGCTTCGGCAAGACCGAGATGGCGATCCGCGCCGCGTTCAAAGCGATCGACGCCGGTTATCAGGTGGCGGTGTTGGTGCCGACGACGATTCTTGCGGAGCAACATCGGCGGACCTTCACGCAGCGGATGGCGGAGTTCCCGTTCCAGATCGCCGCCGTCTCGCGTTTCTGCACCGCGAAGGAAGAACGGCAAATCCTCAAACAGACGGCTGACGGAACGATCGACTTGCTCATCGGCACCCATCGGCTCGCCTCGCCCGACGTGCAGTTCCAGAACCTGGGACTGGTGATCATCGACGAAGAGCAGCGATTCGGCGTTGCCGTGAAGGAGCGGCTGAAGGCACTGCGCGCGAGCGTCGACGTGCTGACGATGACGGCCACGCCGATTCCGCGCACCCTTCACATGTCGCTGCTAGGCGTGCGCAGCATTTCAAACCTGGAAACAGCGCCGAAAGATCGGCTCGCGGTCGAGACGCGGATCGCGAGGTTCGACGATGCGCTCATCCGCCATGCCATCCTGCGGGAACTCAATCGCGGCGGGCAGGCGTACTTCGTTCACAATCGGATTCATGACATCCAGAAGGTCGCGCACGAACTGCAACGCATCGTCCCGGAAGCGACGATTGGCATCGGCCACGGCCAGTTGAGCGAAACGGAGCTGGAAGACGTCATGCTGGGGTTCGTGCGGCATGAGTTCGACATCCTGCTGGCCACGACGATCGTCGAGAGCGGGCTCGACATCCCCAACGCGAACACGATCTTCATCGACGACGCCGATCGCTACGGCCTCGCCGACCTGCATCAGCTGCGGGGGAGGGTGGGGCGATACAAGCATCGCGCTTATTGCTACCTGCTGGTCGACCAGAAGCGGCACCTCTCCCCCGAAGCGGCGCGGCGGCTGCGGGCGATTGAGGAGTTCAGCCAGATGGGCGCCGGCTTCGCGCTGGCGATGCGAGATCTTGAACTGCGCGGCGCTGGCAATCTGCTCGGCACCCAGCAGAGCGGGCACATCGCGGCGGTGGGGTACGAGCTTTACTGCGCACTCCTTGAGAAAGCAGTTCGCGATCTGAAAAAGCTGCCGCCGAAGGATTCGGTCGATGTCTCGGTCGACCTGCCGGTCGCGGCCTTCTTCCCGGAGCGGTACCTCCCCGACATGCGGACGAAGATCGACCTCTATCGGCGGCTCGCACGGATTGGCACGGAAGGCGAGCTCGATGATCTGCGCGCCGAGCTAGCAGATCGCTTCGGCGAGGTTCCGCCGCCGGTGGAGCAGCTCATTGAACTCGGCAGACTGCGGATCTGGGCCCACCAGCACTTGCTGGAGGCGATCCATCTGGAAGGGAAGTACGCGGTGCTGACCTACAGCAATCGCGGCCCGTTGAGCCGGCTGGTCGAGCGCAGCGGCGGGGCGTTGCGAGTGGCTGACGCGCGGAGCGCCTACCTGGTGTTGGGCCCCGACGCCGACGATCCCGATCGGGTGCTATCGCGGCTGAAATCTCTCTTGCGGCCAACCGAGTTAGCTTCCTAGAATCCCGCCGCGTTGGGCTGTCGTCGCGGAGAGCGCCGCATTTCTGCGCGCGATCGCCGCGGGCTCGCGCTTCCAGCCCCTGGCTCCGCCAGGGGGTAGGTCGCCATGCCGGTAGACGTCGCCGAACGCACCGCTACCCCCTGGCGGAGCCAGGGGCTGTAAGAGGCGATAACACTCGAGAACGACTTCGTGCCGCGACGACTCTTCAACTTGCTGGTTGGCGGAATGCTGGCGATCCTCGCCGCGTCCGAGATCGCCCGCGCCCAGTCGTTCGAGCCACCGCCGGTTCCATCGACCGGTCCCTCGTCGCCATCGTCGGCGGTGCGGGGCGTTCAAGACGGCAGCGATCCGATGAGCAGTCCGGCCATGCCGGGCGGAGCCGCCTCAGCGCCGCCGGCGACGTTCGTCTCTCCCAGCCAAGTGACGGCGGCGGCGACGGAACCAGTCGGCCCGCCAATCATTCCGACCGACGCCCGGCCGATCATGGGCAGCGAAATCATTGGCCGAGTCGAGGATCAGGTGATCCTGGCCAGCGACGTGCTGTGGCAAGTGCAGCGCATGATCTCCTCGATGGAAAAGCAAAAGAACATGAAGGTGACGCCCGAGCAGCGTCCCGAGATCGAACGGATCCTGTTGGAGCGGATGCTGCTGCAGCTGATCGATACCAAGCTGCTGTTCGCCGATTTCCGCCGCACGCTTCCGCCCGAGAATCTCAAGCAGGTCGAGAAGACGCTGGCCGAGCCGTTCGAAGCCTCTGAAATCCCCAAGCTTTATGACACTTACGGCGTGAAGGACCGCGTCGAGCTCAACGCGGCGCTGATTCAGAACGGTTCCTCGCTCAAGGACGTCCAGCGGCAATACACCGAGAAGATGGTCGCCGGCGAGTGGCTGCGGCAGCGGATGCCGAAGCTCAAGGTCGTCACCCATGAAGAGATGCTCGCCTACTACCAGGATCATCTCAAGGAATACGAGTACCCCGGCAGCATCAAGTGGGAAGAACTGATGGTTCGGTTCGACCGCGTCGGCGGCGATCGGAACGCCGCCTGGCAGACGCTGGCGGCGATGGGGAACGAAGTCTGGACCGTCGTGGCCATCAATCCGAGTCTCCGCGGACCGGTCTTCGCCAACGTCGCGAAGGCGAAGTCGCATGGATTTACTGCGGCTGACGGAGGAATTCAGGAATCGACGCCCGGCTCGCTGCTCTGCGAAGAGCTGAACGTCGCGCTCGATACGCTTGAGTTGGGGCGGATGAGCAACTGTATTGAAAGTCCGCAGGGATTCCACCTGGTCCGCGTCTTGGAGCGGAAGGAACCGGGCCGGACGCCATTCACCGAGGCCCAGGCAAAGATCCGCGAACTGCTCGAAAACGAGCAGAAGGAAGTCCTCGTCGCCGAGGAACTCAAGAAGCTGCGGAAAACCGCCCGGGTCTGGACGATCTTCCACGGCGACCTGAACGGTCCGCGGCTTTCCGAACTGCTCGACGAGAAGAAACGTCGGTAAGCAAGGTTCGGGGTTCAGGGAATACGGGGCGCCAGATATAGCGTGGGTTCGGACTGGTCGCTTAAGCGACCAGTCCGGCGCCGGGGTAGAATACGCCGCTACTGAACCCTCATCTGCCGCGGATTGAACCGGTTCCTTGGGGCCGGTAAACTTCATGGCTCCGCCGCTTTGTCGCGAATCGCTTCAGGGCGACGTTTTCCCGCGGGGATCCTCCATCCGCCCGTCATCTAGCCCGCCGTGTCCGCCGAAAGGATCGTCCGATGTCTGAGGTTGCCAAGCTCTCCACTCCCGACGGCAAGCAACTCGAGCTCCCCGTCGTCGTGGGAACCGAGCAGGAGCGGGCCGTCGACATCAGCAAGCTCCTCGGTTCGAGCGGCTACATCACGCTGGACGAGGGCTACGTTAACACGGGCGCCACGACCAGCGCGATCACCTTTCTCGACGGGGAAAAGGGAATCCTGCGTTACCGCGGCTACCCGATCGAGGAACTCGCCAAGAAGTGCCGGTTCATCGAGGTCGCCTACCTGCTGATCTACGGAGAACTGCCGACTAAGGATCAGTTCGATCACTTCCGCGGGACGCTGTTCCGCCACACGATGCTGCACGAGGATATGCGGCTGTTCTACAACGGCTTTCCTCGCGACGCCCATCCGATGGCGATCCTCGGCTCGGTCGTCGGGGCGATGTCGACGTTCTACCAAGATTCGCTCGATCCGCACGACCAGGAACAAGTCGACGATTCGATCGTCCGGCTGATGGCCAAGCTGCCGACGATCGCGGCCTTCGCCTACAAGAAGTCGATCGGTCAGCCCTACATCTACCCCGATAACTCGCTGTCGTACTGTGCGAACTTCCTGCGGATGATGTTCGCCGTGCCGAGCGAAAAGTACGAGGTCGATCAAGACTTCGTCGACGCGCTCAACCTGCTGCTGATCGTCCACGCCGACCACGAGCAGAACTGCAGCACCTCGACGGTGCGGATGGTCGGCTCGTCGAACGCCAATCTGTTCGCGTCGATCTCGGCCGGGATCAGCGCCTTGTGGGGCCCGCTGCATGGCGGGGCGAACGAGGCGTGCGTCCAGATGCTCGAGCAGATTCGTCGCGACGGGTCGAACGTCAAGAAGTACGTCGACATGGCGAAAGACAAGAACAACAACTTCCGCCTGATGGGCTTTGGGCACCGCGTCTACAAGAGCTTCGACCCGCGAGCGACGATCATCAAGGAGGCGTGCCACAAGATCCTCGCCAAGCAGGCGATCAAGGACCCGATCTTCGACATCGCGTTGGAACTGGAGCAGGTGGCGCTGCACGATCCCTACTTCATCGAGCGGAAGCTCTATCCTAACGTCGACTTCTACTCAGGCGTCGTCTACCGCGCCATCGGCATTCCGGAGCAGATGTTTACCGTGCTGTTCGCCATCGGCCGGCTGCCGGGATGGATCGCCCACTGGGTGGAGATGCACACTAACCCGGCGAAGAAAATTTGCCGTCCGCGGCAGATCTACACCGGGCCGACTCAGCGGGCGATTACGCCGATGGATCAGCGTTAAGGACGACGTGCATTGCCGTCGCCTTGTGCTTGTTGTCGGCCCACTGTCGCCAATTAGCGTGCGCGTTCGTTCGGGCGACAGAATTCACTTCACGCAAGTCGTTACCGCAGCGTCGATTGCGCCGCTGATGCACGCCATTGACGTCGCGACTGACGCGACAGTAGGCGATGGGTGCGGCGCGAGTCGGGAGAAAGAATGCCCCCTCTGGTTTCCTCACCTTGAGGGGATAGAGCCGCAAGTTCTTGATGGAGAACCGCGGCTAGCAGGCGCATCATCCTGCCGTGCCCAGGGCAGGCGGGCGTCGGTTTAGTTTTCAAAGATCAGCGTTCGTTCCGTCGCGTCGCCGTCGTGCAGCGATTTTTGGCGACAGAATCGATTTGTCTCAAGTCGTTGCAGCAACGAGGTTTGCAGCCCTGTCGCGAGCGACATCTGTCGCTTCTGTCGTGACGGCTGGGGAGGCGTCTCCGACGCCAATTCGGCGTTCCGTCGGTAACGATCTTCGGCCCTCTACGACTGGTTGTTGTGCAAAGCTGTGGCGCCGACTTTACATAGGTACTCATCGTCGGCGGCGCCTTTTGGCCGAAGGCCTGTTATCACCGTACCCTAGGGCAACGCCCTAGGGGCGTATGTCTTGCGCAACTTTTTGGCTGAAGGCCATATGCATGCTCACTTTCAACACGCAAAGCGTGAGTTCGCATCCTAGGGCGTTGCCCTAGGCTACGGTGATGGAGGCCTGCGGCCAAACGGTCGCTGTGGCGTTGCGTGAAATGGTTCGGTTGTCAAAGAACCAAATTGTGAATGTCTGTTCAGTATTCGGCCTTGGGTGGCCGAAATCAAGTTCTTGCGGCTGAACACGGCGTTTGTTTCAGCCCCTGGCTCCGAATCTTATTCAACTGCCACCACAAATGCATTTACCGCAGAGCACACAGAGGTCACCGAGAAAGCAAAGAGGAGATCGTCTCTCTTGGTTTTTTCTCTGTGCTCTCTGTGTGCTCTGTGGTTAAGGCGTTATCCGCTAAGCATTTCAAGAATGATGGCGCCGTACGATTGTTGTGGAAGCGTCGTTTGGCGGGGCCTCCCGCAGGCCGTGGGCCCTCCGGCTAGGGGCGGTGAGATAGATAGGCGCGGGGGGAAGGCGCATAAAAAAACCACGGGGCGCCGAGTTGGCGCCCCGTGGGTCGTTGGTCTTGAAGCTGAGCGCGGCGGTTTAGAAGGCGTCGTCGCTCGGTTCCGGTACATCCCTGTCGTTAGGAAGATCAGACGCCTTATGATTCGACGTCATGAGTTGGCCGTAGACGAACGGCTCGATCTGATCGCTGATGAAAACGACCTGACCGCCGACAAAGGCCGCATTGACGCCGCCCGGGTGGTTGCTCGAGGAAAGTCCCGGACGCACCGTGATCGTCGGGTCGCTCAGCGGGGTGACCTTCTGCTTCGACATTTCTTCGAACGAAGCATAGTTCGGTACGTTCTTTGTGCCGTTGACGCGGAGGAGCGGGTCGTTAACCACTAACTGAGGATCGACCCAGGTAAATCCGAAGTGGACATTCGAATCAGGAGTGTCGGTATAGTCGTTGACGCCGCTGCTGAATTGCCCTTGGGTATAGGCCCAATGAAGGGCGTTCAAACTCTCTGACAACATCATCGTCTTGGTCGTTCCATCGCCTTTGCCTTGCAAATAGGCAATGGACATTACCGCTTCGGGTGCATCGTCATTAGGCTGCGACGCATCTAGGAGATCATTAGCAGGCCAAGCGGGAACTGGCGGTCCATTTTTATTCGTCGGCGGAATGACGTCGGCCTTGCGAGTCCGATCAAAGAATAGCCCGTTAGCGGCGTTTTCAATGTTTGGATTGAGGGGATTGCGCGCCCCAGCGTTAGCGACGTACGACGTTAGAGGCTCGCCCAACGTGGAAGGCGGATTGCTGGGACAAGTCAAGATTTCGAGGGAGGCGTACGCGGAGCCTGGATCGACCGTGCCGTTGTTCCATTGCTCGTATAACTGTACCTGCTCGATGTAAGGAAACGCCATCACGATCCAACTGGCTCTGGCAGCCCGATTGGTTCCCTTGATGCCGAGCCGGTTGATGTAACCAGGCAAGTCCTTGCTAGAGGTTTCGCGAATCGCGATGGCCTTACTCAACTGGCCAACCTGACTTGCACACGAATTCCGCCGAGCCGCCTCGCGGGCCGCTTGGACGGCGGGCAGCAGGAGCCCGACGAGGGTGCCGATGATGGCGATCACCACCAACAGCTCCACGAGCGTGAATGCCTTACGGCTGGATTGCCTCATCTGCGCTTCTCCCTGTTCTGTTCGATTGACGAGTGCCCCTGGCCTGGGTCGCGCAGGTCCGAGGATGGACACGAAAATAATGGCGCATCGGGGGCGCGACCCTGCACCTCAAATTGTCGCAAAGATCGGGGCGGAAGTCCAGTAAATGTGGCCTAAACGCCGGAGAACCGCCAATTTCAAAGTTCAACCGCCAAGGACGCCAAGGTTCGCCCAGGAAATGCGGGGAGAGACTTACCACGACGGCACGGCGGGCACGACGCAGGAAAGGAACAGGAAAAGAGCAAGGCGGTTTCATGGGGACGTTTCGGGAAAGACCTCGGACACTAGATGTTTTTTGGTATTTCGTTGTGTCCGTCGTGCCGTCGTGGTGAAAATCACCTGTGCGTCCAGGAAGGATTGGGGAGTTCAGTAGTCGTCGGGGCCCGGCAGGCCAAGGTCGCGTTCCTTTTGGTCCTGGTAGATAAGGTCGGAGGCTTTGCGGTTGGCCGTCATCAGTTGAGCGTAGACGACGGGGTTCGTGCGTTCGCTGAGGAATTGCACCTGCCCGCCGACGAAGGCGACGTTGACGCCCCCCGGATGATTGCTGGAGGGAAATCCGGCGTTGGGGGCGAGGCGCTTGTCGCCGATGCTGGCGAAGGAGAGCTTTTCACGCACGCCGTTAATGACGCGGTACTCAGGAGAGGTCAGCTGGTCATCAGCGTTCGAGCCGCTGCCTGGGACCAAGTTGCCGGGCTGTTCCCAAACGAAACCGAAGTACCACTTTTTGTCGGGAGCGTCGCCGCCAACGTAGGCCCATTGGAATGCATTGAGGGACTCGGCGAACATCAGCGTGTGGGTGCTGCCGTCGCCTTCGGCCTGGATGTAGGCGAAGGTCTGCTTCAAGATCGCGTCGGGGCACCAGGTTTTGCTGGGACAATTGTCGAGGTCGCGGACGTCCATCAGCGACTCGGGCGAGTCCTTCTTGGCGCGAACGCGATCGAAGAAGACGCCGTTGGCGATGTTCGCTTTCAGCTTGACGTCTTCGCCGTCACGGCCGACGAATCCGGCGTTGCCGAGGCAGGACATTGACGCCCCCCCTTCGAAAGAAGAGGGGTTGCTGGGGCAGACGAAGATCTCGACCGCGGCGTAGTCGGGCTGGCCCTTCGAAATCCTATCCCAAAGGTCGGCGCGTTCGATGTAGGGAAGGAGCATGGCGCTCCAGGTGGCTTTGATCGGCGAGACGACGCCCGCTTTTTCGGTGTAGCCGGGAAACTGTTGGTTGGAGACTTCGTAAGTCGACATCGCCTTTTGGAGATTGGCGAGGTTCGAGCGGCAGGCGTTCGAGCGACCCGACTCGCGGGCGTTTTGCACGGCGGGGAGCAACAGCCCCATGAGCGTGCCGATGATGGCGATGACGACCAGCAGTTCGACTAGGGTGAAGGCGCAGCGGCGCCCCCAGACACGATGTGCCATGTTTTTTCTCCCTGTTCCGAATGACTGAAGAGAAGTCGCGCGAGCGCGGCGCGGTCGTGCCTCTGTCCAAAGAATTAACGACCGATCGGGCGCTGGCTGTCGGGAGTATTGAAGAGATCGGGCAAGCGCGTCAACTTTGTGCGGAAATCGGGCGGAAATGGAGGGTGCGAACGTTATTGCGGGGGGCGAATGAACTGCAAAGAGAAGAATTGAACCGCCAAGGACGCCAAGAGCGCCAAGGGAATACAGAGGATGTTAGAACCGCGGTTCCTCTTCTTCTGGTCATCTCTTCGTGTCCGCCGTGCCGTCGTGGTTTAGTTCTTCCCCGCATTTCCTAGGCGAACCTTGGCGTCCTTGGCGGTTCATCAAAACGACTTGGCGGCGCGGCCCCCGGTTTGAAGAACCGGGGGCTAAATGCGTGTGAGGGCGGGGAAGTTGCGAATAATTATCAGCGCGGCGGGGTTTTGTTGACACTGCTGGGGCCGCTGTTTACAAGACAAGCTGTCGGCAAAATTTAGCGGCGATTGGGCGGCGTTTTTCTCTGGTTTTCTGCGACCGGCAGAGAACAGAGAAAGGCGGCGACGAGCGCCAACTGATACTTATCCTCTGAGCCAGAGAAATATAGAGAACGGCTCCGCGGTTATTCCGCGGGGCCGTTTTTTTATTGCTTGGCTGAAAAAATCAGTGGGAGGGGTCTCCCACAAATGACTTTGAAATACTTGTCTCGTTTCTCGTTCTTGGAGTGACAGCTAATGAGAGTCTGCATCAAACGCCTTTTCTTCGCGGGGCTCCTCGCCTCGTGCGCCGCCGGCGTGGCCAACGCCCAGGCGACGTTTAACTTCACCGGAAGCACTCAGCTTTCCGGCGTCGTCGATACGATTCCGATTCGGGCCAACAGCCCGGGCGGCAACTCGATCGGCACCATCTCGGCGATTGTCTTCGACCCGACCAGCCAGGTGGGCGGCGAGTACAACCGCATTTACTTCACCAACCGCGAGGCGTCGCCGACGGATGCGGCGGCCGTGGGCGGGCTTTATGTCACCGATACGGTGACGGAGGCCGTCACGTTTATCGGACTGAAGTCGAACACGGCCGTCCCGGCGAACACCAACTTGAACCCGTCTTCGCTGGCGGTCGATAGCACTGGCACGGTGTACGTTGGCCGCGACGTGTCGGCCCAGTTGTGGCGGGTGAACAGCCCCCTCTCGTCGCCGACGTTCACCCAGATGCTGGGGAACTACGGGGCGGCGACGACGGACGACGATCCGATCAGCATCAGTTGGGTGCCGAGCACCAATCAGATCATGGTGTTTGATCAGGGCCTCGACACCGACCCGCCGGTGGCGGTGTCGCTGGTGAACCCGGGATCACTTTCATCGGCGCAGTCGTTCACGACGATCTGGACGGCGACGCCGGCGGTCGACAACAACATTCGGGGGATGTTCAGTTCGTACGACAACTTCGGCTACCTGACGTACGCCGCGCTGCCCCTAGAGGGGGGCACGGCGGCGATCTATCGCGTCGACCTGCTGGGCAATCTGCAAACGATTCTGCTGAATGGAATCACGTCGTCGCTGTCGCTCGACGACTCGATCGCGGTCAATCCGGCCGACGGTTCGGTCTGGTTGCCGATCATTACCACCGGCACCAACCGGACGTACTACCGCGTCGACGTCGCAACGGCGGCGCTGCAGTCGCCGGGCGTCTACCTGGCGAATACGACGGCGGAGTTCACGGCGACGGGGTTCAACGGCGGGCAGAACAGCGTCGCGTTCTCGCCGGATGGGCGCTGGTTGGCGGTAGCGGTGCCCGATGGAGCGGACACGATCTACCTGCTGCGGACGAATGTGCCGGAGCCGGCGTCGTTCGCCCTGGCGGGGGTGGCGACGCTTGGTTGCGTCGCGGTGAGCCGTCGGCGGCGGTAGGCGTGGACAGAGCGGTTGGGGGAACCACTCTGTTTCGACAGTGGCGATTGCGGGGCCGGCTGAGTCGTGGACTTGGCCGGCCCTGTTTTTTTGGTGGAAGCGTGACGGGGTCGGGGACCTTTTGCCACTAGTGAGCTTGTTGGCGAAGTAACGCCGCCAGTGGCAAAAGGTCCCCGACCCCTTGGCGGCGTGCCGCGCGGGCTGCGCCACGCGGCTAAATGGGCGGGGCGTGACAGGGAACCGCTCGTGTGAAAAGTTGCGGGATTTGGGGGTTGAAGCGGCATCCTTAACACCGCCCGCGGGGGCTGGTATCCTGCTAGGCTCGCCGCGGTGCGGCGAATCCTCTGGAGGCTACCCCGACGAAAGGCTCGGGGACTGGCCGCGACGCCAAGGCTTGATCGCCGGGGCTGATCGCCGGCTCGCCGCACAAGCTTTCAACCTTTCGCGTGGGAGACTAAGGAATGTCGATGTTCATCGGAGAGGCACTGGCGGGCGACGGTAACGAGATTGCCCATATCGACCTGTTGGTCGGCGACAAGAACGGCCCGGTCGGCACGGCGTTCGCCAACGCCCTGGCCCGGCAGAGCGAAGGTCACAGCAACCTGCTGGCCGTGCTCACCCCGAACCTGGCTGTGAAGCCGGCGACCGTGATGATCACCAAGGTGACCATCAAGGGGATGAAGCAAGCGGTGCAGATGTTCGGCCCGGCTCAGGCCGCGGTCGCCAAGGCGGTGGCCGACTCGGTCGCCGACGGCGTGATCAAGAAGGGCGACGCCGAGAATTTGGTGATCGTCTGCGGCGTGTTCATTCACCCCGCCGCGGCCGACGACAAGAAGATTTACGACTACAACTACGAAGCCACGAAGATGGCGATCAAGAACGCGATGGAAGGGAAGCCGAGCGTCGACGAGATGCTCGCTGGGAAGGATGCGGCAGCGCATCCGTTCCGTGGGTTCTAGAAAGGCTATCGGCTGTCGGCTATTAGCTGTCAGCCAATCGGAATATGAGAATGGGCCACGCGTCGCGCTGGGCGCGGCGCGTGGCTTTTTTTGTGGGTTAGTTAAGAAAGAATGGGACGCGGATTTTCGCGGATTTGGCGGATGTTCGCGGATGAATAGAGGAAGGGAATGGGGGCAGCTAGCGTTCAGCATCGCTCTTGTCTTTCTTGATCTGTGTAAATCCGTTTAATCCGCGTACATCCGCGTCCTATTCGTCGTTCGCTCCGGCGGGTCGTTGACCCGCGGCTACCAGTCACCAGTCACTCTGCCAACAGCTATGTCCCTCAAAAAGATACTTGTCTGTCTCGACGCCGATCCGCAGCCGAGCGTGTTTGACGGCGTCGTGGCGGTCGATGCGGGGGTCGACTTTTTGTTTCGGCATGGCGGGGTCACGCCGGGGCAGGTGCGCGACCTTGTGTATGGCGCCATGTTCACGCGCGGGCCGCAGGAATTGAAGAACACGGCGGTGTTCATTGGCGGGTCGGACGTGACGGCGGCCGAGGCGCTGCTCAAAGCGGCGACCGAGGCGTTCTTCGGGCCGATGCGGGTGTCGGTGCTGCTCGACGCCAACGGGGCGAACACGACGGCCGCGGCGGCGGTGCTCGCGGCGCGGCGGCATGTGCCGTTGCGGGGGGCGATCGTGACGGTACTCGCGGGGACCGGAGCGGTCGGCCGGCGGGTGGTGCGGCTGCTGGCGAACGAAGGGGCGCGGGTGCGCGTCGCGTCGCGGAAGCAGACGCATGCCGAGGGGACTTGCGACAAAATCAGCCGGCTCGTGCCGGGGGCCGACCTCACCGCGTGGACGAACGAGAACGCGATGGCGGCGGCGACCGCCGTCGAAGGGGCGCAAGCGGTGATCGCGTGCGGGCCTCCCGGCGTGGAATTGTTGCCGAAGGGATATCTCGCCCAAGCGGTCGGGTTGCAGGCGGCGATCGACCTGAACGCCGTGCCGGCCCATGGCTTGGGCGACGTGGCGCCGACCGACAAGGCGACGCATCACGGCGAAATCGTCTGCTACGGCGCCCTCGGCGTCGGCGGGACGAAGATGAAGATTCACAAGGCGGCGATCGCGAAACTCTTTACGCGGAACGATCTGGTGCTGGACGCGGATGAGGTTTATGCGATTGGGAAGGAGCTGTAGTCGCCCGGGGAATTGAATCGTTCGTGACGATGGACAGGATAACAGGATGTTGCGGATCGACAGGATAGCTGTCGGCTGTCCGCCATTCATGTAGGTTGGCTGCTCGGTTACTAGACAGAAACTCTTCAAATCGTGTAGATCTGCAAAATCCTGTTATCCTGTCCATTTTTCAAACAAGCTTGCCACTTCAATTTAGCCCCTCGCCACATTGATTCGAGGGATACGGGAACCAGTAGTTAATGGCGAAACGCCGGTCGAGCAATCATGTCGCAGTCGAGCGTGCGCGCGGCGGGCAGGGGTGGGTGCTGACTCACCCGCGCGACGTGCTGGAATGCGCGGAGGATCTCGAAGAAGTGCGAGCGATGATCGCCGCCGGCGAGGCCGAGGTGGCGATCGACGAACTGCGGTGGTTGGTCGAGACTTGCCCCGAGATGATCGAAGCCCACTATCTGCTCGGCAAGCTGGCGGTCGAATCGACCGGCGATGTGGCGCTCGGCCGCGGGCACTTTGGGTTTGGCTACCAGTTGGGGCAGCGGGCGCTGGTGAAAGCGGGGAACCCGACGCCGGTGACGGCGCTTCATCCGGCGAACCGGCCCTTCTTCGACGCCGGCCGCGGGTTGGCGTGGTGCCTGGCGGAACTCGGCAAGCGCGACATGGCGTTGGAAGTGATCGAGCACCTGCTGCGGTGCGATCCGAGCGACCCGCTGGGGCTCGGTGGCTGGATCGACGAGATCAAAACGGCGGGGGCGCCGTTGGTGGAACTGGGCGGACTGATCATGCCGCCGCGGGAAAAAGAAGAAGATTAACCGCCAAGGACGCCAAGAGCGCCAAGGAAATACGGGGAAGGAATTGAACCACGACGGCACGACGGGCACGGCGGAAGAAGGAGAGCAAGAACGCTAATATTCGCTAATGAGGAATTTGATTAGCGATGATTAGCGCTGATTAGTGTTCCCTTTTCCCGTCTTTCCTTGGCGCTCTTGGCGTCCTTGGCGGTTGCCTTTTCTGGCTTGCTAAGGCAGCGGTACGTTTTCGAGTTTGAACTCCACCGGCACCGCCACGATCGAGGCCGGAGTGCGGTAGACCCACGTGTAGTCCTTCAACTCGCGGCCTTCGGGGAGTTCGTAGAAATAAGCGAAGCCGATTTCGTCCTCGGTTTGCAGCGTCGTTTCGAAGCCGGCGTTGTCGAGCGGCTCGCCATCTTTGTCGACGAGCGTGGCGACGTTCTGGAAGACCCAGCCGCCGTTGACGTCGAGCGCGGCGTCGCTGCTTTCGACGGCGAGCCGCATGTGGATTTCCCAGAGGGCCTGATTCTTCGTGACGCGGTCGAGCGTCACCGCAACTTCACCGGCGCGCTGCGTCACTTCCTTGGCGCTGGCGAGGTTATCGAATTTCAGCTCCGCCGTGCGGCCAGGAACGAGAGCCGTCATGCGACCTGCGATCGTCGCGAGTTTCTCCGACTTGCGCGCCGGCAACTGCAACGAGATGGTGACGTCGGTAGCGTGGCTACCTGACTGAACTTCTACGTTGAACGCTTCTTCCCCGCCGACGACCGGGGCTTCGCGGTCGTCGTCGCAGACGACCTTCAGGTCGGCGGCGTTGAGCGCGAGACCGATCGGGCGCAATCGCGGCTCCCAAGAGATTTCAAAGTCGACCGACAAGCCGCTTTGATCGGGCGAGCGGATGCCGCGCTGCGAGGAGGCGCCGGTCGCTTCGATGCGGAAGGGGCCTGAGTAGATAGCCCGCCCGCCGCCGCGACGGAGGACGCCCTGATCGCGGTCAATGATCGCGAGGTTCGCTTCGCCGGAATCGTTGTAGGGCGACATTTGCGCGCCGTCGAGGATCGCATCGAGCGCCGCCCAGAACGGTTGATCCTTGCCGCTGTAGGTAACCTTCTTGTCGGCCGTCTCTTGACCGAACTGCTCGCGGTAATCGGTGACACGGTTGCCGGTTTGTTTTTCGAGTTCCTTGAGAACGTCGCCAAGCGGGGCGTCGGTGACGTCGAGCGTCACGGTGGTCCCTTCGATCGCTTGCTTAGCGATGCGATTGCGAATTTCACCGGCGATGCGCGTGAGCCGGACCTGCACCTCTTGCGGCATCTCGTCGTTCGGTTTGGGGAGCAGGTCGACGAACGCCTCGCCGGATGAAGCCGACTTGTCCTGGAGGCCGAGCTCGATCAGTTGCTTCTCCGCGGCGTCGCGATCGGCGGCGTCGGCGGCGTCGAGTTGCTCGACCAGCTTTGCGATTTGCGCGGCTGGGGAGGGTTCCTCCGCGGCCTGGAGGGGCGTGAGCGCGGCAAGCAACGATGCGGTAACGAGCAGCGGGGCGATGAATCGCATGAGGGCTATCCCAAGGCAGGGCAACGGTTCGGTTGTTCCGATTGTAGCGTCAAACGCGCGGCGGGTGGCATGCCATAAGGTACTCCGCAGGGCGTGGAGAACCCTTTGCAGCTGCAACCACGCCCATCGGGGCGCCTCTGGGCGTGCCACCCTGATTCCGCTTCAAAGGATGCCGTTGGCCTTCATTTTGGCGTTGTAAACTTGAATATGAAACTGCACTCGCGAATCTCAATCGCTTTGACCTGCATTGGCGGCGGATCGGTCGCCTGGATCGCGCCGGCGACGCTGCGAGCCGAGCCGGCGCCGTTCATGATGCAGGCGATGGTCGCCGGCAAGCCGATCGACGGCCAGCCGCTGAAGTGGGACGACCAGGAGATGAGCCTCCTGGGCCGCGACGGCGCCCTCTACGAGTTCAAGCCGGCCGACGCCAAGAACGCCAAACGGTACGGCAAGGGATTCGTCGGCTACAACAGCCAGGAGCTTCACGCGAAGCTGCGCGACGAATTCGACCGCAGCTTCGAGATCACGACGACGCCCCACTTCGTCGTCGTTCACCCGCACGGCGAATGGCGGGCGTGGGGCGATCGACTGGAATCGCTCTACCGTTCGTTCACGCACTACATGAGCGTCCGCGGCATGCGGATGACCGACCCGCCGACGCCGCTGGTCGCGGTCGTCTTTCGGTCGCAAGAGGACTATTATCGGCACGCCGCGGCGGGGGGAACGCCGATGCCGCCGGGAGTTCTCGGACACTACGATCCCGATTCGAATCGCGTCTCCTTGTTCGACATCGAAGAGAAGGAGGGCAATCCAGATTGGTCGGATAACGCGGAGACGATCATCCACGAGGCGACCCACCAGACGGCCTTCAATCTCGGCGTCCACAGCCGCTTCGGCGAGCAACCGCGCTGGCTGGTCGAGGGGCTGGCGATGATGTTCGAAGCCCGCGGCGTCTGGGATAACGCTTCGATTCAACAACAAGAAGCCCGGATCAACCGAGGCCGGCTGGCAGACTTTAAAGCGAGCGCGAAGTCGCGATCGGCCGATTGGATGACGATCATGGTGGCGAGTGATAAGCCGTTCCAGTATTACCCTGGCGTGGCGTATGCCGAGGCCTGGGCGCTGACGTTTTACCTGTGCGAGACGAGGCCGCAGGAATACAGCAACTATCTGGCCCGCGTCGCCGCGCGGCCGGCGTTCAGCAAGTATTCGCCGCGCGAACGGCTCGCAGATTTCACGGCAGCGTTTGGGAAGGATCTCACGCTGTTGTCAGCGCAGTTGGATCGGTACGTCAACGAGTTGCCGTGAACTGTAGTGAGCAGGGAAGGTGTCGGGGATCTTTTGCCACTGGAGGCGTACTAGAAAAGTTAACATTTCCAGTGGCAAAAGGTCCCCGACACCCTTAGTCCTCACAACGGCGCAGGGACGTCGCGGCGGCAGAAGATTGTGGCGGCGAGGGCAAGTGCCGCGACGCCAAGGCCAAGGAGCGTGGCGTTGTATTGCCAGAACAGCGGCCAGTAGACCGACGGATCGCGGTTCAGGCCGATCGTCAGCAGCGTCGGCTCATAGACCGAGAGAATCGTCAGCCGGTTCATCCACGCGAAGCGAT
Source organism: Pirellula sp. (assembly GCA_013822725.1). GTDB lineage: Bacteria > Planctomycetota > Planctomycetia > Pirellulales > Lacipirellulaceae > Lacipirellula. The sequence continues at coordinate 119,345 of PNKX01000007.1, forward strand.
CGTTCAGTCGGCCGATAATCATCAGCATCAGTTCGACGACGTAAAACGCGATCACCATGCCGACGGCCTGAGACCGCGTCCGCACGAGGGCGGCGACGAGCGTCGCGGCGCCGGTGATGAACACGCCGAGGCAAACGAAATTCACCGCAGCGGGGGCCAGTTTGGTCCACTCGGGCGCTTCCTCGAACTTACTGAATTGCAGTCCGAATTTCACGCCGAGCCAACTCGCGGCGCCCATCGCCAGCACGCCGCCGAGGGTGACGGCCGTGTGAGTCGTCACCAGCGTGAGTCGCCGCACCGGCTGGGCGAGCAGCATCTCCATCGTGCCGGCGCCGATGCGGCCGGCGAGGCAATCGGTGGCGCGCGTCACGGTCCAGAGTCCCAGCAACATCAGCAAGCCCAACTCTTCGAAGCTGAACGCCACGCGCCCCAGCGGCGAGGCGAGATCTTCGATCGGCACCGGCAGCAACCCTTGGAAGATCTGCAGCCCCTCGGAAAAGAACTTAATGAAGGCGTCGACCTTGATGTGCGACGCCACCCAGACGCGGAGCCAGGTGAAGCCAAAGGACATGACGCAGCAACTGACCAGCAGCAGCCAGCTGTCTCGCAGAGATCGTCCTAGCAACACCAGGTTCATTCGTCGCCGTTCGTCGCGGGATGGTGGCGTTCGTACACGCTCCGCAGACCGATCGGTTCGATCTGCAGTTTCGCCAGCGGCTGATTGGCAAGCCAGCCGAGCAAGGGAGCCAGTTCGCCGCGAGAAATTACCGTGACGCCGCCGACGGCGTCTTGATGAACGTCGATGTCGGCGGCCAACGAAGCGGGGAGAGGCGAGAGAGGACCGGTTAGCGCTGCCTGGATGCGATGTTGCCGGCGCACGTCGACGACGCGCACCGTATCGACGAGTCGGCCCGCTTTGAGCACCAGCACGCGATCGCAGACGTCCTCGACCTCAGAGAGAACGTGCGACGAGAAGAGAATCGTCTTCCCCTCGCCGCGGGCCTCGCGAATGAGTTCGACCACGTCGCGGCGGACGGTGGGGTCGAGATTGGCCGTCGGCTCGTCGAGGATCACCAGCGGCACGTCGGGGGTGAGCGTCACCGCCAGGGCGAGCTTCTGCCGCATGCCGGTCGACATCTGCCGCACGCGGCGAGTGAGATCGAGTTGCAGCCGCTCGGCCAAACGCAGCGACCGCTCAAGCGAGGCATGGCGAAGTTGGGCGAAGAACTGCAGCGTCTGGCGGCCATTGAGTTGGCGGAAGAGCCTGGCGTCGCCGGGGAGGTAAGCGAGCTGCCGGTGGACGGCGACCGATTCGCGGTAGCAATCGCGTCCGTCGATGCGGGCGGAACCGCTCGTCGGCTGGAGGTAACCGAGCAAGTGTCGCAGCAGCGTCGTCTTGCCGGCGCCGTTGGGGCCGAGCAGGCCGAGGATCTCGCCGCGCGGGACGTCGAAGGTGCAATCAGTCAGTGCCGCCAGCTGCCCGTAGCGTTTCGACAGCAGGTCGGTCTGAATGAGCACGAGCGCCGCGTCCTTTGCGAATCGATCGAGAACTCACTCGATGGGGAGTCCAGCGGCGGCTCGGCGGGAGCCTCGCCCTCCCGGGGAAGACGACTACGCGGCGGGAACGGCCGCCTCGGCCGGAGCGGCCTCGGCAGGGGGAGTTGCAGCAGGCGCAGGCTCCACGGGCGCGGACTCCGCTGGAGCGGCGGCGTCCGTCGGCGGCGCGTCGAGCAGCGGGGCGGCGCCGTCGGCGAACAGCGTCTTGTTAACTACCGGCAACATCATTTCGGCGAACTTGTACGCGGTGTTGTCGGTGACCGACTCTTCGCGATCTTTCATCGCCGAGGTGAAGTAAAGCTTGTAGAGGGCCCGGTTGTTGCCGAAGGCGATGCGGGAACTGTCAGGCGCCACCCATTGCTTCTCGTCGCCTTCGTTCGGGTTCCAGGCCCAAAAGACGCGCACCAAGGGGCCGCCGGCGCCAAGCGACGATTCCTTCTTGAAGCGGGCCGTATGGAAGTTAGCGTCTTCCGTCGAGCCGTCGGGAGTGATCGGTTGCTTCAGCTGAGTGCCGTCCATCGCAAAGCCCTGGCTGGGGTAGCAGATGTCAGGCGTATGGCGAGAAATGTCGCGGGCGTGCCCGACGACCAACCAGACGTCGACCTTGTCGTTCGTTTGCTGGTTCGTGTAGGTACGCGAAACGTGACTGACGGCGCCAGCCGTGTTCAGCGTTTCGTCCGTCACCGGATTGTCGACGCCGACCCAAGGACCGACTTCCTTCGGCAGGCCGGCAAATCGCTGGTTGAACTCTTCGACGCTGATGCTCGAACCTGTGAAACGATCCGAATAGACGCTTTCCCAAAACGTCAGCGAAGCAATGAGCACAACGGTGACGGCGACGGGAACGTAAAGACGCAGCATGGAGGGATCTCGACGAGACGATAATGGAACCGTGAAGGGCGTCGACCCGAAGTCGAACGGCCATGGAGACTTAATTCACGGTAGGCGCGTGGCCAGAGAGTGTCAAGCAAGCGCGATGGAGGGCCGGATAACCGGCACAAGCGGGCCGGAAAACGGGAGGGCGAGGCTCCCGCCGAGCCGCCGCAGGAGATTGAACCTATCGCCAAGCCAAGCACATCGGAATCTCCACGACTCCTTGCGACGAGTGGTCACCCGAGCCAAACGGCGGCTCGGCGGGAGCCTCGCCCTCCCACACTTCTAGTGCTCGGCCAATTGCTCGTCTTCGAGCCCCAGCCGCTTCATCTTCTTGTAAAGCGTCGTCCGGTTGACCCCAAGGGCGTCGGCCGTGGCGTTGCGGTTCCAGGCGTGGGCTTCGAGGACCTCAAGGATGATCTGCCGCTCGGGCTCCTCAAGGGCTTCCTTGAGGGTCCGGTGACTGCCACGGGCGACGCGGATGGTCGAACCGCCGGCGATCTCCCGCGGCAGGTCGGCGGGGGTAATCAATTCGCCCTTGCCCAGGAGGACCGCCCGCTCGACGACGTTCTGCAGTTCGCGAATGTTGCCAGGCCAAGCATAACCTTCCAGCGCGGCGACCGCCTCTTCGGTGAAGCCGGTGACCTGGCGGTTGGTGTCTTCGAGCAACTCGTTGAGGAACGTCTGCGCGAGGATCAGCACGTCGCCGCGGCGAGCGCGGAGCGGCGGCAGTTCGACGTTGATGACGTTGACGCGATAATACAAATCTTGGCGGAAGCGACCTTCGGCGACCGCCTTTGACAGATCTTCGTTCGTGGCGAGGATGACCCTCACGTCCACCTTAAAGGTTTTATCGCCGCCGACTTGTTCGAACTGCAACTCTTGCAGCACGCGGAGCAGCTTCACCTGCATCGCGGGACTGGCGGTGCCGATTTCGTCGAGGAAGATCGTGCCGCCGTCGGCCTGCATGAACTTGCCGACCTTGTTCCCAGTGGCCCCAGTGAACGAACCGGCGACGTGACCGAAGAGTTCGCTTTCGAGCAAGTTTTCGGGCAGGGCGCCGCACGCGACTTCGATGAACGGCTTGCCGCTGCGCCGGCTGCTGCGATGGATCGCGCGGGCGATCATGCTCTTGCCGGTGCCGCTTTCGCCGGTGACCAGGACGGTCGCCTTGGTGTCGGCGACGCTGTCGATCACGTCGAAAATCCGCCGCATCTCGGCGTCGTGGCCGACGACGTTGTCGAGGCCGGTCCGCTTGTCGAGTTCGCGCTTGAGCTGCGTGTTCTCTTCGATGACCTTATGTTGGGTGAAGGCCCGTTCGATCGAGACGAGGAGTTCGTCGTCGATCAGCGGCTTCGTGAGATAGTCGAGAGCGCCGGCGCGGAGGGCTTCAACCGCCGAGTCGGGATCGCCGTAGCCGGTCATCAAGATGACCTGACTCTCGGGATGCGAGCGGCGAACTTGCTCTAGCAGGTCGAGGCCGTCGCCATCTTTCAGACGGACGTCGACGAGCAATAAATCGTACGACTTGCGGGCCAGGCGATCGTTGGCTTCGGCGACGCCGCGGACGGCGTCGACTTGCATGCCGTGGCTGCGGAGCCAGTCGGCCATGGAATCGAGAACTTGGCGATCGTCGTCGACGAGCAGCAGTGAGCCTTGAAGCATGATGAAGATTCTCCCCCGACTGAAGCCGCGCAGGCGGCTCGGACAGTGCGCAGCGTTTGGAGCGCGCGGTTCAACTTGTCAGGGCCGTGGCGTCCAACGGTGCGCGTCGTGGCGATTGGCAACGACGGCATGGCTGGCGGGGAGATTCTGCCATGGCCTGTTGAATTATTTACGTCGCAGGATGCGTGGAGGCAACGCGCTTGGCGGCAGGCCGCGGAAGAGCAAGGACGGGTCGTAACGGTTGTGGCGACTTCATTGCAGCCCCTGGCTCCGCCAGGGGGTCGGTCACCATTCCGAGAAGCATCGCCCTGCGTGGCGCTACCCCCGGGCGGAGCCCGGGGCTGCCATGCGGCGAATTGCGAAAAGTAGAAAAACGGAGGCGGCCCGACCTGGGGAGAGGAAGAGATCGGACCGCCTCCTAGCGGTGGAGGGTCGCCGATCGAACCGCGGCCGGCGCGATGACACACGCCGCTTTGCCTGCTCATAAATTGAAACCGCGGCCGATCAGCGTCAGTTGGCTGCTTCGACACGGTTTAGAGCGTGGGACTGGCTGCGTTGTTACTGAGAAGAAAAAAAGGCAACCGCCAAGGACGCCAAGAGCGCCAAGGGAAGACGGGGATTTTTTACCGCGAATCACGCGAATCTGCGCGAATAGGTTGTAATGGCCTGCCCTTATTCTTTATTCGCGTCAATTCGCGTGATTCGCGGTGAGTATTCCTCTGCTTTTCCTTGGCGCTCTTGGCGTCCTTGGCGGTTCAATTCTTAATTTGCCCGCGGATGCGCCTTCTCGTAAGCCGCCCGCAGGTTGGCCGTGCTGACGTGCGTGTAGATCTGCGTCGTTACCAGGCTCTTGTGGCCCAGCAGTTCCTGGACGCTGCGGATGTCGGCGCCGCGGTCGAGGAGGTGGGTGGCGAAGCTGTGGCGGAGCGTGTGGGGGCTGGTGCGGCGGTCGAGGCCCGTTTCCTTCAGATACTTTTCCAGCATCCGGCCGACGCTGCGGGTAGTCAGCCGATTGCCGAAGCGATTGGTGAAGACAGGGGCCTCGCGTCCCTGCTGTTCGCCCTGGGCAATCTTGCGAACGCGCAGCCACGCCTTGAGCGCCTTGGCAGCGTACGAACCAAGCGGCGAGAGACGCTCGCGGCGGCCCTTGCCTTTCACCAGCAGGATGCCCTGGGCAAGGTCGACGTCGGCGTCGGAGAGTCCGACCAGTTCGCTCACGCGCAAGCCGCCGGAGTACATCGTCTCGAGCATCGCGCGATCGCGGAGGCCCATCGGTGACTCGGCTGGCGGCGCCCCGAGAAGTGTGCCGATCTCGTCGGTCGTTAGGAAATGGGGGAGCGAGCGGCCCTTCCGCGGATTGCGGAGCGCGCGGGCCGGGTTGCTCGACGCCCACCCTTCGCGCTGGCCGTAGCGATAAAAGCTGCGGAGCGACGCCAGCTTGCGGGCGATCGAGGTCTTCGCATAACCCGCTTCGTGCAACGCCGACAGGAACCCGCGCAGTTCGACCGCGGTAATGGACGCGGGATCGGGGCAGGTGCCGTCTTCCTCGGAGAAGTAATCGGCCGCCGCGATAAGATCCTCGCGGTAGCTCTTCACCGTGTAGTCGGACGCGCCCCGCTCGACGCGCATGTAGGTCAGGAACTGCGCGATCTGGCGTTGCATGGCGGGGAGAGGCTAGTTGCAAACGGGCGCGGCGAGGGGTGGCACGCCCTGAAGGTACTCCGCAAGGGCGTGGTGAATCGCTCTAACGGCAACCACGCCCATCGGAGTACCTCTGGGCGTGCCACCCCTCCAACCGAATTCACTAGCGCCTCACAACTAGCGACCAGCGCCTAGTTCACTCGTCGCTCGTCTGCGGCAGGTTCATCCGCCGCGGCAGCGAAGCCTTCATCTCCGGGACGCTCTCCGAGGCGCTGTGGCGAACCTTTTGGCTCAGCACGGCGGCGTCGTACCAGGTGAAGCTCAGTTCCGGGTTCGAGGCAAAGCGGCCGAGCGTGCGGAGCGCTTCGGCGCGTTGGGAATCTTCGTACAGGAAGATGTAACGCTCGCGTCCCTTGACGAGCGCTAGCACATTGATGTCGTCGTTCACGGCTTGCGGGGCCTCCTAGCGGCAGCGGTGGACAGCCGACGTGCGTCGCTCGTAGCGTCGGGCTGCAATGGTGGGCGGCCGCCGTGGCGAAGGGCCTTGTGCGCTCACGGTCGTCCTTGATGCTCGGCCTAGTGGAGCAGGGTCTTCATTGACCCGGCTCGCGCTCAAACTTATTCGCTGGAAGTCCGGCTCCGCTCATGTTCTGAGCGTCGGCGACGCCTGCGCGATGGTGACGGTTGTGCCGTGCCATCGCGCCGACCGAGTCGGACTCCTAACGCCTTATCGGCGTTCAGGCCACCGCATCAGCACATCCATTTTGGCGCTCCCGCCGCCGCGCGCCGAAAGCATCTCGCTGATGTGCAGGTGACAGCAGAAACGAATGAACTCGTTGCTGCGCGCGAGGTACGGCTCCCAGCCGCCGTGACGAAGATCGTCGCGGAAGAAGACATAGCCTTCCAGGGCCTCGGTGACTTTATCGTCGGAGCCGTTGTAGATGCCGGTGTGGGAGAGCACCGGGCCATCAAACGGAATGCAGGCGGCCCGGCCAGGGCCGATGGCGTAGAGGCCGCCGTAGTCGTTCTCGGGGCCGCAGAAGCAGGCTTCTGATCCGATTGGTGCGCCTGCAACGGCAGCAGCGGCAGCGCCGGCTGCAACGACTGGCGCGGTTGCAACAGCGGCCGCTGCATTCGCAGCGTTGACGGCGCCCGGCGCGTCCAGGCGCTGCGCCGTCCGCTGCGTTTTCTTAGGCGCTGGCGCCGTGGGCGGCATTTCGACTTCGAGTTGAGCCGGCTGAACCTGATTGTCGACGACGCGCAGGCTCGACGTTTGATGCGGATCGAAGAACGGATTGTCCTGAGGCGGCAGCCCCCCCTCGCCGTCGTCGTCCCCGTCATGCTCTTCTTGCAATGAAGGATCGACCAGCGGCGCGGCTGGCGCCGGCTGCTCGCCGTTGGGAGGCGCCGGCAGCGGCTGGCACGCTTCGTCGCACTCGGGCGAACGGCCCTGCATCTCGGCGCGGTAGAGCGCCATCTGCGATTCGTACACCAGCGAATCGGGAATGAACTCTTCCTCCGGCGTCCCCCACGGCAGGCCGTAACCGGCCGGGATCTCGTGGAAGCCTGGATTCGAGGCGTACCATTCAACGCGCATGCCGACGCGCGGCGGGTAGTATTCGGCGTAGTCGATGACGGCGCCGACAGCGACGGCGTCGACGCCAAGCACGACGCCAAGCCGGCGGGCTTCGCCGGGCCGACTGAGATCGATGCGGTGAGCAATGATCGCCTCTTCGACGACGCCGAGCGGCACGACTTCAAACCCCGGCGTCAGCTGAAGCTCGGTGAAGTAGGCCATCGCGAATTCGCGGCCATCGACGGTCGGCGCGTCGCTTTGATTGAAGAACGGCGCCACGGCGACGCGGCGCAACTGCGGGAAGGGATTGCGGATCGTCGGTTCCTGAGTCACCTCAGGAAGCATGATCTGGCAACCGCCGCAAAGCGCGAGCGAGCAGCAGACTGCTAGCAGCAGTAGCAAGTGACGATGCACGATGGAGAAGAACCTACCGCAATGAAAGGAGCCCCCCTTTCATTCGAGGCACGGTTTTGATGCGACGAGCGGAGTGCAAGCACGAGCCGCCGGTGCGCGTCAGTCGGTAGGATCGGCAGAATTGGCAGGGTCGCTTGAGGGAAACTACATCCCCAGCCTGCAAACCTGACCGTTAGGCGAGGCTGATTTGAATTTTGACAGGATCGCAGGATGTCGCAGATTCACAGGATTAATTCAAACTCGTCGATCCGTCTTCGTTACTCAACGGCGGTCTTCATCCAGTCGATCCGCGACATCCTGTGATCCTGTCCAGTCTTCACTACGCCTCGTCTAAACCAACTCCCCCATCGACCGCAGCCCAATCGGCTCGCGGCTCGTGAACGGCTCCCCATAGCGCACGCCGATCGTCTTCCCCCAATACGCCGCCTCCGCCTCGAAGTGCTCGAAGAACGTCGGCGACGCCGTCGGCCGGCCGGTGATGAACTGGGTCTCGTACGCCCGCACCGACGCCAGCTTGCGGTCCCACTCGGCGGTGATGTCGAGCACAAACGCCGGCTGCAGCGCCTGCTTCAGATGGATGCAGTAATAGTTGTAGATCCGCTGCGGGTGATGCGGCTCGCCTGGGAGATCGGTCTTCGTGAGCTTCGACCAGAAGCGGGCCGCCTCGATCAGTTCGGTCGCGGCAACGTGATCGGGGTGAGCGTCGATCCAATACGGTGCGAAGAGCCATTTCGGCTTCTCGCGGCGGAACACGGCGGCAAGCTTGGCGCGATTTTCGAGAGTCGGCTCCAGGCTGCGGTTGGGGAGGCCGAGATTCTCGCGCCACTCGAGCCCCATGATCTTCGTCGCGGCCGCCGTTTCGCGGGCGCGAATCTCCAGCGACCCGTGCGGCGTCGGTTCGCCACTGGTGAGGTCGAGCACGCCGACGCGGCGTCCTTCGGCGATGAATTTCATGATGGCGCCCCCCATGCCAAGTTCGGCGTCGTCGGGGTGGGGGGCGATCACAAGGATGTCGAGCATGAATGGCTTTCAGTTGCGAGCGCGGCGACGCCACTCGCGAGAATTTCGGCTGCCGTGGTGAACGGCGATCACTTCGATTCGAGAATTGATTTCAGCGAACCGCACGACGTAGGGAAAGCGGTCAACGTTCGCAGCGCGAACTCCGCGATAGCCCGCTGCATAGTGCTGAGGCGACTGCTCGATCTCTTCAAAACGTTCGTAGACCTTCGCCAGGAACTCGCTGCCCAGGCCTTCTTGCTGCTGATCGTACCAAGCGCGAGCTTCGTCCAAATCTTGCTTGGCCTCGGGCCTAATGAAGAGAGGGCGATCGGTCATCGCCGGGCCTTGAGTTCAGCCATCACCTCTCGCCAGGGTCGGGAAGCCTCGGGATTCGCCTCCGCCGCCGCCAGCCGCTCATCAATCAGCTGTTTGAACTCATCCGACCATTCTTCGCTGCTCTCTCCCCCAGCACCAGCGGGCAGGCTCTCCCGGATTTCATCGATCAACCGTAACCGAGCGTCGACGCTCCATTGATCGATCCCGAGGTCGAAGATAGTCGGTTGAGAATCCATTGTTCCAGCTCGCGAGTGAAGGGCCTACCTGCAAGTTTATCCCCAGCCGCCGGGAAGCGTCAAATTCTCGCCTTTGCGTGGCAATTCCCGAAGAATCGCCGGAGCGTCCTAAAATGCTGCGACGGTTGCGAGAGCGGAGCTGATTGTTTCCAATTCTGCCTAGTCGCTCAGATCAATCCCTCAGCGATTGATTCCTCAGGAATAGTCCCTCGGAGCCCCCGCCGTGCCCGCCGATCATACCGCCGCCTATGAATCTCTCTGCAGCCACGCGCGCGAAACCGCCAAGCTCGCCAGCATCATGGGCCTGCTCGAGTGGGACGAGCGGACCAAGATGCCTCCCGCCGGCGGCGACTACCGGGCCGAGCAGATTTCATTTCTGGCCGGCGAGATTCACAAGCGGCAAACCAATCCCGCGGTCGGCGAGTGGCTCGCCGCGCTCGCCGATAGTCCGCTCGCCGCCGATCGCCACAGCGACAGCGGCACGGTCATTCGACAACTCCAGCGACAATACGACAAGAAGACGAAGCTGCCGCAGGCGCTTGTCGAAGAACTGTCGCGCACCGCCGTGCTGGGCCAGCAAATGTGGGTCGAGGCCCGCAAGGCAGACGACTTCGCGAAGTTCCGCCCGCTGCTCGAAAAGACGATCGAACTGAAGCGCCAGGAAGCGGCCGCACTCGGCTACGCCGTAACGCCATACGACGCGCTGCTCGACGACTACGAACCTGGCGCGACGACGGCCGAAGTCGGGGCCGCGCTGGCCGGACTGCGCGACGCGCTGACGCCGCTGGTGGAACAAATCGTCGGCAGTTCGCGACGGCCTGACGGCGAACTGCTCAAGCGCGAGTTCCCCATCGACGCCCAAGAAGCCTTCGGCAAAGCGGCGTCGGCGGCGATCGGGTTCGACTACGCCGCCGGCCGGCTCGACGTCACCGATCATCCCTTCTGCGCCGGCGCCGGGCCGCGCGACCAACGCATCACGACGCGCTACAATCTCCACGACTTCGGCGATGCCTTCTTCAGCATCCTCCACGAGGCGGGACACGGTCTGTACGAGCAAGGATTGCCCGCCGACCAATTCGGCCTGCCGACCGGCGAAGCCGTTTCGCTCGGCATCCACGAATCGCAGTCCCGCATGTGGGAGAACCAGGTCGGCCGCAGCCGGGCGTTCTGGAAACACTTCCTGCCGCAGGCGCAGCAGACATTCACCGCATTGAAAGGCGCCTCGCTCGACGCGTTCTATGGCGCCATCAACGAAGTCCGCCCCTCGCTCATCCGCGTCGACGCCGATGAAGTCACCTACAACCTCCACATCCTCATCCGGTTTGAGCTGGAGCGGGCGATGATCGAGAACGACCTGCAAGCCGCCGATCTTCCCGCCGCGTGGAAAGAGAAGTACCAGCGCTACCTCGGCATCACGCCCCCCAACGACGCCGACGGCGCGCTGCAGGACGTCCACTGGAGCGCCGGCCTCTTCGGCTACTTTCCCACTTACTCGCTGGGCAATCTCTACGCCGGACAGTTCTTCGCGCAGGCGAACAAAGATCTCGGCGATCTGCCGGCTGCCTTCCGCCGCGGCGAGTTTCGACCGCTGCTCGATTGGCTCCGCCAAAACATTCATGCCCACGGCCAACGCTGGTCGGCGGGCGAGTTGGCCCTCAACGTCACCGGCCAACCGCTCAGCCACGCGCCGTGGATCGACCAAATGCGGGCCAAGTACGGCGAACTTTACGGCTTGTAGCGATTGCGGCGTTTGATTGGCCGCTGTCAGGCGGCCGCCCATGCAACATCCGCATCGAAGTTCACTTCGCGGGCGTTCAGCTAGCTCCTCCGCCGCTAGAATTCTGTAGCTGCCGCCGACAAGCGCGCAGCGTATTGTTAAACTATTGCTTCATCATTCCCAGCACTGGAAATGACGAGCAGTTGGTCCGCAGCGACGAAGCAAGCGCGCCCCCGCATTGAGGCGGCGGGCGGCAATGGAGTTGAGCAGAGTAGGAACATTATGGCGTCGATTACCCTTTGCCCCCGCTGTTCGTCGCACCTTGAATTGCCGACCGGGATCGCTCCCACCTCGCTGGTCGAGTGTCCGATCTGCGAAGCCGAATTTTTGCTCGCTTCGGTGGCGCCGCGCGCCATCCCGAAAGTCCGCGTCGTCGAACACGAGCCCACGCCGGAAGGCAAGGCCACGACTGCAGGCCTATCGCCGCAGTTAGGCATCGTCGTCGACGACGCCGAGACGTCGACCGAAGACAAGCTATCGCGTCTGATGCGTTCGGCCGCGAGCTGGCAGCTGCCGGGAGTGCACCAACCGCACGATGAAGACGTCGCCGCTGCGGAAGAAGCGGAAACAGATGACGAGGAACATTCGTCGCTAAATCTCGAAACCGCCGACGAGCGCATCATCCCCAACGATCACGCGCCGGCGGCCGCCAAGTTTGGCGCCACGCTCGACGCCGCCTATCGCGACGCCGATCCAGAACTTGCCGCGGACCCGTCAACGCCAGCCGATGAGCTGCAACTCGCCGGCAGTCGCCTCGATCAACTTCTCTCCGACTTGATGAAGCCGCAAACGGTCGCGGCATCGACGCCCATCGCGGCGTCGATTCAAGCTCGCGAGGAAGCTCCTTCGTCGCCAGAATTCGCTGAGTTGGTAGAAAACGACGCGGCGGAAGAGGAGACGACGCGATTTGAACCCCAAGCGACGGTTCAAGACGCAGACCTGGAAGATCACAGCGACTCGTTCGACGATCGTTGGCGGCGGCTGCATGCTTCACCCGAGCAAGCCGCTGAAGATGATGACGGCGACGTCGAATACGTCGATGAGGAGGCGGCTGCCGAAGACGAGTTCGCGGCGCTCGACCTGCGCACGACCCCGCGACGCAAGCGGCGTCCCTCCGCAGTTCGCACGCTGGTCGGCATCGTCGGCGGCGGCGCCATCGGCATTCTCGGCGGCGCCTATGCGCTGTTGTGGCTGCGCGACCCCGACCTCGACCTGATGGGCATGGCCAATTGGCTGCCGCCCGTCATGCTCCCCTCTTCGATGCAAACGCCTACCGAGAGCAGCTTGGCGGAGCAAGGTCTGTTGGCGCCCCCCGCTGCCGTCGATCAGCAAGCCGCTGGGAACGACTTTGAAACGCCGGCTCCGCCGTTATCGTCGACGCTGGAAATTGCCGAACCTGCTGACGAATTGGGCGCTGGACCGACCAACGATCAGGTCGTCGATGCGACGGAAGTTGGTTCATCCGCAGCGACTCCCGCTGAACATGATCCCATCCGCCAAGATCCGGATTTCATGCCGGCAGGCGCGACCGAACCGGTAGCAGACGCTGGCGTCGCGCCGACGGTTGAGAACGCTGTCGCGCAATCGCCAGTCACCGCAACGACTCATTGGCCCACGACGCCGATTGTCGGCCAACTGCGCGGCGCCAAGTTTTACTCCATCGCCGAGCTGGATGCGACGCTGCCTGGCGCCGATGCCGCTCATCGACGTTTCCTCGCCGGCGACTTGGCGCGTAAAGAAGACGTTGCCGCCATGGGGCAAGCCTACATCGAACTTTGCAAGCTGGCCGAGCAGTTCACGCTGACCAATCCCGCCGAGTACGGCAACGAGTTGATCACCAAGCAGATGAACGCGAAGAACATTTTTCGCGGAGCCGTCGGCGATCCGGCTCGCCGCAACGACTTGGCGATGATTGCCGGACGTTGGCTGCAACACAATCGCCGGCCGAATCAAGGCGTCGTCGTTCTAGGGAAGGTGACCGATCTCGAAGCGCATGGATCCTGGACCGAATACACGATCGAAACGCCGCTCGGAGACGCCACGGCCACGTCGAAAGTGCTGCTGGAAGGAATTCCATTTGCCTCGGGCAGCGACGTCGCCGTCGTGGGGACGATTGTCGCCGATCCGCGGCAAGCGATCGACGGCTATGCGGGGGAAGCGCCACAGGTGATCGTGGCGGGATTTGCCTTCGTCCCGCAAGATTTTGTCGCCCCGAAGATCGGCGGCGTGAGCGGCGAGGCAGGCGACCTCTTTTCGCTGGGGGAGTAAGCGTAAAAGCCCCTGGCTCCGCCAGGGGGTCGGTCACCATGTCGGTAGGCGTCGTCCCGCGTAACGCTACCCCCTGGCGGAGCCAGGGGCTTTATTGCGGTCCCGTCATTATTCGCGCCATTTCTCCGCGCCTGCTTTTCTGCGAGAATCAGGAGTAGCTAGCCCATCCGATTGTTCGGCGTCGGCGCGACGCGCTCTGATCTGGCATCTCCACGATTCAACGGCCGTACACGCCGTCGCGAACGCATGAAAGTGGCCCTTCTCCGCGAGACCTATCCCGGCGAGCGCCGCGTGGCGCTGGTTCCCGCATTGATTCCGTCGCTGGCCAAGCAAGGCTGGCAAACAGTCGTCGAAACCGGGGCAGGGGAGCGCGCCGGATTTCCGGACGCCGCCTATGTCGAGAAGGGAGCCGAGATTGCGCCATCGCGCGAGGCGGCAGTCGACGGCGCCGACGCGGTGCTGCAGGTGCGATCGCTGGGCGCCAATCTTGAAGCGGGCCGGGCCGACCTCGATCTCTTTCGCCCTGGCCAAGTGGTGATCGGTCTCTGCGATCCGCTGGGCCAGCCGCAGGCGGTCAAAGAACTAGCTGAACGCCGCGTCACATTGTTCGCGCTGGAATTGATTCCGCGCATCACCCGCGCGCAGAGCATGGACGTGCTGTCGTCGATGGCGACCGTCGCCGGCTACAAGGCGGTGCTGCTCGCAGCGAATCAACTGCCGCGATTGTTTCCGATGCTGATGACCGCCGCCGGCACGATCACGCCGGCGAAAGTACTGGTCCTCGGCGCCGGCGTTGCGGGGCTCCAGGCGATTGCCTCGTCACGCCGACTTGGCGCCGTCGTGCAAGCGTATGACGTCCGCGCCGCCGTGAAAGAACAAATCGAAAGTCTCGGCGCCAAATTCGTGGAACTGAAACTCGACACGGCCGACGCCGAAGACAAAGGGGGCTACGCCAAAGCCCTCACCGAAGAGCAGATCCAACGACAACGCGAACAGTTGGCCGACATCGTCGCCGCGTGCGACGTTGTCATCGCCACCGCCGCCATCCCCGGCAAGCCGTCGCCGCTACTGGTCACGGCCGACGCCGTGCGGCGCATGGCGCCCGGGTCGGTGATCGTCGATCTCGCGGCCGAACGCGGCGGCAATTGCGAATTGACTCGCGCGGACGAGACGGTCGTCGAGAATGGCGTCACGATCCTCGGCCCCACGAATCTTGCCAGCGACGTGCCGTACCACGCGAGCCAGATGTTCGCCAAGAACGTCGCGACGCTGCTGCAACTGCTCACGCAGAAGGGCGAGCTCGTGATCGATCTCAAGGACGAGGTGATCCGCGAAACGCTCGCCGCGAAGGACGGTCAAGTCCAGCCGCCGCGACTGCGCGAGGCGCTGGGATTGGGGCCATTGCTGCAACCGCCTGAGGCGGCGGCGATCAATCACTTGGCGTGAGGAGACGTTTTTTTGAAATTCGACCTTTCGGGTGCCACTGGCGTGCCGCCAGTGCGGAAGCGGGTACTCGTTCAGCACTTCTCACTGGCGACACGCCAGTGGCACCCATGCGAAAAACAGGCGGCGTAAACGCCGCCGCTAAATGGCCATCTCGGCACGCAATCCGCATAGCAACTGCCCCCTGACCTCCGACCTCCGGCCTCTTTCTCCCATGCACAATCTTGAACCAAAACTCTTCGTCTTCCTCCTCGCCACCTTCCTGGGGCTGGAGGTGATTCGCCGCGTCTCGCCGCTACTCCACACGCCGTTGATGTCGCTCACCAACGCGATCTCGGCCATCGCGATCGTCGCCGCGATTCAGATCACCGCCGGCGGCCATTCGACGTTGAGCACCGTCCTCGGCACCATCGCGGTCACGGCCGCGACGATCAACATCGTCGGCGGGTTCCTCATCACCGACCGGATGCTGAAGATGTTCCGCCGGGAGACCCGCCGCCGTGACTAATCTCCACTCGCTGGGCTCACTGTTCGCCGCCGTCGACGTTGCGACCAACGGCGCCGTGCGTCATCTGGCCGACCGCGACTCGATCTTCGTCTGGGGTTCGTACCTCATCGCGGCCGCGCTCTTCATCCTGTCGCTCAAGTGGCTGAGCCACCCGAAGACGGCCCGCCGCGGCGTCCTCGCCGGTGAAATCGGCATGGCGCTCGCCGTCATCGGCACGCTGCTGATGTACGACGTGATCACCTACAAGTGGGTCCTCGTCGGCATCGCCCTCGGTTCGCTCATCGGCACGCCGATGGCGGTCTGGATGCCGATGACCGCCGTCCCGCAGCGGACGGCCCTCTCGCATGCCTTCGGCGCCCTCGCCGCGGCGCTCGTTGGCACGGCCCACTACTTCGAGGAGGTCGCCGTTCCCGGCGTGCCCCACCTCGACAAATTCACGATGGCGATCCTCGCGATCGAAGTCTTCCTCGGCGCCCTGACGTTCACCGGCAGTCTCGTCGCCTTCGGCAAACTGCAAGAACTGCTGCCAAGTTCGATCAAAGGGCTCCCCAACCAGAACGCGATCAACTTCTCGCTGCTCGGCGTCGCGGGGCTGCTGTCGATCTGGCTGATCTTTAGCCCCACTAGTTGGATCGTCTTCCTGCTACTGATTGTGGTCAGCCTCGTCTTCGGCTTGTGCCTAGTGATTCCCATCGGCGGCGCCGACATGCCGACGGTGATCTCGCTGCTCAACTCCTACGCCGGCCTCTCGGCGAGCTTGATGGGATTCATCCTCGACAACTATCTGCTGATTATCGCCGGCGCCCTCGACGGCAGCTCAGGCCTGATCCTGTCGATCGTCATGTGCAAGGCGATGAACCGGTCGTTCACCAACGTCCTGTTCGGCCGCATGGAGCCGACCTCCGCCGTCGCTAGCGACGACGTCTACGCCGGCAAGATCAAGAGCGCTTCGCCCGAGGACGTGGCGATGCTGCTCGAAGGCGCCCAGCGGGTGATCGTCGTCCCCGGTTACGGGCTGGCGGTCGCGCAGGCGCAACACGTCGTCCGCGAGTTGGCGACGCTGCTCGAAGAGCATGGCTGCACGGTGGAGTACGCCATCCACCCCGTCGCCGGCCGCATGCCGGGACATATGAACGTGCTGCTCGCCGAGGCCGACGTGCCGTACGAACAGCTGAAGGAAATGGAGGAGATCAACCCGACCTTCCCGCAATGCGACGTCGCGATCGTCATCGGCGCCAACGACGTGGTCAACCCGCTCGCCAACACCGACCCGACCAGCCCCATCGCCGGCATGCCGATTCTCAACGTCGACAAAGCCCGCAACGTCGTCGTCGTGAAACGGAGCCTCAGCCCCGGCTTCGCGGGAATCCCGAACCCCCTCTTCGCCGCCGACAACTGCTTGATGCTCTTCGGCGACGGCAAAAAAGCCCTCATGGAAGTGGTGGCAGCCTTGAAAGAAGGCTGAGTTGGTTTTCTCTCGCAAAGCCGCGAAGGCGCAAAGAAACGCAAAGAAAACAACGGCCGCTCGTTCCTTTCATACTTCTTGTCTTCCTCTGCGAGCGAGCAATTGCCTTTTAATTCTTCTTTGCGTTTCCTTTGCGCCTTAGCGCCTTTGCGAGAGACTCATTAAGATGACCGAATGGCAACGGACTGCACCACCGAGACGCTCGCCTCGCCCAAAGAGCGCCAATCGTTCCGCCGCAAACTCCTCGCCTGGTTCGACAAGCACAAACGCGATATGCCGTGGCGACGGACGCGCGATCCGTATCAGATCTGGCTCAGCGAGATCATGCTGCAGCAGACGACCGTCGCCATGGCGGGGCCGAAGTTCACGGCGTTCGTCGCCGCGTTCCCCACCGTGCATGCCCTGGCGGCCGCCGACGAGCAGCAGGTCCTGCGCATGTGGGAGGGTCTCGGCTACTACCGCCGCGCTCGCGGCCTACACGCCGCCGCAAAGGTGATCGTCGCCGAGCACAGCGGCGAGCTGCCGCGCGATGTGAAGTCGCTGATGGCGCTACCCGGCGTCGGTCGCTACACCGCCGGCGCCGTCGCGTCGTTCGCGTACGACGTCTCGGCGCCGATCGTCGAAACGAACACGCAGCGCGTCCTCGCCCGCCTTACCGGCTACCGCGGCGAAGTCGTCGGCGGGGCAGGGCAGCGGCACATTTGGGACGCCGCCGAATCGCTGCTCCCAGCTACCGGCGCCGGCAAGTACAACCTCGCGCTGATGGAGCTCGGCGCCCTCGTCTGCAAACCGTCCGACATCCGCTGCGACGTTTGCCCCGTCACAGCGCACTGCGCCGCGTTCGCCACGGGCCTACAGAACGAGATCCCTAAGCTAGCCGCCAAAATAAAAATCACCGCCGTCCGCGAGGCGACCGTCGTCGTCCGCAAGGCAGGCCGCGTGTTGCTGCGGCAGCGATCCAAAGGCGAGCGCTGGGAAGGGATGTGGGACTTCCCCCGCTTCCCGCTCGACGGCGAAGGCCCGCTTTTCGTCCGCCGCGAACTCGTCGACAAGGTCCGCGAACAGACCGGCGTCGACATCGAACCGGGCGGCCTGCTCAAAACCATCAAGCATGGCGTCACGCGCTACCGCATCACGCTCGAGTGTTACGAAGCCCGCCCCACCGGCGGCCGCGTGCGGTCGACCGACGCGAGCCCAGTCCGCTGGACGCCACTCGCCGAACTTAGCGACCTGCCGCTCAGCGTCACCGCCCGCCAAATCGCCACGCTGATCAGCCGGCAATCGTAGATTTCTCTCGCAAAGCCGCGAAGGCGCAAAGGAAGCGCAAAGAAAACAAAAGGCGCGAGCAGTTATTTGCTCTCGCCATTAAATCCTCTGCGTCTCCGCGCCTCTGCATGAGATCTTTTAAGAAGTTTCTCGCAAAGTCGCAGAAACGCAGAGGAAAAAAAGAGTGACGGACGAAATTGAATCGCCCCATCACTCTTCATCTTCTTTGCGTTTCTTCGCGTCTTAGCGCCTTTGCGAGAAACTTAAAACTTAGCGAGCAACTAAAACCGCAACCTCAATACTCCACATCAACCCACTGCTTCGCCCGTCCGCTCTTCAGCATCGCGTCGCAGATCGCAATCTCATTGTGCCCATCGACGAACGTCGCGAAGTCCCCGCCTTTCCGCGTCCCGGCAATAAAGCCGTACACGTTACGGAACAGATTCTTCGGCCCGTCGGGATACGCTTCGTTGTGACCGCCCGGGTAATGGGCGTACTCGCGCACCTCAGGGTACAGCAAGCTCGGGTCCTTCATCATCACTTCGTTCGGCCGATCGCGATGGCCGATCCAGAGCTCGTTCGGCTTCTCCTGATCCCACGACAGGCCGCACTTGCCGCCGTTGATCTCGTAGAACAACCGGTTCTTCCGCCCGGCCGCGCACTGGTTGACGGTCAGCACGCCGTGGGCGCCGGAGTCAAACTCCAACAACACCGACGCATAATCCTCGGTGCCGATCTCGACGTCTTCCATCTCCTCCGGCTTCAACACCTTGCCGGCGTACGTCTCGACCTCTACCTTCGGCCGCTTCCGCTTCGGGTGAATCGTCACCAGGTCCGCCATCACACGCACGATCTTCAACCCCGTGACGAACTGAATGAGATCGCACCAGTGACTGCCGACGTCGGCGATCGCCCGCGAGTCGCCCGATAGCTCCGGCACGAGCCGCCAATTCCAGTCGGTTTCCTTGAAGAGCCAATCCTGCAGGTAGCTCCCATGCACCGCCAGCACGCGGCCGACGTCGCCCCGCTCCTGGCACATCGCTCGGGCCTGCTGCACCAGCGGCATGTAGCGATAGTTGAAGTCGATCGCGTTCACCACGCCCGCCTTCGCCGCCAGCCGCACGAGCTCCTTCGACTCGGTCGAATTCATCGCCAACGGCTTCTCGCTCACCACATGCTTGCCGGCGGCGAGAATGTCGCGGTTTACGTCAAAGTGAAGGTGGTTCGGCGTGCAGTTGTGAATGACCTGAATCTCGGGGTCGGCGAGCATCTGCTTGTAGTCGCCGTACGCCTTGGGAATCGACATCTCGTCAGCCTTGTGCTGCGCGAGAGCCTGATCCCGTTCCGACACGGCCGCCACCTCGACGAACCCCAGCCGCCGAATCGCCTCGACGTGAGCCGGGCCAATGAACCCGGTGCCGATAATGCCTGCTTTGATTTTTGACATGAGAGAAGAGCCTGTTCGGGTAGTTAGTTAATTCAAATTGAACCGCCAAGGACGCCATGAGCGCCAAGGAATGCGGGGAGCTACCCGCGAATCACGCGAATAGACGCGGATGAAATTCAGTTGATTCCTATCATTCGCGTAGATTCGCGTGATTCGCGGGCTGATGTATTTCCTTGGCGTACTTGGCGTCCTTGGCGGTTAACTCTTTGCTTTACTTAATCACTTCCACCTGCGCCCACTTGCCGCCGTCGATCGACTTATCAACCGCCTCCAGCACCGCCACGCACTGGGCCCCGTCCTGGAAGCACGGCGCGCACGACTTGTCGTTCGCGATGCACTGCACCAGGTCGGCCGCGGCGTTCGAGAAGGTGTGGTCGTAGCCCATCATGTGACCCGGCGGCCACCAGGCGCCGGCGTAGGGATGGACCCCTTCGGTCGCGATGATCCGCCGGAAGCCTTGCCGATCGCCCGGATCTTCCGTCGAGTAGTAGTCGAGGTAGTTCAAATCCTCAAAACACCAGACGAGCGTCCCCTTGCTGCCGTTCAGCTCGAACCGGTTGTAGTTCTTCCGCCCCGGCGCCATGCGGGTCGCTTCGAACGTGCCGAGGGCCCCGCCGGTGAACTTCGCCATGAAGATCGACGCGTCGTCGACCGTCACCTTCTCGATCCCTTCGCCGGCCGTCGCCGTC
The DNA here is from genome assembly GCA_013822725.1 of Pirellula sp. Lineage (GTDB taxonomy): Bacteria > Planctomycetota > Planctomycetia > Pirellulales > Lacipirellulaceae > Lacipirellula. The sequence goes on from PNKX01000007.1 coordinate 139,505, forward strand.
AGTCCGCTCGAAGTCCCCTCAGCCGGTCGCTCCGTAATAAACGTCTTCCGCATGCCGACGACTTCGCCGATCTCGCCGACGAGGTAACGGGCCAGGTCAATCGAGTGGGCCCCCAGGTCGCCGTGAGCGCCGCTGCCGGCCGCATCAGCCCGCATCCGCCAGTTCATCGGGAACTGCGGGTCGACCAGCCAATCTTGCAAGTACGTGAACCGAGCATGCCGAATCTGCCCGATGGCGCCGCTGTCGATCATCTTCTTCGCCAGCGCCACCGCGGGGACGCGACGGTAGTTGAAGTTGACCATATGCTTCACCCCCGCCTTGCGGACGGCGGCGAGCATCTCCTTCGCCTGAGCGACGGTGAAGCACAACGGCTTCTCGCAGAAAACATGCTTCCCCGCCGCGGCCGCGGCGATCGCAATCTCGTCGTGCGTGTAGCCAGGCGTCGAGATATCAACGACGTCGACGTCCTTCCGGCCGATCACCTCGCGCCAGTCGGGCGACGAGGTCTCCCACCCCCAGCGCTGGGCGAACTCCGCCACGGCCGCCGCATCGCGCCCGCAGACGGCCTTCATCACCGGCTCGGCGTCGAGATCGAAGAATCGCCCCACCGTCCGCCACGCCTGGCTGTGGGCCTTCCCCATGAACTTGTAACCGATCAGAGCGACATTGAGCTTCTTCTGAGCCATCGAACGGTAGTCCTTCAGTGCGAAGACGGTGAGTGGTTTGAAATGAGTGACGCGACAGGTTGAACGAGGCGACGAGTTGATGGAATCGACCGGGGTGGGCCGCCATTTTATCAGGTGCGAGGCGGGCCGGTAGGTTCTACCGCAGCCCGCGGCACGAAATTGGCGACGCCGGAAGAAGCCCGCGGCACAGGGCGCCAAACGCCGAGCCGAACCGGTTACTCTGCAAGTTTGCGAGCGGCCGGCGATTTGCTCAATGGAAAGTGGGCTGTGAGCACTGGGTAGCCCCGGTTGCCGCCCCAGCGACTACCGGGGCGGCTCAGCCACCAGAGGCCTACAACCCAACAAACTCACCCATCGCGTCAGAACGCACATGTAGGCGATAGAAGCTGAACTCACGACACCGAGCTGACGCTATTCGTCGGCGGCTTGACTTTGCGTAAGAGCAAGCCGCCGACAACGAAGAAAACGAACACCGACGCAATGCCGTGGCGGCTGGAACCGGTCGCCGCACTCACGGCGACGAATAGTGCCGGACCTGCCATTCCAGCTATTTTCTCGCCCAGGGCAAAGATCGCGAAAAACTCCGCCGAGCGTTCGCGCGGCATTAGGCTGGCGAACAAGGAGCGGCTCAGCGCCTGGGTTCCTCCCTGCACCGCTCCCACCAGCAGCGCGAGAAGCAGAAACTGGGATGCTGACCGCATGGAGTAAGCCAACGCCGCGATCAACAGATAAACGGCCAGCCCGAGATAGATCGATTTCTTGGCGCCGATCTTCGCCGCTAAGGCTCCGAACGCCATCGTGCAGGGAATCCCGGTAAACTGCACGATCAAGATTGATCCGATCATAGCCGGGGCCGGAAAACCGAGTTCTGCGCCGTAGATCGCCGCCAGCTTAATGATGGTGCCGATCCCCTCGTTGTAGGTCAAAAACGCGGCCAGCATCCAAGCGGCGGCCGGACACTCCCGCGGTAACGCCGCCATTGATTTCAATTGCCGCGCCACGCGGCCCCAAAGCTCTCCGGTCCCCGCTACTTTCGGCAAGCTTGGTTCCCGCACCCTGAGGAACAGGGGCGCAGAAAATAGGACCCACCATAGCGCAGCGGACAGAAACGCTAACCGCGTCGGCAACGTCGCTTCCGCCTCAGTCAGGCGCTGGCCATGAGGAAGGCCAAACCAATCCGGGTGAGCGATCCACGCCAGATTGCAGGCCAACAGCAGTCCTCCGCCGAGGTAACCTAATGCGTATCCAGTCGTGGAAACGCGGTCCATCTCGTCCGGTCGAGCCAAATGCGGCAACAAAGCGTCGTAGAAAATGAACGTTGCGGAAATGGAGAACGAAAGTACGGCGAACAGCAATAGAGCAGCCAACCAGTCGCCTGTCTGAATCCCGAATAGAGAGGCTGCCGCGATGCTCCCCACGGCGAGAAAGAATCCAAGCAAACGCTTCTTAATGGGGAGTAAATCGGCGAGTGCACCCAGCACCGGCGCTAATGCGGCCAGCGCCAACATCGCCGCCGCGTTCGCCAAGGCAAATCGGCGAGTCGCCACGCCGGGGAGCAATCCCTTTCCAGCGACCTCATAAATATAGATCGGGAAGACTGCGGCAATGATCGTAGTGACGACCGCAGAGTTCGCCCAGTCATAGAAAGCCCACGCGCGGAGTTCAGGGCGGTGCAGCCCCAATCGCTCAAGCCAGCGCGGTGACCCGTTAGCCAGGCGATCTTTGCGCGATATCGCTATTTCCGGAGTACCAGGACTGGACATGTTGCGGTCCTAACGACTCGCTCGGCCACGGAACCCAAAAGAAGATGCTTGAGGCCAGTTCTTCCGTGAGAAGGCATCACGATCAGCCCAGCCTTCAGGTCAGTCGCAACCTTCACGATCTCGGCGCCAGGATCTCCGATGCGGACCTCAACGTTGATCTCCTCATACTGAGGGCCTGAAAAACGCTTAAGCAAGGCCGCTTCCAGCGAGATCCGCCTCGCCTCATCGCTGACGGTGTCATAAATGACTACCGGTTCGACGATGAGGATCGGCGGCGTCACATGAATTGCCGTGACGTGAGCTGCGTTTCCTGCGAGTTCAATCGCCGTAGCCACGGAATGGTCCGATTCGGCGGAGAAATCCACGGGCGCAACAATCGGAACGTCATTGAAGTTTTTCATGGAAGTGCCTTTCAATTGGCTGAGAATTTTAAGCGGCTGTAGACGTCGCTCAACCCTCCGCCGGTTCGTCTACATGCCCTCTCCAAGAACATTCATCAGCTTGAGCCACTGTTTCATGACCTGGCGATGATGTCGTTTGATGCGATCGTGTCGCTCCAGCTCCTTCTGATGCAACTCAACTTCGTGAGCAAAGCGCACGTCGGGAGACAGTTGCTCGTCGCAGCAAGGCTGATCCGTCGCCAGTATGCGCTCTTCTTTGCCGATGCGTTCCTTGTAAGCTCGAATCGCCTCGGCTTGCGCGGCCAACGCCCGTTCGTGACTATCAAGGTTCGCCTGCAGGCGTGGAGCCTCAGATTTCACTTGATAGAGTTCGAACTGCCAAGTGCGCACCTCATCGAGCCAGAGGGCGTTTTCGGATTTCCATTCCAAGTGCTCATGATGCATCGTTTCTTCAAGTTTTGAAGCCATGATAACCCCCTTCGCCGCGCAGCCGTAAGGCTTCCGTCATGGGACCGCAAATCGCAGCGTCGCTGCGGCATTGAATTGTCCGCAGCGACGGTCGGCTGCTTACGCCAGTTACTCTTGCACCTTGATCTTTCGGCTCTTGCCGTTCTCGATCTTTTGGAGCGATACGGTCAGAACTCCGTTGCGGAATTTCGCGTCGACCTTCTCCTCGGCGACGCGGACCGGGATCGCCACGGAACGCGCGAAACTTCCGCTGCGCCGTTCGATGCGATGGAACGTCGCTTTCTCTTCCTTCTTTTCTTCCTCGCGAGCTCCGCTGACCGTCAGCACGTTGTTGTTGAGCTGCACGTCGATGTCATCGGCATCGAAGCCTGGCAGATCCATCCGCACTTCAACGGCGCTGCTCGTTTCCTTCAGATCGAGAGGGGGCATCAGCGGCGTCGCCAACCATCCCGGAGCGCGCTCGCCGACGACCTGATTCCACAACCCTTCAAATTCATCCCGCATCGCTTGAAAAGGTTCCCAGGAACCAAGGGTGCGAGGCTCTCGTTTGGCAATGGCGGTTGTCATGACTTTCTCCTTGTTCAATGGAGCGATCAGAAATGGCTCGCCGACTCCATAGCAACTGACGCATCAGTTGCAGAATTGAGCCATGGCAAGCAGGGCGACGACGAACGTCGCCACGAATAGAAACATCAGCCACGAATGAACGTTCATCGGGACCCTCGTTTCCTCTTCTTGGGCGCTAAGCGTTGCCAGCGCCGATTGTGAGGCCGTTGTCGACCGCAATCACTCCTGGCGCAGCCCGGGCGACTCTTTCCGCCTCGGTGAACTCGGACCACGAGTCGACGTAACCCTTGAGTTTCACGACGCCGCCCGAGGTATCGACCTGGACGTGGCCTGCGTCGAGTTCGGCCTTGCGTTTGAAGGCCGCTTCGATCTTGCTTTTGACGTCGGCCGCTTTGGGCTTGGGACCTATCGCTATATTGTTCGACACTCCCTTGACCCCTACCAAGTGACACACCGCGTTCCGAGCGGCAACACGCTGGAACTGCCAGTCGAGGTTGCCGTCTAAGGTGATCCAGCCGTCACGTACCGTCACGGTGACCTTGTCGTCGGGAATCGACGTGTGCCACTTCAATGCATTGAGAGCGGCAGCGGCAATCTCCGTGTCGTTTCGCTCACTCGCTCCTTGAAGGCGTACGTCGATGTCATTCGCTACGGCCTTAACGCCGGCAATTGACTTCGCCAAACGCTCTGCTTCCATCTTTTCGGTGTAACGAGAGACCGCACCGGTGAGCGTGATGACGCCGGCGGACGCGGCGACCCCAATCTGCGAGGCGTCGATGCTCGGTTCCCATTCCAATTCGTCGATCACGTCGCGCCGAAGTTGTGAATCTGTTTTCATGGCTTCAATCCCCCTTGAGAACACTAAACGGCGGCGGATGTAATGCCCCCGCTTGATTCTTTTGCAAAGTGCATACCGCCGACGCTTGTTGTCGCTTGGAGCATTTGCCGCGTCAAATTCCGGTCGTCTCGTCACGACCCGCATGGACGCTCCCCCCATGTGCGGGAGTGCGATGAAGCACATGCGCGCCAACGGGGACGACCGCTAGAACGGCGCAATGCAAATTGCCGTCGTCTTCTGCCGATTGTCGGTCGGAAGGTCCTCAGGCGCATTGTTTGCGGTTGAGACGTCTAGGAGGCGTGCAAGTGCGTCCGCCGGAAGGTGGGGATAAGCAAATGACGGCAGAGTATTACGACGACCCCCATGTTCGGGCACGCTTCGCGGAGTTTCTTGGCGGATCGCCGTCTGAGGAGACGACTGCCCGCTTCATCTCCATCGAGGGAGTCGGCGCTTGCAAGTGGTATCACCCTCACCCAATTAGCGCACTGCCCGAGCTGTTGAAGAAGCATACTGAAGTCGCCCGATCGCTGTGGGACAGCGAATCGCTCCTTGTCGACCTCGACATGGAATACGTGAACTTTGACGATGCGGCTGAACCATATCGCGATTCTCGGCGAGCTTTTGGCATCCAACGTCCCATCGTTGATGCCATTGAGGAACTGCTTGCAGGCTATGGGATCGCGCCGCTTCATCTGTTGAGCGGGCGAGGACATCATTTCATTTGGCGTCTGGATCGGCAGTCGCATGTCTGCGGCATGCTCGCCCATCTCGGCCGCCTACCCGACACTGTTCTCGGGAAGTACGCCGAGCCTCAGCCGCCAGAGGGTCTCAAAGTGCCGCTTGATCTTGCGGCTGCCTTTCACGGCCTGGGACTGGTCATGGAATTCTTCGCCCATCGGATCTTGCAATCTGCAGGAGACTGCGAGATTCCGCTGGAGTTAACCGCTGTGGAGGTGGGACCAATCAATCGCGGTCGCGAAATTGTCTCGCTTGATCTGTCGGAATACGGCGACCCGCTGCATACCCGAACGCTCCGTATTCCTTTCAGCCGGTACCTGAAATCAGAGCGTTGCAACTCGACCTCGTCTAAAAGCGAGAGCTCCGCATCTCCCGTATTCGTCATTCCGCTGCACGAAATGGACGAACTGACCGCCTTGGGCGTCATGCGCGACGAAGCGCAGGTCCGCTTGTTGGCGCGTCGCGCGTCAACGCAAATCCCCGAGCAGTCGCGCGGCATGACTGAACTGGTGGCGGATTACAAAGCTTCTGAGTTGGCCCGCTTCCACGACTATTTCCATCAGAGCGACCACGATGCTCCAGAAAGGTGGCATGCCACCTACGACCGAACTCCTCTCGGAGCGTTGCCGCGATGCGTCAGCCATATCCTGCAACATCCCAACGATTTGCTTCTCAAGCCTGCGGGTATCCAGCACGTCGTAAGAACTCTCACGGCGGTGGGTTGGCATCCGCGGCACATTGCCGGACTCATCCGTTCAAAGTACGAGCGCAATTATCAGTGGACTCCAGGCTGGTGCGCCTACGATGCGGCTCTGCGGGCGGATTTTTACACCCGACTCTTCGCCGGGTTATTCGCTGACAATCTCGATCCGTTAGTCGACTTCAACTGCCAATCAACCGAGGAAAAGGGTTATTGCTCGTGGACAGGTTGCGGGGAGATTCTGGAAAACCATCGATTACTACTCGTGAACCGCATGAAAGAGTTCGGACAAAGAGTCGCTCTCAGCAGCCAAGCGAAGCAAAACGTTTGCGACTCAAGATTGGAGAAATGAAATGAGCGACTGGCCGATTGGCATCTCGACCGGATGCTTCTATCAGCGCAGTATCTTCGACTGCTTGGAACAAGTCCGCGACGCGGGCTTCACGATTATCGAAATCTGTTCCTTCCCCGCCCATTTGGATTATCGTGATCTGGGATTGGTGAAACGGGCCTCGCAACGCATTCGAGAACTTCACCTGGAGCCGTATTCGTTCCACGCCCCCTTTGCCGACCATATCGACATCACGTCGTTAGACCCTGCGGTGCGTGGGCCGGCGGTGATCGCCGTCGAACAAGCGGCTGCCGCCGCCGCCGAGTTGGGCGCTCATTACTTCGTCATTCACCCAGGGCCTGAACGATCCCCGATTCCCGGCGAGGAGCGGCTTCGCCGGATGGAGACGGCGGCTGATTCCTTAAATCACCTTGTGAGGCGCTGTCGGGAACTTGGGACTGCGTTGGTCCTCGAAAACATGCTTCCGCACTTGTTCTTTGGACACGCCAAAGACATTCTTTGGATATTGGGGGCGATTAACGCCTGCGACGTCGGCATCTGCCTAGATACCGGTCATGCGTATCTTTCAGGCGACTTGCCAACGATAGTCCACAAGCTATCCGGTCATTTGTGGATGGTCCACGCTAGCGACAACTACGGCAGCCGCGACGACCATTCGCCGCCCGGCAACGGCTCAATTGATTGGTCCGCGCTAGTAGCCCAGCTGGCCCGACTTCGCTTCGAAGGGAACATCATTCTTGAAATCGCAGCGGACGCCTCTGGAAACGTCGATTTCGACGCCGCCCAACGCTCAAGAAAATACCTCCACGAACTCGCGGGTCGTCAAGAACTTTCGCAGCGGTTCGGGCCTGCATAACTAAGCTCGTCCTTCCGATGGCGTAAGCCCAAAAATTCCGCCAACTACCCTGCAGAAAATGGCCGCGCCGTTTGCTAGGTTCGAGGAGGTCAGGCGTTCCAACCCGGCGGAACCCGCTCCAGCGGCCAGGCCGCAGCGTGGCGGCAGTCAGTAAAGAATGTCGAACCCACCCATAAACCGGCTCGCTGATCGCTGATATCCCCCTCCGCTCTCTCACACATCGCAAACGCGAAACCCCTCCGCCAGCGAAGTCAGCGGATCGCGAACAGGAATGAACTCCTGGGCCACGTACCCGTCGTACCCCGTCTCGACGATCGCCCGCATGATCGCGGGATAGTTCAGTTCCTGCGTCTCGTCGATCTCATGTCGGCCCGGGTTGCCGCCGGTGTGGTAGTGGCCAGTCGAGTCTTTGTTGTCCTGAATGGTGCGGATAACGTCTCCCTCCATGATCTGCATGTGGTAGATGTCGTAGAGAAGCTTGAACCGGGGCGAGCCAACCTGCTTGACGAGTTCGACGCCCCAGGGGGTGCGGTCGCACATGTAGTCGGCGTGGTCGACGCGGCTGTTGAGCAGTTCCATGCAAATGGTGACGTTCTTCTTTTCGGCCAAGCCGACGAGTTGCTTCAGGCCGGCGGTGCAGTTCTTGAGGCCTTCTTCGTCGCTCATGCCGCGGCGGTTGCCGGAGAAGCAGATGACGTTCGGCAGCCCGTGCTTGGCGGCGAACTCGATATGTTCGCCGAGAGCCTTGTTGAGTTGGTCGTGGTGCTCCGTGCGATTGAAGCCGCGGTCGATCGCGTCGGCGCCGCTGAGCATTGCGCAGGTGAGCCCGGCGGCTTGGACCGTGGGGAATTCTTCGGGCGTGACGAGTTCGATCGACTGGTAACCGATCTTCTTCGCGGCGGCGGCGAGTTGGTCGAGCGGGATGCCGTTGTAGCACCAACGGCAGAGCGATTGCTTGACGTTCCCTTTGGGGGCGGCGACCTCATCGGCTTGCGCGGCGATGAACGAGGCGCCGAGGGTAGCGGCGATCGCAGCGCCGGCGGCTTTGGCGGCGGTGCGGCGGTTCCATTGCATCGACTCGGACATGTGGGCTCTCCTCGCGTGGTTGATGAGTGACTGCAGCGGATGAGGCCGCCGACTCGATTCTCGATGATACGCGATCGCCGAGCAACCGCTTGGCAGCCGATTGAAGGTCGCACTCCATGGGCCGCCCGGTCTGCGTACAGAGGAAGGGGTCGGGAATCTTTTGCCACTGGGCGGCGACAATGCAAAAGAAACTCACCAGTGGCAAAAGGTTCCCGACCCCGTTCAACGCCTCCACCTCATGCCACGCTTCTCCCCGCCAAACGCTAGAATAACCACGCCCGCCAGAGCCCGCCGCCCGTTACCGAACCAGCCACGAAAGACGTCGACCATGTCCGCCGACACGCCCGCTGACGATCGAACTTACTCGAGCGACGTCGCCTTCACCCCGGCCGTCAAAGCGATTCAGCTTCAGAAGGGCTCGCGGGTTAGTTACGCCCGCATGGAACATGGCGGCGGCTGGCAGACGACGGTCACGCCCCAACTCGCCGAGTTCCTCTCGGGCCTCGACATGTTTTACCTCGGCACCGCCAACGCCCAGGGCCAGCCCTACATCCAGTATCGCGGCGGTTCGCCGGGGTTTCTGCGAGTCGTCGACGAGCAGACGCTCGGCTTCGCCGACTTCGGCGGCAACCGCCAATACATCACGCTCGGCAATCTGTCGGAGAACCCGCAGGCCTTCATCTTCCTGATGGACTACGCGAACAGCCAGCGCGTGAAACTTTGGGGCCAGGCGTCGGTCGTCGAAGGCGATGCGGCGCTGGAAGAACGGCTCCGCGATCCCGCGTACCCCGGTAAAGTGGAACGAGCCATTCTGTTTAAGCTCGCAGCGTGGGACGTGAACTGCTCGCAACATATCCACCAGCGATTTTCGCAACGCCAAGTCGCCCCGCTGATCGAGCAGCTTCAAGAGCGGATCGCGGACCTGGAAGCGGAACTCGCCCGCCTGAGATCCAAGCCCGCGGCCGGCAACGAGCATTGATCAAGGAGGCGATCAGGCGTCAGCAATCGAGTCGCATCCGCAACGTCCCGCCTCTCTCTCTGGCCGCAAGCCGACGGCCGACAGCCCAAAACTCACTTCGCCGCATCCGTCGGATCGCCCAGCTTTTTGTTGAGCGCCACCGCCTCTTTCACCAACCTCCGCACAATCTTTTCCTCAATCCCCATCCCCTCGCGCAGTTCGAGCGTCGCCATCTCATACTTCCCCCCAGCCTTCAGCCGCGGCTCAATCTCCTTAAGCCGCTGCCCCCGCCAGAACCCAAACAGCACCCGCGCCTCCTCCGCCCGAATGAGCAACACCGGCCCGTTCGACAAATAAACCAGGTGCCGCCACTTCACCACCTCGTCGAGCTTCCCCGCCGCCAGCACCCCGGCCCGCAACGGCTCCACCAACTCGCGCCGCCAACCATCGAGCGCGGCTACATATGCATCAGGATTCGCCGCGGCGGTCGACTTTTTCATCACAGTTCCTCGCACAGCGAATCGCCAGCAGGCGTCGAGAGCCTTTTTCCCGTCGAGCGATTCTCAGTTTCCTACACAGCATCTCTTGCCCCCCAACCATCAAAGGAGGCGACGTACGCGGCGTGATGACTGAAATATCGCGTCGACGGGGCTGTAAAACTTTATCGCTTCGGCGGCTTACGGTGGGAAAGCGCCGTGATCAGCCCAAGCATCAATACGCTTAGGCCGGCTGGCTCGGGTACGGCGGCAGCGGGCGGCGGGCTGCCCACGCTCCCCAACTGCCGCTGCCAGACGAGATAGTCGGCGCCATCGACGCGGCCGTCCCCATTGGCGTCGCCTTGGCTGTGCGAGGCGGCGAAGTTCGCGCCGAATCCAGACTTCCACGCCGCCAAATCGCCGGCGTCGACGACGCCGCTGCCGTCGAAGTCGCCTTGCATCGCCACGGATAGGGCTTTCAACGACACGTCACCGCCACTGGCGCTGAGGGCCCAGTCGACGCGCCATCCGTCAGCGATCGTATTCAGACCCGTAGAGTTGGCGAACATGCCGGCAAGAGAATCGGCCGTCAGTACGGTGAAGACGTCGTTGACTTGCGGCAGGAAGTCGTTGATCAAGGAGAGGTCGAGCAGCGCGCCGTCGAGCGCGGTGTGGCCGGCGACGTTGAGCTGGTCGTACCCCAAGCCGGCTTGAGAGCCTCCGAGTTCAATGTTGAGGCGGCCTCCAGAATTGATTGAGATATCGCCGTCGATCGTCAGAAAGCCAGCCGAAGCGCCTGGCGCTACGGCAGCGCCGTCCGCTAACAAAAAGTCGTTGCGGAGGACTCCGTTTCCGCTGAGCAATTGCCCCGCCCCCAGCGCGACGGTCATCGGCGCATCATCCAGACGAAGCTGCAGCGACCGACCAGCGTCGACGTGTAAGGAGGCGGTGAAAAGCAACTCGTCGAGTCCTCCGCGAACGACGTTGAGTACGGAGTTCGTCTCTGCTGCGAGAATCGTACCGCCGAGTTCGACCAAGCCTCGATCCGTCCCCTGACGGCGACCGAGCACAAGTTCCGCATCCGCGCCGACGTACAGTTGTCCCAGAAAACGAGTCGTTTCGTTGCTGAAGGTCGTCAGCGGCGCCCCGTCCAGGTGCACCGGGCCAGTCAGAGTAAATCCTCCGACGTAGGAAGCACGCATCACGCGCAGCGGGCCCGTCAATCGGCTCTGCGAGCTTCCCCGCAGTATGCCGCCGTCCAGAATCACTTGGTTAGCAAAATCAACGCCGGTTCCGAGCGAGTCGTACGAGAGATTCAGCGTACCGCCTGAGTGGACCGACACGTCTCCTGAACCTAACGCCTGCGGCCGATAAGCCGAAATCGCGGCTTCATAGATGTGGACGTCGCCGGTGAAGTCTGGATTGTTGCGGCTAATGCCAAGCGCTGCATCCCTGCTAAAGTCGCCTGAATCGAAATACTGAATGTCGCTGTGGAACGATAGTTCGCCGTCGCCGCTCAGAGGGCCGGTTAACGATGGCGTGGGATTGTTGAAGATTCTCATCGTGATCAATGTCGATGGGGCAGTGATCGAGATCGGCCCTGAGAGCTTGAAGAATTCAAGTTCGCCGCCGTTGAGCTTGATGGCATTCGCAGCAGCGGCCTCCTGCTCAATACGCAAGCGTCCCCCGTTCACTTCGAATCGAGCGGCCGGCATCCCGGCAACGGTGAGGGTTCCGTACTCGACAGTGACTGTGCCGGCGTAAGAGGCGTCGCTCGGCTGAGCCGACTTGATCGATGCCGTGCCAATGGTCGATTTGCGAATCGGAAAGTCGCCCACCAATTTCGGGTATTGAATCGAACCATACTCGAGCTCAATTTCCTCAAACTCAAACTGGCCGTTTCCGGTGAGCGAGCCTCCTCCGGCAATGCGGAGCTTTCCCATTTGCTTCACTCCGGTAGGAGCGTACGCAACCTCCAAGTTACCTCCGAGCACATTGACGTCGATGTCGCTGGGGAGCGAGTTTTCGTTCTGAAAGCTCACCGTACTCTCGTTAACGAACAGTTTGCCTGTAAAGGAGTTGTTGCCGCTGACATTGGCGGCGGTAATCGTCACATCGAGCGGCCCATCAGCGCCGTCGACAATATTGGCCTTCAGCGTCGCTCCATTGTGAAAAATCAACTCGCGCCCCGCCGCGGCGGTAATATTGCCATTGCGAATTTCGCCTCCCCAAGCGATGACGCCCCCTGATGCGACTGTCAACGTGTGACCTCCTAAATCGACGATGCCGTCACGCTCGACGAGCAACGCCTTCACCGTCCGATCGGCAGTGAGAACCGGCCGCCCCGTCGCTGGAACTCCGATGACGTCATTTGCGGTCGCTGTATTCAAATTCGACTTGATCGATCCACGGTTCATCGTGCGAATCTGGCCGTTGATTACCTCGCCGAACAGTGGATAGAACGACCCGCCGGTCGAGCCATCTACCATCGTCATCCACGGCAAGAGGCCGCCGGCGTTGTCCGGAATCTGCGTCACCGTAATCGGACTATTTACTTCAATAGAGAGGGTGGCGCCGGCTTGGCGCTCAATCCGGTTGGCCGACAACGTCATATCCCTGGAATCAATGTAAGAGTGCCCCTCGGCGAAACGGAGCGTCCCAAACGCCTCGACGCCCCCGCCGTAAGCACCGAGCGAACCTCCGCGAAACTCGACGGGGATGCGGGCGTCGACTCGATCGACGTTGACCCCGCCTTCTTGATTGTCAAGAAGAAGCGTGCCGTCGAACGTTCCTTCGCTTTCGTGCAGCACAATCCCCGAGGTATGGCCCAGCCTGCCGTTACCTGCGAGTTCAACGTAACCTTGTCGCACATCGGTGATGCCGGTGTAGGTATTCACGTAGTTCATCATTCGTACGGCGACTCCGTTTCCCCACGTGGTGAGCGATCCCCCTTGCACCTGCCCGTGGATGCGGAGCATCCCATTGCGAGAGTTGCCCCCGCCCCCGATGATCGAGCCGTTCGGGCCGAGATCGAGCCGGCCTGTCATCGTCGTCGAACCGCCGCAACAGTCGCCGCCCATGTAGAGCCCGCCCAGGTTAAGCGGTCCGACGGCGTCCTCCAAATAGATATCGTCTGCGATGGCGGCCACGTCGCGGACCAAGAGTTGAGCTCCGCGGGCGACGCGCGTCGCTCCGGCGGTCGTCCCGAGCCCGCCGGCGTAGGCTTGCAGGACACCCTGCTCAACGACAATTTGTCCGGCGAACTGCGGCATGTCGGCGAGGTTCGCGCCGGCATAAGTTGTCTTGCGAATGACGGGGGCTCCGGTGATCGAGCCTTCCAACCGCCCATCCTGCAACTCAATTTCGCCGGCGACGTTGAGCGTTTTTCCAGGAGCGACGATGACCCGTCCTTTATCACGCACCTTCAATGAGTCGACGGATGAGTTTGCATTGATCAACATCCGTCCTTGAGCCGCTTCGGCGGGGCCGGCGAATGACGAGGGGACGTTGACCGCCAACTGCGGCTCGCTTGAACTACCAAATTCATTGACGAGCATCTGAGGAAGACGGGGTACGCTGGCATTCAAGTTGATGATCCCTTCGCCGCCGACAAAGAACTTCTCGTTTGTCGGGGCGTTCACGTTCAGCGTGCCGTATCTAACGACAGTCCCCCAATCCGTTGTACCGAAAGCTGTTGAAGAGTTTGCATTGACGACGCCTCCGGATATCGAGGTAGCTCCCTGATAAGTGTTATGGCTGGAGATCGTTTGATCGTTTTGGTAATACCCCCCGAATTCAATGTTTCCCTCGCCGGAAACGACGCCTGTAATACGTCCTCCCTTCACACCGACGACTCCATTCGATTTCTCGAGAACAATCGGACCGGCAACTTCGCCGAAGCTTTCGATGAGGCCACGGGACGCGCGAATCTCGGAGTCAAACACCATGTCGGCTCGTAGTATCGTCATAGTACCGCCGCTCATCTTCACAGCCCCAGGCACGGCCGACTGATGATCGAGCAACACCGAGCCGTTTAAAACGATGAGATCGCCTGAAAAGGTATTTGCCGTCTCCAAGCGAACTTCTGAACCCGAACCATCGATGATCAGATTCCCCTCATGCGCCAATGGAGCCCCGTTGACGGCGAGACTGCCCCGCAGCTTCACGTCGCCCGTTCCGACGATGCCGCCGGCGAGGCGACGGTTGCCGGAGATCGAGGCGTCGCTCGCCTGATCGAGCGTGATCGTTTGCGTATAGTCGACCCCGCTCGGCAGGTTGACGGCTCCCTTCCGGAGCGTCAGCGGACCGGCCGCGGAACTGGCCGTCGTGAAGTTCAACGTCCCGCCATTGACGTACATCGGCTCCGTAGTGGCGGCTCCCACGTTGAGCGTGCCGCCATTGATCGTCGTCCCCTCGGCCGCGCTGCCGAACGCCGTCGGCGAGGTGGCGTAAACGGTTCCCCCGGAAACGTACGTATGACCGGTATGCGTGTTGTTGCCGCGCACATATAGCGCATCGCGAGATTGGTTGTCAATCGTCAGATCGCCGGCGCCGGAGATCGCGCTATGAATGTTCGTGACGCCAAGCGACTGTTCGAATTGGCCGCCGCCGCGCGGATCGGTGAACAGTGGGTTCCGCGGCCGGAAGATCGTCGACGAACCGGAGATTTCGATCGGACCGGTGAGATCCTTGTTGGCGATTTGGACCACGCCCCCGTCGATGTGAAGCGGCTCGACGGTCGACTGCTCCACAACGAGCCTGCCCCCCGAACGAATCGTCGTCAGCCCGGCAGCGGTTCCAAGCGCCTGAGCATGACCGGCGATCACGACGCCATCAGCGATCTCCAGGTCGCCGTTCCACGCGGGGTTGGCAACTCCTAATCGCAAGCTGCCGGCGCCGCTTTTCAAGAGATCGCCAGAGGAACCGATAGTACCGTTGAGATTCAACGTCCCTTGCAACGCGACGTCGGCATGCAGCAGATCAGCCGATCCCCATCCCACGGGCATGCCGACGGCGACGTTGAGGTCGCCGGCGTCAGGAACCAGTCGAAACAGCAATTCGCCTGACCCGTCGTTCGCAAAATTCAGCGGGCTAATTCCCGACAGGTTTGCCGTTCCTCGCCCGCTGATGAGCAACTGCTCCAACGTCACTGGACTACCGACCGTAACCGCGCCGACCGCGTCTGGACTTAGCCAAATCTCAGCGACCTGGCCAGAGCCGTTCGCGACCCCGTTGGACCATTTGCTTGCATCGAACCAGTTAATCGTGCCTGATCCTAGGTTGAGCACGCTGGTTTGGGCATGCGCGACAGTAGACCAAGCGGCAGTCAGAACGAAAACAAGCGCCAACAGGCAGGCGGAGAGGGGCGATAATTTCATCGTTGTCTATGAGTGCAAGATGTTTTGTTTCTCGTAATCCGCTTGCCGCTCGACCATCGCTCGGCAAAAAAAGAGACAAGCCCACGCATTCTATCTGATCTGAGCAATTCGCTCAAATCTGTCGTTTATGGTTATTTTTGGCAAATTTTTCAGTAGCGGCGTGACAACGGATTTCGCCGTGTAGCGGTTGACAATCACTCCGCACGCGGCTCTGCAGCGAAGCCGAACTACGGCCACCGCCGATTGTCGAAAGAGCGTGCCTGTGGATTGGCTGGTAAGCGGTCCAGCGAATGGACAACTGCTGCGTGTGCGGCGTGCGTGTATCTGCTTCACCCTGTCAGGATGCCACTGGCGCCAACCGCGGCTACTCCGTTCTCCCCTCAACTCTCTGCGCCTCCCCGCCGGGTGCCACTGGCGTGTCGCCAGTGTAAAGCGTCACAACGGCATGGCCGCTGATCGACTTGCAACTAGCCTGAAAGACAGGGCCCCAGCGGCCAGGAATGAGAGTCTTCCAGCGCCCAAAAAAATCCGCCAACTACCCTACAGAAAACGGCCACGCCATCTGCTAGGTTCGAAGGTGTCCGGCATTCCAGCCTGACCTACAGTTGCTCTTTGAAAATTCAGACCTACGTCAGTCAGTCCCGCCAGCTACGACTGCAGTTCCATGCGCGGGCTAAACGCCCATCGCAAATCGTCTGCCCAAAACTCAACAGCAGACGCATTGCTCAAGAGTGCCAACAAAAAGCAGTTGGCCGACATGGCAGAGACGGCAGACACGGCAGACTAGCAAAAAGCAGACGTTTTTCACCAAAAAGACGCTTTGCGTAGCGTTTCCACCGAGAAGAGACGCCATTTGCGCCGCGCCGCATTTCGTCTGCGTCTCACTGCAATGCGGACGCATTAAACGGGTTGGCAGAAGATTAACTACCAAGGCACGAAGATCACCAAGAAGCACGAAGGAATGTAAAGTGAAGGGAAGAGCGAAAAACCCGGCGACGAAGCCAGTCCTCCCTGATCATCTTCTTCCTTACGCTTCTCTTCCTTCGTGTGTCTTGGTGATCTTCGTGCCTTGGTGGTTAGCCTTGCTCAACGCTCCGGCAGGTCGTTGACCCGCGGCTACTTCGTGAGCGTCTGCCACAGCCCAAAACCGGCGATGCTGGAGACGCCCGTGAGGATGATCGCCGAGGCGACGCCGGCCAGCAGCATCCACCACCGGGTGCGGTACGCCGCCGGCAGCTGGAAGTTGAGATAGAGCCCCGCGAACATCGCAAGGCAGACGCCGAGGCTCGTGGCGAGAAAGTTGACAGTTTGGGTCATCGCGTCGAAATCCATCGAGCTCCAAATGACGGCGCTCGCGGCGGCGAAGACGTAGGCGCAGATGATGAGCTGGATCTTGCGTTGGTTCCACTCGCGCTGCGGCCAGATCGCGCGGAAGTATTCGGTCACGCCGCGGGCGTAAACGTCGGGGTACGACTGGAGCGTGCCCCACAACGCAGCGACGACGCAGAGGTAGTAAACCCAGACGAGCGACGGGTGGATCGCGTTCCAGATTTCGGCCTGATCGGTGAGGAGGCCCCAGCCGTCGAACTTGGCGATGTCTTCGCCCGCCTGTTGTTTCGGGTAGAGGACGGCGGCGCCGGCGATCATGAAGGCGGCGCTGACCACCAGCAGGACGAAGGCGCCGAAGGCAACGTCCCAGCGAATGGGGCCGGCGGCGCGGCGGATTTCCTTTATCTGATTCGGATCGGTGGGGAGATAGTCGCCGGGCGTGCCCGCGGCGGCGCGCTCCAGGAGTTCTTGACGTTTTGGATGGCCGGTCATGCCCCAGCCGTGGAGCGCGATGAAATCGGGGTAGACGAGGTAGGTCATGACGCTGCCGCCGACGTAGCCCATGGTGACGGCGATCAGCGGCCAGACGTTGTCGCGGAAAAGCGGCGGCGCCGACGCGGGGACGCTCGGGATGTGACCGATGGAGAAGAGGCCCTGCAGCGCGGCGAGCCAATCGGGCCGCACCAGCAGCGTGCCGATGCACGTCCCGGTAACGAGGATGCCGCAGATGATGACCTGCTGTTTTTCGAGACTGCGGTAGCTTGTAGGAAGACTGAGTAGCAGCGCGATGGAAATGAAGATCGTGGCCAGAATGCGGTTGGCGACGCCGTGATCGCCGCTGCCCAGCAGTAGATAACTCATGAGTTCGCCGGAAGGTCGGGCAAGGGCGCCCCAGAGGGGACCGGCGGCTCCGAGTTCGAGCGCGATCAGCAGAAAGAGGAGCCAACCGCGGGGGCCGGGGATTTTGACCAGGCGCTGACCGGGGGACTCGCCGCTGACGGCCGTATAGCGGCCGAGAAAGTACGTGACGCAAACGCCCTTAGTGAGGGCGGCGAGGAGAATGAGCCACAGCAAGCCGTAGCCCATCCAGGCGCCGGTACGGACGACGACAATCGTCTCGCCGGCGCCGATCGACACCGAAGCGAGGACCGCCGCCGGACCGAACATGCCAAGGAGGCGGACGAGTTTGCCGGGGGACCAGGGTTCAGCCAGCGGACCGCGTAACGGGGCTGGTGCGAGAGGAGAGGAGTTGGGCATGCATGGGATTGTAAGGGGGAAGGACGAGTGCGGAAGGGGGAAGGCGGAACGAAACGAGGGTGGCATGGTCTCGACGGTACTCCGTCGTGACCATGAAGAAGCAAAGAGCAAGATTGAATCGCTCGACGCTGCTGCATGCTCACGGCTGGGGGCCGAGAGCATGTCACCCAGTTCAGCTCATTGTTCGACGAAGTCCTTCAGTCGCGCCAGCGCCGCATCCCATTGTTCGGAGACGGCGGCGAGGGCGCGCTGGGCTTCTTCGAGCGAGCGGGGTTGGAGGGCGAAGAGCGTTTCGCGCCCGCTTTTCGCGCTCTGCACAATGCCGGCGCTTTCGAGGACGCGCAGGTGCTTAGTGATCGCCTGCCGCGTGACGTCGGCGCCTGCGGTCAGTTGCGTGATCGATTGCTGCGAACCGTCGGCGAGCTTGGCGACGATCTCCAAGCGCGTGCCGTCGCCGAGCGCCGCGAAGAGGGCGGCGCTTTTCAGCAAACGAGCGGCGGCGCGGCGGCTATTTTTCGACATACGCCTTGACGTTGTTGTTGAGCTGCGCGGCCCAGCCCTTGTCGTTCATGCGGAAGGCCTCGTCGCGACGGTGGGCGGGGATTTGATCGAAGCCCGATTCGGTGACCTGGAGCAGCACGCCCCCATCTTTAGGTTCGAGCGTAAATTCAACGAGCGTCCGCTGTTCGCCGGAGTAATCGACCTGCGGATCGATGGCGTAGGGGCGCCAGTAGAACGAGAAATACGTTTGCGGTTTGATCTCGCCGACCTTCACTTCCATCGTCACATGCTCGTAACCCGGGTGGGTGATCTGGCCGCGGCAAAACTCGCCGGGAACAAAGGGGCCCTCCAGGTTGACGCGAAACCATTCGCCGAACTGCTTCGAGTCGGTGAGGGCTTGCCACACGCGGTCGAGCGGGGCGTTGAGTTGGATTTGCTTTTCGATGCGGTCGGTGGAGGATGGCATGGGGATGACCCTACGGGGATGGCGGATATTACGCAACTATTTAGTTGCACATTACCCAGCGACCGCGATTTGTGCAAGGGCGTGCTTGATAGCGACGCGAAGAAGTGCGCGAAGCAGCGGTGCTCGATAATTCACTATATCTTCGCCAAAATCGCATTGTCGCCGAGACCCCCTTCTGCGGAAATGGCAGATGGGTTCGATATGGTCTTGGACATTCGTATCGGCTACGGGTAACGTGTGTGGCTTAGAGGGTCGCGCCACCGGAACCGGCCGCACGTTCACCGAGAAGAGAGCAAGCTAATGAAACCTCGTTTTGTCGCTGCGTTACTGTTCGTTTCGTTGCAGTTTACTCCCACTATTGCTGGCCCTCCGGTGCGGACTGTCGCCCTCACCCATACGGAGGCGCCGGGAGTTGGTGCTGGGACGCTGTTCAGCGATCTGTTCCTTCCCGTGTTGAATAACAAGGGCCAGACGGTATTTGCTTCGATGCTTCTAGATGGAGGAAACGCCTTAAATACCACCTGGACGGAAGGAAGCGGTAGCCTCGCGATGCTGGTGCAAAAAGGATCTGCAGCTCCAGCGACGGAACCTGGGGTAACGTTCGGAGAGATGTCAACGCCGGTGTTGAGCGACAGCGGTGCGAGCGCTTTCTGGTCGTCGCTGAACGGGGTGAGCGATCCGAATAACAGCGAGGGCTATTGGTCCTATGCTAACGGTTCGGTAAGTCTACTAGCACGGTCAGGCAGCCAGGCGCCAGATACGCCGGCCGGCGTCGTTTTCAGCGCGCCGTTGGGATTTCACAGCCTTCCGGCAATCAGCGACAATGGGACGGTTGCCCTGTCGTCGTTTATCTATGGTCCAGGCGTCGATAGCATCAACAACAGGGGCATTTGGACGAAGTCGACGGGAAATCTGACCTTGGCATATCGCAGTGGAACGCAAGCGCCTGGACTCGACTCGGGAGTATTGATCACCGGACCGACGGTTCTCTACACGGGTCCCGTTGTTAATGACGCCGGAGAGATTGTATTTCTTGGAACGTTAACCGGGCCAGGCATCGGGCCGACGAATAACCAAAGTCTCTGGTCGACTGGCGGCGGCTCACTGCACATGGTGGCCCGGACCGGGAGTCAAGCGCCCGGCGCGCCTGAGGGAGTGACGTTTACCGACTTCTGGGAGGGTGCTTGGTCCATGCTGCTGAATAACAGCGGTGAAACAGCGTTTCAAGGGGTCACCAGCGACGGCGGATATGGAATTTGGTCGGAACGAGGCGGTTTGCATGCCGTCGCTCGCTCCGGCCAAAGCACTCCCGGTTTGCCTGGAGAAACATTCCGCGACTTTTCCGTTCCGGTCTTGAATGCCAATGGCCACGTCGCTTTTGCAGGATTTGTTGCTAGCGGCAAGAACGGGTTGTGGTCTGAGGGCAATGGCGAGTTAGCTCTAGTGGCAATGGCGGGAAATCCGGCGCCAGGCGCGCCCAGTGGCGTGACATTCCATAGTTTCAGTGCACCCACCCTAAATGGGCGCGGGCAATTCGCATTTCAGGCCTATTTAAATGACCTGAAATTCCCCAACGCTAGCGGCGTATGGGTTCAAGACGTTGACGGCGTCTTGCGCGCCATTGTGCGTTCTGGCGACTCGATCGAGGTGGCGCCAGGAGATGTCCGTATCGTGAACTCAGTCGGTTTCCTCGGAGGCTCTGGAAATGAGGATGGACGCCACAGCGCGTTCAACGACCTCGGTCAGTTGGCGTTTCAAGCGAGTTTTACTGACGGTACGCAAGGCATCTTCGTCACCGATATCGTAGCGGTCCCCGAGCCGGCCGCATGGGTACTAGCGCTACTCGCGATTGGCGCTGTGCGTTTTCGACGCGGAGTGTGACGCAATGAAAATAGCCCCTGGTCGTTGACCAGGGGCTATTTGGATTGCACTCGATTTCGCGTCAAACCGCGGCTACCACTTCAAACCGAACTTTTCGCCGCCGCTGGGGGCGCTGACGCCACCCTTGAGATTCTCATTCGCCTTCCGCCGGTTCTCTTGGCGCTTGAGATCCTCCGGCGTCGGCTCGCGCTCTGGTTCAGGCTCGGGGCGACGTTGCTCGGGCTTCTCCGGAGCGGCGAGGAGCGCCTTCAGCGAGAGACTGATCCGCTGCGCATCGGGGTCGACGGAGAGGACCTTCGTTTCGACCTCTTGGCCTTCGCTCAGGACGTCGCTAGTGCGCATGACGCGGCCGTGGCCGAGTTCGGAGATGTGGATCAGGCCCTCGACGCCGGCTTCGAGTTTGACGAAGGCGCCAAACTGCATGAGCTTCGAGACGGTTCCCTTCACGCGGGAGCCGATGCCGTACTTCGTGGTGACGTCGGCCCAGGGGTTGGCGCCCATGTCGCGGTAGACGAGCGAAATCTTGCCCGTCTCGGCGTTCACCTTCTCGACGCGAACCTTCACCGCTTGGCCAACCTGGAGGACTTCGCTCGGGTGGCCGATGCGGTCCCAACTCATTTGGCTCACATGGATCAGGCCGTCGACGCCGCCGAGATCGACGAAGGCGCCGAAGTCTTGCAGGCTACGGACGGTCCCCTCGCGGATTTGGCCGGGAGCGATCTCGGCGAGAATCTTCTCGCGGTTTTCCTTGCGTTCGCGCTCCATGAGAGCGCGGTGGCTGAGGACGAGATTCTTGCGGCTGCGGTTAGCCTCGGTGATGACGCACGTCAGACGCTGGCCGACGTAGTCTTCGGCGTTCTCGACGCGGAACATCGAGATCTGGCCCATCGGCATGAAGCCGCGGATATTCGAGACGGTGCACTCCAGGCCGCCTTTGTTGGCGCCGGTGATGAGGACTTCAATCACCTGACCTTCGTGGACCTCGTCCCAATTGCCGACGCTGACGGCGGCGGCGGTGCGGGCGATTTCGTAGATTCCTTGCTCGGCGTCGAACTTCGAGACGACCATCTCCAGCTGGGCGCCGACTTCCGGGGGCGTCTCGAACTGCTTCAGCTGCGCGACGCCTTGGCTGCGGCCCATCCCGAGGTCAAAGAAGATATCTTCTTCATGAATACTGACGACCGTGGCGTTGACGCGAGTCTCGGGGGCGAGCTCGGCCTGCGACGATGCGTCGGCGGAACTCTCCATCAGCTGGTCGACTGGATCGACCGCGAGGGCGGCTTGCAGTTCCTGCTCGAGATCGGGCGGGAGTTGCGCGCGGATGTTCGGCGGCGGGTAGCTCTTGCGCTTCTGCTCGTTGACCCGATCAGGGTTCGACGGGCCGGGGTTGACCGGCTTCGGGGCGAGCGCGGGGGCGTCGGCCTCGGAGTCGCGCTGGCTGCCGATTTGGATCCGCTCGCTGGGGCGCGCGGCGTCGGAAGTTTCGGGCGTCGCGGGGGCGTGCGCGGCCGACTCGCTGGCGAGTGAATCAGCGGCGGGTGCGGCAGTCGACGGAGCGGTGGAAAGTTGAGCTTCCGTCGGGTCGTGATCGGCGGTCATAAACTTCGGCAGTCCAATGGATAAGTAAAACGACCCACAGCGGGCCGCGCCTGACCGCGCAGTTTAACCAGGGGGGAGCGCGGCTGGCAACGGGTTAGAGGGGGTGACGCGCGTGATTGTAGCCCTAGGCGGCGCTTGGGGGTTGAAACAGCGTTTTGGCACGCGATGTGAGCGGTGAAATGCTTCTGACTGAGAGGCTTACATGCCTGGCAGGGACGAACGTCAGCTGAGATTCATTTCTTCTGGTTCCCTCCCCTTGAAGGGGAGGGTTAGGGAGGGGCGATGGAAGCCGTGTACCAGCGTTCCACCCCCTCCCCAGCCCTCCCCGCAAGGGGGAGGGGGCCTCAAGGTTCAAACCGTCGGGACTTGGCTAATGGTTGTTAAGGCTTGGGATTCCAAGGTTGAGATTGGCTGGCTTTCGTCTGGATTCGCTATGGCGTGCGGAGTGTGCCTGCTACTTTTGGCAGGCGTTCTTTTACGCCGGGGATGAGTCGGGCGGCGTTTTCGTTGTAGATCTGGCGCAGCACGGCGTCTGGCAGGTCGAGGCCGTAGATGCTCCAAAACCCTTGCGGCGGGTATTGGTCCTCGGCGTAAGGAAAGTATTCGTCGGCCGTTTCGAGCAGCCGCCAGTGGGGGGCGAGCCGTTTGACGTCCCGCGGGCCGTCGGTGCCGAAGAGAATGCGATCGGCGTACTTCAGGCAGAACTCGCGGGCCGCGCGGGGCTGGCGACCGAGTTCGGCAATCCGGGCGGCGAGTTCGACGTTGAGATTGGGATACTTGTCGAGCCAATCGCCCAGTTCCGCCAGATTCTCTGGATTATTGGCGAAGTGGGCGCCAATAAAGACTGTTTTCGGGTGGCGGGCGACCACGCGGAGAAACGACGCCAGGATCTCGGCGTGGGTCGGGAATTTGTCGGCGGGAAAGTGCCAGTCGGGGTGGCGGGCGAGTTCTTCGTAGCGTTCATTGAAGCGATCAAGCGGCTGGAAGAACGCGGCTGGGTCGCCGGCGTGGATGAGAATCGGCAGGCCGAGTTCGCCGCACGCGGTCCAGATCGGGTCCCAGCGGGGGTCGTCGATGGCGATCAGCGAGCCGTCGGGATTGCGGTAGACGAGGCCAAGGTCTTTGAAGATTTTGAGGCCCGAGGCGCCGCGCTGCTTGGCGTCGGCGAGGGCGTCGGCCATGCGCCGCGCGAAGTCGGCTCGTTGGCAATCCCACGTCGCGGGCTGGTCGGTCTTCCCGTCCCCTTGCCAGTTGATGTTCGCGAAGATGACGAAGCGGTCGGGATACTTCGTCCACAAGAACTTCTTGTGCTCTTCCAGCTGCTCGCCGAGCTCGCCGTCGAGGCTGACGGAGATCGCGATATTCTGGTTGTCCATCAGGCGGACATACTCGGCGAGCGCCTCGGGCGACTGACGAAGCTTCTTGCGGCCGTGGATATGAACGTCGACGGCGGGGAACTTCGCACGGGCTGGTCGATGCTCGGGGAGAGTGAGCATTGAGCGGGGTTGAAACTGATCGAGCGGGAGGCTTTCGACCTTTTCTTGAGCTTGGGTGGTTGATGTCTCTCGCAAAGACGCGAAGGCGCAAAGAAATACGCAAAGAATGCAAATACGGGGAGATTGCTGCGAAGAAGTGACATCACGCTGTCTTCTTTGCGTTCCTCTTTGCGCCTTCGCGTCTTTGCGAGAAATCTTCATTCGAAGGTTCATCATGATGCCAACACTTCACGCAGGCGGAAGTGGAACTTGCCGAGTTTGCCGCCGTAGTTGCCGGCGCTGATGGCGGGGATTCCCTCGCCCGCCGCGGCGTGGAGGGTCGCGCGGGTGGCGGCGGCGACGTGTTGTTCGTCGATGCCGTTGATCACGATTTCGTACGCGCACTGGGCGCCGTCGACGAGTTCGGTCGGCACGCGACCGCGGAGCGTGGGGCAGAAGGCGTCGTTCGTCGAGGCCCGCAACGCCTTGTATTTCGAGCCGACCTTGCTGCCGCTGCGAACGACGCCGCCGGGAAACGGCGTGATTACGCCCGGCATGTCGGAGATCGCCTCCACTGCTCGACGAGCGGCGGCGAGCGTGATCGCTTGCGTCTCGCCCTGGATGATGATGTTGCCGCCGGCGACGCCTTTGGCGACGCCGACTTGCTCCTCGGCGATGAACTCGCCATCCATCACCGGGATCCGCCAGTAACGGCGGTCGCCGATCTGCTTGCTCTTCTGGTAGCCGTCGCCGAAGAAGCGGAGATTTTTTCCGAGCGGAACCTGGTCTTCGCCTTCCGGCAGGCCATTGAAAACGGCGGACGTCGCGCAGGGCAGCAGGCACTGGCCGGCGCGGTTGAGCAGCGCCTTCGCGAGCGCCTCGACGGAGAAGCCGAAGGCGAGAACTGCGGCGCCAGGCCGGGCGTCGGGCGTTTCCTGGGGGGCGAGAAAACGCTCGACGCCGACCTCGGCGTCGCAGCCAATGACGCTCGACCCGTAGCCGCAGAACTCGCGGAGAGCGGCGTCGAGCCAAAATTCGTCGAGCGCGGTGACGATCACCCGCGCGTAGCGCATGCGGAAGGCTTCGGCGAACGTGTCGATGATGAGCGTCGGGCCAAGGTGCATACGGCGGTCGCGTTTGGGGTAACCGGGAGCTCCCGCCGAGCCGCGTCAGAATCCGCCTCTGCCGCTACTCTTGGGCTTAGGCTGTTTATCTTCGCCCGCCTTCGACGCGTCGGCAAGGTCTTGGCCCTTTTGAGGAACACCGCCGGCCCCGCGACCGCTCATGCCCTCTCCCGTGCCGTAGTTTCCGACAACGCCTTTCTGCGACGGCGAAACTTTTCTGACCACGTGGGCGACCTGGCTCACCACTTCGGGAATATGCCGCACGAGGACTCGGTTGGGCAATACAAACAGGAAGAATTCGTCGCGATCGACGCCTTCGACTTTGCGTTGCCAATCGACAGATTTCTGCAAAGCGTCGTGAAGCGCATGGCGAGCTTCTTCGCTATTGGCGATGACCTTGTCGTTGAGGTTGATTGAGCGAGTGACAGGTTGCGTAGACGCGGCGGCTTTCGCCTCGGCTGTGTCCGCCACGATACCTTGTTTGGCCATTCGCATGTGATCCAACAACCGCTCGACCTCGGCGTGGACGCGCCGCGTTTGCGAGATGACGATCATGCCGGGCGGAAACGAGAGGGCTTCTCCTTCGCCGGTCCCATTCTCCATCCATGATTCGTGCTCGACCGAAGCGACGATGACGTCGATCAAGCGTTCGCACGTTGCTTCGTCGCCGTCCAGCAGATCGTCGACGCGGTAGACGACGACTCCCAGGCGCTTCTCAGCCTCCTCTTGTGTGGTGATCATCAGCACTTCATTGTCGACGATGTACGTGAGATCGCCCTCGCCTACGCTCTGCAGCATCAGTTCGAGGGCGGAGCGAAGGGTGACATTACCGATGGCGAACGAGACTTCGACATCTGGGCTGCTAGCGACGGCATCGAGAGCGGATGTGTCGATCACAATCGGTATTTGGAAATCCTCGGAAATGATATGCACGACGTCGCTGAGCGGCTGCGCGACGAAATCTATCGGCGCGCGAAGCGGCGAATCGAGCGCCGCCTCGATGCGGCGTTCGGCCGCGGCTTGCATTGCGGCCCTATTCTGGCCGGATGACGGCGCCGACTCGCTCGCCGCATCGTCTTCCGCCCGCAACGGCGTCGCGAGCGCGAGCGACGCGATGGCAGCGAGAGCGCAACGATAGCCCCACATGTTCTGGCCCATGAGATGCCTCCTCGACCCGCCATGTCGGCGAGTCATGCTAGAGAGAAGTGTTTGTCGAGGGGCGGTTCCGGACGCCCGCTCGCAGACGTGCGGCAGTGTAGATCGGCCAGCTAGGGGATGTCAAAAAAATTTTGAATTAGGCCGTTTACTGCATTTCTTGGCGTCGTCTTTGTGCCTTCGCGGCTTTGCGTGAGACTTGCCGGTATGCTTCTCGCAAAGGCGCGAAGACGCAAAGGACGCGCAAAGAAGAAGGAGAAGGAGAGAGGGTAGCCGCGAAAAGTCACAAAGGACGCAAAGAACTCCTAGTGAGCCTTCTGCGTCCTTTGTGACTTTTTGCGGCAGTAAGTCTTCAGCAGTTACTTCGCGGCGGCTTCCTCAGCGGCAGCCTTTTCGTCAGCCGGCTTCTCCGCTGGCGGGCCGAGGAGCTTCTCAAGCTCTTCGCCCAGCACCGGGCCGCGGGCGTTCATGTTGACGACCTTGCCGTCCTTGCCGACGAGGATCGCGGTCGGGATGCCGGTGATGCCGTAGTAGCCGACCAGCGGGTTGCTCCACTCGCGCTCGTCTTCGTTCTTCGGGAAGATCGACGACCAAGGGAGCTTGTTCTCGGCGACGTACTTTTCGGCCGCCTCGGGAGTGGCGTCGAGCGAGACGCCGAGGACGTCGAAGCCTTTGTCGTGGTAGGCTTCGTACATTTCCAGGACGTTCGGGATCTCGGCGCGGCACGGGCCGCACCAAGTGGCCCAGAAGTCGACGAGGACGACCTTGCCGCGATACGACTCCCAATCGACCGGCTCGCCGTTGAGCAGCGTGCCGGTGATTTCCATCGGCTTGCCGAGGAGGGTGAGCCGACGATACATGCCGGGGAGATTCGCTTCGGTGAGCTGCGCCTGGACCGCTTTATCTTCGCTCTTCTCGAAGATCGGCATCACTTTTTCGAGCAAACCGACGACTGCATCAGTATCGCGATCCTCAAGCTGCATGCTGGTGACTTGAACGATCGAAACGTCGATGGGCGCCGGCCCTGCTTTCACCTTGTTGACAATCAGGTCGATGAAGGCCTGATGAGCTTTGGCGTCGAGCGTCGGCCAATTGCGGATGGCGCTCACGATCGTGTTCTGCCAGCCGAGACCGATGATCTTTTCGCGTTTATCGTCGCGGGCGGCGGCGAGAACTTCTTCCAGTTGCTTGCCGGCGTCGGGCTGATCCATTGCCGTGAGGGCCTGGAGGGCTTCGATCTTGTAGGCAAAGGCCAGTTCCGCCTGTTCGTCGTTTGGTTTGGCGGCGAGCAGTTTTTCGGCAGCTGCGACCAGCGTGGTGAGGGCCTTCACGCTGAAGGCCATCTGATCTTCTTCGCTCTCGCCCTCGGGAGCAGTCTGGGCGAGCTTCGTCATGAACTCTTGGATCTCTTTGGCGCCGCTCGCGGGGATCTTGAAGAGCTCTTCGTTCTCGACAACGCCCTTCGCTTTGGCGGCTTCATCGGCGCGGAGCGTGCTGGGCGTCAGCGACGCGGTTGCTCCGATCGTGCAGGCGACAGCCAGGAAGAGGCGGGCGACCAGGGTTCGACGAGGGGGACGTGTCATCAAATGATCTCACTATGCGGAGCGTGAATTTTGGGTGGATCGCGAGAAGCGTGGCCGCCGGGCCGTGCTGGCGAAGTTGTAATTCTGGCGATCTGCGGCGCGAAGGCAAGCGCGTGGCAAAATAGGGGCTTTTCTGGGGCGATCTAGCCCCGCTGCCCTCGCGCGAAGAAGGGCAACTGCAACGTCTAAAAAATGCAACCGCCAAGGACGCCAAGAGCGCCAAGGGAATACAAGACTATTGGAACCGCGGATAAACGCAGATAGACGCAAATAATTCTTTATCTGCGTCTATCTGCGTTTATCGGCGGTTCCATCTTCCTTCTCTCTTATATTCCGTCGTGCCTGCCGTGCCGTCGTGGTTCAATTCCTCCCCCGCATTTCCTTGGCGCTCTTGGCGTCCTTGGCGGTTCAGTATTCTGAACGCCCGCCAGGATGGCAGGGCCATTTATGGGCTGAGGCGATGGAACTCGACGACCAACTTCCAAGCTTGCTCGGGAGTGTCGGCGAAGTGGATCAGTTTCATGTGGTCGTCGGCGACGACTCCTTCATCGGCGAGCGCCTGAAAGTTGATGATTCGGTTCCAGTAGTCGGAGCCGTACATGATGATGGGGATCTCCTGCATGCGGCCGGTTTGTCGCAGCGTGAGGACTTCGAACAACTCATCGAGCGTGCCGAAGCCGCCGGGGAAGATCACGAGCGCCGCGGCGCGCAAGATGAAGTGGAACTTCCGCATCGCGAAGTAGTGGAACTGCAGGCAAAGTTCCGGCGTGATGTAAGGGTTCGGCTCTTGCTCGTGCGGCAGGACGATGTTGAGGCCGACGCTCTTGGCGCCGATCTCGAACGCGCCGCGATTAGCGGCCTCCATGATGCCGGGGCCGCCGCCGGTCATCACGACGAGGTCGCACTTCTCGCCATGCTGGCAGTACTCGGAGACGAGCCGTGAGAACTGGCGGGCTTCATCGTAGAAGTGGCTCTTGGCAAGGCAGCTTTTCGCGCGTAGCACGTCGCGGCGGGCTTGCGGTAGTTCAGGGTTCTGCTTCAGTCTCGCTTCGGCGTCGGCCAAGCGAGCTTCGGCGGTGTCGCGCGGAACGATTTGAGTGCCGCCGAAGACGACGACGGTGGAGCGAATGCCCGCTTCGCGGAGGACGGTCTCCGCCTTGTCGAGTTCAAGCTGCATCCGCACCGGCCGCTGCTCGGCGCGGCCGATGAAGTCGACGTCAAGCTCGGCGAGGCGATAGCTGGGGGAGGCGAGAATCGCTTGGCGATTCCGTTCGACGGCGTCTTCCGGTTGTTCTTTCTTTGTTTCGGTCATTTGTCGTTTGAGTTTCTCGCAAAGTCGCTAAGGCGCAAAGGACGCGCAAAGAAGACCATCACAATGCTTCCTTCGCACGATGTGCACCGACAATCCTTTACCCCGTATTCTTGGCGTTAACTTTGCGTCTTCGCGCCTTTGCGAGAGAAAACAAAACTCTCCACCACTAGTCGAGCTGAACCTTCTCACCCATCGCCGGCGTCGCGACATTCCAATTGCGAGTGGTTTGGAGTTCTTCCGCCAGGGCATCGGCCACGGCGGGTTCGCCGTGAGTGAGGAACGTCTGCTTCGGGGCGTGCGGGAGTTGGCCGAGCCATTTGAGCAGGTCGCTGCGATCGGCGTGGCCGCTGAGGCCGGGGATTTTTTCGACCGCCGCGCGGAGCGGGACTTCCTGACCGAACATACGCACGAAGGGGGCGTGATCTTCAATCAACCGACCGCGGGTGCCGACGGCCTGGTAGCCGCCGATGATGATCGTGTTGCGGGGGTCGGGCATCCGCTGCTTGAGATGATGGACGATGCGGCCGCCGGTCATCATGCCGCTGGAGGCGATGATCACCGCGGGGCCGGCAGTTTGGTTGATACGCTTCGATTCGGCCGCTGTGCGAGCGAGGATGATTTTGCGGCCGCCGAGCGCCGGATGTTCGGGATCGAGTTCCCCGTCGCTTAGGTCGTGATCCTCATGATGTTCGCGATAGACGGCCGTCGCGTCGCACGCCATCGGGCTGTCGATGTAGATCGGCAGATCGGGAATTCGGTCGGCCGACTTGAGCAATTGGAACAGATAGAGCAACTGCTGCGCTCGCCCGACGGCGAACGCCGCGATCAGCATGACGCCGCCGCGCTTGATGCTGCGATGAACTACCTCCGCCAGCGCGTCGAGGATCGACGTCTCCGGATGTTCGCGATCGCCGTAGGTGCTTTCGCAGACGAGGTAGTCGCACTCTGGCGGCGGGGCGGGATCGTGATAGAGGGGACCGTCGTAGCGGCCGACGTCGCCGGAGAAGAGAATCCGCAGCGGGTCGGGGCGATTGCGGATCTCGGCCTCGATCATGTTCGAACCGAGCAAATGCCCCGCATCGTGGAACCGCATCGCGATCGGCGCCGCGGGCGTGAACCATTCGCCGCGCGGGATTGGTTGAAAGAGCTTCATCGTCCGCTCAACATCTCGGACTTCGTAGAGCGGCAGCGCGGGCTTGTGCTTCGAGAAGCCTTTGCGGTTGGCATACTCGGCGTCTTGCTCCTGAATCTTTGCCGAGTCGAGCAGAATGATCTCCGCAAGATCGCGGGTCGCGTCGGTCGCATAGATGCGGCGGTTGTAGCCTTGCTTGATGATCCGCGGCAGATAGCCGACATGGTCGAGATGGGCATGTGTGAGCACCACGGCGTCGAGCGATCGCACGTCGAACGGGACCGGGCCCCAGTTGCGATCGCGGAGTTCTTTGAGGCCCTGGAACAAACCACAGTCGACCAAGACGTGGGCGCCATCGGCCTCGAGGAGATACTTCGACCCGGTGACGGTGCGCGCGGCGCCGTGAAAAGTCAGTGTTGCCATGGGTTCAAAGATAGCTGGTTCGACGATGGAAGGTAACTCTGAAGACTTTGCCGCGAAAAGTCGCGAGAAACGCAAAAAGGTTCTTCTTTCAATATCTTGTGTGTTTTGTGCCTCTTCGCGGCTACTCCCCCAATTCTCTGCGCCTCCGCGCCTCTGCGAGAGACTTTTTCAAGAATGCCTCTCGCAGAGGCGCGGAGGCGCAGAGAGTGAAATGAGAAGTGCGAGAATCGGTTAGATAATCCCATGCAAGGGCCCACCTGGCGCGCCAAGAGCATCGACGCGGCGGGTGATTTCGGGGTCTTCCTCAAGCAGCGGGGCGTGGTGCGGTTTGATCCGGGCGTCGATGATCAGGGCGCCGCGACAGCCCCAATGTTTCTCGCTGACGAACTCGTCGATGCCGTAAATGTCGTCGGCGGGGTTCGAACGCGTGAAGACGCTCCAGACGAAATTGTTGAGCGACTCGCTGACGAACCGGCTGTCGTCGACGACCACGATGAGGCGGAACTGGTTGATCGGGTGGGCCGCGTCGAGATCGTTGCAGAAACGGCGCATCGCGGCGGCGGTTTCTTCGCGGGCGGCGGAGCGGGCGCGAACAGATTCGTCGTAGTCGAACGATGGCTTCGGGCAGGCCGGCCCCTCGACCGCGAGGACGCCCGGCATGACGACGCGCGGGTGGCGGAAGCCGTCGGGGAGCGGCAACATCGCCGGCAGTTCGGTCGCTAATTCAAATCGCTTCGGCCCGGCGGCGGCGATGACGACTTTCGAACCGGCGTTCAATCCGCCGCCAGAATAATCGAGCGTGTCGATCGTCGTGTGCGTGTGGAAGTGAAGATCGCGGCGCCAATCGGCCCGCTGCAGCACATGCGCGAAGAACGCGGCGACGTTGTCAACCTGCAGTCGCAGATCATCATCGTGGGCGGCGATCAGCAGATACTTGGCCAGCGAAAGTTGGCCTTGGCCGAGGATCGCGCAGGCTTGCGTGAGCAACTCCTGCGGCTGAGCGGCGTCGAGGAACGGCATGTAGCGTTCGCTGCCGATCGCCAGCAGCAGCGGATGAACCCCTGCCGCATCGACGGCATGGACGCCATGCACGCCCGGCAATACCGTGGGGATCATCGGCCCCGTGAGCTCATGGATCAGCCGCCCGAACATCGTATCTTCTTGCGGCGGCCGACCGACGACGGTGAAGGGCCAGATCGCATCGCGGCGATGGTAGACCGCTTCGACCTTCAGTACAGGAAAGTCGTGCGCGAGACTGTAATAGCCGAGGTGATCGCCGAAGGGGCCTTCGGGAAGCAAGCGATCGGGATCGATCGTGCCGACGATGCAGAAGTCGCTGTCGGCGTGGATCGGCAGCGCGCCAGGACGACGGATCATCCGCACGCGACGGCGACCGAGCGCGCCGGCGAAGCCGAGTTCGCTCATCCCTTCCGGAAGCGGCATCACCGCGGCGACGGCCATCGACGGCGGACCGCCGACCAGCACGTTGACGCGGAATGGCTGCCCCGCGCGCTTCGCGGCGGCGTGATGAACGCCGATGCTGCGGTGAATTTGATAGTGGAGACCGATTTCAGCGTCGCGCTGGTATTGATTCCCCGCAAGTTGCACGCGGTACATGCCAAGGTTCGAACGACGAAGTCCCGGTTCACGGACGTCTTCGGTATAGACCACCGGCAGCGTGACGAACGGCCCGCCGTCGCGAGGCCAACTCTGCAGCTGCGGCAGCTGGCTCACGGTCGTTTGCCCGGCGAGGATCGGCCCGCTGCCGACGTACTTCGGCAGCATGTAGAGAGCATTGAGGGGCGCTCGCCAATACTTCCAGATTTCTTGGAAGGCTGCCTGCGGGTTCGCTTTCAGCTGCACCAGTTGCTCAACGCCGGCGAGCGCGTCGCGGAACATCAGCCGCGTGCGGTCCATCGTCCCGAAGAGGTTGCTCACCATCGGAAACTGGCAACCAGTGACGTTGGCAAAGTAGATCGCCGGGCCGCCCGGGGCGTGGACGCGACGGTGGATCGCCGCCGCCTCCAGATGGGCGTCGACTGGCGACTCGATGCGAACGAGCTGGCGATGGCGCTGGAGGTCGTCGACGCATTCCCGCAGACTGGCGTAGGACATGAAGGGAAGGGGGAAAGTGGAGGGCGGAAGGGGGAAGGCGAACGGTGCTGACGACAATTCAGTAGCCGCGGGTCAACGACCCGCTGGAGTGGTGAGGAAAACGAACCACCAAGGCACGAAGACGCACCAAGAAAGAATAAGGAAGAAAATGGTCAGGAAGGGCTGGCTCCGTCGCCTGGTTTTTCGCTCTTTTCTCGCCTTGCATTCCTTCGTGCTTCTTGGTGATCTTCGTGCCTTGGTGGTTAATCTTCTAAACTCCTCCGCGGGTCCACGACTCGCCCGAGCGTGCTCTCGCCCATCCCCCTCACTCTTCGCCAGGACCGCTACCACCGGACGCAGCGGGCCGTTTTTCCTGCCTCTGGGGAGGGGGAGACTAGGGCGACTGCCGCCAAGCCTGTTTATGCTAAGACGCGGGAGTCGGGACGGATAGCAGCCTTCCCGGCTCGATTGTCGCTAGCTCCGCCAGAGCAGCGGGCCATTCTGCCCAAAAACTGGTGGTTCCGGCGCGATTGACCTACAATTTTCTAGTGTCGGGTCGCCCCCCTGGGGAATTTGCCAGTTCAGCACTAAGATGCCGGTCTGGCCCCCACGAGATCCAACGAGGCAAAGCGAAAATCGCATGAGTCGGGAACAAGACGAGCGCATTCCTGAAATTGCCCTGTGCGGCGACCTCACCGAACACGAATCGGAGCTGACCGATCGGTTGCTCGACGTCGAACCGGGAGGGGAGTGCCTGATTTACTTCGACTCGCCCGGCGGCAGCCCCTACTGCGCGATGTCGTTGATGACGCTCATCAAGCTCCGCGGCCTGCGGGCGACCGGCATCGTCACCGGCGAATGCTCGTCGGCGGCGCTATGGCCGTTCGCCGCCTGCGTGAAGCGACTCGTCACGCCCTGCAGCGTGTTGCTGTTCCACCCGATGCGGTGGCAGAGCGAAGAGAACGTCGGCCTCGCCGAGGCGGCCGAGTGGGCCCGCCATTTCGGGCAGCTCGAGAAGGATATGGACGTGTTGCTCGCCGGGCTCTTCGGCTCGTCGGTCGAGCAGATGGACAAATGGATCAACCCGGGGCGGTACGTCGGCGGGCCCGAGTTGGCCGCGGCGGGACTCGCGGAACTGATCACCTTCGATCGGCTCGGCGACATGAGCTACCTGCTGGCGCCGTCGGTGAATGGTAAGTCTCATAGCGGCGCGAAGGTGAAAGCGCGGGCGTAGAAAGTAGTGGGCGGTCGGCAGGGGGCAGAAGGACTGAATTTCGGTACTCAGTACGCTGTACCCGGTACTAAGTACGATTTTCCGAAATCCCTGTCCCCCGCAATAGTTCATTTGCTGCCCCCAGCCCGGATTCCTCTCCCCAGTCCCCCCAGCTTTGCGGTATGATCGGCAGCCGCGAGACGCCCGGCGTACTCGCATGACGGAGCTAGCCGATTCATCTGGGAGGAAGCGAAATGGGAGTTCGCACGGACTTGTCGCGTTGCTGCGCGACGTTCTTGTTGGTAGCCACGGCGATCGCCGCGATGGTCGCGCCGCTTTACGCGGTCGACCCGCAGCTGGCGAGCGACGTCGCCGCAGTGCCGGCGCAGGAAGATAACCTGCTGGGCGGCTTGCCTCCCTACCTGCCGAAGGCGCCTATCAGCGGCAAGCTTGTCGTCGCCGGCTCCTCGGCGATGAATCAACTCGCCCACCTCTGGGCCGACGGTCTCAAGCACGTCCATCCTGAAGCCAAGCTCGACGTCGCGATGTTCGAGTCGGGGCAAGTGTTGCCGAAGCTCAGCGCCGGCGAGATGGAGATCGGCTTGATGAGCCGTCCGCTCACGGAGAAGGAACTCAAAGAAGGGGGCGTCATTGCGATCGCCACCGCCAAGGATGTGCTCGGCGTGGTCGTCAATCAAGACAACCCGCTGGAGCAACTCACGATGGAGCAAGGGGTCAAGATTCTGCAGAATCCCGACGCTAAGGAAAACCCTGGCGCGAAGACGTGGGGCGATCTCGGCGTCACGGGGCCGCTGGCGAAGGCGCCGATCACGCTCTACGGTCGCAGCACCGGCACGGGGGCGTGGGGCTATCTTGTGAATCGCTTCCTCGGCGAGGGGGCGACGAGCCGCGCCGGCAAGGATTGCAACGGCTACGCGCAGATCTGCGAATCGGTCACGAAAGATCCGGGGGGCGTTGGCTACTTGAGTTTGTCGCTCGCCCCAGCGACGCAGGGGAAGGTGTTGCCGTTGGTGCTCAACACGGGCGAAGTCGTGCCGGCCCCGAAGATGGGCGAGGCAGTCGACCCGCGTTACCCGCTCGTGCGGCAGTTGTACGTCGTGCTGAAGTGGGAGCAGGGCAAACCGATGCCCGCGATGACGGAGGAATTGCTGCGTTACGTGCTGAGCCGCTCCGGGCAAGAAGACGCCGTGAAGGCGGGGCTGCTACCCCTTCGCCGCGACGAAGTCCTCGCCTCGCGCGACGCGCTAGGTTGGACCGGAGCCCACTAACGACGCTGGGTGGCACGCCCTAAGGTACTCCGCAGGGCGTGGAGAACCCTTCGCAGACTCAACCACGCCCTTACGGAGCACCTTCAGGGCGTGCCACCCAATCCAATGCATTTGCCTACACAAGACGTCCGCCTCTCAGGAGCCACATCAATGACGCCGACTCCGCGTCTGAAGCGTTTCAAGATCATGTCATCGCTCGCCGCGGCGCTGACGCTCGTCTTAGCCCTCCCTCTCCAAGATGCCGCCGCGCAGGCGACGATTCGCAGTCGCGACCTCAGCGAGGCGTGGAGCGCCGCCCCCAGCTTGCTGCCGGCAACCTCGGCGACGCCGTCGTGGAATGCCCAGCCCAATTCCTGGCGGCTCGGCGTGGCGATCCAGAACGTCGACACCGGCGTCGTCCTCACCGACGTTGAGGCGGGCATGCCGGCCCAAGTGGCGGGGCTCGAAACGGGCGACATCATCGTCAACGTCGACGGCTTTCAGGTCGGTTACGTCGAAGGCGCGCTGTTTGATCTCGGCGACGAGATCCGCCGCCGCGTCGATCAGAACGGCAAAGTCGATTTCCTGGTGTTCGACAACCGCAACCGCCGGCTGCAGAACCTGCCAGTAACGCTGACGCAGCAATCAGCGGCGGCGGTGCGCGGCGAAGTGACGTGCAAGGAACGCGTCACGCTCACGCAACAGGCGGTGCTCACCGTGCGGTTGCGCGACGTCACGTACCCGAGTTGGCAGAACGTCGAAGTCGGCAAGCAGGTGATCACCAACCCCAAGCATCCGCCGATTCCGTTCTCGATCGCGATCGACCGGACGCAGCTTTACCCTGACCACAAGTATGCGGTCGACGCCTACCTGGTCGATCGCGGGCAGATCGTGCTGCAGAGCTCGGCCGCCATCCCTGTGACGCCGCTGGCCAACGTCCCAACGGTTCAGGTGAACCTCGTGAAGGTTGGCGCGAGCGTCCCGGCAAACGGCACGTACGCCGTCGGGCAGCTTGACCAGATCAATCAGTGGTACAAGCAATACCTCCGCCGTGACGCCTCGCCGCAGGAGCTCAACGCTTGGCAGAGCTACCTCCAAGCGGGCAAGTCGCCGCAGGACATTCAGGCCTACATCCTGGGCAGCAGCGAGTACTTCGATCGTATGGGGAACCAGCGCGATCCGTATCTAGCGGCGCTCTATCAAACGCTGCTCGGCCGCCAGCCTACGGCAGCGGAGATGCAGCAGTTCGTGACGCAGTACCAGCAGTACGGCGGCGCGCGGACCGACTTTGTGCGCGACGTGATGCGGCTGCAGCCTTAGATTGGTGGGATTCAATTAACCACCAAGACACGAAGGCACGAAGGAAGCACCAAGAAGTGCCGATGGCAGGCTTTATCTACACTCAAGGCTCACTTGATCTGTCCGAAGTAAATCTCGGCGTCGTACTCGATGACGACGTGCCCTTCGGTTTGCGCGCGGGCGAAGAGGTCGTCGAGTTCGCTCAGCATCGCCGCTTGCGCCGGGTCGCCGTCGGCGGGGACGTAGGATGAGGACTTAAGCCGGCCGCGGATGCCGTCGAGCGTCAGCCGTTGGAAGTTCTCGACGCTCCGCTTCCGCCACTGGCCCGGGCCAATGAAGCGATCGAGCCGCGACTCGTCGACATTCTCGTGACGGACTTGGGCGTAATCGGTTCCGTACTTTTTCAGCAGCGTTTCGTAGTCGCGCAAGAACGGCGTCGAATCGAGGCGGCGCGTGTTCCAGAGCAGCAAGGCCCAGCAGTCGGCTTTCAGAATGCGCCGGCACTCGACGCTGGTCTT
This sequence comes from Pirellula sp., assembly GCA_013822725.1. Classification (GTDB taxonomy): domain Bacteria; phylum Planctomycetota; class Planctomycetia; order Pirellulales; family Lacipirellulaceae; genus Lacipirellula. The sequence goes on from PNKX01000007.1 coordinate 176,401, forward strand.
CACGGGATCGAACCAGTGAAACGCTTGCGCAGCGACGACGGCGTCGACCGATCTGTCCCGCAGCGTCGTCGCTTCCGCCGTGCCGTCGACGCTGTGGAACTTCCGATAACTGGCGAGCAGACGTTCGGCCGCGGCGCGCATCGGGCCGTTCGGTTCGACGGCGAAGACTTCGTTGCCATGTTTCAGGAATAACTCCGCCGAAATGCCGGTGCCGGAACCGATGTCGGCGATCGACCAGTCAGACGTGAGACCGATCTCGCTGTGCAGGATGTCGAGCACCGCCGCCGGATACGTTGGGCGATAACGGACGTAGTTCTCGACGCGGCTCGAGAAGCGTTCGGTGGGGGAGGACATGGCGTTCTACGTTACTGGTTGCTGGTTGCTGGTTGCTGGTTGCTGGTTGCTGGAATGATGCGGCGCTTGGCCGCCGGGGCCATGCCACTCGACAGTTTACGCGGCTTTCGCGGCTTCTGTAACACTCGGGGGCGCCCTGCGCATCACTCGGTAACGAGGTCGATTGCGTACCTCGGATCGTCACACCGAATATGCAAAGGACCCGTCCCATGTTTTCCAAGCTACTGCGAAAGGTTTCCAAAGCCTCGAAAAGCTCCAAGACGCCGCTAACTCGTTTCCGAATGGAAATGCTCGAAACTCGCCAGATGATGGCGGGCGACGTCGCCGCTTCGGTCGTCAACGGCAATCTCTACATCAACGAAGCGCTCGGCCAGTCGGGGCTCGACAACGGCGTGCGCGTCTTTCAGGTTTCGCCTGGCGTCGTTCGCGTGCAAGGCGCCGAAAACAACGGCGACGGCTCGACGAGTCTCGTCAACGGCCACCAGTACCAAGACTTCATGATCTCGGGCGACCTGAACGTCAACCTCGGCGCCGGTCACGATCGGCTCCACATCGGCTTCGACGGTGGATCGAGCGCTCCGAACTTCAACAACGTCAACATCAACATGGCGGCGCCAGATTTGGTGATCGCCCAAAAGACTCAGGTCGCTAAGGGCGGGCTCGGCGCCGTCGGCGGCGTCTTTAATTATCCGGACAACGACCAAGTCTTCGGCTGGGGCTTCAACGCCCGAGGCGCCGTGAGCGTCAACACTGGCGTCGGCAACGATTGGGTCTTCATCAGCAATGCCTTGATCGGCGACGGACTCGGCGCCGACAATCTCACGATCAACACTGGCGCCGGGGCCGATACCGCCTCGATCAAGGGGACGACGCTGCTCGGCAATCTGCGAATCCAAACCTATGCCAACGTCAACGAGAACGATGCTGACACGGTGTGGATGGACAGCGCGCTCGACAGCTCGTTCAATGTGCGTCCCACCTACGTCACCGGCGACGTGAGCGTCTACACCGGCGGCGGCAACGACTTTTTCATGCTAGGCGATTCGTCCGATCCCTATTTTACGGGACTCGGCTTCATGACGAACGGTTACTTCCAGGCCTACCTCGGCGCCGGCGACGATATCGTCGACGTCTCCGCCGCCAAGTTCGGCAACGGTCCGGAGCATTGGAGCAATCTGCTGCTCTACACCGGCGCCGGGGCCGACGACGTGACGGTCGACTTCGATCGAAGTTTAATCGCCGTCGGCGATCCGATGCCCGAGATCAACGGCTCGCTGATCATCCAGACCTACGATTCGCTCGCTGAAACCGACGCCGACAAGGTGACGATCCCGATCGGCCAAATCGGCTTCGCCACCTACATCTGGCTGGGCGGCGGCGACGATCAATTCAGCCTCACCGCCGGCAACTGGGGAAGCTATGTGATCGTCGACGCCGGCGCCGGCAACGACACGGGCTTCGCCGCCGGATTCCTCTACGAGACGGCCGAGATTCGCATGGGCGAAGGGAACGACAACATGACGATCGCCCACCTGCGGGCGAAGAAGCTGACCCTCGACGGCGGCGCCGGCGTCGACAGCTTGCGTCGGCTCTCGCCCTCGGCGGTCGATCAGCTGTTCCAAACCGGTTGGGAGTACATCAACGGCCGGCCGCAGTGGGTACTCGACAACGTGTACAGCGTTCAATCGGCGTCGCTGGCAGCTCGCTAACGGCGGGTCGTTCGTACAATCTTCCACGGCCCGATAGATCGTTTGATCTATCGGGCCGGTTTTGTTGATGACGATATTCTGGCGTCACTTTTGACAGAAGAATGAAGGCGAGGACACTCATGGCGCGTGATTTGCGTGAGGTTAAGTCGTTCTGCAACTACCGACGACTAAGACTCGATCCCTTTGGGAGAAACGACCATGTCCGCCGCGCCTGACGACAAGCTTCGGGAATTGCTCGACGACTTCTCTGCCGCCATGTTGGTCACGCGGCGGCCGGATGGGGCGCTGCGGTCGCGGCCGATGGCGGTGGCGGGGCTCGACGCCGACGGGACGCTCTGGTTTCTTACCCAGGACGATTCGGGGAAGATTGACGAGATCAATACCGACCATCACGTGAACGTCGCGATGCAATCGTCGATGAAGTTCGTCTCGATCAGCGGGAAGGCGGCGCTCGTGAAGGACACCCGCAAAGTCGAGGAGCTATGGAACGAGGCGTGGAAGGTTTGGTTCCCCGGCGGGAAAGACGATCCGCATCTTGTGCTGCTGAAAGTGCAGGGCGAGACGGGGGAGTATTGGGACAACAGCGGAACGAGCGGGATCAAGTATCTCATCGAGGCGGGGAAGGCGTACCTCAGCGGCATGCGGCCGGATGTGGAGGGGGATCCGAAGATTCATGGGAAGGTGGCGATGTGAGAAGACCGTGGTCACGGCTTTTTCTTAGGTGCACTTTTCTTCACCACCTTTTTCTTCGGGGTCTTTTTCTTAGTAGTCTTTTTCTTTGCTGGCTTCTTTTCTTTTGAGGTTGCCGGGATGGCATCCGCGACGTCAAGAACGACTTTGGGATCCGAAGTGGATTCAGGAATCACCAGTGTAAATTTCTTTGGACCAGCAATTCCTTCCGCAACTCGCACTGTCTGCACATTTCCTGATTCGGAAACGACCTCGTACTCCACGCAGTTAAGCGACCCGCGCGCAACTATTGCATGAACGACGATCTTGATGCGATTCGCTTTATATTGCTTCCCAAGATACAAAATCGAGTGGTGATCTAGTTCGAACGCGATCGTCGCTGACGCTTGGCCATTGGGCTCATTTAAAGCTTTCAGTTGAATCTTCTGAAGTATAGCCGGATCTCTCGGAACGATCTGTTGCCAGAATACAAAGTTGGCATACTTCCGGAGTGTCCCAAACTTTTTCCCGTGCGTACACGTCAGCGTCGCCTCATCAATAAAACCTTTAGTCGAGAAAACATTGAAAGCCGGTTCTACGAGAACTTTGCATACATGAGGAGCCATCTCAAAGTTTATGAACGCTCCATCAGCACTCCAGTTCTTTTTTAAAGCCTCTTTTAGAGTCAATAGCTCAATGTCATTCAGCTTCGCACGAGCTATCGCATCCTCTGTAAATCCTTCTCGCGTAACGATGACTACTTTGTTTACCTTAACTGAGCCGTCGCCAAAGTATTTGCTGTAGATCTTTCCCAATGTTGCATGGTCGAGTTTCCTTCCTGAATCAGTTGCCTCGACAGCGATTCTTATCCGGTAAGGCCCCACTTGAGTTTGCACAAGAATGTCGATCTCGCGAGGATTTTTGAAACCAGGCACGGGCTCCATCGCTGATTCAGTTACAGTGGCACCTTTCGGCGCGAAGGCTTGCTGGATCAGGCGTACTAATTTCTGGAAGTCATTAGTTCGTTTCGGCATACATTCACTCCCTGGAACCATCCTGATGGGAACGCGTCGCACTATGCTGTTGGTTATCAGATTGAACCAACAATCGGAACGAATACATTCTCAATACGGTACTCTTTTTACTCGCAAATAAAAAACCCCCGGCCTTGAGGGCCGGGGGCTAATGGGCGGTTCGGATTTTGAACGCTTAATCGCGGGGCGATGTACTGCTACAGCGCTTCGACGACCAAATCGCCGACTTCGCTCGTCGTGTAGCCCATCTTGCCGGCGTTCTGGCTCTTCATCTTCGTCGCGGTCACCTTCATGATCGCGTCCATCACGCGCTTCGCGGCCTTCGGGTGGCCTTGCTGGTCGAGCAGCATGCTCACGGCGTTGATGGCGGCGATCGGATTGATCTTGCCCGTGCCGGTGTACTTCGGCGCGCTGCCGCCCATCGGCTCGAACATGCTGACGCCCCCCTTGTCGGGGTTGATGTTGCCGCCGGCGGCGACGCCCATGCCGCCTTGGATGATGCCGCTGAGGTCGGTGATGATGTCGCCGAACATGTTCGTCGTGACGATCACGTCATAGTACTCAGGGTTCTTCACGATCCACATGCAGCAGGCGTCGACGTGGTTGTAGTCCTTCTCGATGTCCGGATACTCGGCGCCGACTTCCTGGAACGTCCGCCACCAGAGGTCGTGGCTGAGAATCACGTTGGTCTTCGCGACCAGCGTGAGCTTCTTCCCCTTCGGGTTGTTGCGTTTCTTGCAAAGCTCGAAGGCGTAGCGGATCGCCCGCTCGCAACCCTTGCGGGTGTAGAGAGCCGTTTGCGTGGCGACTTCGCTCGGCGTGCCCTTGTGCATGAAGCCCTGGACGCCGCAGTAGAGGTCTTCGGTGTTCTCGCGAACGACGACGAAGTCGATGTCCTCGGGGGTCTTTCCCTTGATGGGGCACTCGACGCCGGGGAACAACTTCACCGGGCGGAGGTTGATGTACTGGTCGAGGCCGAAGCGGAGATCGAGCAGCAGTTTGCGCTCGAGGATGCCGGGCTGCACGTCGGGGTGGCCGACGGCGCCGAGGAGGATGCAGTCGAACTTGCGGAGCTGGTCGAGGCCGTCGGCGGGGAGGGCTTCGCCCGTCTTGAGGTAGTGATCGCCGCCCCAATCGAGGTCGGTGAGCTTGAGGTCCTTGTCGAAGCCTTCGAGCTTGGCGACTGCCTTGAGGACTTTGACGCCCTCGGCCGCTACTTCAGGTCCGGTGCCGTCGCCGCCGATGACTGCGATGTTCATTTCTGTTTTCCGTTGTCTGTGAATTGTGCTTGCGAACTGTTTCTTTCTCGCAAAGGCGCTAAGGCGCAAAGGAGGAACGCAAAGAAATAAAAAGGAAGCATCGAGCCGAGATTCGCTCAAGATCGAGCGAGCCGTCGACAGTCTTCTTCGCGATTCTTTGCGCCTTCGCGTCTTTGCGAGAGACTTTACGACCAGCCTCCAAAGGCTGGCGAATCTCGTATTTTAGCGGCCCAACTAAAGATGCGAAACGGGCTCATACGGCGGGAAAATTTGACGTAAACCGTTGCAGCTTCCTAGAATGAGCGGCGTCGTCCGGGGGGATGCCGCGTGTGACGCGATCTCGCTGCGCCGGATGCTTTTTCTGCTCGCTTGAGGGTTACCCTCGAAGGTGGTCGCGATGGGCGTTGGTCCTACTCTGCTGGGCGGAATTGTCGGAGCGGCGGTTGGCGTGGGGCTACACACGTTGCTGGAGACCGGCATGCTCGGCAAGCCGATCGAGGCCTCGTGGTTCGCGATTGTCATCGGGCTGCTCACCGGGCTCGGCGTGCGGCAGGCGAATCGGACGCACATGGAGCGGAGCTACCTGCGCGGGGCGCTCTCAGGAATCATCGCACTCGCGGCGATTTACGGCAGCACGGTGGTGATTGCCGAGGTGATGAAGAAGCGCGATCAAGCGATGGTGATGAAGACGGCGACCGCGGCTACCGAGACCGATGAGGCGAGCGACGCCGCTGCTGATGGAGACGACGCGGCGGCAGCCGAAGCGGAAACGCCGGCGGCCGATGCTGATCGCACGATGAATCCAGCGCTGGCCAATGGGGTGGTAGGAAATCCTCACGCCGGCGATTTGAACCCGTGGCAGTTCGTATTTATGGCGCTCGGGGCGCTGGTGGCGTACGAGTTTGGGCGCGGCGTGGGAGCACCGAAGCCAGCCGAGCCCGTTGATGCAACGCCACCGGAGGGGATGGGGCGCGCGACTGATCCTAGCGAGTGATCCGGCAGTCGCGGCTCAACGAGCCGCCGGAGCGGAACTAGATGTATGATTGCTGATTTATGATTTCTGATTTGCTGGCGAACTGCTATGCCGCCTTTTCAAATCAGAAATCATCAATCCTACATCATACATCTACTGGGTTTCGCTCCGGCCGGTCGTTGACCGGCGGCTACTTCTTCACCTCTTGCCTACCAATCTCTCTGGCGTTCGTCGGCGCGACGCCGGTGAGCGAATCGCCTAAGTCTTTGCGCGCTTCTTCCATGTAGCCGCGCATCCGCTTCGCCACGTTGGGGCGTTGGTCGAGGACCGACTTCGTCTCGGCGATATCGCGGGAGAGATCGTAGAGGGCGGGCGGCATCGGGCTGTCGCCGACTTCGGTGTCGCGCCATAGGGCGTAATAGATGTTTTCGTTCTTGAGGACGTTCTTCGCGCGGAACTTCCACTTGCCGCTGCGGACGCCGTGGAGTTCGTTGCCGAAGTAGTAGAAGTATTTTTTCCACGGCGACTTGGCGTTCACCTCGCCGAAGAGGAGCGGAGTGACGTCGTGGCCGTCGATGATGCGGTCGCTGGGCGTTTCGCCGCCGGCGAGTTTGGCGAACGTCGGCAGCAGATCCATTTGCGAGGCGAACTCCGCGCACGTCGCGTCGGCCGAAATCTTGCCGGGCATCCAGGCGATCGTCGGAACCGTGAGGCCCCCTTCGTACGTGCCGCCTTTGCCGCCGCGGAACGGCGTGTTCAGGCCACCCTCTTCGCCGCGGAGGAGCCAGCCGCCGTTGTCGGAACTGAAGATCACCAGCGTGTTCTCGTCGAGCTTCAGGTCGCGCAGCGTTTGCATGATTTGGCCCACGCTCCAATCGACCTCGCTCACCGCGTCGCCGTAGAGGCCGCGCTTGCTCTTGCCGCGGAACTCGGGCGACGCCGCCAACGGGATGTGCGGCATCGTGTGCGCAAGGTAGAGGAAGAAGGGGCCGTCTTGGTGGCGCTTGATGAAGTCGACCGCCTCGGTGGTGTAACGCTTCGTCTGCTGATCGCGGTCGATCTCTTCTTCGAGCAGCTCGTCGCCGCGGTAGTAGCGATACGGCTTCATGTCGTTGCTGAAGTAGACGCCGAAGAACTCGTCGAAGCCATGCTTCACCGGGCTGAACGCTGGCGGATCGCCGAGATGCCATTTGCCGACGAGGCCGGTCGCATAGCCGACCTTCTTCAGCACTTCGGGGATGAGGACTTCGTCAGCGCTGATGCCGAACGGCGAGTTCGGCCACAGCACGCGGCTCGGCGAGATAGTCCCATCGGCGCGGGGAGCGATGACGTCGCCCATGCCGACGCGGACCGGGTAGCAGCCGGTCATGAACGCGGCCCGCGACGCCGTGCACGTGGGGGCGGCCGTGTGGAAGTTAGTGAGCCGCATCCCTTCGCTCGCCATGCGGTCGAGATTCGGCGTGCTCATGTCGACGGCGCCAAAGCAAGTGAGGTCGGCGTAGCCCATGTCGTCGGCGAGGATGACGATGACATTCGGCTGGTCGGCGGCGTGAAGTGCGGGCAGGGCTACCAGGCAGGCTAGCAAGGCGTAGAAGGCTTGGTGAATTCTCATCGTTGTTCCGCCTGATGGACTGGCGATCAAATGCAAATACGGTTTCAACACAGAGGACACAGAGGACACAGAGAGCACGGAGAATTTCGTCGCTCCATTGAGACCGTCTTTCTCTGTGACCTCTGTGCTCTCTGTGTTAAACGTCTGTTCTACTATTTCTCCGAGACGGCCGGCGCCGAGCGAAGCACGAACCGTTTATCAAAGCGATTCGCCCAAGGCTTAAGCGAGTTGGCCGGCTGGTTCTGCTCGTTCATGCTGCGGAGTTGCTCCTTCACTTCGCGATTCGCTGCGGCGAGCGCCGGCACGGCCGGGGTGCCGGCGACGTGCAAGTCGAGAACGGTCGCCGCTTCGGCTTGATCCCAAGGACTGCCGCCGGCGCGGTAGATCTCAATCAGCGTGGCAAGCGCCGCGTCGCGGTCAGCGTCAGAAAGCGACTCTTGGTTGAGCGTGCGCTCGGCGGCGAGGATGCGAATCGAATCGTCGGCCGGCCCATCGGCTCCCTTTGCTTCCTTCACCAGATCGAGCGGCAAGCCGGTCTCGCGAATGCTATTCACCACCCGCTGGTACCGCTCGGCGCCGTCGGCGTCGCGGAAGAACTTGTAACGGTTCCCGCCCTCCGGCACGATTCGCGAGAGCATCCCCTCGGGAACGACGCCCAGATCGCGAACGTCGAGCATCCAGGCGTCGAGCGCCGCCGATAGCTTGGCGAGCCGCTCGGCTTGCGCCGGGTCGGCGGCAAGGTTGTTTAGTTCGTACGGATCAACGTCGGTGTCGTAAAGTTCTTCCACCGGCTTGTGCTCGCGCATGAACAGGGCCTGCGTCTCGTTTAATTCGCCCGCAGCGGCAAGGCGGCGCCATTCGCGCATGATGTCGCTGTTGTCGCCGTAACCTTGATGTTGCGAGTAGGGACGATCGGGCCGGTAGTTGCGAATGTACTTATAGCGGCCGTCGCGGACGGCGCGGAACATGTCGTACGACTCGTCCATGCGATCGCGGGCGCCGTAAACGTACTGGCGCGGCGCCGGCAGGTTCGGGCCGAGGAACGGCTGGCCTTGCATGTAGCCGGGGATCTTCACGCCGGCCAGGTTCAGCACCGTGGGGCCCAGATCGACGAGGCTCACGAGTTGATCGCGGACCTCGCCCGGCATGCACGGCACGAGATGCCGCCACTTCTCGGGAACGTACACGATCAGCGGGACGCGCATCCCCGTGTCGTAGAGCCAGCGTTTGTGCCGTGGGATGCCGGCGCCGTGATCGCTCCAGAAGAAGACGATCGTGTCGTCGGCGAGCCCTGCTTCATCAAGTTTGGCGAGATGTTCAGCGACCCACAGGTCGAGCGCCGAGACGACGTTGTAGTAGCGTGCCCAGTGCTCGCGAACTTTCGGCGTATCGGGGTAGTAGGGAGGGAGTTTCAGTTTCGCGGGATCGTGCCGTTGATCGGTCGGGATCTTCGCAATCGTCTGCGAATATTTCGGCTCGTCACCGCGGATGCTGCTTTCGTGCGTCCCCGTGAAGTTGAAGACCGCGAAGAAGGGCGTCTCCTGGGTGGGGCGATTCTGCCAACTGGCGTTGAAGCTTGATTCGTTCCACGTGTCGGGGGGCGTTTTGAAGTTGTAGTCTTGCTTCTCGTTGTTGGTGCAGTAGTAGCCCGCCTGGCGAAGGTACTCGGGGAAGCAGCGAATCTTCTGCGGAAGCTTTACCTTGCTCCGCATGTGGTGCGTTCCGAGCGCGGCGGAGTAAACGCCGGTAATGATCGAGCTACGGCACGTGGCGCAAACGGGGCAGGGGACGAAGGCGTCGTCGAAGCGAATACCTGCAGCGGCGAGTTCGTCGATGTGCGGGGTGTGCGCGTCGGCGTCGCCGTAGCAACCGAGGTTGGGGCTCATATCCTCAGTGCTGAGCCAGAGGATGTTGGGGCGGTCGGCGGCTTGGGCGTCGGTTGCCAGCGCGAGCAGTACGGCGCCGATGGCGAATGCCATCAGCACTTGCAGCCCCTGGCTCCGCCAGGGGGTCGGTTTGCCGGCCGAGCAAGACCGAGTCGTTCGTGGCGCTACCCCCTGGCGGAGCCAGGGGCTAAGGGAGGGAAAGCTCTTCATCTGTTAATCCTTAGCTGTGCATCCTTGGTAGGTCTTCGCCCTCGGCGATGATCGCCGCTTCGAGGGCGGCGAGTTCGTCGAGGCGCCGCATCACTTCCTTCTCCGGCGCGAAGTGCATCGCCAGCCGCGTATACGTGGCGTGGTGGCGGGCCTCTGCCTCGAAGAGGCTACGATAAAAAGTCGCCAATTCGACGTCCTCGACATGATTCGCGAGGGCTTGAAATCGTTCGCAACTGCGGGCTTCGATGATCCCCGCGACCAGCAGCCGATCGACGGCCCGCTGCGGTTCTTGCTTGCGGCAGAGATCGTTCAGCTTGCGGCCGTATTGACTAGGCTTGAGCCGGCGAAATTTTACGCCACGGCGATCCAGCAGATCGATCACCAAGTGAAAATGTTCGAGCTCCTCGTTGACGATCTCGGTCATTTCCTGACAGAGCTCGCGGTTCTCGACGTAGTGGAAGATGAGGTTGAGCGCCGTCCCCGCTGCCTTCTTCTCGCAATGGGCGTGGTCGATAAGGACTTCGTTGAGGTTGGCATCGACTTGACGGAGCCAGCGCGCGTCGGTGGCGGATTGGAGGTGGAGCATTTCGCAAAGGGGGAAGGCGGAAAGATGAAGGGGGAGGGTAGAAGAATCAGTCTCGTGCGAGCCGGGGCGTCTCGCCCCCGGCGTTCTGACTTCCAACCATCATCCCCGCTTACGCACCGCGCATCAATCGTCTGAGGAATCTTCCTCACTGCGAATAATGATCCGTTGGTAGCGCCGGGCGATGATGCGAAAGAGAATCCGCGGCGCTAGCCTTTTGATTCGCCAGAGCCAGCGAGCGCGGCGACCCGTGACGACGTACAGTCGGCCGTGGCGGGACGCGGCGAGCGATTCGCGGGCGACGCTCGCCGCGTCGATCTTCGCCGTGCGGGTGAGATACTCGGCCTGGGCCCGATGGCGGCGGAGCGTGAAGGTCCCGCGTTCCAGCAAGCGCGTGCGAAAGAATCCTGACGCGACAACGGTGACATGGATGCCATGCGGTCGCAATTCGGCGTACATCGCTTCGCTGAGGGCGACGACAGCCGCTTTCGACGAAGCGTAGGCGCCCATCGCCGGGGCAGGGAGGAAGGCGGTCACGGAAGCGATATTGATGATGGCGGGGGAGTGGGGGGTCGCGGGTTGCGGGTGGCGAGACGAATCATTCGCGGCAATCGTCGCGGAGGCTTTGAGCCACGGCGTCATTACGTGGCAGCCCGCGAGGAGACCGAGGTAGTTCACTTCGATGACATGGCGCCACGCGGCCAAGTCGCCGTCGCCGACTTCGGCCGACATGCAGACGCCGGCGTTGTTCACGAGCAGATCGAGTTGCGGCCAGTCGCGCTGCAAGCGGTCCCGGAGGGCGAGCCAGCCAGCGGCGTCGGTGACGTCGAGTTGGATTGCCTCACCGCTCGCGGCGCCGACTTGGCGGGCTGCGGCGATTGTCGCCTCGGCGTCGACGAGATCGACGTCGACCGCGATGAGATGCCAGCCGCCGGCCCGCGCGAGCTGTTGGCAGAACTCGCGGCCGAGGCCGCTGCCGGCGCCGGTGATGATCGCAAGTCGGGGAGGGGAGGGGGGCATGAGTTGAGAGACGCTATGCGAGGTTCCAGCTAACTTCTGAGTAGGGGAAGGAGTGGACGGTCGCTAGCAGATGGCAATCAGTACCTTCGTACTTGGTACTAAGTACTAGGTAACCGATCTTGACCGCCGCCATCCCCCTCGAAAGAAGCCGACCTTAGCACCTACTTCCTGATTCATCATTTCAATCGTCCCGATGATAGCACGATTGGCGTCGCGGCGTCGGGGCGACATCGGTACACTCCGCGGCCGATTCCGTAGGAGCCTGCTCCCGACATGTGGCGAGTCGTCCGAACGCTGATCGTCTGCGCGTGGGCCGTAACAGCCCTCAACGTCGATGCTGCGCCGCCGACGACGACGACTGGGAGGAGCAAGAATTCAGAAGACAAGCCGGTTGCCCGAGTCGCCAACCATTGGGAGATCGGCCCCATCGCCGGCGCCGAGCAGTTCCCGGTAGCGCTCGGCGGCTACTGCGTCGTGCAGCTCCACGATCAACGGCAGTGGGTCCCCGGACGCGGCGGCGAGGGGGCGCGCTTCGATGGACTCGAATACCGCTTCGACAGCTCGCGTGATCGCCACATTTTCCTCTCGGCGCGCGAAACCTACGTTCCGATGCTGGGGGGCGATTGCCCGGTAACCTACGCCGATACCGGCGAACGAGTCGCCGGAAAACTGGAGCACGGCATCCTCCACCGCCGCCGGTTGATTTTCTTCGCCGGTCCCGACGAACAACGACGATTTGCCGAGGCGCCCGACAAATACGAAAACGTCGATCTGGTGCTCGACGGCCGGTCGGTCGTCAGCATGATTGACAACCACAAGTGGGTCGCCGGCGTTCCGGGGACGGTCGTGATCCATCGCGGGCTGCGCTACTTCTTCGCGAACGACTTTGAGCGGCGCATCTTCTTGAAATCACCGGGGCGCTACGACGGCACCGGCCAAAAGGTGGAGCAGCCGAATCTGTTGATGGAGAACCAAACGGTCTCCGGGCGACTCACCGTCGAGGCGTTTCAACAGAATTCGGCGAAGAAGACGAACGGCTTCACCACTCCGCAGGCGACCGCCCAGGAGGCGCTGCTGGGCGCCTTACCGGCGATGTCGGGCTACTGTCCCGTTTCGTTGCGGCAAGACGGCACATGGGTCCGCGGGCGGCAGGAGTTCAGCGTGAACTTCAAACAGATCGTGTTCCTCACCGCCGGTGAGCGCGAGCGCGACTTGCTGAAGAACGATCCCGCCGACTACCTCCCGGCGTGCAGCGGCGAGTGTGCAGTCTCGCTGGTGGAGCGCGACGAGCATGTCCGCGGCAGCGTCTTTCACGCGGCTGAGTTCGACGGCCGGCTGTTCCTGTTCGCCGACGCGGCGGCCAAGGCGCAGTTCAAAGCCAATCCGGAGAAGTACGCGCTGATCGACGTCGCGGCCCGCGGATTCTGCGCGGTGACGCTGGTGGATGAAGAAAAGCAAACGCCGGGCGTGCAGCAGTTCGCTACTTGGTACGACGGGAAGATCTATCGCTTTGCCGGAGCGGCGGAGAAGGCGAAGTTCTTAGCGAAGCCGGAGCTTTATGCGGAAAGCGCTGAATAGGCTGGTAGAAATGCAAACCACCAAGACACGAAGGCACGAAGGAAGCACGAAGAAGAATCTTAAGACGAAGTCCGTCTTGGGTTCGCGTGACTTTTCTTACCCAATCTTGCTTTTCTTCTTGGTGCTTTTCTTCGTGCCTTAGTGCCTTCGTGGTTAATCTTCAAACACTAGCCCAATACCCGCCGCGGGCGTGGTCGAATTGGGCGCCGGCGCCGCGGACGTTGTCGTCGGTGCGGCCGTCGCGGTAGACTTCTTGACCACGAACCCAAGTGCGAACCGGCAGGCCGACGAGTTCGACGCCGTCCCAGGCGCTCCAGCCGCATTTGGTGAGTTGCTCGTTATTGCGAATCGTATGGCGGCGATGGAGGTCGACCAGCACGAGGTCGGCGTCGTAGCCCTCTTGAATGCGACCTTTGTCGACGATGTCCCAGATGCGGGCCGGGGCGTCGCACATCCACTGGACGACTTGCTCCAGGCTGCAACGCCCGCGATGGACTTCGTTGAGCATGAGCGCCAGGCTGTTCTCGACAATCGGCATGCCGGAAGGCGACTGCGGATACGGCTTCTGCTTTTCTTCGAGCGTGTGGGGAGCGTGGTCGGTGGCGATCACCTGGATGCGGCCATCGCGAAGGGCGTCCCAGATGCGGCGATTGTCGTCGGCCGACTTCAACGACGGGTTCATCTGCGCGAGCGTGCCGAGTCGCGGGTAGTCGTCGATGTTCAGCAGCAAATGGTGCGGGCATGCCTCCGCAGTAATCACCCTGCGAGCCGGGTCGTCTCCGACCCCTGCGTACTCCCCATTCCCAGCAAAGTAATCCCCCAGAATGTCGGTCTCATCCCCCGTCGACACATGCAGCACATGAAATCGATGCCGATGCCGCACCGCGAGGTCGATCGCGCGCTTAGTGGCAATCGTCGCCGCCGTCACATCGCGAATCTTCGAATGAACCGCCACGTCGGCGATGCCTCGATAGCGCTGGGCGTTCGCACGAACAGTCGCTTCGTCCTCACAATGAGCGGTGATCGGCAGCGTTGTCTCGGCGAAGATCCGTTCGAGGGCGTCTTGATCGTCGACAAGCAAATCGCCGGTGCTGGAGCCGATGAAGATCTTGATGCCGGGCGTGTTCGTCGCCCGCTTCAGTTCAGCGAGGTTGTGGGGCGTCGCGCCGATGTAGAAGCCATAATTCACCAGCGACTTTTCGGCAGCGAGGGCTAGCTTCGCGTTGAGCAATTCCTGCGTCGTGGCGTTTGGAATCGTGTTCGGCATTTCGAGGAAGGTGGTGACGCCTCCCTTGGCGCAGGCCCGCGACGCGGTGAACAGGTCTTCTTTGTGCGTGAGGCCCGGTTCGCGGAAGTGAACCTGATCGTCGATCACGCCCGGCAGCAAGTGAAGGCCGGCGGCGTCGACGGTTTCGTCGGCCATCGTGTGGACCGCGGGTTCGATCGCGGCAATGCGATGGCCCTCGATCAGCACATTGACGGCGGCGACTCCACTGGGGAAGACGACATGGGCGTTTTTGATTAGCGTGCGCACGGCGACTATTCCTTACGATCTTCCTCGTCAGAACGTTTACCGCGTCCGATCCACCCGCGGCGGCGGAAGAACCAAAGCTGTCCGAGGGCGACAAGCGCCATCAGGCCAAGGGCAAAGGGATAGCCGTACTTCCATCGCAGTTCCGGCATGTCCCAACCCGACTCATGCGCCTCGAAGTTCATCCCATAAACGCCTGCAATAAAGCTCAGCGGCATGAAGATCGTCGAAATGATCGTGAGCACCTTAATCGTTTCGTTCATCCGGTTGCTGATCGACGTCGCGTAGTAGTCGCGGAGGTCGCTGCCGGCGTCGCGGTAGTTTTCGAGCGTATCCATGATCTGCACGGCGTGATCGTGGCAGTCGCGGAAATGGATCAATGTTTCCTGCGTGATATGCTCTGGCGGGCTGCGGATCAGATCATCGATCGCATCGCGCAGCGGCCAGACAATGCGGCGGAGTTGCCGCGTGTCGTGGCGAATGTCGCGCATCTGGGCGATACATGCGGGGCTGGAGTCAGCTTCAACCCGGTCGTCCAGTTCGTCGAAGACTTCGCCGAGTTGCTCCAGCACGGGGAAGTAGGAGTCGATCACCGCGTCGATCAAGACGTAGAGCAAATAGTCGACGCCAGCCGAGCGGGTCGTGCCACCAGTTACTTGCAGCCGCTTGCGTACGATGTCGAAGCAGGCGCCCGCATGTTCGCGCCAGCTCAACACGAATCCCTTGCCGGCGAAGAGACTCACCTGCTCCAGGCAGAGGTCGCCGTTGTACGTTGGGATCTGCGTGACGGCGAAAAGGTGATGGGGGTAGTCTTCGACCTTCGAACGCTGCGGCACGTTGACCATGTCCTCGAGCGACAGGCGATGCAGCCCGAGGATCTCGCCGAGTTCTTCGATCAACGCCGCGTCGCCGAGCCCCACGGCGTCGATCCAGATCACCGGATACTTGCCGCGCAGTTCGCGGATTTGCGCCACGGTGGCGTTGCGCTTCTCGACGATCTGGTCCGGCCCGTACGCCGTCACCTGGATCAGCGGCGGCAGCGCGCCGGGCGGGACGATGACCGTCCCCGGGCGCGTGTGGGGATGGAGCGTGTGATCGAATCCGTGACGCTGCTGACCGCGACGGCGGCCGCCGTTCTTACCTTTTCTCGACATATTCGGCGGGCGACGCCGCCCCCGGTTAAGTGGAAGCCTTGGCGGCTTGGCGCTCGAGACGCCGTTGGAGTCGTCGCTGCCGATTCTCGATCCGCTGTTGCTGCCGAGTGCGGTTCTCTCCCTCATCGAGAACCGGCGGAGCATTGCTCGTCACGTCGAGTTCGCTGCGAAGTCGTTTTAACTCGTCCGTCAGCCGTTGCCGATGACCGGCGTAATCGGGCTGACCGTAAACGCTCTGCATCTCGTCGGGGTCCGTCGCCAGATCGAACAACTCCCACTGATTGAGCTTGTGGTAGTGAATCAGTTTGTAGCGGCCGTCGGTGACGCCGTAGTGCTCGGCGACGGAATGCTCGGCCGGCGGGCCTTCGTAGTACTGATAATAAAAGCTCTTCCGCCAATCTTCGGGGTTCTCGCCCTTGAGGAGCGTCACCAGGCTGCGACCTTGCATGTCGTCCGGCGCGGCGACGCCCGCCATTTCTAGGAACGTCTGAGCGAAGTCGACGTTCGAGACGATCCGCTCGTCGACGCTCCCCGCTTTCGCCACGTGTGGCCAACGGACGAGGAACGGCGTGCGGAGCGATTGCTCGTACATGAACCGCTTGTCGAACCAGCCATGCTCGCCAAGGTAGAAGCCTTGGTCGCTGGCGTAGATGACGACGGTGTTCTCAGCGAGGCCTGACTTGTCGAGATAATCGAGCAGTTCGCCGACGCTGTCGTCGACCGACTGGACCGTGTTGAGGTAGTCCTTCATGTAGCGCTGATACTTCCAGCGGACCAACGCTTCGCCCTCAAGGTTGGCCGCGGCGAATTCCTTGTTCCCTGGCTCATAGGCGGCGTTCCAAGCGGCTTGCTCTGCCGAGCTCATCCGCTTGGCCAGCAAGCGGCCGTAGTCGCTGTCGGGCTCGTAGACTTTCAGGTCTTCCTGCAGCCGCATGTCGTCGGCGATGCGCATCGTCGCCTGCTTGGCGGCGTCGGCGCGGTTGCTATAGTCGTCGAAGAGGGTCTTCGGTTCGGGAATTTTCTCGTCAGCGCGATCGCCGCCATGTTTAGGGCTGGGCGACCATTCGCGATGCGGCGACTTGTGCTGCACCATCAGCATGAAGGGGCGCTCTTGGTCTCGCTCTTGCAGCCAGTGGAGCGCTTTGCCGGTGATGACGTCGGCGACGTAACCCGGTTCCGTGATGCGGCCCTCGGCCGTATCGAACTGCGGCGAGTAGTAGCGTCCTTGGCCCGGCAAGACTTCCCAGTGATCAAACCCCTGCGGTTCGCTCATCAGATGCCACTTGCCGATGATTGCGGTCTGATAGCCGGCCTTCTGGAGCAACTTGGGGAAGGTTGTCTGCCGGTTATCAAAAACGTCGCGGTTCGTACAAAAGCCGTTCTTGTGGCTGTACTTTCCGGTGAGGATGCAGGCCCGGCTCGGTCCGCAGATGGAATTGGTGACGTAGCAGCGATCGAAGCGAACTCCTTCGGTCGCCAGACGATCGATGTGGGGAGTTTTATTGAGGCCCGAACCATAGGCGCTCACCGCCTGGTAGGCATGGTCGTCGGAGAAGATGAAGAGAATGTTCGGCTGATTGGCAGCGGCGGCAACCGGGCCAACGGCCAGCAGCGCGAGCAACGCCAGCCCGCGAAACAAGGAAAGAGGCATATGCATTCGACTTCGGGGAGGATTAGGCAGGCGCGTGAACCTCCATTCTAACGGAATGCCAGTTCCTCGGTAGCCAGCGGCGCAGAGCCTGACGACGCCTGGACTTAAGGCGAGAGCCTTATTGGGCTGCCGCGGCTGAGGGGCGAGGCTTCGCTTGTCCCGGCGGTCGCACGCCGGCGCCCTCACGCTGGGTAACCGTATCGCCCAGTTCGGCCCGAGCCCGCTCAGCGGCGTCGGTGAGCCGGGCGACGATCTCGGGATGTTCGGCGGCGACGTTTTTCGTTTCGCCGACGTCGTTTTGCAGGTCATACAGTTCGACGCCCGTCTTCGCTTCCGTGTAAGCGACGGGGTAGCCCCCCTCGCCGCCCGGCTTGCCGTCGAGCGTGCGGTAGGGGTGGGGCAGGTGGAGCTTCCAGCGGCGATCGCGCACGGCGTGCAACTGGCGATCGTAGTAGCAGTAGAACTCGTCGTGCGGAGAGACGGCGTCTTCGGCGCCGACAATCAGCGGCCAGATATCTTTGCCGTCGATTTTTCGCTCCGCGGGAAGTTCAACGGCAAGCAGCTTGGCGACGGTCGGCAATAGGTCAAGCGTCGCGCAAAACTCGCCCGTCTCGCTGCCGGCGGGGATCGTGCCCGGCATCCGCATCAGGCATGGCACGCGGTAGCCCCCTTCGAACATCGTCCCCTTCCCCTCGCGTAGCGGGCCGGCCGAACCGGCGTGATCGCCGTAGTTGAGCCAAGGGCCATTGTCGGCGGTGAAGATAACGACAGTCTTCTCGTCGAGCCCGTTCCGTTTGAGCGCCGCAAGGATCTCGCCGACCGACCAGTCGAGTTCCATCACGGCATCGCCGAAAAGTCCTGCGCCGCTCTTACCTTCGAACTCCGGCGAAACATACAGCGGCACATGCACCATCGAATGGGGCATGTAAAGAAAGAATGGTTCCTTGGCGTGGCGATCGATGAAGTCGACGGCGCGACGAGTGTAGTCTTTGGTAAGGTGCGTTTGGTCCTCGGCCGTAATCTCCTCGTCAACGACTTCGTTGCCGTCGAACATCCGCAGCTTCGGATAGTTGTTCACCTTCTTTGGCGAGTCGTCGGGCAGCTCTTCTCCGCGCGGACCCTGCGGCCACATGTCGTTCGAGTAGGGAAGACCGTAGTACTCGTCGAAGCCATGCTGTAGCGGCAGGAAACGACGCCGATCGCCGAGATGCCACTTGCCGAAGATCGCCGTGGCGTAGCCCTCTTGCTTGCAAAGTTCGGCGAGAGTCAGTTCATCATTATTAATGCCGATTGGCGAGTTGGGCCGCAAGGCGCCGAGGATGCTGACGCGCTCCGGATAGCAACCAGTGAGGAGGGCGACTCGCGAGGCGGAGCAAACGGCGGTCGCGGAATGGAAGTCGGTGAATTTTCGCCCCTCGGCGGCCATTTGGTCGAGGTTCGGCGTCTTGTAGGCAGTGGCGCCAAAAGGGCCGATGTCGGCATAGCCCATGTCGTCGATAAAGATGACGACGACGTTTGGCCGAGCGACGTCGGCGGCGACTGCCACCGGCGAGGACGCGCCTCCGATCGCCAACAAGATTGCGCTGAGCGCGTGCCACGCGCGTAAGCGACCAGCCATGATAAAACTGACGAACGCCATGATCTCTCTCCAAGGTGCGCTCGATTTCAGCGAGGCTGAGATCGAGCGGTCGCGCCAACTTACCGCATCGCCCGACTAGACTGCTGTCCGACGTGCAATCACATCGATTTGCTATAGGCAGTTTATCGGATCGACTACGAGAAATGAAGCGATCTCGATGCGCCCGGCAAGGTTCTAAGCCACGCGACGACGTCTGCTAGAGATCCAGCGGTCCCGCATACCCGCGAATCCCGGCGACGGCGACGGCGTCGGCGGGAACAATCTGGCCGTTGTACGCAACGCCGTAGTCGCGGGAGAGTTGGAAGTTATTTAGATTGAGATAGCCGCTTGGAAAAACCCCAGAGGCGGTTGCGGTTGGAAATGGAATAAACCAAGCAACTTGCTCGTTGAAATAAAGCTCCCTCACGGCAGCTCCGTAAGGCGCCCAGACAATCTGATCAGCGCTCGTGTATGAATCGAGGCGCCGGCCGATTGAGCCCTGGAAGTCGAATTTTTCGTACAAGTAGACCTTCCAGGGAATGCGACCGCGAAGCTGAAGAGCCGTGGGATTCGATATAGAGATTTGCCCTAGGATGGCCACGCTACGAACCGTATCGAAACCCTTTTCGATCTGAAATGCCTGGACGGCGGCGATCATCGCTCCGTTAATCATCGTTGCACGTCGCACCGGCACGTCGACGCCGACTTCGAAACCGATGGCGGTCAGATTGTTGATGGTAACGTCGTGCGTGAAGGAATTCGTCGACACGCCGTAACCGTTGAACGCATTGAGATCGCCGATGAGTTTTGCGTCGTCAATCTGAATATTGCCGGAGTAATGCAAGGCGATGCCGGACAAGATCGTGTTCCACGACGTGAATCGCTCGATGCGGCTGTCGCCGTCCGTCATCATCATCTGATGAAACCATACCTCTAGTCCGGAATGCGATGCGGCCGCGACGTTGTCGGAAAACTCCTTCAACGGCACGACGCCGACGGGAGTGACTTTCAGTCCGCCCGCCATCGACGGATCGGCAAGGTTCACCGCATCGAACTGCGCTCGTGCGGAAGAGGTGAAGTAAACGTATGCGGCGGAACGCGCGCCGGCGACGATGTTCCCAATCAACTCGACGCCGGGCCCCTGCATCCAGAACCCGTGGCCGTTGAAGGCGAAATCATGAGCGGCACGGCGCGAATGCATCGAGTCCCAAGAAGCGCCGGTTGTGTTCAGCGCCAGATTCCTCGTGAAGGAACCGATCTCGTTGCCGTCTTCGGTGACGAATGCAGACCCTTTGACATTGTAGGCTACGTTCTCGTCGAAAATCACGTTGCTCTGGTGGTTGACGAATCCCCAGCCAGGACTATCGGTTATAACGCTGCCGCTGACGTACGCCGGCGCGACTAGCGGATCGACTCCGGTGTGATGGAAATGCATCGCGTAGCGAGCGCGGGGATTCGTCCCCGTTCCTGGCTGCAACACGCCGTTGATAACGACGGGATCGTTTATCGGCTGACTCTTGTCGGTTCGGCCAAATCCCGAGATGGCGATGTTCTCGACGTGAACGTTCGGACTGCCGAAGAACACCATGTGCGGCCGCTGAGCGACGACCTCGGAATCTTCAGCCTCAAAGACGATGTTGCGCGTCATGTTCGCAACGTAGATCGAAAGCCCCTGGCCGTCCGGAGCATTGTGGCTGTACTTGAGTTTGTCGACGGTGACCGACGTGCCATTGATGGCGCGGATCGTCACCTCCTCGGCGCCGAAATCGGTGGGGTAAGGGTTGACCCCTGAGATGACGAGCCGATCGCCGACTTTCCAGTTTGTCGGCACGGAAGAGAGTCGCAAGACGACGTCGCCCGCCGCGGGATCAACCGTTAACGGGACATAGGAAGTGACGTTCTTCCCATACATTTTAACTTCGCCGCCGCTCATCAACCCGCGGCTGAGCCCATAGGGATCCCACACGCGATCGATGGGCCCGCCGTCCGCAATGAGCACTCGGGCCGTGACGTTGTCACTGATCGGATTGGCTGCGGTCCCGATGAACAGTTTGCCCGTCGTAAAGACGATGATGGAATCGGCGTAGAGTTGAGTATTTCGATACGTGGCGAACGAAAGCGTGCCGTCGATGCGAAGCGTATCGATAGCTTCGTTCATCACGGAATCGAAGAGAATCGTCGTGCCGGCGGAGACGACGACTTTCGCGCCGGCGGCCGGGACCTTCCCGTTGCGCCAGACGCTCGGATCGGACCATGCGCCACTCGCAATGGTCACATGGGTCGCGGCGGCCAGCGGCGCTAGATTGTAGAACTTCATCGCTTCCTGGGCGTGTGCGCTGCCGTCTCCGCCACGTTGGTCAACCACCGGTTGATAGCCGGCGGGAGGATATTGTGCGCTCTCGGTTCGCGTGAAGTATGCCAACTGGGATAGCGGGAGACTTAGAATCTGCTCTCTGGTCAGCGCCGCCTGCGAGGCATCCGATAAATTCGACAAAATGCCGCCGCTCGGCATGGATCGAAGTTGAGTGGCGGTGAGATACGGAATCTGCGCGGGCAACAGGCACTCGAAGTCGACGTAACTTACTGACTGAATCTGAGGCACGCTGAGATATCCGATTTGCGTCGGCGGCAGCGGCCGGATCCCGACGCTGGCGACGTTTATCGCGCGCACCAGCGACGCCACTAACTCGCTCAGGAGTTCTTTCGGCCACGAAGCCAAATACGACGGAGTGGGAATGCTGGCCATCTGCGTCGTCGTCAGGTAACCGGCTTGGCTAGGGTCGACGAGCTGCAAATCGTAGTACTTGACGGCACGCACTTGCGCAATCGTCAACCAAGCGATTTGCTGAGACGTGAAGAACGCAATGCGTCCTGATGGTCCAATATTGACGCTGCGCACTTGATCAAACGTGAGCGCGGCGCGGGCCTCGGCGGTCCAGTTCGAAAGCGTGGCGGCTTCCGGCATCGAGGCGATTTGGGCCAGCGTGAGCAGAGGAATTTGTGCGGGGCTCAGCGAGGTGAATTCAAACCACTTCACTTGCTGAATCTGAGTCGCCGTCAGATACGATGTCTGGGCGGGCGTCAGCAACTCGATTCCCACGTTCGCCACGTTGATGGCGCGAACCTGGGTCGCCGTCAGCGCGGCGCGAGCTGGGATCGACATCGCCGCGAGGGTTCCGGCTGTTGGCATCGAGGCCATCTGCGCAACGCTGAGCGACGGAATCTGCAGCGGGCTCAACGAGGCGAACTCGTAGAACTTAACCTGTTGCACTTGAGTTGCGGTCAGCGCGTAGATCTGCGGCGCGGTGAGATACCCAAGCCCTAGGATCGAAATGTTTAAAAACTTCACCTGGGCCGTATTGAGCGCGTTTCGCGAGGCAGGTTCCCACGCTGAGAACGAACCGATCGTCGAAATCGAAGCAATTTGCGCTGCGGTGAGCAGCGGAGCCTGCGAGGCGTTCAGTCGCTGGAACTCGTAAAACTTGACCTGCTGGACTTGGGCCACAGTGAGAAGGCTGACTTGCAGATTTGACAGTGACTCTAAGCCGACTTTGGAGACGTCAAGCGCCCGAACCTGCGTCGCCGTCAGCGCATCGCGTGCGGCCTGGCTCCAGACCGAGAGCAACCCCGCGGTCGAAATTGAAGTGATCTGAGCGGTCGACAAATACGGAATCTGAGCCGGCGACAGCCGCACAAATTCGTAAGGCTTCACCTGCTGAATCTGCGAGGCCGTGAGAAACGGCAGCTGTGCGTTGGTAAGCTGCTCAAGACCGACCTTAGAAATGTCCAAGGCGCCGATTTGCGTCGCCGTCAGGGCGTTGCGCGCGGCCTGCGACCAAACGACGAGGGAACCCGTCGTGGGAATCGATGCGATTTGCTCGGTCGTTAAAAAGGGTATTTGCGCCGGCTTCAGGATTTGAAACTCGTAGAACTTGACCTGTTGAATCTGAGCCGCAGTGAGGAAGTCGAGTTGCAAAGAAGTGAGCGACGAAATGCCGACGGCGCTGATGTTGAGCGCACGGACCTGCGTCGCGGAGAGCGACGCGCGAGAGGCGGTCGATAGTTGATTTAAGTACGCCGTGCTCGGGATCGACGCGACCTGAGTCGTCGTCAGGTATTGAACTTGATCAGGCGCCAGCAGATTGAACTGCCAGAACTGCAGAGAGTGAACCCAATCTTCCGTCGAAAGCAGCGCAGCGCCTGCGTCGAAGCCAGTCGTTTGCGACGTCGTCTCGTCGACCGTTGAAGTTGCAGCGACGACGGCCGCGTCATCGTCGAAGCCGACGCCGGTCATGACGATGCGAGACTCGAGCGATTCAAATCCTAGGCGCGCGGCCTGAGAACGAGTCGCCTTGGATGGGCGCCTACCGAACATGCAAAATCCCTCTCGTTCCTACCGTCTGCCCCCGCCGCCCAGCAAAGGCGGAAGGTGAAGCGTCGCTCTGTTGTCCGAATCGATGTCGACGCTTCTTACCTATAAGATTGGAGATGACGCATCTTGTGTCATTGACGAGCCAAGCCTGACGGCCCAGCGCTTTACCGCAACATGGCGGTTGAGAATTTTGTCGACGCCGACTGCACGCTCGGACGCTCCACGTTCGGTGTCTGGAGCTCCTGCGCTGTTTTCGAACCGAGCGGTCCGAAGCAATCTGCGCCGACGCGCTGCCCCTTGAAGCGACGTCCCGTCGCTTGGCCGGTAGCAGCGTCAGCTATCCCCCCTCGCTGTGTACCACAATCGTCGGAATTATGCCAAGAGAAAAGCACCGGCGTACCCCCCATCCGGGTGCCATGACGAACGAATTTCGGAAAGCCATCATTCGCATGCGGCAACCTTCGCGACCCTCCTGACGCTAGTTGCCGACTCAACGCGCGCTGCCGTGGACGCTGGAGCAATCCTCGCCAGGGAGCGTGACGTCGTCCGAGTGCGCCGATTCCAAACGCCCTCTTCCGTTTTGTTCGGTCGAGGCTCCGGTCTTGCTTGAGCGGAACGAACTTTGAGTCTGTACAAATCTCCTACCAAGCAACTGTGGATAACCACGTCTCGCGGGCGCAGCGACGACATATTCAAACAACAGCATGAGCTCCATCTCGTTAAGCAGAAGCGCGAACGCTCCGTCACGCAGGAACCCGTGAAATATGCGGAAATTCAGCATCTCCACGGCTTCTCGCCGTGCTGTCGCCGACCGTGACGGCTCCTGGGCCGGATCAATTCTGGTATGCTAGCGCCCACGGTCCCTCTCTCGTGTAGTCGGTATTTTGGAGTCCGATCATGCCCGTCGATCCCCGCCAAACCACGTCCCTGTCCCGCCGTCGCTGCCTGCAGTTGGGCGCCCTCGGCGCGGCGACGGCGCCATTGTGGGGAGGAGTCGCCGCGTCGGCGCTGGCCGCTCCCGCGGCTGATCGCCAGCGGACGCTCCGCTTCGCTCATCTGACTGACATTCACGTCAAACCCGAGCGGGGCGCCGGCGAGGGTTTGGCGCAGTGCCTGCATCACGTTCAATCGCACCAGGAACCCGTCGAACTGATCGTCACCGGCGGCGACTCGGTGTTCGACGCGTTTGGCGCAACGCACGAACGGAGTCAACAGCTTGCCGATCTGCTGAAGGCGGTCTTCAAGCAAGACTGCTCGCTGCCGGTGCAACATTGCCTCGGCAATCACGACGGTCGCGGTTGGGACGATTCGGAATTCGCCGGCAAAGCGTGGGCGCTCGAAATGTTCGGCCTCGCCAAGCCGTACCATTCGTTCGATCAAGGCGGTTGGAAGTTCATCGTCCTCGACAGCGTCCGTCCGCTTGAGAATCGCTACACGAGCGGCCTCGACGTCGAGCAGCGGGCGTGGCTGGAGAGCGAACTGGAACGAACTCCGCAAACGGCGCCGATCGTCGTCGTCTCGCATATTCCGATCATTTCAGTCACGCCGTTTTCGTTCGATCACGCCGCGGTCACCGAAGATTTTCAGCGCGTCCCGGGGGGGCTGATGCACCTCGACGGCACAGCGCTGCACACGCTGTTCAAGAAGCATGGCAACGTCAAACTCTGCCTCAGCGGGCACATGCATCTGAACGACCGCTGCGACGTCGACGGCATCAGCTACATCTGCGACGGCGCCGTCTGCGGCGACTGGTGGAACGGCGATCCCGGGCGGAGCGACGAAGGCTACGGGCTGATCGACCTCTACAACGACGGCACGTTCGAACACGCCTACACGCCGTTTGATTGGAAAGTGCGGGCGTAGCTCGTTCGCGCCTTCTACCTACTCACTAGCCGGAGGGCCACGCCCTCCGGGCTGCGGCGCGCTCGGCTCTCCACAAAGCGACGTCCAGCGCACCGCCTCCCGGACCGCGTGGCGGTCCGGCTTTCTCTCTAATGATCCATGGAGCATCCTTGCGGCAAGCCGAATCGGCCTGGCGATTTGCTGCATTCCGGGGAGATTCGGCCGCAGCTTCGCGACGTTGAAAACTTTGCGAAGTTAGGATGAATTTTTCTGTAAGGTTCCCCGCCGCCGCCGCATAGCGTGTGGGGCAGGAAGGCGGACGCGGCTGCACGGTGCGCAGACTGCGAGATTCCCCGCATTTCCCACCTCCAACCACCGTGCCCGCCGTGAGCGAAAAACCGCTGACCTCCGACCAGTTCGTCGTGCTCATTGCGCGGCACGAACGTCGCGTCCGTTCGTTCATCGTCTCGCTCGCCGCGTCGAGCGCCGACGCGGTGGACGAGGTGCTGCAGGCGACCTACCTCGTCGCGTGGCAGAAGCTGCATTCGTTTTCGTACGTCGAGGTGACCCCCGACGAAGAATTGGTGAGATGGATGTGTACGATCGCCCGCTTCGAATTGATGAGCTACTCGCGACGCTACGGCTCGTCGCGGCTCGCGTTCGACGACGCGCTGATCGCCCAGATCGCCGACGTTCACGCTGAGAACTCCGATTATCTCGAAACAAGGCACCAAGCTCTGCGGGGCTGCATCGAGAAACTCCCGCCGCGGCAACGCGAGATGCTCGGTCAGCGATATTGGCGCGGGCTGTCGATCCAGGAGTTGGCTTCGAGTCGGGGCCAAGAGGCGAACGCCGTCTACACCGCTCTGTCGCGGATTCGCAAGGGTTTGGAGCGGTGCATTCGAGTTTCTCTACGCCAGGAAGGCTATCCGCAATGAGCGTCGACTTTCCCAACGACGAACTCGAACCGCTGCTCGAGCAGCTCACGCTCGCCGGCCTCGATCCCGCGGAGTGGGAACGGCTCCGCACGTTGATCGCCGACGATCCCGCGGCTCAGCGGCGCTACCTCGAAGCGATTCACCTGCGTGAGGGACTCTCCTACCTGTTGAGCCACGAACCGCTCGGCACGGGAGACGCGTCGAATGACCTGAGCGCGGCGGAACCGGCGGCGACGATCGTCGAAGAGGCGTCGCCGCGCGATTTGCGTTCGTTGCGCAGCGGGCGCGACGCGCCGCGAAGCTGGATTCCTTCTTGGGCTGCGGCCGCCGGCGTCGCCTTCGTCGCTGGGGCAGCGGCCGTGGCCTTTTATCAACAAGGTTGGGGGCCGCTGCTGGCCCGCAACGAGCAAGAAGCCCCGCGCACCGTCGCGCCTGTCGCCGCGTCGCCCATCCCGCTGCTACAAGAGACGCAACTCGGCAAGATCAGCGGCATGTCGCTCGACGCCTCGGCCGAGGGGCTCGCTCCGTCGATGCAGGTGGGGCAGATGCTCCGCTGCGGCGAAGTGGTGCAACTTCCGGTCGGCTTTATGCGAGTGCAACTCGACGGCGGGCCTGAACTGCTCGTCGAAGGCCCCGCCGAATTCTCCCTCGTCGGCGACGAAAGCGTCTTCGTCCGCAGCGGCCGTCTTTCAGCGAAGGGGGGACAACGGCTCCTCCTGCAAACGCCGCTGCTGACCGCCGAATGTCTCGACGCCAGCGTCTCGTTCGAGGCGTCCGACGACGACTCCGCCTCGATCTACGTCGCCGAAGGGGTCGTCACGCTGATGACGACGCCGCAGGAGCAGGTCGAAAGCGAGAAGCTGCGCGTCCTTCACTCGGGCGAGGGGATCGTCGCCGAACCGAACGGCGACGACGACGCGCTGCGCACGACCGCCCGCGGACCGCTCACGCACGTCATCACCGAGTGGAGCGATATCGAACAGCGTCTCTCCCCGTACCAGCAACTCGTCCTTGGCGATCGGCCGCTTGCTTACTGGCCTCTGTACCGCGTGCGGAAGAATCGCCGCGTGCTCGATCTGACGCAGAATGGCCACGACGGCTTGCCGATCGGCAATTGGCCGACGGAACTCGACGGCGACGAGCAGGCCGACGATTCTGGTCGCGGCGTTTACTTCAACGGCGAGAGCTACATCGAGCCCGATCGCAAACCGCCAGTGAAACTACAAAACGGCTTCGCCATCGAGGGCTGGGCGCGCCCCGAAGGTCCCGCCGCGTATCAGGCGATCTTCACCTCCCGTTGGGTCTTGGAATCGTACACGCCGAATCAGCAATGCTTCGGCATGACGCTGTACGCCGGCGATACGAATCGGTGGGAGTTCTGGACGGGCCTCGGCAAACGCGGCGAGTTCTGGAACGTCATGGAAGCGCCTCGAGAAATCGAGCGCAAAGATTGGTCGCACGTCGTCGGCGTCTTCACGCCGACCGAAGCGGCGGCGCCAGGCTTCATGCGCGGCGTCGGGCGACTCTATGTCAACGGGGAAGAAGTCCTGCAGATGGAGCAAGAAGTCTCGCTGACGGACTTCGACTGGCCGGCGCGGATCGGCGCCGCCGAATTCGTGCCGCGCTATCTCACCTCATGGTTGTTCAAAGGCTATTTGAGCGACGTCGCACTCTACGGCTATCCGCTGGAACCGCAGCGGATCAAGGAACACTATCAGGTCGGTCAGCCGACGGTCACCCCGAAGACGTCAGGTCTTCAACCGTCCTCGCCTTGGCTGCTGGCTTCGCTCGGAAGGAGATCGGCGCCATGAGTCGTATGCATGTTTCATCGTCTTCCCGCTGGTCGGCGTCGCGACGCCGCGACGGTCGGCTTGGTTTTACGCTCGTCGAACTGCTGGTAGTGATCGCCATCATCGGCGTGCTCGTCGCCTTGCTGCTGCCGGCGGTGCAAGCCGCTCGCGAAGCGGCGCGGCGGAGCAGTTGCACGAACAACCTGCGTCAAATCGGCTTGGCGATGCTGAACTACGAGAGCGCCAAGAAAACGCTGCCGGCCGGTCAGACGGCGAAAATCGCCAACGGCCCGACCGATCCCGCTTACTTGTCGGTGCAGGTGCAACTCCTGCCGTACTTCGAGCAAGAAAGCCTCCGCCGCCAGATTCGCGAGAAGGAAAACCAGTACAGCGACGCCAACCTCCTCGCGCAAGCGAATCAACCGCCGACGTTTCTCTGCCCGACTGATCAAGCGACGCCGCGGTCGATGCCGTTGGGTTGGACGAACTACTTTGCGAACTCCGGCACGTGGGTCCGCTGGAAGGGTTGGGACGGCGTCTTCGGTCCCGTCGTCAACGAAGGCAATGCCGACGCGCTCCCTGCGATTTCGCTGGCCCAAGTCGCCGACGGTACGAGCAATACCGCCGCCTTCGCCGAGGCCGTCGCCGGCCTGGCGCCCGACGTCGCCTCTCCCGGCGCCGGCGACCAGCAAGCAGATTGCTACGAGTTCGGCGGACTACCGTCGTCCCGCACGCTCGCCGGCATTCGCAACGCGTTTTTAGCGAAGAGTCCCACCAGTTCATCCGTTCCTTGGAGCGGCGAATGGCGCTACCGCGGCTATCCCTGGGGCGAGGGGACGCTGTGGCGCAGCTGGTACAACCACATCGTGCCGCCGAACTCGACTTGCTGGTTGCCCGGCGGCGATTTTTGGGAACTCGTCGCCCCGGCGAGCAGTCGGCACTCCGGCATCGTGAACGTCGCCATGTGCGACGGCAGCGTGCAGACGGTCGCCGACGGAATTGACGTCGAAGTCTGGACGAGTCAGGGAACTCGCGACGCCGGCGACGGCGGCGGGTCGTAATCTTTCGGCCCGTTTCGACCCTTTTCGCATCAAAACAGGAGAGACGATATGCGCACGCTTCAACAGTCACGGAAAAACGTCACGCGCGTCGCGATCGCCGTGGCCCTGCTATCCGCCATCGGGTGCGGCGCGGCGACGGCGCCCGAGAAGACGCCCGAAAATCTCGAACAACTCCGCACCGAGATGAAGGCGACTTCCGATCGCGAGTTGTCAGGCAACAAGTAGTCGGCAGGGCCAACCGTCTCTAAGAGCGGTCAATTTGAATCGCAGATCAAGTCAGACAAGCTTCCACTCCAGCCCGAGCCTTCAACGCGACGGCAACTATCAGAGGTGAACATTAGCATGAACTCCGCCGCACGATTTCGTTCTTGGGTCGTTGCCCTCTCCGCGCTAGCGTTTGGCCTTCCGGCCTTTACGTCGGCGGGGGGCGAACTGCAGATGCAAAGCAATCTCGTCCGCGAAGACTTCGACAACGGCAGCAACTGGCTTACGCCCGATGCCTGGAATGCGATTCCAAGGTTTCAAACCGACGCGACCGACGACGCCACAGGCGAAGGGCACAACTGGTTTTACACCCAGGTGGCCCACAACAGCGACTGGTTCTTCGTGAAGTACCACCAGACGGCGGGCTTCGCCGGCGACTTGCAATACACGCTCTTCGACACCGATTCGAACGACGAAACGGGTTGGTTGGGACCTAACAACACGCTCGCCATCGGGGCCGACCGCGTCCTGAGCGGCGCTTCGCTCAAGGACGCCGCGTGGACTCACCTGGAATGGACCCCGTGGAACAACGTCACCGACGTCAACGGCGAGGTCGACATCATGGCCGCCATTCCGCGTTCGTACATGGCGGGCGCCACGGAGTTCAACTTCGTCAACTACATTCGCGGAGCCGGCGATACCGATTGGTATCCCAACGCCGCCAATAACTTCCCCGGCGATTACTTTCGTTACGAGACCGGCGTCTTCGACTCGACGACTGCGCTCGGCCGCACTTGGTCGATCATCGAACCTTCGCATCGCGACAACCCGGCCGTCCAATCTGAAATTGTCGGGACTTCAACGACGATGACGTTCAACGGCGTCTACCAAACGTCGATGGACATGGCGGCGGTAACTCCGCTGGCGCCCGTGGTCGGCACGAAGGTCAGCTACGATTTGGCCCTGACCCATGAACCGCGCGACGGCGACGGAGATGGCGACTTCGGCACCTGGACGGCCGAAGCCCTCGGCGCTTTCACCAGCAGCACCGACGATCCCTCCGACAAGTACCTAGTGAGCACTCGAGTCGGCGCTCGCCCGTTCGACGGCCCGGCGACGCGCATCATCCACGAACGCCCGGGGGACGCCGACGAGTCGGAGGAAACTAGTTCGTCGCTCGCGAACAATCCGCTTGTTGGTGGCGTTCAGATTGAGTGGCTCTTCACCTCGGAGACGACCATCGAAATTTCGGTCTTTTCGCAGGATGGCGCGACGCTGCTCGGCCCGAAATACACCGATACCATCTCCAGCATTAACGACATTCATGGCTTCCGCCTGAATCTGTTCGACTCGGAACAAACGATGACCATCAGCGACTTCACCGTCGAAGTCGTCACTCCGTCGCTCGACGGCGACTTCAATGGCGACGGTTACGTCGACGTGAACGACTTGAATGACCCGACGCTCGGCTGGAAGGCCCGCTTCGGCGCCGATCTCGATGGCGACGACTTTCTGGTTTGGCAGCGGAACCTGGGGGCCGGCACGCCGCCAGCAACGGCGGCGGCAGCCGCGGTTCCCGAACCCTCTACCGCGCTGCTGGCGCTGATGGGCATTGTGGGGGCAGTGCGCATCGGCCGCCGGCGCGTCGGCGGATTGGGTCGGTAGTTCGATTTTGGGCGGTACTTCGACGCGAAAGGGCGGGGGAAACTACTCCCAATCCCCCGCCCCGTTCGTGTAAGATAATGTGAGCGGAATTCGATCCTTCATTTCCAGGGCTGCAAACCATGGCCGATACGAATCAGCAACCGACGCGACGAACCTTTCTCGGCAACACGGCCCAACTCGGCGCTGGCGCCGCTGTGCTGGGGACGCTGGCGGTTCCGCGGTCGGTTCACGCCGCGGGAACCGAAACGTTGAAGGTCGGCCTGGTCGGTTGCGGCGGTCGCGGCACCGGGGCGGCGCTCGACGCCCTCTCGGCTGATGGGCAGGCCGTGTTGGTCGCTGTCGCTGATACGTTCCCTGACAAGGCGGCGGAGACGCTTAACCTCCTTCGGGGCGAGAAGAGCGTCGCCGATCGCGTTCAAGTGACGCCGGAGCATGTCTTCACCGGATTCGACGGCTACAAGCAGGTGGTCGACTCGTGCGACGTGGTCCTGCTCGCGACGCCGCCCCATTTCCGCCCCGAACACTTCGCCTACGTCGTCGACCAGGGGAAGCATTGCTTCATCGAGAAGCCGATCGCCGTCGACACGCCCGGCATCAAGAGCGTCTTGGAGTCGAGCCGCAAGGCGAAGGAGAAGAATCTTGCCGTCGTCTCCGGCCTCTGCTGGCGGTACGACCACAAGGTCCGCGAGATGATGCGGCAGATTCTCGAAGAGAAGCAGATCGGCGACATCATCGCCATCGAGTCGTCGTACAACACGAGCAACCTCTGGCATCGCGGCAACGATCCGAAGTGGAGCCAGATGGAGTACCAGGTTCGAAACTGGCTCTATCACACCTGGCTCTCCGGCGATCACATCATGGAGCAAGCGATCCACAGCCTCGACAAGACGGCGTGGCTGCTCGGCGATGCCTCGCCGGTGCAGGCGACCTCGCTTGCCGGTCGGCAGCAGCGCATTGATCCGCTGTACGGCAACGTCTTCGATCACTTCGCGGTGTTCTACGAATACCCCACTGGCCAGCGGGTTTACTTCACCTGCCGCCAGCAAGACGGCTGCAGCATGCGAACCGACGAGACGGTGCTCGGAACCGACGGCCAGGCCGAAATCCTCCGCGGCGACATTTTCGCTCGCGACGGCAAGCGGAAGTGGCGTTTCAAAGGCGAGCAGCCGAGCATGTACCGCGTCGAACATCAGGACATGTTCGCCAGCATCCGCAAGGGCGAGCCGATCAACAACGGCGAGTACATGTGCAACAGCACGGCGATCGCGCTCTTGGGTCGCATGGCGGGGTACACGGGTCAAACGGTCACCTGGGACCAGTTGATGAACAGCACCGAGCGGCTCGGCCCGACCGAATACGCCTGGGGCGACGTTCCCGCGGAAGTGGTCGCCATTCCCGGCAAAACGACGCTGGTTTAGAGCGCAGTTCTTAGTGCCGAGTGGCACGCCCAGAGGTACTCCGATGGGCGTGGTTGCCGCCATGACGATTCGCCACCCCCTGCGGAGTACCTTCAGGGCGTGCCACCCGACAAGTCGGGATGACCATGTCTCTTCCTCAGGCGGCCCGCGATGAAGCACATCCTAGTGGCGACCGATTTCAGCGACACGGCCGCAGCGGCCCTCGCGCAGGGCGTAGCGCTAGCCGCCGCCACCGGCGCGCGGCTCACGCTGCTCCACGTGATTTACGCCGAGAAGATCAACGAGACGCTCCTCGGCCTCGACGCGATGGAGTATCTCACCCGCGTGATGAGCACGCCGACGGAACAGGCCCCGTACTCGCCGACGCTCGCCATGGATCAACTCCGCAAGACCGCGGAGGCGAAACTCGCGGAGGCGGCAGCTGGCGTCAGCGGCCCGCGGATCGCCATCGAAACGGCGCTCGCCGAAGGGCGACCGTCAGACGAGGTGCTGGCGTTCGCCGCGAAAGAGGGAGTCGATTTAATCGTCCTCGGCACGCACGGTCGCGGGGCGATCGGCAAAGCGCTGCTGGGGAGCGTGGCCGATCACGTCATCCGGCAAGCCGAGTGTCCGGTGATGGTGGTACGCAAGTAGCCACATCGGGAGGGCGAGGCTCCCGCCGAGCCGCCGTTTGACGTCGCCGATGAGCGATTCTTGCCCTTCGAAAATCAAACGCAATGCATTGAAGAACGGCTTCAATCCCCAGCGGCGGCTCGGCGGGAGCCTCGCCCTCCCTTTCGGTCACCACGCCGCGTCATCGACTTCAAGTTCCCCCTCGCCGAGTTTGCGTTTGGCGACGGCCTGCAATTTGTCGCGAGCGGCGGCCAACTGCGGCGTGAGCGGGGCTCCCTCAAGCGCCTCGATTAATTCCAACGCCTTCCCCGGCTTGGCGAGTTCTATCAGGCAGACCTGGGCGAGCTTGATCCTCACGGCCTCCGACCCCGCGGGAAACCGTTCGAGCAGTTCCGCCATCACCGGCGCCGACTCCGCCCACAGTTTTTCTTTCTGCAATCCGGCGATCAGCGCCAGCAGGTCGCTCCGATCAGTCTCCAAGCGAATGCTGCGATGCCGCGCTCGCTGTAATGTGGCGAGCGCCTCCTGCGGTTGGCCGATCTTCAGATAGGCGTCAAAGCGGCGCCGCATTTCGAGAGTCTGATCACTGGTTCGCTCGACGACCTTCGCCGCCGTTTCAGCAGCTTCGCGCTGCTTCGTTTTCTCCATCCCATAGACGCCGCTGAATACTGAGAGCAAATCGTTGTCCTCGCACTCGACGACGCCAAACTTCAAAAGAGCGACGCCCAGCAAAGCGCCCATAGCCGCGCCCGTCAGGTGAGTGGCCGAGCCGATCGCTCCCTGCCCCAAGAGAAAGCAGAACAGCAAGTCGAGGCCGACGTAGAACGCGGCGAAGGCGACGACGCTCACCTCGAACGTGAACGGGCGAAACATTAACAGCATGAAGATCGAGAGTTGGTTGATCGGCGCCCAAATGCAGGCCATCGCCACCAACCCGAAAATCGCCGCCGAAGCGCCGAGCGTGTAGGGAACGTCGGGCGCGATCAGCGGAAAGATCGCTTGCTCGATCGCCGACTGTCCCACGGCGATGCCGAGGTAGACGGCCAAAAACCGCCACCAACCAAGCTTCCCTTCGGTCACCAGGCCGAATGTCCAGAGGAACATCATGTTCCCCAGCAAATGCTCAATGCCGCCGTGCATGAATGGCGACAGGAGCCACTGAATCGGGTGCAACCCTATTCCGTACCCCAACACCCAGACGCTGTCGTTGCTGAATTCCGGTTTGTAGAAGGCGATGAACGCGACCACGTTCGCCGCGATGAGC
Source organism: Pirellula sp. (assembly GCA_013822725.1). Lineage (GTDB taxonomy): Bacteria > Planctomycetota > Planctomycetia > Pirellulales > Lacipirellulaceae > Lacipirellula. The sequence goes on from PNKX01000007.1 coordinate 210,408, forward strand.
GCACCGGTAGCGAACGGCAGGTGGTAGAGCAGGGCGTCGCAGGTGTACGGGAACATGGCGGGCGAGGGAGCGTTCGCCAGCCGTCGGCGAACAGGTGCGGATTGTGAGCGCTAAGAACCGATAGAATAGGCAGCCAGCAAGGAGAATTTCCATCCACTTGAACCCCATTCTCGCGAACTCTGCTCGCAGCCGCAACGCGGCGAAAGTGAATAGCCAGGGGCGTCAGCCCCTGGAAACGGCGTTCGTAGAATTCGTAGCCCCAACGGGGCGACAGTGGTTGAGGGTTGGCGCGTTACTGT
>PNKX01000008.1 GCA_013822725.1 Pirellula sp.
CGACATCGGCGCCGATCGCGCGGAGAAAACGGTACTCGGCTCGCGTCTCAAGGTTCGGGCCGGTAACGGCGACGGTCACCCCGCGGTGGGCGACGAAGTTTTCGCGGCGAGCCGTTGCGAGCGCGACTTCGATCAACTCCGGCGTGTAGGGCGCCGACATGTCGGGGAAGCGCGGGCCGAGGCGGTCGTCATTCACGCCGACGAGCGGGTTGTCGCCCATCAGGTTGATGTGATCGTCGATCACCATCACGTCGCCTGATTTGTAGTACGGGTTCATGCCGCCGACGGCTTGCGACACGATGAGCGTTTCGGCGCCGAGCGCCTTCATAACGCGGACCGGCAGGGTGATCTGCTTGAGCGGGTAGCCCTCGTACTGGTGAAACCGTCCTTCCATCGCGACGACCGGGACGCCGGCAAGTCGGCCGCAAACGAGTCGGCCGCGGTGACTGGTGGCGGTAGAACGCGGGAAGTGAGGGATGTCGGGATAGTCGATCGCGACGGGCGATTCGATTTCATCGGCGACGTTGCCGAGGCCAGTGCCAAGGATGATGCCGGCGCGGGGCGTCTCGCTCCAACGCTCACGGATGGCGTCGGCGGCGGCTTCGATTTGGGCGTAGAGTTCAAGCATTGCGTTGAGATAATTACTTGGATGAAAACGGCGCCCGCGAATCACGCGAATTGTCGCGAATGAATTACAAATTCATTTCTTACATTCGCGCCGATTCGCGCGATTCGCGGGCTTTTAAAATTCAGTACGCTCCGCCGCTCGTAGCGGCTTCGCCCCGTTCGCCGGCGGCGATGGCGGCGGTGGCGCTGGTGCCGAGGCGGGTGACGCCGAGGGCGACGAACTTTTGGGCGTCGGCGAAGCTGCGGATGCCGCCGGAGGCTTTCACTTCGACGGCGGGGCTGCAGGTAGCGCGCATCAGGCGGATGTCGTGTTCGGTCGCGCCGGTGGCGATCATGCCGCCATCTCCCTTCACCATGCCGAAGCCGGTGGAAGTTTTTACGAAGGCGGCGCCGGCCGCTTCGCTCAGTTCGCAGAGGCGGCGTTTGACGTCGTCGCTGGGGAGAAGGCCGCACTCGAAGATGACTTTGGTGATGGCGCCGTTCGCTTTGGCGACCTCGACGACGGCGCGGATGTCGTCGCCGACGAATTGCCAGTCGCCGGCCAACGCCCGGCCGATGTTCACCACCATGTCGACTTCGCGGGCGCCTTGGACGACGGCGATCTCAGTCTCACAGACCTTCGTGCCGGTGGTGGTGCAACCGTGCGGAAAGCCGATGACCGTGCTGGGTACGACCTTCGAACCGGCAAGCAGTTCGGCCGCCAGGGTGACCATCGAGGGCTTCGCGCAAACGCTCGCTACGCCGACGTCGATGCAGAGTCGGCAGGCCTCGCGAAGGTCGTCGTCGGTTTGAGTGGGCTGGAGAACGGCGTGGTCGATAAGGGCGACGATCGACATGGGGCGGCGGTTCGCAGGCGGGCGTACGGGAGGGCGGCAAGGACCGGCTCTATCGTAGCGAAACCGCCTCGGATTCGCTATCAGATTCAACCGCCAAGGAAATGGGGGGAATGCTTAACCACCAAGGCACGAAGACACTAAGAATGCACCAAGGAAAACGGAAAGAAGGAAGTAGGTTGCCATGCCATCACCAGCAATTTCTTGGTGCGTCCTTAGTGCCTTTGTGTCTTGGTGGTTATTTCCTTGTTCAGCGGGCCGTTTCGCCTCCCGACATGGTGATGAACGCCACGAAAACGTTGGGGTCAATCTCCTCCCGGGTGAATTCAACGCGGCCGTCGGCGAAGCTGATAAGAATGCCGCCGGGGTGAAAGCCGTAGGGCTGCGAGACGTTGTTGCAGTTGATGATTTGCGCGCCGTTGCAGAAGTTGTTAATGCTCATCCAGGTTTCAGGGCTGGCCCAGCGGAAGCGGCTGTTGACCGAGCGGTTTTCCTCGCCGTTGTAGAAGAGTGGCGCCGGGTCGGCGTTGCGCTGGTACCAGCCGAACATGAATGGCTTGGCAACGGACTCCATGTAGAGCGAGGTGTTCGAGAGGCCGTCTGTGACTTCGGCCGAGTCGGTGCGACGGCGGTCCGTGGCGATCGGGGGCACGGTGTCGAGGAAGTCGTACTGCAGGACGTTGTCCCACCCGCGATCGAGTTCGGGGAGATTGTTCTTGCCGTCGACGAGCCGGGCGGCGATGAGCGGCGCCAGGCTCTTGGCGCCGGCGGGGTCGACGCGGTTGGCGGCGCAGTAGTCGGTGGCGTGACGGGCGACCTGCACGACCGGCGACGAGGGGCAGATGAGAATGCCGCCGAGGTCCTGCTTGGTCGCTTGCTCGTTCTTGGAGCGGGACGTATCGTCCCAATCCCAGTCGAGATTGATCTGTTGAAACTTGTTGCCCTGCTCGAAGTGGGGCAAGAGGAACGTGATGCCATTGTGCGTCGCGAGCGCCGGCATGACGCCGGTCGGCGGCTCGCCGTCGCGGTCTTGCGCGGCGGGGGCGAAGTAGCCGCGGGATGACTCGAAGTTGAGGGCGGCGAGCGCCAGGTTTTTGAGATTGCTCTGGCAGTTGCCGCGGCGGGCGGCTTCGCGGGCGGCCTGGATGGCAGGCAGGAGCAGGGCGATCAAGATGGCGATGATGGCGACGACGACGAGCAGTTCGACAAGCGTGAAGGCGCTCGTGCGGCGCGGCGCAAGGCAAGAGCGAGGCATTGGACTTCCCAAGGGAAAATGAGGGCGACTCGTGCGAACGTCGCGCGTCCAATGCAGATAAAGACACTTCCTTTGTGGTTGATATGTTAGCGGGGCGGCCGTTAAGTTGCAATGAAATCGGCACAAAAAAAGCGACATGGAGTCGTTAGACTCCATGTCGCCAGAAACTCGCATAAAAGAGCGAATTAGAAGGAGCGGTCTGTGCTTAAAGCAGCTAGATTTGCGTCCTTCTTGTGGGGGGGTTAGGCCCGACGTCGCGAGGCGAGTGCAGCCACCAGAGCGATCCCACCCAGGGCGAGCGTGGATGGTTCAGGAACGCCGGCAATGGCTACATTGTCGACACGACTTGTACCGCCTGCGGCCACCGTTCCGCCATTGGCAGAAACCGTCGTGGTGTTAGTCAAACGGAAGTAAATCGACGACGCCGAGATCCCCGTCACGCCGGCTGAGTAAGAGTAGAGAGGGCTCGCCGTTGCAGAATTCCAAACTGGATTCGGCGATGCATTCGCAAGTACGGCGTACGTTGTGACGGGAGTAAAGGTACTGCCGTCCGTGCTGTAGCTTAAGGAAAAATCTTTCGGACCAGTTCCACTGCTGGTTTGATCCCAGCTGAACGTAATGTTTGAGTTACCGCCAGTGCTAGTCGTGAACTGTAGATAGTCGTTGATCGCCCAAGTATTGGAACTCATCGAGTCAGTTGAGCCGTTGCCAGATGGCGTCGACCAGTCCGTATCGGCTGATGCATGAACGCCGCTTGCAGTTCCAGTTCCCACTGCAGGATTTATTGAGCCGATCGTTGCAGAGTTAGTGAGGTCTGCAAACGGAGGTTCAAAAGTCCAACTTGCCAAAGTGGCTGCGTTGCTAAGGTCGCAGACGCCGACCATGCCAACTGCAACTGCAATAAGTGCAGCTGCTAAACTCGTAACCTTCATTAGACTTCTCCTTTGGTGTCAACCAGTGAAACAACCTGACGGGCCAAATTACTGCTTTATCCAGTTAGCTAAGCTCGGGCAGGCGAGCATGAGGCCCAGCCTACCCAGGGAACGTTAAGATTCGCTGTCCATCATACCCATGAAATAAAGAACAACGAATTTATTCGCTGTTACCGCTAAATTCGGCAGAATCGAACTTAGACAAGCAAACCTCGCGCCGGCGCGGTGAGAATTCCCTATGGGCGCTACTGAAATGGCCCTGCATGCGTTAAGTCGTTTGCCCGCATGAGCTTTTGGGCATAACCGCGAAAGTATCAGCACAAACACGGTCAGCGAGGGATGCCCGATTTTTCAGCATGACAATTGGTTGGGAAGGCAGGATAGGCTATTTGACGAGTGCTTTTTATATCCCCCCGATTGGGTAGGCCAGCGTTCGCCCCGCCCAAAACAGTCGATTCGCACTCAATACTGAAAGTGCTTGATCTGCTCCCCCTGGTCGTCGATTTCGCTCAGCGATTCGATCCCGATTTCCAGGTGAACGTCGGACCAATCCTGACTGACCTTCTGGTCGCTCAGTTGCGTCTTCACTCCCTCGGGGGTCATCGGCAAGTCGGAGACGAGCAGCAGCGCTCCGCGGGCGATTTGATTCTTGTGGCCGACGGCGAAAATCGTGGCCGTTTCCATGTCGATGGCGATCGGCGTGTACTCGATTAGTTGCCGGCGGAAGTCGTCGTCGTGCTCCCAGACGCGGCGATTTGTCGTGTATACGACGCCAGTGCGGTAATCGAGATGGCGATTGACCAGCTTTTCCGAGACGAATTTGTGGAGTTTGAACGAGGGGAGGGCGGGGACCATTTTTGGCAGGTAGTCGTCCGAGGTTCCTTCCCCGCGGATGGCGCCGATCGGCAGGATGAAGTGGCCGATTTCGGTGGAGCGCTTCAGGCCGCCGCATTTGCCCAGGAAGAGGACCGCCTTCGGGCTGTACGCGGTCAGCAGGTCCATGACGGTCGCCGCATTGGGCGAACCGATGCCGAAATTGATGATCGTCAGCCCGTCGGTGTTCGTGGCCGCCTGCATTGGGCGGTCGATGCCGTAGACGGAGCAGCTGAATTTCTCGGCAAAGCGGGTGACGTAGTTGCGAAAATTCGTCAGCAGAACGTATTCGCCGAATTGGTTCAGCGGCATCCCGGTGTAGCGCGGGAGCCAGTCTTGGACGAGATCGAGCTTTGTGATCATTGGGCTTTTGATTCTTTACCACGACGGCACAACGAGCACGACGAAAGAGGATGGCAAGAAAGTAGTATGCCTCATTGGCTTTTTCGTCGTGCCCGTTGTGTCGTTGTGGTTCCTTCCTAATCTTTTGGTAGCCGGGTCAATAGACGCGGTGATTGGGATTTGACTGCCACTCGAGAAACAGCTGCTTGCATTCCTCAGGCAGCAGGCCGGGGATGAGTTTCAGCGTGCTGCCGCCCTGGCGGAGGAGTTCGGCGGCGGGGAGTTGGAGCTCGTTGAAGCCTCCCAGCTCGGCGTCGGCGATGGTGGCGCCGTAGTAAACCGTGTCGACGCGGGCCCAGTGGAGGGCGGCCATGCACATCGGACAGGGTTCGCAGGTGGTGGCGACGACCGCTCCCTCCAGGAAAATGTTCTGGATCGCCCGGTTCGCCGACCGGATGGCGTTCACCTCGGCATGGGCGGTGATGTCGGTGGTGAGGACGACCGTGTTGTGCTCGTTGGAAATCACCTGGCCGTCGAGGGCGATGGCACAGCCGAAGGGGCTTTGGCCGCGGGCGAGGCCCTCGCGGCAGCGCTCGATGGCGAGCCGCATCAGGTCTTCGGGGGAGATCATTCAGGGAACTCCGAGAGGCAGGCGGGGCGGAGGGTGGGGATAGTGTAACACGGGGCGCCAAGGGTCCAAGCTCGACCCGATCGCCGCGGGAAGAGGAGAATAGACAAAGAAAGCGGCCGGCAGGCTCTTAAGACGTGGGGAAGATAAGGCTCCCGACACCGTTGGGCGAGCCATTTTGGCAATGGCGGGGTTCAATCTAAGTTCGCCCATTGCGGGCAGCCCCGCCAAATTTGCCGCCGGTCGCCGCTTCGCTCATAATGCAGGGCTGTGGCGAGCCACGTTTGGCGGCTGCCGCAACCGCCATTCCCGCCGATCCCATTCCTTCCGTTCGCCCAGAGCTCCGATGGACGCTGGTCAGATTCTGCTCAAGCATGGCCTGCTCTCCGACTCGGAGTTGTCGCGCGCCGTGAACGCCCGCACCAACGGCGCCCGCGTCGACCAACTCGCCGTCGAAATGGGGCTGGTTGGCGAAGCCGACGCCCTGCGGGCGTTGGGCCTGGAAACCGGGGTCGACTTCCTCGACCTCGAAGGGGCGTCGGTCGATCTGACGCTGCTGGAGACCTTCCCGCCGAAGCTCATCCACCGCCATGGGTTGTTCCCCATCGAGCGCCGCCGTGGAGCCGTGGTGGTCGCGACCTCCGACCCGCTCAATCTGTACCCCCTCGACGAAGCCGCCGCCGCTCTCGGCTGTCCGATCATTCCCGTCGTCTCCACCCGCGAGGCGATCGGCAAGCGGATCAAGACCCACCTCGGCGTCGGCAGCGAGACGATCGAAGGGCTGATGGCCCAACGTGACGAGGACGAGGTCGAACTTGTCGACGGCCTACAACTCGAAGATGGCGAAATCGCCGCCGAGGTGCAGGAGGCGTCGGTCGTTCACCTCGTGAACGAGATCCTGCTCGAAGCGATCGACTCGCGGGCGTCGGACGTCCATATCGAATCGCAGCCTTCGGGCGTGAAGGTGCGCTATCGAATCGACGGCCTGCTGCAGCAGCAGCCGACGCCGCCGGAGATCAATCGCTTCCAGGCGGCGATCATCAGCCGGCTGAAGATCATGGCGCGGATGAACATCGCCGAGAAACGCCTGCCGCAAGACGGGCGCATCAAGCTGAAGGTTCATGGCCGCGAGGTCGACGTCCGCGTCTCGGTGATTCCGATGCTGCATGGCGAGGGGATCGTCATGCGTATTCTCGACAAGGGGAAGATGGAATTCTCTCTCGAGAAACTCGGCATGGCGCCGCGCATGAAGGCGACTTTCGACCGGCTGATTCGCATGCCGCACGGCATTATCCTGGTGACCGGGCCGACCGGTTCGGGTAAGACGACGACGCTCTACAGCGCGCTGGTCGGCATCAAGAGTGAAGATACGAAGATCATCACGACCGAAGATCCGGTCGAATACCAGCTCGAAGGAATCAACCAGATCCAGGTCCACCCGAAGATCGGCCTGACCTTCGCCGTGTCGCTAAGGTCGATCCTGCGGCACGACCCCGACGTCGTGCTGGTGGGCGAAATCCGCGATCACGAAACGGCGGAGAACGCCATTCAGGCGTCGCTCACCGGTCACTTGGTCTTCAGCACGCTTCACACGAACGACGCGCCGAGCGCCTACACTCGCTTAGTTGATATGGGGATCGAACCGTTCCTCGTGGCGAGCACGATCGAAGGGGTGATGGCCCAACGATTGGTGCGGCGGCTTTGCGCGAAGTGCCGCGAAGAGTACGAACCGAAGCGCGACGAGCTGCCCGACGATTTCCCGTGGGAAGAGTACCAAGCGCTCGACCGCCCGATCTACCGCAACACCGGCTGCCGCATCTGCCGCGGTTCTGGCTTTGCCGGCCGGCAAGGGATTTTTGAGCTCTGCGAAACGACCGATGGCGTCCGGCAGTTGGCGCACGATCGGGCGAGCAGCTGGGAAATCCGCAAAGTAGCGCTGAAAGAAGGGATGCGGACGTTGCGCGACGACGCGTGGCACAAGGTGTTGGATGGAATCACGACAGTCGACGAGGTGTTGCGAGTGACGAAAAGCGACCGGATGTAGTGAATGCTGAAGGATGAATGCGGAATGCTGAGGGAATGCATCCAAGGGTGAGATGTGCGAAATAGAGAATTAAGCGACAGGACGAAGCAGTTTGCGTTGCGGATCATTCGCCTTTTCTCCGCTCTGCCCAGTTCAGATTTGGCGCGTGTTATCGGTAAACAACTCTTGCGATCAGGAACGTCCGTCGGTGCGAACTATCGAGAGGCGTGTCGTGCACGGTCCGATGCGGAACTGATATCCAAGCTGGGTATCGTCACCCAAGAACTTGACGAAACGATTTACTGGATGGAACTTCTCGTCGATGGCGAGATCGTCCCAAATACTCGATTAGCAGAACTTCAAACTGAGGCTGAAGAGCTTCTCAAAATATTCGTCACGTCGATCAAAACAACCAAACAACGTTAGGTCGCATTTCTACAGCATTCCGCATTCATCCCTCAGCATTCGCTTCTATGCCTGATTTTGCGTACATAGCACGAACCACGACAGGCCAACGCGTCGAAGGCGTGTTGTCTGCCGGTACGCAACGCGAGGCGCTTCTGGCGTTATCGGGTAAGGATCTCTTTCCCGTCCAGGTGAAGGCTTCCGGCGGCAAGGTTTCGCAGGCGGGCTCGCTCAAAGTTCGCCCCCAGGCGATGTCGCAGTTCTACGTCCAGATGGCCGCGCTGCTCCGCAGCGGCGTGCCGCTATTGCGTTCGCTGGAAGTGCTGGGGCGGCAGTCGACCAATCCGACGCTCAAAAAAATCGTCGACGACCTCCACGCCCGCATTACCGAAGGCGATTCGCTCGCTGAGGCCATGTCCCGCCACCCGCGGGCGTTCAACGATTTGTCGCGCAGCATCATTCGCGCCGGCGGCGAAGGGGGCTTCCTTGAAGAAGCGCTCGAGCGCGTGGCGAAGTTCACCGATCAGCAGGCGGAACTCAAAGGCCGCGTGATGGGGGCGATGGCGTACCCCATTTTTCTTGCGGTGTTCGGCGTGACGATTGTCACCGTGCTGGTGATCTTCTTCGTGCCGAAGTTCGAAGATCTCTTCGCGCGGCTGCGGGCCAAGGGCGAACTGCCGGCGCTGACCGATTGGCTGCTGTTCGTGAGCGACAGCGTTCATTCCTACGGGCTGCTGATTGCGGTTGTCGTCGCGGGCCTCGTCCTGCTGATTCGCAACCAATTGCAGACCGAACAAGGAAAGTGGTGGCTCGATCGCGTGCGGCTGAAGATCCCGCAAGCCGGCACAATCTACCAGAACCTCGCCGTCTCGCGATTTTGCCGCGTCCTCGGCACGCTGCTGGCCGGCGGCGTGCCGATCGTGCGCTCGCTCAAAATAAGCAGCGATTCGACTGGCAACCGCGTCCTCTCGGCGGCGATCAACGAGGCGGCCGACAACATTACCGCCGGCGAATCGCTGGCGACGCCCTTGGGGGCGAGCGGCCACTTTCCGCCCAACGTCGTCGAGATGGTCGCCGTGGCCGAGCAATCGAACACGCTGGAAACGGTCCTCACGAACATCGCCGATTCGCTGGAAAAAGAAACCTGGCGGCGGCTGGACCTGTTCGTGCGGCTATTGGAGCCCGTGCTGCTGCTGGTCCTGGCGTCGGCGGTGTTGGTAATCGTAGTCGCGCTGATGCTCCCTATGCTAAAATCTGCGATGGCGATGTGAGCGAAGTAACTAGAGACGATCGAAGAGAACCACCAAGGCACGAAGACACGAAGAAAATCACCAAGCTAGGGGAATAAGGGTGTTGGAGATTAGAGGTCAGCGAAGTGAAGTGACTTTTGTTAAACAGAAAATCGAAGCAACCCCGTCTTTCTCCTTTGTGTCTTAGTGCCTTCGTGGTTAGGTATTCATTGGTACGTATTTCCCACCAGCGGCTTCGCGTGACGGCTTTCCTCGTCGTCGCCGGGTCGCTCTAAACCTCCCCAGGCAAGTGAGAGGAAAGGATTTGTCATGACTGGAAGCAGAGTGACCAACCGTCGGGCCCGCCGCGCCAGCGGTTTTACCCTGATCGAAGTGCTCCTGGTGCTGATCATCCTGGTGATCATCGGCTCGCTAGCGGTGAACGTTTTCACCGGCACGCAAGACAAAGCGAGCATCAACGCCGCCAAGAGCAACGTCAGCTTGCTGCGCGGCGCCATCGACCGTTACCGCCTCGACATGAACAAGTACCCGACGAAGCTGGCCGACCTCTGGGAACAGCCGAGCGACACGACCGCCTCCGACAAGTGGGGCGGCCCCTACATGGAACAGCTCAAGGCTGATCCGTGGGGGAATGAGTATCAGTACACCGCCGAAGGCAAAAAGAACACGAACAAGTACGATTTCTGGTCGAACGGGCCGGACGGTCAGAGCGGCTCGGAAGACGACATCGGCAACTGGGAGTAACCAATGCCGACCCCCGGCGCCATCGCCGCGTTTAAACAACTGCACGCGCCCTGTAGCCCCCGGCTCCGCCGGGGGGTAGCGTTACGCGGGGCGATGCCTACCGGCATGGCGAACGCCCCCCCGACGGAGCCGGGGGCTGCCAGTTCGCGCGGCATGACGCTGATTGAAATCCTTGTCGTCCTCGCCCTGCTGGTCGTCATCGGCGGCTTGGTCGTCCCCGTTTTCGAGGGGAGCATCGCGTCGGTGCGGCTACGTCGCGCCGGCGATCAAGTGATCACCGGCTGGTCGCGAGCCCGGGCCGAAGCGATCGAATCGGGCCAGCCGTATCAATTCCGTTTCACGCCCGAAACGGGGAAGTTTGTCATCGAACCCTGGAACGGGCTATTGGGAGAGCAGGGGACCGCTGCTGCGACCACGTCCACGACCGGATCAACCAGCGCCACGACGACTTCGACCACTACGAGCACGACGAGCAGTTCTACCAATTCGACCGCGACGTCGAATACCGTGACCAACACGGCGCTCCCGGACGAGATCGTCTTCCAAAGCGGCGAACTCGCCGTCGAGGACTTTCAATCGGGCGAGCGGAGCGTCGCCTCGCTCCAAGACGCCGCGGAATCGCTGTCGACGCCGATCCTGTTTTTCCCCGACGGCACGGCGTCAGAAGCCTCGATCCTGCTCACCAACGGCAAGAAACAGTTCGTGCGGGTCACGCTCCGCGGATTGACCGGCGTCGGCCGGGCGAGCGAGGTGCTCAGCCAAGAGGAACTGCAGCGCGCTGATCGCCGGAAATAGCAAGTATAGTAAAGAAGAAAACTTAAACCGCGAATTACACGAATGAATTTTGTCGAGTCATGTCTTCATTCGCGTCAATTCGTGCAATTCGCGGTCGAAAAAAAAGAAATGACAAGCCGAGTACGTCACGCTTGCTCCCTGCATTTGCCCTTATCAGCGGGCCAGCGCCGGCGTTCTGAGAACTCGGCCTTCACGCTCCTCGAAGTCATCCTCGCCCTCGTCATCCTTGGTGCCGCGCTCGCCATCTTCGGTGAGGTGATGCAACTCGCCAATCAAAACGCCGCCGACGCCCGCGCTGAGACGCAGGCCCAACTCATCGCTTCGTCGTTGATGGACGAAATCCTCGCCGGTTCGATCGACGACTCGCCGGCCAACCGCCAGCCGCTGGAAGTCGACGACGATGTGCGGTGGATCTACTCGGTCAGCACCGGCACGGCGACCGTCGAAGGCGTTTACCCGCTGGTCGTCGAAGTCGAACAAGACGTCGAAGCGAAGTTCAATCCCGTGAAGTATCGGCTCGTTCGCTGGATGTCGACGACCCCCGAAGGAAGCGAAGCGAGCGAAGAGGCTGACGCTGACTCACAGCAAGCGCAGCAGAGCCAGAACCAGTCGAGCGGCGCGCAGCAGGGCGGCGGAACATCCGGCGGCGCCGGTTCAGCGGGAGGATCCCAGCCATGATCCGCCGCGCCTTCACGCTGATGGAGATCGTCCTGGCGATCGCCCTCACTTCCGTCGTGATGTACCTCCTGATGACCGCGGTCGAGCTCTACATGATCCGCGTCGACTCAAGTCGCGGTCGCGTCGAGTCGGCGCAGTTGGCGCGAACGATTCTCGATCAGATGGCGGCCGACCTCGCGGCGATGCGACTCGATCCGCCGGCAGCCGCCGCGAGCAGTGGGGCAAGCGGCGGTCAACAGTCGAGTGGCCAACAAACAGGCGCTGGGCAGCAGAGCGGCGGCGGCAATCAAGGGGGGCAGTCGCAAAGCGCAGGACAAGGCCAACAAGGCGCCGCGGGTGGAAACGCCGGATCGGGCGGGACCGGCGGCGCCGCCGGGGGATCGGGAGGAAGCGCCAGCTCGACCGCCGGCAGCGCCATAGCGCCCACCACGACCCATGGAATTTTCGGGACAACGGAAGAACTGCGCATCGATCGCGCGGCGCCCCCCAATTGGGCGCGGGCCAGTCGCGAGGTCGATCCCACCGAACCGCCCGGCGCCATCGACCTGCCGCGGACGGTCCGTTACTACGTCAACGTGGGAACAGCCCAGTCAGCACAGGAGTTCGCTCAACAGGGCGTCAACGTTGAGGAGGAAACCGCCGCGAGCGTCTCGGGCCTTTATCGCGAACTGGTTCCCACCGCCGCCCTTAGCGAAGACGCCGATCCTCTGGCCGGTCCGGCGAGCCGCGAAGGAGCGAAGCTCGAACTGTTGGCCCCCGAAGTGGTCAAGCTCGAGCTCCACTACTTCGACGGCGAGCAGTTGGTCGACGAGTGGGACGTCGTCGAGGATGCGGGACTGCCGGCCGGCGTCGAGATCTTGCTCACCATTCACGAACCCACCTATGGTCCCAGCGACGAAGCAGATCAGCCGTCCCGCCTCACCGGGCCGCAGTACAAGGAGAAGGATCTCGTTGTTTACCGGCGGTTCGTCCGCTTGCCGAAGGTGAGCCCGCCGCAGCCCGCGACGGCGCTGCTACCGGCAGCGCAGCAGAATGGCGGCGGTGGACAACCAGGGCAGGGGGGCGGTCCGAACGGCGGCGGGCAAAGTGGCGGCGAACAGAACGCAGGCGGACAAAGCGGCCAAGGGGGTGGCGGCCAGAACGGTCAAGGCGGCGCCGGCGGTGGGCAGCAGGGAGGCGGCAATGGCAGATAAACTTCAACGCCGCGATGGCAGCGTGCTGCTGATGGTGCTCGTCGTCGTGGCCCTCCTGACGCTCGGCACGGCCACCTATCTCGAATTGATGCAGAACGAGCGGCAAGCGGTACGGCATCATGGCCGCGGTTTGCAGGCGGGGCGATTGGCCGAATCAGGCGTCGAGTATGTCCGGACGCAGTTGATGCTCACGCCGGAGGAGTTGCTGCAGGCGGGCGGCCTGGCCAATAACCCGACGGCGATGCAAGCGATCGTCGTCGACGACGAGGGGGACGAATTCGACCGCGGTCGCTTCTCGATCGTATCGCCCGCACAGGTCGACGGCATCTACTCCGGCTACCGCTTCGGGTTGGAGAATGAATCGGCGAAGCTCAACCTCAATACGCTGTTGGCCGAAGGGGCCGAGGATCAGGCGCAAATGCGGTTGATGGCCCTGCCCGGAATGACGGTGGAAATCGCCGACGCCATTCTCGATTGGCTCGACGCCGACGTTTCGCCGCGCACCAACGGCGCCGAAGCTGAAGCGTATGCGCAGGCGACGCCTCCCTACGAACCTCGCAACGGGCCGATCGCCAATCTCGACGAACTGCTGCTCGTCCGCGGCGTCACGCCGGAACTGTTGTACGGGATCGACCAAAACCGCAACCTGCTCATCGACGCCGCCGAATCGCCCCGCGGGCTGCTGCTGGAGATCGACAACGCCGACGGCTTGCTCAACCGCGGTTGGTCGGCCTACCTGACGACCACCAGCGTCGAGGCGATGCAACAGGCATCTGCCGCCGCGAGCGGAGCGTCCACTTCGGCCGGAGCGACGAAACTCGACCTCAACGGCCAGAATCTACAAACCCTTTACAACAGCCTGAAGGCGACGATCGGCGACGACAAAGCGAAATTTCTCGTCGTCTATCGGCAGTATGGCCCGTTCCAAGACCAGCAGTCGGGAGCGGCCGGTGCCACTGGCCCAGCGGGCGGCGCCAGCGCCGGCGCTGGTGGAAACGCTGGCGGTGGCGGCCAGCAGCCTAGCCAAGGCAATGGCGGGTCCAGCAGTGGCCAAGGGGGCGACTCGAACGGCGGCGTCCAGCCCGGCGGCCCGATTGCTGGCGGCCAGAACCAAAACCAAACGCCCGTCGAAATCGACGCGGCAGGGATCACGCTCAAATTCGAGCAACAGGGACAAACGCAGATCAATTCGCCCCTCGATCTGGTCGGCGTGAAGGTCCAAATCCCCGGCGCCGACAACTCGCCGCCGCAGAACGTCACCTCGCCCTGGGGCGAAGACGTCAACTCGTACCGCGAATTGTTGAAGCTCTACGACGCCGCCGCCCCGCCTGCCGGCGCTCGCCGCGTCGCCGGTCGAGTCAACCTCAACGCCGCGACGCGCGTCGTCCTCGGCTCGATCCCGGGACTTCCTGCCGCGGCTGTCGGCAAGATCATCAGTCGCCGTGAAGTCGAACCCGAACTGAACGTCACCGATCAACGCCATGCAGTATGGCTGCTTATCGAGGGGATCGTCACGCTCCCCGAAATGAAGCAGCTGGAACGCTTCATCACCACCGGCGGCGATGCTTTCAGCGGCCAGTCGATCGGCTTTTTCGACGCCGGCCCGGCCGCCTCCCGGCAGGAGTTCGTGGTCGACCGTTCGGGGACGTCGCCGCATGTCCGCCTGCAGCGTGATTTGTCGCCGCTCGGACGGGGGTATTCGACCCAGTCGCTCGGCGTTGAATCCGACGAAACGCCGTAACAATAAAGCCGTAACAATAGAATGGAGGGCGAGGCTCCCGCCGCGTCGCCGATTGGCTCCACGAGCATTTCCCCCAATCGATGAGCCTCTAGGCTGGATTGCCCTGCAGTCCTGAGGCCGGGTAGTTACAATAAACAGGCCCCGCCGATTCGCCTGCCGTCTGTGTTGCCTGCCCCGCGACTTCTTTCGCTGTTGCCATGTCTCGCACTCTCGGACTGAAGTTGCTCCCCGCCGAAGCGATTGCGGTCGTCGTGCGCAGCGGCGAACGTCTCGAAATCGAGCGGGCGATTCGAATTGCCATCCCGTCGGGCGACGGATCGGCGCGCGGCAAAGCGATCCAGGCCGCGCTCGCGTCGTGGAAGCTTGGCCGGATGGCGGCGGTGCTCGCCATCCCGCGCAGCGATCTGACGATTCAGAATCTCGACCTGCCGCCGATGCCGGCCGACGACCTCCCCGAAATCGTCCATCTCCAGGCGGAGCGCGACGTTCAGCTTTCCGAAGATGGCGAGGGGTTCGACTTCTTGACGCTGGCCGGCGACGAGGAGCATCCCTACCGCGTCCTGGGCGCCGGCATGGCGGGCACGCAATGGAAGCAGCTTCAAGCTGTTTGTGACGCCAGCGATCTAAAAGTCGGTCGCGCCGTGCCCGAGCCGTTCGGCTGGGTGGAACTCGGTCGGCGGGCACTCGGCGCGCGTGATGTCGATGCGATTGGCGTCTTCGCGGCAATCATCGAACGACAAGCAGTCGTCTGGGCCAGCCAGGGCGACGCGCTGCGGTTGATCCGCACCGTCTGGCTCCCCGCCGACGACAACGCAGCGGCCGACGTGGCGGCACTCGGCAATGAGCTGCGGCGCACGCTGCTGTCGCTGGCACAAGCGCATGATGCCGGTGCTGCTAATCCCCGTTGCTACTATATCGGTGAGAACGCCGACGAGATCGCCGGCGAATTGGGCGCTACCATTTCCAAGCCCGTCCAAGCGTCGCTGCTGGAGAAGCTAATCGACGTGGCCGCCGACGCCGATTTGAAGGCTGCCGGGCTGAGCTTGGTCGAGATCGCGCCGCTGGCGGCGCTCGCTGCGGCGGCCGCGGAAGGGCGTCGCGCGCCGCTCGACTTGCTTCACCCGCGCCGTCGTCCGCCGGCGCCTAGTCGCGCGCGGACCTACGCCCTCGCGGCCGCAGCGGCCCTGGCGGGCGTAGCCATGATTGGCTGGCAGGGCTACCGGAATATTAACGAGCCTCTCGACATCGCCGCGGCGGCGGATGCCGAGCGCAAGGCGCTCGCTCCCACCCTGGAGGCCTATGCCGCCGACGAAGCCAAGGCGGCGGCGATTCGAACGTGGCTGGGGCAATCGGCCAATTTGCTGACTGAATTCGACAACGTCAGCACGCGGCTTCGCCCCGAATCGCTCTCGAGCGAGAAGTTCCCCGCCGACCAGGATCTGGTCCTCACGAAACTGGTGCTGGCCAACCGCCAACTGACGTTCGACGCGGCGGCCAAGAGCAACGACGCCATCCCCCCCGCCGAACGCCGGCTGCGTGAGGGGAGCTACCGCGTCGAGCGCGGCGCCGTCGAACTGAAAGCCGAGGGCGTCCCCGGCTACGCCGTCAGCGTCTCCGAAACCATCGAGCAAGTCGAACCCGCGGCGCCGAGCGACGCAGGAGCGACGCCATGACGAGTCGCGAAAAAACGTTGATCGGCGCTGTCGCGGCCGCTGGCGTGCTGTGGTTCGGCACCCAGGGCCTCACTCGCTACCGCGAGACGGTCGAGCGAAATAGCAATCAGCAAATGGAAGCGGAACGGGCCCTCAGCGAGGCGCGCACCGCCGAGCTGCGCGGCCAGCGGGCCCGCAAGCAGGTGAACGAGTGGCGGGGCCTGTCGCTGCCGACCAATCGCGACGTCGCAGAGTCGCTCTATCAGGACTGGCTTCGTACCCAGCTTACCGGGGCAGGGCTGACGGTGACGCAGATTGCCGATAAGTCGGGAAGCGCGCGCAATCCGCAGTTCGGCGAGGTGGCGATCGAAGTGCGGGCCGACGGCGCCCTGCCGCAGTTGACTGATTTCCTCCACCGATTCTACTCGGGTCCCCATCTCCACCGTATTTCGAGTGCGACGATCACCGCTGCCGACGGCGGCCAAAAGCTCTCGCTCACGATGACGGCCACGGCGCTGATCCTTCCCGACGCCAAGCGGACCGACAAACTCGCCGAGGGCGACCCGCGCCCCATCGAGGGAGTGAAGTCGCTCGACGAAATCCGCCAGCGGCTGGTCGATCGCAACCTGTTCGTCGCCCACACGCCCAAGAGCGGGGAAGTCGCCGCCGATAGCAACGCCGCCGAGACGGAGTTTAGTTCGACCGTTTACGGTGAAAACGGCTGGCAGAGTTGGGTCCGCCACAAGACGTCCGGTCAGGTCTCTCGATTCAATGAGGGCGACGCCATCGACCTCGGCTCATTGAAGGGGAAAGTCGTCGAGATCGAGAATCGCCGGATGGTCATCGAAACTGACAAAGGTCGCGTCGAACTCCGCGCTGGCCAGAATTTCAGCCAGACGACCCTGCTAGCGCCGCCAGCGGCTTGAGACGGTTGAGCGTTCAGCCCCCGGCTCCGCCGGGGGGGCGGTCACCATACCGGTAGGCGTCGTCCTGCGGTGTGCTACCCCCGGCGGAGCCGGGGGCTCCAAATGCGCTTCATCTCTCCCCCGCTGCCAGCACTGCTGGCTTTCTTAAAGGGGACTCTGGAGCCGGAATAACTGGCGTACTAGGTAAACCTTGCCGATTATTCCGATTGTAAGGCCGATGGCGCCCCTGCGCCGTTGCGTCGCTGTTCGATTTCCACCCACGAAGCGGTTGGCCCGATGTCGTTCCTCGCCGCGATCAATCATCGAATCACACGCGCCTGTTGCGCCGTGGCTGCTCTCGCAGCCGTGGTAGCGCTGGGATGGCCGACGCCTCCGAATCACTCATTACGGGCTGAGGCTGGAGATCCGTCACAAGTCGGTGCGACCGCGGCCTCTCCGTTGGCGACGCCGCCCATGCCGCTGCCGCCGCTCGACTTCGGCGGAGCGACCGTCGCGGTGGCCGAGCTGCCGGCCGACGAGCGCGTCAACCAAGCGACTCCGTTGGCGTTGCCGCCAGTCGGGCCGGCGGGCGACTCAGTCATGCAGGTGCAAGCGACGCTGCCAATCGCGTCTCCGAACCCTCCAGCATTGGAAGAACAGCCGATCGCGCAACCGCCGGCGGCGCCCTTGCCGGCGACGACTCCGCCAGCAGCGAATCCTGCCGGTCTGCCGGCGGGCGAAGCGAATCTCCAACTCCGCCAACTCTCGGCCGATCAGTTTCACGCTCGCCTGGAACTCGCCTTTGATCGCGCGCTGCCGCGGTTGCCTGACGACGGCACGCCTTGGTTGCGCTTCGCGGTCGACGCCGGCGACAATACGCCGGTCCTGATCGCCGCGAATCGGGCGACGGGCGAGCTGCGCCTGGTCGGTCGGCCCGAGCAGCTTCGCGCATGGCAGGAAATCGTCGCGGCGCTCGACGCCCCGGCAGCGGCCGATCGCGTGACGCAACTCGTCTCCACCGAAAAAACGGCGACGCCGCACGTCAAACAAACGGTCGGCGTCCTCGTCGCGCAGAACCAGCCGGCCGGCGATCAGGAAACTGTCATCGGCCAAATTCCGGGCGCCGTGCCGCCGGGCGCCCCCGAGATCGCGCTGGCCGACCAAGCAGGCCTCCTCGGGCCCGTTCAGATTGAAGTCGTCGAAGGGACCGACCTGTTCGTCATCCGCGGCAATCCGCGCGACGTCGAGCGCGTGATGAAGGTCATCGAAGAGATCGAAGCGATGAGTCGCGTCAGCATGCCGGAAGTCGTCGTGCGGCCGCTGCAGCACGTCGATTCGCAATCGATGGCGCTGATCACCTCGCGCATCTTCTCGCCGGCGGCGGAGGGAAGCTTCAGTCTCTATCCCTACTACGGAGCCGTCCTCGCGATGCCGCTCGGCAAACCAAACGCCTTGCTGCTCGTCGGTTCGCCGACGGCCGTCGGTAAGGCTCAGGAACTGCTGGAGAAACTCGACGTCGGCGGCGGCGAGTCGCTCACGCAGTTCGAAACGTTCCGGCTGAAGAACGCGCAAGCGGAGCAAGCCCAACTCGTCGTGACGCAGTTGTTCGTCCAGAACGAAGCGGAAGCCGAGGGAACCGCGCCGCCGCTCGCCGCGAAGGCGTTGGTGATCGCCGAGACGCGCACCAATTCGCTGATCGTGCGGGCCAGCCCGCGCGACATGGAAGAAATCCGCAAGATGGTCGAGGAGATCGACGCCCCCGGCGGCGAAGCGGTCAACGAGATTCGGGTGTTCCGTTTGAAGAACTCGATGGCGGCGGAACTGGCCCCGATCCTGCAGCGGGCCGTCCGCGGAGCAGGGCAGGGGGACGCCGCCGGCCAGACCGACACGCGTGTTTCGCAGTTGCTCAAAATGGTAACGATCGACGCCGAGGGGCAGAAGATCCTCGCTTCTGGCGTCCTGGCGGGCGTTACGGTGAACGCCGACACTCGCGCCAACACGCTGATCGTCTCCGCGCCGCCGGAGAGCATGTCGCTGATGGCGGTGCTGATCGAACAACTCGACGTGCAACCCGATTCCGTCGCTGAAATCAAAGTCTTTACCATCGAAAACGGCGACGCGGTCAGCCTGACCGAAATGTTGCAAGGCCTGTTCGGCACGCCCGACCAAGGGGGAGGGCAGGGGGGCCAAGGTGGTGGCGGTGGGGGCGGTGGGGGCGGGGGTGGAGGCGGCAATCAAGCCGCCGGGGCGCGGATCTTCCAGCTGCGCTTCTCCGTCGACGAACGGACTAACAGCATCATTGCCGCCGGCAGCAGCGACGAATTGCTCGTCGTCGAGGCTGTGCTCTTGCGGCTCGACGCCAGCGACAGCCGCCAGCGAATCAATCAAGTCTACAAGCTGAAGAACGCCGACGCCGAACAGGTGGCTCTCGCCCTGCAGGAGTGGCTGCAACAGAAGCGCGACGTCGAAGCGACGGCGCCAGGCTCCACCAGTCCGTTTCAGCAGATCGAACGCGAAATTGTCATCGTCGCTGAGATCAACAGCAACAGTCTCATTATTTCAGCGACGCCTACCTACTTTAAGGAGATCTCCGACATCATCCGGCAGGTCGACGAAGAAGCCCCGATCGTGATGATCCAGGTCCTCATCGGCGAAGTGACGCTCGGCGACATCGACGAGTTCGGCGTCGAGTTTGGTCTGCAAGACTCGGTGCTGTTCGACCGAAGTCTGCTCGAAAACATTACGAACATCAACACGGTGACCCAAACGCAGTCTCCCGGCGGCGCCGTCACCACCGTCACGACGCAGCAAGTGCAAGCGGCGACGCAGACGCCCGGTTTCAACTTCGGCGACGCCAGCCAGCCGCTCGGAAATTCTGGCAGCGCTACTTCGCTCGCCACGGCCGGCAGCGCCGCGGCGCAGGGCCTGTCGAGCTTCGGCGTCGGTCGCGTCAGTCAGGCGGCCGGTTTCGGCGGCTTCGTACTCTCAGCCTCCAGCAACAGCATCAGCATGCTGTTGCGAGCCCTGCAGCAGTCGCAACGGCTCGAAGTCCTCAGCCGGCCGCAGATCATGGCGCTCGACAACCAGACGGGCCGGGCGTTCGTCGGGCAGATCGTGCCGTACATCACGAGCAGCCAAATCGATCAGCTCGGCCAGCGGACCAACTACGTCGAGTTCCGCGACGTCGGCCTTGAACTGCTCGTGCGGCCCCGCATCAGCCCTGACAACCTTGTCGTCATGGAAGTCTTCGCCGCGAAAAGCGAGCTCGGCGCCGTCGCCGACGGCGTGCCGATCTCCATCGCCCCGAACGGCACGGCGATCAACGCTCCGATCATCAACACGATCTCGGCCGAGACGACGATCAGCGCCGTGAGCGGCCAGACAGTCGTGCTCAGCGGTCTGATCGTGAAGCGCGATCGCGAACTTCATCGCCGCGTGCCGCTCTTGGCCGACATCCCACTGATCGGCGATCTGTTCCGTTTTGATTCGAAGCAGGTGCAGAAGGCGGAGTTGTTGATCGTGCTCACGCCGCACGTTATTCGCAGCCGGCAGCAATCGGAGATGATGAAACAGGTCGAATCGGCCCGTATGAGTTGGTGCCTGTCGGACGTGGTGGCCATCAACGGTCCGGCCGGCCTCCGCAGTGCAAGCGACACGCTCGGCGCCGCCGAAGCGGAGACGGTGTTCCCCACGGAGATCCCCAACGCCGACGGCCGCTTCGAGTCGGAGACGCGCGAGACGATCACGGCGCCTGGAGTGTTGCCGCCTCCGCAACAGCAGCCAACGCTCGCGCCGGTGCTGACGCCGTAGTCATTACGTAAATCAAAGCCCGTTCAACGAACTCGTTCCACTTTTCGCCAGATGCTCGCTATGCCTAGCAAGATCAACAACCGCTTGCGAACCGCCGTATGGGCGGCGCCACTGTTGAGCCTGATCGCCTTGGCGACGGCGACAGGTTGCGCCGGCAAGACGAGCAAGTGGAAGCCTTCCAATTGGGACGTCAAAAAAGCGGTGGGGATGAAGCCTGATAAGCCTGATCCCGAACTGCCCGAGCGAATGGTCGCCACCTGGACCGACACGACGCTCAGCACCGTCGGCCAATCGCCGAAACGCGGCTTCGGCGGCAAACTGATGTTCTTCAAGCGCGGCTCGGAAGACCCGGTGCGCGTCGAGGGGAACCTGGTCGTCTACGCCTTCGACGAAACCGATCGGCCCGATCACGAAACGCAGCCGACGCGCAGATACATCTTCCCGATCGAGGAGTTCGTCCTCCACGAAAGCGACTCGACCCTCGGTCCGACGTATAGCTTCTGGCTGCCATGGGATGAGATCGGCGGGCAGCAACGGCACATCAGTCTGATTGCCAAGTTCGAACCGAAGAAAGGCGCCGTCGTCATCGGCGAGCAGACGCGGCATCTGCTGCCCGGTTTGACGAACGACCCCAACGCCGACAAACCGTTGCTTGCCAAGACGGTGCAGACCGAGAATGGCGAGCAAGTGCGGCTCGCCGCCTATTCGGGCCAAGCCGCGGCCACGGTAACGCCGGGCGCCGTTGAGCATTCGGTTGTGGCGCCGACTCCGCAGCGCGAAATGTCGACGGCAACCATTCCGTTGCCGAAGCGGCTCAGCGAGGCGGCCGCGAAAGAACAAACGACGACATTCGGCAAGTCGAGCTCCGCGACGCCGTTGTCGCAGCTATCGACGATGAAGTCGGAATCAGCGCCCGCTGCAGTAGCTCCGGCGGCGGCGGCGACCTCGCAAGTGGTGCAGGCGTCGGCCAACATGCCGGTGGCGCCGGCGGCCACGGTGACGACCGCTACGCAACGCAAAGCGATGATCGAGGCGGCTAAGGCGCCTTCGGCGGCGCCTGGATCACTACGAGATTCTCTACTGCAGACACTCCCGGCTCAAGCGAGGCAATCCGGGCGATAAGTTCGCGATCGCGATCGGTGGCTACGACGCCGCGCAGGACGGCGGTGCGGCCTACCAACTCAATCTGCGGCGAGCCGACGCCGATCATTTCCATCTGCTTCGCCAGCCGTGCCTGCACGCGCATGTCTGTTTGCGCGACCATGGCGGGCGGAACGTCGAAGGCGGGTCGCAACTGGACGCGAATCGCCGGCGGCGCCGCATTCTGTTCGCGCCAACGTCGGCGCGAGTCGCGCATCTCGTTGAGATTCTCGACCATGGCGTCGAGCATCCCTCCGGGGCCGCGGCCGCCCGATTGGCTTTGGAAGCTGGCCCGTACGTCGTCGGCATCACGGCCGACGAATCCACCCTGTTGAAAACGCTCGCCTGCCGTCTGGGCGAGTCCAGCCGCCATCGGCCCCTGACCAACGCCCCCCTGGCCGGAAGCGCCGTTCGCGTCGGCGGCGCCGTTGACGCCGAGGCCGCCGCGAGCTTGGCCGCCGCCAAAGGCGCCTCCGCGAGCCCCGGTCGAGCCGGTGGCGCGGCCGCTAGAAATTCCGCCTGCATAGTTGCTGCGGAGGCCGCCGCTTTGCGACTGACTGGGCGAACTCCGGGAGCTCTGGGCCGCGGCCTGATCGGCCGTCGTCGTGACGGCAATCATGCCGAGCATCGCAACGATTGCGGCAAGTTTAAGGTCGGTTAGCATCGGAACCCCTCCGGGCGGAGCATGGCGGAGCAGCCCAAGTATACCACTGATTCCGAATCTGGCCAAAACCGCCGCCTGTCGCGGCGACTTATCTTGTAACGTCGCTTCATTTGAACCGCCAAGGACGCCAAGGAAGAAATGCGTTTTTACCACGAAACACACGAAGCACACGAAATGGGTTTGGAACAGTGAGGCCATTGCTGGGATCACAGGAGGGGCGATTTTTCCAAAAGTCATTTTTTGTGTCCTTCGTGTGTTTCGTGGTAAATCTCCCCGTTCCCGCATTCCCTTAGCGCTCTTGGCGCCCTTGGCGGTTAATCTTCGGATCTTGCAGGTCTCTCGGCAGACGCGAGTCGTTGACCCGCGGCGGTTGGGTTTGCAAACTGTGGGCTCTCGTCAAACAACCAGGTCCCCACGGCAACAGGATTAGCGGCGATGGAATATCAAGTGACCGGCCCCTCGGGGATGCGCGCTAAGTTTGTGTCGCGCGGCGCGACGCTGGCGGAGCTCTGGACGCCCGATCGCAACGGCCAACTGGCCGACGTGGTACTCGGCTTTGATACCGAAGCCGGCTATGCCACCACCGACAACCAGCACTTCGGCTGCACCACGGGGCGATTTGCCAATCGCATCGCCCTCGGCAAGTTCACGCTCGACGGCCAGGAATACCAGCTCGCGATCAACAATGGCGTCAACCACCTGCACGGCGGTTCGAAACGTGATCTCTCGCGGGTCGAGTGGGAGGGCGAACAGTTCGACGGTCCCGACGGCGCCGGCGTGCGGTTCCACTACCTCAGCCCCGACGGCGAAGAGGGTTACCCCGGCAATCTCGACGTAACCGTTACCTATACGCTCACGCCGGGCAACGCCGTCAAGATTGAGTACGTCGCGACGACTGACAAAGCGACGCCGGTGAATCTCACCAACCACAGCTACTTCAATCTCTCGGGCCACGGCACGCCCTCGGTCCTTGATCACGAGGTCTGGATCGGGGCCGACCGCTACACGCCGAAAGACGCCGGCGCCATTCCGACGGGCGAAATCGCGCCGGTCGAGGGAACGCTGTTCGATTTCCGCTCGCAGCGTCGCCTGGGCGACCGCATCGGCGACCTGACCGGCGTCGACGCCGATGGCTATGACCACAACTTCGTACTCAACGGCCCGCTCGGCGTCATGAAGCTGGCGGCGACGGTGTTCGACCCCGCCTCCGGCCGCACGCTTCACGTCCACACCGACCAGCCGGGGATGCAGCTTTACACGTCGAACTTCGTGTGGGGCCAAACGTGCAAAGCGGGTCAGGTCTATCGCAAGCAATCAGCCGTCTGTCTGGAGACGCAGCACTTCCCCGACTCGCCCAACAAACCGCAATTCCCGTCCTGTATCCTGCGTCCAGGCGAAACGTACCGCTACACATGCGCGTATGAGTTGGGCATCGAATAAAAGAGGGAGAAAGGCAACCGCCAAGGACGCCAAGAGCGCCAAGGAATTACAGAAGAGTTTGTAACCGCAAATGAACGCCGATAAACGCAGATAGTAAGAAGATTTCAGTCTATCCCACTCGATTTTTATCTGCGTTCATTCGCGTTCATCGGCGGTTCCTCTTATTTCTTGTATTCCCTTGGCGCTCTTGGCGTCCTTGGCGGTTGCCTTGAATTACTCAAACCGGATCTCAAGAATCTTGAACCGATTCGTCCCCGCCGGGACTTCGATCTCCGCCTTCTCGCCAACCTTCAGACCTAGCAAGCCTTGGGCAAGCGGGCTGGTGACGAGGATCTTGCCGACGTCGTAATCTTCTTCGCCAGCGCCGACGAGGGTGAACTCTTCGGTATCGCCGAATTCGAGATCCTTCACCTTCACCGTGCAGCCGAAGACGACCTGATCCTTCGGCATCGTGGCCGGGTCGACGATTTCGCCGCTGGCCAACTTGCCCTTGAGCATGTTGATCTTGGCTTGCAGCATCCCTTGGCTCTCGCGGGCGCCGTGGTACTCGGCGTTCTCTTTGAGATCGCCGTCGGCGCGCGCGATCGCGATCCGCTTTTCAATTTCGGGCATCTGGACATTCTCGAGCTCAGCCAATTCGGCTTTGAGTTTGTCGTACCCGGCCCGGGTCATCGGAGTGCGATCGCTCATCTTTTCCTCGCTGCCAACAAAACGGGTCTTCCTTGCGGAAGACCCTCGCTTGAATGCCCAAATTGTTTATCTATCGGGCCGCCATGTAAAGGGTGGCCAACGCATTTAGCCCGCCGCGGCGGACATCTTTAGCCCCCGGTCACTGCCCGGGGGTTAAGAGCCAGTCAACGTTCCCCAGTGTAAAGCAGCCGTCCGCAGGCCGTACAAAACACTGGCTTCCCCATCAGCAGGTGATTCTGCATGTTCAAAGTCACCTGTTTGCCGCAACCTTCGCAGACGCCATCCTCCATTTTCGCCATTCCATCGGCACCTTTGCTGCGGATGACGCGACCGTAATCGATGCGAAAGTCAGCCGGCAGCGCCTTTTCGGCGTCGCCCAACTCCACTTCCAGCCTCGCAATGTCGGCGCCGACGAGGGCTCCTTCTTGCGCCACGACGTCGCGGAACTTCGACAGTTCCGTCTTGCCCGCGGCAAGCCGTTCCTTCACCTCGACGACGACCGCTTCAAGCTGATCGATCCGCTCCATCGTCTCCAAAATCTCGTCGGCCAGCACGCTCCCCGCCATCTGGGCGGCGGCGATCTGGTCGATCATCGTTTGATACTCTTTGTTGTTGCTGCAAGCGTTGAGCTTCACCTGCCACTCGCCGATGCGTCCCTCGTTCGACTTGAGGTCGAGCTGCTTCCGGTCGCTGAGCGCCTTCGTCTGCTTCACCGTCTCTTGGGCGGCGACGAGTTCGGCGTCGAGCTTAGCCGCGTTCGCCTCGCGGGCTTTCACCTGCCGCGGACCCTTTTCCTGCCGTTCGCGCAGGTCAGAGAGTTGCCGGTGAATCCGGTGAAGTCGTTGCAGCAGTTCGGCGGAAAGCGCCATAGGTCGCGGGCTCGCAGGGTGTCGTGGACCGTGCATTGTACCGCAGAAAGTTGGGGGCGACAGCGGGCGTAATTTGCAGCAGGCGCACAGAGTGGGCCTGCTGCATTTCAGGCTGCTCTGCCAAGTCTGCCGTGTCTGCCAAGTCTGCCGTGTCTGCCAACTCTGACAATAGTTTTTGGCAGACATGGGCGCTGTAGTTTTTTGCCTAGTTTTTGCTAGTCGGCCATGTTGGCCGTGTTGGCCGTGTCGGCCAAGACTTTTTCGCCAACTCGGACGCTTTCATGGGTGGCACGTCCTGAAAGGGCGTGGTCGCCCCTACGCGCACTAAGCCACGCCCTTTCAGGGCGTGCCACCCTGGATTGGTCGGGTTGAGTTTTCAAAGAGCGCTCAGCCGCGAGTGGCCGAACTGATGTGAAATATCCATCTGTACACTAACAAATTGGGTGGCCAATTTCAAGAGTTGGTTGCGGGAATAGTCAGCAAAAACGGGCGTCGCGGAAATCTTCCGCGACGCCCGTGTACGATCGTTTGCTTTGTTGGCGTTGCTTGCACCAGGCGCCCCGGAGGGCGGTGGCCCTCCGGCTATGGCAAACTCTTTTGAGGATAAGGCAGGAAGATAATTAATTGAGGGCCTTATATGGCGACTCGAATGGCTCGACGAACAAGCCGTTTTCGCAAGCGAAGGCGATAGCGTTGGGGCAATGCTTCATCACGCCTAGGTACATGTAGTAGTCGTACCCAATGTGAATGTATGCGTCGCTCCATTCCAAGCGACACCAGTACTCTTCACGTAGCATGCCACTAATTGCCTCCGCTATCTGGGGCACGCTCAAACTGTCGCCATCTTGGAACGGCGGCGTTTCGCGATGACATTCTAAACCGTTGACGGTCAGCGCTTTACAGCCGCTTTCCTGTAAGAATGCTACAGCGGTAGCGATACATGCTTCTTCAAAACGGTTGTATTCTTCTGGAGTTAGCAAAGCTCCATCAAAGACTTTTCCAATGTCTGAGCGAGACGTCCAGGTATTAAGCAAATAGACGCCGGTGGGATCGCGATTCGCCGGATCATATTTGGTGATTCTGTATTCAAACATGGCGTCACGCGAAAATGAAAGAAGGCGGCGACGCATGAATAATTGCGCCGCCGCCTCTTTTGATTACAGTTAGTCAGTCGGGTTTAAGCAACCAACCGCAGGTCGGCGGCCGGCTGCTCGTCCCAAGCTTCAACCTCTTGCGGCACAATCTGCGGGCTGTCGACCACGTACTCGGCCAACTCTGAGCTTCGCACAGGGTGCTGCAGCTTGGCTACGGCTTTCGCTTCAATCTGGCGAACGCGTTCGCGCGTCACCTTGAAGATCCGCCCGACTTCTTCCAGCGTGTAGCAGTAGCCGTCCGTCAGGCCGTAACGGAGACGAATGATCTCGCGCTCGCGGAAGGTGAGCGTCTTCAGCAAGTCGTCGATCTTCTCGCGGAGCAGGCTGTTGTTCGCCAGGTTCAGCGGGTTGTCGGTGTGCGCGTCTTCGACGAATTCGCCGAAGCTGCAGTCGTCCCCTTCGCCGACGGGGCGATCGAGGCTCACCGGCGTGCGGCCGATGTCCATCACGTGCAGGCTTTCTTCGAGGCTCACGCCCGCAGCCAGCGCGGTTTCTTCCGGCGTCGGTTGCCGGCCGAGTTCGTGTTGCAGCCGCTTGGCGGTTTGCTGCAGCTTGCTCAGCACGTCGATCATGTGGACCGGGATCCGAATCGTGCGGGCTTGATCGGCGATCGCACGGGTGATCGCCTGACGAATCCACCACGTCGCATAAGTGCTGAACTTGAAGCCGCGGCGATATTCGTACTTGTCGACCGCCCGCATCAGGCCAGTGTTGCCTTCCTGAATCAGGTCGAGGAAGCTCATGCCGCGGTTGCGGTACTTCTTCGCGATCGACACGACCAGCCGCAAGTTGCCGCTGGAGAGGTCGCGCTTCACCCGCTCGAACTCGGTGAGTTGCGTCCGCAGCAGATCGCAACGGTCGCGAAGGCTGGTCGGCGATTCGAGCGTCTGCATCATCAGGGCCTTCAGTTCACGGCGAACCGGAGCGATGCGATGCGACGAGGCGCCTTCGGCCTTCAGCTGCTTGAGCTGAGCTTGCAGGCGGTCCATGCGGCGCGAGACGTCTTCGAGCTGCTTCATCAGCGGCTGGACGCGGCGGGTGCGGAGGCTCAGCTCTTCAACCAGCACGAGCATCTTCCGTTGGCGGCGGAGGAACCGTTGGCGAGCGGCCGCCTTCTCCGTACCGCCGGCGCGGTTGTCGACCTGCACCGCGAAGTCGCGACGCTGGGCCTGCATCAGCCGGCGGAGCGTGGGCAGGTTCACCGGCATGCGGGCCGAGACTTGCGTCTTGGTGAGACGTTCGGTGAGCGAGACCTTGATCGTGCGATCGAACGGCAACTCGCCTGCTTGGACGCGCTCCAAGACGCCGACGGTCGCTTCGAGCGCCATGAACGAGCGGAGGATGTTCCGGCGGAAACGCTTGCGGGTGATTTCGATCTTCTTGGCGAGCGAGATTTCTTCTTCGCGCGACAGGAGCGGAATCCGGCACATCTGCGAGAGATACATCCGGATCGGGTCGTCGGTCAGCTTCGGCAGCTCGGCCTGTAGGTCTTCGCCGTTGGTTTCGGCTTCGGCCAGAGCGGCGGCGACGCGGCGAGAGACGGAGGCCTCGCCTTCGACGAGCTTGATCCGCATGCCGTCGAGCAGGTCGAGCAAGGCCTCGACGTGAACCGAGTCGGTCGACTCGTCGGGGAGGAACGCGTTCGCCTGATCGTAGGTGAGATAACCTTGCGTGCGGGCGAGCGCGGCAAGTTCATTGAGGCGGGCGGCAAAGCGGGACATCTGAAACTCCTCCTGCACATCCTGTGCAATGGCGAAGTTGGCGGGTCTGGAATCGGCGAGCTTCATCCCCCTCCCTTGCAGGGAGGGGCTAGGGGAGGGATTCACGACGTTCGCGTTGCACATCAGCGCGGGAGCTGCAGCAACCGTCTGAAATCCCTCACCTATCCTCTCCCGGCAAGGGAGAGGAACTAACACAACCAATTCTCGCCAAGCACCTCACCCATCCGTGGGCGCGGAACCAGCCTGGCGGCGCTTCAAATCGTTGAACAGGGCGACCAGCGCGCGGTCTTCCTGTTCCGAGTCGAGTTGATTTGTCTTGAGCTCAGCCACCGTCATCCGATGGCGAACTTCCGTGTGGCGACGTTCGCGGTCGGCCAGCAGATCGCTGAACCGTTGGCGAGCGTCGACGTTTGTTTTGCGTTGACCGACCTCGTCGCAATCGACCAGGAAGTTGGCGACTGCCTGATCTTCCGTAGCGTTCATGAGCCGGGAAAAATTCGGCGTCACGCCGTCGTGGTACATCTCGGCGGCGAGGGCGTAAATGCGGCGGGCGATCGGGTGTTCAACGTCTTCTTCGTGAACCTGTTCGAGCAGCGCGTCCATGATGTCCCCTTGGCAGAGGACGATTTCGATCAACTCGCGCTCCCACGCCGAGAGTTTGACGGGGGGCGCCACGGGCTGCGGCGCGGCGGCTGGTTCGTTCGTTCGGCCTGCGACCGGCGTCGAGCGCACCAACGACGTCGCGGCCTGCCGCAACGCTTTCAGCCGCGTGCGGAGCGTCTCTTCGCCGAGACCGAACTGACGGGCGATGCGGACCAGCACCTGCTGCTCGCGCACCAGCGCCGCACTGCTTGCCGACGCAGCGGTCGGCAACGCACGCGCGAGCGTGGCGAGAATCGCTTCGACCGCTTGCGCGGATCGATGCGGGGCAGCGCCTGGAGCCAATCCTTTGGTCACGGCATTGATCTTGTGTTCGAGGGCGTCGACCGACCGCGTGAGCAGTCGTCGAAATTCGTCGCTTCCGTGCGAGCGAATAACATCACACGGATCGGCCCCTTCTGGCAAGCTCAGAATTTTTAATTCGATCTCATGGGCGACAAACAGTGCTAGCAGGTTGTCGAGAATGCCCATCGTGCGGTTCTGTCCGGCCGCATCGCCATCGAGCACCAGCGTGATGCTGTCCGTAAAACGCCGGATGAGCGGCACATGCTTTTCACCGAGCGCCGTTCCCAACACCGCGACGGCGTGATTGATGCCGTTCTGGTGCGCCATGATGACGTCGGTGTAACCCTCCATCACCAGGACGCCCCCTTCCTTGGCGATCGCATCGCGCGCGGCGTCGAGGGCGTAGAGCTCGCTGCTCTTGTTGAAGAGCGGCGTCTCGGGACTGTTGACGTACTTCGCATCGTTGTCGCGGGCGAACTCCGGCAACACACGGCCGCCGAACGCGATCGGCCGCGAGCGGGCGTCGCGGATCGAAAACATCAGCCGGCCGCGGAACCGGTCGTAGTAGCCTCCTGCTTCACGCTTGCCGATGAGGCCGACGCGTTCCAGCACGGCGGGCTGCCAGTTGGCCGTGGCGCCCCGCTTAAGCATCCAGTCCCATTCGTTCGGCGAGAAGCCGATGTGGAACTGGGCGATGCTTTCGTCGTTCACACCGCGATCGGCCAGGTAGCGGCGGGCCGGTTCCGCGGCGGGGCTGCGGAGCAGGCACTGGTGGAACTGCTCTTCGGCCCACGCCATCGCCTTGAGCAGGTTGCGGCGTTCGAACGGATTGTCGGCTTGGCCTTCGGGGCGCCCGACAGGGGCTAGATTCACGCCGGCACGCTCGGCGAGCAGTTCCAGCGCTTCGCGGAATTCCATTCCCTCGGCCCGCATCACGAAGCTGAAGATGTCGCCGCCGAGGTCACAGACCCAGCATTTAAACGACTGCCGGTCGGGGTTCACCTGGAAGCTTGGCCGCGCGTCGTCGTGCCACGGGCAGAGACCGACGTAGCCGCGACCTTGCCGCCGCAGGGCGACGTAGCCGCCGATCAGATCGACGATGTCGATCGATTGGCGGATCTGTTCTTTCGCATCCTGCAAACTGGAAAGCGACACGTCGGATGAATCCCTTCGATGAACCTATGAACGCTAGCGCGATGCCAAAGCGCGACGGCGCACATTTCAGCCCCGGGCTTCGCCCGGGGGTAGCACGCCGCAGGACGACGCCTATCGGCATGGCGACCGACCCCCCGGCGAAGCCGGGGGCTGACCTTGCGAACGGACACCAGCGTACCGCATCGCCTCGTCAATCGGCAGGGGAGGAACGGCGCCGCCGGGTTACAGATCCGACGGCGGGCGGGCCGACACCTTCACCTTGACTTCCATTTCCTTCGGGCCTCGCGCGGAACTCCGAATTAATTTGACCGGCACTTCAGTTCCGACGGGCGTCGCGGCAATGGCCCGGCTCAGCAGCGTCGGGTCGGAGAACTCGGCCCCGCCCCAGGAAAGAATCACGTCGAGCGGTTTTAACCCCGCATCCGACGCCGGCGAATTGGCGGCGATGGTGGTGATGAGCACTCCCTCGCCACGGTCGAGATCGAGTTCCCGAGCCACTTCATCGGGGACCTCATCGGGACCGACGCCCAGGAAGCCGCGCAGGACGTAGCCGTTGTCGCGAATCTGCTCGTAGCTGGCGCGGGCGAGTTCGCTCGGAACGGCGAAGCTGATTCCCTGATAAGACGGCCCGATGATCGCGGTGTTAATGCCGACGACCTTCCCTTCGTGATTCACCAACGGACCGCCGCTGTTGCCGGGGTTCACGGCGGCGTCGGTTTGGAGGAATTCCTGGATCACCCGCGTTCCCGTCACGCCGCGGCGTTCCTTGGCGCTCAAGATGCCGAAGGTGATGCTCTTCTGCAGGCCGAACGGACTGCCGAGGGCCCAGACGATGTCGCCGACTTGTAGTTCATCGCTGTCGCCCCATTCAGCGGCGACGAGATCGCCCATCGTAGTTTTAAGAACGGCCAAATCGGTGAGCGAGTCGACGCCAATGACGGTCGCCGTACTACGTCGCCCGTCGCTGAGTTGGATCTCCACTGTGGAAACTCCCTCGACGACGTGGTTGTTGGTAACAATGTACCCCTCTTTCGCATCGACGATCACGCCGGAGCCTTGCCCTTCGGCGCGGCCGCGGCGGGTGCTGATGTTGACGACGCTCGGCCCGACCGATTGGGCCAGGGCGCGATAGCCGGCCGAGATCTGATCGAGCTTGAAATCCTTCAGATTGGCCCGGGCGACGTCGAGCCGTGCTCGTTCGCGGGCCGAGGTGAGTGAATACTCAATCCGATAGACCATCGACGGGGCGACCAACACGATGGTCAGCACCGTGAAGACCCAGAGCAGTCGTTTGAGGCGAATCCCTTCCTCTTCGCGCGGTCGATCGACCGTCCAAACTTCGCTCATCGGCCGCGATCGCGCGGGGGGAGGGGAAGTGATGAGCTCGCCGCCCCACGCGGCGTCGTCGTGGGGATCTGATTCATGCTGCATGACGCGTTCCTGAAACGTTCCGTGCCAGGAGGAGGGGGGCCGATCCGGGAAACCTCCCATCGCGGCGCTTCACCCAGCCATTATACTGCTGCGAGCGGTCGCGGGCAGCATTCCGGCAGAACGCTCCCCACTGATACAACCCCGAAAACCCTCGCCAGAGTCTGTTCCGCCGATGCCGAGCCGATATTTTCCGCCGGCGCAGCGGGCCTCGCCGGAAGGGCTGGTGGCCGTCGGCGGCCGACTGTCCACCAATTGGCTGCTCGACGCCTACCGCCATGGCATCTTCCCGTGGCCATCGAATTCCTACGAACCGATGCTCTGGTGGTCGCCCGACCCGCGGGCGATTCTGCCGCTCAACGGGATGTACGTTTCGCGCCGGCTGGAGCGGCGGTTGCGGAGCGGCGAATTCGAGGCGACCTGCGACACTGACTTCGAGCGGGTGATCGCCGCCTGCGCGACCGGGCAAGGAAGGGAAGGGGGGACGTGGATCACCCCGGCGATGATCGCCGCCTACACGGAACTCCACCGGCAGGGGCATGCCCATTCAGTGGAAGTGTGGCGGGAGGGAGAACTTGCTGGCGGCGTCTACGGCTTAGCCATCGGCGGGCTCTTCGCGGCGGAAAGTATGTTTTACCGTTCGCGCGACGGGTCGAAAGTGGCACTGGCCAGGTTAGTTAGCCATTTGCGAGCGCGGGGCTTTCAGTTGCTTGATGTGCAGCAGGCGACGCCGCATACCGAGTCGTTGGGCGTCATTGAAATCTCGCGACGCGACTATTTGCAGAGCTTGTCGAAATCAGTCGATGAGCGGGTGACGTTCGGTGTGGCCCTGGAACCATGGGCACCGATGCACTAGCAGCCGCAGGGCCCGAGCAAGATGATTGCGACGGACCCCGTGGCTGCTGTATTTGACGGGTTATCGAATGAGCGATATCAGAAGTTCCTCTATTTCACCTCGATGTCGCCGGTGTCTTTGTCGCGATTGACCTCAACGTCAACGCCCGGAACGTCGATATCGATCACCTTGTCTTCCTTTTTCGTCGCGTCGACGTCGATTTCGCCTGTATCGCGATCACGCTCGACCTCGATTTGACCGCGAGGACCTTCGATGTCGACGATTTTCTCCTTGTTCTCGCACCCGAGGGAGACCAGCATTGCAATGCCGAGCAGCATCGGGGGCAACGAACAAGCGGTGAGCAATTCGGAAACCTTCATCACGTCTCTCCTTAATGGCGTCGCTGGCGACGAATTGGTTGAAGTGGCGGCGACGCAGTGGCTTGCGTCGAGGCAGATTAGCAACGCAACATGCGTGCCATGTCGCGTTGAGCGAGCTTTTACCGACGTTTTTCGCCAGTATGAGGCCTACAGCCAGGGGGCAGTGTTTGGCAGTTGAACGACCAAATGACGGGAAACGGCGCTGGCGACGCTCAGCACCGACATCCGAGACCTAAGAGAAGATTACCCTGCGAGTGCGCGACCTCAGCGACTGAGGAGGCGCGAACTTGGGTTGCGAATCGTAGAGAGTTGAGGCGGATGTCTCGATAGGGGCGTCTACTGGAGGTCCCCAGCCGCGAACGACTGCGTCATCCGCTGGTTCCCTTCCGCCTCGGCCGGCGTCGCCGGCAATTCGAGGATGAACGTACTCCCCTGACCGACGGTGCTCTCAACGCGCACTTGGCCGCCATGCTCCTCAAGAATCTTGCGAGTCACTGGCAGCCCTAGGCCGGTGCCGCGGCCTCCCTTGCGCGATACAAAGACGGTGAAGACCGCCTCGATATCGTCCGGCGCGATGCCGGCGCCGTTGTCTTCGACCAGGATTTGAGCCAGCTTCTGGTCATCGTCGTAGCGCGTCGAAACGGTCACACGGCCATGTTCGGCCTCGTCGCAGGCGTCGATCGCGTTCGTGACGACGTTCAAAATGGCCCGATGGAGCGCTTCGGGGTCGAACATGAGCGAGGGCATATCGCCGGCCGGCCGCCAGACGAGTTCGACCGACAACTCCTGGGCGCGGCTCGCCATCAACTCGACCACTTCGGAAGTGACTTCGTTGAGGTTCGCCGCCCGCGGCTCCGGCTCACGTTCCTTGCTGAACGTGAGCATGTCCATCACGAGCGTCGAGATCCGCTCCTGGTTCCGCTCGACGATCGCCCAGCCTTTGCGAATCGTGTCGACCGCCTTCTGCTCGGCCGCTTCGTCGCGTTCGCCGCTCTTGGCCATTGTGTCGTGGTCGCCCAGGCCGAGCTCGATTAAATAGCTGCCGCCGCGGACGCCTTGCAAGATGTTTTTGATGTGGTGCGACAGCGAGGCGATCGTCTGGCCCACCGCCGCCAGCCGTTCCGCCTGCACGAGCGCCTTGTAATATGACGTATCTTCAACCGCGAGCGCCGCCTGGTGGGCGATGGCGATCATCAGCCGCAGATGTTCTTCGGTGAATTGGTTGGCGCCCTTCGCGGCGAGCATCTTTTGCGGCGTCACGGCCGTATCGATGTAAATGACGCCGACGACTTCGTAGCGTCCCTGCATCGGCACGCAGATCGCCTCGCGGACGCCGAGGGTGACGATGCTTTGCGCCGGATCCCAGCGCGAGTCATCGCGGGCGTTGCTGGTGAGCACCCCTTCGTTCTGTTCGACGACGTAGTCGAGAATCGTTTTGCTGATGCTGATCTTTTCTTCCGTCCGCACGCCGCGACGATGACGGCGGACCTTCGGGGTGAGCTTCCCCGTTTCGAGATCCTTCAGCATGATGCAGCCGCGGTCGGCTTCGACCCAGTCGAAGATCATGTCCATGATCCTCGCCAGCAGCTGATCGATGTCCATCGTGTGGCTCACCGCCAGCGCCGTGCGATACATGATCTGCAGGTTGCTGCGGGCGCGGGCGAGCCAGGGGTTCGACGAGCCGCGGGCGTCTGGCATCAGCCATTCGCTGCCGCCGGTCTGGCCGAGCGACGCCACAATGCGCGAGCCGTCGTCGATGGAACCGCCGACCATCGGGACGATGTCGACTTGCCCGGCGGCGTCTTCCATCCGATCGTCGATGAAGCCGGTATAGAGCAGCAGCGATCGGCCGACTTGCACTTGGTCGCCGCTCGTCAGCTCATGCTCGGTGACGAGCTTGCCGTTGACGAAGGTGCCGTTCGAGCTGCCGAGATCGCGCACGGCGTACGCGTTCCCCTTGCGGATCAGCTCGGCGTGATTGCGGGAGACTTCGGTATCGTGCAAACGAACCGAATGGGTATGCGTTCGGCCGATGGAATGGACCGCGTCTTCCAGCTGGAAGCGCGAACCTTGATCGCGGCCCTGAATGACGAACAACGAAGCCACGCGAGTTTGTTCTCTCGGTCGACGAGCGGGAGTCGGGCGCCTACGAACGACTTCCCAGAAGCTCCTCGATTCTACGGATGAGCGCCGGGTATTGGTAGGGCTTCGCGACGAACTCCGTAGTCGGCAAAGGACTTGCGCTGCGCTTGAACGCGCCGAGCACGACGATTGGGGCGTCATTGCGGGCCGCCGCGGCGATGAGCCGCGCCGCAGAATCTTCACAAACGCCGGTCTGCTCTTCGACGTCGACCACAATCAGGTCGGGCCGTTCCGCATCGGCGAGCTGAGCCCCCCGCCAGGTTTCACGGGCTTCCAGCACCTTGGCGCCGTTACGGGCCAGCAGCGAACTCAGCACGTCGCGCGATTCACGCGAACGGTCGACGATTAAGACGCGCGCAGTGGGAGACACGGACGACTCTCCGGCGTGGCGAAATTGGGAAGAATAGCGATGCGGGTCGCTCGTTCTCAGGCGGGGCGGGGAGCATAGGCGCCGGCCGCGGGCCAGTGGAAGACCACTTTGTCACGATGGCGTGCATTCGAGGAATGCGGGGAGAGTAGCCCGCGAATCACGCGAATCTACGCCAATAAAAAAACAGGTAGAGGGAAATTTCAACTCTGACCTAACCCATTCGCGATCATTCGCGTGATTCGCGGGCAAAATCGCATTTCAAAGGCCCAAAGAATCCGCCTCAGAACTGCTCTTTACGGCCAACCGCCCCCTCGGCACAATACCCGCCGAATTCAACCCTTCCGCCCCAATCCCGCATGGCAACATTCGGGGGCGTCTCGTTAGCCCCTGGGCGGGTCCCCAGAATCGTCTGGTCATGGATGATCAGATACCAAGCAAGGAGTGCTGACGTGAAAAAGCTGCTGATTTCAGCCGCCGTCGTTGGACTAGTCTCTTCCGCCGCCGCGCCGGTTTTGGCTCAATCCGCGGCTGCCGCCCCTGCCGCTGCTGGATTCAGCGCCGGCGCCAGCGCGTCCCAGTATCACATTGCCGTCGTCGACATCAGCTTCATCTTCAAGAACTATCCGGCCTTCACCAGCCAGATCGAGAAGCTCAAGGGCGAAATGGAAGCCGCCGACGGCTCGCTGCGTGCGGAGCGCGATCGTCTCGTCCAAATGGAAGAGGAACGTAACACCAAGAAGCCCGGCAGCCCCGAGTTCAAGCAACTCGACGAGAACCTGGCCCGCTTGAAGGCTGAATTCAGCATCAAGCAAGGAACCGTTCGTCGCGATTTCCTCGAGAAGGAAGCGACGGTCTACTTTACCTGCTACAACCAGGTCGCCGAAAAGGTGAAGGCCTACGCCGACAAGAACAACATCGGCATGGTCCTGCGGTTTACCGGCGATGAACCCGGCGTCGATCGGACCGCCGCCCCCGACCGGGAAGCGGTGATGCGGTTGATCATGCAGCCAATCATTCACCAGAACCACATCGACATCACGCCTGACGTGTTGATGATGTTGGGCGTCGACGTCCGCAACCTGCCGCCGCAACCGACGACGGGCGTGCCGGCCACCGCGACCCGCCCGGCCGCTCCGGCTCAAGGCTTCGCGCCCCAACGGCAGTAGTAACGATCGCTCTCTGACGCGACGGCGCCTCTCGACTTCCCCCCTTCGAGCGGCGCCGTCGCTTTCTCTTGCAATCTTGGCAAGCTCACGCTTGCCCTCAAGGCTCGACAGCGCATGATCTCGCCCCGCATGCAACAAACGATCGCCGCTCGCGCCGTCGTAGCTGGTTTCGGCTATTGGAGCGGCCGCGACGTGCGACTGGAATTTCGACCCGCAGCGGCGGGAACCGGAATCACCTTCGTGCGGAGCGATCTTGGCGCCTCGGCGCGAGTTCCCGCCCGCGTTGAGCTGCGGGTGGAAGTTCCCCGCCGCACCAATCTCCGCCAAGGTCGCGTCGAAGTCGAAATGGTCGAGCACGTCCTCGCGGCGCTCTCGGGCCTCGGCATCGATAACTGCGAAGTCTGGGCCAACCAACCTGAGATGCCTGGTTGCGACGGCTCCTCGGCCGCGTTCGTCGACGCTCTCGTCCGGGCAGGCATCGTGGCTCAAGGAATCGAAGCCAACCGCGTCGCCGTCACCGAGACGGTTCGCGTCTCCGAAGGCGAATCATGGATCGAGGCGCGCCCCTCGGCCAAAAATCAACTTTCGATCGAGTACCAGCTCGATTACCCGACGGCCAGCGTCATTGGCCGCCAAGTGGCCCGCGTCGTTGTGACGCCGGAGCGCTTCCGGAGTGAGCTTGCCCCCTGTCGCACTTTTTTGCTACAGACCGAAGCCGATCAACTTCGTCGCCAAGGATTAGGGCTGCGGGTCACCAACCGCGACCTCCTGGTCTTCGACGAACGAGGCCCGATCGACAACCGCGTTCGTTTCCCGAACGAATGCGCCCGACACAAAGCGCTCGACGTTCTCGGCGATTTGGCCCTCGCGGGCTGCCGGCTCGTCGGCGAGTTTACCGCGTACCGCAGCGGTCATCGACTCCACGCGGAGCTGACGCGGCAGTTAGTCGAACGGTTTGCCACGACGGCGTGGCGAGCCAGCGCCTAACGGCCTCGAATCAGGCGGATGATAGGAAGATATGAACATGGCTACGAGCATTGCAGCGAACGCCTGGGTCGATCCCCGGGCGGAAATCGACGAAGAAGTCGTCATCGGCCCGTTTTGCACGATCGGCGCCGGCGCGCGCATCGGTCGCGGCACACGGCTCCACAATAACGTGACCCTGATGGGCAACGTGACGCTGGGGGCCGACAACATTCTGTTCCCCAACGTCGTCATCGGCGCCGAGCCGCAAGACTATAGCTATCGCGGCAGCGACACCGCCGTGGTGATCGGCGACGGCAACACCTTCCGCGAAGGGGTGACCGTCAATCGCGGCAGCGAGAAGGAAGATGGCGTCACCCGCATCGGCGACCACAACTTCCTGATGGGCAATTGCCACGTCGCCCACGATTGCAAACTTGGCAGTCACATTCTGATCGCGAACGGCTCGCTGCTTGCCGGACATGTTCACATTCACGATCACGCCTCGATTTCGGGTGGGGTCGCCGTTCATCAGTTCGTCACGATCGGCAGCTACTCGTTCATCAGCGCCCTCAGCCGGGCGTTGCACGACGTGCCGCCGTTCATGTTGGTTGAAGGGATTCCCGCCCGGCCGCGTTGCATCAACATCGTCGCGCTCAAGCGGAACGATTTCACCGCGGAGCGAGTCGAGTTCATCGCCGCGGCGCATCGCTTGCTGTACCGATCGAAAGTCGGTCTGAGCCACGCTCGCGAGATCCTGCGCACCAACGATCAAATCTCGCCCGACGTGGAGACGCTGCTGGCGTTCATCGAAGGGCAACAAGTCGGCAAGCATGGCCGCGGCCGTGAAGTCCGGAGGGCCGCATGAGCCGCCTGCGTCTCGCCGTCATCGGCGTCGGTCACCTGGGCAAGATTCACGCCAAGTTGGCCGCCGCGATTCCAGAAATTGAACTCGTCGCGGTCGTCGATTCTCGGCTTGAAGCCCGTGAGGCGCTCGCCAAGGAAACCGGCGCTCGGCCGGTGGCGCACTTCCGCGAACTCATCGGCGAAATCGACGGCGCCGTCGTCGTCACGCCGACCGTGACGCATTTCGACGTCGCCAGCGAACTCATTCGCGCGGGCGTACACGTTTTCGTCGAGAAGCCGATCACGCCGACCGTCCGCGAGGCTGACGAACTAGTGCAGCTTGCTCGTCGCCGGCAACTGGTGCTGCAGGTCGGCCACGTCGAACGCTTCAATCCGGCGTTCGTCAGCGTGCAAGATCGCCTGCAAGAGCCGAAATTCATCGAAGCCCGCCGCCAAAGCGGCTTCACGTTTCGCTCGACCGACGTCGGCGTGATCATGGATCTGATGATTCACGACATCGACGCCGTGTTGTCGCTCGTGAAATCGCCCGTGACCAGCGTCGACGCCGTCGGCGTCTCGGTGCTGGGCGATCACGAAGATATGGTCAGCGCTCGCCTCCACTTCGCCAACGGCGCTGTGGCCAACCTGATCGCCTCGCGCACCAGCTACGCTCCGGCGCGGACGATGCAGGTCTACACGCCGACGCGCTTTGCGTCGATCGACTTCGCGACGCGCAAAGCGACCGTGGTTGAACCGCGGCTCGACGTGCTGCAACGCGATTTTCACGTGAACGAGTTGAACGACGAAACCCGCAATCATTTGCGGGAGCAATTGTTCAACGAGTTGCTTGTGAAGGAAGACGTTCCCGCCGTCGAAAGCAACGCGATCGAACAAGAACAGCGCGACTTCGCCGAGGCCATTCGCACCGGCCGCGAACCGCGCGTCACCGGCGCCGATGGCCGCGATGCGGTCGCCGTGGCCGAGATGGTGCTTGCATCAGTCCGTGAGCATCAGTGGGACGGCGCCGACAGCCGTCGCGTCGGGCATCTGGCGTCGCCGATGTTGCCACTGCCGATGGTCGCCGCGCTGGACGAATGGGCGACCGACGATACGGTCATTCTGCGTCGCAAGGCGGGGTAGGGGACTTTGCAGCCCCCCGCTCCGCCGGGGGGTAGCACGTCGCAGGACGACGCCTACCGGTATGGAAACCGACCCCCTGGCAGAGCCAGGGGCTGCCACTACGCTAAGTCGCGATCTTCGAAGAAGATCAGCGCCAGCAAGATCGCAGCACCGCTGTAAAGCACGCTATACAGCAGCGCCCAGCCGAGATACGACATCGGTACGCTGCTTGCGCCGGCGATGGCGCCCTCGATCTCGAAGTGATCGAGCACGGGCAGAATCACCGACAACAGCTTCCCAATGAAGCGGACGAACACGATCTCCCCAGCGGCCGATTTCACGATCAGCGCCGCCAAGTGGCCCAGCACGTAAATTGAGCCACAGATCACCAAGTTCGGCAACATCGGCAGCCGCGTCGAGACGGCGACGCTGATCGCCGCCAAGATCACCGACTCCAGGAACGCCAGCACGAGGCCGGGGATGATCCGCACGACCTCCAGGTAGCACTCGGTCCACTCCGGCGTCGTCTTCGCCGACTCACGGGCGTCGTACACCACTTTGAACGACACCGTCAGCAAGAAGACGATGCCGAGGATGATGAACATCAGCACGATCGGCCAGATGATGCCGAGGAACTTGCCGATGATGAACTGACGGCGGCCGACCGGCTTTGACAGCACGGTCAGGGCGGTGCGGCCTTCAATTTCGTCGGCGACCGACGTGCTCGCCGTCCAGAGAGCCATGATGATGGCCAGGACCTTGATCATCGTCATGCCCGAAGTCTTGAGCATCTTCACGTCTTCGCCGAACGTGTTGTACGGGATGAAGACGAACGCCACGAGCGCCACGACGCCGATCATCACCAGCATCGTGAACAGCGGCTGAGCAATCGTTTCCTTCGCGGTCGCGGCGGCGATCACCGACGTTCGCGGCGCCAGGAATCGTACCAGCAGATAGAGGACGTAAAGGCCAATCGTGCTGGCGGCGGCGATCGGAATCGCCCGCACCTGCGGCGTTTCGACGTCGGTATACATCTGGATCGAGACGGTCGCCGGCGAATCGCTCTCATTGGTGATGAAGAGCGTTGAGACGTCCCCTTCGAACGCGCGCGGCGTCGAAACCCCCGGCGCCCACGAATAGGTCTCGCCACCTTGCACCAGGATCAGCGGTTCGACGAACCCTTTTTTCGCGGCGACGTTCACCGCGACGTCTTGGTCGCTGCTGATGGTGAAGCTTTGCAGTTCGCTCGCGCGGAATGCAGCCGGAACTTCGACGTCGGCCTTGCGCGGGCCGACTTCAATCTTCTCGACGATCGGCGCCACGTCGGGGAGCCGCTTGAGCGACGCTACGATCCGGTCGACCGGCATCGACGGGCTCGCCAGCAGCGCGAGCGCTGCCATCGAAATGACCACATACGAGATCGGCCGCAAGATTCCTTCGCCGACCGCTTCGGCGATCGAGCGGGCGGCCCGCCGGTTCACCACCCACGTCACCCCCCATATCAACAGCAGGATCAAGGCCCCAATGGTCACGCCGACCGCCAGGATCCAGATGGGGGTGAGCCAAATCGTCAACTTCGACATGTGGTTACCGCGTAACGGAGTAGATCAATTGAATTGAGGGGGTCGCTATTAGTGCCGAATTTGAAAATCGTCGAACTCGCCAGTCCCAGGTCGAGCGTCGACGGCGACTTGCCGGATTCGCCCTTCCATACGCTCGGCGATAGCCGCCATGAACCGGCTCAGTTCCGCCGGCGTGCCTTCGGCGACCATTTCCACCCGGCCATCGGCCAAATTCCGCACAAAGCCTGTGATTACAAATCCCGCGGCCAGACGCCGGGTCGTTTCGCGAAAGCCGACCCCTTGGACATGGCCGCTGTAAAAAGCCTGCCGTCTTTCGATCGGCGCTGCGTGCTGGTCGCTAGAACCCATGACAATGCCAATCGCCGAACATCAAAGCCACTGGCTCCGCCGGTGGACGAATAGCCGGCGACCGTTGCACCCACTTCGTCCACCGGCAGAGCCGGTGGCTTCAATCACCGATCGCGGGCCTGCCACCGGCGAAACGCGCCGATTTCAGCCGGAGATTTGAGTATATCGGCGTGCCAGCGGCCGTTCCAGCCTTGACCCCCCCGCCACGGGCCAATACTCTCCGCTCCCCATGCCGTACTATCGGTCCATCCGCTGCATTACGATCGCCCTGGCGGCGATGTTCGCGCTGGCCGCGGTCCGCTCGGTCGAGGCCCAACAAGCGCCCCAGCAACCAGCCGCGGGCGTCTTGGTGTTGCGAAACGGCAACGTCCTCCCCGGCGTGGTTTCCCGCCAAGGGAGCCACTACCGCATTGAGAGCGAAGGCTCAGTGCTGCAGATCCCAGCTTCCCAGGTCGAGATGGCCTGCACGTCGCTGGTCGACGCCTACGAACAGCGCCGGCAGCAACGGGTCGGCAACGCGACCGATGCGCACCTCGAACTCGCCCGTTGGTGCCTGCGTCACGGTCTGCTGGCCGAGGCGGCTCGCGAAATCCTCGACGCCCGCACCGACGATCCCGGGCACCCCGCGCTCCGGACGCTCGACTTGCAGCTGCAGCAAGGGCTAGCCGACGAAGCAAGCCGCCTGCAACGCCAGCGCGACGCCGTCGCTCTCGCCTCGCATGCCGAACCAGTCGCAATGGAAGAAATCGCGCAGCCGGAGCGCATGATTGAACCGACTGCCGAAGTGCAAGAGAAGTTTGTCCGCAGCATTCAACCGATGCTGATCCACGGCTGCACCATGTCGGGATGCCATGCGCCCAACTCGCGGCAAACGATGGAACTCGACCGCTGGGCCCTCGAAGGAAGCGGCATCCCGACGCTCATCCGCAAGAATCTCGAGCACGTCCTCGCCCAAGTCGACGTTGAAGACCCGGCGAGCAGCCCGCTGATGCGGCGTGCTCGCCAAGCCCACGGCATGCGCAACTCGCAACTATCGACGCCGCTCGCTCCCTATCAAACCGCCATCCTGATCGAGTGGCTCAACGAAGCGGCCGGCGTGCAGCCCGAGGCGCAGCTACCGGCCGAGCCGAGCGCTGATCCGCATGCCGTCGATCCGCGTCTCGTCGATCCATCGATGGCCGGCGAGGGTGAGATCACCGAGGCGATGGTCGACGAAGCGGCGCAGGAGATGCTGAACCGCGGCAAGGCGAAAACGAGAACGGCGTTTACGCCGCGCGATCAGTTCGATCCCGAGATATTCAACCGTCGCCAAGCGCGTGCCAAGAACAAGAAGTCCGAGCTAGCGGAAGATCGCGCTGACGGAACGACGCCAAGTGACAGTTTGATTCCCGAGACGATCGAGTTCACTCCTACGGCGCCGGCATCGGCTGAGGAGTCGGCGGACCCTCCAGCGGAGGCGACCAGTAGGGATTGAGATCGGCCTCCGACGACGGCGATTTCTGCGGCGGCGGATCGACCGTGTTATAGACTTGCCCGTTGAACGCCGACCCGGCGCGCTGCAAACTCCCCGAGCGTGGGCCTCCCGGCACCGGCGCTGAGTAATCGCACGCATCGCTACACATCCGGCAACCCCCGGCTGCAAGCAGCACGGCGGCAGCCCAGAACTTCCGTTCCATGGCGGCGTCTCGCAGGCTCCCCCTAAACGCCGCGCAGCATGCGCGGCCCCCTGGAAGCAATCATCGGACGCGCTGGTTCGCTCGAATGAGCGAAACTATGCCGATTGCAACGCTGGCGCCGGGCGTTCGACGCATGCTCGGCCCTCTGCAGCGCAATTCGGCGCTCCACATTGTCACGCCCATTTAGCCCCGCCGCTCGCGGCGGGAAGCGGGCTACCGCCCGCTGCTAAATGGCCGATGTGGCGTGGCGGCGTCGAGCGCGCTGCTAGGCGCCGCGCCCGCGAGGCCGTTGCGTTAGCAACTCCCGCCCGGCGTTGGCAACCGCAGCGCGTGGTAGATCCTCTCATCGGCGAGCGAATGCGCCTCGAATCGAGCGCCGGGGAAATGGTGCTTCAAGCTCTGCCCATGCGGCACCGCCACCGCATACGCCCCCGAAGCGACCGCGGCCTGCGTGCCGATCTGGCTGTCTTCAAGGATCATCATCTCCGCCGGCTCGACGCCATGCTTCTTCGCCGCCAGCAAGTAAACGTCTGGGGCCGGTTTGCCGTGCTCGATGTCTTCGCTCGTCAGTATGAACTTGAATCGCGGCTCCAGGTCGAACAGGCCGAGGACAAGATCGACGAACATCCGCCCGCTGCTGGTGGCGATTCCCTTGGGGATGTGCGCTGCTTCGAGCGACGACAACAGTTCCAGCAGCCCCGGCATCGGCGCCAGCCGTCGCGGCAGCAACCCGCCAAAGATCTCCGCCGACTCCGCCGCGAGTTGCTCCGGCGTATCGTCAAGATCGTGCCAGTCGATCATCACGGCAAGCGCCACATGCGACTTCCGCCCCATCATCTCGTTGAGCAACTCGCCAGTGATCTGCTTGCCGCGCCGCGACAAGATCGTGCCGCCGACCTCTTGGTAGAGCTCCTCGGTGTTGAACATCAAGCCGTCGAGATCAAAGGTGACGGCTCTCAATGGGGGTGCCGGTAGTTCTAGTTCGCTCATCGTTGTGACATTCTCAAATCAGAAGATTAACCGC
The DNA here is from genome assembly GCA_013822725.1 of Pirellula sp. GTDB lineage: Bacteria > Planctomycetota > Planctomycetia > Pirellulales > Lacipirellulaceae > Lacipirellula. The sequence goes on from PNKX01000008.1 coordinate 44,345, forward strand.
CAAGGACGCCAATGACGCCAAGGGGAAGAGGGCTTACCACGACGGCACGACGGACACGACGAGAGAGAAATAGGCGATATGCTTTCGTCGTGCCCGTTGTATCGTCGTGGTTCAGTTCCCTTTTTCCTTCTGCATTTCCTTGGCGCACTTGGCGTCCTTGGCGGTTCAACCTGTATGTTCTTCTAAACGCAACAGCCGCCCCCGCAATTCCCCGAGCATAACGGCCGTCGCGCCCCATGCCGAGTGCTCCTCAATCCGCAGTTGCGGGGCGGCAAACCGCAGCGGGCCGCGGATAATCTCCAGCGGAGACGTCGGCGGCTGATGAAGCAGGTCTCGCAAACGCAGCGTGATCACGCGCTCCACTTCTCGGGGACTGGGGCGCCAGTCGGGCACGCCGGTCGTCGCCGCCACGCACGGAACCACCCACGCATTGCTCGCATACACGAACTGCGGCGTGAGATTGCCGAGCCACTCCAGCGGCGGCCGCACACCGAGCTCTTCGGCGAGTTCCCGCGTCGCCGCTTCCTGCGGCGTTTCGTCGCCGTCTATCAATCCGCCGGGAAAGCTGATCTGCCCGCCATGCCGCGACAGCTCCGCGGCTCGTACGGTCAGCGGCAACAACCACTCGCTTCCGTCCCAGCAGAGGACGACGGCCACAGCCGCCGCCCGCGCATCCTCGCGCGCGGGTCCGGCGTGCCGACCGTACACCAGCTCCGGCGCGAACGCACGCCCCCACGCCGTCATCGCGGGTTTCGTCAATTCTGCAGCCAGCAGCGTCGGCAAATCAGGGCGTTGCCACATCGCAGCACTCATGGCATCGCAGTCGTCGTAGGAGTCGGCGTGACGCCCGTTGCATAAACCGTGTAGCCGCTCACGTCAGCGTCGGGATCGACCGGCGTGGCGAAGAGCACGGGCAAATCGAGCGCCGGCGAACTGCGTGCGATCACATGACTTGCCCCATACTTCTGCGCCAACTCCAACACGCGCGGCGTGCCGAGTTGCTCCGGCGAGTCGAGCAATATCTTGCGTCCTCGCTCATCAACGCTGTCGAGCGTCGGGAACAACTCGCGCGTTCGCGCTCGCCATTCGACAACCGCCGCGGCGTCCTGCGGGACGTCTTTATTTGTGCCGACATCCGCCCGCGAAGCGTACCACTTGAACGAATGTCCCGATCGCGGCACGAGGAATTTGGCGTCGGCGGGAGTATGCCCAGCGACCCACTCGCAGGCGTCTTGCCACGCAGTGGCATTTTCCAGCTGCTGGATTGCTGGCGGCAAGTTAGATTGCCAACGATCGTAGGTAACTCCGCCCAAGAAACTGGCGGCCCACACGAGCGGGGCTAGCGCAGCCACGCGGGCCCATGCCCGGCTGCTTTGAAGCGTCGCTAGGACCCATCCCGTGCCGATGATCGCTAGCGCCAGCGGCAACGCCACGTCGACTTGCCGGAACCAGTAGTAACGCAAGAGTCGCGCGGCGGCGAGGCGATCGTGGTCGAGCGCCAGTTCGATCGCCAACCCCGCGATGGCGCCAGCCAACGCGAACGCTGCGAATCGCATGATGCGTGCGGCCGCCGCGCTCGAATCAATCGAGGCCGCCGCGAGTCCATTTGTGCTTCGAGCCTGCCGACGCAACCAGATCCACAACGCCGTAAACGCCGCGACCATGCCGCCGAGCCAAATCAACCGTCCGCGCAATTCGCTTGCGGGCAGCGACAGCGGCGCCAAGTGATGGGGCAAGCGGTCGTAGACATAGATGCGCGCCGCTTCGGCGTTGATTGTCGGATCGGTATGCCACTCCAGCGCCAGAGAGGGGATCAGACCAATCAGTGCGAGCAACCCGCCGGCGACAAGCCCCGGCAGCAGCACGCGCACCGTCGCGCGCTCGCCCCGCGGCTCGGTCAACCAGACGCCGAGCGCCGCCAGCACGGCCCACGCTCCGACCAGCACATGAAGCGCCGACGCTGCCCCGAACCAAATCCAGGGCCTGCGCCAATCGCCACGCGCGAGCGCCGCCATGCCAAAGAGAAAGAACCCATACGCGACGCACTTCGCCTCGATCCCGCCGACGACCCACTCGCCGGCGAAGTTGCGATTCCCGTCGCGCAGCAGCGTGACCCACAACGCGGCGCTGAGCGCCGAAGTCCAGGGCGCTCGCACCACAGTGCTAGAGAGCCGCTGCCAACCCGCCGCCAACAACGTCCACGCCGCCAGCCGGCCAATCCACGCTACCGCAGTGAGCGGCAAGAACTTCGTCAGCCACCCGAGCGACCAGTAGAACGCCAGATGCGGATCCGCCGAGTCGAGAAACAAATCTCCGGGGCAGTAGTCGGCGTTCCAGTAGTGCGTCGCCTTGGTGAGGTAGTGCGACTCGTTGACATGAGGAGCCGCGGTGCCGCCGTCGATGAAGAAGATCAGGAGGATGAGGGCGATCTCGCGCCCGAATTGCCCGCGCGACCTATCGTTATCGATCGTCGACTCGATCATCGAATGCCAACTTCCAGGGGAGACCTCAAGTCCAGGAGGATCGCGACTCTTGGATAGCGCCGTCCGACCGTTCGACGCGCAAATCGCAAGGTCATTCAAGATTATCGCATTCGCGCACGCTGTCCTAGTCGCATGCGTAAATCTTGCCGAGTTGCGGTAACTTTCGCGTTCCTTCTCTTCGCTTCAGACCGTTTTGTGAAATACTGGTTAAGGGCGGCGTTGATTGCCATGTGATTGGAGTTTTGTGCTGTATTCGATCGCACGAACGCGAACTCCACGGTCGCAATCGCAAGTCGCCCCACTCTACCTCGTCGACGCCCAGGCGTCGGCTGAGCCCGCCTGTCCTACCCCGCCGCTGCGCGCCTGCCTGGTGATTATCAGGAGTGCCGTCCGTCGCCGAACGCCCTGACGGGCTTAAATTCGTCCTCCACGATTCCCGGAAATTACGAGTTAAGAACATGCTGGAGCCCAAAGGAATGACCCGCCGCGCATTCACCTTGGTTGAGTTGTTGGTTGTGATCGCGATTATTGGCGTCCTCGTCGCCCTGCTGTTGCCGGCGGTGCAGGCCGCTCGCGAAGCTGCACGTCGGCAGCAGTGCATGAGCAATTTGCGGCAGCTTTGTCTTGGATTGATCAACTACGAATCGGCGCGAGGCCGTTTCCCGATGGCGTTTGAGTTTCCTACGACCGCTAATCCAGCGATACTCACGCCACAACAAATTGGCCCCAATTGGGCTGTCAGAGCGCTTCCCTACTGCGAGCAACAAGCGGTCTACAATCTGCTCGACAACAGCGTTTTCGTCACTGGGGGTTCCGCCGGCAAGGGGCCGGCGCAAATGGCTCACCCCAAGAACGCTCCCGTCCGGTCTGCCCAGTTAGATGTGTTTCGTTGTCCTACCGACAGTTACAACGTCTCTCCGATGCTGATGGGAGCTGGCGCCGCAGCAACTGAATGGGGACGCGGAAACTACGCCGCCAATGCAGGCAACGGCCCGCTGCTCAATCGCCCCGACGGTATTTTTGGTCCTACCTCGGGCGGATGGCTTGACCCCAAGCGTCGTGGGGTGATTGGTCCGAACGTCGCCGCGCGATTGAAAGAACTCGTCGATGGCACTACGAACACGATGCTCATGTCCGAAGTCAGGTCTGGCGTCACGCCAAGCGATCAGCGCGGGACGTGGGCGCTCGGGCAAGCAGGCGCTAGCGTCTTGTTCTGGTATGGCACGACCGGCGATGCGAATGGCCCCAATATCTGCCTTGAGAATTCGGATGACGTCAGCGGTCCGAAAGTGGCTGATCTCGCGCTGCTCACCCAAGAATGCATGCCTGACTATACTGGCGACGAATTGGCCGATCAGGCGACGACTCGCAGCATGCACACGGGAGGCGTCAACGTCGGGATGGCCGACGGCAGCGCTCACTTCGTTTCAAATTCCATCGAGGTTGGCCCGCCCACTGTTCGCCAGGACTGGCCGAATACCGTTCCCATGACCGTCTGGGACAAGATGATTGCCGGAGCCGATGAGCAAGTCATCGGAGAGATGCCGTTCTAGGCGCCTCTAGAAAACGATCTGCTCTCAGTCTACCGCCTTCGATGGACCAAGGTTCGGTCATAATTCGCATCGCGTTGTTCGCCTGCTTCGCCTTCACTATCGGTTGCGGCGGCGCCGACGCGCTCGTTCCCGTTTCCGGAACCGTGAAGAATGCCGACGGCGCTCCGCTAGTTTTTGAGAGCGGCACGATTATCTTTCAGCCAACCGCGGCGGGTCGCGCCGCCAACGGAGCCGTCGATAAGAGCGGCGCGTTCGAGATGACCACCGCGACTCCCGGCGACGGGGTTCAACCTGGAACGTACAAGGTTGTGTTGCAACTCTGGAAGAATTATCGCGATCAGGTTCTCGCCGTTCCGAAGACCTATGGCGACGTCTCGACCACGCCTCTAGAAGTCACGGTCGACGTTGATCACGATCATTTCGATCTGTCCATCGAAAAGTGATCGGCCGCGGTATTTGCTAGCTGCGCCATTAAATATCGTGGCGACTGTCTTATTTTAGCGTCGCTCGTTTTTTCGTCGATTTGTCTGCCGATAGCGTCTTGCTTCTCTCTGCGACTGGACCCCACAATTGCATTGTCGCGGTTCTATTGTCGCCCAAAGTTTTCGTCAGGGGAGTTCGCATGGCAAGCGTTTTATTCTCGTTTCGGCTGGTGACGCCAGTGGTGGTCGTGCTGGCAGGGCTTAGCAGCTGGCAGCCCTCAGTCGCTGCCGAGCGTCCCAACATCGTCATTATCGTCGGCGACGACATGGGGTATGCCGACGTCGGCTTTCATGGCGGCAAGCAGATTCCCACCCCGCATCTCGACGCGCTGGCCGCCGCGGGCGTGCGCTGCACCAACGGTTACGTTTCCGGCCCCTATTGCTCGCCGACGCGGGCCGGCCTGCTCACTGGCCGTTACCAAACGCGGTTTGGGCACGAGTTCAATCCCGGCGGCGACGTAGAGCAAGGCCTGCCCGTGAGCGAGAAGACAATCGCCGATCGCCTCAAGGCCGCCGGCTACAAAACCGGTCTCGTCGGCAAGTGGCATCTCGGCGCCTCCGCGGAACGCCATCCCAACGCCCGCGGCTTTGACGAGTTCTTCGGCTTTATCGGAGGCGCTCATCCCTATGTGGCAGGGCAGGGGGCTCCGATTTTTCGCAATCGCGAGCAGGTGAAAGAGACCGAGTACCTCACCGATGCTCTCGGCCGCGAGGCCGCCGCCTTTATCGATCGTCATCAAGACGAGCCTTTCTTCCTCTACCTCGCGTTCAACGCCGTCCACACGCCGATGGAGGCCCAAGAGGAACGGCTCGCCAAGTTTGACAAGATTGCCGATCCCAAACGCCGCCAATACGCCGCGATGATGTCGGCCATGGACGACGCGATCGGCGAAGTGCTGGCCAAGCTCGATGCCGACGGCCTCAGCGACAACACGCTCGTCTTCTTCATCAGCGACAATGGCGGCCCGACGATGGCGACGACGGCAACCAACGGCTCCATCAATACTCCGCTGCGAGGGTCGAAGCGAACGACCCTCGAAGGAGGCGTCCGCGTGCCGTTCCTCGTCAAATGGCCCGGCAAACTTCCCGCCGGCAAGGCGTACGAACAGCCGGTGATCCAACTCGACGCGACGCGAACCGCTCTCGCAGCGGCTGGCGTCGATACTGCCGGCGACGAAAAGCTGGAAGGGGTTGATCTGCTTCCCTTTCTCGCCGGCGAGAACAACGACGCGCCGCATGAGGCCCTCTTTTGGCGGTTCGGCCCGCAGATGGCAATTCGCCAGGGCGACTGGAAACTCGTGAAGTACGACCCTGTCGTCGACGGCGGCAAAAAGGGGGCGACCGACGCCCGGCTCTACAATCTTGCCGAAGACATCAGCGAAGAAGACAACGTCATTGCCGAGGAACCGGAAAAGGCGAAAGAACTTCAAGCCGCGTGGGACGAGTGGAACAAATCAAATGTTCCGCCGTTGTGGGGCCAGAACGGCGAAGGAAAGAAGCAAGGGCAGGGGAAGGCCAAAGCGAAACGCCGCGCCGCTGCGAAGACGAACTGAGACAATGCAACCGCCAAGGACGCCAAGAGAAAGCCTAATATCAGATTTGAAATCGCCGATGGACGCTGATCAACGCAGATGAAAGCACGCGCTCCTTTTTCTTATCTACGTTCATTCGCGTTCATCGGCGGTTACTAGTTTCCTCGCATTTCCTTGGCGCTCTTGGCGTCCTTGGCGGTTAATCTTCTTCTTCGTGAGAATAAAAAAAGGCCCCGGCGATCATCGCCAGGGCCTCTTTCGTTTTCACTTAATGCGAACCGAGAGGCTACTACTCCTCCAAATCCTCAAACTTCGACACCGTGTGCGTCATCCACACGCCATCTTCCTTGAGCGTCTCGCTCCAGACGCCGCGGAAGCACTTCAACACGTCCAAGCCGGTGTGGACCTGTTCGATGATTTCGCTCGCTTGCGATTCGTCGTCGGCGGGATCTTCGCCAGCCGCTTCTTCGCTCACCAGGTTGACGCGAATGCCGTAGTCGATCCACGGCGAGATCGCGTCGATCAGCGCGGGGAAGTCGAGACCCGCCGCCACGGCCCGCGGTTCTTCGGCGTCGCCGACGGCGAAGCCTTCCCAAGGCGTTTCGGTCAGGATGCGCTCGGCTAGCGCCGGCGAACTGGCGACGGTCGCCACATGCTCACCGATGGCAACGGCGAGCGCGATCTGCTCGTCAAGCTGCGCCTCGCTCGGAGCCGCCCAGGAGAAAATGACGCCGTCGGAAGTTTCCGACTTGGCTGGCTCGGGCAATTCAAAGTCAGCCGGAATCTCACTTTCGTCGAATTCCTTAAGGGCCTCAACCGCGTCTTCGGCAATCGACCAATAGGCCTTAGCCGCTTCCTTCAGTTCGTCGGCGTCGCTCACGCCGACGACCACCGCGATCTCCGCCATCGGTAGTTCGGTGAACGACTTCGGCATTTCAGCTTGCCATTGCTTGCTGCTGATGTCGGCGTCGAGCGTCAGGGCCATCTGCCCGTCTTCGAGCGCCGGAATCAAATGATCGCGCGTCGCTTCGTCGATCCGAGTCAGCAGCGGCTTGACCACTTCCAGCACCTTCTCCGCATGGGCTCGTTCCTCAGCGTCCATATCGGCGAGGCCGTAACCTTCGAAGTAGCCAATCCCCTTGCCAACCCACTTGGCCAGCGTGGCGTACGCCTCGGGATCGCTCACGCCGCGTCCGACGAACGCGACGATCGGTCCGCCGCCGACGTGGTTCGTCAGCTCCAGCGGCAACGTGCCGTTGAGCCGCGTATTCTCGGCCCAGTTATAGGTGAAGCTCTCGAAGCCCGTATCGGTCTTCAGCGTGCAGCTGGCGATAGCGCCTGGCTTCGGCAGATAAGGCTTCAAATCGTCGGCGAGTTCCACCGCGTCTTCGCTCAACTCGCCTTTCAGTTCGTCGTCGATGTCGTCGGAATTCTCGATCAGATCGTCGGCCGCTTCGGCGGCGTCGTCCAAATCTTCCGGCGAGATCGCTTGCGCCTTCATGACGTCGGCGCTGACGTAGCTCACCCCGACCAGGTCGCCCTCTTCCTCTTCCAGGTGGGGCAACAGCGGCTCAAACGAGTCGGTCTCGACCAGCAGGTCGGAATCGCCCAGTTCTTCCAGGTGGTCGGTCGATTCGCCGATCGACAGGAGGACGTAATCATTCCACACGCCCAGCGCGACGACGACCTTCTTCTCAGAGATGATCTCCTTAAGGCTGTCATACGTCTCGTCGTCGATCGCGATCCCCGCCGGCTTGTCTTCCGGCCACGGAATCTGCGACCCCTCGAGGTTAATGACGAGGTACTCGCCGTCGCCGATCGACTCGCGTTTCAGTTCGACTTCAGCTTCAGATTGCTTGATCGCCATCTTGGCGACGACTTCCAGTCGCTTGAGCTGCGTTTCGCCGGCCGCCTTGTCCTTCACCTTGAAGGCCAAGACCATATCCGGAACGGTCAGCAACTCGGGCTCGTCGGTGATCGCTTCGGCGAGAGCCCGCATCCGGGCTTCGTTCTGGTCGACGGCTCCCATGCCGCCGGCGCTCATCTGCTCCAGCATCGGGCCGATCCGGCTCCCCTGGACGATGCTCAAGAGCTCCACGAACTTCGGAAAGTCTTCGCCAGCGTAGAAGACGATCTCATCCGAGAACATCTCGCCTGCCAGCTTCGCGAGTTGTTGGTTCTCCGGCAACTCCATCAGTTGCCAGAACATGGCGGCGGGGCCTTCCGGATTGTTGATCTGCATCTGGGCCATCTGCCAGCCCATGGCGATCGACGGAATCTCGATGAACTTCTTCCAAGCGTTGCTCTCGGCGATCGCGTCGATCTGTTCCTTCAGTCGCAAGCTGCTGGAGTAAACCGTCGCATCGGCCGGAACCCAATCGAGCGAGTTGCCGTAGTCTTCGTCGTCCGCCGCGTAGGCGGGCAAGGCAATGATCAGGCCCGCGGCAAGCGCCGCCGGGCGGGCCATGGCGGCGAGCAATCGCCAACTGTAGCTGAGTGGTGACGTTTTCATCGGTCCATCCTGAGAGTGTATTGGCACGTGTGGGTCGCATGCCGGTCCGTTCAAGCGCAAGCCGGCACTGTAGTGCTGGAAATGCGCGAATGCAACACAGCTTGCACCCCTGCAAAAACCGCTTTGCAAGGGTAGCTCATTCGTGCGACCTGGCCGAATATTGGGCGAAACGCCGAGAAATACCGGACTTTTAGCCCAACTTGGGGAACTCCCCATGGAGCGCCCGATACAGCCCCTGGAACACCGGAAACGACTGATCGTAGACCTTCCGCGCTCGCGCGTCGGGCTTGCTGCTCTCCGCCGTCTTCACCGCGGCGGCGCACGCTTGGCTGATATCCTTGTAGTGCCCAGCGCCCACCGCGGCCAACAATGCCACGCCGTAGGCCGGGCCTTCGTCGGCGGCCATCGCGCTCACCGCCTTGCCGAAGACGTCGGCCTGCATCTGTCGCCAGAACGGGTTCTTCGCCCCACCGCCGCCGGCTCGCACTTGCTTCACCGGCACGCCGAGGCCTTCGATGATCTCCAAGCTGTCGCGCAGGGCGAACGTCACCCCTTCCAAGATCGAACGGACGATGTGGCCGCGACCATGGGCCAGCGTGAGCCCGATCAACGCCCCGCGGGCGTGCGGATCGAGGTGCGGCGTCCGCTCGCCGGCGAGATAGGGGAGGAACTGCAGCCCCTCGGCGCCGGTCGGCGTCGCCGCCGCTTCCTTGACGAGTTCCTCGAAGCTCACCGTCGGCTTCCGCGCGCCATTCTTCCCCATCGTCGAGCAGAGCGCATCTTGGAACCATTGCAGCGACCCGCCCGCCGACAGAATGACGCCCATCATGTGCCACTTGCCGCGCACCGCGTGGCAGAAGGTGTGGAGTCGCCCCGCTGGATCGAACTGCGGCTCGTCGCTGTGGACAAACACGACGCCCGAGGTGCCGATCGACGTGGCGAGCAGCCCCGTCTTGACGATGCCGTTTCCCACGGCGCCTGCCGCGCAGTCGCCGGCCCCGCCGACGACCTTGCACGCCGTCGTCAGACCGAGCAGCTTCGCCGCCTCGGCGGTAAGCGTACCGGTTACCTCTTCCGATTCATAGCACTTCGGCAGCAGACTGGCGTCAAGCTGCAACTTGTCCAGCAGCGGCTGCGACCAGCGGCGATGAACCACGTCGAGCAACAGCGTCCCGCTGGCATCGCTCACCTCGGTGGCGAACTCTCCCGTTAGCCGCCGACGGATCTCGTCCTTCGGCAACAGCACCTTCACGGTCTTCGCAAAATTCTTCGGCTCGTTGTTCCGCAGCCACAATATCTTAGGCGCCGTGAAGCCGGTGAGGGCCGGGTTCGCCACCATCTGAATCAGTTTGGCCCGCCCGCCGGCCCGCGACTCAATCTCCTCACATTCGGCGGCGGTGCGTTGGTCGTTCCACAGAATCGCCGGGCGGATCACCTTCCCCGCCTTATCGAGAAAGACCGAACCGTGCATCTGCCCCGAAAGGCCGATCGCCGCGACGTCGCTCGGCTTCAGCTTCGCTTGCTTGACGACGGCCCGCACGACCTTCACGGTGGCCGTCCACCAATCTTCGGGATCTTGTTCGCTCCAGAGCGGCTTGGGGTGCGCGCACCCGTAGTTCGAACTTGCCGACGCCAGGATCGCTCCCTCCGGAGAGATGGCGAGCGCTTTGGTTCCCGAAGTGCCGACGTCGATGCCGAGACAAACTGCCATGAAAATCTCCGAAGCAAATGCTGGACGCCACCCTAAAGTGTGCGGCGATGATGTCCACTCAACGACAAGAGGCCCGATGGCCCAGAGGTGGAAGAGTATAACTGCCGGTTGCAGCGAGCGGCAGGCAGTCCAGGCGTTGCCGCAAAATGACGGTCGGCGTGTGCAAAAACTAATTCAGAGCGAGGCTTCTACCGAGCCGCAGCAACTAAGGGCCTTCCGGTTCGACCGACGACAGCACCTCGCCCGTCTCGACGACCTGATAGACCCCTTTGCCGAGAATCGCCACCTCGGCGCCGTTGAGCATCGACACCGTCGGCGGGTCGGCCGTCACTTGTTCCTGCCCCTCGGCGTCGACGACGACGCGGAGCCGTTCAATGAACCGCAGTTTGATCTGCTCGCCCCGCTCCGTTTGGGCGAGGCGGATACTCATCCGCTCTGTGAACATGTTCGACCCGAAAGAAATCGCTGGCGAGGAAAAGAGTAGTGTAGGACGCAAGTGGGCGATTGTCCAAGTGCGTGGCGTCGAGGCTTGCCGGCTAGGCGGCAGATGCGACATCGGCGGCTCGATGACGACGGAACGCCGCAGCGGCCAGCCATCCTCCCAGCAGCCCCAAGATCATGCTGCCGACGGCGTTCGCTGCACGCACCTTCGAGGTAAACGGCAACTCCGACGGCGAGGACGAGAGCGTTACGACTGATATTGGCGCTGGAGGCATCGCAACGGGCGCCATCTGAGTGGGCATTGGGTATGAGTTAATCGTTGGAGCAGAGAAGGTGGCGGTGACTGGCGCTGGCCTGACCGCGTAGGGATTTAACACCGGTTGGTAATTTGGATATTCCGGCACGCCAGCCGCCAATAATAGCCGTCGCGTCGGGATCGAGTGCTCGGCAAACTGCGCGCATGCCGCAAAACCGAGAGCGAACAAGGCAAACCCCGTCGCCATTGCTCGGCGCGATCCGCTGCTGAGGATCGCGCTCTGGATCGCCATGCAAATGGCGACGAAAGTCGCGAGCCAAAGCAAGTCGGCATACGCCCAATGGTCTTGCGTCAGCGCGGCCGCGGCCACGGCGACGTATGCCATGCCCAGCAGCCCCCACTTCAACGAGAATCGCATCGCGTCGCTCCAGCAACTTCGATCGCCACGCTGCACATCCTACCGCAACTCCGCCGTCCCCTAAAAGCACAGAATCCCTCAGCGAGCCGGGGCGTCCCGCCCCCGGCGCACCCTCTCCATTCCCGTCTCAACACCAATACGCGACCTCGCCCCCATCCGCTAAAATCACTCCTCTCCCCTTCGCTCCCAACGACTTTCAGCCCCATCCCAACAACCGCCGATCGAATGCCAATTTCGCCGCGCCAGCATTACCTGCCGTTCATCCTGTTATTCGCCATCGCCAACGTTCTGGGTTGCGGCGGCTCGACGGAAACGCCGGCGCCGACGAATCCGCAAGCCGAACCTCTCACGCCTCCCCCGGCGGTGACGCTCACTGTGCAAGTCGCCGGCGACGTGAAGCTTGCCGAAGGCCTCCGGCTCCTCCGCGGCGAGTGGAAAGCCCTCAGCGGCGGCGAACTCAAGGTCGACAGTGTCTCGCTCGCAGAGTTCTTCGCCGCCGAACGACTCGACGGCGACGTCGTCATCTTTCCGTCGCGACTGTTGGGAACTCTCGTGGAGCGGGGCGATCTCCGGCCCCTCCGCGCCACGACGCTGAGCAGTCCCGCCTTTGGCATGAACGATATCTATCCCGCCATTCGTAACGGCGAGATGAAGTACGGCGGCCAAGTCTTCGCGTTTCCGCTTGGCTCCCCGCCGCTGCTCGACTTTCGACAAGTGAAGGTTGACGTTGCGGCGAGCGATCGCGGCAGCGCGATTCCGCTCACGGTCGTCCCCACCGACGGACCGTCAGCCGCATACGCTTTCATCCTGCGGGCCCTCGGTCACACCGAATCATATCGACGCTACGAAGCCCTCTTTGATGCCGCCGACATGAAGCCGCGTATCGCCGAGCCCCAGTTCGTGCGTGCGCTCGTTGAGCTGACTGCGGCCAACAGCGGGCGGGCTGATCAGCCGCCAGTTGGCTTCGCTGAGGCGATGCGCCTCGTCGGCAACGGCGCCGGAGGCTCGACGCTCGGTTGGCCAAGCGCGCTCGACGAACAATTCGCGGCGGCCGAAGGCGCCGCGCCCCGCGACGTCGAGTTCACCGCCGTCGCGGCGCCGTCCGACGTTTATTCCCATAGCCGTGGCGCGTGGGAAAAGGAAACCAACCCGAGTGGCGTCGTCCTCCTCGGCGTCGAAGGCCGGCTGGTCGCCGTCACCACGGCCACCCGCAATGCGGTCCCGGCATTCCAGCTGGCTCAGTGGCTTACAGTCGGCGACCTGGCGGTTGGCCTTAGTTCCCGCAGCACCGGCACGCTCTGGTACCGGGCCTCGCAAGCCGGCGCCAGCGGCAAGTGGCTGAAGGGACTAGAAGTCGCCAAAGAGGGCGAGCCCGTGACTAAGGTCGTTGCGGCGGCCCTCGCCACCGACGCTCCCGTGCTGATTCCCCGCCTCCCGGCGATCGACGAATACCTCGCCGTGCTGGCCGACGCCGTCCGCACTGCCCCCGCTGACGAAGCCGCCGCCCAAGCCGCGCTCGACGGCGTGGCCGCCAAGTGGGAAGAGATCACCAACCGCCTCGGCCGCGATCGACAAATCTCAGCCTACCGCCGCCACCTCGGCGAAACCGAATAGTCCCCGGGGCAGAATACAAACCGCCAAGGACGCCAAGGACGCCAAGGACGCCAAGAGCGCCAAGGAAATACAAAAAACAGGAACCGCCGATAAACGCGAATGAACGCAGATGGCAAATCACACGCATCTCTTCATCTGCGTTAGTCTGCGTTCATCGGCGGTTTCACTATTCTTAGGGCTCTTCCCCTTGGCGTCCTTGGCGTCCTTGGCGGTTAATCTTAAATACCGCCAAATCGGCAAACTGGCCTCGCTCCCCCGCCGCTTGTACGATTCCACCCAAGGCAGTAGCCTGATGGGTTCTCTCCGTACCGCCGCCCCTCGGTTGGCGCGGGCCAAAACCACGCAATTCACCGCATGATTCGCAGCGCTTCCGACGATCAACGCATCGTGATCACGGGCATCGGCTTAACCGCGCCCAACGGCGACAATCTCGCCGACTATCGCGCTGCGCTTCTCGCCGGCAAGAGCGGCGTCGAGCCGTACAACATCCGCTACATCGGCGACACGTTGGCCGGGGTCTGCCACTTCAACGAACTGAAGCACCAGAACCGCAAAGACGTCCGTCGCGGTACCCGCGCCGGCAGCGTCAGCATCTACTGCGCTCGCGAGGCGGTGGCCGATTCGGGCATCGACTGGGAAGCAATCGACCGTGAGCGGGTTGGCGTTTACATCGGCCTCACCGAGCATGGCAATGTCGAGACCGAAAACGAGGTCTACGAGATCAGCCAGTTCAACTACGACACAAAGGTGTGGACCCACCACCACAACCCGCGGACCGTGGCGAACAACCCCGCCGGCGAGATCACGCTGAACATGGGGATCACGGGACCCCACTACACGATCGGCGCCGCCTGTGCCGCGGGGAACGCGGGGCTGATCCAAGGCGCTCAGATGCTGATGCTCGGCGAGTGCGACTTCGCCATCGCCGGGGGAGTGTCCGAATCGATTCGCACCTTTGGCATCTTCGCCGGGTTCGCCAGCCAGGGGGCCCTCGCCGCTCACACCGATCCGACGAAAGCCTCTCGCCCCTTCGATCGCGGCCGTAACGGCATCGTCGTCTCCGAGGGGGGCTGCATCTACACGCTCGAACGCTACAGCGACGCAACGAAGCGGGGCGCGAAGATCTACGGCGAACTCGTCGGCTATTCGATGACGAGCGACGCCACTGACTTCGTGCTGCCCAATCCGACGCAGCAGGCCCGCTGCATGAACCAGGCGCTCAAGCGCGCCGGACTGAACGCCGAGGACATCGACATCGTCAGCACCCACGCCACCGCGACCCCCAGCGGCGACGTGCAGGAGTGCATCGCCCTGCGGACGGTGTTCGGCAATTCAAAGCGAACGCACATCAACAACACGAAGAGCTTCATCGGCCACGCGATGGGCGCCGCCGGGTCGCTGGAACTCGCCGGTAACCTGCCGTCGTTCCAAGACAACGTCTGCCACGCAACCATCAACGTCGACGACCTTGACCCCGAGTGCGACCTGCCGGGGCTCGTGCTGAACGAACCGCGCGAGACGGCCGGCGTCGAGTACATCCTCAACAACTCCTTCGGCATGCTGGGCATCAACTCAGCTGTCATTATTAAACGCGTTTAAAAGAAGAATTGAACCGCCAAGGACGCCAAGAGCGCCAAGGTAATACAAAGCAAGGAAATAGAACTACGACGACACGACGGTCACGACGAAAATCGAATACTTTTTCTTCGTTGTGCTCGTCGTTCCGTTGTGGTGAATACGTCTTCCCCTTGGCGTCTTTGGCGTCCTTGGCGGTTAATCTGTAGGAACTAACAATGACCCGCGACGAAATCAAACTCGAAGTCCTCGACATCCTCTCCGACATCGCTCCCGACGAGGATCTGTCGCAGCTCAAGGACGACGTCAGCTTCCGCGAGCAGATGGAACTCGACAGCATGGACTTCCTCGACATCGTCATGGAGCTCCGCAAGCGCCACCGCATCCAGATCCCCGAGGACGATTACGTCAACCTCGCGAGCATGGACTCGACGGTGACGTTTCTGGAGCCGTTGATGAAGGACATCCAAAGGGTGTAGGTCAACGTGACGTGGGCTAATGCGTCGTTCAGATGCTGGTTGCTCGATGCTAGATGGGTGAGTTTGATAAGATCGCCATGTCAACTCCAGCATCCAGCATCCAGCAACCAGCATCCCGCGTCTACGACACCATCATCATCGGCGCCGGCATGAGCGGCCTGGCCGCCGGCATTCGGCTGGCCTACTACGACCAGCGCGTCTGCGTCCTCGAACGCCACACGACGATCGGCGGCCTCAACGGCTTCTACCGCCTCCGCGGCCGCGACTACGACGTCGGCCTCCACGCCCTCACGAACATCACGCCGAAGGGCGCCAAGCGCGGCCCCCTCGCGCGGCTTCTCCGCCAGCTGCGTCTCTCGTGGGACGACTTCGACATCTCGCCGCAGATCGGTTCCGAGATCGTCTTCCCCGGCGTGCGCCTGCGGTTCGATAACGATCTCGATCTCTTTCGCGCGGAGATCGCCCGCGCGTTTCCTACGCAAGTCGAGAATTTCGAACGCTTGATCGCCGAGGTCGCTGAGTACGACGATCTCAACGAAACGCACGCCGCTATCTCCGCCCGCTCGCGGCTTAGCGAACTCCTCGCCGAGCCAATGCTCGTCGAGATGCTCTTCTGCCCGCTGATGTTCTACGGCTCGGCTCGCGAACACGACATGGACTGGGGGCAGTTCTCGATCATGTTCCGCAGCATCTTCATGGAAGGCCTCGGCCGACCGCATGCTGGCGTGCGGTTGATCTTGAAGCAGCTGGTGCGTAAGTTCCGCGGCCTCGGGGGCGAACTCAAGCTCCGCACCGGCGTTGAACGCCTCCACGTCGAAAACGGCCGCGTCGCCGGCGTCGTGCTGCAAAACGGCGAAACGATCGAAGCGAAGCGCGTCCTCTCCTCCGCCGGTTGGCCCGAAACGATGCGCCTCTGCGACGACGGGCAGCCAGTCACCGCTCAACGGCCGCCGGGCCGGCTCAGCTTCTGCGAAACGATCGCCACGCTCGACGTCGAACCGAAACGCCTTGGCCACGACCGCACGATCACGTTTTACAATGACAGCGACAAGTTCCATTGGAGCGAATCGCAGGAGCCTTGCGACCTTCGCAGCGGCGTCATCTGCAGTCCGAATAATTTCGAGTACGACGAGCCGCTCGACAAAGAGGGTTCCGGCGTGATGCGGATCACGGCGCTTGCCAACTACGATTACTGGCGCGGACTCGACGAGGAACAGTACCGACTGGAAAAATCACGCTGGTACGACCGCATTACCGACTCGGCCATCCGCTTCATCCCCGACTACCGCGGCCGGGTGGTCGATACCGATATGTTCACCCCGACGACAATCGTCCGCTTCACCGGCCACGACAACGGCGCCATCTACGGCGCCCCCGAAAAGCAACTCGACGGCCGCACCCACCTCGACAATCTCTTCATCTGCGGCACCGACCAGGGCTTCGTCGGCATCATCGGCGCCATCACCAGTGGCATCGGCATGGCGAATATGCATTGTTTGCGGGATGCGTAGTGCCGCGGTCGCCAGTCGCGGCATTATGGGTTGCCCCCATGCCGTAAACGGCCCGGCCGGGCTATCATGAACGCCGAAAAAGCCGCGACCGGTGGTCGCGGAAGCCCCCACGCCATCGCCCCGCCGATCGCGATACCGCGACCACTGGTCGCGGCTTTGTGATCAACGTGTTTTTCCAGATATGCCCAAAGATTTCCTCAAAGGCGCCCGCTCTCACTACGACGTCGTCGTCATTGGCGCCGGCCTCGCCGGCCTCACCGCCGCCAACGTCCTGGCCCGCGCCGGCCGTTCGGTGCTGCTGCTCGAACAGCACTACAAACTCGGCGGCATGGCCACTTGGTTCAAACGACCCGGCGGGCACATCTTCGACATCTCGCTCCACGGCTTCCCCGTCGGCATGATCAAAAGCTGCCGCCGCTACTGGTCGCAGGAAATCGCCGACAGCATCGTGCAACTCACCGGCATCCGGTTCGACAACCCGATGTTTTCGCTCACCACGACGTTTAACCGGGACGATTTCACGAAGCTTCTCATCGAGCAGTTTCAAGTCGCCCCCGAAGCGGTGCAGGGCTTTTTCGACACCGCCCGCGGGATGAACTTTTACGACGACCAGCAGACGACGACGCGCGAACTCTTCGATCGTTTCTTTCCCGGCCGCGAAGACGTCATCCGCTTGCTGATGGAGCCGATCACTTACGCCAACGGCAGCACGCTCGAAGACCCGGCGATCAGTTACGGCATCGTCTTCTCGAACTTTATGTCGAAGGGGGTCTTCACCTTCGAGGGGGGCACTGACCGGCTGATCCACCTCATGGAGGAGGAACTGAAGAAGAGCGGCGTCGACATCCATATCAACTGCAACGTCGAACACATCGACTGCAGCGGCGGCCGCGTGCGGTCCGTGACGGTGAACGGCAAGACGATCACTTGCGGCGCCGTGATGTCGAACGCCAACCTCAAGCAGACAATCTTCAACCTCGTCGGCGAAGAGTACTTCGACAAAAACTTCGTCGACGACGCCCGCGCCGTCCGGCTGAACAACTCCAGCACGCAAGTCTACATGGCCCTCAAGCCCGACGACGTCATCGACGAATCGACTGGCGACTTGCTCTTCAGCAGCACGGCGCCGGTGTTCCAAACCGACCTGCTGCTCAGCCGCGACATCACCAGCCGCACGTTTTCGTTCTATTATCCGCGAACCCGGCCGCAGGGCCGCCCCCGCTGCCTGATCGTCTCCAGCACGAACGCCCGCTACGAAGATTGGGCCGACCTTACCGAAGCCGAATACGACGCGAGCAAGCAAGACCTCTGCGAAACGACGCTAGACGCCCTCGATAAGTACGTGCCGAACATCCGCGAGCGGGTCGACCACGTCGAAGCGTCGACGCCAGTGACGTTCAAACATTACACGCAGCACATCGCGGGGGCGAGCTTCGGCACGAAGTTCGAAGGCCTCGCCGTGAGCCGGGCCATCCCACAACAAATCACCGGCCTGTTCCACGCCGGGAGCGTCGGCATCATCATGAGCGGCTGGCTCGGGGCGATGAACTACGGCGTCATCGTGGCGAATGAAGTTGATACGGCGCTCATGAGCAGCGCTGTGAAGAATTGAACCGCCAAGGACGCCAAGAGCGCCAAGGAAATACGAATTAATTGAACCACGACGACACGACGGTCACGACGAAAGTCAAATACTTATTCTTCATTGTGCTCGTCGTGCCGTCGTGGTGGATCCCTCTTCCCCTTGGCGTCCTTGGCGTCCTTGGCGGTTAAACTGAACCCACAAAGATGTCACTAGCACAAATCAAAGCCGCCATTCCGCACCGCGAACCGTTCCTCCTCATCGATGAGATCGTCGAGCAGTCGGACTCACGCATCGTCTGCCGCAAGACCTTCAGCGGCGACGAGTTCTGGTACGCCGGCCATTACCCCGACTACCCGATCACGCCGGGCGTGATTCTCTGCGAAGCCTCGATGCAAGCGGGCGCCGTACTGCTGTCGAAACTGGTGACCGACGCCGACGACCGCGTCCCGGTCGCCACGCGTGCGAACAACGTCCAGTTCAAAAAAATGGTGCTGCCGGGCGACACGGTGGAGATCGAAGTCGAACTGACCGAACGCCTCTCGACCGCGTTCTTCATGACCGCGAAAGTAACCGTCGGCGGCAAGGTCGCCTGTCGACTGGAGTTCGCATGTACCCTAGCGCCGAAGAATTGAACCGCCAAGGACGCCAAGAGCGCCAAGGAAATACATGAAAGCGAATTGAACCACGACGACACGACGGACACGACGGACACGACGAAAGTCACAACGAGAAATAGGGTGGATACGAACTCTCTTCATTTGTCATTTCCCCCGTCGTGTTCGTCGTGCCGTCGTGGTAAATCCCTCTTCCCCTTGGCGTCCTTGGCGTCCTTGGCGGTTAAACTAGCATCGCCAATCGATTCACCACGCAGAACCAAGAAATGTCAGACTTCCTCCAACTCGCCAACCGCCGCATCGCCCTCTTCGGCGTCGCCAATCGCAAGAGCGTCGCCTACCACGTCGGCCAAGTGCTGCGCGAAGCCGGCGCCGAGGTCGTCTACGTCGTCCGTTCGCCCGAGCGCCAAGCCTCCGTCGCCAAACTCGTCGGCGACGCCCCGATCTACGTCTGCGACGTCGAACATCAAGACCAGATCGACCGCCTCGCCGCCCAACTCGCCGCCGACTTCGAAGTTCTCCACGGCGTCGTCCACTCGATCGCCTTCGCCGCGTACGACGAGCGCGGCATGCGTCCCTTCCACGAAACGTCCCGCGAGCAGATTCTCCGCACGTTCGACGTCAGCTGCTTCTCTCTGATCGCCGTCGCCAACGCGCTGAAGGACCAACTCGCCCGCGACTCCTCGGTGGTGACGATCTCGATCAGCACCACCCGCATGGCGAGCGAGAACTACGGCTTCATGGCCCCCGTGAAGGCGGCGCTCGACTCCAGCCTCGCCTTCCTCGCGAAGTCGTTCAGTCAATTTTCCGAAGTCCGCTTCAACGCCGTCGCCCCTGGCCTGCTGAAGACCAGCGCCTCCGCCGGCATTCCCGGCTACGTCGATTCCTACCTCTACGCCGAACGCGCGACGCTGCGGGGCAGGGCAGTGCAGACCGAGGAAGTCGCGAACGCGGTGGCATTCCTCCTCAGCCCCCGCTCCAGCGGCATGAACGCCCAACGCCTCGTGATCGACGCGGGCATGGAAGTGAACTACTTCGACCCGCGGCTGGTGAAACCGGCCGTCGACACTTTGCCGCGCGATTGAAACATCGGTTCGCTCGTATCAATCGATCGGCAAAGAATAGAACCGCCAAGGACGCCAAGAGCGCCAAGGAGAAGACGATTCACCACGACGACACGACGAACGCAACGGGGAAGAATGCAAATAGACTTTCGCCGTGTCCGTCGTGTCGTCGTGGTTCAATTCTCGCCTTTGCATTTCCTTGGCGCTCTTGGCGTCCTTGGCGGTTAATCCTTCGACCCCACGACGGTTTCGCAAGCTACTGCACCCGCTCAAACGTCAACGGCGGCTCCATATCGCTGATCGTCAACCCCGTCACCTTCCCCTCGGCATCGCGATCGACGCTCATTTCATTCATCGGCCGCGTTCTCAGCGGCGGATATGAGATCAGTTGGTCGAACGCAATTTTGCTCTCTTTGCCTGGCTTTAGCACGCCGAACGTCTTCGGCCCCGCCCAGTCGATCACGCCGCGCACGTGATCGCCGACATCTTCCACAAGCAGCGTCCTTCCCTGCGCGTCGCGATATTCGCCGACGATCTCTTTCGTAAGCTTCGGATCGAGCCCTTTGCCAACTTTGACCGGCTTGTTACCCGCAAGCGCCGATTCGCATTCCGATTTCACCAGGTGAAAAGGCTCCCCATCGTCATTATTCGCCAGAATGAACAGCGCACCGTCGTTCTTCGGATCGCGCCGCATCGACGCCAAGAACCCCCGCACGCTACCAGTGTGCTCCTGCACGGCATGGCCCTCGTCGAGTTCGACGATCCGCCAACCGAGCGCGTAGCCGTCCGGGCCTGGCTTCATCATCTCGTCGATCGATTCGGCTTTCAGCAGCTTTCCGTTCTTCAGCGCACGATCAAACCGCCATAAGTCGACGAGGCTCGTCGCGATGCCTCCCATGCCGCGATACTGAAACCCATACTCGCCGTAGGGATGCTCCAGCGCCGATCGCGGCGCACCACGGGTTGATTGACCAATCGCCACGCGCACCTTCGGCGGCGCCTTCTCGCCGGTGAACCGTGTCGTCTCCATCTTGCACGGCTTGAAGATCGCTTCCCGGCAATAGACCGTATAAGGCTTGCCGCTCGCCTGGGCGATCACCTCGCTCAGCAGCGCGTAACCCTGATTCCAGTACTCGTGCTTCTCGCCCGGCGTCGTCCTCGGTCCGCCGTCGAGAAACGTCGGCAGCACGGCCGCGAGATCAGTCCCGGCCCCCTGCGAGTTTTCCCCGGGGATGCCGGAGGTATGCTGCAGCAAGTGTCGCACGGTGATCGCCTGACAATCTTCAGGAATCCCCGGCAAATGCTTGGCGATCGGATCGTCGAGCGAAAGCTTCCCTTCCTCGACTAGCTTCATCACCGCCACCGCCGTGAACGGTTTGGTGCACGAGGCAATCTCGAAGAGCGACGTCGGTTCCAGCGCCTTGCCGTCGACTTCGCCCACCGCCACCGCCGCGATCACCTTCCCCTTCTCGGCCGCCAGCACGGCGCCGGTGAAACCAGATTCCTTATTCGCCTTGCGCACCAAGGCGACGATTTTCTTACCCTTGGGGCCCGCTTCAATCACGCCGTCGTACGCTACGAGGCTCGGTGTCATGGCAAGTGACGCAACGATCGCCGCCGTGGTCGCCAACCAAGCTGATAGACATCCGGGGGCCGTCATTTTCACGCTTTCAATCGGAGGAAAATAATGCCGAGAGTGTCGGCGCAGCCCCTGCCCAGGATGGCGGCATTCTAGTCGCTCTGGATCTCCACAATCAAGAAGCCAGCATGATGGCGCCCGATTAGAATGCGGAATGTTTTTTCTCGTGATCTAGCAGCCACTGCTTGCGGGCTAACCCGCCGGCGTAGCCGGTGAGGCTACCATTGGCGCCAATGACGCGATGGCACGGGATCACGATTGCGATCCGATTCTGCCCGTTGGCCGAAGCCACCGCCCGCACCGCCGTCGGCTTGCCGATCCGCTCTGCCTGCACGCCATAGCTGCGCGTCTCGCCATACGGAATCGTCAGCAATTCATCCCACACCCGCTGCCGAAACGGCGTCGTCGGCGTGTCGAGCGGCACGTCGAACCTCATCCGCGTTCCATCAAAATACTCGCGCAGTTCGCCTTCGAGTTGTACCAGATGCGCGTTGTAGTTCGCCGGCAAGATGACGGCACGGAGCCGTTTCCTCAAGTCGGCGAACTCCGTCTCCAACATCCGCCGATCCGCGAACTCGCACAAACAAACGCCGGCGTCGGTCGCGCACGCTACCATCGGCCCGATCGGCGTCGAGAAACGCGCCAGGTGAATGACCGCCGTCTCGCCAGCCTGCGACGGCGCCGCGCCGAACGTGTTGCGAAACCCCTCGGCAAACCCACTCAGCGATTCGTATCCCGAGTCAAACGCCGTCGCCGCGACGAGCTTGCCTGCCGACAATTCCTGATACGCCCGGTTCAGCCGCAACATCCGCTGGTAGGCGTTGAACGTCATTCGGTGATGCCGCAAGAACCACCGTCGTACCGTCGCCGGCTCGATCCCGCGCGACCGCAGATCCCCGGCCCGAAACCGCAGCCCCGGATCGGCCTGCAACTCCTCGATCAGCGCCTTGATAAACCCCGGCGTCTCGCTCGGCGGCTCCATCGGCTTGCACACCTTGCAAGGCCGATAGCCGTTGACGATCGCTTCCTGAGCCGTGCCGAAGAACTCGACGTTCTCCCGCTTCGGCGTCCGCGCCGTGCACGTTGGTCGACAGAAGATGCCGGTCGTTTTCACGGCGGTCAGAAAGATTCCGACATATTCCGGGTCGCGGCGGCAGATCGCGTCATACTGTTCGTCGAACGTCGTCGTTACGCTGGTCATGGTTAATCTCGCGGGTCTCTTGCGGTTAATTACAGCATGAGGCGCCTGACCGCCTGCTGGCAACCGAAAACGCGACAACCATGTTCGCCGTGAGCAAAACGTCCGTATGAACGCTAACTCCACCGTCAACTCTTCAGCCGACGCCGATCTCGCCCCGCGATGGGCAGTCCTCTGGCTCCTCGCCGCTGGGCTCTACAACCTCCTCTGGGGCATGGTCGTCATCGCGTTCCCCAACCTGCTGTTCGACTTCGCCGGCATCCCGCAGCCCAACTATCCCCAAATCTGGCAGTGCGTCGGCATGATTGTAGGCGTCTACGGCATCGGCTACCTGATTGCCGCCGCCGATCCCCGCACGCATTGGCCGATTGTGCTGGTCGGACTCCTCGGCAAAATCTTCGGCCCGCTCGGCTTCGCGGCGGCGCTGCTGCAAGGAACGCTCCCGCCGCGGTTTGGCGTCACGCTCCTCACGAACGATCTCGTGTGGTGGATTCCTTTCACGCTCATCCTCATCGACGCCGCAACATACCACCGCCGGCGAAGATTCGCGGCGAACGGTGCAACCCCTCCCGCGGCGCCGCTCCGGTTTGTCAAGGAATCACGCCTCAACGCCTCTCCGGACGCCGTCTTCGCCTTCCACGAAAGCCCCGCCGCCCTAACGCAACTCATCCCGCCGTGGGAATCGATGCGCGTCGCTGAATCGCCCGGCTCGCTCGCCGTCGGCAGCCGCGTCGTCCTCCGCGGCAAGGTCGGCCCCCTCCCCGTCGAGTGGGTCGCCATCCACACCGAGTACGCCCCGCCGCATCTCTTCGCCGACCGTCAGGCCTCCGGCCCCTTCGCCTACTGGTTGCATCGCCACCACATGCTCGACGACGGCCACGGCGGCACGCTCCTCCGCGATGAAGTCGAGTACGAACTCCCCCTCGGCCTCATCGGCCGCTACCTCGGCGCCAAGTTCGTCCGCCGCAAGCTCGAACGCATGTTCGACTACCGCCACGAGACGACGCAGCAGCTACTAGATGCAGCCCCGGGCTCCGCCCGGGGGTAGGTTTCCACCCCGGTAAACATCGTTGCGCGTGATGCTACACTCTCCGGCGGAGCCGGGAGCTGAAGACGTTAGAACGATGTGTGCGCTCAAGGCGGCCGCGCTAGCCGGTGACGGTCGTCTCCGCCGTGGCGTCGCGCCACGTATGGTCATAGCGTGTTTCCAACTCAGCCGGCGGCAGCGGCCGCGAAAAGAGAAAGCCCTGACCAAACCGGCAATCGAGCCCCCGCAACGTCGCCAATTGCTCGCTCGTCTCGATCCCCTCCGCGATCAGCCGGATGCCGCGATTCTCGGCGATCATCACCATCGCCCGCACCGTCGTTTCGTTCTCCGGCTCCGCCGCCAAGTCCTTAACGAAGCTTCGATCAAGCTTGATTGCCGAGAATGGTAGGGAGTGCAACGCGCCAAGCGACGAATAGCCGGTCCCAAAGTCGTCGAGATAGATTTCGATCCCCCGCTGCGTCAGCGCATCGAACACGCACCGCGAGGCGTCGACGGCTTGAATGGCCGTCGTTTCGGTTAGTTCGATCTTCAGCGAGCTCGCGTCGAGTCCATAGCGATCAAGGCAAGCGTCAATTTGCTCCAGCAGTCGCTCGCCGACCAACTGCCGCGCCGCCACGTTGACGCTCACGACCACGTCGCCCAACGGATGTCTCGCCGTTCGCCATTCGGCCATCTGCCGGCAGACTTGCTCCAGCACTTGCTCGCCGATCGCTTCAATCGATCCGTTTTGCTCGGCGACCCCGATAAAATCATCGGGAGAGATCAGCCCGCGCGTCGGATGCCGCCACCGCACGAGCGCTTCCAAACAGCATAGACGACTATCCTCCAGCGAGACGATCGGCTGGTAATGCACGACAAAGTCTTCGTGAGCGACCGCTCGCTGCAAGTCGCTTTCCAGATCGGCGCGCTCAAGGACGCGCGAACGCATTGCCTGATCGAACAAAGCGATCTTGCCCTTCCCCTCCGCCTTGGCGTGATACAACGCCGTGTCGGCGTCGCGCAACAAATCGGCCGCGTCATGGTAGTCGTCGGTGAACACGACGGCGCCGATGCTCAACCCCGGGACGATCCGCCGATTGCCAAAGTCGACCGCGCAGCATGCATGCTCCCGAATCCGCTCCGCGATCCGCACCACGTTGTCTGCGTCGCCGACGTTATCCAACAACACGATGAACTCGTCGCCCCCCAGCCGCGCGACCGTATCGTGCGGCCGGCGGATTGACGTCTGAATCGCGCCGAGCACGTCCACCATCTTCGCCGCCATATGCGTCAACAATTGATCGCCGACGCGATGCCCCATGCTGTCATTGATCAGCTTGAAATTGTCGACGTCGACGAACAACACGCCGAACCGATAACTTCGATCTTGCCGGCAGCGCGCCGCGCACGAGCGCAGCCGTTCCATGAGATAGGCCCGATTCGGCAGATCGGTCAGCGCATCGTGAAACGCGATATGCTGAATCCGCTCGACCATGCCGTCGAACGCGTTCGCCAACGTGCCGATTTCGTCGCGCCGCCGTAGCTGCAGCCGAGCGTCTAAATCGCCGCTTTGCCCGAGCTGCGTTACATGCGCGGCCATCTTTCGCAGCGGCGAGACGACTCCCCGCTGCAGCATCAGCCATACCGCTGCGAGCGTCACTGCGCTTCCCGCGATCATGCACGCCGTCGCCACCCGCGCCGCCACCCGGCCCTGAGCCGTCAGCACCCGCGGCAAATCGAGTCGCATCACTAGCGCCGGTTTCCCGTCGATTCCGTTGACGACGTGATAGGCGGCCAGAATGTTCGGTCCGTCGTTCGTCAACAACCTGCCGCCGTCCAGGCCTTCCTCGACAAGCTGCGCCGCCAGCGGCGGAAGCTCGTCGCGCCCCACCGTCCACGCCGTCAGGTGCACCTGCGTGCGTTCTGCGAGATCGGCAACCTCTCTTGCATTGAAAAGCCGCCCCATAATGAGCGTGCCGCGACGCGGTCCTTCTCGTTTGTTGTTCAAAATCGACCGCGATGCCAACAGCATTGGCCCATGAACGGTGACAGCGACGCCCATGGCGCCCTCGCCTTCGTCCTTAAAGTTTGTGAGCGGACAATTGGCGCTTTGCAGTTGCTCGAACAGGTTGGGGAGTTCGATGCGCTGCTCAAGTTCGTTGTCGCGGCTCTCGCCCCACACAAGTCGACCGTCGTTGTCGAGCAAGCAAATGAAATTGAGGCGCGCGTTGAGAAGCGTATCGGCCGTCAGATTCACTTGCTCATACTGCTCATTCCGATCGTAGACGTAACGGTAGGTATCGTCCCAGTAAGCCCAGTCGCTGGTCGTATCCGCCAGACTTTGCAGATCGCGTCGCAGCGCTTCGACGCAACGATTGACGTTCAGCTCGGCCGTCATCCGCTCAATGTCGACGAACGTTGGCATCACGACCCATTGCTGGGTCGAGTACATAATGCCTGCCAGCGCAATCGAAAGCGCGACCAGCAATGCGGCGACTCGGCTGCGCAACGGCATGGCGATCCGCACTCCCCGAGGAGGGGCTTCCGGAATACTCAATGCGAAATAGACGCATCGAAGTCTACGCCGTGTCCCAACGCGGAACACCGCAAAGTGGGCCCGCACGACCCATGCAGGAAGACCGTCGCCATCCGTACAACGTGATCCGCCGGACCAATGGAATCACGTCTTGAGCGCAAGCGGAATTGCATTTTGCGAGCTGCGAGGTTCATCCTCGCGGTCCCCCGCGAGTTCAAAGCAATTCCCCCGTCGACCACGAATCATACCCCGGCAAACGCCTCCGCCCCAACATGCGCAACCAACGGATGGTACTTTTCGTCGAGCCGCAGGATGGCGGGTGGTTGGCCCAGCGCATCGTGAGCTAGTTTCACGGCGCGTCACCGAATTTGCAGCTCCTGGATCAGCCAAGGGGCCGGCTTCCACGCCGTTGGGCGTCGTCTAGCGAAACGCCACTTTCGGCGAAGCTGATCGCTGCCTACGCTACACGGAGTTAAAAAACCGCTCCTGCGGCATTTGCTCGTCGGCGCATCATCACCGGACGGACGCCACTTCATGACGCTCGCCATCGAAACTAAACGACTCACGCGGTACTTCGATGACGTACATGCAGTGAAGTCGGTCGACCTCGCCGTACAGCGCGGCGCCCTGTATGGGTTTCTGGGTCCTAACGGAGCCGGTAAGTCGACGACGATTAAGATGCTCACAGGCATCCTCGTTCCTTCGTCAGGCGAGATCAGCTTACTCGGCAAGAATCCCTGGAATAGAAATGATTCCATCGAGATCAAACGGCAGACGGGAGTCGTCCCGGAAGACCTGGCGCTGTTCGACAACCTCACCGCCGGCGAGTACCTCACCTTTGTCGGGCGGATGTATTCGATGGATCTCAGCACCATCCGCGAACGGACGGAGGAGTTGCTGTCGCTCCTCAAGCTTGAGGAAGTTGAAAAGAAACTCACCGTCGAGTATTCGCACGGCATGAAGAAGAAGCTCGCGCTCGCCGCGGCGCTCCTACCGAACCCAGACCTGCTCTTTCTTGACGAACCGTTCGAAGGCGTCGATGCGGTCACCTCGCGAGTCATTCGCGACATCCTTTCAATCTATGTGCGTCGCGGTTCGACGGTATTTCTCACGTCGCATGTTTTAGAGATTGTCGAACGCATCTGCACCCACGTGGGCATCATCGCGAATGGCCAATTGGTCGTACAAACGTCGCTGGACGAACTTCGCCAGGGGAGTTCGCTGGAAAAAACATTTCTGGAGAAAGTCGGCAGTCCAACTGAAGAACGAATCGACCTCGCTTGGCTAAAAGAAGGGCCGACGGGATCGGCGGCTCCATTGCCAGTCGAGTCCGCGGGCATTTCTAGCGAGGAGCCAGCGTCATGAATTTCAGCCACTTCTCGGCCATCGTTCGCATGCGTTGGCAGATCACGCGCAACCAGTTTAGTAAGTCCGGCAGGACCAACAGAATCTTCTCGGTGCTCTTGCTGATCCTGGCTGCGCTCGGTTCCTTGGGAGCGTTCCTATTTTCCATAATCGGAGGCAATGTTTTCCTCGCGAAGATGGAGCCCTTCTACGTGATCTACGTGTGGGATGCGCTAGCGCTCGCATTCCTGTTCGTCTGGGCCATCGCCCTGATGACTGAACTGCAACGTTCCGAGATACTCTCACTGAAAAACCTCTTGCATCTGCCGATCTCGCTGTCAGGTGCGTTTCTGCTCAATTACGCCAGTTCGTTCGCTAGTTTGACGGTGCTCTTGTTTCTGCCGGCGATGCTCGGGCTGTGCCTGGCTTCGGTGTGGCGCTTCGGCGGGCACTCGCTGGTCGTGTTTGCCTTACTGGCGTCGTTTCTGCTGATGGTGACGGCCGTGTCTTATCAGTTGCGCGGCTGGCTAGCTCGATTGATGGAGAATAAACGCAAGCGGGGAACCGTGATCGCCATCACGACGTTTGCCTTCGTTTTGATCGCTCAGGTTCCAAACCTCGTCAATATGAGAGTCATGAGGTCGCAGGCGACAACTTCTATGGAAAGCGGGGAAGCGCACATCGAGCAACTTACCCAATTGCAGAAACAGCACACGGCCGGCGAGATCGACGGGGAAGCCTACGCCTCCGCCGTCGAGAAGCTCAATGAAGAGTTCACGCAACAGCAACAGGCTGTGCGCGACGCCGAGACGGCGGCGAGAAACCACACTGCGGCGGTCATGAACGCGGTGTTGCCGATCGGATGGTTGCCCTACGGCGCGAGCGCCGCGGCGGGTGGCGCCATCCTCTCGCCCTGGCTCTGCGTCTTGGGGATGTCTGCCATCGGGCTCGTCAGTCTGGCGCTTGCCTATCGCAGCACATTGCGAGCGTACACCGGCGACCACAATAAGGAATATCGTCCCGCTGCACGAAAGAGGGCGAAGGTTTTCGCCAGGGGCTCCATCCTTGAAAAGAGCGTGCCGTTTCTGACAGAAACGCAATCCGTCGTCGCCATGGCCTCGCTCCGATCCATCCTTCGCGCACCGGAAGCGAAGATGGCGTTGCTCACTCCGCTCATCTTCGCCTGCGTGTTTGGGTCAATGCTGCTCACCGGACGGATCGACAAACTGCCGGAGATCGTTCGCCCCTGGCTGGGAGTCGGCGCTCTTAGCATGTCGCTGCTCGGCATGCTGCAAATGATGCTCAACATGTTCGGCCTCGATCGCCATGGCTTCCGAGCTTACGTCCTCATGCCGGCTCCGCGCCGAGACATTCTACTCGGCAAGAACATGGGCATCTTCCCACTTGCTTCAGCGCTCGGCGCACTGCTGATCATTTTCACAGGAGTTGTCGGAAAAATGGAGCTCACGCACATCGTCGCCACCCTGTTGCAAATAGTGGTCGCGCTCTTCATTTATTTCACGATCAGTAACTTCACCTCAATCGTCGCCCCCATGGGGATGACGGTCGGTACGATGAAGCCGGTCTCGATGAAAGTGAGCGTGTTCGTGATCCAATTCGGTGCGCTACTATTAGTTCCAGTCGCCATCATTCCCGCGGCATTCGCGCTGGGCGCGGAGCAATTCGCGGGCGTAATCGGTGGCGTTCACGGCGTCCCCATCTACCTCTTGTTGACGTTTGTGGAGCTACCGCTCGCGCTCTGGTTCTATTACCAAATGTTAAATCTCCAGGGTCGCCTCCTCCAGGAGCGCGAACAAGCGATCCTCGCCGTCGTCTCAAAGGTAGCTGCCTAGCCAGCGCCTATTCTTAAACTAGGATTCCAGCGTTCACAACTAGCTGATCTATGAGCGATCGGAACGCACTTGGCTATGGCAAGGTCATCAACGCCCAAAGGGCGAGCGAAGGTCGTTGCTTGCCGATCGCATCGACAAGCCAAAGCCATCCATGAAAACGCAATGATCGCCATCTCGGGCGGTATCGCCTGCGTCGTTGCTCGCCGCTGCAGTTACATGGCTGTTACAATGCCGCCGTTGCATAGTTCTCATTGGCCGGTAGAGTCAAGGACATTCCCGCTCGCCTTGATCCCCGCCCGCCGGGCGACTTTTTGCAGGACCGAACATGACCCGTACATGCAAAAATCCGGTACGATGCGCAGCGCTCGTGGTTGTGTTCTTGCTAGCGGCGCGCGGCGAATTGACATTGGCTCAGGATCTTGCGCCTGATCGGAATTTCTCACCGATCGCAGACAAATCGACTCCCCTGATGCCGCGAGTGATCTTGCGCAACATCCGCGAAGATCGCGATGGCAACATCTGGTTCGCCAGCTTTGGCGGACCGATTCGATACGACGGCAAAGCGTTCACCAACTTTTCCGAGGAAGCAGGACTTGCGAAACGGCGTATCTTTTCGCTCCTCGTCGATAAGTCCGGCGCCTTTTGGTTTGGCTCGATCACCGGCGGCGCCTCCAAGTACGATGGCAAATCGTTTACGCGATTCACAACGAAAGAGGGCCTTTCCGGCAATGACGTCTTATGGATTTTTGAAGACGCGGAGGGCGACGTATGGCTGGCGACGGACGGAGGCGTGAGCCGATATGACGGCAAGACATTTACCAACTATTCCACAAAGGATGGCCTTCCTCACAATTCCGTCTATGCGATTGCTCAAGACCGCTCTGGAAAACTCTGGTTCGGCACTCAAGAGGGAATCGCCTCATATGATGGAAACATCTTCACGAACTTCGCTGGCATCGCTGGGCGCGAATTCACAAACATCCGCTCGATTGTGGAGGATAAGGCGGGAAATCTCTGGTTCGGCGGGCAGTATGGCGTCTATCGCTACGACGGCAAGACGGGAGCGATGCTGACGGCGAAAGATGGGCTACTCGATGATTTCGTCGGTTCGATGCTTGTCGACAAAGCGGGCAGCGTTTGGTTTGGACATCCGCTGGACGAACGGGGCGGCGCCACGCGCTATGATGGCGAGGAATTCACGCATTTCACTCAGAAGGAAGGGCTGCCTGCGAAGACTGTCTATTGCATGCTCGAAGACAGCGACGGGCGCATCTGGTTCGGTAGCGTGGGCGACGGGGCGTCGCGATATGACGGCAAGACGTTTACGGATTTTTCGACTGCCTCGCTCCCGAAGTGATGCACCTAGCCATAGCGGTGACGCCATGGATCACTCCACGCGTGGGTTGCCCCGACCTAAGTTGGTTTCGTCTCGTTACGCGCAGGACGAACCGGCATGGGTAAGCGCCAATTCTCACACGACTCCGAACTCATTGTCAGTGCGCGAACGTTCCCCGTTTCTGGACCCGCTTGAGTGTTGTTGCTCCTCGTTACTGAAAGTCGTCTCGTTTATTCATGCAGAGCCGCCGGTCTTGCGTTTCGCGGAGACCTCTGCTCGCCTGCTTCCCGCTATGGAGGGGTGGCCAAAAGTAGTTCGCCTCCCTACCGCCCTTTTCCGCTACAGTGAACGCCTGTGCTGTTAAGTCGCGGCCGATAGGCCTCGGACGCCACTGACGTTCTGTCAGTGCGAAGTGTCGGATGAGCCTGCCTGCCTGGCGCTTGGCTTTAGAGTACGGGACGGCACGCTGGCTGTGGCGGCTGAGGCTGTGTACCCGCTGGTCACACGCTACGACAAGGGACGCCCCGCGCCTCCGACGTCCAAGCCCAACGACGCCAATCTGCCGCCGCGCGCAAATCACTTAAGTAGCGACTGCATAACTAATTACGACTTCTGTCGCCAAAAAACGCTTTAGCGACTGAAGGCGACACGCGACACATAGGCGTGTCGCGACAAGAAACGTTTGCCCGACCCCTTCACGCGTCCTACGCTCTTTGACATCTCAACCCCCACCCACATCGCCCGCGGCCGATAGCGTCGCTTTGCGCTGCGCCAAGATTCCACGCAAATCGTCTGCTCAGCACGCCATCGCGAACGGATCTCGCGAGGCGGCCAACAAAAGCTGTTGGCCGACATGGCCAACATGACAGGCTCGCAACCTGTCGCTCAAACCGACAGCGTCAATGACTGCCAAAGGCCATTCGCAGACATGGCAGCCAAGACGATGCGACGCGGATTCAGAACAGAATGAATCCGCGAACATCCGTCGAATTCGCGAAAATCCGCGTTCTATTCTTCGCCTTTCCAATGCGGTAGCGGGAATGCCAGCCTTCGCGGCCTCCCGCGATGCCTGCTGTCGTTGCTGGCCATTGCAATAACCTCATGCTATGATGGGAGTTGAGGCGACCACCCAGGCGGAGCCAACGTCAGCCAACCGTTGCAAGTGAGGCGGCAACGATCGTGCAGACCCCGACCGGAGGGACTCGCTATGGACAGAGACAACTCATCTCGCGCGACAGGCGCCAGCAAGGGTTTTAGCCCGCGGCCAGCGGTTCGGCACGTCCCGTGCAAACCAGCCCCGCACCCACCCTGCTCCCGCCCCTCGTGCTCCCACCGCTGTTCGATCGCATGACGGCCAACGAATTTCTCGACTTGCTCCGACGCAGCCAACTGGTGGAAGAAGACCAGTTGACGAAGTTTCTCGGAACCGTCGCCGCGAAGCACAAGCATCGGCTCCCCGCGGAAGCCGAGCCGATTGCGGAGGCGATGATCGAGGCGGGAATCCTCACCGAATGGCAGTCAGAGAAGTTGCTCGCCGGCAAGCACAAAGGCTTCATGCTCGGCAAGTACAAGCTGCTGCGGCACCTCGGCAAGGGGGGGATGAGCCAGGTCTACCTCGCCGAGCACATGCTCATGAAGCGCAAGGTGGCGATCAAGGTCTTGCCCTCGAACCGTGTCGAAGACTCGACCTACCTGGAACGCTTCCGCACCGAAGCCCGCGCGGCAGCCAAGCTCGACGACCCGAACATCGTGCGGGTTTACGACATCGACAACGACGGCAAGACGCACTACATCGTCATGGAGTTCGTCGACGGCCGCGACCTCCACGTCCTGGTGAAGGACGAGGGTGCGCTGGGCTACGAACGAGCGGCCGACTACATCGCCCAAGTGGCGCGCGGCATCGCTCACGCCCACGCGATGGGACTCGTCCACCGCGACATCAAGCCCGCCAACTGCATGGTCACCAAGCACGAGGTGGTGAAACTCCTCGATATGGGCCTGGCGCGACTGATCGACGACGAAGCGTCGTTGACGCTGGAGAACAACGAAAACGTCCTCGGCACGGCAGATTACCTCGCCCCCGAGCAGGCGCTCAATAGTCACAAAGCCGATGCCCGGGCCGACATTTATAGCCTCGGTTGTACGCTCTACTTCCTGCTGGTCGGGCACCCGCCGTTTCCGGAAGGGACGATTTCCGAGCGGCTGCTGAAGCATCAGGTCGAACAGGCGCCGAGCATTTTCAAGGAGCGTCCCGACGCGCCGTCGGTGCTGGTCAACATCTGCACGCGGATGATGGCCAAGCGCGCCGACGAGCGCTACCAAACGGCCGGCGAGGTGGCGGAGCGGCTAACCGAATGGCTCGCCGATCGCGGCATCGCCGTGGGCGACAGCGGCAAGCGCAAGGACCCCAGCGGTTCGGGCGGCGGCGGAGGAGGGGGCGGACTCGGCAGCGACGTCTTCCGGCGCTTCGCCGCCTCGATGAGCAAGATTGGCAACGACTCCGGCAACCGGGCCTCCTCGCCCGGAACCGGCAGCGGCGGCGCGCGGAAGCCAACGGCGGTCGTCGCGAAGGCGCGCACGGAACCCGAAGAAGAGATGGTGCTCGCCCCCTTGGATGACGAGCCCCCCAAGAAGGTCGTTGTCGCCGAAGCGGCCAAAGCGGCGGCGCCTGTGCCGCCGGCGACAGTGAATGGCGCCGCGACCATCGCAGCGACGCCGGCGGTTCCCGAGAAACCGAAGAAGCTCAAGTCGCTGCTGGAAGAGGAACTCGACGCCGCTCGCGCCGCGGCCCCCAAGGTGCGACCCACGCGCAAAGAAGGCGAGTTCGACCCGCTGCGCCCACCAGGCTTCGCGGGCCCCAGCTACGGTCCCCCTGGCTGGGTTTACGCCGCGATCGGCTTCGGCGTGTTCCTAGTTCTTTGCGTCGTCGGCGCACTCGTGTTCGGGCTGCTCTAGCCGCGAGCCAAGGCGTCGCTTTGCTTGACGAAGTCGTCGCCGTGCCACTGGTCGTCGGCGCGAATCATCTTCCCGGCATCGTGCTTCGCCTTCGCGGCGACGCGCGCCTCGGCTTGACGTTTCACGAGGTCGGCATGAGTGGTGAAAAACTGAACGCTGTGGCCGCGGAAGTCTTCGAGACGCTCGAACTTGTGCTGCTCCATAAACGCCAGCAGCCGTTCGCAGAGCGGCTTGATAAGTCCGTAGCCGTGCTTCATCACGCCGGTGCAGACCTGAACGGTGTCGGCGCCGAGGAGGATGAACTGAGCGGCGTCTTCGCCCGTTTCGACTCCGCCAATCCCGCTGATCGAGCGACCGGGAAATTCCTTGCGAATGACTTGCGAAATCTCCATCACCATCCGGAGGGCGATCGGCAGCACAGCGCGACAGGAGTAGCCGCCGGGAGTCGTGTATCCTTCGACGGTCGGTTCAGGGCGCAATGTTTCGAGGTTCACTCCCAACACGCTGCGGATGGTGTTGATCGCGCTCACTCCTTCACACTCCGCGCGGAAAGCGGCGCGAGCGGGGTCTTCGATGTGGGTGACGTTCGGCGTCATCTTCGCCCAGACCGGCTTCGTCGCGACGGCGTTGACCCAGCGGGAGACCTCTTCAAGGATTTCGGGATTCTCGCCCATCGCCGAGCCCATCTTTCGCTCGGGCAGCCCGTGGGGGCAGGAGAAGTTGAGCTCGAACGCATCGACCCCGACCGCTTCGCAGCGCTCGACGATCTCAACCCAGGCGTCCTTGCGGAACTCCTCCATGATCGACGCGATGAGGATCCGATCCGGGTACTTGTCCTTCACCGCTTTCAGTTCGTCCATCCAGACGCTGAAGGGGCGGTCGCTGATCAGCTCGATATTCTCCCAACCGATGATCTCGTCCGACCCTTGCGCTCGCAGGCGGGCGTAGCGGGGTTGGACGTTGGTGACCTTATCGGCTTCCAGGCTGATCGTCTTGCAAATGACGGCCCCCCAGCCCTCTTCGAAGGCTTTGCAGATGACGTTGCCGTTGGTTCCCGGCGGGCCTGAGCCGATGACGAAAGGGTTCGGAAGCTTTAGGCCGTCGACGGTGGTTTCGAGCGTCGCCATCGATGTGATCTCGATTGAAGAATGGACCGGATAACAGGATCGAGGAGGGATTAACTGGATGACGTGGGTAAGGTTCGAACTTTTCGTTTAACGACCACGCCTTCTGGACTGAAGTTGATTAGTAGGCCGACTGGCTTGTTAGTGGCAATCAGGTAATTAACCAATTGGGCTTCGTGAACTTTTGCAAGCACGTCGATCGCCTTGAGTTCAACGATGATGACTCCCTCGACAATAATATCCGCGAAGAAACTACCTACCGGTTGATCTCGATAGTAAACGTCGAGTCGAACTTGGCTTTCAGCTACGAGTCCTGTCTCTCGAAGTTCAATTAAAAGGCTTTGCTCGTAGACCGACTCCAAGAAGCCGGCGCCAAGCGTGTTATAAACTTGGTACGCGCAGCCGATGATCTTCTCAGTAAGGTCGGCGTATAGCATCAAGAAACTATCCCGTCGATCCAATCAATCCTGTTATCCTGTCAAGTCTTCAATGTGCCCAACACTTCATCGAGGCAATCGACCAAGAAATCGGCGTCGTCTTTGTTGAGGCACATCGGCGGCTTGATGCGGAGGGTGTTGCCGAAGAGGCCTCCCTTGCCGATGATCAGGCCGCGTTCCTTCGCTTTTTCCATGACGTCGGCCGCTTCGGTGTTGGCGGGTTCCTTTGAATTGCGATCGCGTACCAACTCAACGCCGATCATGAGGCCCATGCCGCGGACGTCGCCGATGAGGGGGTGACGTTCCTGCAATTCGAGGAGGCGATTCCTGAGGTGATCGCCGATCGTTTTTGCGTTCTGCTGAATGTTCTCGTTGTCGATCACCTCCAGCGTTGCGAGGCCCTGCGTCATCGAGATCGGGTTGCCGCCGTAGGTGTTGAAGTGGATGCGGTTCTTCATCATCGCGGCGATTTCGGGTCGCGTGGTGCAGGCGCCGAGCGGGGCGCCGTTGCCGATCCCCTTCGCCATCGTCACCATGTCGGGCGTGACGTCGTAGTTTTCAAAACCCCAGAAGTGTTCGCCGGTGCGGCCGAAGCCGCTTTGCACTTCGTCGGCAATGCAGAGGCCGCCCGCTTTGCGGACGATGTCGTAAACGATCTCGAAGTAGCCGGGTGGCGGCGTGACGGCGCCGCCGACCCCTTGGATCGACTCGGCAATGAACGCGGCGACCTGGCCGCTCGTTTCGTACTTGATGACGTTCTCGACGTCTTTGGCGCACTTCAGCCCGCAACTCGGATATTCGAGTCCGTAGGGGCAGCGGTAGCAGTAGGGGGCGAGGGCGTTTTTGACGTTGATCGTCGGATTCTGCTTAAACTTCCAGGTGCTGTGGGCGGTGAGGGCCATCGTCGCCTGCGTGCCGCCGTGGTAGCCGTTGCGGAGGCTGATCACTTCCTGGTTGCCGGTGAACTCGCGGGCGGAAAGGATAGCGATTTCGTTCGCTTCGCTGCCGGAGTTGGTGAAGTACGTTTGCGTCAGGCCGCTGCCGTCGGGGAAGTGCTCGGCCAGCTTCTTGCCGAACTCGCCGATGGTGGGATGGAGATAAATCGTCGTGACATGCTGCAGCTTGCCGACCTGCTCTTGAACTTTCTTGACGATGGCGGGATGGCAATGGCCGACCGAGACGGTGACGATCCCCGCGAAGGCGTCGAGGTAGCGTTTGCCGGTCTCGTCCCACAAGTACTGCATGTGGCCTTCGACCAACAGCAGCGGATCGCAGTAGTAAGTGATCAGCCCGGGCGTGAGGTACTGTTGCCGGAGAGCGACGACCTCTTGCTTGGAAGGCCCGTCGTAGGGAGCGGGACGATGATCGATGATCGGCAGGGAGGCGCGGGTTTGGGTGGGCACGGGAGGGCTCTCGATGGACTGGGGCGGCCGCTTCTGCGCCGATTCTAGCGGGTTAAGGAGGCGGACACCACAGAATTTCAGGGGCGTTCATGAGCGATCAGCGTTGACCGGGCGGGGCGTCCAAGATTTACTGGCAAGCACGCGGCGACGATGGCGGCAGACAACGTTCCCCGATTTCTACTTTCAACCATTTGCGAAGGTCTTGCGCGATGCCCGCCCCCTCCACACAGACGATGGTCGACGGCTTGGTCGAAGCGAACGTCGATTTGTCGTCGTCGCCTTACTACAGCCACGACATGGCGCCGACGACGCGGTCCGAGCGCCGCTGGGGGATGAAGGACGTGGCCGTGCTGTGGATCAGCATGTCGGCGTGTATCCCGACGTACATGCTGGCGTCGTCGCTGATCGACGGCGGCATGGACTGGCGGCAGGCGGTGCTGACGGTATTCCTCGGCAACGTCATCGTGCTCATTCCGATGGTGCTAAACGCTCACGCCGGGACAAAGTACGGCATCCCGTTTCCCGTTTATTGCCGTGCGAGCTTTGGTATCTTGGGCGCGAACGTGCCGGCGCTGCTGCGGGCACTCGTGGCGTGCGGGTGGTTCGGCATCCAAACGTGGATTGGCGGCGAGGCGATCTACACGCTGCTGAAGGAGTTCTATCCAGCGTGGGGGAAGCTGCCGTTGTTGTTCGCCAATCCTGCCGATCCAGCGAGTACCGGCCTGGGAATCAACGGGGCGCAGTTGGTCTGCTTCTTGGCGTTCTGGCTCGTGAACATGTTCGTTATCTACAAGGGGATCGAATCGATCCGCGTGTTGTTAAACGTCAAGGCGCCGTTGTTGATCGTGCTGGGGCTCGCGCTGCTCGCGTGGGCGTACTTTGCAGCGGGCGGGTTCGGCGAGATGCTGACGCGACCATCGCAGTTCGCCGATGACGGACCGAAAGCGGGGAAGTTCTGGAGCTTTTTCGTCCTCGCGCTCACGGGGAACGTGAGCTTTTGGGCGACGCTCGCGCTCAACATTCCCGACTTCAGCCGCTACGCCCGTTCGCAGCGGGATCAAGTGCTGGGACAGGCCATCGGGCTGCCGACGACGATGGGACTTTACTCCTTCATCGGGGTTGCCGTTACGTCAGCGGCGATGGTGATTTACAAAGATTTGCCGGCGGACGAAGCCAAGCGTCTGTGGGACCCGGTGTTTCTCCTCTCGTTGTTCGAAAACCGAGCCGTGCTGATCATCGCTATGGCGTCGCTCGCCATCGCCACGCTGGCGACGAATATCGCCGCCAACGTTGTCAGCCCCGCCAACGATTTCGCCCACATGTGGCCGCGGATGATTTCGTTCCGCGTCGGCGGGTTTATCACCGGCGTCATTGGGATTCTGATTCAGCCGTGGCATCTGGTCGCTAACGGCGACGT
Source organism: Pirellula sp. (assembly GCA_013822725.1). GTDB lineage: Bacteria > Planctomycetota > Planctomycetia > Pirellulales > Lacipirellulaceae > Lacipirellula. The sequence continues at coordinate 82,444 of PNKX01000008.1, forward strand.
TTACATCGGCAAATGGCTCGTCGGCTATTCGCTGCTTCTAGGCGCCGTCGGCGGCGTGCTGATCGCCGACTACGTGGCGCTGCGGCGGATGCAACTCGACTTGGCGGGGCTTTATCGTAAGGATGGGCCGTATTGGTACGTGAGCGGCATCAACCCGCTCGCCTTGGCATCGCTGCTGATCGGGATGTCGCTCTGCATTCCCGGCTTCCTGGCGACGATTGGCAAGATTTATTTGGCGGGCGACTTGAAGGCGCCGGAAGGGGCCGAGACTTGGCCGGCTATTTGGGGCGACCTCTACAATTACGCCTGGTTCACCAGCTTTGGCGCGGCGTTTGTGACCTACTTGGGGTTGATGCTGACGTTTGGGCGGAAGTATCTGCGCTAAGCGGCAAGCCGCGGGTTGGAACAATCATGGGGCGGTGATGGCGCCGTAGGTTTCGGGGCGACGATCGCGGTAAAACTGCCAGGTGTTCCGCACTTCGCGAATAAGATCCATGTCAATGTCGGCGATAACGATGTCGTCCTTGTCGCGACAACCTTCGGCGATGATCTGGCCGCGCGGGTTGCAGAAGTAGCTTTGGCCGTAGAACTCGCCGATCCGCCACGGATCTTCCCAACCGGGGCGGTTGATCGCGCCGACCCAATAACCGTTCGCGGCGGCGTGGGCCGGTTGCTCGAGCTTCCAAAGATACTCGCTCAAACCAGCGACTGTGGCGGAAGGATTGAAGACAATCTCAGCGCCATTTAGGCCCAGGCAGCGGGCGCCTTCGGGGAAGTGGCGGTCGTAGCAAATGTAGACGCCGACCTTGCCGACGGCCGTGTCGAACACGGGGTAACCGAGGTTACCGGGGCGGAAGTAAAACTTCTCCCAGAAGCCGGGGTTCACCTGCGGGATGTGGATCTTGCGGAACTTGCCGAGGTAGGTGCCGTCGACGTCGATGACGCTCGCCGTGTTGTAGTAGAGGCCGGAGATTTCTTCTTCGTAGATCGGCACGACGAGAACGATGCCGTGCTTCTTGGCGACTTCGCACATGAGCTTCGTCGTCGGGCCGTCGGGAATGCGCTCGACGAGGTCGTACCACTTGGTTTGCTGTTCAGCGCAGAAGTAGGGGCCGTAGAAGAGTTCCTGCAGGCAGACAACTTGGGCGCCTTGATCGGCGGCCCGGGCAATTAGCGCCAGATGCTTATCGATCATCGCCTGTTTGATCTTGGCGACCGGCGAGGCGGCGGATTCGCAGAGAGTGGCTTGAATCAAACCGCCGCGGACAGTGCGAGGCATCGCGTAGCTCCTACAGAATTCATGCAAAGGGAACGCCGTGGCCGCCCGCGCCGCGACTGGGCAACCTTGGCTCGGGTGGTATCATATCGTGTTACCTACGAAACTCCTACCAGTTTTCGACGCTCGGCGGGGCGTTGCAAGGATGACACATCATGGCGACTGCCACTAGCGTTGACGTTGTTCCCTCCTTCTCCGGCGGCCAGTGGCGTCGTAACGAATCGGCCCGCAGCGGCGATGTATTCAATCCTTCGACCGGTAAATTGATCGCGCGGGTGCCGCTCGCGACGGCGGCGGAGACGGCGGCTGTCGTTGCGGCGGCGAAGGCGGCACTCCATAATTGGAGCGAGACGCCAGCCGTCGAACGGGCGCGAGTGATGTTCCAGTATCGGCATTTAATGGCCGCTCATTTTGAGGAACTCGCCGCGCTGGTGACGCGCGAGCATGGCAAGACGCTCGCCGAGGCGCGGGCCGAGGTGCAGCGCGGGCTGGAGATGGTCGAGTTCGCCTGCTCCGTGCCGACGATGTTGATGGGCGACACGCTGCCGAACATCGCCGGCGGGGTCGACGCCGAGACAAACCGCCACCCGGTCGGCGTCTGCGTCGGCATCACGCCCTACAATTTTCCTTGCATGGTGCCGCTTTGGATGTTTCCGGTGGCGATCGCCTGCGGCAACACGTTTGTGCTGAAACCGTCCGAAAAAGTGCCGCTGTCGGCGGTGCGGCTCGGCGAACTGCTGCAAGAGGCGGGCCTGCCGGCCGGCGTGTTCAACGTCGTTCACGGCGACAAGGAATGCGTCGACGCGCTGCTGACGCACCCCGACGTCGCGGCGATTTCGTTCGTCGGGTCGACGGCGATCGCCAAGTACATCTACGAAGTCGGCACGAAGCACGGCAAGCGTGTGCAAGCGGCGGGCGGCGCCAAGAACCATCTCATCATCATGCCCGACGCCGATCTTGATCAGTCGGTGAAGGCGCTTGCCGCCAGTGCGTATGGCTGTGCGGGTCAACGCTGCATGGCGGGGAGCGTGGCGGTAGCAGTCGGCAAGATTGCCGATCCCCTAGTCGACGAGCTTTGCTCGTATGCCGGTAACTTTAAAGTCGGGCCGACCGATGGCAACGAAGCAGTCGACATGGGGCCCGTGATTCGCGCCGAACATCGCGACCGCGTCGCCGGATATCTCGACATTGCCAAGCAAGAGGGAGCTACCGTGCCGCTCGACGGCCGTCGCGACTTCGCTGGCGACGGGTTCCTGTTGGGGCCGAGCGTCGTCGACCGCGTCGAACCGCGGATGCGTCTCGCTCAGGAAGAAATCTTCGGCCCGGTGCTTTCGGTGGTCCGCGCCGATTCGCTCGATGCGGCGCTCGAAGTCGGCCGCAACTGCCCCTACGGCAACGGCGCGTCGATCTTCACCCGCGACGGCTACGCGGCGCGGGAGTTCAAACACCGCTTCAACGCCGGCATGATCGGCATCAACGTCGGCGTCCCGGCGCCGATGGCGTGGTTTCCCTTCACTGGCTGGAACCAATCGTTTTTCGGCGATCTGCACATTCAGGGGACTGAGAGCGTTCACTTCTACACGCGGCAGAAGATGACGCTGACGCGGTGGTTCAAGAGCGCGGCAGATTCGTTCCAGGATCCGGTCTGGAACACGGTTCGCAAGAGCTGAGTCGGTTGAAGACTGGACGGGATAACAGGATTTCGCGGATCGACAGGATAAAGAAAAGCAAAGTCTGGGTGAAAGACCCCGTTCAGCCCTTATCTCGTTAATCCGTGCGATCCTGTAATCCTGTCAAAAAATCAATCGACTCAACTACCGCGATAAGTGCTGTAGCCAAACGGGCTCAGCAGTAGCGGCACGTGATAATGCTCGTCGGCGCGGATGATCTCGAACTCGATCGAGACGCAGGGGTAGAAGTGCTCGACCTGCTGCTCTTCGAAGTAGCTGCCTGTGTCGAACGTCAGTCGATGACGACCGGGGGTGAGCCCTCCCTCGGAGAGTAGGCCCGGGACGCGGCCGTCGTCGTTCGTCGCCGAGCGATGGAGGAACTGCCACGAACCATGAGCGTCGCGGCGTTCCAGCGTCACGCAGACGCCGACGGCGGGGCGGCCCAAACGGGTGTCGAGAATATGGGAAGTGATCGGCGACATACTACCGTCGATCCTAGGACTGGATTTACTCATTCGCAAGCTTTTCGATTCGCGGGCTGGGTTAATGGCGGCGTTGTATAAGTTTAACCGCCAAGGACGCCAAGGACGCCAAGGGGAAGATCGAATTCAAGATGAACCACGACGGCACAACGGACACTACGAAAGACGTAGGAAACTAATTCTTTCTTCGTCGTGCTCGTTGTGCCGTCGTGGTTCAATTCTATTAGTCTGCGAGCTTGGTAAGGCGGAGGCGGGTGATCTTGAGTTGTTCGGCGGCGGCGTTGGCGATTTCCTGCTGGCGGTCGTTGCCGATGCGCGACTTGAGGATGGCCAGCATCTCGTCGGCGCTCTTGCCGGTCGCGAAGACGATGAAGATGAAGCCGAAGCGCTGGAGGTAGGCGGCGTTAAGCATCGTCAGTTTACGGAGCGTTGTTTCGCTCGCAGCCTCGACGCCCGATTGTTCGCCAGCGGCGAGTTGTTTCGTGGCGGCGTATTTCTTGCGGAGGCTATCGACGTCGCCGATGAGAGGGTGGGCGGCGAAGGCTTCGAGCCAATCGGGTTCGGTGAGGGTGGCGGCGACTTCATCACACACGGCGAAGAGGGAGGCATCATTGGCGTAGGGTCGCTGGGCGAGCATGCTGACGACCCACTTCTCGGCGGCGCAGCAGTTGGCGAGCGCCGTGCGGGCGTCGTTGTGGTTGCAAGCGTTGAGTTTGGCGGCGATCGACATTCAGTTGATGGGCGGGCGACGGAGAAGTTCGCCGATGGGACCGGCGGGGAATTCGCCGTCGTTGTACGCAAGGCGGCCACGGACGTAGGTTCGTTTGACGCGGCCGCGGAGACGTTCGCCTTCGTAGGGAGTGAGCTTGTGGCGATGCTGCAACTTCTCGCCGATGACGGTCCATTCTTCTTCGTGGTTCCACACGCAGAGGTCGGCGTCGCAGCCGACGGCGATGCGGCCCTTGCGCTCGGCGAGGCCAACAAGCTTGGTCGGATTGGCGGAAAGCCACTGGGCGACGCGGGTGAAGGGAACGATCTGCGTGCGGAGTCCGCGCCAGACTATGGGCAGCGTCAGCTCGACGGAACTAATGCCGCCCCACGAGGATTGCCAATCGCCCGCGGCGAGGTGTTTCATCTCGGGAGGGCAGGGGGAGTGGTCGGAGCCGATCGTGTCGATCACGCCGGCGATCAGCGCTTCCCATAGACGAGTGCGATCTTCCTTGCGGCGAATCGGCGGCGCACACTTGAATCGCGGGTCGGCGCCGGCGAGACGCTCGGCGTAAAAGTGGAGGTAGTGGGGGCATGTTTCGACGGTCAGTGGCAAGCCGTCTTGTTTGGCCCAGAAGAAATGGCTCGTGAGCGGGCCGCTGGCGAGGTGAACGACGTGGATCGGCGCTAGGTATTCGGCGCAGAGCGCGCGGAGCAAATTGATCGCGTTGCGTTCGAACGATTCGGGACGCGAGGCGAGCCAATCGTCGTAGTTGCGGATTACGCTCGCCCCGGCGTGCTCGTCGGCCAGTTCCGCGTGCACGAGCAGCGGCACGCGTCGTTTGGCGAGTAGCGGTAGGATCTGGCGGAACTCGTGCTCGCCCGTGGCGGGGAACTCGTCGAGTCCCGAGTCGCACATGAAGGCCTTCACGCCGCAGACGCCAGCGTCGACGAGCGGTTCGACGTCAGCAAGATTGCCAGGAACGAGGCCGGCATGGAAACCGACGTCGACCCAGCACTGGCCGGCCGCCGCGGCGCGCTTCTCTTCGAGCGCCGCCACCGTCGTCGTCACCGGCGAACTGTTGAGCGGCATGTCGACGAGCGTCGTCACGCCGCCGGCGGCCGCGGCGCGGGTGGCGGTGGCAAAACCTTCCCAGTCGGTGCGGCCTGGCTCGTTGATGTGAACGTGGGCGTCGACGATGCCGGGGGAGATCACCAGACCGTCGAAATCGTCGAGGGGGATACCAGCGGGGACGGCCTCGCGGTCGACGATTGCTTCGATCTGGCCGTTGTTGACTACGATTGCGGCGGCGCGGGTCCCCTCCGGCGTCACGACGCGGCGGCTGGCGACGGCGAAGCGTTGTGGGGGGGAACTCATGCGGCGGCCTTTTATTTAGCCCCGGGCTCCGCCCGGGAGTAGCACAACGCGGGGTGACGCCTGCCGGTGTGGTGACCGACCCCCTGGCGGAGCCAGGGGCTGAAAGACGCTAACCGTGGTCGTGGTCGTGCGCCTCATCAGGGCGTTCGCGGCAGATGCTGGCGGTGATGTTGCCGTGCGGTTCGTCGGTTGGCAGGAACAGGACGTTGGGATTGTCGAGATCGAACGGCGCCAGATTGATCAGGTGGCGGTGGAGGTTCGGCATCGTCAGGTTAATTTCTTCGACGGCCGGTTCGGCGTCGAGCACCGCTGACGCCATCTCAAACAACGTGGCCTGGACCGACGGGCTGAAGCGGGCGGCGAATTCGCGGATCAGGATCGTACGGATTCGCTCGCGAATGCCGCGCCAATCGTCAGGCGTGTCGTTGTAGACCCACTTAGCCGCGAGCGTGGTGGCGAAAATGCGATCGTCGGTTTCCGGGAGCGTCGTGTACTCGTCCTTAAGGAACTTGGAGAAGCCCGAGTCGGTCGTCTTCAGCAGCGTCAGCCCTTCGAGGCCGCACTCGATGGCGCCCTCAGGATCTTCGCCATCTTTGGTTGGCGCCGTGATGACGGCGTGGCAGGTATTCCTCTCGGCCGAACTGCCGCTGAAGGCGTGGGGGTGAGGTTCGCCGTCGATCACCAGCCGTTGCCAGGGGGTTTCGGTGATCTTGATCGCGGCATGCGACACGTGCTCAAAATTTTCGACGAAGTGGCTGCCGAGCGTCCAGGCGAAGGTCTCGAGTTCGCACGGATCAAGCTCGCGGGCGAACGCGTAGACCGTGTTCTTCATCGTGTCGGTCGGCAAGGCGAGCGAATTATCGCCCTGCGTGTAGACGGCGTCGAAATCGCCGTCGAGTTCGACGTCGACCGAGAGCTCGGTGTATTGGTGAGCGTCGGCGTCGCGATCGACCTTGGCGAGGCGAACGCGGGACTTGCCGTAGCTTTGGGTCCAGACTTGGTGTGGCATATTCTTTCTGACTTTGGTGGTTTGTTTTATGTCTCTCGCAAAGACGCTAAGTGTCGCAAAGAAAACGAACGAACGCGGCTTCGCGTTCGTCTTAAGATTTGCTTGCCTGTGCTTTGTATTCTTTGCGTTTTCTTTGCGCCTTCGCGGCTTTGCGAGAGATCTTTCTTACTGAGCAAGTTGGTAAAGCGTACGAGCCAAAACTTCGATGCCTGCGCGGATCGCTGCAGGGGACGAATATTCCTCAGGGCGGTGGCTCATTCCGTCTTTGCAGGGGATGAAGATCATCGCGATCGGGCAGACGAGTGACATGAACAGCGAGTCGTGGTACGCGCGGCTGACCATGCGTTGGTGCGATAGCTTGGCGTCGACGCACGATTTCTCGATGGCGGCGACGATCGTGGGATCGCTCGTCGCCGGCGGGTCGGCGTTGATCATTTCGATTGTAGTCGGCACGCCTAGTTCGTCGCCGAACTGTTGAGCTTTTTGCTTGATCCGCTCGAGGACGCGATCGCGACGAGGGCCGTCGATGTCGCGGACGTCGATTTCCAGCAGCACGTCGCGCGGGATGCTGTTGACCGCGCGGGGATGAACGTCGAGCACGCCGACGGTGCCTACGGTGTCGGGGCTACCCGATTCGCGCGCCGCGGCGTCGACTTCGAGCGCGAGTCGCGAGGCCGCGAGCAGCGGGTCGTGGCGATCGGCCATCATCACGCCGCCGGCGTGGCCGCCGGGACCGGTATAGCGGACGCGAAGCGCGGCGGGCGCTGCGATGGCGGTGACGGCGCCGATCGGCAGCTCGGCGCGTTCGAGCAGCGGGCCTTGCTCGATGTGGAGCTCGACGAAGGCGGAGTAGTGGCCAGGCTGTAGCTTCACGTCGGCGAGCGAGCCGCTGAAGCCAGCGTTTTGTCGCACGGCGTCAAGTTGCTGACCGTCGGCGTCGGTGAGTTTGGCGGCGGCATCGGGAGTGAGTTGGCCGCTGAGCAGGCGGCTTCCTAAGCAACCGTAGGCGAAACGGGTTGGTTCCTCGGAGGTGAACATGATCAGTTCGATCGAGCGGCGGGGGGCCGCGGGGGTGAACCCCGCGGCTCGCATGGATCGCTGGAGCGTACGGATCGCTTCGAGGCCGCCGAGGACGCCGACCGTGCCGTCGTACTTGCCGGAGTAGGGGATGGCGTCGGTGTGGGATCCAGTGGCGACGGCTGGGAGCGACGGGTCGGTTCCCTCCCAGCGGGCGAAGATGTTGCCGATGGGATCGACGCGAACCTGCAGGCCCGCTTCCTGAAATAGTTCGATCAGGTAACTACGGGCGGCCAGATCGGTCGGCGTGAAGACGACGCGCTGCACGGCGGGCGTCGGCACGTCGGAGAATTGGGCGAGTCGATCGAGTTCGGCCGAGCAGCGATTGACGTCAACTTTTAGATCCACGATCGGCTCGCTAGTCGCTAAAATCCGAGATTCGCCGCGGGAGATTCTACTGCGGCGAGGGGGAAATTGCGAGCAGGCCTACTACTGAGGACCGATCGTCCATGAGCGTTGAGATTCGATCCGCCGCTGCCAGTGACCTGCCGGCGATGATGGTTTTGGTGCGCGAACTCGCCGAGTATGAGCGATTGTCTCATATCGTCATCGCAACCGAGGCGAGCTTCGAAGCGGCGTTGTTTGGTGAGCGGCCTACGGCGGAGGCGCTCGTCGCTATCGCCGACGGCGAGATGGTCGGCTACGCGATCTACTTCCAGAACTTTTCGACGTTCGTCGGGCGGGCTGGAATCTATCTCGAAGACCTCTATGTCCGGCCGAAGCGCCGTGGCGCAGGTATCGGCAAGAATCTACTGTCGCGCGTTGCGCAGATCACCGTCGAACGGCAGTGCCAACGGCTGGAGTGGGTCGTGCTCGATTGGAACGAGCCGTCGATTCAGTTCTATAAGAGTCTGGGCGCGGAGCCGCTCGATGAGTGGACAATTTATCGAATGGCACCTGAGGCGATTGCGAAGCTGGCGGGGGCGTAGCATTTTCAGCCCCTGGCTCCGCCAGGGGGTGGCACTACGCAAGATGACGTCTACCGGCATGGTGGTCGACCCCCCGGCGGAGCCGGGGGCTGCAAGACCGCGTTACGTGCGGTAGTCGGCATTCAGGCGGACGTACTCGGCGGTGAGGTCTGACGTCCAGAAGCGGGCCGAGGCTTCGCCTTCTTCGAATAGCAAGACGACGCCCGTGTTGCGGTCGGCTTCCATCTCGCGCGAGACGGCGTCGCCGTCAAACGGCACCGGCTGGCCGCGTTCGTAGAGGAGCGAGCCGTTGAGATGGAGGCAAACCTTCGAGGCGTCGAACTGGACGCCCGCGTAACCAGCGGCCGAGACGATGCGGCCCCAGTTAGGATCGTTGCCGGCGATGGCCGTTTTTACCAGCGGACTGTCGGCGACGGTTTTGGCGATTTGAATCGCGTCGTCGCGGCTGCGGCAGCCGTGGACTTCGACGGTGATGAGGTGCGAAGCGCCTTCACCGTCGGCGGGGATCGATTGGGCGAGGTCTTCGCAGACTTCCACCAGCGTTGCTTGGAACTTTGCCAGCGCATCGCCCGTGAGCAGCTGACCGCCCGCGGCGCCGTTGGCGAGAAGCAGCACGCTGTCGTTGGTGCTGGTATGGCCTTCGACGCTGATGCAGTTGAACGACTCATCGGCGGCGTCTTTCAGGCCTTCCTGCGCGTCTTTTAGGCTGATCTTGGCGTCGGTCATGATCACTGCGAGCATCGTGGCGAGATTCGGGCCGATCATCGCCGCGCCTTTGGCGACGCCGCAGACCGAGATCTTATGGCCGTCGATCGTGACGGTGCGGCTGGAAATTTTCGGACGCGTATCGGTGGTCATCATCCCCCGCGCGGCGGCGAGGAGCGAATCTTCGTCGGAACCCAGGCGCGTAGCGACCTTCTCGATGCCGGGGATGATTTTTTCCATCGGCATCAGTTCGCCAATGACGCCGGTGGAGAGGACCAGCACGTCGGTCGCGACGAGACCGCAGACATCGGCGACTTTCGCAGCCATCGCAGCGGCGTCGCGGTCGCCGAGATCGCCGGTGCAGGCGTTGGCGTTGCCGGAGTTGATGACGACGGCGCGGACGGTTTCGCTCGGCGTCCGTTCGCGGCAAAGTTTTACCGGAGCCGCGAAGACGAGATTCTGCGTGTAGACGCCCGAGGCGACGCAGGGGCGATCGGAGATGAGCAGCGACAGATCGAGCCGGGACGTATTTTCCTTGACGCCGGAATAGATGCCGGCCGCTCGAAAGCCTTGGGGAAGTTGCTCGGGCATAGGGTGGACCTGTGTTGCGTCGGCTCTCGTGAGCGGCGTCATAGCGCCGTCGATTCGTCGAAACCGTACATCAAGTTGAAGTTTTGCACCGCTGCCCCGGCGGCGCCCTTAATCAAGTTGTCGATCACGCTGATCGTTACCACCCGGCCGCGGACGACGCGAGCAGTGACGTCGCAGTAATTCGTGCCAGTCACGTCCTTGGTAGTCGGCAATCCGTCGACGACGCGGACGAATGGTTCGGTAGCGTAGAACTTTTTTAGCTCGGCGAGGATGGTGGCCGTGTCGACGGTTTTGGTCGGCGTCGAGTAGGTCGTCGTCAGGATGCCGCGATCCATCGGAACGAGGTGCGGCGTGAAAACGACTTCCGTTGGCTTGCCGCCAAAGTCGCTCAGGACTTGGTCGATCTCCGGCATGTGGCGGTGAGTACCGACGCCGTACGCCGAGAAGCTCTCGTTTGCTTCCGGGTAGTGGAAATTCAGCTTCGGCGTACGGCCGGCGCCGCTGACGCCGCTCTTGCTGTCGACGATGATCCCGTCTGGCGAAATGAGTCCAGCCTTCAGTAGCGGCGCGAGGGCGAGGATCGTCGACGTCGGGTAGCAGCCGGGGTTGGCAACCAATTGAGACTTTCCGATCCGCTGACGGTAAAGTTCCGGGAGTCCGTAGACCGTCTCGGCCATCCGCGCGGCGTCGGGATGGTCGTGGTCGTACCACTTTTTGTAGGTAGCGGCGTCGTTGAGGCGATAGTCGGCGCTGAAGTCGACGACGCGCGTTCCCAGGGGTATGAACTCCTGGATCACCTCGGCGCTGGCTGCGTGGGGCAGGCAGCAGAAGACGCAATCGGCCCGCTTGGCGACTTCAGCGGCGTCGAGATTTTCGAGCTTTAGATCAAGCCGCCCGCGGAGCACCGGATGAACGTCGCCGAGATGGGGCTGATCGTCCTGGCGCGTGGTGAGCGCCGTGATCTTTGCTTCCGGATGGGCGAGCAACAGCCGGATCAGCTCTTTGGCCGAATAACCGGTAGCTCCAAGAATGGCGACGCGAACCATGGCAGAGACGCAGGCGGTGGGGGGCAACCTGACGAAACCGCGGAGAGTCTGCGCTGCCGGTGGGCGGCCGCTCGCCGTCGGGGATTTACGAATATACTTGCCGGCCGGGCAGGTCGCTACCGGCGGCGTTAGTTAAACGACACGGAGATGGGAGGTTCGGTTCAAGGTGCGTCAACCGCAGCTCCGACGGGTGGCACGCCCTTAAGGTACTCATGAAGGGCGTGGCGAATGACAGCGAGGGTTCGCCACGCCCTGCGGAGGTACCTTAGGGCGTGCCACCCCAGGCGGCGGACATCAGCCTCGAAGGACCAGCCGCTCTTGGATCACCGCCAGGATCTCTTGGGCGACCGATTCCTTTGAACCGGCGGCGGAGCGGAGAACATTTCCTTGCGGATCGAGGACCTCGACTTGGTTATCCAGCGAGTTCATCGCCGCGACGCCGTTGGAAACCATCAAGTCGCACCGTTTGCGCTCCAGCTTGGCGAGGGCTCGCAGGCGGTGGTCGTCGGTTTCGAGGGCGAAGCCAACGACCCAGCGGCTTCCCTTCTCGGCTGCTAGCGTGGCGACAACGTCTTCGGTTTCCAGCAGGCGGAGCAGCAGCGGATCGCCCGTCTTGGCGATTTTGTGATCCTCGACGTGCTCGGGGCGGTAATCGCAGGGGGCGGCGGCGCCGATGAGGCCATCGCAGCGGGCGAACGCCGTTCTGCTCGCGGCGAGCATCTCTTCCGTGGAGACGACCGAAATGACTTCCGCGGCGGCAGGGTAGGGGACTTCGACGGGGCCGGAGACGATCGTCACCTCGTGGCCGAGTTCCAAGGCTGCGGCGGCGAGGGCGGCGCCCATGCGACCGCTGGAGGCGTTGGTGAGATACCGCACGGGATCGAGGTACTGCCGCGTCGGCCCAGAGGTGATGAGAATGCGGGCCATGCTTGTGACACTTCTTATTGGCCGAAGGCCTTGCTCACCGTAGCCTAGGGCAACGCCCTAGGTATCGAGTGCAGCGTTGAGAGATTTGGCTGAAAGCCATACTCACGTGTGCTGGAAAATATCAGTGTGTATGGCTTTCAGCCAAATCATGTTGTGAATCGGTCGCGTTCCTAGGGCGTTCCCCTAGGCTACGGTGCGGATAGGCCTTCGGCCATCCAAACGCTTGAGTTCAATCCGAGGCGGTGGCGCCGTCGGTGGACCAACTGTAGGCGACGTTTGCCGGTCGTTCGTCCACCGGCAGAGCCGATGGCTTTTATTGAGCGGACTTCAACTCTTCCAACAGCCGGCGAACCTCGGCCGCGATCTCCGTCGGTTCAGCCATGCGGCCGACGCCGCGTTCGCGGCAGCTTTGCCAGCCGTCGGCCGGGCCAACGAAATGGTAGCCGTCTTCGCGTAGCTGGGCGACGTTCCGCTGCACGGCGGGTTTGGTCCACATTTCTTTATTCATCGCCGGAGTGAGCACGACTGGCCCAGTGAACGACAGCAGCAGCGTGCTGAGCAAATCGTCCGCCATGCCGTGGGCGGCCTTCGCGAGGAAGTTGGCGGTGGTCGGCGCGATGCAGAGAAGCTCGGCCTGGCGGGCGAGCTGGATGTGCGGGCCAAGCGGATGCTCGTCGCGCGGGAACGAACGCGTAGCTACCTGTCGGCCAGTCAGCGCACGGAACGTGGCGGCGCCGACGAACTTCTGAGCGCAGCGGCTCATCACCACGGTGACGCCGACGCCTGATTGGACTAAGTCGCTGACGAGCGCCGCCGTCTTGTAGGCGGCGATCCCACCGGTGACGCCTACCAGGATTTCACGCGGCGCAGGCATGCGGACAAACGTCCCCGTCAACAGCGGCGGTAGGGCCTACAGCGACGACAGGTCGAATTCGGGCGGTCCGCCGACCGGACGGTGATCAGCGGCGGTAACGACCCGATTCGAAGCATCGAGGAAAATCTTGTCTTGGAGGATTTCCTGGACGACGATCTCCATTTTGTCGTCGCTCCGGAAATCAACGAGCGGACGCGCGCCGGAGTTGATGGCGGCCAGCCGCTTTTGGATCAACGTGGACAGCTTAAACCGGCCGCCGACCTTGTTGACAATCTCTTCTTCCTTCAGTGCGTCAATCATCTTCTTACGCCTCGGGTTCTAAACCCCGACTCCGCAAAATATCGCAAATTTGATCGACCGCCTGGTCGACCGTGTCATTCACTACCTGGTGGGAATACTGGCTCGAGAGCTGCAGTTCATGCCGCGCCACTGCCAGACGACGTTGCACCGCATCCTCGCTTTCGGTGCCGCGCGAGCGGAGACGGCGCTCCAGTTCTTCAACCGAATCGGGACGAATAAAGATCGTCACCGCCTCGGGAAACTGGCGCAGAACCTCCCCGGCACCATCGACGTCGATCTCTAAGATTACCCACTTTCCCTGGGAGAGACTAGACCTCACCTCGCTCCAGAGGGTGCCGTACCAGTGGCCGCGGCCGAAAACCTCGATGCATTCGAGGAATTCTCCCTCCTCGCGACGGCGGCGGAACTCGGCGTCGGTGAGGAAGTAGTAGTCGACTCCGTCGCGCTCGCCGGGGCGAGGGGGACGGGTGGTGGCCGAGACGCTAAGCCGAATGGTCGGGCCGAGTCGCCGGAGGACTTCCCGCACCACCGTGCTCTTGCCGACGCCCGATGGGCCGGAAATGACGACGAGCTTTCCGGGCTTGGCGGCAATCATGAATTCAAGAGAGGCGTCAGGTTGCAGGCGGCAGGCCGCAGTGGAAATGGGGGGATCGAGCAACGCTGCGGTTTGCAGACTCTCGCCTGCAGTCACGTCCTCACTCCACGTTCTGGATCTGCTCCCGGATTCGCTCCAAGGCTGTTTTGATTTCCACGACTTCATGCGAGATCTCGGCGTCGTTCGCTTTGGAGCCAATCGTATTGGTTTCGCGGCCCATCTCCTGGCAAATAAACTCTAGCTTGCGGCCAGCGCTCTCGTCGGCCTGGAGGGCCTGGGCGAATTGCGCCAGGTGGCTGCGCAACCGGACGATTTCCTCGGAGATATCGCTGCGGTCGGCAAAAACGCAGATTTCACGGACGACGTCGATCGGCTCGATTGACGCGTTGAATTTGGCCAGCACTTCGCCGACGCGGTCTTGAAGGCGTTGACGATACCCTTCGACCACCTGCGGCGAGCGGGTCGCGATCGCGCTGAGGCTGGTCTCCACGGTGTGGCATTGCGCCGTCAGGTCGGCGGCGAGCGCCTCGCCTTCCGCGGTCCGCATGACAGTCAGCGCTTCGAGCGAAGTACGCAGCGTCGGTTCCAGCAACGGCCAAACTTCTTCCGCTTCGCTTGCTTCGGAGGAAAGCTGTTCGATAACGCCCGGCAAGTCGGCCAGCGATTCCAAGCGGATGTCTTCCGCAAGGTGACGCTTGGCCGCCACCTTTTGCAGCTGGTCGACGTAATTTTCGAGCACCGCGACGTTGACGCGGTAGTCTTCCGCATCGCTCATGTGGCGGATGCGGAGGTTGACGTTCACCGTGCCGCGGCGGACGTATTCGCGGACCACGGCCTCGATCCGCGAATCAAGCGCGGCGTAGCCGTCGGTGGTGCGCAGGTTGAGCTTGAAGTGACGATTGTTAATCGTGCGCACTTCGGCCGTGATGGCGTGGTCGGCCCGCTCGTCGCGAGCGTCGCCAAAACCGGTCATGCTCAACAGCGGCACGGGCTTATTCCAAGGTGCGAGTGATCGAGGAGTCGCGCGAACTTTTGGCTGGAGGCCAGATGTTCGAGCAGCAATGCGTTACTTGCCGTCGCTTTCAGTCGCCGGAGCTGCGGCGGCCGGAACGGCGGGCGTTTCCGCCGGCGCGGCGCTCGCTGCCGGCGTCTCAGACGAAGCAGCAGGCTCGGCTGGCGTGGTGGCCGCTGGTTCGGACGTTGCGGGTTCAGTCGCGGGCGCCTTTGTTTCCGTAGCAGCAGGGGCGGCAGGCGTCGTGGCGGCGTCGGCCTTTTCAGCATCGGCGCCAGCAGCCGCTCCGCCGACGGGGCCGCGGACCTTCAAGCGGCTTTCACCGCTCGTGCCGATGCGAGCCGCGGCGATGCAGAGGATGATCCAAATGGTCGCCGCGACGATCGTGATGCGGGTGAAGACGTCGCCCGCCTTGGCGCCGAAGGCGCTCGATCCGCCCATGCCGCCCAAGGCGCCGGCCAGACCGCCGCCGCGACCGCGCTGGACGAGGATCAGCAGGATCAGGAACACGGCGACGATGCACAGGAGGAACCCGAGCACGGTCGGCAAAACAGCGGCAACAATGGGAAGGGGCACGTGAGTCGCTCCGTCTGAATTCTCGATCGAATTAGTATTGGTTGCGGCCGCGGCGTTGAAAATTCAACGCACGACCGCGTTCGTTCCTGCAATTAGCCAGCTGCGGCGATGGCCAAAAAGTCGTCGGCCTTCAAGCTGGCTCCGCCAATGAGGGCTCCGTCGACGTTTGGCTGGCCGAGCAATTCGGCCGCATTGTCTGGTTTGACGCTGCCGCCGTAGAGGATCCGCACTTGGTCGGCCGTGGCAGCATTGTAACGCTCGGCAATCAGCTTGCGAAGGTCGGCATGAACCTCCTCGGCCTGCTGCGGGGAGGCGACTTTTCCAGTGCCGATGGCCCATACGGGCTCATAAGCAATGACGGTGGCGGCCATGAGCTCGGCAGAAACGCCGGCCAGCGAGCCGTCGAATTGCGTCCGAATCACCTCGGCCGTCTTGCCGGCTTCGCGCTCTTCGAGCAGTTCGCCGACGCAGACGATGGGGACCAACCCGGCGGCGTGGGAGGCCAGGGTCTTCTTGTTCACGTCGGCGTCGGTTTCCTTATAGATGTGCCGACGCTCGCTGTGGCCGAGGATGACGTGGGTGCAGCCGCAGTCCTTGAGCATCGACGCCGAGATCTCGCCGGTGAAGGCGCCGCTCTTCTCGTGGCTCATGTTCTGAGCGCCAAGGAGCACCGTGCCGCCGTTGAGGACCGAGCCGGCCGTCTTCAAATAGACGAACGGCGGGCAGACGAGCAGGTCGACCTTGCCGTAGCTCGGCGAGGCGTCGGAAATGGCGCGAGCGAGGGCGGTGGCGCCGGCGCCCTCAAGGTTCATTTTCCAATTACCGGCGATCAACGGTTTACGCATCTTCTCTTCTCGGGATGGATGTTTTTATGTTTCTCGCAAAGGCGCTAAGGTGCGAAGGGACGAAGGGACGCAAAGAATACAAAATGCTGATCAGCTTATGTCTTCTCTTCTTTGCGTTTTTCTTTGCGCCTCTGCGCCTTTGCGAGAGATGTATTTGTTTCGCTTAACCGATTTGCTTGCCAACAGCAGCGGCGACTTTGCGGATTTGATCCATCAGTTCCGCGTACTGTTTGGGTAGCAGCGCTTGCGGGCCATCGCTCATCGCTTCTTCGGGCTTGTCGTGGACTTCGATGTGAACGCCGTCGGCGCCCGCGGCGACGCCGGCGAGGGCGCAGGCGGGGATTAGCTCGGGGCGGCCCGTGGCGTGGCTCGGGTCGACGATGATCGGCAGGTGCGACAGCTTGTGGATCTGCGGCACCAGGGCGACGTCGAACGTGTTCCGCGTCGCGGGATCAAAACCTTTCACGCCGCGTTCGCAGAGAACGACGTTCGAGTTGCCTTGCGCCATGATGTACTCGGCGCTCATCAGGAAGTCTGCCACCGTCGCGCTCATGCCGCGCTTCATCAGCACCGGCTTGTTCGTGCGCCCGACCTCGGTGAGGAGGACGAAGTTCTGCATGTTGCGGGCGCCGAGCTGGATCATGTCGGCATATTCGCAGACCAGTTCGACGTGGCGGGGATCGACGACTTCGGTCACGACTGGCATGCCATGCTTGGCGCCGACGTCGCGGAGGATCTTGAGGCCATCTTCGCCGAGGCCCTGGAACGAGTAGGGGCTGGTGCGCGGCTTGAACGCGCCGCCGCGGAAGATGTTGGCGCCGGCGGCGCGGACCGATTTGGCGATCGACTCCATCCGCTCCGGCGACTCAACGGCGCAGGGGCCGGCGATCATCGCCATGTACCCGCCGCCGATTTTTACTGGGCCGACCTCGACGATCGTCGGCTTCGGGTGAGCCTGCTTGCTCGCCAGCTTGTAGGCAGGCATTACCGGCACCACCTCGGCAACGCCGGGGATGGCGCGGAGCGGAGCTGATTGCAGGATCGTCTCATCGCCGATGACGCCGATGACGGTGCGATAGGTGCCGCGGCTGATTGACGTTTGCAGGCCGAGCTGGGCCACCTTGTCGGCGACGTGCTGGATTTGCTCTTCGGTGACGGTTTCGTCGAGAATGATAATCATGGAACGAGGGGTGGTCCGACAGTGAGAAATGGCCGCCATACTGGTCGCCGGCAAGCCGGAGATAAGCCCTCCAGCGTAACCTCTGGAGGGGGACTTCACTAGCCGTCTCGCCAGGAGCCGGGAGGGCTAAGAATCGCTGGCCGTGGACGCGGGCTGTGGTTTCTGGGCGGAGCGGGGCCGTCGGCTGGCTTGTTGCTTGGCTTGCTCGTAAATCGCCTGCAGCCGTTTGAATTGTTCCACATTGCCGCCCCGATCGGGATGGGCTTGTTTGGCGAGTTCCCGATAGGTGCGTTCGACTTCGTCGAGACTGGCCGTCGGGGGCAGCCCGAGGGCGGTGAGAGCCGGCGAGGGACCGATGCCGGTGCGGAGTCTGCCGAGCCAGCCAGGGGGCCCGAATTCGCGATAGGCGCGAAGTTCGTCGCGGATGCGGAATCCATGGATCGCCGCCCCAAGGAACGCGGCCAAGACGCCTAAGAGCAGCATCACCTCGATGAACAGGGAGATATGCAGACCATAGAGTTCAACGCTCGAGGGATCCCGACTGCTGCTGGCGCCCAACCATACCAACATGAGTCCGACCGCGAGCGCCGGTCCAAACATGACGAACAGCAAGGCCGCAATGGGGCCGGATCGACCGCGATTGCGGAAATGGAGGGCGAACAGACCGGTCGTCAGCAGCCCCAACGCCCAGTGGAGGGAGGTGATCCAACTATCGGCGGCGGTAGTGGCAAAATGGCCCATCGATGACATCGATAATAGATGTCGGTTTGGGAACTCACAATCGAAGTTCGGACGGGTTAGCCGCTGGCCATGATCGAATTACCGCGCGGCGTGCGGCGAGAGCCGTGAATGCTGCCGCAGCGGCCTTTCGCAGGAGCCGGAGTTTGCGGCAGGAAGAGTCTAACGGGGGGGCTTCGGCCGTTTGTAGTCTGTCAGGGTGGTTGGAGGGAACGAGGCGCGGAGGGCGTTGAGAACAGCCACGACGTCGATCAGTTCCTGGAGGAGGGCGCCGGCGACGGGAGGGAGATAGCCGGCCGCGGCGACGAACATCGCCAGCAGGCTGACCGCGATACCGCCGACAGCGCTTTGGAGGGCGATCGACCGCATCCGGGCGCCGATGTGGAAGAGCTCGTCGACCCGCGACAGCTCGTTGTCCATGATCACCGCGCCGGCAGCCTCGGCCGTGACGTCGCTCGCTTGCCCAAAGGCGATGCCGACGGTGGCGGCGGTGAGGGCGGGGGCGTCGTTAATGCCGTCGCCCATGAAGATGGTGTCGGCGCGGGCCGTTTCGTTGCGGACCAGGGCCAGCTTTTGCTCGGGGCTTTGGCTGGCGTAGACCTCGCGAATGCCGACCTTATCCGCCAGGTAGCGGACCTCTTCCTCGCGGTCGCCGGAGACGATCATCACGCGATCGAAGGCGTGTTTGGGCTTGAGATGCTGAATGAACGACCGACCTTCGGCGCGAGGCTCGTCGCGGAATCGTAGAGCTCCGGCGTATTGCGAGTCGATCAGGATGACGCATTCCAGGCCGCCGGCCGTTGGAGGGATCGCTTCGGCAAGCGCCGGCGTCTGAGCGATCAACTTCTTGCGGCTGGTTACTTGCACCGTGCGACCATCGACTAGACCTCGCAGACCTTCGCCGGGGCGCTCGCTGACTTCCGTCGGGTCGGTGAGCTCGACGTTCGCCGCCTCGGCAGCGTGCAGGATGGCGCTCGACAGGGGATGACGCGAATAACGTTCGAGGCTGGCGACTGCGTGCAGGAGCGATTCCTTGGCGATGTTCGGCGCCGGGAGAATCTCAGTGACCTGGGGCTCGCCGTAGGTGAGAGTGCCGGTCTTGTCAAAGATAGCCGTGCGGCAACTGTCGAGCTTTTCGAGAATGGCCGGATCTTTGATGACGATACCGCGACGGGCTGCTAGCGAGACCGAGCCGATAATCGCGACAGGAATGGCAATGAGCAGCGGGCAGGGGGTGGCGACGACCAGCACGGCGAGGAAACGGACCGCTTCCCCGCTGACGGCCCAGGCGGCGATCGCGATGACAAGCGCCACGGGAGTGTAAAACGCCCCGAGTTGGTCGCCCAGGCGGCGGAGTTGCGGACGATGCTGCTCTGACTCGCGCATCACCTGCATGATCTTCGAATAGCGCGAATCGACGGCCCGTTTCTCAGCCCGGATCGTGAGGGCGCCTTCCCCGTTGACGGCGCCCGACAGGACGGCCGAACCGACGGTTTTCGACAGCAGATACGGCTCGCCGGTGAGGTAAGCTTCGTTCATCTCGCTGCGGCCGTCGATGACGATGCCGTCGACAGGGCACGTTTCGTGCGGGAAGACGACCAGCAAATCGCCGACGTTCGCGTGGTCGAGCGGAATTTCTTCGAGCTGCCCATCGCGACGACGGTGAACCGTGGAGGGCATCCGACGGGCAAGAGCAGCCAGGGCGGAACTGGCGCTGCGGACGGCGTACGACTCCAGAGCCTGCCCGCCGGAAAGCATCAACACGACGAGGACGCCGGCGAGATACTCGCCGAGCAGAATCGCGGTGACGATCGAGAAACCAGCGAGTAGATCGCTGCCAAAGCGGAGCTGGAGGACGTCGCGCAAGAGCCCGATCAGCAGTGGCACGCCCCCCAAAGCCAGGGCGATCAGCAACGGCCAAGTCGCCCAATCGAAGCCGCCCCAACTTCCGGGCAAATCGAACACGAAGCGCAGCGCCAGGTGAACCGCGATTGCCGTCGTTGCCAACAGCGCAATCACGACGTCGTTGCTCAGCCAGATCGGTCGACGGTCGGCAAGCGACGACATGCTTGGAGGCTGAGGAGGTGAAACGCTTCAAGAGAACTGCAGCTTGATCATAGGCGGCTGGAACTCCGGCGGAAGCTGCGTGGCAGAAAAGATTCGCTCCTTCGCCGCACGGCCGCCCTCTGTCGACGCCAATTCAGCGCCACTGCGTCGGCGCATCGAGGGGGAGCGTGAAGGCGAACGTCGCCCCTTGTTCGGCGTTTGGTTCGACCCAGAGCCGACCGCCGTGATTCTCGATAATCGAACGGCTGATCGAGAGGCCGAGCCCAATCCCTTCGGGCTTGGTCGTGAAAAAGGGCTCGAACAATTCGCTCGTCGTCTGCGCCGCCACGCCAGTTCCGCCGTCAGAAACCGAGATCTGAACCGCGTCGGCGACGCGCATCGTACGGACGATCACGGGCGCGCTCAGGCGGGCTTCTTGCGTCGCCTCAATGGCGTTACGGATCAGGTTAACGAGCACTTGTTCGATCTGAATCGGATCTACGGAGATGCGCGGCAAATGCGGAGCGAGATCGGTCAGCAGCGGCGTTTCCAGGTCGCGCTTCATGGCCGGGTAAAAGCAGGACTTCGTGAGGGCAATGACGTCGCGCACGAGGACGTTGACGTCGACGAACACCGGAGTCGAGGCGCCCTTCTTCACGAAGGTCGTGAGACGTTTGACGATTTCGCCGGCGCGCTCTGTTTGCCCCAGAATCTTTTCGACTAATCGCCGCACGTCGTCGGGCAGAGGCATGCCCGAGGTTTGAGGCCAACGCTGGCAGGCGCGGGCGAAATTGCTCGCCGAGGCGAGGGGCTGGTTGATCTCGTGGGCGAGTCCCGAGATCATTTCGCCGAGCGTGCTGAGGCGGCTCACATGAGCGATTTCGGCGAGGCGGCGGCGTTCGCGTTCTTCGGCGGAGCGACGTTCCGTGATATCGACGAAGGCGCCGACTGCGCCGCGCGGTCGGCCAGCGGCGTCGAGCAGCGGGGCGGCGTATTCCAGGAGGCGGACGATGCGCCCGTCTTCATGGATCACGTCGATTTCGTGGTCGCGAATCTCTTGCCCCTCACGGGCGGAGATCTGCATCGGCAACTGGTCGTCGGGAATCAGCTTGCCTTGAAGATCGACGCAAACGAAGTTCGTGGGACGCTCTTCGCCATCGGCGGTTTTCGAGGCATTCTGCGACGTTTCGAGACCGAGGACCTTGGCGAATCCGCTGTTGACGCGAATATGTTTGCACTCGGGGTCGAGCGCGACGCCGATGCCGACCGGAATGACGTCGAAGAGGGTCTCGAGTTCCGTGGCACGGTCGTGCAGAGCCGCTTGCAGTCGCGCTACTTCCGCTTCGAGAATTCGAATTCTCTCGGCGTCGGAGGCTAGGTGAGCAGCAGCGAGGGTCGAATCGGCGGTCGTGGCACGACCCCCTTCAACGCGTGTGTCATCGACTTTCAAGGTTAACGCTCAGCGCGTTGCCGCGCGGCAACGCCAATGAGGGCGATTGGGGGGACCCGACGCGGATCTCGATGAGGAGACCAGCGCCGACGTGACGCGTTTGTGGGAGACGCGCAACCGCCAACAACGCAACCTGTTCCAAGTCTATTATGCGCGCTGTCGCAAAGTTCGACTTCAGATTGCCAAGTTGTAACCTGAAGCGGCTTCGACGGCACTCCCTATCTTGGGGGGATCTTCAGTTGTTGGCTTGGTTTTTGATTGGAAAGTCACGCGTTGCCGGAATCTCTGGGGTTATGTGGCGGAGTAGGGTTGGTGTCGAAAAAATCGCTATTGTGCGTAATTAAGAGAATATTTCGATTGATGGCGCAGATTCTCCCATATCCGTCTCAAAGCCGTTAGGAAATTCGGTCAGCAGCCCTCGCTTAGATTCGATAAGCGGAAAATAGGGCTGAAACCTGCAGGTTTGTGGTCGAACGGAATTCGTGAAGAGAATGATTCAGACGTATAATCAGAAATGGACGACCTTCGATCTGGGATGGTACGCCCCTGTCGGAATTCTGCGCGGAGTCTGTGACGATGAAATCGAATTGGCTGTTATTGGCAGCGTCGCTGTTGGCAGCGAGCGGGGAATTGAACCTGGCGCGGGCCCAACAGGCTGCCGCCCCGGTGGTCAGTCCGCCAGCGTCGGACGAGCGCTACACCGAAGACGCCGCTTCGAAGGAAGCGCAGGAGAAGGAGCGACAGGCGATCTGGGACAGCAAGGAAATGGTCGAGGCCCGCGAGTGGCTGACCGACCATATGGCGCGTTCGGCGCGGATTACTCCGTCTCAGTCAAAACGCTACATGGACGAGCTCGAACGACTAAACGCCGCTCAGTTGAAGCTCTGGCTGATGACTTTCGAGGAACAGCAGGCTGAGCGGGCGCGGCAAAGCGAAACGTTTGAACGGGCGCGCCAGCTGTCGGTCGACAATGCGATGCGCGAGAATCAGGCGTCGCAACAGGCGGCCGAGAACATCAATCGAACGCGCAACGAAGCCGCGAAAATGGCACAGGATTCGTTGAAAAGCCAGCAGCAAGCAGCCCAAGAGCGTTCGCGCCAGTTGGTGAGCGACCGCGACGCGGCGGCGACGGCGGCGCTGCAATCGTCGCCTTACATCTGGCTCAACACCCTGCCTTGGGGACCTTACGCCGGCTATCCGGTCGGCGGCGGCGCGGCGATCGACCCGGCTGCGTTCACAGGCGTGTTGGGGGTGCGAGAACGGCAAGGGACGGTGGCGCCGGGAACTCCGCAAAGCGGCGTTCCGACCACCAGAGTGCGAGAACGCTGAAGCCGAAGAGCAGCCTGCTAAGCGTGGGTAAGCAACGCGGACCGCGGACTTCGTATTGCTTGCCCCTTATTCATTCTTGAGCGACTCCAAAGTGCTTCGCTTCTATCGACCTAGATGTGAAACGAAAGAGCGTCGCCCTCGACTTTCGAGGATGACGCTCCATGAGGCGTTGAGGGTCGAGCGATCACCAAGTAAAGCCGCAACCGAGGGCTAGACCGACCAAGTTGGCTCCGCCGATGCCGGCCGAGGCGAACGAGTTGGTCGTCAGTTCGCCGATCGTGCCGCCAAAGCCAGCGCCGCCGGTTGGCGGGCCGTCGATGTCCCATTGCTGGTACTCAAGTGCCGTGCGGAAGAACGCATTGGCGGGGACGTACTTCAGCGGGAAGTCCATCTGCAGACCGATCTGGTATTCCAGGATATCAAGCTCCGCGTCGGCGTCGGCGCGGCGCACCGTCGCGGCGCCGACGAGCGGCGCGCTCGGCGAAGAAGCCACCGTGCCGTCCGAACGGCCGAACGAATCGCTGTGGCCGCCCAGGTACGAGACGCGGAAGCCTGAGAAGAACGTGAACGGCGAATCGCCCAGTTGCCGGCGGACGTTAATGCCCGTCGTGCCGCCGGTGCCGTTGAAGCTGAAGCCGTTTTGCAGCGTCAGGTTGATGAAGTTGCCGGTCGTGAACACGCCGAAGGCAAGGAAGTCGGACTCGGTGCCGATCATCGCATGGCGGGCGCCGAGCGAGCCGTCGATTTTCCACTTGCCCGGCCGGAAGCTGCGAACGAGTTCGATGTCGGCAGTTTGGAGCTGAGCGCGGTTGGTTTCAAAGATCGTGGCGAAGTTGGAGCCGGTGTTTGGAATTGCTGGATTCGGCGCCGGCGGCGTTTCCTGGTTACTGGTCTCTAGATTCCAGTAGCGGCCGACGACTGCCCACCGCTCGTTCAATTGCAGGCCCATCCACAGCCGCGGAGCGGCGGCGAACTGATCGTTAATACCTTCGCCATCGACCGTCGCAAAGGTCGAGACGCCAGGCACCGTCGTATCGGAGAACGACGCCGTGATCCGACCGCCGGTCGTCGCATTGATGTTCATCAACGTCGCTTCCGTTCCGGCGAAGAGGAACGGTCCGCGGCAACGGTTTCGGCCTATCAGTTCGCACTCGACTGATTCGTCCGAAGCGACGGCGGCTTCAGCGTCATCCATAAATGAGCTGAGTTGGAACGATTCTTCGGCGAACGCCGCGGTCGGCGCGGATAGAAGCGCAGCAGCGGCCCAGCAGACCAATCCGTTGGTCTTCATAGAGGCTCCCCTGTATGGCCAATCCATGGCCAAAAATATCGTTGGCGGGCGCCTTTGCAGCCACATCGCGGCTTGCATAACGAGAGGCGCCTACCTCCCCTGTGTCACGATTCTTGATCGGCCCCTAGACGCGGGATCAGGCAAAATCGCGGCTGCTAGCAGCATGGTTGGCGTAGGCCGCAAAGTCGTCGCTATCGGCAACGCACTTCACAGGAATGATTATCTCATGCTGCAGAGCGTGTCTTATTGTCTCAGGGCGCCCAGAAGGAGATTACCGTTCTGTTTGTTTCAACTCTGCGGCAAATGGCGATTTCCAAACAACAGCGCTGATTTCGCCACCGGCGCAACTTAGCAATTACGTTCACGAAGGCAGTTTCTGTACTTTTGGGGCGTCCCGCGAGCGACGCAGGTATTGGTAAGTCGCTGCGCATAAACGGTTTCGGTCTGTTTTTAGTTTTTGGGGATTTGTATATTTTTTTTAATGGATATTGGCGTGGTGGGTATTTAGTCTAGGTGTCTCAGGAAGATTCCGCGAGGGAATGCGCCGTCGTTTGTCGTTAGCACCTTCGCGAGGATATTGGCATGATTGTGCGCCTCTTATTAACCTTGGGGCTGATGTTAGGATGTGCGTGCGGATCGCAAGCATCGATATTGATGGAGTTCGATTTTACAGGCCAGCCGGGAGATCAGGCGTCGACGTTAGCCTCTTGGACGGGGCCAGCGGTGATGGCCAGTCCCTTCCGACGCGGCTCTGGACTTGATCCGAGAGCTGGAGCGAACTCGATCGGTGCGCAAAGCTGGACCACAGGCGACCTTATTGACCTAAACTCGGACTACTTTGAGTTCGTCATTTCGCCGTCCGCGGGCGCGACGCTTGATATCGATTGCATTGCGTTTGGTGAGTTTCGTTCCGCAAGCGGGATCACCGAGTTCACGTTGCGGTCAAGCTTAGACGATTTTCACAGTAATGTGATCGACGCTCCGGTTACTGTGCCAGACTATGGTAGTACGCGCGGCCACGAGTTGACTCTCGGCGGCGCCTTCGACGCCATTGCCTCCTCGGTCACGTTTCGACTTTATGGTTATCGCGCCGAGACTGCTAATACCAGTCGCTGGTGGATAGTCAATCACCCGGAAATAGGCGTCTTACGCGTCTCGGGAACGGCTACGCCGCCGGAACTGGGCATAGTGACGCCTGAGCCGTCGGCTGGGTTGATTTGGGGACTGGCGACTGGTGGCTACGGCGTTTTTTGGGGAGCCCGCAAGCGGGCGAGATCGATCAGACGCCGCTTACCGCCCAAACACTAAAAGTGAGCTCTAGCCGACGACGTCTGCTTCGGCATAGGAGCCGAGCAGCGACAGTCGCAGCGCTTTCTTATGCAGTGATGTGATCGCACGCTTCACGCGAAGTTCCGCCGGGTGTCCTTGGAACTCTAGGAAAAACAGATACCGTCCTCGCGCGCCAGGGATGGGAAACGACTCGATCCAGGTGAGGTTGAGCCTGTGGCGTTTGAAGATGGCCATCGCGTCGGCGAGAGCGCCTGGTTCGTGCGGGGCCTCGAAGACGAGCGAAGTTTTATCTTTGCCGGTCCGCTCGGCCGCCTGACCGCCGATGACGGCGAAGCGGGTGACGTTCTCAGCATTGTCTTCAATGTTGCGGGCAAGCACCGAGAGCCCATGATTCACGGCGGCTTGTTCGGCGCCGATCGCGGCGGTGTCGGGCTCGGCGGCGGCGAGGCTGGCGGCTTCGGCAGTGCTTGAGGCGGGTTCGACCTTCACGCCGGGCAGATGAGTCGCCAGCCAATTGCGGCACTGCGAGAGGGCTTGAGGCTTGCTGCAGACGCGGCGGATGTCGCTGCGGGCGCCGCGGCCGAGCAGGCAGTGGTGGATCCGCAACGGGACCTCGCCGCAGATTTGGACGTGGATGGGGGCGGCTTCTGCTGAGCCGGCGCTAGAAGTCCCGTTCATACGCGCGAGGCGTTCAAGCGAATCGGCGACGCGGCCGTCGGTAGAGTTTTCGATCGGAGCGACGCCGAACTGGGCGTGGCCTTGCTCGACCTCGTCGAAGACGCTGGCGATCGTGGCGACCGGAATCAGCTCGGCGCTCTGGCCGAACCGGGCGATCGCGGCCAAGTGGCTATAGGTGTACTCGGGGCCGAGGTAGGCGACGCGTATCGGTTGATTGGCCGAGCGGATGCCGCTGAGGAGCTCGCGGAACACCGCCTGAATGACGCCGGCCGAGAGGGGGCCGTCGTTGCTGTCGATGGCGTATTGCAGGACCGCCGGGTCGGCGATGGCGGAGGCGGCCTGATCGGCGGCCGTTTCACCCCGGGCGTCCGCCAGTTCGCCGTTAGCGATCGCCGCGGCGGCGCGCTCGTTCAGCAATTCGACGAGTTGCCGGTCGAGTTTGCGGAGTTGGGCGGCGGTGACTTTTTTCTTGGCCATAGGAGCGGGAGTGGCGAGGCAGAATTCAGGGTTGCGGCGGCGGATCGGCGGGTGCGACGGCAGCGGGTGTCAATCTGGCATTTAACGCTTGGCGGAAATCAGCGACCGCCAAATATCTCGCTGCCAATGTGACAGTCTTGCCGATTGTCAGCCGCCCATCTGCTAAGTCTAGCCTATGTTTTAAGTCGTTACCCAGTTGTTAGTTACGCAGGTCGACGGGGCGGGTAAAGCCGCCGGCACAACCTTTGCTTTCTTGTGCTGCCGTTACTCAGAAAACAACGCGGCGGCTGCCGTCGTGGCATGCTGCGCATCGCATAAGAACACATCGTACGCGATCAACCTCCGAATTGGAGAGGAGACACAAACAAATGGCTAGCGGCGAAAAAATCATTGGCATCGATCTCGGCACCACCAACTCCGTGGTTGCCGTGATGGACGGTAAGGAAGCTAAGGTCATCCCGAACCCCGAAGGAAACCGCCTGACGCCCAGCGTCGTGGCATTCACCGACAAGGGCGAGGTGCTTGTGGGCGATTTGGCCCGTCGGCAGGCCGTGACCAACCCGACCAAGACCGTTTATTCGATTAAGCGGTTCATGGGGCGACGGCACAGTGAGGTCGCCTCCGAAGAGAAGATGGTCCCCTACAAAGTGGTAGGCGGGCCCGAAGATTACGTGAAGGTCGACGTCGGCGGGCAAGAGTTCACCCCGCCCGAGGTCTCGGCGAAGATTCTGCGCAAGCTCAAGGAATCGGCCGAGGCTTACCTCGGTCACAAGGTGAACAAAGCGGTCATCACGGTTCCGGCGTACTTCAACGACGCGCAACGCCAGGCGACGAAAGACGCCGGTCAGATCGCCGGCCTCGAAGTCGCCCGCATCATCAACGAGCCGACGGCGGCATCGCTGGCGTACGGTCTCGACAAAAAGGCGCAAGAGAAGATCTGCGTCTTCGACCTCGGCGGCGGCACGTTCGACGTGTCGGTCTTGGAAGTCGCTGACGGCGTCTTCCGCGTGATGAGCACGAACGGCGATACCCACCTCGGCGGCGACGATTTCGACGACGCGCTGATTAAGTACGTCGCTGGCGAGTTCCAGAAGGAGCAGGGGATCGATCTTCGCAAGGATCGCATGGCGCTGCAGCGTTTGCAGGAAGCGTGCGAGAAGGCGAAGAAAGAGCTCAGCACGGCGCAATCGACCGACATCAATCTGCCGTTCATCACGGCTGATGCGAACGGTCCGAAGCATTTGCAGGTCAACATCACTCGAGCGCAGTTCGAGAAGATGGTCGACGGGCTCGTGGAGCGCTGCCGCATTCCGCTGGTGCAGGCGCTGAAGGACGCGAAACTCAAACCGAGCGAGATCGATGAAGTCGTCTTGGTCGGCGGATCGACCCGCATCCCGAAGGTGCAGGAACTAGTCAAAGAGATATTTGGCAAGGACCCTCACAAGGGCGTGAATCCTGACGAAGTCGTGGCGATCGGCGCCGCGATTCAGGGCGGCGTCCTCTCGGGCGAAGTCCAGGACATCCTGCTGCTCGACGTCACTCCGCTCAGCCTCGGCATCGAGACCCTCGGCGGCGTGATGACCAAGCTCGTTGAGAAGAACACCACGATCCCGACCGAGCGGAAGCAAGTCTTCAGCACGGCCGACGACAACCAAACGGCGGTCACGGTTCGCGTGTTCCAAGGCGAACGCGAGATGTGTGCAGACAATCGGCTCCTCGGCCAGTTCAACCTGGAAGGGATCCCGCCGGCCCCGCGCGGCGTGCCGCAGATCGAAGTGAAGTTCGATCTCGACGCCAACGGCATCCTCAGCGTCGCTGCGAAAGATCTCGGCACCGGCAAGGAGCAGACCGTCAAGATCGAGCAATCGAGCGGTTTGTCCGACGACGAGATCAAGCGGATGCAGCAAGACGCCGCGGCTCACGCCGAGGAAGACAAGAAGAAGCGTGAACTTGTCGAAGCTCGCAATCAGGCCGACTCGATGGCTTACCAAATCGAGAAGACCGTGAAGACGAACGCCGACAAGCTGAAGGAATCCGACAAGCAGGCGCTCGAAGCGGCTGTGACCAAGGTCCGCGAAGCGGCCAAGGGCGACGATGCGGCGGCCATCAAAACCGCCGTGGCGGAGCTCGAAGCGGCGTCGCACGCGATGAGCGAGGCGTTGTACAAGTCGGCGGCCGCCAGCGGCGGCGACGGCGCGGCGGAAGGGGCCACAGCCCAGGCCGGCGGCGCCAACGCCGATGACGACGCGATCGACGCGGAGTTTGAGGTGAAGAGCTGAGCAGGGAAGCCGCAAGGCGTGCAGACTAACGATTAGCTGCCGGCCAGGCTTCCTGGTCGGCAGCTATTTTTTTGCAATGAACTAAGAGATCAACTTCAATAACCCGTCAATTGGATGCACGTCGCGATCCGATGCCAAGCGACGGTTTCAGATAAGAACAAATAAATCGGTCGGCGCCGACTCGCCGAGAAGGAGGCCCCTCATGGCCTTTCGTTTCGATAAACTTACTCAAAAAGCACAAGAAGCCGTTCAGCGGGCGCAAGAGATCGCGGCCGATGCGGGGAATCCGCAGATCGAGTCGCTGCATCTCTTGGCGGCGCTCGTCGATGAGCAAGAAGGGATCGTGCGGCCGTTGTTCGACGCGATTGGCGTCAACCAACAACAATTGCGGCAGATGATCACCGCGGAGTTGTCGCATTTGCCGAAGGCGAGCGGCGGCGCGCCGCCGCAACTTGGCGGCGAATTGACGCGAGTGCTCGACGGCGCGCAGCAGGCGGCGACCGAGATGAAGGACGACTTCGTCTCGACCGAGCACTTGCTGCTATCGCTCGCTCGCACCAAGTCGAAGGCCCAAGATACGCTCAAGCTGAACGCGGTGAGCGAGAAGGACCTGCTCGCGGCAATGCAGAAAGTCCGCGGCTCGGCCCGCGTTACGGACCAGAACCCGGAAGGCAAGTTCCAGGCGCTGGAGAAGTACGGCATCGACCTCGTCGAGCGCGCGGCACAGGGCAAGCTCGATCCGGTCATCGGCCGCGATCAGGAAATTCGCCGCGTCATTCAAGTGCTGTCGCGTCGACGGAAGAATAACCCGGTGCTCATCGGCGACCCCGGCGTCGGCAAGACGGCGATCGCCGAAGGGCTTGCGCTGCGCATCGTGCAGGGCGACGTGCCGCAGAGCCTGAAGAACAAGAAGGTCGTCGCGCTCGATATGGGCGCCCTCATCGCCGGGGCCAAGTACCGCGGCGAGTTTGAGGAGCGGCTCAAGGCGGTGCTGCGCGAAGTGCAAGATTCGCAAGGGCAGGTGATCCTGTTCATCGACGAACTTCACACCGTTGTCGGCGCTGGCGCCGCCGAGGGGGGGAACGACGCGGCGAACCTGCTCAAACCGGCGCTCGCCCGCGGCGAGCTGCGCTGCATCGGCGCCACAACGCTCGACGAGTATCGCAAGTACATCGAGAAGGACGCCGCGCTCGAGCGACGCTTCCAACCGGTGTTCATTGGCGAGCCGTCGGTCGAGGACACGATCGCCATCCTCCGTGGGCTGAAGCCTCGCTACGAGGCGCATCATAAGGGAGTGAAGATCAAGGACTCGGCGCTCGTCGCCGCAGCCGAACTGTCGCACCGCTACATCGCCGATCGATTCTTGCCCGACAAGGCGATCGATTTGATGGACGAGGCGACCAGCCGACTGGCGATGGAGCTCGAAAGCGTGCCGGAAGAGATCGACCGCATCCAGCGGCGGGTGATGCAACTCGAACTCGCAGCCAGACAACTGGCTGACGAGAAGGAAGAGCATGCGCAGCAGCGGCTCGAAGAGATCAACGAGGAGATGGACGAGCTCCGTCGCGAGCTGGCCAATCTCCGCGAGCAGTGGGAAAGCGAGAAGCTCGGCGTCGGCGACGTTGCGCAGGTTCGTGAGGAACTGCAGAAAGCCGATCACGAGTACCAACAACTCGCCGCGAGCGTGAAAGAGCGGCAGTCGATTGGCCAGATGGTCGGCGAGGATCTCTACCAGTCGCTCTACGAACTCGACAGCAAGCGGAAGAAGCTGCAGCAGCGGCTCGAAGAGCTCGAAAAGCTGCAAGGAACCCCCGAGGCGGAAGCGTCGAAGGGGAAGAAGCGCCTGCTGCGCCAGGAAGTCGGTCCCGACGAAATCGCGGAAGTGGTGAGCGCGTGGACCGGCATTCCGGTGAGCCGCATGCTCGAAGCCGAGCGGGCCAAGCTGCTCGTGTTGGAGGAGCGGCTCCACCAGCGGGTCGTCGGCCAAGACGAAGCGGTGCGCGCCGTGGCGAACGCCGTAAGGCGCAGCCGCAGCGGATTGCAAGATCCCGACCGGCCCATCGGTTCGTTCCTGTTCTGCGGTCCGACCGGCGTCGGCAAGACCGAGCTTTGCAAGGCACTCGCCGAGACGATGTTCGACGATGAAAACGCGATGGTCCGCATCGACATGAGCGAGTTCATGGAGAAGCATACCGTGAGTCGTCTCATCGGCGCCCCTCCTGGCTACGTTGGTTATGAGGAAGGAGGCAAACTGACCGAAGCGGTCCGCCGTCGTCCCTATTCGGTAGTGCTGCTCGACGAGATCGAGAAGGCGCATCGTGACGTCTTCAACATCTTGCTGCAGGTGCTCGACGATGGTCGGCTGACCGATAACCACGGCCATACGGTCGACTTCACAAACACGATCGTCGTGATGACCTCGAACGTCGGCAGCCAGGTGATCCAGCAGATCGCGGCCGAGGACGGAACGCAGGAAGAGATGCGCGAGGCGCTCGACGAAGCGCTGAAGACGCGATTCCTGCCGGAGTTCCTCAACCGGATCGACGACATCATCGTGTTCCACCCGCTCGATCGTTCGCAAGTAGGGCGGATCGTCGACTTGCAGTTGGTGCGGCTGGAGAAGCAACTCGCCAAGCGCGGGCTGCATCTGCACGTCTCGCCGGCGGCGCGAGAACGAATCGCGACGCTGGGTTACGACCCGGCGTTCGGCGCTCGTCCGGTGAAACGGGTGATCCAGCAGACGATCCAGAATCCGCTGGCCACCGAGTTGTTGCGGGGCGAGTACCCGGAGGGTTCGACGATTGAAGTCGACGTCGACGGGGCAGGGGATGAGTTTCTGTTTCGCCGCAACGACGGGGCAGCGAATCAGCCCGTCAGTTTGCGGAAGTGAACTGCGTCATTCGGCGGCGAGTCATTCTGAGCGGAGCGAAGAATCTGGAAGCTCAAGCAGAGCGCCAGATCCTTCGCGATGCTCAGGATGACAGGCGCCGATTGGCATCAGGGGGACCATGCCGCAGCGAGTCCTTCAAGCTGATGAAGTCGGACAGCAAGAAAATCACGGTGACGAACGCCAGCGTGATCTCGGTGAGCGTCAGCAACTTCGCCGGGATCGACTGCGGCGTGATGTCTCCGTAGCCAAAGAACATGAAGTTGAGCGCGCTGTAGTAGAAGAACTCGAAGACGAGCTCCGCGCCGACGAGTGGCTCGTTGACGCCGGCGAAGCTGGTTTTCGCCTGCCGATAGAGCAGGTGGAAGTCGAGCGCGAACGACGCCATGATCTGCCACATGTTCACGAGCATCAGCAGCATGAACTTGTAGTAGGGGGTGTTGTCGGCGGTCGCCTGCCACAGCTGCCGGATGTTCTCGACGCCGAAGAAGAGCGTCTTCGTCCAGGCAGCGACGAGGATGAGCGCCGTCATCGACGTCGCGCTCAATTGCCCCGAATCGAGCAAGTCGAGCAGCACGTACCACACGCCAAAGATGACGGCGAACTCGACGGCATTGCGAACCATCAGCCGGAAGAGCTTGAGCCGCATGCCAGATCGCTCCCTAAGCTGAGCTTAGCGATCGCTCTCGACCAGCTTCCAGCGGTCGATCAATTCTTCAGCGCCGGGCGTCAAGTTGCGGAGCTTGCGAGCGATTTCGGTCTTTTCCGATTGAGTCGCCTTCGGCAACTTGCTCTTGAGCTTGGTCAGCTTTTCCTGACGCGAACGGCGTTGACGAAGATCACGCTTACGTTGAGAGGCGCCCACGCGATGGTTCCTTGGCTACGGAGAGATGCGGTGTGTGTTTTTTCGTCGTCGAACAGGTCGGCAATCGAGCCCTGAAATGCTTGGGCGATCGCACGTTTTTGTCGAGAATCCCCGGTTCTAACAGCCGGGCCGTCCCTCGTCAATCACAGGGCGACAGCCGCCAAACTCCGCTGGCGTCTTTTAGGGCCCTCTGACAAAATGCCACCCATGGACTATCCAGGAATTGACGGCTTTCTGGGCACGCGGGCGTCGATCATGCTCGACGTTGTCTTCGCGGCGATGTTCGCCATCGTCCCGCTGCTGGGGTGGAGTATCTGGCTGGTGAAATACCGGCAAAACTACCTGCTCCACAAGCGGGTTCAGGTCGCCCTGCTGGTTGTCCTCGGCATCGCCGTGGGGTTGTTCGAAGTCGACGTCCGCTTCGTCAGCGGTTGGCGCGAGCGGGCCGAACCATCGCCCTACTACGCCTCGGTCGAGTCGGCCGGGCCCGTTTGGGACGCGATTTTTATCAAGATGCTCGGCCGGCCGGCGACGCCAGGGTGGGTCTTCCGGGCGCTATTAATTCACCTCGTTTTCGCCGTGAGCACCACGATTCTTTGGGTATGGGTCGGCGTCCGGGCGTTGCGTCGCTATCCCCACCCGCCCGTACCGGGGCTCCACAGCAGCAGTCATGTGCTGTGGGGCAAGATCGCCGCCTGGGACATGCTGCTGACGGCTTGCACCGGCTGGATCTTTTACTGGTTGGCGTTTGTCGCGTAGTTGCCGTCGAGTGGACTTTGTCGAGCAGGCGCCGCACCTCGCGAGTTCAGCGCGACCGTCCGCCTTGCAACGACCGGCGGCGGGCGCGATACTCTTTGAGTCGCATCGGTCGGGTGGCAGAGCGGTTGAATGCACCGGTCTTGAAAAGCACCTTGGGACCACTCTTTTCTTCGAGAAAACACGCCTTTTCTAGTGTTTTCTGTCTTTGACGAGACCCTACTAAACCCCGCAAAATACCACTTCCGGGTATCGGGGTATCGCCCTTTTTTGGCGAGACGATACCCGGACCCTAGGGGTGGCTTTTACTGGGGTTTGCCCTCGCCAACGCCGATGATATAGATGCGCGATGCTCGCGCAACTATCGAAGATCGGTAAGCAACTCACCAACATTGCCTCAGTAGCCGATGCCAAGGAACTGAGGGATAAGGCAGCGGCGATTGCTCACTACAACCGCTCGGTGAGTGGCTGTAGAGCTATCGAGAGGCAGGCCACGATTATTCGCCTCAGGGCGGAGCGCCGAATCGGCGAACTGCTCGCGCAGAGCGTGAAGAGAGGAAACCCAAAAGTAACTCGGGGTGACTTTTCACTCCCCGCTGGCATTACCAAGAATCAATCGAGTAAGGGACCGTAGCTAACGCCAACTGAACATGACCATTCTCCGATGGACTTACGAACATCCCTTTGACGCCCCCAGTGCCGTCGAGTGTTGCCAGCACTGGCTTGCTCCAACTAACGATACCATCAACATGAATTAGTAACGTCGTCTCAGTGATCGCGAGCCCTACGCAAGTTGCATCGCCAGTGTCGGGCATTCCGCAAACTCGTTTGCCGAGTGTCTTGCTGACAAAATAATTCGCACCGGCAGATAGCTTGGTGTCACCACTCTCTAGGGCTGCCGACCAGTCGTTAAGGGTTAGACGCTCATAGGCCACCTTGCATGATTGGCCCTTGATTGCTGCTGTCGTTGCAAGTCCGAAAACATTCATCGACGGGAAAAAACCGAGCGACGACGCGCGAACGAATTCATCGCCCCCGGTCTCCAAACGGACTACCATACCAGCGGCAACGGTTTCATCTGCCGTAAGGTTTAAGGTTGATTCGTTCTCGATAACGAAAGTTTGACCGTCAGCGCCTTTTCTGCCGCGTCCACCGGAAAAACCTTGCTCGCCTTGCTCACCACGTTCGCCACGGGCTGCCATTAACGACCAGTCGCCACTAGTCTCGGTTGGCTCGCTGCGGGTCGACTCGACAACGCAAACGTATGATGAGCCCTCACGCTCGACCGTATCATTGACGCTGTAGGTTGTCCTACGTCGCCACTCGCCGCGCCAATTCAGTCCCGAACCATCGCGACCGTCTTTGCCGTCTCTCGCTGGCGGGGCGTCTTTACCGTCCCTGCCATCGCGTCCAGGTAGACCCTGGGGGCCTTCAACGTCAAAGGCAGGGTCACGAATAGCGACTGGCTGCCAGAACTCAGGGTCAGGGGGCGGAAGGCTCGTAACCTTTTTGCAAACGTAATCGGTTCCATCGTGCTTCACGATATCGCCAACATTGGACGTTCCCCCGAAGCTGCCTTTATAGGCTAGTCTTAGTCGCGCCATGATGTTCTTCCTTTAATACTAAATCGGTTAAAAATTGAATTGCTTCATTAGTGAACTTTGCGGCCCGGAGTTCATCGGCCAAGGCTATTAGCTCCGCGTCATTCATACGATCAACGCCCAGCCTCTCACGAATCTTTGTCATGGCCTGCATACGCTCAATCAGGTTGCCAACATGCTGTTTTAATAGAGTCACGTTGCCCCCTGTCCAAGAGTCTCTAAGAGCCTGCCTGCAAGATCGGGCCGCAAGTAATTAAGTAACGGGATAACATCATCTTGCATTTGACCAGCGCACATATTGCATCCGTGGCAAAGCCACCCACGGAAATTCCCAGTTTGGTGGCAATGGTCCATCGATAGCCGTCTTTGAAACTCCGATTCCTGCCGACCGCAACATTGACAGTGACCATCGAACGCCTCCATTAGCTGTTCAACAGTGGCGTTGCAGGGTGCGAATCCTCTCCTTCGGCTTTCAGAAGTGGAAGCACTAATAGCTTTCTTGCATCTCCCTGCAAGGGTTGACGTAGACTCCCAATGGTACCCACGCCGCCGATGCCACTCCCGCTCCCTCTTCCGCTTCCTCTCGCGGTGTTCTGGGGACAACTCCCGTTGTTGCTGCCGATAGCTATCCGCTACGTTGGGATTACACCAAAGGCGGGCGGTCTCTTTGCTTACCCCAACGATTTTCCCGATCTTCGCATATGAAAGCCCCTCAGAGCGGAGCCGCTTGGCTTCCGCAATCTTTGCTTCTCTATCCATTCGCTGCCTCCAGTTCCGCCAACCGTTCTCTTTCAAATCTAGTGGACCATTGCACCCAAAATTCGCTGTACTGGTCCCCGAACTGTTTAATCAATGCGGCGCGAACATCGGCCTCACGCTCCCGAATTTGCAGACGTAATGCCGCAATCTCATTGTCCAGGTTTCTCTGTTCCGAGACCTTGGCTAGCTGCTCTTTGAGGGCTACTAGCTCGCTGTCCGCAGCAGCGGCTAGGGCTTCTACTTGTCCGTCCAAAGACTCCAAGTCGCTAGCCATCGCTGCCGCCAACGTCGCTCGCCACTCTGCCGCTGGGGCTGAGTTGTCGAGAAGTTTGTAGGCGTCTTCTAATTCGAGACCTTCGACGGCAGCGACAATCAAATCCGCTGCCGTCTCACGGTCGACGTTGTAACAGAGGATTCCGAGACTCGTTGCCGCACTGAATAAGTCCCCGTTACGATGCGTCACTAGTGCTACCATTTCATTGGCCGTCTTTGGGCAAGCCCTGCATAAATCTTTTCGCGAGCGTCTTCGATCCAATTGCGTAGCATTTGGATCGAGACTCCGTCGCCGATGACTCCGACGCGGATTGCGTTACGAGGCGTGCCGTTGAGAGCTGAGGGCCCGAAGACTGTCAGGCCCGTTTTCGGATCTTCGCAGAAACCGTCGCGGGCAAATTCTAGCTTCGGCTCAGTAACGTGCCATGAATTAAAC
Source organism: Pirellula sp. (assembly GCA_013822725.1). Taxonomy (GTDB): domain Bacteria; phylum Planctomycetota; class Planctomycetia; order Pirellulales; family Lacipirellulaceae; genus Lacipirellula. Next base: position 118,779 of record PNKX01000008.1, read on the forward strand.
GTGGGAGCGGCGGCCCTAAGTAGAGATTCGGAGAGAAGTTGGGATCTGGATCGTCTTGGCTGATGGGTATTACTCATCCGGCGCGTCCTCCGTGAAATCGGTACCAGAGTGGGTCGCAGTTACGGCCGCCTCCGCGGCTAATGCAAGTTCATCCTCAGCCTGCTGAATCAATGATCCGATCCCAATGTGATCGAACTCGACGCCGAATCGCGTGCGAGAGAATGCCGGTATGCCAGAGACAGTAATGGGAGCCCCGCCCGTGTTGATCTCAATTTTCGCCGAGTGCTTTGTCAGCGTTCGCGCCCAGAACATCACATGTCGCAGGATCGCCGCGTTGCGCTCCTTGCCTCCCCACTTTATTGAGAGGGGACCGACGGACTTTCCCTCGAGTGGACGGGTGCCATCCGAAGTAAACACATACCTCGGTTCAACGCAGATAAACATGGAGTCGCCGAGCGCCTGGAAGGCTAACTTTGCCCCGTGATGCACCCAGAAGGTGCTCCCAACGGAATTCTTCTTCTTGTCAGCGACGGTTCGTGCAGGGTCATTGCCGTTTTGCCAGGAGCGGGCGGCGTTTTCTTTGGGCATGAAATAAAAGCGGCCCTTGGAGTCTTGGCGAATTGGCAGACCTGCGAAATGCCCGCGAAGGCACCTATTGAGAAGATAGACTACCCACCGCCACTTTACAGGGTCGTCTTTCCACTGACCGACTGGCAGCGACTCAACTCGCGTCGTATCAATCGTTGCTCGCAGCGGTTCTGAAGCGTTGGATAAGTCAGCGAATGTTAGCAGCTTCTTGTCTTGAAGGATAAAGGGGCAAGCGGATTCTACATTGCTCCAAATTTCCTTTGGTTCGCGCGCGGAAGTGGGTGCCATCCAAATTGTTGTCGGATAGTCCTCAACGGGTAACAAGTTGCTCAGTATGAATTCGGAGACCTTGTCGGGAGCGGCCGCCATCTCTTCGGACGGGTTGTGGAGTTGCAATGGACCGCTAGAGGACGCCAAGGGACGCCTTCTCCGGCCGCGAAGTGGCGGCTGGTTGCGAACTTTGCGTATCAATTTGAGGAAGCTTCTCTTGAAGTCCTGAGCGCGACGAAAATCGATCCAGTTCAGCGCCTTGAATGGGGCGGGAAGTTCGGCATAGGCCCCCGTGGCCGCTGAATAGTCGCGAAGAAAAAGAGGGATGATGCGCCCTTTTCGATTGACCGGATCGTCAGCGACGATGTGAGTCCATTCAAGCGTCGGCCAGGGCGCCGCGAGCATTTCGGGAGAGATGACGACAGCAAGATACCGACATGCCGAGAGCCCCTGATTCAGACGGAGCAAGACGTTGTAGCCAACGTCAATATCCCATTCGTCAAAGAATACTCTGAGTGGGCGTCCAGATGCGGTGCCGTCGAATGTTTCGGATTCGAGCTGCTCTCCGAGTTGGCGTACCCAATCCTTATCTGCGGCATTGTGACAGAGAAAAACGTCGACAGTTTCCTTTTGCTGGCTCATATCTCCGCCTTATTTCCAGAAAAGCAGCTTCTACAGTTTGTTAGTGTATCAATTATTCACGACTAATTGTGGGCACGCGCCCCTACGGTTACGGGAAGCCTCGAGGACACCTTGCGAAACTGCGATCTGGGATATTCGAGCGCCGAGACTCGGCCCGATTGTTCAAGTGCCGGCCAGAGCACTTTTAGAAGCAACGGAGTTTCAACTCGCGCCTAAAAGGTGATTTGAGTAGCTACTCAAGCTGCGCTATTCTCTGCTGTTCTCTTCTTCGAGAACCTTATCTGGGTAGACGTGATTCACGATCGCCCCGTTCTCACAGACCGGCCAAGCGCTGGCTCGCCTGCGAGACCGGCGGCGTGCATTCCACGGTTTTTATTGCTCGTTAGTCCTGCGGACTGACGCTCAAGCGGCCCTCTGCCGCAACGCGACGGGAGATCGTCGGATCGCCCTCGCCCATTCCTCGCTTGCTGAACGTTTCAGCGAGCCATTTCCCTCACGCGGGTTTCGTTTTTCGCCACTCATGGCGAGCGAATAAACGCTCCCCGTTCACTCGGAGAAAATGACTATGAATCGTGAAGAAGCATTGGAGATGACCGATCGCGGCGTTCAGGAATTGATCGCCGCCTTGGAGCGGGGCAAAAGCGAACAGCTGCTGGAGTACTTGGCCTTTCAGGCCAGGTTCCACCAGTACAGCTTCAGCAACTGCCTACTAATCGCATTGCAGAAATCGGACGCGACGTTCGTCGCCGGCTTTCAGCGCTGGCGGCAGCTCGGCCGGTTCGTCAAGAAAGGCGAGAAAGGGATTCTCATTCTCGCTCCCTTGGTTCGACGGAAGTCTGCGGACGTGACGTCGTCGGAAGCTTCCGATGACGGACGATCGCGTGCGGTCGTCGGCTTTCGGGCGACATATGTTTTTGACGTGTCGCAGACTGATGGCGAGGAGCTTCCAGAGTTCAGTTCGATCACCGGCGATCCCGGGGAGCGACTGGACCAACTGAAAGAGCTAGTCGTCACGCGTGGCGTCGAGCTGCGCTACGAGGAAAGCCTCGGCGGAGCCCAGGGCGTTTCGGAGGGGGGTAAGATTGCCGTCCTCCAGGGCCTGTTGCCGTCGGAGGAGTTTGCCGTGCTGGTTCATGAACTGGCCCACGAGCTCCTCCATCGCACCGATCGTCGCAAAGAAACGACGGCTCGGGTGCGTGAGTTGGAGGCGGAAGCCGTCGCCTTCGTCGTCACCAGGGCGGCCGGTCTCGATGGTCTGGTGCGGTCGAGCGACTACATCCAGCTCTACGGCGGCGACAAGGAGCTGTTCCTGGCGTCGTTGTCGCACATTCAGCGGGTGGCTTCCGACTTGATCGGAGCCCTGCTGGGCAAGTCGGCGGCGGCGGAGAACGCCAGCTGACTTTTCGGGGCTTCCACTGTCAATGAATTTCACATGAAAGGAAATGTTTAATGGAAATGATTCGACTAGGATGCTTATTCTGTGATCGAGACGACTGCGACGGCGTGAACGATATTCCCGCGTCGTGGTTCTCGGTCGATTGCGTCCAAGATTTCGCCGCCTCGATGCGAGACGCCGGAGTCGATGGAGACGTCACGTTCTGGCAAACCCATCTTGGCGTTTGTCCAGAGTGCCAAGAAGCTGAGTTATGGCCGACGGAGACGAGCTTGGTTCTTGAGTAGGTTTTCGTTGAGGTCGTTTGCACGCACGCCGCCGGCCTCATCTTTTCATTGCCGATCGCCATTTTCAGGCTGAGTTGAACACTACCCACTATCACCATCACCCGCTTTCTTCGTAGACTTTGGAAGACGCCGGCGTTCTAACGCACGCAAACGAGCAAGGACGACCCAGAACACCTGGCCAAAACCAGGCCCTTAAATCGCCGCCTAGAAATCCGGCTCAGCGAGGTATGACGACGTAGAATCGTCGCTTGCACGCATACAGCGAACGTAATTCCAACTTATGGGACGGTTACGAAATCGCCGCCCATGAAGCCTTAAGCCAAATCCTGGCGACACCATCAAGATCCTGATTCGACGTTTGACGGGACTTTGAGAGGTGACATGAGTCTAGACAAATCGCCGGCCGAAGAGTCGTCGGCAAAATGACTTGCGGCGACGAGTTCCGTCAATCCAACGTATTTCCAACCCCCATACTTTGTAGCTAGGGCGCGGATGCCTGATCGACCGCAGAGAGAGTTGCCAACGCCTGCCATCGATATTGAACGGAGAGTGTTTAAAGAGAAGTCCGCACTAATCTGTGAGACAGGTCGATGTGGCACTGTATCAGCGCGTCACGCACATTTCCAGAATTGTCACCGAACCGCCTCTGAATCCTAATAAATCTTCCCTGCTTATAATCCGCGTCGGCCGATGATCAGGAGATGCGCCAATCCGGCTAGCGTTAACGACCAGGACGCGATTGCTATGTAAAAGAACGTTGGTGGCACTGCGCCCAAGAATGTCAGATCGATGGCTGAGGTCATCCGTGCGGTCGCAACAGAGTACATTCCCAGAGGGAACACAGCGCCCCAGTACAGCGGGTCATAGCGTAGCGGGAACTTCTTCACGATGTGCCGCCAGATGCCCAGGATGAGCAACATCGGAATCCACCAGGTCGCGGTCGCCCAAAACAGCAGAGTGGCGCCTTTAATAAATGGAAGCAATTCTTGGATCAGAGGACTGCTATCGCCGCTGAGGATGAGGGTCGATCCCGCCAATGTCGAGATCGCCATTGCGCCCATATTGATCCAGTACGGCGGCGTGAGGTCCGATGGCTTGAACGGAAAAAACGTGTAGCGGTAGAAGATCAGGGAGATTATCCAGACATAGAGCATCGCCCCGCCCAGCCACAAGATCAGAGCGGCAAACAGCATTGCCTCACGTCCCCAGCCGGCCTGGCTTGATAGTTGCGAAGCGAGAACTGATACCGACTGCGTGGCCACTATTGAGACGAGCCAACCCCCGTTTAGCCCCTCCTCCAGCGGCGGCTTCACAGCCTTGACGGTTAGTACAGTAAACACGCCGTACATCACCAGAATCCAAAGCAATGCGCCGATGATCCATAGAGACCACGCCAAGAGCGCAAACTGTTGGATCAGCAACGCTTGCGTTCCCAGCACGCACGAGGCTGGAATAGCCGTGAAGAAGCCGACGCCGCGAGCGTGGTTGCCGACGTCCGCAAGCAACCGAGCGCCGTGGCGGATCGCGCGGAGGGCAGTCAGCCCCCAGAGCACGAAGAAAAACATCAGATTAAGCCAGAACAGCGCACGCGCAATTGCAGCAAAGCCCTGGACCCAGGCCGCGAGCGAAACAATTCCCGTGGCCATAACTAGCGCGAAGTACGCAGGGAGCAGATCAGAGGCGGCGCGATCGATGGCGACGAGAATTCGCCCGCACCTCCGCGCTGGCGGATCGCCGGTCATTGTGGCCTCTCGACAAGGTAGAGGTAGCGAAGCAACCCTAGGTTGAGAAGCAGGCAAACCGCGCTCGCGACCCCGGCCGGCAAGATCACGGCTTCGTCTCCGCCGAGGTAGGCGTTCATGGTGGCAGTCAGTAGCCACAACTGCAAAATGACCAGGATCAAGACAAGACAGAGGATGCCATAAACGACGGTCAGCCGCTGCTGGCGGGTAAAGCGTCTTTTCATGTCATTGCCCTTTCCACGCCTGTGGCATAGATGCCGTCGCGTCGAACCTGCAAAGTGATGCGTGGCAATGGTCGGCGCGGCGGTCCGGCCAGGGCGCGACCATTTGCCATGTCAAAGTGCCCCTTGTGACAAGGGCACAGCAGCTGGCCCTCCTTGAACGAGGGTGTTACGGCACAGGCGAGGTGCGTGCATTTCTGACTGTAGGCGAGGAACTTAGTCTCGTCGATCCGCAGCAGCAGGCATGGCTCGGACTCGATCGGGTAGCTGAAGACGAGCGCCTCGCCGACGCTGAGTCGTTCGAGGTCGGCGATTTTCACGATCGGTGGCTCACCGCGTCGCTTCCGTCGCCAGTTCTGGTAGGCGATCGAGCACTGGCCCACGACGAAGGCGAAGCTGGTGAGACAAAGAAACTTTGTAAAGTCTCGCCGCGCAACGTAATGGTCCTGTGGCCAGTCGATAGGAAAATCACGCCGCCACCGAGGCTGTTGGTCGTCAGATCGCCGGTCCGGGGGGACGGTGTGCAGTTCTGGGTCAGAGTCAATCATCGCGCATCATCCCCATCAAAAGTCTGTAAGGATGTTGAGGAACATATCTTGTCCCGTGGGATGTTCTTCGAGGGCCGCCGCGACGTCGATGTAGGCAGGAGTTCTTGCCTTGGGCGCCATCATGTGAACTTTGGTGTTAATCACCTGCCGGCCAAAATGAAACTGATTCACGGGAGTCGCCGTCTTGCGGAGCGATTCAACCTCTTCATGCGTACCAAAATACAGCGCCCCGCTGGGGCAAACGGTCGCGCACATGGGCTTCTTGCCGGCCGACGTCCGGTCGTAGCACATGTCGCATTTCATCATCAGCTCGAATTCGGTCTTCATCTTCGGGACGCCGAAGGGGCACGCCAGCACGCAGTTGTTGCAGGCGATGCACCGCGGCTTGCGTGCCGTTTGCACCACGCCGTCGGCCGTCCGCTTGATCGCATCGGCGGGGCATACTTCGGCGCAGGTCGGACTGTCGCAATGCATGCAGACGACCGGCACCGTCTGCGGCGTCAGCTCGCGGTCAATGTATTCCAGATGGATCATTGAGTGCCCGCGGTGCGTGTCGCATTCGCTGCACGCATGAACGCAGGCCTGGCAGCCAATGCAGCGGCCAGGATCGATGAAGAACTCACGGTTTTCGGAAGCGAACATGGATTCTTGAACGTCCTACTGTTGGGGCTCAAGTTGCCGGGCGTACTCGGGCGCCTCTGCGGCTTTGAATACGCGGACAGCGCAGATCTTGTACTCGGGAATTTTTGAGATCGGGTCTTGCGCCGCAATCGTCACTTGATTGATGCTCTTTAGTCCGGACCAGTGGTAGGGAACAAACACTGTGTCGGGTCGAATGGTTTTGACAACCTCGGCGCGGACCGTGCACGATCCTCGGCGCGACTCGACCGTCGTCCAGTCTTGGTCCTGAATGCCCAGCTTCGCCGCCAGTTGGGGATGCAGTTCGACGCGCGGCTCGGGATACTGATCGACCAGCGGGCCAATACGCCGCGTTTGGGTCCCGGAGAGAAAATGGCTGACGACGCGCCCCGTCGTGAGCATGATCGGATACTCGGAATCGACGTCTTCGGCGGGCGGCGAATACGTCGCCACGTTGAATCGCGCTTTTCCGTCGGCAAAGTAAAACGGCCCGCTCCCGTTGGCGACCGGGTTCCACGTGCCCGGCTCGAACAACCGCGGGGTTCCGGGATGATCTTCGGTGGGACACGGCCAGAAGACGCCCATTTCGCGCTCCACGCGGTCGTAGGTAATCCCCGCATAGTCGGCGACGCCGCCGGCGGACGCCCGCCGTAGTTCTTCGAAAATCTCACGAGGGCCGCCGAAAGTGAAACCGCGCTCTCGGCCCAGCGCCCTAGCGAGGTCTTGAATAATCCGCCAGTCTTGCCGCGCCTCGCCGGGCGGATCGATGCACTTATTGATCTTGATCACACGGCCTTCGGCGCTCGTGACCAATCCCTCATCCTCTTCTTGCAGCGACCCAGGCAGCACCACGTCGGCGTGCCGCGCGCTTTCGTTGAGGAAAAAATCGATAGCCACGTAGAAGTCGAGCTTGTCGAGCATCCGGCCAATGAAATTGTTATCCGGAAGCGAGACCTTGGGATTGAAGCAGATGCTCAGCAGCCCGCGGACCTCGCCGCGATCAATCTTGCGAAAGATCTCGTAGGCGTCGACCCCCTTGCCCGGCAGTTCGTCGGGCGAGATGCCCCACACCCCCGCCACGTGGGCGCGATGCTCCGGGTTGTCGATGTCGCGCGATCCAGGCAATTGATCGCACTTCTGCCCATGTTCGCGGCCGCCCTGGCCGTTCGCCTGACCGGTGATGGTGGCGTAGCCACACCCGGCTCGCCCAATCCGGCCACTTGCTAGGACCAGATTGATTGCACCCAGGACGTTTTGAACGCCGTGAGAATGATGCTCGATGCCGCGGGCGTGCAACAGGAAGCTGGTTTTGGCTGGCCCCCACATCTCGGCGGCCTGGCGGATCGCCCGCTCCGTGATGCCCGTGACCTCTGCCGTCCGCTGCGGCGTCCAAGGTTTAACGTGCTCGGCCACTTTGTCAAAACCGACGGTGTGCTGTTCGATGAACTCATGGTCAAGCCAGTCGTGCTCGATCATCAAATGGAGAATGCCGTTGAACAACGCGGCGTCACGGCCAGGCTTAACCGGTAAGAACAGATCGCATGTTCGCGCGATGGGGGTGATACGAGGATCAATGACGATGACCTTGGCACCTTGCTCGCGAGCCTGCCAGACGTAGTTCGTCGTAATGGGCGCGCACTCGGCGACGTTTGCCCCGGCGATGACAATCACCTCGGCGAGGGGAATGTCGGACCAAGGGTTGGCGGAGCGATCGATGCCGAAGGACTTCTTATTGCCGGCGCCCGCGCTCACCATGCAAAGCCGGCCGTTGTAGTCGATGTTCGCCGTGCGGAGGCACATTCGTGCGAACTTGCCCATCAGATACGTTTTCTCGGTGGTAAGACTCGCGCCACTGAGAAGGGCGAACGCATCGCGGCCATGCGTCGTCTGAATGCGCTCGATCTCGCCGGCGACGCGCGCAATCGCCGCCTGATAGCCAAGTTGGCGAAATCCACCGGGGGCCGCCGAGTCGCGTTCGTAGGCGGTTACAAGACGGTCGGGATGAGCGCCCTGGAGGTAGCGGCGGATTCCCTTCGGGCAGAGCATGCCTTTGTTAAACGGGAATTCCTCCCATGGCTCAAAGCCGACGACGGCATTGTCCTTCACCTTGAGTTGAATGCCACATTGTTGACCACAGAAGCAGCAATGAGTTTTGACAAGCTTGTCGGGCTCGCCAGTGGTATCTAAGCGCGCACCGGAAGGATAACTACGGTTCGGACCGAAGCGATGAATCGTCTCTTGAATCGTGCCTGGTTCAATCGCCATGCTTTTGCCCCAGCCTATTCCGAAAGAGTATGATTCTGCCACGAACCGACGATCGCCATTTCGTGTTGCAGTTGCTCGCCGCCGCGAACGCCCGTCCAGAGATTGGCCTGAGCAATCGCTAGCAGCGCCCGGCGACAACGTGGGCAGATCCACTGGTAATGCTCTACGCCTTCGTTGGCCAACTCGTAGCGATAGCCCAATTGCTCTTCGACTTCGATCAGGTCCTCCACGTGCATCCGTGAGGCAAACTCTTCGCCGCAGCGGCGACACGCGGCCTGCTCCGAGCGTGCGCCAATCTCCTTATAGAAGCTGACGCCCAGTTGCGCCGGCCGCTGAAAGATGTGGAAAAACTTCCCGAATGGCAGCCACAAGAGCGTGAGAATCACCGTAATGGCATGCAGAATGGCGATGAAGTCGTAACCATATCCGCGCATCCAGGTGTAGCTCGCCGTGAGCATCAGCCCGGTGACGCTAATGGCGAACAACGCGATGAGCGGAAGGTAGTCTTCGCCAAACTGCTGCAACGCGGCGGCGCCATGATCTGTCATGCGGCGTTTCATCGCGAGCATGACTCCCGCAATCACCAGGAACGACGCCCACACCAAGCCATGGAAAACGATAAAGCCGATCCATGAATGAATCGGAAACGCGAGCGTTGGAAAGCCGAACACATAGGCGCGATACGACTGAAGATCTCCCGGAACAGTCTCGAAGTGGACCCAGCCAAAGACCAAGGGAAATGTAATGGCTGCGGCAATTACGCAGCCCCACATTAACAACCAGTGCGCTGCTCCACGCAGCTTTCCGCGCCGCCAGATAAACGCGTTGAGTGCAAACATCACTCCGACACGACGCGCGAGCTGAAGCAGATTGAGGCCCAAGTGACGCGGCTGCAAAAAGAGCTGCCAGCCGCGGACCCAGTATCGCCAAGTTGGCGGGCGCTGGAGCCACACGGCGTACCGATACGCGATACCGAAGGCGGCGAACAACGTGGCAAAGGTATAGCCCACGAGCGCTGCGTCGAAATGCGCTAAGTTACGCGATCCGACGACAATCAACAGCGCCAACGCGGACGTGACCGCGACGCCCCAAAGTACTGCGCGTGTCCGCTCCATCAATCCTCGCTTCCGTCAACACGAGAGAGCGCAAGCTGGCCACCTAATGCTGAATAAGAACTCAGTTCTGCAAATCAACCTAGCTCTTGACAACCCCCGGTTTCAATAGCAATAGAAGCATCACGACGGGCGTCTTGGCGTGAATGCTATGCGGCATGTGCGGCGGCATGTGGACCCAGCATCCTGGAGCGGCCGCAATCTTATCGGAACCAAGCGTCACGTCCGCATCACCGGACAGAAAATGCATGATCGCCGGCATGGCCGCCGTATGCTCGGAAAGCTCCTGGCCGGCGGCGAAGCCGAAGAGGACGGCCTTGAGATGCTCGTCCTGGTGAATCGTCCGGCTGAGCGTGCCGTCCACGGGCGGCTCGATTTCGCGCGCGAGGTCGGCAATAACCTGAAAGGCTTTTTCCATGGATCAGTTCCCTCAAACGTGGGTCGGCGGCTTAACGGCAACGATTGCGACGGCCGCCAGATGCTGCTTGTATTTTCGAAAGACTCGTCGCATTGTCAGGACGCGACGCCTCGCGGCCTGGTGCCGGACGACGCTAAAGATGAAACGAATGGCGTGGAATAACCCTTCGTCCCGCAACAATCGTCGCGGCTCCAGCAGATGCATCGGAGCCGTCTCGACGGCCGTGACGACGAGGCCTGCCGACTCTAGGAGCTGGCGCCACTCCATTGATGTGAGCGGCCGGACCCCGACGTTAATCTCGTCCGAGAGATCGTTGGCAATGGCCTCCCGAATCTTTCCCGGCACATCGTCGGGCAGCAGGCACAGTTCGTGAATGCCGTAACGCCCCCCGGGACGGAGCAGGCGTACGGCTTCGGCGACAATGCGAGCTTTCGCGGCGGGCAGTTGCATTGACAACATCGCCTCTCCGTAGACAATGCTGGCGGACCCATCGGCCAGGCCAGTCTGCTCAGCCGTTCCCAAGGCGCACCGCTGGTCCGGGCCCGAGAGAATTTGAGTGACGGTTCTTGCCGCCTCGGGATCGCGCTCTATGGCGGTATAGGAAAGCGGATGTCGAGCAAGCGTTTCCCGTGCAGTTTCGCCCAGCCCTGGTGCAAACTCGACGACGTCGTCCGTAGAATCGATCGCCAGCGAGGCTAGCAAGCGTTGCGTCAATTCGCGACCGCCCGGGCGCAGGACGCGTTTGCCCATGCAGGCCAACAGCCAATGCCCGGGCATCTTTTCCATCGGTGAATCGTGCGTCTTAAATAGCAGTGCTTGAGCCATTATTTCTTACTCCCTACCGCGAGCGACTTGCAGCTCGCGTTGATCGAGCCACGTCGCACAATGGAATGATCGTGCTTGTTGAGTTAAGAAGCTCCGCCACCGTGACGCGACCGAACGCTTTTTCGATTTCGGCGTACACGCGGTCAAGCTCCTTGTGCAGCGGGCAGAGCCGCGTGTGCGAAGGCAGACCGAGCGGGCAGTGGCGAATACGTTCCAGCGGCGCGACCGTATTCACCACGGCGAGAATGGTGAGCTCCTCGGGCGGCACGCACAGCGAGTAGCCGCCGCCGGGGCCGGATTGCGATTCGACCAGTCCTCCCTGGACCATTGCCTGCAACACTTTGTGGAGATAACGACGCGGGATTTTCGTTCGCTCCGCCAGCGGCCCGGCGGCCTCGCGATGACCGGGTCGTCCAGCTAGCCAGATGATCGCGCGCAACGCATATTCAGCAGTTTTGGGCAGCATCAACGTTATCCTTGTCGCCGCTCTAATTCTACACCTTGACGTATATGATTCAAGCCGTATATTTTGGCGATTAAGACAATCGCCTTCCGAGCAACCTCCGCGTCTTCATGATGCGATTGTCAATCTCAGCAAGCACCGCGTTCTGAGGATAAGATGCTTTCTCCCCAAACAATTGCAATCGTCAAAGCAACTGCTCCAGTCGTTGCCGAGCACGCCGAAACCATCACTCGGCGTTTTTATAATTTGATGTTCGCCGGGAATCCTGAAGTGCAGGCGTACTTCAATCCCGCGCACCAACATTCAGGCGGCCAACAGCGAGCCCTGGCAGGAGCGATCTGCGCGTACGCGGCCAATATTGATAACTTGGACGCGTTGGGGATGGCCGTCGAGCTGATCGCCCAGAAGCACTGTTCGCTTGGCATCCAACCGGAGCACTATCCGATTGTTGGTAAGCATCTCTTGGCAGCCATCAAAGATGTGTTGGGCGACGGCGCCACCGACGAGATTGTCGCTGCTTGGGCAGAGGCGTATGGCTTCCTGGCCGAGATCTTCATTGGCCGCGAGGAGCAAATCTACGCCGCTCAACTCACGGTTCGAGGAGGATGGAATGGCTATCGCCGGTTTGTGGTCGAGCGCAAAGTCGCTGAGAATCCCATCGTTACTTCATTTTATCTCGTCCCCGAGGACGGCGGCACGCTCGCCACGTTCAAGCCAGGCCAGTACATCACGGTAAAGATCAATCATCCGAGAACGCCGACGTCGCCACGAAACTACAGCCTGTCTGATCGGCCCGATACGGGACATTACCGCATCAGCGTCAAGCGAGAAACTGGCTCGACGGCGAACACTCCCGGCGGACTGATCTCGAACTACCTTCACGACGAAATAGTTGAGGGCAACATTCTGGACATCGGTCCGCCGTGCGGAGAATTTTTCCTCGATCCCGCAGAGGTGGGCGAGCGACCGATCGTGCTCCTTTCCGGCGGCATCGGCGTCACGCCCGTGATGGCCATGCTCAAAAGTATCGCCCACCGCGAAGTTGTGACGTCCGTCCACTTTATCCATGCGGCTCGCAATAGCCAATGTCACGCGCTGGCCGATGAGGTGCGCTGCATCGCCGCGGAGCGCCCCAACATTTACTCTCATTTCCGGTACGACGCGCCCCTGCCGCAAGACCTCGAACAGCACTGCTGCGACAGCGTCGGACTAGTCGATCTGGCCTTACTGCAACAGATCCTGCCCTGCAACGACGCGGAATTTTACTTCTGCGGCCCCAAGCCCTTTATGACGGGGATCTATCGTGATCTGCTGGAATGGGGCGTCGCCGAGCGTCGGATCCATTTCGAGTTCTTCGGGCCCAAGCAGGAACTTGTCGACGACGCGGCCGCTCACCACGGCAGGCTGATGCGCGATAAGAAGGCGACCTAGTCTTAACCGACCGATCATTTCCCAAGGATGAGGATTGCCATGAAGCGGCTTTGGCTCTTATTTGCCGGCGTACTCATTATCTCGTTCAGCGTGCTTGGCTGGATCGGAAGTCGAATCTATCAAGAGGCGCCTCCTATCGCCGACACGGTCGTGACAACCGCTGGCGAGACGGTTGTCGCTTCGGGTGAAATCGAGGCCGGACAGAATGTTTGGCAATCGCTGGGGGGCATGCAGGTGGGCTCAATCTGGGGCCACGGAAGCTATGTGGCTCCCGACTGGACCGCCGACTGGCTGCATCGCGAAGCGGTCTTCATTCTCAACCGCTGGTCGAACGCCGAGTTCCAGGCGGACTTCGAGAATCTCAGCGTCGAACAACAATCGCAACTGAGCGGCCGGCTTACCAAGCTGCTGCGCGACAATACGTTCGATCCGATGAGTAGGACGATTACGATTGATCCGCTGCGCTCTGAGGCCTTTGCGGCCAACCTCGCCCATTACTCCGAAGTCTTTTCCAAGGGCGAGCCCAACTACGCGATCCCGGCCGGGGCAGTGACCGACGGGGCGCGGTTACGAGCATTGTCGGCGTTCTTTTTTTGGTCGTCCTGGGCCGCTTCCACCAACCGACCCGACTCCGACGTGAGCTACACGAATAACTGGCCGTACGAGCCCTTGGTCTCGAATCGCGCTACGGGCGACGCAGTCGTGTGGACTGGCGTGAGCATCATTATGCTTCTCGCGGGCATTTCCGCGATGGCTTGGTGGTACGCAACGCGCCGTTCCGAAAGCGAAGAAGCGGAGCCGCCCACCAGCGATCCGTTGGAACTTTGGGTCTCAACGCCGTCGCAGAAATCCACGGTGAAATACTTCTGGGTCGTCTCGGCCTTGATTCTCGTCCAGATGCTGCTCGGCGTAGTTGTCGCGCATTACGGCGTGGAGGGAGACGGCTTCTACGGCTTCCCGCTGTCGGAGTGGCTACCGTACAGCGTCGCCCGCACTTGGCACGTTCAGATCGGGCTGTTCTGGATCGCCACCGCGTGGCTGGCGGCCGGCCTGTTTATTGGTCCCTTGGTGAGTGAGCAGGAGCCGAAGGGGCAACGCTTGGGCGTCAACGTCCTATTCGGGGCGCTGTTGGTGATCGTCGTGGGCTCGTTGGCGGGCGAGTGGCTCAGCGTCCACAACTACCTGACCGACGCCGTTTCGTTCTACTGGGGGCATCAAGGCTATGAGTACGTCGAGTTGGGCCGCGTCTGGCAGATTGGATTGCTGGTCGGACTATTGCTCTGGTTGTTTTTGATGGTTCGCGTACTGCTGCCCGCTCTGCGAAAGCAAGGCGAGCAAAAGCAATTGGTCGCGCTGTTGGCCGTTGCCTCGGCGGCCATCGCGCTGTTTTACGGAGCCGGTCTCACATGGGGCCGACACACTAACCTCTCGATTGTCGAATACTGGCGCTGGTGGGTGGTCCATTTGTGGGTCGAAGGTTTTTTTGAAGTCTTCGCCACGACCGTGATCGCGTTTATTTTTATGCGGCTGAATCTGATTCGGCCTGGAATTGCGGCGGCAGCGGCGCTGCTTTCGGCAACCATCTTCCTTGCCGGCGGCATCATCGGAACGTGCCATCATCTGTATTTCTCTGGCACTCCGCCCGTCGCGCTGGCGTGGGGCTCGGTCTTCAGCGCCTTGGAAGTGGTGCCGCTGGTTCTTGTCGGCTTCGACGCGACGGAGGATCTGAGGCGGTCGAGAACGTCACCATGGGTACTTCGCTACAAGTGGCCCATTTACTTCTTCATCGCGGTGGCGTTCTGGAACATGGTTGGAGCCGGCTTGTTTGGCTTCATGATCAATCCACCCATCGCGCTGTACTACATGCAGGGGCTCAATACCACGCCGCTTCACGGGCATGCGGCGCTATTTGGCGTTTATGGAATGCTGGGGATTGGCCTGATGCTCCTGTGCCTTCGTGTACTCGTGCCCGGCGTCGAATGGAAGGACGGCCTACTGCGATTTTCGTTTTGGGCGCTGAACGGCGGCTTGATGGCGATGTGCGTGCTGAGCCTGCTGCCCGTGGGGCTGATGCAAACGTGGGCTTCGGTAGATCATGGATACTGGTACGCGCGAAGCGCCGAGTTTCTGCAGTCGCCGCTGATGCAGAACCTACGTTGGATGCGCGTGCCAGGCGACACAGTGTTCTTCCTCGGCGCAGTTGCCCTGGTAATTTTCGTGGCGGGCCTGAAAACGGGACATTCATTTAGGAGATCGACTTAATGGCCATTCATCATGCTAAGTCGGGCGAAGTCATCGACGTGCGACCCTTAGGGGAAGCGTTGTCGAAGACAATTACGCACACCATTGTCAAAACCGATCATCTCGAAGTGATTCGCATCGTGCTCCCAGCAGGCAACGAACTGCCGACGCATCAGGTGCCCGGCGAGATTACCGTGCAGTGTGTCGAAGGGAAGGTGGAGTTTACGATTGGCCGGGTCGCTCGGGAACTGACAGCAGGCTCTATGCTCTTTGTCGAGGGCGGCGGCGAACATTCTTTGCGCGCCCAGGAGAATTCGTCACTACTCGTGACAATCTTGTTGAAGAACTGAACCTGACCCCAAGGGTGCTGTCCGGAGTGCAAGTTCACGCGGTTGCGTATCGCGTAGGGGGGAAAGAGTGATGACAGTAAAAAAGCCGACGCCCGATTGGAGCCCGACTTCTGGCGACGTTCTTCGCGACCAGGTTGCCGCTTACGATGCGATGCGAGAGCGGTGTCCGGTAGCTTACAGCGACCTTCTGGGTTGGTCGTTGTTTCGGCATGGGGACGTGATGCGGGCGCTGAACGATCCCGAGACCTTTAGTAATGTGATATCGAGCCGCCGCGCCGTGCCGAATGGCATGGATCCTCCCGAGCACAGCGAGTACCGGCGAATTATCGAGTTGTATTTTCAGCCGGAACGGATGGAAGCGTTCGAGCCGGAATGTCGGGCGATCGCGGTGGAGCTCGTCCAAGCGTTGTTGGAGCGAGACGCCGTAGAATTGATGGAACAGCTTGCCCATCCCTTCGCCGTGCGGGTGCAATGCGGTTTTCTAGGCTGGCCGGCGTTCATGCACCAGCCGCTGCACCACTGGATTCTGAAGGGTCATGGTGCGACCGCCGCCCAAGACCGAGCGGCGATGGCCGATCTTGCCCGCGAGTTCGAGGGCTACGTGGACGCGATGTTGCAAGCGCGGCGCGCGGCCGGCGACCAGGCCAGCGACGACGTCACGACCAGCCTCATGCGACAAGAGGCGTGGGGGCGTCAGCTGGAACTTGGAGAGATCGTCAGCATCTTGAGAAACTGGACTGCCGGCGAGATCGGCACCATCTCGACCGCCGTCGGGATTCTGGCCCATTATCTCGCCGTATGTCCGGAGCTTCAGCAGCGGCTGCGTGATGAGCCTTTGTTACTGCCGGCCGCGATCGACGAGATGCTTCGACTCCATGGCCCGCTGGTGGAAAACCGTCGCGTCACCACTCGCGAGGTGGAGATTGGAGGTCGGAAAATCGCCGCCGGCGAGCGGATTTCGCTGAACTGGATTGCCGCGAACCGCGACGGCCGGGTGTTCGCCGACCCGGCTGAATTCCGGCTGGATCGAGATCCGGCCACGAATCTGCTCTATGGCGCAGGGATCCACGTCTGCCCCGGCGCCCCCCTTGCCCGCCTGGAATTGCGCCTGGTGATGGAGGAACTGCTCGGTCGCACGGCGTCGATCGACCCAATGCCCGGGGCGCCCGCGACCAGAGCTGTGTACCCCGTTAGCGGTTTCGCGGTGTTGCCATTGAGGCTCCGCTTAACGACCGTTTTTGAAACGCGCTAATGCATCCGCGCCTCGGCAGTCCTTCGTCCGTCGCAACAACAGAGGGAATGGCGCAACTTCATAAGGACGAACCGACCTGAGCATCTAGAGCGTCCGTCTCAAGTCTCTAGCGCCGCCCCCGCAGCGTAGGTAAGCTACGTCCTTCTTCAAGGAGGGCGTGATGGAAGCTTACTCGAAAGAGTTTCGGCGTGACGTTCACCGGGCGTGCGACAGAAGCCCCTCTCGAAACTCTGCGGACAACTGCTCGATCTCTTCACCGAAGGCGAGCGCCGAAATCACATCCGGCATGCGGCGTATCGCTACAGTGAGCTGTTGACCGCTTCTAGCGGATCCGTGCGAGATAGCTCGGTCGCATGAAAGCGCGACTTAGCTGCGCACTAGGTTCTATGTAATAATGTACCTTATCGCATAGAAGTAGCTGCCTGGGGGCCCATTTTGATGTCGAAAGCAGGGTTGCGCAGTCGATATGTTTTATGTAAGAAGGTTGTAAGTGCCATAGAACCCTCAGTTTGGACGACAATCTTCACCGTGTTGAACCGATGCGAAGCCGGGGGAGATTTGTCTCCGAAAGCAGGGTTCTGGAAACAAATGTGGCACCTGATGACGTGAGCGTATGGCGAAGAAGAAACCGAACCCGCAGAGATCCCCTCCACTGAAGCCGCTGCGGCCGAAGGAGGTCGAGGTCGTTGACCCTGGATCTCGTCAGCGTCCCGCTGAGCGGGCCGTGAAGCCGAAGAAGGAGAAGTCCCGCATGAGCCAAGTCATTTTGATGCCGGCGGCCGAGACGCCGTCTGTACTCATCCCTGCCGGCAGTCGACGCAGCCTAGCATCTTGGCTGACGCTCTACATGAAGATCGACGGCGAAGCCTCCGCCGAGACCACCCAGAAGGCGAAGATACAGGACTTGGAGCGGTTCCTCGAATACTTCGAGCGGGCCATGCGCTCCGACGACAAGCAGTTGTGGACCCGATCGGTCAGCGAGGGGTTTTGGAAGGATCTCCAGAAGCGCCGGTCGGAACGAACCGGCAAGAAGCTGGCGCCGACGACCGTGAATCGGATCATGGCCACGCTGCGGACGGCCGCTCGGTGGATCCACAGCCACGAGCCATTCGTCGCCGGCAACCCCGTAGAGCGGATCAAGGACATCTCGACGCCAGAACCTGTCTGGCAAGGACTGACCGATATCCAGATGGTCCGCATGAAAGCGGCGGCGGATCAGCTGGTGACGTTATCGGTGGCGGCGAATCAATGGCCGAAGCGGGACTACGCGTTGTTTCACGTTCTCTACGCCACAGCGATGCGCGTGACTGAGCTAACGTCGCTCGACATCGATCAATACGACGGCAAGTACCTGCGGAACGTGAAGCGCAAGGGTAGGAATGTCACGCCGGAGATCTTCCTGGTGAAATCCGTGCGCGAAGCGCTGGACGAATACATCGATGAGGAACGCAAGCGGGACGAAGGTCCTCTCTTCCGTTCGCGAACAGGCAAAGCACTGGCCATCCAGCAGGTGGACTACGTGCTTAAAAAGATCGCCGGTCAGGCGAATGCGACGCTTCCGGAAAAGGAGCGAATCCACGCTCACCCGCACATTCTGCGTCACACCATGCTGCGAAGGGTGCGGGAGGAGAAGGGGCTGACGTTTGCGATCGAATACGCGGGGCACGTGTCGGAGAAGTATATCCGTCGCTACACCATGCCTTCCCGTGAGGAGAAGGAAGCGACGCTTGAGGAGCTGTTCGGTTAGTTTCAGGACGGTAAGGGCATGTCGAAAGCCCGATTCAACCACGATACAGGCGCCGTTCACATTCCCACTACTACGGCCTTCAACTTCAGCAAACGAACTGTCAAACGGTTTTTGGGTCTGGTCACCCCAGCTGAACTTAACGCTCCGCACCCGCGTTGGGGAACAGGATCGTCAACAGTAGCGAAGAGTCCTCGATCCCGCGCAGCGAATGAGGTTCGTTGCCCGGCAGGAAAAGCCAGTGGCCCGCATGCAGGTCGCGGGTCTCGCCGCTCGCGGTGAATGCGATCCGCCCGTCGAGGCAATAGATCGTGATCGCCCCCTCGACCTGATGGTCGGAGATCTCCTGACCTTGATGAAT
This sequence comes from Pirellula sp., assembly GCA_013822725.1. Lineage (GTDB taxonomy): Bacteria > Planctomycetota > Planctomycetia > Pirellulales > Lacipirellulaceae > Lacipirellula. The sequence continues at coordinate 137,571 of PNKX01000008.1, forward strand.
AACCATCCGAATGGCTTCGAACGATTCTTCTTTTACGAGCGGGAACGTCGTGGCGTCGGCGAGCGACGCGCCCTCAGGCAGGAGATTGAATGGCATGCCGGGATAGGCGTGTTGGGGCGGGTGCGTGATCGTCATGTTCGTGTTCCTTGGTCAACTAATGTAATGGGGCGTGGTCATCGTCTACGCGAAGCATATCTTGACAGTTGGCGACTCGTTGCAGGGAGATCATGAAGAAAAGGGGAGTAACAGCCATTTCACTATGAGCCGCCTCGACTCCTATCCATCGAAGAACTTCTTGATCATATGCACCGTCGCTGCGCGGCCCGCACGCCCCCAGGAGGTCATGAGCGGAATCTCTTGAGGGCATACGGCTTGGCAGTTGGCGGCTTTGCCGCAGTTCTGAATCCCTCCCGGGGCAATCAATGCGTCAATCCGCTGGCTAGCGGTCATACGGCCGGTCGGATTCGAATTTGTGAAGACGACCTGATTATTGGCATGAGCTCCGATAAACGCGGCGTCGAACGCAGCATCCTGACGTTGATTGAATTCCCGAATCGGTTCTTCTGCCCGCTGGTTCAGTTCCACTCGCACGTACTGCGGACAGGCCTCCAAGCAACAGCCGCAGCTCATGCACTTGCTTAGCGGATAAGCGTGCTGCTGCTCTTCTTGCGATTGCCGAGGTCCGGGGCCCACGTCATAGTAGCCGTCAACTGGGATCCAGCCTTGAAGTTTCTCCAAAGCGCGGAAAAGTCGACGACGATCCACCGTAAGATCCCGAATCACAGGAAACTTACTCATCGGGCGCAATTCGATTTGCTGCGGATGTTGCGTCAACAGCCGATCGACCAGCGCCGTGCATGCCTGGCGAACCCGTCCATTGATCAGCATCGTGCATGCTCCACATACTTCCTCCAAACAGTTGCAATCGAACGCAACCGGCGCAACGTCGCATCCCGATTTGGTTTTGGGGTGCGCGGCGATATGCTGGAGCACGCTTGTTACATTCATACTTGGGGCGTATTCGACTGAAAACGTTTGCCAGTAACTTGGGAGGCCTGGTCGATCCTGGCGAAGGACGCGCACGGAGAATTGGTCACCTACGCTATTCTTCGACGCGTTCAGATGTCGCATGACGGGCCCTCCTATTCACGGTCATGGGGAATATCCCGCGACTTGTTTTGGTGACGGCCTCAAGGAGCGGAGGGACGGACTAGCAGAACCTTCGTGACCAGCACGGATGAGTCTTCCAGACCGACCAGCGAATGAGGCTCGCCAGCGGCGAGGACGATCAACTGGCCGGCCCTCAACTCTCGCGTCGCCCCGCTGGCGGTGAATGCGATCCGTCCGTCCAAGCAATGGACCGTAATCTCACCCCGCGCATGGTGGGTAGGAATCTCTCGACCCTTAGGAAGGGTCAGCCGGCGAAGCTCTAGAGTCTCGGTCTTCACCAGCATGCTTGGCGTTGGCGTCGCGGCAGCCGGGGCGGCGGCGCCCACGTCAATGATGGCGCTGAGGTTGGGTTGGGGTCGGGGAATCCTTTCTTTGTCCAGAAATTCTTGGACATCGGCGATCGCGCGCTGGACTGGCTCACGGTGCATCGGATCGGAGACAGCGCTGAGGTTGGACTCCAAACGGATGGCAAGATTCTTTGCTGCGTCTTCGACAGATATGCCTGTGATTCGCATTGCAGGAAAGCTCTGATGGTGGACGACGGCTTGAAGCGTACCACAGGCGTCGCAAGCATCGTCCGCGACGATGATCTTTCGTGGATCACTACTCATCATTCATTCCTTTCGGAGATGGCGTGCTAACAGATTTCGGAGAGTACGGCGTGCCGATGCGGACAGGAACCCCAGCGGAGCCACATCATCGCCATTGAAGCGCCCGCCTCATAATGCACTGGCAATCCTATTTTTTTGTTGATCGTTAGCCGAGTTGTAGGATTTGATTCGTTAACATCGAATGAGAATTCATAAGTGCAAGTTGGTAGGCTAGGTGCTAATCGCGTAACCGCGCGTTCGTTGCAGTTGTCAGATGCTGGCCAGTTCACCGAAGTATTCGTGGTCTTCCGCGAAGCCGCCTTCACCCTTGCCGATCGATTGGACGTCCTCGACGAACTCGATTGATTCAATCCATTTCACCATCTTGAAGCCAAGTTGATTCTCGACGCGCAGCCGCAACGGCGCCCCGTGCAGATTGTTGAGCGGCTGGTAATTCATCTCGTACGCGAGCAGTGTTTGAGAGTTTAAAGCATTTTCGAGTGACAGGGTGTCGTAATACCGGCTGCCTACGACACCTTCATGGATGGCGACACCCTCGCCAAATGAGTAGAAGACGACTGCTGTTGCAGTGGGTCCTGGGCGTACCAGCTGAATTAGCTCGGCCATCGGTAGCCCGCTCCAGGCGGCGATTCCCGACCAGCCCTGGATGCAGTGGTGCAGCGTAATCTGCATCTTCTTGCCTAGAGTCCGCAGCTCATCGAGCGACAGCTCCGCAGGGTGTTCCACTAGGCCAGATACTTTCAGCCGATATTCCTTGAATTGGTTGGCCTCTAGCGACTTCCACGCCTTGCAAGTGGGCAGTTTGCCGTTGGCCCAGAGAAACGGTGAAATATCCTCGCGACGGAACTCGGCCCGCGGGGCAGGCCGGTCGAGCAAGAACCTCATGACCGGCGACACAATGGCCTTGGCAACGTGTTGCAAGAGCCGCGGATGACGCCACGCCATCCAGTTGGCCATCGCATTCACCGCTATGATCACGCCCATACCCACTAACCCGAAGTAGAGACCTGTCAACCGCGTGTCATTGGTTCCCACGACGATGTGATTCATGTTCCGGGTGAACCCCGCGATGGCCACCATCGTCACATGGCCGACGAGGAAGACGACGAACGCACACATGACAAGGAAGTGAAGCGACCGGCCGATTTGCCGGTTGCCGGGTAGCTTCGGATACCACGTAAACCGGTTTGTCAGAGTTGGCGACATTGACGGCCCGCTAAAGATCGCGAGCGGCGCCAGAATAAACACCACGCCGAAGTATGCTAGTTGCTGGAGAGCATTGTAGTGGTAGAAGCCGTTGGGCTCCGGCGGCAAGTGAAACGTCGCGTAATGAACGAAGACAGCCCAGGCATCGGGGACGATTTGCCAGGATCTGGGCACGAGGCGCTTCCACTGATCGGTCGAGAACAGCAGTAGAAAAAAGATCGAGCCGTTACCCACCCAAAACAACACGCTGAGAAAGTGCCAGTGGCGCGCCATGCCGATGGTGTGCCGGTAGCCGGGCAGGCCGATCCAGGGGGAGAGGTAGCGGGAATCGTCCTTCGCGGTCCAGAGGCGATCTTTCGGCACTTTGATCGGGGTGAGCCGGAGCCATTCCGTTCCGGGCGTGCAGTGAACGTTCCAATACAGCCTCGGATGGTCCATGAGGATCTGCAGGCCGCTACGGATGAGCAGGATCAAGAACAGGAAGTTTACGTAGTGGGTGATGCGGAGCCACGCCGGAAAGCCAGAAGGCTCCGTCGTACCATTGCCTATAGTCGGAGGAACCGGCAATGCGGGCAAGCCGGCGATGGCCCATTGCCCATAAGCGGCGGTAAGCAGCAACACGAGCGGCGCGGCAAGCAACAGCATGGTGCTGCGTCGAATACGCATGACGCGAATCCTTCCTCGCCTACGCGCGCTACAGTCGCGAGTAGTGCTTTGGGATCCACAATTCAATGAGGGGCTCGAAGCGAGCAACGTGGAATCCACTTTCAGCAATTGTACCAATTGCATTCTGCATGTCCAGGTGTATGATTCTCAGCAAAAAGACCCGTCGATACTGCCGAAGACCGCTGACGCGCTGCGTGCCATCATCCGGTAATCACGCGAGGACGAGATCGAATCTACTTCGTTCGACAAGCTCCATTGTGCCGCCGTGCGACGTCGTGCAATAACATCCGCCCCATCCAGCGGCTCCTGAAAACATATCTGGCGGAACATGCGACTGATTGACGCGAATTCAACGCGAACGATTTGAAGCGGATGGGTCGCCTTCGGCTGTTAGAATACTGACGGACGCTTTGCTGAGAAATGTCACGGAGCACGCGTCGCACCACGTTCAGTCCATCGTGGAGAGTCGTCAATCGCTCTTGCGCTGGCGACTCTTCAAGGCTCAAGAGCGGGAGCACAAATCATGCATTTCTTATACGGATCAAAACGCGGGGGAGACTATCGCCTCGTCGCCACGTTCAGTTCTGAACAACAACTTTTGGCCTATGTGCGCTGGGCGACGCTGGAATCGCAGGAGGGGCAGCGCGGCAAGTTCGAGCAGGGTAGCGCGCTGGCCGGATACGATGCATGGGAAAAGTCGGCGTTTGCGCTTAACGACGACGATGACCCCAGCGCGGCGCTGCACAATCCGACGCCTACGATGCTGTAAAGAATCGAGAATGGCGAAGAATGAGCTCGATCTAGATTCAAGTGTTCCAGATTGGCTCATTGAGCGTCCGCAGCTATTGCGAACGTTCGAGGAGTTGGGAATCGACTACTCATGCGGCGGCAAATCATTGGAGTTCGCCTGCCGAGAGCGCGGCCTCGACCCGCGCGCTGTTCTGGCGAGTCTGCAGGCGATTGGCTGAGTCGTGAGTTGCAGAGCAAATCAATTTCCTGCCGCTCCGCGATCAGAAGAGCGTCTCGCCCGGGTAGGTGACGCGGCCATTGACCACTGTCGCGAAATCCGGCAGCGCGTGTCGTTTGACCTGGCCGGGCCCAATGATGTCCAACACCTGCCAACCTCGCGCGATAAACTGATCCGCGATCAGCCGTCGATGGCATCGCCATGGCAACGCCTCCGCGCACATGATCGCCGTTCGCTTCCGCAGGGCGAACTCGACAAGCTCAGAAAATGCGGCGGCAAATACGTCGGACAGAGTGTAATCAGCGTATGCGCTGAACGCCTCCACGCGCCAGGCGGTGTTCGGCGACGACTCGGCCCGCTTCGTCCGCCGCCCCCCTAGTTCCGGAAAGTGGCGATACACAAGACCCATGCCTTGCAAGGTCGCATCCAGCGCTTCGCAGTTGAAATGCGGACACCGACGCGACCCAGGAAAACGCCGCACGTCGGCAACGGCCTCGATGCTTTCCGCCGACAACAGGTCTGTGAATTCGCCTATCTGGCGATTGGAGTGGCCGATTGTCCAAAGGATGCGCGATGTCACTCTCGTATTCTCCCACACTGCGGCCCACACACGCTCATCCGGCGCTCTTCGCCGGCATGTTCTCTGCGACGCTTTAGGCTCGTAGCCAACGCGTGCCGACGGATCGCGAAACGCCGGCCTCCTTGCCAAGGGGCAACGGCATGGGACAATGCGACCGCGAGATTTAATCAATTTGTATTGGAGCCAGCGATGCCAAGGTTAACAGTAGAAGGAGTAGGCGAATTTGACGTTCCCGAAGGCAAGCGTCTGGTGCTCGCCCTTGAGCAAGATGCGGGAATTGATCAGCTGCACGCCTGTGGCGGAAACGCCCGCTGCACGACATGCCGCGTCGAGTTCATCGCCGGCGAGCCGAGCCGCATGACGGTGGCTGAGCGCGACGTGCTTTCCGCGCGAGGATTGACTGGCATCAGGTTAAGTTGCCAGATCCCTTGCGATCATGACATGACCGTGCGCGCCCTCAGCCGGCTCGCCGGCAGCGGGCGGAAAGATGCTGGTCACGAACCCGCAGTCAATATCGAGCCGCCTCCTGTATGGGTTGAGAAGTAGCCGTTCGTCGCATTAGGCGTCGCCTATTGCAAGTGCGCCTCCAGAAACCAAAGGCTCTTGTCCAGCCCGCGAGACACTTCCGTAAACAGGTCCGCGGTTGCCGCATCGTGCTGACCCTCGGCGACCTCAATCGCACTGCGTGTGCTAGCGGCGAGTGCGGCGTACCGTTCGGCCAGCGCGTCGACGGTGGCCAGGCTGTCGGTGATCTCCAGCACGCACTCAGGCAGACGAGAGTTCTCGGCCGCCATGCGCGCCGTGCCGAGGGCCAGCCCGCCCAACGCCGTCGCCCGCTCAGCAATCAGATCGACATAGGCCTGCAACTCTGCGGCGAGCGCGTCGAACAGCTCGTGAAGGGCAATGAACTGGGCGCCCTTGACGTTCCAGTGGGCCTGCTTTGTCTGGCTGTAGAGATCGAACGTATCTGCGAGCTGCTGATTCAGCGCCGCAATTAATTGCTCCCGCGACTCTTCGGAAATATTAATTCGCGTCCGAAACGTCTGACTTGTGTTGACTGCAATCATGGTTATCTTCCTTTGAAACTAGGGTTTAAGAGAACATCTGCCCGTCTGGGCACGATCGAGGCCACCAGCGCCGAAGCGCTGCTACCCCTACGATTTGCAGAACTCTATTGTATCTTCGAGGCTTCTCTTCGATGGCGTTGCCGCGTGTCGCCGATCTTCCCTGTCTGGCTTGACAACCAATACGGGAACGTCTGCTCGTCGGATCAGGTAGTCGGCTACGCCCGTACTAAGCAATCGTTTCAGAGGGCTGCGTTTGCGCGTGGCGACGGCGATCACATCGACATCATGCCTTTCGGCATAAGCCAAGATCTCCTCGCCGGGCGGCTCTGCGCTCCACATAACTTTGGTCTTAGCTCGTGGAAGCTGCACCTTCGACTTATTCACCAATTGCTCAAGTTCGTCCAACGCCTTGTCTTGTTGCTGAGCCGCGTGATTAGCTAGCGAAAAATGGTTTTGCTGCATGGGCGAATACCCAGTAAACGGCAGGACTCGTAGCAGCGTCTGTTCGCCTTGGGTCACTCGGCCGATTTCAGCAACCGGCCTGAGGATGTCCTCGCCTCCCGCAGAGCCATCCAACGGCACTAAGATACGCAGCATGGATGGAGCACCGGTGAGGTCAACGGGCGATCTGTAGCCGCGAACGAGCAACAATGGAACGGAGGTTTCTTGCAACAAGGTGTCTGCGACGCTTCCCCACAGAAGCCGACCGATGGGGCTACGTCCTCGCGTGGCCATCACCACCAAGTCGGCTTCCGCATTGACCGTTTTGCACAACGACTCAGAGATCCTGCGGCCGTCCAGAAGCAGCGGCGTAACCGGCACGGAGCTGATCTTAGCCACGCGCCTCATGATATCGGCCATGTACTCCTGCTTTGGCAGCTTCAGAAGCTTTTCATAATCACTGTATAATTCCCTACTTCTGCCGTAATAGGAGGGGTCCAATGAAACGTGCACATATACGAGTTTGACCTCGGCTCCTGCCAACTTTGCGATTTGAAGCGCGCGCGGGATGGCATGCTCGCCGAACGAGGAACCATCCAACGGCACCATTACCGTGCGAATCGCCGACGGCGCGGCCTGGGGGTCCGTTGATTGATGATCACTCGGCGCATAGAAATCAACCCGCGTGGGGTTCGCCAGATGGTCGATAGGCGCGACCATGGGCCGTCTTACCTGCAGATTTGCGGGCGCCGTGTTAGGTGATTGCATTGCCATTTGCTCAACTCCCTATATTAGTAACGCAGCGAATAGCTTCTTGTGCCACGACCGCGTTATAAATGCCGCCAGCACTTTTGCGCCGCTTGGTCTACGCTTTCCATCCGACAGAATTCGCACGCAGGAGCGTTCTCCGTGTATTGCGAAAGAATATCTCTTCGCCGTCCGTTGACGGCGTCTATGAATGGCTTCCGCGCTGTGGAAGAATTGCACCGCCCTCGTTGATCCATCGTTCAATCGCAGCGACACAACTTCGCTCACGATCGGGGCGCGGTTCCATGCCGACGTCGCGAATCGCTTCATAGCACCGGTGAAGCAATACCGGCATCGGTTTCTTGTTATCTTTGGACTGCACTCGCTTCTTCGTGGCATTCATTGCAATACTCGCAATACTCTTAGTCAGACAGATGGAAACCGGACTTCTGCTCGCCAAACGGCCGTTATCCATAAATACCGGCTAGGACGATGTCCGACCCACTGGGTGACGTCGTTGCGCCTCGCGCCGAACGCTTGGGTAACGCCGGACGGCGTCGATACGGAGAGCGCCGCGGTGACGCAAGGATGGAAGCAGGGACCTCCAGGCGAAGCCGCCGGAGCAGGTCGCGCGTGCTGATCACGCCAACCAGCACCTCGTTCTCGTCGATGACGAACAACCTCTTTACGTCGCTCGTGAGCAAGTCGTCGATGACGTTTCCAACCGGCGTGTCAGGCCTCACGTAGCACACGACGTCATGGCCTCGCTGACTGGCGCCTTCAAACGACGCGCTGGGCCCGGTCCGCCGTCTTGAGTGTACCGAACAATGTCTGTCAGGCTCAGAACGCCCACCGGCCGACCGGCTTCATCGATCACCGGGGCCGCGCTGATGCGCTTAGCAGTGAGGAAAGCAGCTCCCTCGCTTACCGTGGTCGACTCATTGATGGAGAGCGGATTTCGCGTCATCACTTCGCCAGCGGACTTCGCAAACTGCGAGTTGCGGTTCATGGATTTTGTGGTCAACGTTTTCATGCCTAGTCCTCCTTCGAACGCATTGGCGCCATCGACGTCGACGCGATCCTGCACGCGTCGCCTGATGCATTACTGTTAAGCAATTTCCGGGCCATCGCACGGCAAGCAAGGCTTTCGGGCGAGAATGCCGGCTTTCGCAGTTGCTGGCGAGATCTGCGCCTCGATTGTCGCTTGTGTCGGCGCCGGATGCGTAAGGGCGCCGTTGACACTGTCACCTTGCATTGACAGGTTTTTTTGCGTTTGAAGCGCAGCGCCCCGGCGATTGTCGTGGGCACATTACTTGCTCCCACAATGCTTTAGTGCGGTGAAGCCGTTCTCACGCGCCTGAACCAATAACCAAGGATTTATCGTGAACACTTCACAACATCTCAACGCCTTACGCCGCTTGTTTTACTTGCAGTGCTTCTCACTGCCTCGCTTTGCGGCGAGCGCAAGTCCGCACGTCGCTGCGGGCGATAAGCACCTGTTGACGGTCATTGAGAAGATTAAAAGTCGCCAGGAACATATGGCGTCGCGAATTGCCGACGCCATCTTGGCGCGTGAGGGTCGTCTTCCACGGGCGACATTTCCTCCGCACTACACGGGGCTGCATAACCTTGAAATGAGGTATCTACTAGCGCGCATCCTGGAGGAGCAGCGTGCGGTGGTGGGCGAGCTCATTACCGCGGCGTCGACACTTGCGGGCGACGAGGAAGCGCAGCAGCTTGCGCGGGAATTGCTCAGGCTCGAGACCTCGCATCTACTCTTGTTTGAAGAACTATGTTCGAGTCACCGGCCGACTTCACCTGCTGGCGTCGGCTTGAAGAACGCGTCAGTCGACGCTCCTCCGCAATCCGTAACCATCACCGTGAAGAGTTTCGACGTAGCCGACCACCAAATAAAGAATGACCGTCCGCTAGTAGACCCCTTCAGCCTTGCCTGCTGAACGGCTGACTATTTCGACCTGGTCGCGTGCGCAACGTCAAGGGATAGTTATTCGACCGACCGGCAAGGAAGCGGTTGCCAGCGCTATATTGCATTGACCGTTAGTCGTTCGCTTAAGCGTTCCGTCATCTCAATGTCTCGAAGCAAGCCGCCGGCAACTCCCGTGATTGTGCGCATGAGGACGACGATGACGACGGAAAGGCGTCGCCCCTCCGCTACCTGAGCGCCGCTGATCGTCAACGTGCACACTACAGATCGATCGTCCGGTTGTCCGCCAAATCGTCATTCCCCGTGCGGCCAAAGCTTAGGCTTGGTTTCGCGGAGAATCTCCGAGATAGCCTGCCGATCGACCCGAGAAAGATGTGCAAAATGCTCGCCGCCGCGTCCCTCGAGAATCTCAGGTATGCGCTTGCGAAGATACCGCGTCATTTCCTCGGGCAGTGCGTCGAAGGCCTCCGAGTAAATGAGAAAACTGCAGGGATACTTAAATAGGCGGCGGCCCACATCGAGTTCGCGAAGCGATCTTCCCTGCCGATCGTGCGGGCCATGGCTAACGAACGTCTCAGCAAACTCTGGCTCGCCCTTAATCGGTTCCACTATGGCGGCTTCGTCGCTAAGAAAAATCCCCTGCAAAAGGTCCTCCCCGGCGTTCGCGATCCGTCGCGTCGTGCTTGCCAATCGCTCGTCGGAGGGATTCCCCAGCGCTTCATTGAGTCCTGCTTCGTAGTGCAATGCCTGTCGAGCAGTGAAGTTCGCCTTGACAATCAAATTATGAACAAGCGTTTGGTGCTCAAACACCATCAGCGCAACGACATCGCTGTGCGGAGTCAAATAGTTGCGAACGGCAATTCGTTCGCTGAGGTCGGACGCGTCCTGTCCTGGTGGATTCGCCCATGGCTTGGGAGCGTCGCGATCACGAATGACGAAGTTTCCTAAGTGCGACTGCGAGCCGAGCTTTCCCGAGACGTACCAACCGCCCCATCGATCCTTGATCGGGGTGGTATGGTCGACGCGATGACTACCCTCGGAAAGAATGGGCAGTCCGCTGGACCCGACGAAAAGTGAACGAACAAGAAAACCAGGGATGTCGTCGGTCTGCGTCGCCCCGTGACACTGCAGGCATTTATGCGTCTGTCGCGTGATCACTGGATGATCATTTTGTTCCTGTTCCAGCGTGTAGAACACGGCGCCGAGTGCGGGATCCGCCGTCGCGATCTCCAGAACGTCGCCTCCGTGGCAATACCCCACATAGCTGTCGTCGTTGAAGTAAAGGGCGCGCGGCGTGCGAGGGGAGATCCGGTCGCGTTGCATGCTGGTCTTCGAGAAGACCAGCAGCTGCGTTGACGGACCTATCTCCAGTCGATTCAACAGATCAGGCAGATAGCCAAATCGAGGATCGTACTGGAGCGACAGTTCCTTTCTCTCAATAGCCGCTTGCAATTGTGACACGCGGTTAACCGGACTGGAATCGCTGTAGGAGATCGGCGGCTGCTCGTAGACGTCAGCGCCGCGCGCGGGAAGCAACGTCTGGACGAGCACGACGGCCGTGAGAATGAGAATTCGATGCATCATACTTTTAGCCTATCGATTGCACGAATTTGCGGCTTAGCCGCGGCTGTTGTAGCTCGGCGCGACTGCATTGTGCTCTTATCCGCTCATGCGGATGCTGCAGCCTCCGCACGCATGACGTCGATCGACGTAAACACCTCGTCGAGTTCGTCCTTGAACAAGTCGCCGATCAACAAATCGGTCACTGAGCCACGGAGGTTCGGAAAGCGGCGGACGAACCGACCGAAGCTGAAACCATCGTAGTATTCGCAAACGAGCCGACGCATGCGATTCATCCCTTGGACAAACGCCGGCTCCCATTTTCCGAGCTGGGCGCGCGACGTATCGCCGCGGGCCAGTCCTTCGGCGATGGCATCAGCGGCTAATTCTCCCGATCGAAGCGCCAGCAGCACGCCCGATGAATAGAGCGGGTCTAAGAAGCCAAAAGCATCGCCGACGAGCACCCAGCCGTCGCCAGATGCTCGGCTCGCCCGGTAGGTGTAGTCTTTGGTGGCGTAGTATTTTGTGACGCGTTTGCCGATCGCGACCCGCTCTTTGACGTTCAAGCAACGATCGAGCTCTTCGTTGAAGGTTGTCTCGTGATCGCCCCGCCCCGTGAAAAGATAGTTGAAGTCGCCGACGATCCCAACGCTGACGATGTTGTTGTGTTGAGGTATGTACCAGAACCATCCCTGCTTGTCGTTGGTCTGGAGGACCAGCGTCGCGCCTTCATCCTTGCCTTGATCGCGATAGGCGCCTTCGTAATACGTCCAGACGGCCCCCTTGTTGAGCACGGGGTCAGCCATGCGCAAACCGAACTTGTTAATGAGCATCGAGCTTTGACCGCTGGCGTCGACAATGACGTCGGCGAGAACGCGCCGCGTGCCTCCGGCGCCGTCGCTTACCTCGACGCCGATGGCCCGTTCGCCATTGAACATGACTTGATGGACTCGCGTCTCTTGGTGGACCGAGACGCCTTGCTCCTGGGCGTTCTCAAGGAGCATCTGATCGAACTCGCTCCGCTCCACTTGCCAAGTCTGCGAGCATTCATGCGGCTTGTTATCGAAAAAATAGAACGGCGTCGACACCTTTCCGCTGGCATTGACGAACTGCACGCTATGCTTCTTGATGAAATGGCTTGCCTTCATCTTGTCGAGCATCTTCAGTCGCTTGAGCACCCAATAAGTCTCGGGGATGAGTGACTCGCCAATATGGAATCGCGGAAACCGCTCTCGCTCGAACAACTCGACGCGAACGCCTTGCTGGGCCAGCAGCGTGGAGACGGTCGAGCCCGCCGGTCCGCCGCCAATGACTACGACCTGAGTGGAGTCAATTTCCGCCATATCGTTATTCTCCCTGCTTAAATCCCAAGAGCCCGCCGTTTTTCGGCGATGAAGTGAACGTGGTGCGGGACATGATCGGCGATGTTGCGAAGCAAGCTTTCGAGGGTCATCGATCCAGCTTCAAAATGATTTCCAATGCGCTGAAAGTCGTCTGCGCTGAGTTCGCGTAGAATTGGGACCATGTGGCGTCGCACGGCGGCGAGCAGCGTAACTTCGGTGTGGACAGCGCGGCTGTCATAAGAAAGTCCAGCGGCGAAGATGTCGGGATCGCCGCCAAAGAACGTAGGACAACGCTCGGCGATCACCCGCTTCATGCGATCGGCATAGACTGGCTCGAAATCGGCGAGGTGGCATACCACTTGGCGGGTGGACCATTTACCGGCGACGGGCCTGGCATCGAATTGCTCTTCCGACATGCCTGAAATGGCATGCTCGACGGCCGCGATCCCTGCGAGGTACTGGTCGATGAGTGCTTGATGGTGCATATCAGAGGTCCGCGCGAGCGTCGCGAGGTGCGACCCTGGGATCGCAAGTCATCACTTCATTTATTCCATCCGCGGGCGTCGTGCCGTGATTGAGATCTATCCCATACTTCACCGCTCACTTCCACGGACTGTCGGGCGGTTCGTGCGGCCCGCGCGCTTTACGGAGCAACTGCACTAACATTTTCAGTTCCGACGACGATAAGTGTCCCAACTGGTGCTTATGACATAAGCGAAGTGGTTGGGCCATTTCGCTGAGCAACGCCAGGCCCGCTGCTGTTATTCCCAATAACACTGCTCTCCGATCTTCACTGGTGCGGCTGCGCACAATTAACGACCTTCGCTCCAAACGGTCGACCATTCGGGTCACATCGGGCGCACGCGATACAAGCCGTTCCACCAAACTGGAAGTGGGTACTAACGTCGGATGACAACTGCGCAACAGTCGAAGCACGTTGTATTGCTGCGGGGTAAGATCAAACCGCTCGAATAACTCGTCTTCTAGGGAGCGAAGGCGATCGTACGTTCGCCAGAGGGCTAGATAAGCCTCTTGCTGAACTGAATCGAAATGCAATGAGGGCTCAGTTTTCGGCATTTATTAATGTTAGTTGTGCGAACAGTAGTTGTCCAGACGACGAATGTCTGAACATACGCCTTTCGTTAGGCGAAACTTTTGTGCCGTGCTGCAAATACCGCGTCAGACGCCCTACACACTCTCATCCCTGCGTGCGACGATAGCGGCTTGAACGCAGGTTTTCATATCCAAGACGCAACGATCGCTACAACGACGGAAGAGTCCTACGTGACCGGATCGCTGACTCGATTCTTACGGCTAGTCATGAGCTGCGGCGCGATGTCAATTACCAAGCCAGTGAATGAACCGAAAATCAATGGGTTAACTGGCCCGGACAGCCAATCGAGTGGGGTACTCATGTCTGGCACTATATCCGCCGCCGCCCGCGACCGAAAACAGAGCCTTCGACATACATTAAAGGCTGCTGTCGAATCGCCTATAATCCTTGAGGCGTCTTGCCATGTCTCTGATAACTGACCACATCTTGGCGGAATTGTGATGTCTGAGCCTGAACGGCTGAAAGAAGATTCTCGACGGACCAATGAACCAATGCTCGCCGATGCGCATTCGGCGACGAACGATGGCTTGACGATCGCGCCGGCGCTCGATGTGACGCTCGAACGAGCTGACACGCCGGCGCAGTACGCTCCAATCGACGGCCGCGTGCTGCAGATGTGCGGACTCACTGTCGCGTTGGGAGTGATGGCGGCATTCGTCGCTCAGGCGCTGATCGCCTTGATCGCCTTCACGACGAATTTCGCCTTCTACGGTCGGCTATCGTTCGTCGAGTCAACGCCCGCCGAAGCAGTAGCGCACCTCGGCCTGTGGGTCATTCCGATTCCTATCATCGGCGCTTTGATCGTAGGGCTGATGGCCCGTTACGGGTCGAAAGCTATTCGGGGACATGGCATCCCGGAGGCAATGGAACAGGTGCTGACGAATCAGAGCCGCATTCCGGCGAGAATTACTTTCTTAAAACCAGTCTCAGCGGCGATCTCGATTGGAACCGGCGGACCTTTTGGCGCCGAGGGGCCGATCATTGCGACGGGAAGCGCTCTCGGCTCGCTCATCGGTCAATTGATTCCAACGACGACTGGCGAGCGCAAGACACTGCTCGCGGCGGGTGCTGCTGCGGGCATGACTGCAACGTTCGGAAGTCCTGTGTCGGCAGTGCTGCTCGCTATCGAACTGTTATTATTCGAATACCGGCCGCGGTCGATCATCCCGGTGGCACTGGCAGCGGTGACGGCCGAGGGAGTGCGCATGATGTTTGTTGGGATGTCGCCCGTCTTTGCGATGTCCGACCTCACTGCGCCGACTGGCCCGGCGTTGGTAATATACCTGGCGATCGGTGCGATCATGGGTTGCGCTGCGGCAGGCGTTACCAAACTGATTTACGCGATCGAGGACGGTTTTGAAGGGCTGCCGATTCACTGGATGTGGTGGCCGGCGCTGGGAGCGGTGGCCGTGGGCGTCATGGGCTTCCTAGTGCCGAGCACGCTGGGCGTTGGATACGGAAACATTACTGGCGCGCTAAACGGCCAGTTCACCGCGGGAACCCTGCTCACGCTAGCGGCGGCGAAGCTAGTTTCGTGGTCAATCTCGCTCGGCAGCGGCACGTCCGGCGGCACGATGGCGCCCTTGTTCACCATCGGCGGCGCGCTAGGCGGCGCCATGGGAATGGGAATCGTCGCGGTGGCGCCGTGGTTGGGAGTAGATCCGCGGATTGCAGCGCTAGTTGGAATGGCGACGATGTTTGCAGGCGCATCGCGGGCAATGTTGGCGTGCGCGGTGTTCGCGTTTGAAACGACAATGCAACCGCTGGGACTGTTGCCCCTTTTGGGAGGATGTGCCGCGGCCTATTTAACGTCGAGCCTGCTTTCGCGGAATTCCTTAATGACGGAGAAGATTGCGCGGCGCGGGATTAAAACGCCGTCTGAGTACATGGCCGACGCGCTCGATCAGGTGCAGGTGCGTGAGATCGCGGCGAAATCGGTGATTTCGTTACGGGCGGAGCAGTCCTTGGCGTCGGCGCGGGACTGGATCGCTTCTGGGGTTAAGGGAACGATGCATCAGGGATTCCCTCTGCTGAACGAGAGGGGGGTTCTTGTGGGTGTGTTGACGCGACGTGATTTGCTGGACGCGACATCCCCGGGCGACCGGCCGTTAGCGGCGTTAGTGCGGAAGTCGCCAAAGTTCGTTTACGAAGATTGCACGGTTCGACAGGCAGCCGACCACATGGTGAGTCATCAGATCGGTCGTCTCCCAGTGCTGCGTCGCAGCGAGGCGACCGTGTTGGTGGGAATGGTGACGCGGAGCGACGTGCTTTCCGTGTTTCAACGGCATGTGGACGATGCGCAACGGCAGACGCCTTCGATCAGTTGGGGGAAGGCGGCAGTGCGTTAGCGGGCGGACGCGCACCCGTAACCGATCATGGTGAGGCTTACTGAGGCGGCGTGAACGTTTCGGGCAATTCCACTAGAGCGGCGAGAATTGAAGGATCCGGCGGTCTTCAAGTCAGCTCCTGAGGGGTCGGCCACCCCTTCTGGGGTCGAGGCGCGCCCGTGTGCCCGGTCGATCGCTTTTTAATTCTTTCCATTCGGCGGGTGACACAATGCCAGCCACAGCCCCCTCTTTTAGCCGCATTTGCGGACCCGTTACTTCGCATTCTTCCCGGGAGGAGCGCCGGGCGGAGCGTGAGGCGGCTGCACCTGATTTTTAGAAGTAGATCTGAAACCGCGTCCAAAACAGATTACTGTGATGTTGCATCCCGTCTGGCCGGTACGGAATCGGCTGAGCAAACATGGCATGCTGCCAGTCGAAATATATCTTCGTGTACTTATTTAAATACCAATTCACTCCCGAGTCGATGCTTTTCACATGCCCGGTCCACAGGTTAGGGTCAGCGAACCCGCCAGAGAAAATCTCCTCGCCGATGGTGAAATCGTCGTATCGTGATTGCAATTCGATGGCACCCAGCCCCCGTTTGTTTTCTCGCAGATCAAACGGATGGAGGGGTTCGACGAATGTCCGACGCGTCACTTCCTCGCCAGTCAAGAAATATCCAAACTGGGCGTGCCACCCCCGCGTGGGCACGCGCATATAAGGATCATCGCCAACAGCATAGCTGTTGTAACCAGTGTCCCACGCCGTCATTAGCGTGAGTTGCTTGTAGTAAAGCGCTGAATGGACGTCCCATAGGTGTCGCGGTCCGCGCTCTCGAACGCCGTCATTTAGTTCCAAGAACCACGGCGCCGCTTCGTCCGCACCTTCGCTTTCGGTCGCATTCTGTGACGTCCAGAACTGCCGTGGGCGTGGCGCTTGGTCTTGAATGCCATAGGCCATTGATCCGCCGAAGTTCCAGTATTTGAGCGCCGGCAGCGCTTCAGTATCCTGGAACGGGCGAATGTTGACGAACGTCAGCACGTCTTTATCTGCGTTGAAGTCAAAGTATTGATTTCGCGGCCCTACCGCCATCGCGACGGCGTACTCGCCTTTTTTGTCTTCACGTTCGCCGTGCAACATCATTGCCCAATTTCGGTTGTAGCCGTAATTGATCGCGAAGACCGATCGCTCGGGGGTCGTGAGAAACTGGTTGCTAAGTGCGTACCAATCATACGTGAAAGGCACGCGAAAGCGCCCCACTCGAAATTGCAACCGTGAATCGTAGTTGAAGTTGAAGTAGGCATCGAGCAAATTCAGATCGCCCAACCCCTTATTCAACGAGACGCTGTATTCAATCGGGTCGGTCAGACTACCATTGAAGTACAGCCGCATACGTGAGGTGTAGAATCCGAACTGATTCACCGGCTCGGAGTCGGATTGCTCGTAGGCCCGAATATCAAGCTGCGTTTCATTATGGAACGCAAGGTCAAACTCGCCATCGTCAGTGGTCCACTTGAACCCCTCGGCAAACGTTCCCGCGGTGCCTTCCTCCGCCTCTGAAGATTCCGGCTGATCAGTCCGGATGTCCTCCGGTTGGTCGTCGAAACCCCATCGCGAACTTAGTCCACTCCCAGATGGGCCTCGGCCATTTGCCTCACCCTTCAGCTCGTTTGAACTCTCAGTCATGGAGAGAGTCATTGTCTCAATTTGTGCGCGGAGCTTCTCGTTCTCCACCACAATTTGTTCATGCTGAGTCGCAAGTTTTATGTGGCTGTCCTCGAGTTGTTGCAAACGTGCTTCGAGAGATGCCAGCGGTTCAGTTGCTGGAATCGTCACACCGTCGGCTATGTTCGATCGTGCTTCGGTGCCAGTCGCCTTCCCGGCGATGGCCACTAAGGCGATAATCATGCTCAGCAAGCGGCATGAAGCAAAAAGTGACAGCATTACACCAATAAGAACCGAGGCGATGAGCTACGCACGTGAAACGCGCGAGAATTTGACGAGATCGGCGTGCGGCCGCCATCGGATTTATCGACTCTATCGAGACGACCCGCCAGTGAAGTGGGAACCTTCCGGGCCGATTTTATCTTCACTGCCACGAATCTTACGTTTTCGTAAACTCTCAATCAGTTCTCGACCCGCGAGAGTTAGACCTGGAGCGCAATGCCAGATTCACAAGCTCTAGCCACGTCATGCTCGACAACGTACGTCCGCGTCGACGTCAGTTGCGTGCTGGAACTGCTCGGGGGCCCCTTCGCCGCGGCGTCGTGGATAGAGAATAAGCGCTCCCGCCGCCGCCGCGCTGATCGAGGCAATGAAAATTGCAATCTTGGCTGCTGCGTAATCGGCGGGACTTGGGAAGGCTTCGCCCGCGATGAACAGCGACATCGTGAACCCAATTCCGCCGAGTGATCCTGCGCCGACTAACTGACGCCACGAGTACGCTTCGGGTTTTACTGCAATTCCGCTTTTGACTGCGAGCCAGGCGGCGACGATGATGCCGACAGGCTTTCCCACAACCAGTCCCGATGCAATCGCCAGCATCAAGCGTCCATGTTCCTCAAATACCTCGGGCGACCAAGTGACGCCGGCGTTGGCCAATGCGAAGATCGGCAGCACCAGATAACTTGACCAGGGCTCAACGGATCGCAGAAGCTTGTCGGTCGGCGATTCAATCCGAGCGTGGATAGCGTCAAGCGTATTAAGCGCCTGTTCAGACGGCCCCTGCCGCATCGCTTCTCCGGTATGACGGTCCTCCAGATGGATGACGGTCGCCGCCTGAGCCAGCAGCGCCTTCATGTTAGCAGGAGGTCGGGCAGGAATGACCAGGGCGAGAATCACCCCAGCCAGCGTCGCGTGCAATCCAGCTTCATGAAGAAAGAACCACAGAATGATTCCGCAGATGGTATACGGAAGAGTGCCATACACCCCAATTCTGTTAAGTGCGAGGAGCAGCACTGTCGCCGCGCCGCTCGCAATCAGATAGGCGGTGACGAGCTCGCCCGTGTAGAACAGGGCGATGACGGCGATCGCAACGATGTCGTCAATGATGACTGCTGCCGTTAAGAACACCCGCAATTGAATGGGAACCCGATCGCCGAGCAACACGATGAGCGCCACGGCGAAGGCGGTGTCAGTCCCAATCGGGATCCCCCAACCGTGCCTCAAATCGGGCGGTGCGATGGCCGCGTAAATTATCGCGGGCAGCAGGATCCCTCCGAAGGCCGCGATCACCGGTAGTGCGCCCGAGCGAAAACTGGCCAAGTGACCGACTGTGAACTCGCGCTTAATTTCGAGCCCGACGACGAGGAAGAAGATCGTTAGTAAACCGTGGTTCACCCAGTCAAGTAGAGTTAAAGAGAAGCTAAATTCACCCCACCGAAATCCGGCAGGCGTCTCCCACCAGCCCTGGAACGCGGAACTGACTGGCGAGTTGCTCAGCACCATGGCAAGCAGCGTCGCCAGGCCAAGCAGGAGGCCTGACGACGGACCCCAGCGAACGAAATCGAAGGCCGCCGCTTGAATCCGATGTCCCAGGGGTTCAAGCATCGCATCCGCAAGCGAGCTTTCGTCCCAGGCGCCCTCGTACCGCCGGCCGTTGATGTAGAACGTCGGCGACACCAAAGCCCCGCTGCGACGCGCGTCTGCTACACCCTCGCGCACCAGCTCGTGCGCGTTATTGGGCGCAGTCACCGTTGGAAGATTGAATTCACCGGCAATCCGTTCAATGTCACCCGCTGACAGCGCGGGCCCGCATTCCATTAACGCTTCATGAACTTCCCAGAATTGGCCCCTAGCCGCGGCATGTTCGGTTAGCTCCGCTGCGCGAGCCGCTTCGCCGCTGCCGGCGACAGGCAGGTGTCGAAAGACATATCGCATTCGATCGCCAAATCGAACGCGTAGAATCTCGATCACATCGTGAACCGCGTGACATTGCCGACACGCATAACTTCCGTACTCCACCAGCGTCAACTCCGCGTCAGGCGGACCGAGCACGTGGTCGCGATTCACGTCAACAGGCGGATCAAGCTTCTCCGGTCTGTTCATCATGACTCCGCGAGCTCCGATCGGCTCGTTCTTTTCCTAGGCTGCGCAGGATTTGGCTGCATCTGGGTGAGGCAGTCTACTCACTTTCTCAGACAATCGAGAGCACTTGATAGTCGACGCTGCGCGGCGCCCGTTTGGCCGCCGCGCCCAATCTTGATACCGACGCCTCTTCGCCGATTATTACTCAGATCGTTGCTTGACGACAAGCAAAGGCATCGTGGCATGGCGGATCAAATAGTCGGCCAATCCTGACCTAAACAGGCGCGAGAAATTGCCGCCCCGGGTTGCCACTGCAATAAAGTCAGCCTGTTGCTCTTCGGCTTGCTTGAGCACTTCACGGTTGATCTGCGAATCACTCCACACGTGAGTCGTCTTGAGTTTTGGCAAATACGCCTTCCAACGCTTGGCAACGTCGTTGAGGTCGGCAAGCGCCCTCGGAAGCTTCTTGAGGAGGGAGAACGGGCGGTCTTCCGGAATGACGCGAAGCAGCGTTTGCTGCCCGTCCATCACTCGGCTAAGACCAACGATAGGCAGTAAGATTTCTTCGCTACCAGGCGATCCATCCAAGGGAACCAGTGCGTGGTTCAAATGGGGCCGTCCCGTTAGATCGACTGGATAGTTGTACCCACTGACCAGCAATAGCGGCTTCGAGGCGTTACGCAGGAGCTCCTGCGAAACGCTGCCGAACAGGAGCCGGCCGAGTCGACTGCGGCGGCGTGTTGCCATCACCGTCATATCGACAGACGCCAACAGTTCGGCTAATGTCTCGGCAATGCGGCCTTCCAATAGCATCGGCTTCCTGACGTGAGCACCCGCTCGAGTCATTCGATTGATGACCTCGCTCAAGTACTCCTCTTTCGGCTTCCGCAGGAGGTGGTCGAAAGCTCGATAGGTATTTGCTCGATGGCCGTGAAATCCGTCATCCATTCGCTCGTGAACATGCACGAGTCGAATCTGCGCTTTTGCTGATTCGGCAATACGGATTGCCCAAGGCAACGCATGTTCGGCAGACAGACTTCCGTCTAACGCGACGAGTACTTCTCGAATTACCGGTACGGGCTGCTTGTTTACCGGCGCCTGACTTGGAGAGGAAAGGTCGCCGAGCTGACCTTGCCGCCGGGCGAGGGAAATGCGTTTCGGATCTGGTAGAGTTGGCGGTCGAGCCTGCAATGTACGAATCATTTCTTTATCTCCTGAACGCACAGTTAATAATTGATCTCTGCTCCGCATTGATGTTTCGGTCATGTGGCCTCAGCGATCGCTGCGGCATGCCGAATCCACCGCGGCGGCGCGCCCTCAATCTCAAGGTCTGCCACTCCTTCCCGCTCCGGTTGAAAGAGAACGCGCTGGACTTTAAATCGTCGCCAACCCCCGGGAACGCGCCATTTGAGCTCATCCCCGACACGCTGACCGAGGATTGCCGTACCGACAGGAGCTAGAACCGAGAGGCGGTCATTGGCGATGTCCGCTTGCTCGGGATACACGAGCGTGTAGGTCTCACGCTCATTCGTTTCAAGATCTCTGAGAGTGACGGTTGAGTTCATCGTCACGACGCTGCGGGGAACGCGGTGAGGGGCCACGATCTCAGCTCCCTTCAATTCGGTCCGCAGATCCTCAAGGTACTCAATAGGACTAATGACCTGTGCGAACTCTGAGTCGAGTAGCGCTTCGAGTCGTTCATGATCAGCTTCGGTGAGAACAATCTTACGCTTGCTCATTGCTAACTCCTTGGTCGGATATGCCGCTTGAATGTCGGGTTATGCATTAACCCAACGCAACTTGCGGACCACGGCGGAGGCGGAGCGAAATCGCTCGTCGAGTCGCGTGAAACGCCTGCTTTTCGCAATAAATCGCCGACAGACGAGCAGGCCTGCGTTGACACTGTCAACGTGCGTTGGCGCTTTGACGACTACGTCCGAAACTCGCCAGCGTCGACGCCATGCTTATTTAAGAGCTTATGCAGGCCTTGTCGCGAAATCCCTGCCTGCCGCGCCGACTGGGCGACATTGCCGGCGTTTTCGCGCAGGAGTGACACGAGGTACTCTCGCTCTGCATCTTCGACGGTTTCGGCCCGCGTTGCGCCCGCTGGGCGGGATGACTGAGGTTTGGGCGTGTCCGCCTCGGTTCGCTGAACAGCCAATGGCAGATCGCTAGGCAGAATCCAATCGCCGCGCGCCATGGTTAGCCCGCGCTCGACTGCATTGCGTAGTTCGCGAATATTACCCGGCCAACGATAACCGCTCAGCAAGGCGAGACTCTCTTCCGAAAAGTCGCTAACTCGACGATGCTGCGGTTGCAATTGGTTGAGAAAATGCCGTGCAAGCAAGATGACGTCGTCGCCCCGCTCTCGCAGCGGCGGCAGTTCGATATGGATCACCGCGAGTCGATAGAAGAGATCTCGCCGAAACCGACCGGCGTTCACCTCCAGCTCCAAATCGCGGTTCGTTGCACAGAGAAATCTCATGTCTACTTTGACAAGAGACGTTTTGCCAACTGGCGTAAACGTCTGCTCCTGGATCACGCGGAGAAGTTTGGCTTGCAATGGGAGCGGAAGTTCGCCAATTTCATCGAAAAAGGCGGTTCCGCCATCTGCCTGGGCTAATAGTCCAGCTTGATCTTTGAATGCGCCCGTGAACGACCCTTTGGTATGCCCGAACAGCACGGACTCAAAGAGCGTCTCTGGAATCGCGGTGCAATCGACTACCTGCAGGGGCCCGTCTGCACGTCGGCTGCGATTGTGGATGGCCCGGGCAACGACTTCCTTCCCAGTCCCGCTTTCGCCCGTAATCAGTACGCTCGTGTCCGTGTCGGCCACCCGCTCGATAATCTCGAACAGATCCAGCATCGCTGCGCTTTCACCGACGATCTCGGGGAAACAACGAGTTCCCGAGCCGGTTTCCACCGCTTTCGGCGCGTGCAGCTGCCGACGTTCTTGTTGCGCTAGGGCTCGACGCACCGCCGAGAGCAAGTCCTCGTACTTGACGGGCTTCAGTAGATAATCAGTGATGCCCAGGCGCACGCTCTCGATGGCAGACGGGAGAGACGGAGCACCGGTGATGACGATCAGCGGCACGTCAGGCCACTTTTCGCGCCCTTCCTGCAAGAGCTCCAGGCGGAGATTGCCGGGCATATTCAAGTCTGAGAGCACCAGGTCAAACGGCTCTCGCGCCAGCGTTTCTAACGCAGCATGTCCGCTAGAGGCCGTGGTGCACTGATAGCCTGCTTTTCGAAGTAATGCCGCCGTCGTTCGCAAGAAGAGCGGCTCGTCGTCCGCAATCAGGATTCTAGCTGCGGGGAGCTCACTCATCGCCGGAGGCCTCAAGTACTTCGATGCTGCGGGTAAAGACGGCCACGAATTCCGTACCAGCTCCGGAACCTCCTACCACGTCAATACGCCCCCCCATCGCTTCGATCAAACTTCTCGACACGGAGAGTCCCAAGCCCATGCCTGGCTCGGACACCCCGTGTTTCGTCGTGAAAAACGGGTCGAAGATATGGGGCAGTACTTCCGCTGAAATCCCTGGACCTTGGTCTCTCACATGAACGAAGAGCTCCTCTGCTTGTTCCTTGAGTTTCACGTTTACTTCGCCCCCGGGGGGCGACGCCTGAACGGCGTTGCGGATGAGATTGAACAGGATTTGCCGAACCTCCCCCTCTGATAAGCAGACCATCACCGGCCCATCATTGAGATCGCACTGGAGGCGAACCTCCCGCTTCGCGGCCGTCCCCTCCAGCAAATACGCTACTTCGCCAACTACCGTCGTCATTGAGAACTCGGTTGGCCGCTGAGGACTGCGGCGATAGAGCTGGTGCATCTGCAGAACGATCCCGCTCATGCGATCAATTTCTCGGTCGATGAGCTCCAGCAACTCATAGTGCTCATCCTCCGGCGACAGATCGGATTTGATTAACTCGAAGGCATTGCGCACGCCTGCGAGTGGATTGTTGATCTCGTGAGCGACGCCGGCGGCCAGTTGGCCCAAAGCGGCGAGCTTTTCCATTTGACGTTGCCGCTTTTCAAGTTGGCGCAGGCGCGACGTTCGCTCCTGAACGAGTTGCTCCAGATGTTCGGCGTGAAGCCGTAGTTGCTCGCGGAGCTTGTGGCGATCTGTAACGTCACGCACGCTTGTGCGAAAACCCAAGTAGAGGTTTCCATCGCCGAACATCGGCTGCCAGGAGAGCGACATCCATCGCGTCTCGCCATTGCGATGGACCGCGCGCACGTCGATGCTTTCGCCAGACGTACGTTGACGAGCGCTCAGTAACACCTTAGCGATCTGTGCTTGATTGTCTGCTGCGATCATCGGAAGCGGGTAATCATCCATCGCTAAGCAGTCGACGACTGAATACCCCGTGATTCGTTCAACGGCAGGATTGACCCAGATCAAGCGCCCGTCGGGCCCGTGCCAACTTTCCCAGTCGTACGTAAAGTCGGCGACGGCGCGAAACCATCGCTCTGGTTCGATCACTGCGGGCGGCATTGGTTCAGAGGTCTGGGAACTCTTCTTGGAACGCACAGCCTAATCCTAACGTTGATGCCGGCGATAAGTCGGAGTCACAGCTGTTCCGCGTGAGCACGCTCTGGTTGGAATAGCAGTTCGATCACGCGGAGGTTCTCCTCGATTGAGTCGTCAAGCGATTGTACCACGTCGCCAACCTGGCAACCTAGTAGCGCGACCCCCAACGGGTCGGTCACGGAAATCGCGTCCGCCGATTCTTCGGTCTCCTGGGGATAAACTAGCGTGACGGTACGTTGCTCGCCGGAATCGAGGTCGACGACTCTTACCGTCGAATTCATGGTGACTAATGTTTCCGGGACGTCTCTCGCACTTAAGGCGGCAGCGTCTTCGAGAAGGCTTTCTAATTCGCCCACCGTCTGCAGCGTCCCCCATGCGCGCCCTTCGGGAGTTGTTAGTAGCGTCCCGAGGCGGCGCCTATCGGTTTTCGTAATGAGGCAATCTGTGGTCATTGTCCTTTCCTTTCAATTTGCTTCTCAGCAGGGGCTTTAAGAATGCTTTCACTCTAAGTTGACGCACAATACATGCCGTCGTCTCATGCATTCTCGCGACGCGTGCGTTGCCGACTTGCGGCCCTGCTCATTAGAAACGCCCGTCATAACCTGTTGTCACTGTCAACAATCGGTGACGCTGCGAGGGGGTCATCACGCGCCGACATCGCTATTTACGGCTCTCAGCGGCTCCGATCATAACCGGCGCACTTATTGCTTCTAGTTACCATCGTCTTTAACACGGGGCCTCCAAAGCACGCCAGCAGCGTTGCTGGCGGCATTCTTACTGCCCTTGAATGTGCGATCCGACACGCAACTTACTCTGCGCGGCCGCATGGGATTGACGAAAAGGAGACGACTATGTCAGTGATTGCATATCCATCGAAGCATTTTCGTTACGCCGAAACTCTCTCAGTCAGAACGCGAGGGCTGGCATTAACGGACGAGCTTCGTCGCGTCATCCGGGGATGTGTTGCCGCTGCGATGGGCCGTTTTCAGGAGCGAGTCCGCCGAGTGTTCGTCTGGGTCGAAGACAGCAATGGACCGAAGGGCGGACCGGCGATGCATTGCCGAATGGAAGTCACCTTGAAACGCGGCGGGCGCTTCACGGCGACGGCGGCAGCGACGGATGAGTATGTCGCCATCGGCAGAGCCGCCGATCGATTGCGCGTACGGTTGGTCCGCTCGCTCGAAAAACGACGTCACCGACGACGCGAGACGCCGTCACCGTTGCTCGAAGCGTAGCGTAGTCTCCTGTTGCACCTATTCACAAACAATCAGGAAGGCAATTGCCATGAATATTGACGCACTCATCGAAGATGCCGTCGGCATCGGTTCCACCGTGACCGTCCGGGACGTCGAAACGAATGAGGTGGAAGTCTACACGCTGGTTCCACCGAACCGTGCAGATATTTCCCTCAATCGCATTTCAAGCCTCACGCCCGTCGCCCACGCCCTCTATGGCCGACGCGTCGGAGAGATCGTCGAGGTTTCGGCTCCGGCAGGGGCGATTCACCTCCAAATCGTCTCAATTCGTTGTCCTGTTGACGAAGGCGAGTACGGTTAGCTGCCTTCGGCTAAGGGCATTCACAGATCATGAAAGGACTTGAGTGACATGAGCGTACTGGATGATTGCCAGCGCGAGGAAATTGCAATCGGACTTTTTGCTGCAACTGTGGAGCGTGACGCCCAGCAGCGTTTGAAAGCTAGTTGCTACCAGGCGTTGAAAAAGATTACCTGCCGCGTGCGTCGCGGGGCGCTGATTTTAACGGGCGAGGTGCCGAGTTATTTCCACAAGCAGCTGGCTCAGGAAGCCGTGCGTGCTCTCGCTTTGAAGTATTCGATCAGCAATCAGATCGCTGTTGCCTCGCGCGAGTACGGGGCCCGTCGAAGTTCGCCGGCTAAAGGAGGTCGTTATGAACACTAGCGTGCAATGCCATCCCTCTCGACGCAGCGAAAGGCTCGCAGATAACCTGCACCGCATCGAAGGCGAAGCTCCCAGAGATGCAATTGCATCGCAGCCTTCCCTTGGTGCGGTTTCGCCTTTCCGGCGCGTGCTCGTGGTCCTTGATGGATCCAATTATGCGGAGCACGCCCTCCCTGTCGCCGCGGAGATTGCTCGTCGCGCCGGCGCTACGTTGCAACTTGCGCACGAGAATCTCCTGCTCGGCGCCACGTTTGCTGAACGTTCTCTGTCATTCGAGGAAACGATCGGGCGTCACCGCCAGCAACTAATGCGTGATTATCTGGAGGCGTGTTCGCGCCGTCTCTCCTACGACCATACCGAAGTGCTCTGGGAGGCCCTACGCGGAAGTCAGGCGGCGGCTGACTTAGCCTCGCTGGCTGGCAGAGATACGCTGGTGGTCGTCGCGACCCGGCATCTCGGTCCGCTGGGCTGGTTCCAATTTGGGAGCGTCTCGGAGCGGTTCCTGAGCTTGGGTGCATCACCCATTCTCTTCGTGAAAGGATATCGTTGGCCGGTTGACCTTAGTGCCCCCTGGCGGCTCCGCCGTGTGCTGACGTTTCTTGACGGAAGCCCTGAAAGCGAAGAGATCCTCTCTTCAGCTGCATCGCTCGCAAAATCGATCTCAGCTCGCCACACGCTCTTTCGCGTTGTTCCAACGATGCCGTACGCGGGCATTCCTTGGAAAGAAAAGGTGGATGATGCGACTGCGTATCTAAACTGTTTGGCAAACCAGTTGCGACGCATTGATGGTCAGAGCGAGGAGCTTGCAACGGAAATCAGATCGAGTGACGCACCGCTCGCTCAGGTGATGTTGACGAATGCGCAGCAGACGGAAAGCGATGTGATCGCAATTGCGGCACGCAAAAGGTCAGGCCTCGCGAAGCTGCTCCGCTCTGATCCGGCTAGGTATCTGGTGCAGCATTCGAGGATTCCGATCCTGGTTACGCGCTCGACTTCGAGCTAGCCAGAGCGATTTTCCCGCAGGCCAAATTCCATCACGACAGCAGATAAGCGTGCAAGGGACGGTATGACGAACCACTCATTAAAGATGAAGCAGGCGCTTCTTCCGCTACAAGTTCGTGGTCCAACGTTGCACATTCCAGGACGTGAGGAGTGTGATCAAGCGCAACCCGCACTGATTGCGAATTCTCAGATGAATAGAGTCGCCGTTGTTCTGGATGGCTCTCCGTTGGGCGAGCTGGCCATTCCGTATGCACGCCGATTGGCGGGAGTGGCAAACGCGGAATTACAGCTCGCGCTCATTCGAGAGTCCACAATAACGCCGTCACGTCCAGGATATCTACGGACGATTGCTTCGCGACTGGACGACGCAGACGTGCGTTTCGGGAATTCACTTATTTTCAACGGGAGTAATGCCGCCCAGCGGTTCAGCGAGGCGGCGGAGGGCTCGATCGACTTGATAGTCGTGGCCACGAGACGCTGCAGCGCTCTTAGTCGCGCGTGCTGGAGCAGCCTGGCCGACCGAATCCTGCAACGCACATCAGTCCCCGTGCTGATCGTACGCGGTTCCATTCCCCCCAGCGACCTATACTGGTCCCCGCCGTTACGACGGATCCTAGTCCCCTTGGTCGATCCCACAACGCAGTGTGAGAGCCTCAGCACAGTGGCAGAAATCGGCACACTAACGGATGGCACTCAAACTCTCCTCCGAATACTTCCGATCGAAACACACTCCGTCGGTCGCGGAGGTCGGGGAATGACGCGCAAAGTCAAGGCTCTCGCCGCGGCTGAAGACGATCTGAAACGCGCAGGGAGGACCCTCCCGCGGCCGGTGACCAAAATTGTGTTTAGTAACTCGCGCCTTGAGGAAGTGGTGCGCTTCGAGACGATTACGAATGAGACTGACCTCATCGCGCTGGCGGCGCATGCACGCAGCCCTCTGGAACGTTGGCTGGCGCCCGAGCTATTCGACTATCTCCTCCAAGACACCGACGTGCCAGTGTTGGTCTTTCGGCCAGCTCCTGCAAAGTGAGATGCTCATCCTCAGTAAGGCGATAGACGCTGCGGCCAGCCTGCATGCGACAAGGAAGTAACATGCTCCTGGCGCGTACACTCGATTGAACTAGCATGACCGCTCCCGCGGCCCATCATGACATGCGCCGTTGCCCCGTCGAGATCTGTCAAGCAGCGACGCGCATTGGCGTTTTCGCAATTTCCGAATGCAAGATTGAGGGCCCAAAATAAATTTGAGTAAGAATTCAATCCGTGGCACGATCCTCCTTTAACCAACCACTTGGAGGAGTACACCATGACAATTGAAACTGAAAACGAAAAACGGCCTCGCGGCAAAAACGGGGACGCGGAAGAGTCGAAAGATCCCGTGCAGGTAATTCGCGAGGGCGCCATCGCCGCGTCAATTTGGCAACGCCAGGGCCCATCCGGATACGCTTACTACGACTTCACGCTCTCCCGTTCTTGGAAGAGCGCGTCAAGCGGTCGCACCGGCTATTCAAAGAACTTCTTTTCGCGAAACGCCGAGGAACTTCTCTCGGTGACTCGGAAGGCAACGGAGTGGATCGCCGAGCGTGAACCGCAATTGGCAGAGCCGCAGTCCGAGGCAGCGTAGCATCGACGCCTTAACTGGGCGGACCCTTCCGATCGCAAACGGGAAGGTCCGGCCAGCCTTTTCAGTCTGTCTCCTAAGTAGTCGCGCCCACCGGTTCCAGCGCGCCGAACGCTAGTCGTTCGGAGTGACTACTTGGGAGTAACTCGCCGTAGTTCGCTTACACTTCGGCGGTGAATGACGTAGGCATGCCTCTCTCCAGTGGCCCGTTGTCGACTCCTCACTGCGAGGATGCCGCGACCGCGGAGACTAGGGTGCTACCGGCTCCTCATGGCAATGGCAACGAACGCTCAAGTGACTCAGCTCCCTGGGCTTTCCAGTCATGCGGCTGATGTAGTCAGCTCATCTTCGAATGGCTTAACGATGCGTCGCCGGAGACGCAACGTGTGAGTGGAGAGTCGCTCCATCCCGGCCGATTGGCGCTTCGTATTGATCATTCGCAACAGCGACAACAGTTGTTTGCGTACGGGTGCGTACGGTTCGAAGGGAAGATTCCACATTTGGTAGGCGAGCCATGTCGCGCTCCGCTTCGTGCAGAGATCGAGAAGGTAGGGCTTGATCATTCGGAGCTGTTCGCGAGCAACTTGCACGCGCACTCGCCAGCGGCCATCGGGTTGCGCGAGGCCCGCTTCTCCAGCTTGCAGATAGTCCCCCTTCCGCACGGTCAGCGAATAACCTGCGAAGTGAATCGGGTGTTTCCGCACATCACGGACCCGATCTCCCTCTTCCAAGAAGAATTCGTGCCGGCCGTGCGTTGCCAACAGCAGCCAATCACGGTCGAACCTGACGTAGTGCAGATTCGCAATCCCCGCTTGCTTACGCCGCGCACGCTGGCCGCGGCTGAGCGCCACCCCGTACTTCTCCATCAGCTTTCGATCGGCCACGTGCGGAGGCTTACTCTCCGGCACGTTGCCCGACACATAGAACCAATATCCATGCGGCAAATAATTGCACGCCAAGATTTGCACGAACCCCGTGATGCTCGTCGCTTCCCATCGATACTCCATGATGAGTCCCTCCTTCCAAAGCGGCGAGCAGGTAGTCGCCGTTTTAGAAGAAGGGGCGTTGTTTCTTCTTTCGCGCCCCTTCAGTGAGTGAAAACCTTCGTCGACCAGCTCTGCGCGTCCTTCGCTCGCTGATCGCATTGCAATTTGAAAACCGAAAACCCTCGCTATAAGCTCGCGAACGTCACGGCCTTTTCCTGTGAATGGCCGTGCGACTCTACATTTCAAGTCGCACGGCCGCCAATTCCATAGCCGTGCCGATCGCCAAATCCGTTGATGACCCTTTCGAGCGTAAATTACACCTCGAGCGTTCATCGCCAACTCACCGACAAAGGACATCCCTTCTCCCGAAGGGATCTCGTTTGACCGCTTTGACTTCCAACCAAGGAACAACGCGCCCGCGGCGGCGACTCTCGACAAAAGAGTCGCCGCCAGGCGTCGTCTACCTTCCGTGTCGAACAGCTGTCGTCCCTTTCGTCGTCACCGCGCCCGGCACCACCCGTAGCGCTGGAACGAGCATCGACTGCCTTGCCGACGTCTCGCTTCCTGCGAACGAACGCTTCCGCGATCGATCGCATGGAACTTCTACTCGGGACACACTCCCCCGCGTGCAGCGTTTGAATCACGTCGCTGACGAAGCGACGCACCGGATACCAACCCGGCTGCTACAGCGGTTCCTGCGTTACCTGCGCAATCGCTTTATCGACGGCAACGATCATTTCAACGGGAACTGCCTCATTCTCTTCATACTTTTCGCGGAGCGTCTGCAAGTGGACAAGTTGGGAGCGGTTACGCTCGATATGCTCCCGCTTACGCTCCCGTTCATCGAACTCGGTATCTCGCTTTCGCTGCTCTTGCTTCAATAGATGCAGCGTCAGCTTTTCACCATGCAGAGTTCGCGAAGGCTTTCCCTCGCGCTCGTCGATGGCTTGCTCCAACTGGCTTCGGTTATCTGGTTTCTTGATTGGCTGCCAATGAGCATCGGCGATTCGCTGATTTAGCGGTCTGTTATCAATTCGTGACATATCGTTTGTTCTCCATAATTGAAAAGTAAAAGTCCCCGACCACGATGGGTTCCACAACGAGTGGTCGCCACGATGGCCGGGAACGATCCTCAGGCGTAGGCACAATTGCCATTTGTCGACGGGGCGTGCTTGCCCGCCCTGTCCTAGAGGGTCAAGAATTTCTGGTAGGCGTTTTGCAGAACCGGTAGGGCGTACTGCCTTCCGTCGTCAACAATGAGACCGGCCCCGGCAAGATCGGCCATTAGCTCGACTCGATAGATTCGAGCGGCTTCGTTGGCCTCTGGGAAAGAATCGCCGCCAGTTGTGTACTCAGCGACGACTTCGCCCGTAATCATGTCGACGATGCCGCGACCGCCAGTGGGGAGTGACCGCGTAGTAAAATAAAGCATAGAATCAGACTCCTTTAGAAAGTGATTGCCCCGAACTGGGGGCGAGAAAGATAGACCGCCGCCGCAAACGACCGGAGTAACAGTCGCGTGGAAGCGGCGGTCTTGAGGATATTGGTTGCCACAGAACGTGGCGGGGTGCCGAGAATCGGCGGGTGGGGGAGTAGAGAAGAGTTTAGTTCTGCTCAACGTCCGTGTTAAAAGTCGCGATGAGTCTTTCCAAGTCGGAAAGACGGAAACGAATCGTGTGGCTTCCTAAGGTAATTGGCTTGATCTTATCGGGGATCATTCGCCGTAGGGTGCGCTCGGAAATGTTCAACCGCTCTGCGGCCTCACGATAGGTTAGTAATTGTTCGGGCATGTTGTAAGTTCCTTAAACTAGTGGTTAAAAATGGTCGGGTTCCGAGGACCAGTCGGTCCCCGACCTCGGTTGAACGCGGAGAGGCGTTCCCGTTTACGCTGCCGCAAAGCCCCAAGCCGCAGAGGATTTATGCTCCACGCGGGGGCGATGCGATGGGTTCAGACCGTGGGCTCGGAAGTGCGGTTCCATCCGCCGCCAAGCCGCTCCCCAACTCTTAGAGTTGGGCGGAACATCGTCAATCAATCGAAAGATATCCGTATACTCCAGTTCGCCTTGCCACTCTCCCCGATGAGCCTTAGTAACGATCTGCTCAAACAGGTGAGCCACGTTGCCTTGCAGGGGAGCAAGATTAGCGGCGATGGAATCCGCCTTGGCTTCCGTCGACAAGATCGGGAGGTAGCACCGCGACCCCTTCGCGCCATGCTCGGGAAGTCCATAGTTGAGCAAGTGGTATAGGAACGCCGCACGCTCAGCGATCAGCTTGGGCTTCAACTCAGTTTCCCAATCCAAATGATTCGCGGGTGAAATCTTCGCCAACTCTATGACGATGGTGCGAGCGTCTTCCGTTGAAACGAGCTTATAGGAAAGATCATTCGCCATTTGGATAACACGACCATAGTTCACCACGTCATACGGCGTGATGCCCTTCCGATGGATATGAAGTATCGGATTTGTAACCCAATCGCGGCAGCGGCTTTCCGCCGTGCTGCCCGATTTGCTTAGATCAATTTCGCTGATCTTGTAGATTACTTTTCCTTCCATTTCACCGTTGAAACCGCTGGAACTAGTGACCGCATCGTTTGCGTTCACCACCGCCCCCGACTCCATCAACAGGGCGATGGAATCAGGGAACGTATCTTTCCCCGTGCCTTGGTCCTCGCTGTAGAGGAACAGGTGAGGCGCTCGCCGCTGCGGATTCTGCACCATCATCGCACAGTAGACGATTCCAAAATCGTAGCCGTCTTTGATGCGATTGGCTTGGCACCACGGATCGTCGTTGATGTAGGGATTCAGATACTCGAACGAATGTCGAATGACTTTATCCCATGTCGGGTGGTCGCCCTTGATTGGGTTACAAGCGAACTGGTATCCACGATTCCAAAAGGTGGAATCGTCGCTAGCCTTCGCAAATGGCTTGCAGGAAATCTTAACCGGACTGGCGATGTTCTTACCCTGCCACACTGGGAAGGCAGCTTTGGGCATCCCCTGCGAAATCAGCATCGACCTAACGTGAGCAACGGTCTCTGGCTTCCAAGTCCCGTCGTCGTGCTGGACGTAGTAAAGCGTTTCGCCATACTGCTGCCCAACTTCCGAGAAATGATACCCGACCTTAACATTCTCAATATCGTAGAGGCTGCTGCGGTCTGCCTTCGCACTAGGAAGGTCGATAGAGCATCCGAATTTCTTTTCGCTGACTTCTAGCCATCCCTCAGGAACTTCGGTTTCCTTACGGGTGCGCGAAATCTCGCATCGAATCTGTCCGTTAATTAGGGTCAATGTCACGGCACGATTGGTGACGGTCTGAGGGGGTACAAAAACGCCCCCCGCCGCCGCTACGATAGCCGCTGCGTCTTCAAACTTTTGAACGACATAAGTTCCCTTACTCTTCCCGCTTGGGTTGACGCCGCGAAAACTTGCACAGAGAGCCCCCCAGTCGCTCTCATCGAACTGGTTAAACCAGCACCAAGAGCGTTGATCGCTCTGGCGTAGATGCCAGCCGGGTTCCTTAGCGGTCCCGAAACGGTAGACTCGCCACGAACCATCATCGTTCGGAATGATGTAGCAGTTGGGGGTTTGCAAATCCCGACCCTGCGAAACGGTCGAGAATGCACCGAGTAACCGCATTTCTTTGTGGGCGGCTTCCAGTAGCTTTGTGTGCGTAGCGTAGCACTCGCCGCCATCCTCAAGGGTATGCGGACGCAGTACGCCACGGTTGCTGGCAAATTCCAACAACTCATTGTGATGCTCGCCTAGCTCTACAACTTTATTACCTGTGCGGACGCGAGTAGCAGGAACCATTTCCTGCCAATCCTCCGGCACCGTGAACGTAGAGGTAGCCTCAAAGAGAAGTTCAAAGCCTCGGTTCTCCGCGTTCGCGGTCGTCGCCCAGAGCCAAAGAATCCCGCCTCTAGCGCAAGTCTTGTCGGTCATCCCGAGTTGATCGGTAATGAGCGTTGACAGACGGTTGAATGTCGCACGGTTGGGGCAAGGTACTGGCGGGTCAAGCACAACGCGATAATGAACGCCGCCGCCGTGAGTGGACCGATTTGCGGTCACTCTGCCGTCATCCTTTAGACGTTCGTTGTTTTCTGCGATCTGCTCTGGGGTTTGTTCGTTACCGCCATGCCCGCAATCGCTTTCAAACACAACATATTCTGCCACTCCATCAACATAGTTCCACCCATTGCAGCCAATGCGGCTGGCGAGTGGGTCGAGTGCAACTGTTGGAGTGTCGTTAATATCTTCCGATCCTGGGAATCGGAGGTTCGGTAGGCGTTGGCTTGGTAGGTTGCGTTCATACATTTCCTCTTGAGTGAGAGGGAGAACTTGGGTTTCTAATTTCGGGTGCCAGAAATTACGGACAAGAATAGCAGAGTTTGGGTTGGTTTCAGCGAGACGCTGAATAGACAAGGCGTAAGACATTTGGTGCGCTCTCCGTGCGTGGGGTCTGAGGGCGACTGCAACCGCAGTCTGCCGCAACCTCGCACCGCCCAAATCCGGGGCACCCATCCCGCTACGGGGAAGGCGAGGGACCAGCCAACATTTGTGACCGCCACCACACAGAGAGGGTGAACGGGTTGGCACCGCTAATATTACGAAGGGCATCTTGCCCAACTACCTCAATTATACACTATAACCGTTAAAAGTCAAGCGTTTTCTGGAAAAATAGGCAAAATAGATGCCTTGTCCACTATCTTTTGACGCCACCGTAGACTAGGTGCGGGGGTTCTTGGGGGGTTATCGGGGGTTCTTGAAAACTCGAAAAAGTGATTATTCCTCGGGATTCGGGGGTTATGGAGGGTTCCGAGGGTTATTTTATAGGTTTATTTCACAGTGTAAGGGGGGGTCTGCATAACACCCTGAATGGCACCCCCCCTCACTCTCTGTGCTGGACTGGGCAAAATAACCCCCAGAACCCCCGAATGCCCCGAATCCCGAGGAATATGGCACTTCGGCCACTTTAAGAACCCCCGAAGAACCCCCGAAACCCCCGAGCGTTCACTAGTGACCGCATGTATATACCGGCTATCCGAGGCTGGGTTCGGGGTTCGGCGCTCACTACGGGGCATTCTGTGCGATCTGGCGCTACCGTAATCTGGAGCGCGCTTGTTAGGGAACGTGAGCCCCAACAACCCTTATTAGCACACGCGCAAGAGCCCAAATTTTTCACAAAGGCGGCAGGGAGTGACAGGCAGTGACACTACGCCAAGAGCCGCATAACTGCCGTCGGCGACCACGCCTTGCCGAACCGCGTGCGATGCCCCCGCCCATTCAGAAAGTCAGCTACCTGCTGTAGCGACCACCCCAGCCCCCGCTTCGCCTTGGCTATTGGCTTCACTGCCTCGGCGTGCTTGGCGGCTGCCGTACTATTCGCGGCACGCGCTGAGGCCGCCTCATGGGAGGTGGGTATTCTGGGGAGCACCCCTCTAGCACGACTGGCAGCCAAGGCTTCTTTTGTGCGCTTAGAGATTAAATGCGCTTCATGCTCGGCGATGGCCGCTAACAGGTGAACCGTCAAACGATTTGCGTTGGGGTTATCAGCGGCAATAAAGGAAACCCCAGACTCCATTAGACCGGAAACGAAATGGACGTTACGCGCCAACCGATCTAGCTTGCCAATAACCAGCGTAGCGCCTGTTTCCTTGCATCGTTGGATTGCCTTGGCAATTTGAGGGCGATTGTTACGCTTCCCCGTTTCGATCTCAGTGAACTCTGCAACCGTTGTCGCGTTGTTACTTTTGCAGAATGACTCGATTGCTGTTCGTTGTGCGTCGAGACCTAGACCCGATTGACCTTGCCGAGCCGTCGACACGCGATAGTAGGAAACAACATTCATCGGTCATATCTCCAAGGGTGTATATCAATTTTACACTGTGACACCACCGTATCAAACCGTAATAGGCGCAGAATATCCGAAATAGTTGCGAGTCATGCGCTGAATTGATTTTCGTAAGTGTATCGAACCACCAAATCACACACTCACTTAACAACGTCGCTGCTGACTCACACTCTCAGTTGGTTCATTGGTTTTTCAATAAATACACGCCCAATAGACGCCCAGCCACGCCAAGCCACAACGCCCCCAAAATGCCTCGGTTTGCGTCCCGTTTGTTAGGTTCGGATCGTTGGGCAGTTGATGTTATGGTTAGTGATTTGCGGATTGTATCGAAGTAATCAGTTGTAGGGGTCGTGAGTCGGTGGGTCGGCGTGGGTGGAGGGTAACAGCGAGCGGAGGGGTAAAAGCGTTTATTAGCGCCGCCGGTGCCGCCGTTCCCTAAAACAAGGGTGCGATTTTTGAACGGCAAAACTGTTAGGGACTGAGGGGAGGCCGGTGAAAACACCGAACCCCGGAATTCCACCTACGGGTGTAGTAGCCTTTAGCTATGACACCCACGGAATTCAAACGCTGGCTGAATGCGCAGCTTCAAGAGATTGAGCCGCATATCGGCGAACCGCCGTCACCGGTGTTCGCTGAAACGGTGGCAACCGCCAAAGCGTATGCCTATCTGCTAGGGTTGCATGAATTCGCCCTGTCTTTGCCTGATAGCGAACTCGGTAAGACGCCACTGACGGCAGCTAATCAACTGAGACGCTGCCTCAAGGCTCTAGAGGTTCCCGCAGTCGACACTGGGGAGCGTGACACCCTCACGCCGCCAGAGGTTGCGAAGCTGCTCAAGGTGAGCCCCGATAAAGTGCTTGGCTGGATTCGCGACAAGCAATTGAGGGCGAGCAATCTTAGCAACGGGAATCGTGCGCGGTGGGCGGTGAGTAAGACCGACTTAGAATTGTTTCTCAAAACCAAGCAACCAGAGCCGCGCGCGACTCCCAAGAAAAAGTCTGTGCTGCGCCCTGGGGCGGTTCGCCGCTACTCTTAATTGAGAACGATTTCGCCTGTCACCCAGCCGCGAACGAAATCAGTACACTTCCGCAGCATGTCGTCGAACACTCGTTGACGATAGATTCCCGCCATGTCGCTACCGCGCAGCGCGTGACCCATGATCGAATCTATAACGTGCTGGGGAGTGTCACCAGCGCAAGCAACCGTCTCGAATGTCCGCCGTAGGCTGTAGAACGTCGTGACGCCTTCCCGGTAGACGCCAGTTCCCATGCAACCCGCCTGAAACACTCTGGCGACTACATGGCGGTTCCAGGTGGGCTTGAACACCGTTCCCGTTGATCGGTCCCCTATAACGGCCCTAAGAGCCGTTATGGTGCCGGGCCATAGAGGGCAGCGCCGGGAAACAGCGGTTTTCGGGCGTGGGAAGTTGTGGAAACCTTTCTCAAGGTCCACTGACTCAATTGTGAGTTGCCGGCAGTCACCGGGGCCGAACCCGCAGTTAATGCCAAGCAAGATCATTGCCCGCATTTCTTCCTTCGACGCCTTCACGATCTTCCGAATTTCTTCGGCGGTGAAAAGTCGCTCGCCAACCTTGCGGCGAGCCTCCCGCAGCATTCGGGCAGGGGGCGTCTGTAAGGGCTTCTTATATCGAATGGTTTTGCCGAATTCCTCATTGGCGAAGTAGAACGGCATTCGGGCGAACGTCAGCAGCCGCTTGAGCGATACCGGGGAGGCGGGTTCCCCGTTTTTCTTCACGCTCAATTTCTGGCGCAGGCTGGTGAAGTCCGCGAACGTCAGCCCCTCTAGAACCCTCCTAGTTCCGATGGTATCGGCGATGGTATCGCATACCGACTCATACTCCCCGAACGTCCGCTGGGAGATTTCACCGATTTCCAGGGCTTGCCGCTTCGTATCGAGAAATGCGTCTAGTAGGTGTCCTAGGGTGTCGCATTCTTGGGGCGGGGCGAGCCCAGCCTGTAGATAATCGCGTTTTTCCAGGTATGATTCGTAGGCGGCTTGGGGATCGGCCCACGCGCCGAAATAGTGAACCTTGCCCCTGATCTTCTTAGACCATTGGCCATTTCCGTTTGCGGTGAGCGGAAAATCAGGTCGAGGCTTGCTCGGTTTCATAAGGAAAAGATAGCTTAGGGTATCGTGTCGGGTATCGTCACCAAAAACAGGGGGTATCGGATACCCCTCTAAGTGACTCACCTAGCTTACTTTACCCTATAAAAATAGGCAAATTTAGATACTCGGTCGGGTGGCAGAGCGGTTGAATGCACCGGTCTTGAAAACCGGCGTACACGAAAGTGTATCGGGGGTTCGAATCCCTCCCCGACCGCCTTAGTAATTTAGAAAAGGTCTGCTTGAGCAGGCGGCCTTTTCGCATTTCTGCGCAGCCAGCTGATCAGCCGCTGCACGCAGGGCCTCGCGCAGCGGCAGCCGAACTACGCTGAGCCTAGTTGCCGATTTCCGCCAAGATGGCTCCCGCCGACCCCGGGTCTGCATAGGCCATGAGGTATTCGAGATAGTGCGGACGCTTGACCGCGGGCATCTGCGAGGGGAAAGATTCTGTCATTTCAACCAAGCTCGCCGTGACGTCCCGATCGATACTGGCCAGGGCGTCGGCGGCGATGGTAGCGGCGGCGCTGAAGTCGCCATTCTCGAAACTGAACGTCGCCAGCGTGTCGGCGTTGCCGAAACATTCTCTGGCGACATGAATGGCGTTGCGAATTTCCGAGCGCAGCGGCGAGCCGCCGGGGAACCGCAACGCCAATTGCTCGGCGGAGTGGAGCGCGGCGCGAATCTCACGAAGCGCGAAGACAAATTCTTCGGTGCCATTGGCGTCGGCGATGTTCACGCTGTCCGCCATGTCAAACGTCGCGTCGAACGGCAAGACGCCGGCCGCGCGGCCAGCGATGACGCTAAGGCAGGTTTTCAGTTGCTCAACGTTGATCGTGGTCAGTTCGCGCGTAGCCATGCAGTGGACTGCCGGGGACATGGGAACGAAGGCGCCCCATCTCCATCGTCGTCGTGAGCGGCAAACCTTGCGACTTGGCGAAAGGTTACCTCCTGTGCCGGATATGCTTGGCTGGGGGACGGGATAGCCGGCATATGCTTGAAAACCGCCAGAATCCCAAGTAGAAACGCTGTTCAGCGGGTGCGGGTCGGATGCTTAAAACGAATGGAACGTGCGTCGAGTGCGACGCTCGTGAAGGGAGTCGGGCAGGGATGTCAGTCATAACGAAAACGATACTGTTGCTTACCGCCTCGAACATCTTCATGACGTTCGCGTGGTACGGGCACCTCAAAAACTTGGCGTCTAAGCCGTGGTACGTGGCGGCCCTCATTAGTTGGGGGATCGCGCTGTTCGAGTATCTGCTGCAGGTGCCCGCCAATCGGATTGGACATACGCAATTCGAAGTCGGACAGTTGAAGATCATGCAGGAGGCGATCACGCTGGCGGTGTTCGTGCCGTTCGCCGTGCTGTACATGAAGGAGCCAATCAGGCTGAATTACTTGTGGGCGGCCCTCTGTTTATGTGGAGCGGTCTATTTTGTCTTTCGTAAGTGAATCGATGGACGTGGGATCGAAGCGGCGTGAGGGCCGGCGGTCTTCGTGGCTGCGAGCGATGGCGTCGTCCCTGCTGCTCGTGGTCATCGCGACGGGCGAGCGAGCGGCTGGGGAAGAAACGGCGCATACGCTGGTGGTCGGCCGAATTTGGACCGGTAATCCCGCACAGCCGTGGGCCGAAGCAGTCGCCATCGACGGCGAGCGCATCGCGTTCGTCGGCGATCACGCTGAAGCGGCCAAGCGGCTCGGGAGCGAAGCGAAAATCATCGACGCTGATGGCGGCATCGTCGTGCCGGGGATGATCGACGCCCACATCCATCTCATCGACGGCGGGCTGCATCTTACGTCGGTGCAGCTGCGCGACGCGGACACCCGGGAGGAATTCGTGGAGCGGATCGGCGCGTTTGCCAAGTTGCCGCGACGCGATGGCGCCTGGATCAGCGGCGGCGACTGGGATCATACGCTCTGGGGGGGCGAGTTGCCCGACCGTGACTGGATCGATGCAGTCACGCCGGAGACGCCGGTGTGGATTTCGCGACTCGACGGGCACATGGCGCTCGCCAATACCGCGGCGATGCGCGCCGCGGGCGTTGGCGACGACGTGCAAGACGTCGCCGGCGGCGAGATCGTGCGCGACGCCCAGGGTCGACCGACCGGCTTGTTCAAAGACAACGCAATGTCGTTGATCGAACGGGCCGCGCCGCCGACGTCGTTGGCCGACCGACTTGCGGCGGCCGTGGCGGCGATGGAGTATCTCAATGCGCAGGGCGTCACCGCCGTTCATGACATGGGCACATGGCGCGATCTCGAAGTCTTTCGGCTGGCCCACAAGCAAGGGCTGCTGAAGGTTCGCGTCTACGCTTGCACGCCGCTGGGGCAGTGGGAGCGACTGGCCGCAGAAGTGAAACGAGCCGGCCGCGGCGACGAGTGGCTGCAGATCGGCGGGCTCAAGGGATACGTCGACGGTTCGCTCGGTTCGCACACCGCGGCGTTCCTGACGGCGTTCGACGACGCGCCGAAAGACCGCGGGCTGCTGGTGAATACCGTCGAGGATCTCGAAGAGTGGACGGCGAGCGCCGACAAAGCAGGACTGCAAGTCGCGGTGCATGCGATTGGCGACCGGGCGATTCGGTTGCAGCTCGACGTGTTTGAACGGGTGGCCAAGCGGAATGGCGAGCGGGATCGGCGGTTTCGGATTGAGCACTCGCAACACATCGACCCCGCAGATATCCCGCGCTACGGCGAGTTGGGCGTCATCGCCAGCATGCAGCCATATCACGCGATCGACGACGGGCGTTGGGCCGAGCGGGTGATCGGCGCCCGCCGGAGCGCAACGACCTACGCTTTTCGCTCGCTGCTCGATACGGGCGCCCATTTGGCGTTCGGCAGCGACTGGTTTGTGGCGCCGGCGACGCCTTTGGAGGGGATCGACGCCGCGGCCAACCGCCGGACGCTCGACGGCAAACATCCCGACGGTTGGGTGCCTGCCCAGAAGATTTCGCCCGAGGAAGCATTGCGGGCTTATACCAGCGGCGGGGCCTTTGCGGCGTTCCGCGAACGAGACCTCGGGACGCTGGAAGCGGGCAAACTGGCCGATTTGGTGATTCTCGACCGCGATATCGTGCGGGGCGACCCTAACGAGATCGCCGACGCCGCGGTGGAATTGACGATGGTGGGAGGACGCATTGTCTACGAGCGTGGGAAAGGGGAAACTAACGAGTCTGCCCCGCGTCCATAGTCCCTGCCTTCGACCTCCCGCCACTCCATGCCGCAGATCACTTTTTCGAACGTCACCATTGCCTACAACGGTCCGCCGCTGCTGGATGGCGTGTCTTGCCACATCGAACCGGGGCAGCATATCGGCTTGCTCGGCCGGAACGGCTGCGGCAAGACGACGCTGATGCGGATGTTGGCCGGCATCGAAAGCCCCGATCACGGGTCGATCGAACTCTACCCTGGTACGCGCGTGGCGATTCTGCCGCAGGACGTGCCGCCGGAGATCTCGGGCGACGTCCGCAGCATTGTCACCGCGGGCGCCCACGCCCTCGCGAATCATCACGAGTCGGAGTGGGAAGAGACGGTCCGCATCGAACGAACGATGCGGGAAATGCAACTCGATGAAGACGCGGATTTCTTGTCGCTCTCGACCGGCATGAAACGGCGCGTCTTGTTGGCGCAGGCAATCGCCGGCGCTCCCGACGTGTTGCTGCTCGACGAGCCGACGAACCATCTCGACGTTAATTCGATCGAATGGCTCGAAGAGTTCCTCGCGCGCTTTCGCAAGACGCTGCTGTTCGTCACTCACGACCGGGCGTTTCTGACGAAGCTGGCGGACCGGATTCTGGAGATCGACCGCGGGAAGTTGTTCGATTGGTCGTGCGACTACCCGACGTTCCTCGTGCGGAAGGAAGAGTCGCTCGCGGCCGAGGAGAAGCAGAACGCCCTGTTTGACAAGAAACTCGCTCAGGAAGAGGTTTGGATTCGGCAGGGAATCAAGGCGCGGCGGACGCGGAATGAGGGGCGCGTCCGAGCACTGGAGGAGTTGCGCCACGTTCGCATGAACCGCCGCGACGTAGTCGGTAACGTGCAACTTGATATCGACGAGGGAGAGCGGAGCGG
Source organism: Pirellula sp. (assembly GCA_013822725.1). Classification (GTDB taxonomy): domain Bacteria; phylum Planctomycetota; class Planctomycetia; order Pirellulales; family Lacipirellulaceae; genus Lacipirellula. The sequence goes on from PNKX01000008.1 coordinate 179,447, forward strand.
CGCGCTGGTGCTGAAGGCCGAGGGGGCGTCGTTTGGTTACAACGGCGTGCCGATCATCCGCGACGTGACGACGACCGTGATGCGCGGCGATAAGATCGGCATCATCGGGCCGAACGGCGCCGGCAAGTCGACTCTGTTGCGCGGGCTGCTGGGGCAGCTGCCCCAGTTGGAGGGAACCGTCCGGCAGGGGACGAATCTTCAAGTCGCCTACTTCGATCAAACCCGCGATCAGCTCGATCCGAATCAAACGGCTGAGGAAAACGTCGGCGAAGGGAAGTCGAGCGTTACCATCGGCGGGAAGACGCGGCACATCATCGGCTACCTGCAAGACTTTCTGTTCACGCCGGAGCAGGCGCGGTCGCAGATTCGGTACTTCTCGGGCGGGCAACGGAATCGACTGCTGCTGGCGAAGTTGTTCGCCAAGTCGGCGAACCTGCTGGTGATGGACGAACCGACGAACGACCTCGATAGCGAGACGCTCGAACTGCTGGAGCAGCGCTTGGTGGCGTACGACGGGACGGTGCTCTTGGTGAGCCATGACCGGGCGTTCCTCAACAACGTGGTCGGCAGCACGATCGTGTTCGAAGGGGACCAGCTGCGCGAGTACGTCGGCGGCTACGACGACTGGGTACGGCAGCGGAAGGCGAGTCTCGAGCGCGAAGCCGAGGAAGCGGCCGCTGCGACTAAGAGCAGTTCGGGCGCAGCGTCGAATGGCGCCACTGCCGGCGCGGGGACCGCAACGAAGACGAAGAAGCTGAGCTTCAAGGAGCAGCGCGAGTTGCAGCAGTTGCCGGGACGCATTGAATCGCTCGAAGCGAAGATCGCCGCCCTCCACGAGGAGATGGCCCACCCAGGGTTCTTCAAGCAGACGGGCGGGGGGCCGATTGCGAAGCAAGCGGAAGAGAAAGCGGCCGCGGCGGAATTGAAGGCCGCCTATGCCCGGTGGGAGGAGTTGGAGCAGTCGGGCGGTTAAGGACGCTTTGCCCCGCTGGGCGTCGATCCGCGGGCTATAGTTGTCCGACTGCGCCGCCGCGATGATACCGCGTATGGTCCTCGCGGCCGTGGCGCCCACGACAACCTTTCCTTCGCGGGTCGACTGATGTTCGCATGCTGCCGTTTGATGGCGTTGGCGATGGGCTCCGTCGCGTTTCTTTCCATGGCGCCGATGGCGGTCGCCGAACCGGTCGCCGCTCCGGCGGTCGCGCCGATGTCGCCGCAGGCGGCGCTCGACGATTTGAAGGCGGGCAACCGGCGGTTCGCCAATGACGAACTGCGCGAGGCGAAGCTCGGTTCGAAGCGCCGCATCCAACTTTCGCAGGCGCAGCATCCGATGTCGGTGGTGCTAACTTGCTCCGACTCGCGGGCGGCGCCGGAGATCATCTTCGATCAAGGCCTCGGCGAGATCTTCGTCGTGCGCGTCGCCGGCAACGTGGGCGGGCCGGAGGTGTATGCGTCGATCGAGTATGCCGTCGCGGAGCTCAAGGCGCCGTTGGTCGTTGTGCTGGGCCATAGTCATTGCGGCGCGGTGGCGACTGCCCTGAAGGCGAAGGAACTGCCCAGCTACAATCTCAAACTGCTGATCGGCTTGATCAACGTCGGCGAAAACCTCCCTAACAATCCTGAAATGGCCTTGGCGGCGGCGATTCGAAACAATGTTCGCGAGCAGACGCTGTATCTCACGCAGCAGAGCGAGATCATTCGGCGGGCCGCTCGCAGCGGGCAGATCATGATCGTACCGGCGTTGTACGACCTTGAAAGCGGCCATGTCACATGGGGCAACCCCGCCGACCGCTCGCTGCCGGAGATCGTCGACGCACCTGCCGACGCAGCCGTGGCGATGCCTGCCGACGTTGCGAAGTAACGAGAGACGTTCACGGCTGTCCATCCCATCAACTCCAAAACCTCCGGTCGAGCATCCGGTAATTCACCGCCTCGCCGAGGTGTTCCTGGCGGATCGCGGCGCTGTCGTCGAGGTCGGCGATCGTGCGGGCGACGCGGAGGATCTTGTCGTGAGCGCGGGCCGAGAGGCCTTGTTCGGTGACGCTTGATTCGAGCAGGTCGCGGCTGGCGGCGTCGAGCGTGCAGACTTGCCGCACTTGCCGGCTGGTCATCTGGCCGTTGGTTTGCTTGGCGCTGCCGAGTTGGCGGAAGCGCTCGGCCTGGCGAGTGCGCGCGACCTCGACTTGCTCACGCATCTTGGCGCTGTCGGTGCCGCGCGGGCCGGTGGAGAGTTCCTTGAACGGCACGGCGGCGACTTCGAGATGGATGTCGATGCGGTCGAGCAGGGGGCCGCTGATCTTGGACATGTATCGCTCCACCTGCGGGACTGAACAATGGCACTCGCGGCGCGGATCGTTGCGAAAGCCGCAAGGGCAGGGGTTGAGCGAGGCGATGAGCATGAAGTCGGCGGGAAAGTGGGCGGCGCGCATCGCGCGGCTGATCGAGACCGTGCCGTCTTCGAGCGGTTGCCGCAGGACTTCGAGAATGGTGCGGTTGAACTCCGGCAGCTCGTCGAGGAACAGGACGCCGTTGTGGGCGAGGCTGATCTCGCCTGGCGCGGGCGTCGAGCCGCCGCCGACGAGGCCGGCGTTGCTGATCGTGTGATGCGGCGCGCGGAAGGGGCGACGAACCATCAGCGGACGGCCGGGCGGAAGCTTGCCCATTGCGCTGTAGATGCGACTGGTTTCGATCGATTCCTCCGCCGTGAGTTGAGGAAGAATGGTCGCGACGCGCTTGGCTAACATCGTCTTGCCTGCTCCCGGAGGTCCAACGAACAGGAGGTTGTGGCGGCCCGCCGCGGCGATCGTGACGGCGCGCTTGGCCATCTCCTGGCCGCGCACATCGGCGAAGTCTTCTTCGTAGCAGCCAAGTTCTTCGAAAAGTTCGCCGACGCGCGACGGCGTCGGCTCGATGTGGAGTTGCTCGATGAGGAACGCCGCGGCTTGGGTGACGCTGTCGAGAGGGATCACGTCGATCCCTTCGACGACCGCGGCCTCGGCGGCGTTGGCGCTAGGGACGATCAGGCCGCGGATTTGGTCGTTTGCGGCGGCGGCCATCGCCATCGAGAGGGCGCCTTTCACGGGGCGCATCGCGCCGTCGAGGGCGAGCTCGCCGACGATGGCGTAGTGGGCGAGGAGGTCGGAGGCGATCTGACCGCTCGCGGCCAACAGGCCGAGGGCGACGGGGAGGTCGAACGACGACGCTTGTTTGGGGAGTTCTGCCGGAGCGGAGCTACCTTAGTAAAGCACTCTATCGGGTCTATTCTTGGGCAGAAATCGAACCCATTTACCGACAGCCCCGGAAGGAATCGCAGATTAGCGGCGTACGGGCTGGAACGGCCGCTGCCAAGGAGCGGGGTTGGACGGGAGGCAGTGCTAGCACCCAGCCTGTGCCTCCCGATTCCCCTAGCCCAGTTCCTTGATTTTTTGTAATTGCCCCAGATCATATTTCAACAGGAGCGTGGATCAATGAACGTTTTTTCACAATTGAAGCAGTCAGCTATCGACTATCGGCAGGTCGAGGGCCTGACCCACGCTTTCTACCGATATCCAGCCAGATTTAGTCCAGAGTTCGCTCGTTCTGCTATTCAGCTGTTCTCAAAACCTGGCGACCTTGTGATTGATCCGTTCATGGGCGGGGGGACGACGATCCTGGAAGCGTTCGTGTCCGGACGCCGTGCGTACGGCTGCGATATAAATTCGCTTGCAGTGTTCATTGCGAAGGTCAAGACAACGCCTCTTAGTAACGGTGCCATCGATAACGTCACTGCCTGGGCTAAAATGGTCGCAGACTGTATGAGTTTTCGAGCTCCCACAAGCGACCTGGAACTAATACTGAACGACGTACGGGCCAAGAATCTCTCGATCCCTAGTGCTAGGGCACTAAAGAAGGCGGTAGCTATAGCCCTTAACTTGCTAGACGATCTAGCAACTTCCCCTGAACGGGACTTTGCACGCTGCGTGATACTTAAGACCTCGCAATGGGCATTTGACAACCGCAAGCAATCGACTCCGCTAAGTGAGTTTCGGGAGCGAATTGTTGGCAACGCCCATGAGATGGCACAAGAGCTGAAAGAATACTCACGGCTCTATCGCCGCGAGAAGCTGCGGCTACGCGACCGAACGCTAGTCCAGTGTGACGCTGCCGACATCCACAAGTGCGGCGCTTTTGTCGGTGACAAAGCTGCCATGGTTGTAACCAGCCCGCCCTATCCGGGCATCCACATGCTTTACCATCGGTGGCAGGTGGATGGACGGCGCGAGAGCCCCGCCCCCTACTGGATTACGGATTCATTGGACGGCCACGGTGCATCTTACTACACGTTCACAGGCCGTAATCGAGATGACTTCGGGGAATACTTCGACAAAGTCGTAAAGACGATGGCAAGCGTGCGGAAGTGCCTCAAGAATGGTGGCCACGTCGTGCAAATGGTTGCGTTTGCCGACCCCGAACGTCACCTCAAGCAGTACCTCCGTTCGATGAACGAAGCCGGCTACGAAGAGGTAAAGGAAACCTATCACCGCATTCGTAGAGTGGTACCGAACCGAAAGTGGCACGCAAACTTCAAGGGCAAAACCGCTGCTGCCCGCGAGGTCGTCCTAGTCCACAGAGCAGTCTAGGTCCCGACCTCCATCAAGCGAATGAGAGTTGCGGCAACGCGATTTGTTTCGGCACGCATATCCATATCGCTTGGGACTCTAGAGGCGTTATCGTCGCTATCGGAGTCTTCGTTTTTGCGTCTGCGTGCCAAATGCTCGAACATCTGAAACAGATGAAACGCCAAATGGGCCGTATATTTAGTTTTCCGCCTCTCAACAGTATTAGGGTCGAGCTTTTTAACTTTGATTATGTGATCCAAATAATCCGTTAAAAGCTCGCTGTCGACGTTGATTATTAGTGTAAGTGGCTGAGTTTCGGTGGGCTCGGTGAACGCACCGGCATCGTATGCCGTCCATTCCGTCGACCCCCAGCAGGTGTCGTTTTCCCAGTCACCTTTCTTAACATACTTGATTTCATACGGTGGCCGTCTCTGCCCAGATGGCTCCGGCGCGTCGTGAGAGACTTTGCGTGGTGATTGCAAATCAGGTGCAGCAGGTGCCACGATCACGCCTGTAAAAACTACGGACAAACTCTGTCCGGATGGTCCGACCGCGGAGACTTCGTATTGATACTCACTTCCGACTGCTGTGGCCGTTGGAGCGTCGATTAGAAGTTCGAAACGTCCATTGCAGGGTTTGCTAAAGCCTACCGGCGGGGCAGGAAGGTTTTCGCCTGAGGCGACGAGCTTCCACGCTTGCGGGTCCCCTGCAGTCAATGAGTCCTTGCCATCCCATTTTAAGCGAACGTGACTCGCAGCACCGCCAGCGACGATCTTCACAGGTTGACGACTAGTGACGCGAAGGTATGTCGGCTCGTCTAGCAACACCACCGGTTTTGGCGGCTGTATTGGTTTTGACTTTCTTACGACGATTTGATACTCGAGCATCCGTGGCTCGGGACGACCTTTAAACTGCGCGTAGACTCCTAGTCTGGTTATAAGTGGATACTCTTCAGGCTCGGCGTCGTCTGGCTCCAAGTAGCAGAGTGTGAGCCGTGCGGAATCTTTGTCACGAATAAGCTTGACGCTCAGGTCAGGAAGTTTAGGGGTTAGTTCGATTTTAAGATCAGATAGATCAGACCACAATTGTGGCGGCGAGCAACGAAACGTAAAGGTCCGTTCCTCATCCGGAGTGAGGCGGATCACTCGTGACGGCTTATCTTCCTTAAGCAATGGGTAATCAGCTGCTTCACCCTCGCTCTCATTTCCCGCAACGACAATTTTTGAGGGTTTGTTATTCCCTAGCGAGACGTTGGCACCTGTCGGATCGCTGCCAGCTTGATTGGCTCCTGAGACTTCGCGTGAACCCGCCGAATGATGATGATCGATCAACTGATCGAGGGCCGCCATAACAGCTTCGCCCCCGGTTTCCAAAGATGCGACTTCTTCCTCCGCATCTAACTGTAGGCGTTTTAGTTCGGGGTCACCTTTAAGTGTTGAAAGAACACGGTTACGAATCGCATCAAAGTCCTTACCCTCGTAAAGCCCCTGTCGGCTGCCCTGCATAAGTTTCGCCAGAACGTTAGGATGGAGTTGATCGAGATCGACGATCAACATCGTTCTGTTCTTGAGGTACTTTAGGCCGAGATCTCGGCTTAGGAATGTATTGTCCCAAGCATGGTGCCGCTGGCCGTTGACGGTGAACACAGCACAGCTTCGGCCCCGTGTGGCCGTTTCTAGATAACTCGATAAAGGAGAATTTTCATCGAAGTCTACCGGCTCGTCGTCGTCGTCCTCAACCTCGGTGGTTGCCTCTAACGTCACGCCAGATTTGTCAACTTTCTTCTTTAACACGACCACCCGGATTTGAATTACGCCGAACGTCGTGGGGTCATCCGCTTCCCAAGTCTTATCTAATGCTACCTGCGCCGCTGGCATGATTTACCTCAATCAGATTAGGCGATTGGTTGCGGATCAAAACGTTTGTCCAACGCAACTTTGGAACGGGAAAGCTTCGAGAGCCTGTAGGCAGTTCCCCACATAGGATCGGGGCGTCTGCCCTCACCGGTTATCAGTTCATACGGAATCACCGGGTTGAAGAGTAAGTGATTTAACGTTTGATACAGTGATCGAGACGGATCTATCTTGCCAAAGTCATAGTTCACATGGCAGAACCGAGTTCCGTGCAAAAAACCCAATTCGTCTGCGCGGATGCCAGGCACCGAAGGCACTCGACCATCGGGTGAGGCCGCCAAGTATGCGTAATAATGGTCACGCCGACCTGGTAGAAAAACGTTGCGGACAATTGTCCACCCGACGTCGCTATCACTTTCCGACTGTCGCAGATCAGCGGCACGTCTCGAAAGCACAAATGAGTATTCGCTAGCCGCATATGCTGAGGAGCCACCTTGCCCGAAGACGCCGATCAAGTAGGGCTTGTCGCCTTTATCGCTTTTTCCGAGCGAGAGCAATGTTGAGTGCATAGTTGACGCGGTTTGGCCAATTCCGTCATCTTCGATTGCGATTGTCGTTTGCCTTGGTTGTTTCGACATCATCAGCCTGACGCGAATTTTTCTGGCAATGTCGCGAGCGTGGTATTTCGGCTTTCTGCCATCTATCAACTGAGGCCAGCCAGGCAACTCGTCAAGCGGTGGCAATTTGAAATACCTCTTTACGGCTTCACGCGGCGACGCTGGGCAGGATGCCGAGGGGTTTTCGAGGAGTTCTCTGCCTCGGGCCAATTCGATTAGGCCCTCCATGCTGTTAACTGTACGCTCACCAATGGGATTCTCGGGGGCACCTGCGAGCTTGATCCGGCCTGCATTTCCCCGGTCGCCACCCACGGCAAACCAATGCAGATTACCCTCATGCCATCCTCGTGATGGGTCTTCAGGGTCGAAGGTATAGGACTCATCACCAACGACGGGTAGCGATTCAAGAATCGCCTTGATTGCGGTTGATGTCTTAGCTGATGTCAACTTTTTGAGAAAATCGTCAGGGATGTTTTTAATGAGTGGTGACGTCATTCTCGATTTCCGTGGTAAATTATTTGCCAAAAAACGCGTGGCTGCAGTGGGCTATATTGTCGATAGTTTATCCCAGGAATCGGCAATGTCGCTGTCTATGTCGGACGGAGCGGGGACAATGTATCCGTGGCGGCCGTGGCGCTCAATTACGCCAATGTCGCGAAGCCAGGCAAGGCAAAGATACGATTGATAATCTGGGATAGCTTCCCCACTTGGCAAGGAGAGCGGCAGGAACTCTTGGGGCGGTCGCAGAACACCGTCTTCAAGACGTTGCACTTTAATTGCCTCCGCCACGGTGCTGAGAATCGAATGGGGAGCTTTGTGTTGATATTCCTTCGCGGTCGATTTGGACCAGCCGATCTTCACCAAGTCACCGTTCGCCCTTACAAAACGTGGATAGCTCGTCGAAGTGCCTTTTTTGCTCCGCTTAGGAACCGTGCTACCCGATCCGTAGCTTATGCGAGTTCGTATTTGAGCAACGGCGTCGGTGCGGTTATCGATAACGGAGGTTGCCCCGCGTGGCGTCTCGATAGTTTTGGCGAGACTAGCCACGGACTTTGCGAGGTTGGTTAGGAAAAGAATCTCATCGTATTCACCATCATTCGCTGCCTCACCTACGAGCGTTCGAATGCTAGCCTCTGCTGAATTCAGAATCGATGCCGCATCGCCAAGTCTGCTCACTGTAGCCTACTCCATCGTTTTGATCGTACAGGCAGGCCTCATTGTAGCTAGCACCGCCATACAGGACAAGTGCCTGTACGGTTTTATTTCCGCAGCCTGTAGATTCTTTGTACCTCGCCTGTATTGATAACGGCATGGGCGTCTTTCGCCCGGATACATACGATTTTTGTAGTTGTCCGCTCGAAATGGTCAGCTCACAGCCCTTACCTGTAGGAAGTATAAAATAGTGACGAATTCAGATGATTGGCTACGCCGGTATGCCCCTGGATATCCCTATTTAGACGTCGAGGTTTGTGAGGCCGTCATGCACTTCGCGTTTTTGTGGAGTCTCATGGAATCCAAGGTATTCGGGCGCCATGCTCACGCGGCCAAGATTGTCGACAAGGTCGCGGAATGGCACCAAGCCAATCGCCTCGCAGACCGCCCATGGGATGAATCGCTGCACCACTTTCAGAGTCGGTACGTCAACGCCGGGCGTGTGAATGAGACGTTTAGAAAATTGAAGTTCAGGCAGAACGATCGTGAGAACTACGTTGCCGATGTCCTGACGAGCAAGCGGGAAGGGAATTGCGATGTAGTAACCGCACTACTTCTGATCGTTTGGAGATTGCGAAATAATCTCTTTCACGGCGAAAAGTGGGCAGACCCTTTGCAGCGGCAGTTACAAAATTTTCAGCACGCGAACAGCCTGATTGCGATGGCGATTGATGCCCACGACGGTCGGGCTCACTCATGGTGAATTTGGAAGGCCCACTACGTGAATCCGAGGTTTGTCATGACCTGGAGGGCAGCAGGGCGGGTCAGCAATTACCCACCTCATTGTCGCGAATGGAGAACCCACCCCCGGTCCACGCAGACGCGGATACAGTCAATCCAGGCGACCTGACGTATCTCAGAATCAACGAGCATGAACGAATACACTCGCTTTACGATGTGACTCTCAGTCACGATATCGTAAAAATGCACTAGCCTTGCAGGTAGCGTATTATTGAGCGTCGGGTGACACCCAGCGTGGCGGCTATCTCAGCTTGAGTTAGCCCCTTAGCCGCGAGACGACGCGCTTCACTCGGCTTCGCTTTCGTGCTGCCGGGTTTTCTGCCTGTGTACAGTCCTGCTGCCTTTGCTACGGCAATTCCATGGGCTTGTCGCTCTCGTCGTGTCTCTTGCTCCATTTGGGCGACCGCGAATAGCACAGCGGCCACAAGCTGTCCTGTGGCACCGCTGAAATCCAGCTGTTGGGTCACGCTGACCACGCGGACGCCGCTCTTGCACCAGCCAGCGAGCGTGTTAATGCCATCTTGGAGACTGCGGCTCAGTCGGTCGAGCTTATAGCAGACCACGTTTTTGACTTCGCCAGCGAAGACGGCGGCCTGGAGTCGCTCAAATTCAGGGCGGCGGAGATCGTCACCGCATTTTTTGTCGACGTAATACGCGGCCTCCAGGCCCTGACCGTGCAGCCAACGATCGATTTCTCGGCGTTGGCCAGCTTCGTTCTGGCCTGCGGTGCTGACTCGGATGTATACGGCAATCATGATGTGGCTCCGAATGGTGACATTTAGAGTATACCTCATAAGTCACCTCCAAGAGCCCTGAAAACGGACCGAGTCGTAAGGATTTACGTCGATTTTCTTTGTCGACCCTAATTGTCACACCAGCGTTCGCGGCCGGTGACACAACAACAAGAGGGAGAGCAGCGATCGGCGTTAGGGCGGCTTGGAGAAATTGCACCAACATTGCCGGTTGCGAGGATTGTGACGGCCGTGGCGGTTGTAGGGGCCGGCCTCGCGTACGCCCGCAGATGGGGGCAGCCGGCCAAGGTGACGCGAGGCTGGATTCCGGGGGTAAATGGTCCCCCGAAAAGGTCCCTAGGGTCGGTCCAGCGCGGACAGGGGACCTTTTCGGGGAGCATTTCGGGAGCATTCCGGGCCTGCCAGAGAGGGTAACGAAGCCGTTTGGAGGCCAGAAGGGGAGTATCGGACCAAAAAGGAGAGGATGAGGGGAGGATGCTCGCGAGTATGCTCCCCGCCAGAAACGCCTGTTTTTAAAGGCTCAGAACGATGCGAGGGGAGCAAGGGGAGGATAGGGAGGATCTTTTTAACCAGAGAGAGGGATTTAGTTTTGAACTGCTCCCTTAGGGAGCTTTCCGGACAGTTTTATCTGGCCAGGGTTGGAATCATCCTCCCCTGCCTCCCCCGCCTCCCCTCGCATCGTTTTGAGCCGGGAAACACGGCAAATCGTGAGGGGAGGGTCGCTGGGAGCATCCTCCCCGATCTTCCCCTCGCAAATTGGGATTTTGTACGTCGATTTTTACTCACCTGACCGTCTGGTGACGGGAGGGGACATACCACCACCAGGAGTCACACCATGAAGGAAATGTATCAGCCGGGAATCGACGGTTCCCGGCACCTCAAACTCGAACCTCGCATTGAAGGTCATCTGAAATTGGTTCGCGAGCAGGTCGGCATGATGTTCGACCTCTGCGGTTGGCCAACGTCCAACCGAGAGCGTTATGACGAACTCTTTTCGATTGGCGAAACGAAGCTCGCCGACATTCTCAGTGAGAATCCCGAGCCGACAAACGCCCTGATCCGGAAATCGTTGCGGAACGCCTTCCTAGACGGTTACCGACCGCAGTTGTCAATCAATCGCCGTACCCGCTCCCGCCGGGTCGCGAGCGGCAAGGAGTTTTCAGACTTCAAGCAGCACTCGCTAGACGCCGTGTTCGATAGCAACGGCGTCAGCGTTAAATCGCTGGCTGCCAACCCCCATTGGGCCGACACCGAAAGCCAATGGACGACGGCGGTTCCAGGCGACCAGGAAGTCTTTGAGGCTTATGAATTCCTCTATTCCCTCACTCGGGATGAACTTGATCGTCAGATTCTTGAAGCTCGCTGGGACAACGGCCTCTACGTTCCCACAGACGGCGACTCTTTGAACCAAATGCTCCACATTGACGACGTCGCGGCACTCTGCGGACTTCACCCTAAAGAAGTGCAGCGACGGCTAAACAATCTGGAGGCTCGTTACTACAAACAAGCATTTCGCAAGCCGCCCACTGGTCGGATGCCCCAAGGCAACCGCCGTCTTTCGCGGCTTGCTGCTGCCGCTTAGTGGTGGCAACCCGGCGGGATCGAAATTGAGCCTTCGCCCGCCGGGTTCTCTATTTGGCTCAACGGAAGGCTCAAAATGACTACGACTATTCGATTCATCCAAGACGATGAACCACTGCCGCAAAGCACCTATCGCGACGACATTGCCACCGTCAACCACGATCTTCTCAGTGATTTCTTTGTAATTCCGCATGCGAGAGATGAAGACGTTGACTACGGTTATCGTCGCGTCTTTGCCGCGGCGGAGATTGCGGTTCATCACAACCTGCCTAAAGAAGATGTAGTTCTCGCGTTTAGAGTGTTGCAAGCTCAAGACCCGTTACCCCGGCATTATCCGGACGATGAATTCCTTGAAGTGTATCAGGACGCACTGGACTTCAGGGAGCGACGCGAGAAGACAGCATTCACCAGCATTGCAGTGGTGCCGCCAGAGTGCGACGTTGTTGACGCAGCGGTGAACTCGCTCAAAGGAACCGAAAACCTCTACCGCAGAGGAACTACTCTTTGTCGGATCGTCAAAGAAGAGCAGCCGCCGGTAGGCATCAAGCGACCGCCCGGCACGCCGACCATTCAGGCAATGACGACCGCCCCCACAACCGAGCTAATTTCCAAGCGTGCGAGATACGTCAAACCGTCCAAAACCGGCACCTCGAAAATCTTCGTTCCGGCATGGCTCCCCAATCTAGTGCTTGCTCGCCCGACGTGGCCAGTGCCGCAGTTGGAAGCAATCATTGAAGCACCTGTGCTGCGACCCGATGGCACCATATTAAGTAGCAAGGGTTTCGACGAACCCAGCGGCTTGTTCCTCACGCATGCTTGGCACCTACCCAAGCCAACGATTGAGGAAGCCGTTGCCGCCATCAATTACCTATTAACCAATTTTCCATTCGTGAACGGTGCCAGCAAGGCGGCAGCGGTCGCGGGCATTATCACGCCATTCTCCCGATATGCCTACCACGATCCGGTTCCGATGAACCTTATCACGGCTAACGTGCCGGGGAGCGGAAAGAGTCTCTACACGGATGTTGTCGGCCATATCTTCTGCGGTCGTGCCATGTCGCGAATGGCTTGCCCATCCGACGACAACGAATGGCGTAAACGCATCCTATCACTGGCTCTAGCAGGCGACCCACTCATGTTGGTCGATAACATCGCGGAGACATTGCAGAGTGCGGCACTGGACGCCGCATTGACCAGCGTCAGTTGGTCGGATCGTTTTCTCGGCGAAAGCCGGATGGTCACGGTGCCGCTTCTATGGACGCCGTTCGCTACCGGCAACAATGTCGTACTCGGCGGCGACTTGCCGCGGCGAGTTATCACGACCCGTCTCCAATCGGACTTGGAGCGACCCCACGAACGCAGCGATTTCAAAGAACCGGACCTACTCGGATTCGTGAAGGCGAATCGACCGGCGTTGATTGCGTCGGCCCTCAAGGTGCTGACACATTACTGCGACGCCGGCCGCCCGTCTCAAGGCCTTAGTGCTTTCGGCTCATTCAATGAATGGTCGAAGCTCGTTCGCAGTGCCATCGTCTTCGCTGGCTGGGAAGATTGCGTGAGTACGCAACGGGAACAGGGAGCCGACCCGACGATTGAACTGCTCCGGATGTTGCACGCGACTTGGCTTGTGGCCGATCCGGAGCGTAAAGGCTGCACTGTCGCCGACTTCCTCGCCAAGCGGGATGAGCCAGCTATCGCAGCAGCTATCGATTCGGTTGGCGCCGACCAACTTCCATTCTTGCTGCGTCGCCACAAACTGCGGGCCGTTGGCGGCCATCGTTTTCAGTCGGTCGGAAAGAAGCATGGGGCCCAACTTTGGGCAGTCACCACAATTTAAGAGGTCATCATGAAAGAAGAATTGATCAAGCGAGTGTTCCTCACTCATGAGGAACGCGAAGCCAACTATGAAAGTGAACCAACAATCGCCGAGTTCACTGCCGCTTTAATTCTCGCGTCGAACAAACTTGTATCGGTTAGGAAACTCATCATTGCAGACAAGGGGCGACGCCCCCTGATTGCGGCACTTAACAGACTCGCGGAGGCGGTCGCAGATCTGGAGGCAATGTATGCGAGGTCAGTTGTGTCGCGAGATTCTGGGGGAAGAGTATGACGAGAGAGCCCGAATTGAACGGCTACTCGCCATAGGGATTCCGCAACGCCATGTAGCAGTCTTAACCGACCTCTCCCGGTCCACGATCAGCCGTTTCAATCCAATAACGTATCACAAACATCTTGAGTACAACGCTAAATGGAGAAGAGAGAGAAGAGAAAGAATGAGCAACGAACAACTCACAAAACTTGTCGCCGATCTTAAAGCCGCGTTCCTGCCCGTGCTAAATCGCGTCGCGGACGCCTTGGAAAAGATCGCACGCAACTGATTCTTGCGGCACTCTGCCGCCCAGTCGCACGCTCTGTGCGGCTCACTGAAACACGCTATCCCCATCGTGTCACCGCCGGGACGCCGCGGGACGGGGATTGTATGTAGGCCGGCGGCACCGCGACGGAGGTGCCTTTTACCCCTAACTTTCTTGGAGTCAACGTGAAAATCCGATTTGAATCGAAAGCTGCCGACAAGTACCGATCACAGGCTGAGACATTGCTCGGCCGTTGCCTCAATGGAACTGAGCACATGTACGGTTTGGAACTTCGTGACGACCGGAGCCCGCTCGATAAACAAGGCCGCAAGCCCGTTCCACTTACAGGCGTGCCGGCGGTGGATCGACTACGCGAGAAGCTGCGACGCGATAAGGCTGAAGACAGAATCCATCGTCTCCCGCCGGCAGAACGCACGCTGGCGATTCTTGACGATATTGCAAGCCGTGAACCTGTTGTCGAGGGTGCCGAGGACCCGCGATACGAGAAGGTCCTCGAGATCCGGGACAAGATTCGCTTCAATCCGAGTCGCACTGCGGCGGAACTCCAGCGGGCACAGGAATGTTTGGACCAGTTTGGTGGCGATGCGGCGGAACTCGACGAGCGGTGGTCGCAGTTACTCCAGCAAGAAGCGGAACGCGTCCAGGGCCTGAGAACCGTCCGGCTCGCCAAGCAAGCCGCATTGTTGCAAGAACTGGCAGCGTTGGACGTAGAGGCGGGGTTAATTCCCAACGATTCGAACCGCTTCGCCATGCTTCGAGGTGCCGCTGCTAACGGCCTGCCGATGACGGCCGGCGACCACGAGGCACTCGTTGCCGCTGAGTATGACCCTGCCGCCCAAGCGAGTCTCATCGCACGGTATGCACCGCAAATCGACGCTCATGCGGCCAAGATCGAAGCGGAGGCAGCATGATGGCCAAACGATTTCCGGACGGCTGGTATCCAGTGGCAATTAAAGACGGTCGATCGGTCATTCAACTGACTTCGCCATCGCAACTCGCACTGAATAATTATTGGATGCTTGACCAATGAAAAACGCAAACTCCAAGCCCTATCCGTGCGGGAGATTGGCACACGGCTCGCCAGAGACGTTTTATCCCGTGCGGTGGGCTTTGTTCTACATCATTTACACCGCCGTAAGGCATAAACCAATGAGGACAGTATGAACCCCTTTACTCTCGTCCGCGACGCAGCCTTCCCTAAAGTTCCTTCAAACGAACTCCACGCTGCAATTTTTGCCGCTCTGTCGGAGGCCGCCGCTGGCTACAGTTCCGGATGGGCATCACCTGCCAGCAAGCATGGGTACGTCCTCGCTCACTTCGCCAACCGCCTTGGGGCGAACAATCCCTTTGTGGTGACTTTGAAGACATTGTGGGCTAACAAAAAGTAGACCTGAGTTTTAC
The DNA here is from genome assembly GCA_013822725.1 of Pirellula sp. Taxonomy (GTDB): domain Bacteria; phylum Planctomycetota; class Planctomycetia; order Pirellulales; family Lacipirellulaceae; genus Lacipirellula. Next base: position 194,577 of record PNKX01000008.1, read on the forward strand.
CCATGGCTCAGAGTTTCCCCAGGGTCGAGCCACGGCCCTGGGTTTTCAATACATCGCAGGGGAGATAATGGCCCTCCTGCTACCAGCCTTCCTAGAGTAAATGACCGTCTCCAACCTATCGTCTAGCGAGGGTGCGGGGGGGGGCTGAGTTCGCCCCGCTCTTCTTTTTATTGGAGGTCAATGGAGTATTGGTTCCTAGACGGCGGACCTACGCCAGTGCCGAGCGTCCAGCGAGACGATTGGGCGTTGGCGGTGCCTAGACGTGCATCTGCATTAACCGCCGGTTCATTCGATTCGGGAAACAAGTTCTACAATGTTGGGTTGCTGGCGGTCTAACTGAGTCTGATTTACGCTAACCGGGCGGCCAGCAACCTCATGCTGTCCGGCTGTGAGGCTGACGATAGGAATTCCGAGGGCACTCGATACCACCGACGCAGAGTTCGCATCGTTTACCTCATATTTGAACATATCACGAAATGCTTTCTGAGTTGCCGGTGCGGGCGTACCCTCGGGATGGATGCAAAAATAATTGGGATTGGTTCGCCACACATTGAAGATTTCTATACCAATCTCATTTACGACCGTCCGGAATGCCGTTGCGGACGTTCGGTTTGCTTGGGTAAGTCGGTTACCAACGTAGCAGTAGATTTTGGGCACGCGGAGTCGGGCGGCCTCAGATTTTCGGGCGAACTCTGAACGCTCTCCACCGGTGATTCGCGTGGTGCCATACAAAAGAGACAGCACGGTTCTCACTGCACGCTTCGATGAGCCATCGGCCGAGAACGGAATAATTAGGCGATCTGACGCCGAAAGTGCAAGTTCTGTGTAAATGCCAAAGCTGGGATTGCAGTCGATAAAGACAGTGCAACTATCGACTCCCCAAGACTCTTGAACGTCATCAATTAGGTCCCTGACCCAGAGATGAACCTTGGTCCACGCATCATCAGGACCGGGTTGAGTTGCATTCAATACGCGCGAGGATAGGACTTCGAGCTCTTCATCACCAGTGACAAGAAATAGGTTACCCGGAATGCGATTATTCCTATCGCGAACACGGAGCACATAAGTCGATCCAGTGCCGGGCGTATGATAGGGGCTTGCGATTCGCTCGCGAACGTAGCCCGCGATCGTGTAACGCGGCATCGCAGAGCCAATCTCATCGAGTGCCATCTCCCCGTTTACCATGCCGCCGAGAAGCATGCTGGACGAGTTCGACTGAGGACACATATCGATGACAAGAATCTTTTCATCTTGATGTGTGCGTGCGTACTCAGCAGCAATTTGGAATGTCAAATAACTCTTTCCTACGCCTCCCTTGTTATTCCAAATTGCATACGTTGGCATACTAAGTCCTTGAATATCGTTCCACGGTTGCCAATCAGCGGCGGTGCGACGGCGACGCACGCAAACATACCGGAATCGCGTCTAGTAGTGGTAATACGCGATTGCAATTTACTCAAGCCCTTGTGCAGCAAGAACTTGCTGCGACGCCGCATATGCTTCTTCGGGCGATGCAACTAGCCAACTAGAGCCGCGGGTCGGTTCCTAGGGGTATCCGCGAGCCTAATGTCCCCGCCTGGAGGCTACTTGGCGGAATTGTCACAAGACAAGAGTGGAGAGGACTGCTCCTCTTATCCTTGGTTGTCAAACCGCTCATAGCGCCTACCAACTCACCCAAATATAATCGAACCATGATCGCAGCTTACCTGAGAGTCAGTTCCGACAAGCAAGACGTTCAACGTCAACGTCAATCAATTGAAGTGTGGTCGGAGCGACAAGGCTTCGCCATCGCCCACTGGTTTGAAGACTCTGAAGGTCGCAACCCTCGCGACAAGGCGGCGAAGCGTCCAGAGTTTCAACGTCTGTTAAGTTCGGTCGACTCAGGATTGATCAGCAAAATCGTCGTTGATTCGCAGGATAGATTCGGAACGAAGGATGCTTACGAACTCGGCAAATTCCTCACGTTGTTGCGAGAGAACGATTGCGAGTTGTGGTCAGTCAATCAAGGGTTGTTGAGTGCCGATGACGACGCCACTATCTTGACGAACACCATCGGTGCCTTGACCAGCACACGCGAGCAGAAGGAAAAGGCAGCTCGCAATCTCAGCGGCAAGGTGCAGAAGGCGAAGTTGGGCGAGTACCAGGGTGGTTACCCGCCCTACGGACTTGACGTAGCTTGCTTCAATGGCGTCGAGAAATGGCGTGTCCAATGGGTGGGCCACTTTGAACGCTGGAAGACCTATCCGAACGGCGAACGTGAACTGTTCAAAGGTAAGGACAACTTTCCCGCCAAGGATGCAAATGACTCGCTGCGATTTCGTCCAGGCACCGACCCGAAACGTCTGGAAGTTGTTCGCAACGTCTTCCGATGGTTCGCAACCGAGTCGATATCAGCGGGCAAGATCGCTGAGCGACTACGGGTGATGGGGATTGTAAGTACCGTGGGTACGCAGTGGAATAAGATCATGATTCGTCAAATGTTGGCGAACCCCGTTTACATTGGATTCCCAAGTTGGAACAAACGAGGCGGCAGTCGCTTCAAGGAATTCATTGATGGCCAAGTCCGTGACGTGAAGGGAAAGAAGGTCGGTCGCAAGCGAGCAAGCAGCGACTTTGTTACCACTACCCGTGCGGAGTTCGAGCCTATCGTCAATAAGGAAATGTGGGACGCCGTTCAGGCCAAGCTAAGCGACACCAAGCAACGCACGAAGCGACCTGCTCAAGTGGCGGAGTTGTGGCTCAAGTCGTTTCTCTACTGTGGCAAGTGTGGCAAGCCCATGCGTGCCAGCAACCCGCAGCCCCGGATGGAATACGGCAGCTACTTTTGTGGTATGTATGGGACCTACGGCAAGGTGAACCCAACCGACTGCCGCTGTCACCGTGTCAAGCACTCTCTGATTGAAGCAATCGTAGAGAAGTACCTAGATGAATCTGGTGCGAGCTTAGCGGAGTTAGGTGAGTGCGATGATTCAGGGTTATTCGAGAACGCCTACTCGCAATGGTCTAAGGCCATTTATCAACGAAATCAGCTTTGGCTGAAGATGAATGCCACCGCAAGATCTCCCACCACGATTGAGGAAATCTACAACGTCTCGAAACGGTACATCCCACAAGATACTGGAGACGTTCAGGCGGCCATCGACGCGAAGGAAATCGAGTTAGATGAAATGCTCGCCGGTTTCTTCCGACTGGCACCCACACTACAACAGCGAGCCAATCAGAGGATGGAAACGCTGAATGCTGAAATCGCCGAACTCAGGTCAACCGTGGAAGACCTCCGTACACCGTGGGCGGTGGTACTAGCCGAATGTCAAAAGCGATCCGAGGCTATGGCCTACGCTGCCTCCCTGGAGGACCAGGAGGGCCCGAGGCGAGCGGAGGCACTGAGCAAGGTCGTAGACCGCATTGTGTGCCATTTCCGCTATCAGGGAGCCAAGTCCATTCTGGATGCGTTGGAGATATATCCCGTGGTCGGCGAGTGCTTTACGGTTGGAGCCTCGTCGGAGCCAGGTTGATGACGACGCGATTGACGGGAAGGACGAAGCCGCTGTTGACGAGGGCGCGTTCGATGCGGTGGATGCTCTCCTTCACCGCCTGTTCAGGGAGGCCGACGAGGACCGTCTTGGGGAGGGCGGCGGGGGAGACGTCGACCTCGACCTCGACGGGGAGGGCGTCGATCCCCAGGAGCGAAAAGGTGTGGAGCTTGGCGAGCATGGGGGATAGTGTAGCAAGGGCATCGGGAAGTAGTTTGGGTGTTTTGGGGATTTTGGCGAGAGGGTGGGTCGAGCTACGATGTCGCGGAGAGACTTCTGTCGCGGATGGCATTTTTAGCGACAGAAGCCTGTCGTTGGTTGCTGCCGTCGCCTGCCGTCTCCAGCGGCGTTTTTCGCGACACCATGCCGAAGTCATTACTGGGTTGATAGTTGGGCTGAAATCGTGGGGCGACAAATTGGTCCGGCCGGCGACAGATTGATTGGTGTCGCGCCGGCGCGGAGTGATCAGGGCGTCGTCGATGGCCGAGCTGTCGTCTCCTGTCGCGAAACGCGTTTTTGGCGACAGATACCCTCGTTTGGGGCCGGAAATCGTTATGTGGTTGGTGGTTGCGCGCTGTCGCGGCGTTTCTGGCGTTGCGACAGAGGCGACAAGTGAGGCGACACGTGCTTGGCCTGTCTGGTTGTGAGGCGAGGTCGCGCTGTTGGGGAGCGGGAGAGCTCGTTGGCGTCGGCGAAGGTTGGCGGGCATGGGCGAGTCCTCTCGGTCGGCGCGCAGCGGCCCCCTATGATTAGATGTGTTCGTATGTTCACTTTAGCGAGTTGGGTGGCCAATTTCAACAGAAAAGTTTGGCCGTGCTTGGAATGGTGCGCGGGAGCGTGGCGGGCGTTTGGCGTGACGCTGGCCCCCGGTTTGAAAAACTGTTGCACGAGTGCCCCGGTTTGAAGAACCGTTGCCCGAGTGCCCCCGGTTTGAAGAACCGGGGGCTAATTGGCGATGTGAGCGGGTGGAGGGTTTGGTTCGGATTTTTTGTAAGTCGGCGCTGGTTGGGGTGACCAATACTGCTGACACGAGGATTTGCCTTGCCTGAGGATGGTCAACAAGCGCTGTTCCTAACGTGGCTGAACGAGCATGGCTCGTCGGTCATGAAGGTGGCGCGCGCCTACACGCTCACCAGCGATGAGTGTCAGGATCTTGCCCAGGAGATTCTGCTGCAGGCCTGGCGATCGCTGCCGAGTTTTGAGGGGAAGTCGAGCGCGGCGACGTGGTTCTATCGCGTGGCGCTCCACACGGCGATGAATTGGAAGCGGAAGGACGGGCCGCGCCGGTCGATGCAGCAGCCGCTCTTGGAGGTGCAGGTTGTGTCGACGGAGGGGGCGAACAGCGCCGAGCAATTGCAGCACTGCAACCCACCCTGTAAAAATCTCCATAAAAAAA
>PNKX01000009.1 GCA_013822725.1 Pirellula sp.
AACACGCCGGAGGAAGCCGACTTCGCGGTGGTGAACACCTGCGGGTTCATCGAGGCGGCACGGACCGAGTCGTTTGGCGCCATCGACGAGATGTTGGAACTGAAACGGCGCGGCGATCTGCGCGGCGTCATTGTCTCGGGCTGCCTGGCGGAACGACAGCAAGAATCGCTGCTGATCGAACGACCGGGAATCGACCACCTCGTCGGCGTCTTTGGCCGCGAGCATGTCACCAAGGTCGCCGATCGGTTGCTCGGCGGGCTCGAAGAGCAGCGGCACATTTTCCAACCGGCGCCGACGCACCCCCTCCCCGACACCGCGCGGTTGCGGATCACGCCGAAGCATTTTGCGTTCTTGAAGATTTCCGAAGGTTGCGACCGGCTCTGCACCTTCTGTGCGATCCCCAAAATGCGCGGCAAGCATGCCACCAAGCCGATTGGGGAAGTGATCGCCGAGGCGAAGGAGCTTGCCGCCGACGGCGTGCGTGAGTTGGTGATCGTCGCCCAAGACACCACCTACTACGGCATGGACCTCTACGGCGAGCCGCGGCTGGTCGAGTTGTTGCGGGAGTTGGAGAAGGTCGAGGGGCTCGATTGGATCCGGTTGATGTACCTCTACCCGATGTACTTCACCGACGAGCTGATCGACGTGATCGCCGGCAGCCAGCGGATCGTGCCGTATCTCGACATGCCGCTGCAACATATCAACGACACGATGCTCCGCCGCATGCAGCGCCGCGTGAAGCGGGCTGAGACGGAAGAACTGCTCGGCAAGCTCCGGTCGAAGGTGCCGAACCTGGTGATGCGGACGACGTTCATCACCGGCTTCCCCGGCGAGACCGATCAGCAGTTCGACGAGTTGGTCGACTTCGTCGCCGAGCAGAAGTTCGAGCGGGCAGGCGTCTTCACCTACTCATTAGAGCCCGACACGCCGGCCGCCAAGCTGCCCGACCATGTGCCGGCCGAAGTGATGGACGAACGTCGCGAGCGGTTGATGGCGGTGCAGCAGGAGATCGCGTTCGAGTGGAACGACCAGCAGATGGGTCGCGAGCTCGAGGTGCTGATCGACACGCCGGTGCCGGGCGAGCGGGACGTCTGGATCGGCCGCAGCTACGCCGACGCCCCCGACGTCGACGGGGTGGTGTACGTCACGGGCAAGGGGCTCGCGACCGGCAAGATCGCGCCATGTGAAATTGTGGCGAGCCGCGAGTATGATTTAGTTGGGGCGCTCAGCGGCAAGCCTCGGTAGGCGCGCCGTAAACTTGCGCCGCCGTCGCTGTTTACCACCCCGCCTGTCGATCGAGCCGCCGCCATGTCGGATACCGCCCTCCCCGCCGCGAAGGCCAAGGCGCGTGTGCTGAACGTCCCCAATATGGTGACGATCTCGCGATTGATCTTGGCGGTCGTCCTCTTTGGATTGATGAGCGCGGGCAGCTACACCGCCGCGCTCGTGACGTTCATCGTCGCCGCCAGCACCGACTGGGTCGACGGCTATTGGGCCCGCAAGTATGGGCAGGTGACGCAGCTCGGCCGGATTCTCGATCCGTTCGCCGACAAGATGATCATCTGCGGCACGTTCATCTATCTCGCCGCGGCGCCGCAGCTGCCCGACGGCACGCCGGCGTCGGGCGTGGTCGCGTGGATGGCGACGGTGATCCTGGCGCGCGAATTGGCCGTGACGGCGCTGCGCAGCTTCATCGAAACCAATGGCGGCGACTTCTCAGCCAAGTGGGCCGGCAAGTGGAAGATGGTGTTCCAATGCCTGGCGGCAGGGTTCAGCATCGGGAAGCTACAGTGGTTCGACGCGGCGACCAGGAGCTATGGCGCCGATTTGCCGACATGGGTGACGAGCGGATTGAACGTGACGCTGTGGGTAGCGCTGGCGCTGACGATTTACTCCGGGCTGGAGTACATTTGGGTCTCGGTGAAGGTGCTGAAGCGGATGGATGCCTGAGCGCGAATAAAAGCCACCGGCTCCGCCGGTGGACGAACGACGAGTGACGCCAAAGCAACTGACACATCGTCCACCGGTAGAGCCGGTGGCTTCTATTTAACTAGCGATGGACAACGTTCCCGGTGATGCGATGACTTACACCGTACTGGCGGCGGTGGCGGTCAGCCTGGGGACGCTCTTCCGGCTGTTCCAAAAGCACATCGATGGGCAGCCGCTGATTCCGGCCGAGTATCGGCGCGTCGTGCCGTGGAATTTCTTGGCGCCGCTGGTGCTGCTCGTGCCGCTGCTGTTGGCGCTGAGCATGGGTAGCGGCGCCGCGGGAATCGACGGCGAGCCGGAAGTCGACCTCACGATCGGCGTCACGACTGCCGCAATTGGCGCCACCGGGCTGCCGGGCGCCTCGCTTTACGGCGGCTGGTTGAGCGCCGGCATTGCGGTCGACGAAGCGTTCTACGGCATCGACCCGGCCGCGCTCGTGCAAGCGATGTGGGGCCAGTCGGCGATGACGCTCACGTTGTCCGCAGCCTGCTTCGCACTGCTGATTCTGGCGTTCGGCGCCACGCGGATCGACCTCGGGCTGCCGGAGAGTTGGCCGCAGTTCTTCGCCGACGTGCGTCTCGGCGCCACGATGTGGGCGGCGTCGCTGGTGCCGATCTACGCGATCATGATCGTTCTCAATTTCACCTTCGAACCGACCGAAGGCCATCCGTTGGTCGAACGGCTGCTCGAACATCACTCGCTCGGCATGATGGCGGCCGCGGCGTTCACGGCCATCGTAGCGGCGCCGTTGTACGAAGAAGCGGCGTTCCGGCTGGTGCTGCAGGGGTGGCTGGAGCGCGTCGAGTATTTCGCCCGCCGACGGACGCCGATTGCGGAGATCGAGGGCGATGCCGTCGATGACGGCGGCGTCGTGCGGCGGAGCGAATTTCTCTACGCTCCCGCACAGACGCAGTGGCTGCCCATTGCGGTCAGCGGCACGTTGTTTGGAATCGCCCACTGGGGACACGGGGTTTCGCCCGTGCCGCTCGTGCTGTTGGGGTTCATCCTGGGTTATGCCTATCAGCGAACCCACCGGATCGTGCCGTGCATTACCTGCCATGTGATGTTCAACGGGTTTACGTTCTTGATGCTGGCTCTGCAATTTGCGGCCGAGATGTAGGCGGCGACTCTCCTCGACCGGTTGAATCGGGCGCCGTAAAATTGGGAGAACGCCTCCCCTGCCCTTCACGATTCCTCAGCGATATTGAACTGTGCAAATCACGCGCAACCCGACTCGCTCTGTCCGCATTGGTTTGACCGTTATCGGCGCCGACCATCCTGTCGCGGTGCAGAGCATGACCGCGACGCATACGCAAAACATTGATGCGACAGTCGAGCAGGTGAACGCCCTGCAGGCCGCCGGAGCCGACGTGGTGCGGGTGGCCGTCGACAATACGAAGGACGCCGCGGCGCTCGCCGAGATTCGCCAGCAAACCAAGGCCAACCTGTCGGTCGACTTGCAGGAGAACTACCGGCTCGCGGAAATGGTGGCGCCGCACGTCGACAAGATTCGCTACAACCCTGGGCACCTTTACCATCACGAGCGCGAGAAGCCGTGGCAGGAAAAGGTCCGCTACCTCGCCCAGGTCGCCGCCGACAACGACTGTGCGATGCGGGTCGGCGTTAACTGCGGCAGCGTCGATCCGGCGGTGAAGGATCGTTACGCCCACGACGACTCGATCTCGCCGATGCTCGATAGCGCGTGGGAGCATTGCCGGGCGCTCGACGAGCTAGGGTTCACGCGCTACTGCGTTTCGCTTAAAGACTCCGATCCGCAGAAAGTGATTGAAGTGAACAAGCGTTTCGCCGAGGCGCGGCCCGACGTGCCGCTCCATCTCGGCGTGACCGAAGCAGGCTTGCCGCCCGACGGCATCATCAAGACGCGAATCGCGTTCGAACAACTGCTGAGCCGCGGCATCGGCGACACGATTCGAGTGTCGCTTACCGTGTCGAATCCGCGCAAGCCGGAGGAGATCGAAGCGGGCCGAAAAATTCTCGCCGACATCGCCGCGGGTCGCGTACGGTCGGTGGTCGACTTCGGACTGAGCACGCTGAACATCATCAGCTGCCCCAGCTGCTCGCGCGTTGAGAATGAAGCGTTCATCGACCTCGCTGAGCAGGTGAAAGAGATGACCCGTTACGCCAGCGAGCATGCGATCACGATCGCCGTGATGGGCTGCCGCGTGAACGGCCCCGGGGAAACGGACGACGCCGACCTTGGCCTCTGGTGCGGCCCTACCGTGGTGAATCTTAAGCGGCGCAGCGAGTCGCTTGGGCAGTTCCCGTACGATGCCATCTTGCCGAAGCTAAAGGCGGAACTTGACGCATTAATCGCAGCCCGCGCTTAGCTGACGGATAACGATTCGCTACTGCTTAGGAAGAATGGGACGCGGATTTACACGGATTTAGCGGATCCGCGCGGATAAAAAGATAGAGGGTGTTCGTGGAGTGCAGACCTCATTGCATCTGTTGTCTAATCCGCGAAAATCTGTTCAATCCGCGTAAATCCGCGTCCCATTCTTTCTTCCTTTATCCGGCTCCAGAGGCTCGTTGAGCCGCAGCTACAGGCCGGAATTGCCATTCGGACTTCCACGGCCGGTCGCTAGAATCCTGCGTCCCCCAGCCGGCGCCAGCACTGCCGGCTGTTTCGCGGTTCTGCGAGCGCACGGATGCGACGAACGACCTTCTTCACCGCCTGGCTCGCGACGGCAACGCTCGCGCTGGGGGCGTGTCGGTCGTTCAACAGCAACCGAGCGATTGATCTCCGGCCCGGCGCCGGACAGAAGGACGCTGCGGCGTACCTGGCTCATCCGACGACGGTCGGCCAGCTCGTGTTCCACGCCGATTTCATCCTGCCGAGCGAGAATCGGCTGATCGATGAGATCGTCGCCGAGCGACAGATCATCTACGACAAGCTGCGGCTGAAGCCGAGCGAGCGGCAGATCCACGTCCATCTCTTCGCCGATGAAGGCGACTACAAACGCCACGTCTCGCGGCGTTTTCCCGGCTTCCCCGAACGGCGGGCGATCTTCGTCGAGACCGATCGCGAACTCGCCGTCTACGCGAGTTGGGGCGAAGCGATCGCCGAAGACCTGCGGCACGAAGTCGCCCACGGTTATCTCCACGCCTGCGTGCAGAACTTGCCGCTGTGGCTCGATGAAGGCTTGGCCGAATACTTTGAAGTCGGCCGCGGTCGCGACGGCGTGAATCAGCTCCACGTCGATTACTTGCGCGGCCAACTCGCCGTCGGCGGCTGGCGGCCGAACTTACCGCGGTTGGAGCAACTCATCGAAGCGGGCGAGCTGACGCAACTCGACTATGCCGAGTCGTGGCTGTGGGTTCACTTTCTACTTCACTCGGAGGCTGGCCGCGAAACGCTGCTGACCGGATATCTCGCCTCGTTGCAGCCGGGGGTCCCGGCCGGTTCGCTCGCTGACTGGGTGAAGGCGAGCGTCAAGAACCCGCACGAGGCGGTGGTGGCTCATTTGCGGTCGCTGACGCCTTGAGGTCATAAAAGCCACCGACGGTGGACGCTCTCTAAACGGGCCGCATAGCAATTCGTCCACCGGTAAAGTCGGTGGCTTTTATTGAGTCGTTTGTCTATATTTTCCCCTTTCATTGTCATCCACTCTGCATTTCTTTAGGTCCGCCATGTCTTGGCAAACTGCCGATCAGTTGATCGTCAAAGAACACGTCGGATTATTCAAGTCAGCCAGCAACTACGATATCTACGACTTGGACGCCGGCGAGAAGGTACTGGAGTGTCGTGAGCCGAACCTCGGTTGGCTCACGCGGGCGCTCCGGTTCACCGACTACAAGCGGATGACGCCGTTTGATATTCACGTCACCGACGCCCACGGCGACCTCGTCATCAAGATTGAACGCGGCATCTCGCTCTTCCTCTCGAAAGTCCGCGTTTACGACGGCAACGGTCGGCTGCTTGGCGGGTTCGAGCAAAAGCTCTTTTCGATCGGCGGCGCCTTCAATGTCCACGACGCGCAAGGGCAGACGGTGTGCCAGCTCGCCGGCAAATGGACAGGCTGGGAATTCAAGTTCACGGCCCACGGCGTCGAGTTGGCGCGCGTGACCAAGAACTGGGGCGGGATTCACAAGGAGATGTTTACCACTGCCGACAGCTACGTGCTCGACGTGGCGAACGACCTGCCGCCTGAATCGACGATTCGGAAGCTGATTCTGGGGGCCGTGTTGTGTATTGATATGGTGCTGAAGGAATGAGGCCCGCTTACAGCCCCCGGCTCCGCCGGGGGGTCGGTCACCACGCTAATCAGCATCGTCCCACAAAGCGCAACCCCCCGGCGGAGCCGGGGGCTGAGAATCACTATTGGAACGCGTTCGGCTTCGACAGATCTTCAATCATGCCGATGTAGGGGCCCATCACGCGGAAGATCAGCACGACGATCATCGCTGCGACCAGCGCCCAGATGAGATAGCCGAACACCTGGGCGATGATGCTGATCGCCAAGGCAGCGCGGCGTTGATACTCGACCGATTGCCGCTGCATCGTCTCGGAAAGCATGCCGGTCTGTTCGCCGACGGCGATCGCGTCGAGGAGGTCGGCGGGGAACGCGCCAGTGTCGGCGAGCGAGGCGGTCAACGTCATGCCGCGCTGGATGTTGCTCGCCACCTGCGGTCCGAGACCGCGGTAATAGTCGTTGCCCGTGGCGTCGAGCGCCAGCGGCAACGCCTTGCGGAGATCCATCGAGGTGTCGAGGATCAACTGCAGCGACCAGGTGAAGCGGGCGAGCGCCAAGGTTTGCACGGCGCCGCCAATCGCTGGCAGGCGCAGCAGGTTCCGCTGCAACTGGCGGGTCCACAACATGCCGCGGCGGCTGGCTTCGATGACGAAGACGACGGCGATGAGCGCGAAGGTAATAAACGCGATGTAGAGCGCAAGCCCCTTACTGCCGACCAACCCGAGGCCGAACATGTCGAGTTGTTCGCCGTCGAGCGTCTTCAAGTTCAGGAAGCTGGAGATCCAAATGACGACGCCGATGACGAACAGCGCGATGCCGAGCTGGATCATCGGCCAAGCCAGCGCCGTCAGAAACATCCGCTGCGTGACGATCGATTGCTCGTAATGCTCGGCGAGCCGTTTGTAGGCGTGATCAAGTCGGCCGCTCGCATCGCCGATGGCGACGATCTGCTTGAACATGCGGGGGAGATACTCGCCCGTTTTGCTCAGCGCGTCGCTGATTGTTTCGCCGCGAGAGAGGGAATCACTAACCTGCGAGAGGACTGTTTGTTCGCGGCCCCGACTACGGGCGGCTTCGTCGCGCCAGATCTTGCGATCTTCGATCCCCGCACTGGTGGAGATTGCCAACCGCCGGCAGAGGTTGGCGAGCGGCTTCAGGCGGATGCGGGGGGAGAAAAACATTATACGCCGATGTCTTCGTTCCAGAGTTCCGGTTTCGCGGCGATGAAGTCGCGCATCAGTTGAATGCACGTTTGGTCGTCGACGATCTCCAACTTCACGCCGCGCGAACGGACGTACTCTTCAGGCCCCTGGAAGGTGCGGTTCTCGCCAATCACCACGCGCGGAATGCCGTAGAGCAGCGCCGTGCCGCTGCACATGTCGCAGGGAGATAATGTTGAGTATAACACGGCGCGCTGATAGTCACGCGCAGTAAGGCGGCCAGCATTCTCGAGGCAATCCATTTCGGCATGGAGGATCGCGCTCCCTTTTTGCACGCGTCGGTTATGCCCGCGACCGACGATCTTGCCGTCGATTACCAGGACCGAACCGATGGGAATACCACCTTCGGCTAGGCCTTGCTTCGCTTCATCGATGGCGGCTTGGAGGAACGGGTCCATGGGCAATCCTTTGCGTTGAGCTCTCAATAATCAAATGCGAATACGGTTGAACCACGAAATAGACGAAAGGAACGAAAGAAGAAAAGAGAGACGACAACGACGCAGATGCTCGTGAATATCAAGTTGAGTTGCGTCACCTCAAACTTTTTCTTTCTTTTTCGTATCTTTCGTTCTTTTAGTGGTTAATTCTTCTTCTCTTCCCTCAAGCCAACAGCGGCGTGAATTCGAACTTGCCGCCGTCGAACAGCCCTTTGTCGCTCAGCTTCAGGGCGGGGATCACCAGCAGGGCCATGAACGAAAGCGTCATGTAGGGAGCGCGGAGCGTCGAACCCCAGCGTTTTACCGCGGCGTCGAGTTCTTGGTAGGCATGGCCGACTTCGGCGCAGGTTCCCGTCGCCATCAGGCCGGCGACCGGTAGCGGCAAGACCCAGTGGTCGCCTTGAATGTGGTTCACGGCCGCGAGTCCGCCGCCGGCGTCCATCACGGCGTTGATGGCCGAGGCGATGTCGTCGTCGCTCACGCCGACGGCGATCACGTTGTGCGAATCGTGGGCGACGCTCGAAGCCATCGCGCCGCTGCTGAGGCCGAAGTTCTTGATGAACGCCATCGCCGGCGGCGCCTTGCTGTAGCGGTTCACCACGACGAGCTTCAGGATGTCGCGCGTCGGATCGCTGACGACGACTCCTTCCTCGGCCCGCGGCTCAACCGATAGGCAATTGGTGATCAGCTGGCCGTCGAGGGCCTCGATCACCTGCAGCTTGGCGCCGGGAATCGCTTTAACGGCGAACTGTTCGGGCTGCACGTGGGTGGCGACGAACTGGTTGACGACTTTTGGCTCGACGCGCGGAATGAGCGTTTTACCGTTCTCGGCGACGAGCTTCCCGTCGATCCAGGTGCGGCGAACGTGGAACTCGGTGAGCGAATCGACTTCGATGAAATCAGCCGGATCGCCGACGCGCAGCTGGCCGACATTCAGTCCGTAGTGGACGACCGGGTTCACGCAGGCTGCTTGTAGCGCGTCAAAGACATTGATCCCCTTCGCGACCGCCCGCCGCACAAGGGCGTTGATGTGGCTCACTAGCAACTCATCGGGATGCTTATCGTCGCTGCAGAGCATCGACATCGCGGGGTGCTCGCCGATGAGCGTGTAGAGGGCGTCGAAGTTGCGGGCGGCCGAGCCTTCGCGGATGGAGATCTTGCAACCGGCGGCGATCTTGTCGAGGGCCTCTTCCTTGGTGAAGCACTCGTGGTCGGTCGTGATGCCGGCGGCGATGTACTTGGCGGCGTCGGCGCCGCGGAGGCCGGGGGCGTGACCGTCGACCGGCTTGTGGCGGGCGTGCGCGGCTTTAACCTTGGCCAGGCAGTCGGCGTCGCCGTGGAGGATCCCCGGGAAGTTCATCATCTCGCTGAGATAAACAATCCGCGGGTCGTCGAGGAGCTGCTCGACCTCGGCGACGCTAATCGTGGCGCCGGCCGTTTCGAAGGTCGTCGCCGGGACGCATGACGGGGCGCCGAAGTAGAATTTGAACGGCACATGCGAGGCGTTTTCCAGCATGTAATGGACGCCGGCGACGCCGAGGACGTTGCCGATTTCGTGCGGATCGCTCACCGTGGCTACGGTGCCGTGAACGACCGCGGCGCGGGCGAACTCGCTGGGGACGAGCATCGAACTTTCGACGTGGACGTGGGCGTCGACAAAGCCGGGGAGGAGGAATGTCGGCGCCGGCTGCTTCGTCGGCGTGATCGCAGCGATGCGGCCGTCGACGATGGAAACCTCCGCCGGCGTCACGGTGCGGCCGGGGATGTCGACGACTTGACCAACGACGGTTTGCGACCCGGAGCTCATGCGGCGACCCTTCTGAGTAACGGCTTGTCGTCCATGGATAAAAGCCACCGGCTATGCCGGTGGACGAAATTCGCGATGGCTTTGCGTCCATCGGCGGTTCGTCCACTGGCCGAGCCAGTGGCTTTTATGTCAATCGAACCGGCGCGAGGGCCAGTTCAAGTCTTTGTCCAACTAGGAACTGCTGCGTCCGCGACCGCGACCACGGCCGCGACCTCGGCCGCCCCGTTCGCGACCGCCGGCTCCGCCCGGGCCGCCGGGCCGGGAGGGGGAGTTCTTCCGCGAGGCGAGGTTCGTTTCGACCATCACGCCGATGGCTTCCGACCACGTCGGGATGTTCTTGTGCGACATCCGGGGCGAGTCGTCATCGTCGTCATCTTCGTCCTCATCATCGTCGTCGTGCGAACTGGGGACGGCGGCGAATTCGTGGTCGTCATCCTCGTCAAGTTCGTCGTCGTCTTCGTCGTCATCATCATCTTGACGACGGGCGACTGGGGCGGGACGAGGGGCGCGGGCCGGAGCCGGCGCGCGTTCCTTCGGAGCGTCGCTGGAACTGCTGCTTGAACGACGGCGGCGACGGCGACGGCGGGGGCGATCCCCTTCGCTCTCTTCCGACGGGGCGTCGTCGTCGCGATCGACGTCATCCGACTCGTCGACGACGGCGTCGAGGTCGTCTGATCCATCGGCGTCGTCCGAATCGCTGCGGGCCGTGGTCTCCTCGCCGCGCGGTTCGCGGGTTCGTTCACGGCCACGACCGCCACGGCGACGGCGGCGGCGGCGGCGGGGGCGATCGCCATCCTCGGTCGCGGGGGCCTCGGCGTCGTCCGACAGTTCAGCGTCGTCGGCGCCTTCAATGGGTTCGAACTCGTCGTCGACAGGGGAGGCAGTCGGTTCTTGCTCGTCTCGTTCGCTGCGCCAACGGGGCCCACGGCGGCCCGACTCTTCGCGAGCCCGCGGCGGGCGCGGAGCGCGAGGCGCCGGCGGCGGAGTAAAGCCGCCTCCTTCGAACAACGCGTCGAACGCATTGCGCGCCGCCTCGCCCGAGAGGGCGTCGTCGCCCAGTTGGGCGGCATATTCGTCGGCGAGGTCGGAGTCATGCTCATCGCTGTAGTCGACGTCGACGATTTCGGCCTCGATGATCTCTTCGAACTCCGACTCCAGCGGCTCGATACCGGCGAAGCTCGATTCGAGTTCGCCGGGGGTTGGCGTGTGGCGCGGTTCTGGCTTCGCTGCGCGCGGGGCGGAGCGTCGTGATTCGCGCTTCGGCTTCGGTTCAGCTTCGGCTTTGGGTTCGAACGCCGGCTCGGCCTTGGGGCTCGGTTTGACTTCGGCCTTCGGCTTGATCTCGGCTTTGGGCTTCGGAGCGGGCTTCGGCTTCGGCGGCGGGGTCGGTTCGGGCGGGACTTCGATGCCGAGTTGCGAGGCGAGGCCGCCCCAATCGCTGGCCTTGGGCTTCGGGGGCGCCGCGACGACCGGCGGCGGGGTAAAAGTCGTTTCGATCGCCGGGCGTTTGCGCTCCAGGGCGTCGGGGGCGGGGGCGGCGCCGATTTCCTTGATCAGGTCGTCCCAGGAGGAGGTCTTTTTTTCGTCCATCAGATACGTCGTGATAGTGGTGACAGCCCGCGGGGGCCGGAGGCGCGCCATTTGGGCCTCTGGGAAAGGCCGGGCGACGCCGCCGGGCCTCTGCAATCAATATAAAGTCTTTGCTGGCAGGCGAATAGGACTGTCGTTGACGCTCTCAAAGGCGTCAATGGAAGCCAATCGGGCTAGTCTGCCATGTCTGCCAACTCTGCCATGTCCGCCAAGTGTTTTTGGCAGACATGGGCGCTGTCGGTTTTGCCGACAAATTGCGTGTCGGCCATGTCGGCCATGTTGGCCGTGTCGGCCAACAGGTTTTGGCCGACACGGGCACGGCGGGATTCATGGAGACGCGCTCGGCGCGCACTGTTCCCCTAAATGCCTCGCGAGCGTTGGCAGCTGCCCCTAACTGCTTCTATTCACCCGTACACTACACCATTTAGTGGCCAAAATCTGTAGGGTAGCTGTTGGAATTCTTGGGAGCGGCCGTAGGAGAACTGCAACGTCGTTGGGATTCAACCGCCAAGGACGCCAAGAGCGCCAAGGAAATGCGGGGAGATTTACCACGAAACACACGAAGCACACAAAAGGTGAGAAAGCGTGGCGGCGTTCATTCTCTTCCTTTGGTGTGCTTCGTGTGTTTCGTGGTAAAAAAGTATTTCCCCTTGGCGATCCTTGGCGTCCTTGGCGGTTATAGCATTCAGCAGCTTTCTGTAATCTGCCGGCGGCCCCGCGCCTAGAATAGCGATAGCTTATCGACCTTCGTTGGAATCTTGCGGAGGAATAGCCGTGTCGGAGAAGGAACCGAAAGAGGAGCGCCGTCGCGCCGAGTTTCCCGCGGTCGAGGACGTCGAGGTGCGGGGGCATATCATCGACAGCCTCATTTTGCCGAAAGTCCTCGACGGCATCACCGCCGCGGGGGGCGAGTTCACGATCAAGAACGTCGCCATCGGGCATGATCGGAGCGATCCTAGCTTCGCGCGGATCGAGGTACGGGCCCGATCGGAGGCGGAGCTCGAAGCGATCGTCGCGCAGATCGCCGACCATGGCGCGGTGGCGGTCCACGGGGGCGACGCCCGGCTGGTGGAAGCCGACATGGATGGGGCGTTTCCCGAAGGGTTCTACAGCACCACGAATCAGAAGACCGAGGTGCGGCTCGGCGGGCACTGGATCGGCGTGGCTGATCAGGAGATGGATTGCGGCATCATCGTCGACGACCGTTCGATTTCGTGCCGCTGCTTGCCGATGACCGAGGTGCAGCGCGGGATGAAGGTGGTCGTGGGCCATGTCGGCACGCGGGTCTTTCCGCTGGAACGGCAAGAACAGGGGCACGCCTTCGCGTTCATGAACAGCGCCGTTTCCACCGAGAAGCCAAAGGGGGTGGTGATTCGCGAGATCGCGCGGCAGTTGTTCGAGAATCGGCGCGACGGGAAGAAGTCGCTGCTGGTCGGCGGGCCGGCGATCGTCCATACCGGCAGCGGGCCGCTGGTGTGCGAACTGTTGCGCGACGGCTACCTCCACAAATTATTCGCCGGGAACGCCCTGGCGACGCATGACATCGAGCAGTCGCTCTTCGGCACGAGCCTGGGCGTCAATCTGAGTGAAGGAACGATCGTCGACGCGGGGCATGAGCATCACCTGCGGGCGATCAACCGGATTCGCCGAGCAGGGTCGATCGCGGCCGCCGTTGAGTCGGGACTCTTGCGCAGCGGCATCATGTACGAGTGCATTAAGCACGACGTCGGCTTTCACCTGTCGGGGAGCATTCGCGACGATGGGCCGCTCCCCGACGTGGTGACCGACGCGTTGGAATGCCAGTGGATCATGCGTTCGATGGTGAAGGACGTGTCGTTCTGTTTGATGGTGGCGACGACGCTCCATTCAGTGGCGGTCGGCAATTTGCTGCCGGCGGAGGTGAAGGTGGTGTGCGTCGACATCAATCCGTCGACGGTGATTAAGTTGAATGATCGCGGGAGTTTTCAGACGGTGGGTTTGGTGACGGATGTCGAGCCGTTTTTGCGGGCGCTGGTGGCGGAGGTGCGGAAGTTGGAGGGGTAGCGCCGCCCGCTGATGCAGAATCAACTCCATTAACCACGGAGAACACAGAGGGCACGGAGGTTGAGATTTCAAATTTGCCATGGCCATGGCCAATGGCCATGGCAAATTTGAAATGGCTAATGACCAATGGCCAGTTTGCAATTCTCTCCGTGTTCTCTGTGGTTAATGTTTTAGGTTTTTTAGGGAATTTAGTGGGTAATTTCAGGCCCGAAGGGCCGGCAGTTAATAGCCAGGGGCGTCAGCCCCTGGAAGGGGATGCATGAAGCGTCTTTAGCCCCGACGGGGCGACAGTAATGGGCCAACTCCCAACCACTATCGCCCCGTTAGGGCTACGAATTCTACGAACGCCGTTTCCAGGGGCTGACGCCCCTGGCTATTCACTTTCGCCGCGTTGCGGCTGCGGAGCTTTGAGCCGCTAAAATCACTGAAGAACCATGTTTTAGAAATCGCCAAATCGCAAAGATTGAACCTGCTGATGTCGTCCTCACAACGCATCTTGATGTGTCCGCCGACGCACTACGGGATCCACTACGAGATTAATCCGTGGATGAAGACCGAGCGGCAGGCGGATCATGCGCTAGCGCAGGAGCAGTGGCGGGCGTTGCGGGCGCATCTGGTCGCGGCAGGGGCGACGATTGAGGAAGTGGCGCCGGTGGAGGGGCTGCCCGATCTGGTGTTCACCGCCAATGCGGCGCTGATCTACGAGCGGCGGGCGGTCATCTCGCACTTCAAGCACGAGCAGCGGCAAGGCGAAGAAGAACATTTTCGGCGCTGGCTGGCAGCCGACGGGTTTGAGATCGTCGAGACGCCGGAGAAATTTAGCTTCGAAGGCGCCGGCGATGCGCTCTTTTGCGGCGACACGCTGCTGGCCGGCTATCGACAGCGGAGCGATGCGCTCGGCCACCAGCAGATCGGCGAGTTGCTCGGCGTGCGCGTGCTGCCGCTGGAGTTGATCGACGCCTATTACTACCACCTCGACACCTGCTTCTGCCCCCTGGCGCCTGGCGCGGCGATTTACTTTCCGGGCGCGTTCGACGACTACGGTCGGCGCGTCCTGGAGGCGAACGTGCCGACGCTGATCGCGGTCGAGGAGGAAGAGGCCCGCAGTTTTGCCTGCAACGCCGTGGTGGTCGGGCGGACGGTGGTCACGAACGTTGGCTGCCCGAAGCTTCACGACCAGTTGCGAGCAGCCGGTTTGACGCCGGTAGAAACGCCGTTGGGGGAATTTGTGAAAGCAGGCGGCAGCGCGAAGTGTTTGACGCTGCGACTCGACGGCGAAGAGGCGGCGGTGTGGTAGAAGAGTTAGCCCCTGGCTCCGCCAGGGGGTAGCACAACGAATGACAGCGCCTAACGAGATGGCAACCGACCCCCCGGCGGAGCCGGGGGCTATCAGCAAACTTCAACGCAACGTGTTTTTCTCTTCCGCTTTGGCCGTCGCTGGAATCTCGCGCAGGGCGATTGGTCGGCGCACGCGGTCGAGTAGTTGCTTCGCTTCGGCTGAGCATGAACCATAAGCAGTCGCCGGATGGCTCCCCGCGCGGCGATCGACATGGAGGAGCGTCGAATTCTCCGTCGCGTTGGCCTCGACTCGCCAAGTGACGAATGTGTTCGACGGCGGCGATTCGACCGATTCCAAGCCGCGATCCAAAATGAAACCGGCCGGCAAGACATAGCGAGTCGAACCGACGATCGAGGCGGCAGTCGTGCGGAACGGCGTCAATCGTTCGGTCGTGGCATAAGCGACGGTCGCCCAAGTCTCCCATGGGCTGACCAGTCTGCCCGAAAGGGGCGTGCCGCTGTCGCCGACGCGATGGAAGACGTTGTCCATGCGGTATTCGAGCTGCAGGATCAGCGCCGCCGCGGGATCTTCGAGATTGACGACTTCGAGCCGCGTGACGTCGACTTCGTCGTGCTCGGAAATCAAGCGGGCGATCGCCTCTTTGCGGTCGCGCGGCTGCATCGAGACGAGAACCGACCGCAGCGCCCCGGCGGGAGCGCCGCTGAAGGCAACTTGTTCGCGGATTACGGCGTCGGCCGATTCTCGCTCGGGTTCGTCACAGACGATCGTCACTTCGCGGCCGCAGCGGATCTCGGTGCCGGGACCGGTGCGCGGCGGAATCGGCACCAGGCGCGACGCGCCAGGTTCGACGACGAGCGCCAGATTGCCGGCGAAGTCGTTGGTGGTGACCTGACGAGGATCGGCGTGCTTCGCTGTGCAATCGACGAACACGCGGCTGTCGTCGCCGGTTGGCCCGGGGAGCGACAGAATCATGTGGTCGAACTGCGAGGAAGAGGCGAGCTTGCCGTCGACTTCGCCGCTGGAGTTGACGAGCGTGAGTTGGGCCGGGATGCCGACGGCGTTGAGCAGTTGCTTGAGCAGCAATGAATGATCTTTGCAGTCGCCGTAGCCGTTTTCCAGCGACTTCGCGGCCAGGTTCGGCATGAGTCCGCGAACGCCGAATTCGAGTCCCTGATAATTGAGTTGCTTCTGCACGAAGCGGGTGAGAACCGCGATCTTTTCTTCCGGAGTGGCGAGCCCTTGGGTAAGTTCGGTCGCCTTCGCGGTCGTCACGGCGTCGGGGGCGAGCCGGTCGGCGATCTTGACGGCGTATTCGTCGCCGAGCTTGCTCCACTCCTGGCCGGCGTCGGTCAGGTGGATGACCGGCAAGAATTCGGCGATGGGAGGTTGCGAACTTTCGTCGACGTAGACGGGGGGTTCGCTGACGCCCCAGAAAAGGCCGCCGTCGGCGCTTGTCCGCGGCTCGGGTCCGCTGGAGGTATGAGCGAGCTTCGCGACGTCGCCCGCGACGAACGCGGCGGCCGCTTGGACTGGAATCGACGAGGTAAGGATCACGTTTTCGAAGCCGAAGTCGTCGGCGTTAAGCTGCTCGCGAGTGTACGTGAACTCGAGCGTGTTGCCGGGCTGAATCTGCGGAACGGGAATCGTCAGCGTGTTGTCGCCCGTGGCGAGTTCGCTCTTGTCGTCGGCGGCGACGTAGTAGTCGTTGGCGTTGCCCTCGGCGACGACTTTGCCTGCGGCGTCATAAACGGTTAGCCGATTGACGAAGACGCGCTCGCTGAGAGGGTTGAAGGTGACAGTGAGGGTAGTGAAGCGATCGATTCCTTCTTGGCCGACAATCTTGATCTTGCGGTAGGTGGTCGAGCGCCACCGCTCTCCTTGGCGGTAGTCGTAGCCGACGACGCGGTAGCTTTCGTAGGCGCCAAACGTCCCAGCAGCTTGGTCGTTGGCGGGAATCTGCGTGAGGCGGCCGGCGATTTCGGCTGGCAGGGGGACGGGCTCGATCAGCGTTTTGACGATCGTGTTGTTCCCCTGGCCCAACATCGCGGAGGCGACGGCGATCCCCTCTTCGGCGGTCTGGCTGCGAGGATTGGCCTTGAGGGCAAGTTCGAACGATTCCCGCGCTTCGTTGAACAGCTTTTGGTCGAGCTGGCACTTCCCGCGGACGAGGTAGACCTCTTCGGCCGCCTTGCCCATGTCGAGCAGCTCTTGCGTCAGGGCGAGCGCTTCGTCGAATTTCTTCGCTTCGTAGTAGGCCATGGCGAGGTGGAGCAGATTCGCCACGTCGCGCGGGCGCGCTTGTCGGATCTCTTGCAGCAAGGCGATCGATTCGTCGTGCCGGCCCAGCTTTGACAGCAGCGACGATTTGATTTGCGTCGCCTGCTGGCTCGGTCCGCCTTGGAGAAACTTATCGACGGCGGCGAGCGCGGGCTCGTAGCGTTGGTTCTTCATCTGCACGCCGACCATGACCAGCATCGCCTCTTCGCTGCGATGGCCGTCGGCCAGCAGTTTTTCCAGCACTTCGACGCACTGATCGTCGTCGCCGGTTTCGAGCAGCAGCATCGCCTGCTTTTCGCGGAGGCGGGCGTTGTCTTCGTATTGATCGATGCGTTTGGCCAATTCCGCGAGGGCCTGTTCCGGCTTGCCCGTTTCGGCGAGGACATGGGCGTAGTTCATCAACGGGGTTTGATTCGTCGGCTGCAGCTTGATCGCTTCCTCGAAGCAGGCCAGCGAGGCGGCTTGATCTTGCTGTTCGAATTCATCGAGGCCGAGCGAATTCAGCGCCATGCCGCGCCAGAAGCGCTGATCTTCATTGCCGTCGTCGTTGTTCGGTTGGTGCTCGCCGGCGAATTTCATGCTCGCGAGGGCCTGGTCGACGGCGGCTAAGCCTTCGGTCTCTTCGGTGACGGTCCAGCCGACGGCCATGACGGCGCGGCGGCCTTGGCGCAGGATCCGAAAGCGATATTCCACCGAAGCGCCGGCCGAGGACGATTGCTGGTAGCCAAACGTCGTTTCTTCGACGCCATCGGCGTTGGCATCGGCAACAGCGGTCTTTACCTTGACGTTGAGGCGTGCGTTAGCGTCAAGGTCTTCAAGCAGCGTTCGCGCCAGCGCCGTCGACACGTCGTCGAGCGCGAGATTGTCGTGCGGCAAATGCAACGGCACGACGGCCAGGGCCGCGCGATTGCGGAGCGTGGTCGCCACCTCGGCCGCCGGGAGCAGTTCGCGCTCGCCCGAGGCCTTCAACCAGGGAGCGCCGCTGAAGTCGACCTCGTAACCGTAGTGTTCCGATTCATAGCGCGTGATCGGGGTTTGGCCGCCGGAGTAGACGACGGCGTCGCCGTCGATGACGCGAAAGCCGGCCAGCATCTCGTCGTGCCGTGCGTCGAGTTGTTCTGAGTGCTTGGCTCTCCCCGAGGAGATGAGTTGATAGAGGTAGCCGCCGCGAGCGCCGACCCACATAGCGCGTCGTTGTTGCACGGCGCCTTGAACGTACGTCGCTTTGATGCTGAGGCCTTCGACGCCGGAGATGGTTTGCGCGACGGATTGTTCGAACTCGACCTCGTCGAAACTGGCGTAGAGGTTTGACTTGACGACCTCCAGCAGGGCGTCGAGCTTGACGTCGGCGTCGGCGCCAACCTGTTCGGCGATGATGAAAAAGATCACCTGCGGAGCTTTGCTCGTGTAGGCGACTTCGGCGTCAGGGCTGATGCTGGCGGCGTGGAGCTTGATCCAACCCGCTTCCGGAGGCGTGAATTCGAAGTTGAGATCGGGAAAACGCTGCGTGGTTTTGGCGTTCGTCTGGCGGGCGTAGACTTCGAGGGCGACTGGCTGGACGGAGACGTCGGCTGCAGAATCGCTAGTGGCAGCAATCTCGCTCCGATCATTCGTGCGCGAATCATCGGTGCTCGAACTCCGTTCTTCATTCTTATGCGCAGGCGACTTCTCTTGCTTATCGGCGCGCTGAGAGGCGTTGCGCTCGACGGCGTCGCGAACGCTCTGCATGAAGCCGGTGGAAAACCCAACGGCGAAGATGATTACGGGAATCGTCGAAATGCCGAGGGCGAACCAGGCTTGGACGCGGCCTTGGTTGTATGAGTCATTGCGGCGGCGGTAGTCGAGCAGGCCCAGCACTGCCATCGTCCAGGCGACAGTTAGGCCGAGCATGCAGGCAAGTTGAAACGCCATCGTTACCGACGACGGCAAAGGATACAGCGTCTTCAGGAAATTCAAGATCGCCGAGAGCGTGAACGTCGCCAGCAGCATGGCCAGCGATCCGGCGCAAAGCGTATGAGTCTGGGGGCGCGCCATGATCGAGGCGCACTTGGCCGCCCCCGCTGCGAAGAGCGCGATGACCGTAAGAGCAACGGCGATGGTCGTCGCTTGGACCGGTTCGCCGTCGAAGTCCGCTAACAACTGGATGAATGGCAAACCCATAGGTGGCGTCGCCGATGATGGTATGAGGGAGCGAGCGGCGCGCATGCGGAGCGCGACGTGGGCGTCGAAAAAATCGCGCGGAGTGTAGCGGACGACCGCTCGGGTGCGTCAAGGGCAATCTGCTAGCGGCCCTGGGGCGAGATTTTGATTCGCCGCCAGCGAGGGAACCAGGGCAACAACAAGGTCAAAAATATTAACCGCCAAGGACGCCAAGAGCGCCAAGGGAATACGGGGAGATTTACCACTAAACATACGCAAAGGACGAAAAGAAGAAGGAAGTAGGGAGGAGCTTGCAACTTCCAGACTCCCTTTCGTTTATTTCGTGTGTTTCGTGGTTAACGTAGTTGTATTTCTTCCTTGGCATCCTTGGCGGTTCAAATGAATCGACTTGGCGATGCTCTCGCGAGGAAGCACGCCGAATTGCCAAGTTCCGGTTGACGGCGATATCTTGGATGCTTGCCAGCACTTCAAACGCCCGCGACCAACCAGGGAGTTCTCCAATGACTGCCGCTTCATCCGAAATCAACTCCGATCGCCGGCGACTGGGACGCTCCGGCATTGAGGTTTCCTCGGTGTCGCTTGGCTGCTGGCCGATTGCGGGGGTGACGTCGCTCGACGTGAATGACGTTGATAGCATCGCCACCGTCCGGGCGAGTTTGGCCGCAGGGGCGACCTTTCTCGATACGGCCTACTGCTATGGTCCGAACGGCGAGAGCGAAACGCTCATCCGCCGCGCCTTGGAAGGGCGCGCCCGCGACGAAGCGTCGATCGCCACCAAGGGGGGCATTCATTACGGCCCCGACGGCAAGCAAGCGCAGGACGCGCGGCCGGAGACGCTCGCGCGGGAATGCGATGAAAGCTTGCGAAGGCTCGGCGTCGAGCAAGTCGAGCTTTACTATCTCCACTCGCCTGACCCGAACGTGCCGATCACGGAATCGGCGGGGGCGATCCAGCGGTTGGTCGATGCGGGGAAGACGCTCACTGCGGGGGCTTCGAATTGCTCCCTCGAACAATTAAAGGAGTTCCACGCCGTCTGTCCGCTGAGCGCAGTGCAGTTGCCGTACAACATGTTGCAGCGCGATATTGAGAAAGAAACGATCCCGTGGTGCCTCGCGGAGGGAATCTCCGTCGCGGCTTATTGGCCGCTGATGAAAGGGTTGCTGGCCGGCAAGATCGGGACGGAGACGCAGCTGGCTGAAGGTGATAATCGGAAAAGCTATCCGATGTACCAGGGGGATGAGTTCGAGCGGAACCAGGCGTTTGTGGCGACGCTGCGGGAGATTGCCGCCGGATTGGGGCGAACGGTTGCACAGGTCGTGATTAATTGGACGATCAGCCAACCGGGGATCACGACGGCCCTCTGTGGGGCGAAACGGGCGTGGCAAATCGAAGAGACGGCCGCGGCGATGGGGTGGCGGCTGCCGGCCGACAACATGGCGGCGATCAATGCGGAGATTGAAGCCCGCGGGCCGGCGGCGGCGAAGCGGTTGTTTCAGTAGTTTTGTCCGTTGTCAGTGGTCCGTTGTCAGTTGCGGGGGATTGCAGCAGAATTAGCCGGGCCGCCACGCGGGCCGGGATGGGGGTGGCGAGCGGGTTGGCGCTACTGCCCGGAGGGCGTGGCCCTCCGGCTAGTAGTTGGCTTGTTGATTGACGGCTGGTGGCAGTCCGGTTGTAGGGGCTGGATGAATTCATCCCCTTTCTGGCTGGGCGACGGAATTCCGTTGTCGCCTGCTGGGCCGCTCCGCTTGCCGGTCGCGACCTAGGCTTTCAGGACGACGCGACGCCTCCGTGGGGAGCGGCGACTCGTCGCTTCTCTCACGCGGAATCTCCTGATGGCCAATTACTTGAAGCTGCTCGAGAACTGGACCCCCGAACAAGCCGCTCGCATGGAGCGGAACATCTTCGTCGCCCAGCATCGGCTCAATCAGTTGGAGCTGTTCGGCGACGACCAGTTGATCAACCTGCTCGACCGCCATCCGCGGCGGGATTTGGGCATCAACTCGATGGGAACCGATCCGACGCGCCGCCAAGATTGGCAAGAAGGCCGGGCCGGGAATCTCGATTCGGCTGAACTGCTCGAAGCGGCCCGCAAGGGTCGCATCTGGCTGAACGTCCGCCGCGTGATGGATCACCACCCCGAATACGCTGAGCTCGTGCTGGCTCTATACGACGACCTGGAACGGACCTGCCCCGGTCTCGACACGTACAATCACTCCGCGAACCTGTTGATCTCGTCGCCCGAGGCGATGGTCTATTATCATCTCGATTGCCCGGCGAACATGCTGTGGCATCTCCGGGGCAAGAAGCGTGTCTGGGCCTATCCGCTGGAGTCGAGCATCGTCAGCGACGAAACGATCGAAGGAGTCCTCTGCGGCGAGAAGAGCGAAGAGCTCGACTTCCGTCGCGAGTGGGACGAACTTGCCGTGGTTCACGACCTGGAACCGGGCGAGATGATCACTTGGCCGCAACACACGCCGCATCGCGTGGTGAACACCGAAGGGCTGAACGTCTCGCTCTCGACGGAGCACATGACGCCGCGGGCGGCGCGCAAAAACAACGTCTATCTCGCCAACCGCCACTTCCGCGAGTTGCTCGGCGGCAGTTGGCGACGGACGGAGCTGGACGGCTGGCGTCCGGCGCTCAAGGAATTCGCGTTACGCGTGAGTCGCCGCGTGCCGGGACTGAAGCCGAATCCGCCGCAGGGGTACAAGTACCCGATCTCATTCGAGGTTGATCTCGAAGCGCCAGATTGCGTGCGACCGCTGGATGGGGCGCACCGGCGCGAAGTGACGCTGGTCTAAGGACGCGAGGTTACTTCCGCGTCGCGCTTTCGTGCGCGGCAAACGACGTCTTCAACCGCTGGTTGAGCGTCGTCGCGTCAACGTAACCTTCGATTACGTCGAGCACCTGATTGTTCGGCGCCACGACGATTGTCGTCGGGAAGTAGCGAATCTTCAGCTTAGCGGCCAACTCCGGCTGATCGGCACGGTCGACGTAAACGGTCTCAAACGAATCGGTCGCCAATCGCTTCACTGGCGAAGCGGCGAACGTCTCATTGATCATCCTGACGCAGTGGGGGCAGTTTGGCGCGGTTGCGTAGACCAGGATCGGCCGATTCGACTCTTGCGCCGCCGTCCATGCCTCGGGGTAGCTGGTGAAGCGAAAGACGCCGTGACGCAAGAGCGGCTTGGCAGCCGTCGTCAGGCTCGCGGTGCGCGGGGCTTCCTCGGCTTGAACCAATCCCGAGACGGAGAGGCCAATGGCCAAGACTCCTGCCAATCGAACCGCAATGCTGCGCATGAAAGCCTCCGCTTGCTCGTTCCCCCTCTCGTGGGACGACGCGAAACAAGAGCTACATCGGCCGCAGGGGCCGGGCGAGGCCGCGAGAAAATCTAGCGGCGTGTCGCGCTGATACGACGGTCGCGCGCGGCGGTTTCGGCAGCGATTTCGCGGTCGTTACAACCGGCAGGGTTCGGCGGGGCTTAAGTCGATGCAATTGAACCGCCAAGGACGCCAAGAGCGCCAAGGGAAGACGATTACCACCAAGACACAAAGGCACTAAGGAAGCACGAAGAAAACGATAGCAAAGAAGCAGTGATTGATGACTTCGATGTTCACATGGATGCCTCTTCTTCGTGCCTTCGTGGTTAAGCATTTCCACACGTCCTTGGCGCTCTTGGCGTCCTTGGCGGTTCAGTTTTTAGGCTTGGCAGTTCCCCCCTACCTGCAGGCCGGTAAACCTTGACGGCGCCAGCGATTGTACCTACCATGGCAGTGAAGTTTATCTGCGTGCGCCCTTTCGCCACCGCTCTTGGCGGCCCTCTGATGCCCACTTCAGCCCTGATTTCCCGAGTGAATCGCAGCATCGCGCTCAGCGCGTTGCTTGCGTTTACGACGCTCGGGCTGTTCGGGCAGTCGCTTCACTCGTTGCTGCCCTGCAGCGATGCGGCCTGCGGCGTCCATGCGAATGCGGCTGAAGAGTCTGCGTGCAGCTGCGGTCATTCGCATGCTGCCGTGGTCAAGAACGCCGCATCAGCCGAAGGCGACGAGACGGGCGCCCAAGTGAGCGCCGCTGGCCATGACGCCGAGAATTGCACGCTCTGCACGCTGCTTGCGAAGATCAAGGTCGACCGTCCCGCGCTCTTCCAAGCTCAGACGGACGTTGCGCAGTGTCAGCAGTTTGTGACGCTCGGCGAATCGCTGCTTCCGCAGGATTTGGCCCTTTCTGGGGCTCCACGCGGCCCGCCGCTGGCTTAACTGGCGCTCTCTCGCGCCGCGTTATTGCGCTCTCTTGCCAACGGTTGATCCGATTTTGGATCGGCTTTCAGTTTCGTTCCGTGCGCTGCGATACCGCTGCGCCGGGCGGGCAAGAGTTCCCTCCAGCTTGGTCTCGTCCTGGGTCGTCCCAGCAAGGGGTCCATCGTGCGCGCACGATTCCGAAACGGATTTACGCTCGTTGAGTTGTTGGTCGTCATCGCCATTATCGGCGTGTTGATCGCCCTATTGCTGCCAGCGGTGCAAGCCGCCCGCGCCGCGGCGCGGCGTTCGCAATGCGCCAACAATCAACGGCAGATCGGCCTGGCGATCCTCCAGTACGTCGACGTCCATCGCGGCGACTTTCCGGAGATCGCGCATGGTCATGGCGACGACGGCCATGAAGAGCACGAAGATCATGAGGATCACGAAGATCCGCACCATGACGACGAGGACGTTCGCAAGCGTTCGTGGATTTACACGTTGGCGCCATACATGGAAAACGTCGACGCGATCCGGCTTTGCCCGGAAGATCACGCACGGCTCGAATCGACCGACGACCGGGAGACGAGTTATGCCATGAACGGCTACTTGCAGGATCCGACGAAGGCGTTTGAGACGCCCTGGCCGCCTGGATTCAGTCCGCCGGAGGGAATGACTGGAAGCTTCGAAGATCTCCTCTCGACCCACGCCACGATCATGATGTTCGAGGCGGGGGTGAAGGTGAATGAGAACTTCGACCACGTCGAATCGACGAGTTGGTTCAGTGAATACAACCTCAAGCACAACGCCGCTGAGCGCGAGGTCTTCAACGCCGTCCAGGACGACGTCGCGATTGAACGCCACAACGGGTCCGTCGCGAACTATTTGTACGCCGACGGGCATGTGCAGGCGATTTCCTCAAGCGAGATCGCTCAGTGGTGCGACGATGGGATCAACTTCGCGAAGCCGCCGCAGTAGCGGTCGGATCTTGAAGGTTCGCTGCGAGAGTGCGCCTTAGCGCCTTAGCGCCGTTATCGCCGTCGGTTGACGACGGCTTCTGTAACTCTGCGCACCTGACTTGCCAGCGCGTCACTGCCGGCTTGTCCGGCAGCGGCACGCTTACGAGCAGCGGTTCGTTACAGCGGCTCATTTCTTCGCACCGTATCTATCTCAGCATTTCATATTTGATATTTCATATTTCAAATTCACCATCGGAGTAGCTACCTCATGAACGCTCAACGTTTTCACCTCCGCCTCAATGTCGCCTTACTCGCCCGCCGCGCTGGCGCGTTGGTTGCAGCGGCAATGTTCGCCGTTCACGCTTCCATGGCCTTCGCCCATAGCGACGCGCTCCTCGTCAGCGTCGGCGGCCAGGTCGTCGTCGGCACGGCTGAGGATATCGACGGTCCCAACGAGGCGTACGCGCTCGACGCTGGACTCTTTGAATCGATTCTACGCGCTGGCTTCGCGCCGCCGACTCCTGCCGACTACGAAGGGGATGAGCCAGGATTTTTTGGCCTGCATGGCGTCAACGACGCCGACGATCTGGCCGCGCTGGGCGCCAGCGCGTTGCCGGCCGGCGCCGCTGTTTCGGGGAATTTAACGCCGTTCATTGTGAATGGCCAACTCGACTCGCTTTTTTACTGGGACGGAGCTGGCGCCGTCGACTTCAAGCCCATTGCGATTGCCCAAGCGGGCGTCACGTTCGCCTTCCAGCCGACGGCCTTTGGTTCGACCGGCGCGAACGGCGACGTTGATGATCATCCGATCTACCAAATCAACGCAGCGGCCGGCACGCCTGCTGACGGCGTTTACTTGATCGCGCCCCAGATTAGCGTTGTGGGACTGGCGGCGTCGAAGCCCTTTTACATGGCGTTTCTCGTCGATGCGCTGATTGAGGATGAAGACGACTTGGAACTAATCGAGGCGGCTCTGGAAGGTTTCGAGGAAGGGGCGCCAGATGCGCTCGTCGATTTCGGCGGCGGCGTGACGAAGGACTTTGCGTTCTATGAAGAAGGGGTTGAGTGGATCGAGTCGAACCTCGTGGTGCCTGAGCCGACGAGTTGCGCGCTGGCGGTTATCGGCTTCGCTACGGCAGGCGCCTTCAGGCGTCGCATAACTTCAGCCCCTGGCTCCGCCAGGGGGTCGGTTTGAACCCTCGCAACAAGCGGAATCAAACGTGGCGCTACCCCCCGGCGGAGCCGGGGGCTAACAAACGGCGCCCATGATTCGTGTCGACAACTCACACTTAATTTTTCGCAACTCCCATGAAATCTTACATCTCGCGCGGCGTAATACGTCCTCGATCATATCGGGGCCGTCGCAGTTGGTTTCGTTCAGCAATGGTCTTGAGCGGCTTGTGGGCGCTCGTAGCCGCCGACGTTCAAGGCCAACACGCCGACGTCCTCGTGCAAGTCGCCGATGGCCGCCTCGCCACTGGCAGCGCTGACTTCGATTCTGGAGCGTGGACGCTCGGCAAACGAGTTTATTCGACCGAGTTCACCAGCATTTTTTCCGTGAACGACCCTGGCTTCAACGCGCTCGCGGCAGGCTCGCCGTCGATGCCCGCGGGCGCGTCGGCATTGCCCGGAAGCACTTCACTCCGCTGGGACTTTTTGCCCCTCAAGATCGACGGCTCGCTGCAGAATCTGTTTTACTGGAATGGCAACGGCGCGACGGAGGGCGAAGTCGCGTTCGGGACGCTCCCTGGCCCCGATTACCGGCTTGAAGTCTACGGCCGGGACAACATCGTCGGCGTCGACGGCGCACCGTCGTTCGTTCCGGGCGACGTGATTAACAACACCACTTCGAACGGGTCGCTCCACACGCATCGATTCTTCTATCTCGACTCGGGAAACCAGAACGCGACGACGAGTCCGGTTGACGGCATCTACCTGATGTCGCTGCGGTTGAGGATGACGGGACTCGATGCATCGCAACCGGCGTATTTCGTGTTTGGAACGCCCGGGTCGACGCTCGCGGCGTTGCGGGCGGCTGAGGCTTGGGTGACGAACCGCGTCGACGACCTGGCGCCTGATTTCGACGCCGACTTCAATGGCGACTTTATCGTCGACGGCGCCGACTTCCTCATTTGGCAGCGGAATCTGGGGGCGAGCAATGCGCTGCTCACTGCGGGTGACGCCGATCGCGACGGCACGGCCGGCGCCGGCGATTTGGCCGTGTGGCAAGAAGAGTTTGGGCTATCGCTTGAAACATTTCCCGGCGCCCAATCAACGCCCCCGGCGAGCATTGCGACTCACGCAGTTCCTGAACCAAGTGCTTTGCTCCTGGCGGTGTGTGGAATTGCCGTACTTACCGGCTTCGCCGGTGGACGAACAGCCAATTAACCCCAATTGCGATTCCTCCCTTGGCAGAGCCTGGGGCTGCAAGACCAGTAGAACGCTTTCTTCACATGCCGCGACCCGCGACAACCCGATCGACCACGTTCGCACTCCTCGCCCTTATGTGCTTGGTAGGCGGACTGGGCGCTGGACTGCATTCGTTGGTGCATGTCGTCGGCGGCCGCGTCGACTGCTGGTGGTACGGGGCGGCGCCCTGCTGCATCGTTCATACGTCCGGGGCGGCGGCGAGCGAGTCGCCTGACGACGGCGGCGCCTCGTTCGATAAGCGGGAAGTCGACGATCATGCGGATTGCCCGATCTGCACGTTGCTCGCGCGCTTTCACGCCCCGCCGGCGACTGTCGCCATCCATGCCACGACGGCGCTCCTTCACGCCGACGTGGCAGCTTCTGATCAGCTATTTCTCCCACGGGCGACGCCAAGCGCCCATCGGCCGCGCGGTCCTCCTGCTTGGAACTGATTGATCAATCAAATCGCTTCAGCGTTATCAATCATCAAGTGAATGTCACTTCCAAGAAGGAATTGCGTAATGAGAAAGATTTCAACAGCCCTTGTTTCTACGTTCGCTAGTTTCGCGTTTGGTCTCCTCTTGTTCAGCGTCGCGACCGTCACGGCTCGCGCTGCCGAGCATAACTACTACCTCACGGTGGACGGTCGACCGACCCTCACGTCGGGGACGTATACAGGGCAGGCCAACCCCAACAGCGGACGACTCACGTTACTTTATGCCCACTGGAATGATGCGACCCCGTCGTCGAATCATTTCCACGGCATCGGCGTTTATTCGTTGACGGGAGCGGCCGACGCGCCGACGGTGCTCGACACCAACGGCAACAACCGGCTGCCTGAGACCTACACGGCTCAGGCCCCGTTGACGCTGCAGGCAGGCTCCGGCGCCTACGCCGGCAAGCTTGTCAGCGGCGAGAATGGCGAGCACTACAGCGATTTGTCGCTGTTCTCGATCCATGACCTCGCCGCGGCGGCGACCCTCAATCCGACCAGTCCTGAAGGGTACATGTACAACAGCAACGCTGGGTACAAGAACACGCCCATGGGCGGGCTTAACCTGGCGCTGGAGATCGTTTCGATCTCGCCAGGCTTGAACGTTGGTCAAGCGGGACTGAACCAACCGGGCGACCGGTTGGCGATCGGGGGCGAGGCGAGTTGGCCGTTCGAACCGGTTTTCTGGACGGCCGACAATGCCGCACCCGGAGCCTAGTCGGCGGCGCTGCGGTTGGTCGATCAGGCGAACCTGTTCGGTTCGTCGGGGACGTTCCACGTCGACTTCGCCGTGGTGCCTGAACCGGCCGGCATTGGCATGGCGTTGATCGCCGGGCTCGGGTTCGTCGTGGCGACTTATCGTTGGCGCCGCGGGTAACGTGAGTTGAGTGATTTCGAAGCGAGCCGGTCCGTCGTTCGCGGCGGGCCGGCGTCTCTTGTAGGTCAGGCTTTCAGCCGAGCCTCCTTGGCGGCTCTAGCTCGGCCTCCCGAACTCTGGTACCTTGTCACTCAATCTTTCAGCGGACTTTGCCGCGGTTCTCCTCACGAAATTCCGGGCCAATCGATGACCATAGCCATCGCAGGGGTTGCTCCCGCCACGGAGCGCGAAGTCACCATCATGTCGGTTTGGCCCACGCTGGGGGCGACTCCCTATGGCCGCTGGTGGGGCCGCCGCTTCGAGAACCAAATTGGCATCACCGTTCTTGGCATCCCGCTGACGATCGGACGGCTGATGGCGCTGGTCTCGATCCCGTTTGTGCTGCCCCTCTATTTTCACATGCTTATCCCGCGGTTGCCGTTCGTCGTGTTCGGCTTTCCTAATTCCGCGTGTCGGCGCTATCGGTTGACGAATAAGCGGGTGATCGTGGAACAGCCGTTCGGCGGCGGCGAACAGCAAGCCGTCTCGCTCGACCGCTTTGATTCGGTCACCCTCGAAGTATTGCCGGGCCAGGCCTGGTATCCAGCGGGCGACTTGATTTTCCGCAACGGGCCCATCGAAACGCTGCGTCTCTCCGGCGTGCCGCACCCCGAGCCCTTTCGGCAGACCTGCCTGAAGGCCCGCCAGGGATTTGCCGGCGTGCAAAAAGCTCACGCGATGGGCTTTGCCGGCGCCTGATGAGCCGACGCCTTCGATAGCGGCCGCCGCTTCGCGGCGATTACGCCAGCGGCGCTTCGTGTCGCTCGAACAGAGCGCTGAAGTACATCAGCGTCGTTTCGCGCGACTCGCCCGAAACTTGGTCAATCAATCCCATCCAGCACTTCATCACATCGCGACGCGTGACGAGGCCGACAAGCTTGCCGTTCTCTATCACCGGCAACCGACGATAGGGCGTGAGCAGAAAGACTTGCGCGATCGACAGCAGATGGGTCTCGAGAGCGATCGTCTGAGCCTCGACGTCCATAAACGAACGGACGTCATGCACCGGCAGCTGCTCGTAGGCGGCGTCGAGCAAGACGTGCATCGAGCACTTCTCCGAGAAGACGCCGAGGTACTTCCCTTTCGAGTCGACGACGGGAGCGCCGGAGATGTGGTGTTTCAGCAGCAATCGAACTGCGTCAATCACATCCGTCGCGGGGCTGACCGTGATGACGTCGGTCACCATGAAGTCGCGGGCAGTAATTTGCGTCATGACGCTCAGCCCTCGTACGAGTTGCGCACCGCCCCATGCGCAAATCGTCAAAATGAGAAGAGGATGTTCCGCCGTCGGCCTCTGCTCTGATGTTCCTATTTCTAAGGATATCAGTTGAACCCCGGGGAATCCAAATCAATTCGGTTGAGAACGACGTTTGTGAAATTAATCACAATGAGAGCCAGCAAGTCTAGAAAGAGGGCCATGATGAATTGCGCACGGCACGAGCGAACCTTTTCGTCGTCTGCCAGCTCTCTCATCGCGTATGCCACGGACTTTCAGGCCGCCTCATCAGATGCACGAGCCCCACTCACATTCGACGAGACACTTCGCCGCCGAGCGGGCGCCGTCGTCGGCGGCGCAGTGGGCGCGGCTGGAAGGTAAAAGCGCCACGATGGCGGCGGAACTGCTGGAAGCGGGTGAGGCGACGCCACTGAACCATTCTGAGCAGACCGCGGCATTTTGCCCGCATTGCGTTGCATCAGCTGCCGTCGGCGCAGCGATAGCGTTGATATTGGATCGCTTCGTCGCTGGACGCTAAACTTTCAGAAGCGTTTCTTCCGAATTCGCGGCGACTGCAGGCGAGGCAACGATGCGCCTTCAAGCGATTGTCTTCAAGATTCTTTTGACTGCCAGCGTCTGCGTTGGCGGCTTCTCTACGGAACTTGCCGGCGTCGCTGAAGAGAGTTCGAGCCCTGCCGCCGAACCAATCTCCACCGCGAAGCTTGCAGAGCAATTTGCCGAAGCTTCAGATCGCGACGAACAGCGAAAGCTGAGGGAGCAGCTAATTGCTCTCGGCGAGAGGGCAATCAACGACATCTATCGACAAGCTGACAATCATGAGAATCCTCGCGTTAGACTGCGCTGCTACGAATTGCTCTCTGAAGAGTTCGGCGACTCCGAAATCGTTCACGAAAGACTTGCGCGAGACGGGGTGCGTGACCCCAGCGACGATATTCGTTATCACTGCGCATTCGCCGTGGGACAGCTGAAGATCTATGCCGGGCACCGCAATCTCCGGCGACTGATGGATGATCCAAAGCAGCCTGAACACATTCGCCGCGCGGCGACAAAATCGCTCGCCGAACTCGGCGAACCAGACGTCATCAAACGACTCATAGAGATGATGCAACATGACCGTTTCATGCCGCGTCACATGGGGAATCTCGGCGCCAAAGCGCTCACCGGGCGCGATCTTGAGGACTTCAACGGCTATAAATACGGCGAAGGGGCGTTCGTCTCAGGCGTGGAATACAGCATCGACGTCGCACCGGAACACTATCACACCATGGTCGCTAAGCGCCATCAGGCACTCGCCGATTATTGCAGTTGGCTAGCAAAGGAGCGGGCTGAAATCTACAAGCATATCGGCGTGCCATGGTAGTAGTTTTGAGGTCGGACTACTACAACCCCGCGTTGAGTTCCTGTAGATCCGCCGGCACAAAGCGCCCATTCTTCCGCAGCAGTTCCCCGTCAAACCAGATCTCGCCGCCGCCGTAGTCTTCGCGCTGGATCAGCACTAAATCCCAGTGGATGCGGCTCTTGTTGCCGTTGTCGGCGATGTCGTAGGCGTTGCCGGGGGTGAGGTGGAAGCTGCCGCCGATTTTTTCGTCGAACAGCGTGTCGAGCATCGGGTGGCGGACGCGGTTGTTCGTCCCCAGCGACCACTCGCCGCAGTAGCGGGCGCCTTCGTCGGAATCGAGGACGGCGTTGATGCGATCGGTGTTGTTCGCGGTCGCCTTGACGATCTTGCCATCCTTGAATTCGAACATGATGTCGCTGAAGACCGTTCCCTGGTAGCGCGACTGTGTGTTGAAACGGATGACGCCGTTGATGCTGTCGCGGATCGGGGCGGTGAAGACCTCGCCATCGGGGATGTTTCGCTCGCCGAAGCAGGGGATCACCGGGATGTCTTTGATCGAGAACTCAAGCTCGGTGCCAGGCGAGATAATCTTCACCTTGTCCGCCGCTTCCATGCGTTTCTTGAGCGGCAGCTGCGCTTCTTTCATCGCGACGTAGTCGGCGGTGCAGACGTCGAAGTAGAAGTCTTCGAATGCGGCGGTGCTCATGTTCGCCGCTTGGGCGAACGAGTCGGTCGGATAGCGGAGAACGACCCACTTGGTGTCGGGGACGCGGATCTCGCTGTGGACAGGATGCCACCAATACTTCTGGTAGAGATCCATCCGCTCCTGGGGCACGTCGGCGTGCTGGCTGCTGTTGGCGGCGCCGCGGATGCCGATGTACGCCTGGGCCGAGGCCATGCGGTCCTTCTCGAACTTGGCGGCGGCCTCCATGCTCTCCTTGGTCGCCGAGCGGTAGAGCGAACGCAGGACCTTGTTGCTTTTGGTGGTGACGAGCGGAATCGCGCCGCGCTCGGCGGCGCCTTCGACCAGCGCGCAGACCAAGTTCATCTCGGGCAGGTCGAACGCCTCGATGACCACGCGCTCGCCCGCTTGGATCCGGCAGCTGTGGTCGAGAAGGAGGGTGGCAAGCTTGTCGATGCGGGAATCGTGCATGGGAATCTGGTGATCGGGGATCGGTGATCGGTGACTGGTGACTGGTGACTGGTAGCCGCGGGACGACGATCTGTCGAAGCGGCAGTACAAATGCTGAAAGATGAATGGGGAATGGGGAATGGGGGGAGGAAGTGGCGTCTTACTGCCCACCGCCCACTGCCCACTACTTCTCCCTTACGCACCTCACGCCGCCGAAGATCGGAGTCCGTTTGTAGCGATTTGTCGGGCAATCCGAGGGAGTCGAACAGGCCCGCCGACGGTAGAATGTAATGGAGTTCGCCTTTTCTGACTACGAGGAACCTTCATGTCCACCGAGCTGCGCCCTGGCCCCGCATCTGACGAAACCGATGTCCCGTCATTCGCCGAAACGGCGCTCAAGCTCGGCGGCAAGAGCGATGACGAAGCCCGCCGCACTGGCGTGATCGACACGGCCGACGATCAGGTCGAAAAACTCTTCGCCGCGCAATACCAAACAGCCAGCAGCCCGGCGCATCGCGCGGTGTGGGACGATGGGGTCCCCGCCGATTTGTTTCAGAGCGTCCCGATCACGACGCCGCCGGCCGTGCAGCAAGTGATGGATGCGTCGATCGAAGTCGTCCAACGGCATCGCGACGGCGGAACTCTCTACAACGACGACCGCAAGATCGCCGATCAGGTGCTGGTCGAGTTGGGCAAGGTCGGCTATTGGGGTTTGCTCGTCGATCCGCAGTACGGCGGCAGCGGGGCGCCGTTCGCCGCCTTCGCGCCGTTTCTGACGCGGATGGCGACCATCGACCCGACCGTCGCCGGGTTGGCGTCTGTCCATGGCTGCATTGGCGCCGTCGATCCGGTGCGGACGTTCGGCACGGACGAACAACGGCAGCGATTCCTCCCCGGGCTCGCTTCGGGCGAACGATTGAGCGCATTCGCGCTGACCGAGCCTGGAGCCGGCAGCGATCTCACGGCGCTGAAGACCACGGCGGTGCGCGCGGGCAACGAGTTCATTGTCAACGGCGAGAAGCTGTTCATTACCAACGTCGTGCCGGGACGAACGATCGGACTGGTCTGCCTCATCGAGGGGAAGCCGGCAGTCTTGACTGTCGAACTGCCGCATGAAGAAAACGAGCAGTTTCAACTCCGCAAGTACGGCCTCTGGGCGCTGAAGCATACCTACAATCAAGGCATCATCTTCCGCGACTTCCGCGTCCCGGCGGAGAACCTGCTGACGTTGCCGCGCGGCGACGGGCTGACGATCGCCTACCACGGCTTGAACCTGGGCCGCATCGCGCTCTGCGCGAACGCCGCCGGCACGATGCGGCTGATGATGGCGAGCATGATTCCGTGGGCCAATTTCCGTCTGACCTACGGCCAAACGATCGCCAAGCGCGAACTCGTCCGGCGACGGCTCGGGCAACTCGCGGGGCTGATCACCGCCTGCGACGGCCTCGTCGCTTGGTGCGCCGGGCTGATCGACCGCGGCTATCGCGGCGAGATGGAATGCATCGTCGCCAAAATCTTCGGCAGCGAAGCGCAGAAGCATGCCGCGATCGAGTTGTTCATGAAGACGCACGGCGGCAGGTCGTTCCTCCATGGCCACAACTTCGGCGACAACGTCCACGAATACCTGGCGCCTTGCATCTACGAAGGCGAAGGCGAAATGCTGGCGATGGGCTTCTTCAAGTCGCTGGTGAAAGAGCATGGCAAGACCTTCTTCGAGCCGATCGGCAAGACCCTTGCCGCGGCGGGAATCAAGAAGCCGAATCCCTTCAACCCGGCGCACGCCTGGGCGCTCAAGGGAGTCGCCTGGCCCTACGCGAAGTGGATGATCGCCCGCCGCCTATCGAGTGGCGCCGCCCCGCAACTGCCGACCATGCCGCCCGCGTTGCGGAAGCATGCCGAATTCGCGTGCGAGAACCTCCACGCGATGGGACTGGAGATCTCGCAAACGATGAGCAAATTTCAACTGGCGCTTGCCGATCGGCAGTGTCGCATGGCGGAACTGTCGCAGCGCTGTCAGGATCTCATCACGATTCTTTGCACGTCGCTCTACGGCGCCCGCCAGGAAGATGAGATGGTGCGCGACGCCGCCGACGTGCTGTGCCAGGAGCTCACTGCGAAGTACACCGGCAAGCGGGCGAGCAATCGGTACTACCGCCAAGTGACGGAATTGGGGGCGGCGATCGCCGAAGGGGGATTTAAGGGAATTGAAGGGATCAACGGCGGCGAGATTATGATGCGGTACTAGCGCCGCGAACCTCGCAGTCACGTTGCCATCTGCTAGCAAGCCAACGCACTAGCCGGAGGGCCACGCCCTCCGAAAGGGGGTGGTGAACGCTCACCACTTCCTCCCGGACCGCGTGGCGGTCCGGCTATTCTCTTGTTTAGTCTTCGGCGTTGCATGCGAAGGAAGCTGCAGCGGCGTTGGCAATGCTAGCAGTCCGTCGAACCGCAAAGCGCTGTTGGTTTTTGCAGGCGGGAACTGTTTAATTCGCCGCCCTGCCTCATTCCGATATTTTAAGCGCCTCAATCCCTCTCGCGCCGTTCAGGAACTGCCGCTGTGAAGTCTATTCTTGCGGTCTCGCTGTTCGTCTCGGCTTGCACGCTCGGTTGCGCTGCCGGCCGCGTGCCGCGGTTCGATCAGTCGAACGGCAGCGCCACTGCGGTCAGCCTGAACGGCGAGCCGCAGATCGAGCATGGCCGGCCTCACAAGTTCATCGATGGCGTCGGGTGGGTCTTCGGCATTCCTGAGAAGATCGCGCTGTGGGATCGCCGCGCGTCGAACCACGCTGTCTCGCCCGAGACGGAAGAGAAACTTACCGAGTATCTCGCCGCCAACGGCATGGAGTCGACGAAGGTTCGCATCAACCAATACGATCCCGGGGGCGAATGGCGGCGGCTCGTCGATAATAAGAGCGTCGGCGCCGGCTGGCGGTACACTGTCGGCGCGCTGCGCACGCTCGGCTACACGATTCTGCCGGGCCGCGTCTTCAGCGGATTCGTTGGCGGCGATTCGTACAACCCGTACACCGACAGCATCTACGTTTACTCCGACATCCCTGCGATCGCCGTCGAGCAAGGGGCTCAGGCGAAGAACGTGCGGTGGCGCGAACATCCTGGGACCTACGCTTCGATCTACTCGCTGCCGGTGCTGACGCTCTTTCCTGGGAAAGCTGCAAAGAGCGAAGTCTATGAATATGTTGCGCTCAACGGAACCTACGATGAACAAGTAGCCGCGCGCGGCGCCCTCTATCCGAAATACGGCAGCGAGATCGGCGGGCAGACGGCCTACCTCGTGCCGGGATCGAGTCTCGTCTTCTCGCTCGCCGGAGCGGGCGTCGGCCATGTGGTCGATGCAGTGACGCCAGCCCCGGCGATCGGCGCCGAACCGTTCGCCCAGGCGGCGGCGAAGTTTCAGCAGCCGACCAAATTGGCCGACGCCCCCAACGTGACGATGTGGCCGAGCGAAGCCCCCGAGGGCGTGCCCGCCGCGCCGCCTGCCGTTGAACCGCCGGCGGAGATTCGCCAGGCGGCTGCGGTCGAGTCGTCGGTTGACGCGACGATTCTGCGCTGAGCGCCATGCGACAGAAGCGACTCTGGGGTGGCACGCCCAGAGGTACTCCGATGGGCGTGGTGGCCATGGCGAAGGGTTCTCCACGCCCTGCGGAGTACCTTAGAGCGTGCCACCCATCCGGTGGCTTTTATGCCAACGGTTCGCGATTAACGTCTTTGTAGTAGAGGTATCGCGCCGGCGTCTTCCCCATCGCGACGAACCATTGCGGGCAATACGACGCCATCCAAATGACGTCGCCCTTCTCGACCGGGTACCACGACTCGCCGAGCCGATAGACCCCCATGCCGTCGAGCATCACGAGGCCATGCTCCATGACGTGGATCTCCACCTGCGGCAACGTCGCGCCAGGGTCGTAAGTAAAAACATTCACCGCCATGTCGTACCGTTCGTCGGTCGGCAGCAGCGTTTGGAGCCGCGCGTTATCGTCGCCCATGAAGGGGACGCCCGGCGCGTCGGCTGTCTTGCCGACGACCGCGTCGGGCCATTCGAACGCCGCTTTTTGGTAACGCTTTTCGAAGACGACTAGATTGCTCGCCTTGATCGCCTTCAGTTCGTGAGGACGATCGGGCGGCAGGTAGGCGAAGCTCTCTGCCTCAAGCTGATGCGTCGCACCGCCGGGAAGTTTTAACGACAGCTGACCGGTGCGCACCCAGACGACGCGTTCCGTTCCTTCGCCGGCGCCGGCGGTGAAGCCACCTGCTTCTAGCGCCACGTTGGCCTGCGTGAAGCGAGCTCCCATGTGGGGCGAAATATGCACGACTCCTTTCGCCCCGCGCCAACCGGGGAGATCTTGCCACACCCAGGTATCAGGCGTGATGAGGGCGTGTTGCGCGGTGACGCGGCTGCGGGTCGTTCCGAAAACGTCCATAGCTGGCTGGCTCATCTGTGCAATTCAATGTGATCGATGGCGCTATGCTTCTGACGCCAGCGCGTGGATGAAATGTACCAAGACTTGCAGCCCGAGAGCCACGTCGCTTTCCTGCACCGCTTCCGCCGGGTGATGGCTCACGCCGCCGGGACTGCGCAGAAACAACATCGCCGTCGGGGCGACAGTCGCGACAACGCCGGCATCGTGGCCGGCGCCGCTGACCATCCGCTGCGGGTCGCCAGTACAACTTGCGACCGATTTGGCCAAGCCTTCCACCAGCCGTGGGTCCATCGCCACGGCTGAGTGCTCATGCTGCCGTTCAATTCGCATGGCCAAGTTCGCGCCACGCGCCAATTCGTCGGCAAGCGTGAGCAGTTTGTCGACTGCCGCGATCCGCACGGCGTCCTCCTGATGGCGTACGTCGAGCGACGCGGTCACGCAACGCGGAATGCAGTTCGGCACGTTCGGGTCGACGCTCAGGCGGCCGACGGTCGCCACCAGGCCGGGCGTCGAGCGCGCCGCCTCTTCCACCGCCACCGCCCAGCGGCCGGCAATCGGCAGCGGGTCGTTCCGCAGGTTCATCGGCGCCGTACCGGCGTGGCCCCCCTCCCCTGCCCATTCGACCGTCAGCCGCGTCTGCCCGGCAATCGCCGTCACGACGCCCAGCGGTTCGTCGAGCGACTCCAGTAGCGGTCCCTGTTCGATATGAGGTTCGAGATACGCGACGATGGAACCAGGCGTCGCGCTGCATGCGTCCATCGCGTGCGGATCGCAACCAAAATGATCAAGCGCCTGCGAAAT
This sequence comes from Pirellula sp., assembly GCA_013822725.1. GTDB lineage: Bacteria > Planctomycetota > Planctomycetia > Pirellulales > Lacipirellulaceae > Lacipirellula. The sequence goes on from PNKX01000009.1 coordinate 36,999, forward strand.
ACTAACGCCCGTGTCGTCGCACAGCGTCAGCATCCCCGCGTCGAGCGTCCCCGCTAGCGCGCGACTGCCGATGAACGGCGTGCGGAAGCGCACGCCCTCTTCTTCAGAGAAGCCGATCACTTCGATCGCCCACGGCAGCGACTGATTCGACTCGCGCAGCGCCTCGACCACGGCGATGCCCATGACGACGCCGAGGATCCCGTCGTAGCGACCGGCGTCTGCCACGGTGTCGAGATGCGAGCCGATCAACACGCGCCGCTGCGGATTGCTTTCGGGCGGCAGATAGTTCCCGATGAGGTTGCCGGCCGCGTCGATGCGAACGCTCATCCCGGCCGCTTCCATCCACCCGGTAACGAGTCGATGGGCGTCGCGCATCGCCACGGAGCAGAAAGTTCGCGTGAGGCGCCCTGGTTCGTCGCTGCAACGTCCTAAGACGTCGCAGCGTTGCATCACGTCGGCGGCGAGGCGCTGCGATAGCGAACGTTCATTGACCACAGGCGATTCAAAGCTGATAATTGGTGTGAGGGCGGTGCGAACAGATTATAGTCACGACCTGCGGTTTTCCAAAGTTCAGCATGGAAGAGCGCGGATCACGACTATCAACAAACAGTTCCCCTTTTAGCCCCCGGCTCTTCAAGCCGGGGGTTGAACGAAGTACCCGCCCATGCGCGATCACCTCCTCCTGTTCATCAACGGCCAGCGACACGAAGTCCGCGGTCGCGATGCGTTCTTGTCGCTGTCGGATTATCTGCGCATCCGTTGCGGGTTGGTCGGCACGAAGATCGTCTGCAGCGAAGGTGACTGCGGGGCGTGTACGACGTTGATCGGACGGACTGCTGCGTCAGCTGCTGAATTCAACTATAAGCCCCTCGATTCCTGCATCCAGTTCCTCTTTCAACTCGACGGCACGCACGTTGTCACGGTCGAAGGGCTCCGTCGCGACGGGACGCTCAATCCGGTGCAGCAGGCGATGGTCGACTGCCATGGCTCCCAGTGCGGCTTCTGCACGCCCGGGTTCGTCATGGCGATGACCGGCTTATTGGAAGAGCAGGAAACGGTCGACGAACACCAACTGCGCACCGGCCTCACCGGCAACCTCTGCCGCTGCACCGGTTACACGCCGATTCTCGAAGCGGGGATGAAATGCCAAGACGCCGAGCACCAACGACTCGGCGAGCTTTACCCCGCCGAGCCAATGCTCGCGGAGTTTGAACGCGTCGCGAACGATTCACTTCAGCTCGAATCACAATCGTTCGGCGAACGGCAAATTGCTTGTTGTCCCGTTGCCCTCGACGACGCCCTCGAGTTTCTCGCCGCGAATCCAAACGCCACGATCGTCGCCGGCGCCACCGACATCGGCGTTCGCGCCAACAAAGCGCATCAGTTGCCGCCAGCGATTCTTGATTTGAATCGAATCGCGGACCTTGAATTCGTCAAAGCAGAATATGGCGAGCTGCGCTGCGGCGCCCGCACGAGTTGGACCACGCTGCTAGCAGCCTTCCGTCAAGCGGCGCCGGAGTTCGCCCGCATCCTCCAGCTCTTCGGCGCCCCGCAGATCCGCCATGTCGGCACCATTGCCGGCAACATTGCCAACGCCTCGCCGATCGCCGACTCGCTGCCGTTCCTCTTCGTGATGGAGGCGACGCTCGTCCTGGCGAGCAAATCTGGGCGCCGCGAGGTGAACATCAACGAGTTTTATCACGGCTACAAGAAGCTCGAACTGCAGCCGGGCGAGTTGATCGTCGAAATCCGCATCCCATTACCGAGCGAAAGCGAGCTGCTGCGACTCTACAAAGTCTCCCGCCGCCGCGATCTCGATATCTCCGGCTTCACTGCCGCCGTAAGGATGCAACTCGAAGGCGACGCGATTAAACAAGCGAGCATCGCCTTCGGCGCCGTCGGCCCGACGGTGTTGCGGGCGAAGCAGACCGAACGCTTTCTCGTCGGCGAACCGCTCACGCTCGAAACGATGCAAACGGCCGGCGACATCGCGGTGAGCGAAGTGACGCCGATCGATGATGTCCGCGGCTCCGCCGAGTATCGCCGGCAGCTGACGCGCAATGTGCTGCTGAAGTTTTACCACCAGACGCAGGGGAATTTAGCTCAAGTATGAGTTCAACGAGATCGGTTGAACCACGACGACACAACGGACACGACGGAATGCGAGAGACGCTGAGAAAGCTCTATTTCAAACTGCTTCGTTTTAAACTTTACAGTACGCCGTTGTATTTCCGTCGTGCTCGTCGTGCCGTCGCGGTGAAATGAATTTAACGAGAATCGGAAGATGCCCAGCGTAGGTACCACCATCCCGCACGACTCCGCCGTAGGCCACGTCACCGGCCAGGCGTTTTACCTCGACGACGTCGCGGCAATGGCGGGCGAGCTCCACGTCGGGTTCGTGCCAAGTCCGATTGCCTGCGGAACGCTCACTGGCATCGACGCTACCGCGGCTCGTGCGACTCGCGGCGTCGTCGCCGTCTACACGGTTGCCGACGTGCCGGCCCACAACGTGTTCGGCCCGCTCGCCGCCGACGAACCTTTTCTTGCTGACCAGCGGCTGCTCTACGTCGGTCAGCCGGTCGCTATTGTCGCTGCGGAGACTCGCGAGGCGCTCTATCGCGGCATTGCGGCCGTGAAGCTCACTTGCGCGGAAGAGCCGCCGCTCCTTTCCTTGGAAGAGTCAATCGCCCAAGAGCGTTACCTTGGCGTCGAACGCCGCATTGCACGCGGCGGCCAGATTGATGCAGAGTTGGCCAAGGCGCCTCATCGCCTCAGCGGCACGTTCCACATCGGCGGGCAGGAGCAGTTTTATTTGGAGTCGCAGGCCGCGATCGCCTACCCCGGCGAGGAGGGCCAGATGGTCGTCCATAGCTCGACGCAGAACCCGACCGAAATTCAGACTGTCGTCGCCGAAATGCTCGGCGTCGGCTTTCACGAAGTCGTCTGCGTCACGAAGCGCATGGGAGGCGGCTTCGGCGGTAAGGAGACGCAAGCCGCGATCCCCGCGATGATGGCGGCGCTCGTCGCTCGCAAGACGGGCCGCGCCGCGCGGGTGATCTTCGACAAAGACACCGACATGATCTCGACCGGCAAGCGGCACCCGTATCTCGTCCGCTGGGAAGTCGGCTTCGAACGCGACGGTCGCATCCACGCCCTGAAGTACGACTTCTTCTCCAACGGCGGGTGCTCGCTCGACCTCTCGCCGTCGATTCTGGAGCGAACGCTGCTCCACGCCGACAACGCCTATTACATTCCGCATGCCGATTTCCGCGGCCGCATCTGCTTCACAAATCTGCCGTCGAACACGGCATTTCGAGGCTTCGGCGGCCCGCAGGCGATGAGCGCGACCGAGAACATCATCGAGTCGATCGCCCAACATCTCGCTCTTGATGCATACGACGTCCGCCGCGCTAACGTTTACGGCGTCGCCGAGCGCAACGTCACCCCCTATGGCCAGATCGTCGAGAAAAATCACCTTCCGGAGATCTTCGCGCAGCTTGCCGCCTCGTCGCAGTACCATGCCCGCCGCGCAGAGATCGCCCGCCGCAACGCGACTGATCCGCTGACGCTCCGCGGCTTGGCGCTTACTGGCATGAAGTTCGGCATCAGTTTTACTTCGAAGTTTCTCAATCAGGGAAACGCCCTGGTGAACCTCTACACCGACGGCACCGTGCAGGTCTCCACCGGCGGCACGGAGATGGGTCAGGGGCTGAACACGAAGATCCGCCAACTCGTCGCCGATGAGTTCGGTCTCGATCCGGCTCGCGTTCGGCTGATGCCGACCTCCACTGAGAAGAACAACAACACCTCTCCAACTGCCGCGTCGGCAAGCACCGACCTCAACGGCGCCGCCGCAGTGCGGGCCTGCCAACAGATTAAACGCCGGCTGAAAAAGTTCGCCGCCGAGCGGCTGTCGGATAAGGCCGAAGGGCTCACGCCGTCGCCGCGGCATGTCGTCTTCGCTGAGAACGCCGTCTACGATAGCCGCCGTCCCGAGCTGCGCATCGCCTTCGGCCCGCTGTGCGACGAGGCCCGCCGCGAGCGCGTCGACCTCGGCGCTCGCGGTTTCTTCGCCACGCCAGGGGTCGACTTCAATCGCGACACGGGCCGCGGGACGCCCTTCTTCTACTACACGCAAGGCGCCGCTGCGGTCGAGGTCGCGATTGATCGCTTCACCGGCGAGCTCACCATCCCGCGGGCCGATCTGCTGATCGACATCGGCCGCTCGATCAATCCCGGCGTCGACCGCGGGCAGATCATCGGCGGCTTTATTCAGGGGATGGGATGGGTAACCGCCGAGGCCCTCACCTACAATGCGAAGGGGGCGCTACTCAGCCACTCGCCGACCACCTACAAGATTCCCGCAGTAACCGACGTGCCGCTCGACTTTCGGTTGGCATTGTTTGATTATAACGACAACGTCCAGAATATCCGCCGCAGTAAAGCGGTCGGCGAACCGCCGCTGATGCTCGGCATCGCGGCCTGGGCGGCGGTGAAGAATGCGTTGTCTTATGCGAGCGCCGAGGCGGCGACTTTTCTGAGTTTACCGGCAACTGGAGAGGAGATATTGCGATGTCTGACAACAGTAGCCGCGGGTCAACCCGTGCATTCTTTCAAGGGTGGCACGCCCTAAGGTACTCCTCAGGGCGTGGTGAACCCTATACCAGCCTCCCCACGCCCTGCGGAGTACCTTCAGGGCGTGCCACCCAGAATTTGCTTGAATTTCGCTCCATGGTGCGGAACAATCGCATTCATGCGAGTTACCGATCCCTTTACTGGTCGCGAGTACTTCAGCAAACTTCGTCGCCGATTCGACCGCGATCGAATGCCGCATGAATTAACCTTCTCATGTTATTCACGGCTCCCACTGCTGAATCGCGATCGTACCCGCCAATGGTTCGTCGACTCGCTCGCCGACGCGCGCACCAAATGGCCCATTGATGTATGGGCTTGGGTAATCATGCCCGAGCATGTTCATCTACTGGTTGCACCACGTGAGTCGAACGTCGACATTGGTCGCTTTCAGGGGAAAGTCAAAGAACGAGTCGCCCGCAACGCGATTCGATGGTTGGAAATTCATGCTCCCGAGCGGCTCCCTCGGATAACCGTCAAGGAGGGGCCAAGAACTCGACGACGTTTCTGGCAACCAGGCGGCGGATACGATCGCAACATTACCGAGGTCGACGCTCTCTACGCCTCGCTGACATATATCCATATGAATCCTGTCAAGCGAGGCTTAGTCACGCTTCCCGAAGATTGGGCATGGTCGAGCGCTCGCTACTATGCTGGAATTAGTCCAGCGCACCTACAGATGGATCCGACGCTGCCCTCATTCTAAAACGCCCTAAGGTACTCCGCAGGGCGTGGTGAACCCGTATCAGCCTTTCCACGCCCCGAGCAACGCTTACTTCTGGAGCGCCTTCAACACATCGGCCGCTTCGGCGCGGTCGCCGTGCGACTTGCTGACCTTGCGAAACGTCACCTTGCCGTCGCTGTCGACGATGAACGTTGAGGGATACGCCGTTTCGTTCAGGGCCTCCCACCGCAAGCCAGCCGCGGTGACGAATTTCTGATCGGGATCGAGCACCAGCGTTAGCGGCCCCGGCAATTCGGTCTCTTTCAAAAACTCCTGGGCTCGCGTTTCCAGTTCCTTCGCCTCACCCGGATAGACGAATACCACCGTCGCTCCCGCCTTCGCGAACTCGTCGGCCAGTTTGACGTATCCGCCGACTTGACGCGTGCAGGCGGGGCATTGGTAGCCGGGATAGCCGCGCAGTACGGCAACCACGACGGGCCCCTCTTTAAGCAGTTTCTTCAGTTCAACCTTCTCGCCGTCGAGGGATTGCAGCGTGAACATCTCCGCCATGTCGCCGATTTTTGGGGGAGCCTTTGCTGCCGGCTTGGCCGACTCGTCCGCGCGCATCGCACCGCTGGTGATAATAATGGAGAGTGTTGCAACGAGCGTGCGAAAATAGGTGGGAACGAATCGCATGATGCGGCTCCTGAGGTAGACTGGGGACTGGAATTCACCGGCAGTTTATCGCGATTGCAGACTTAGACGATGGGCGCCCCTCACGGTTACATCGAACGGCTCGCCGAACTCGCCGCTAGCGGCGCCCCGTTCGCCAGCGTCATGCTCGTCGACGTCGTCGGCAGCACGCCGGCGGACGTAGGGAGCAAAATGCTCGTCACCGCGGCGGGGCTCGACTTCGGCACCGTCGGCGGCGGCCGCGTCGAAGCGCAAGCGATCGCCGAAGCCCAGCGTCTCCTCAGCGAGCCGGGGGGTTCATCCCCCCGGCCGTTGCTGCTGGAATGGAATCTCCAACGCGACGTCGGCATGACCTGCGGCGGAGTGGTCAAGCTTTTTTTCGAACTCTATAACCACAACCAGTGGCAGATCGCGATCTTCGGCGCCGGCCATGTCGCCGCCGCGGTGATCCGCTGCCTGCTCCCCCTCCCCTGCCGCATCGCGTGCATCGACCCGCGCGCCGATTGGCTGGCCAAGCTCCCCGACGATCCGCGGCTGCGAAAAGTCTGCGCCGTCGACCCGCCCGCCGAAGTCGCGTCGCTCCCTGCCGCGGCGTTCGTCCTCTGCATGACGATGGGCCACCGCACTGATCGGCCGATTCTGCAAGAGGTTTTCCGCCAAGATCGCCGTTTTCCCTACCTCGGCGTGATCGGCAGCGCGGCGAAGCGGGCCGTGCTGCGGCGGGAACTACTGGCCGCCGGCGTGTCCGTTGAACAAGCCGACTCGTTCCGCTGCCCGATCGGCTTGCCGATTGGCACCAACCTACCTGGGGAGATTGCGATCAGCGTCGTCGCGCAACTGTTGCAAGAGCGCGACGCCCTAGTGCGTTCCACTTCAGCCCCCGGCTCCGCCGGGGGGTAGGCCACCGTGCCGGTAGGCGTCGTCCTGCGGTGTGCTACCCCCCGGCGGAGCCGGGGGCTGGAGAAACGTTGGCAAACTCTGCCGTTCGTAGCGACGATGCCTGATGCCTTCATGCGCATCGACGTTCGCCGCCAGGAATAGTCCTCACGTTTATGCCGTGCGCGCTAGGCGTCGCATAATTCTACACCCTCGGTTGCGATTCTGGCCGAAGCTAGCATTGACGCTCGGAAACGAGCCGCGCCGAGACTTCTCGCCACGCGATTGGCGACCGGCAGTTCGACACGGACGACCTATAGGACACCGTTCAGGATGAACGCTAAACTCTCGGCCGCTTTGGCGGCCCTCGCGCTCGGCTTTCCGCTCGTCGCCGTCGCCGATGAGACGATGCCCTCGCTGGTCATCGGCGCCGAGTCGGAGCTCTCTCCGTACCAGTATGACGACGCGGTTACCGTCGCCAACCAGATCACAATCGACGATCCATCGTGCGGAATCGGCTGCTCGCAGGACGTCTCGTGCGCCGACGCCTGCTGCCAGAAGAACATTCTTTGCGGTCTGATCATGCCGTCGGACCACTGCTTCGACAGCTTCATCAGTCCGATGACGAACCCGGTCTTCTTCGAAGATCCTCGCCAGCTGACCGAAGTCCGCGGCATCTTCCTGAACCACAAGGTGCCGCTCGCGGCCGGCGGCGGCGACGTGCAACTCTACGCCGCTCAAGCGCGGGCCCGGATCACCGAGCGGTTGTCGATTATCGCCACGAAAGACGGCTACGTCGTCTCGCAGAACCCGGTGATCGCCGACGGCTGGGCCGACGTTGCGGCCGGCTTGAAATACACGCTTTACTCCGACGCGGCGACGTAACGGCTGCTGAGCGGCGGCGCCACCTTCGAGATCCCGGCCGGCACGCCGCGCACCCGCCAAGGCAACGGCGACGGCGAGTTTCACCTGTTTCTGAGCGGCGGCGCCGAGATCTTCAATTATGGCCACGTCATCAGCGGCTCCGGCTTCCGCTTGCCGTCCGACAGCAGCGAAGAGAGCCAGATGTGGTATTGGTCGAACCACGTCGATTATCAAGTGCTGCAGAAGTGGTATCTGCTGACTGAGTACAACTGGTACCACTGGATGAAGTCGGGCAACAACACGTTCGCCCCCGGCGTCGAGGGCGGCGACCTATTCAACTTCGGTTCGACCGGCGTCGCGGGGAACGACATCGTCACCGGGGCGTTCGGCGCCAAGTACAAGCCGAACCGCCACGTTGAAGTCGGCGTGGCGTGGGAATTGCCGCTGACCGAGCGTCGTGATGTGTTGGAGAATCGGCTGACGGTGGACGCGATCCTGCGGTATTAGGCGGGCGCGAGTCTAAGGCGAAGTATCAGAGCGGGGTCGGACTGGTCGCTTAAGCGACCAGTCCGGCGCCACGTTGGGGAGACCATCGTTGGATGGAGCTTCTGAGTTCGAACAGCGAGCGCGAGATCATCTCACCTCCGCCCGTGGCGTCCTCCGCCTCCACCGCCGCTATTGCTTACGCCGCTGCTTCGAAAGGCCGAGCCGCCGCTGTCGCCGCCGCCCCCGCCGCCTTGGGATCGCATCATCGACTGGCCGCCGCCTCCGCCGCTGAACGACGATCCGCGGAAGCTCCGTGATTCGGCCCCGCTCCCTCCGCCGCCCTCGCTCCGCATCATCGGCTGACCGCCTCCGCTGAACGACGGGCCGCTACGCAGCGATCGTGATGCACTGCCGCCCGGAAGTCCCTGGAAGCTTGGCTGGCCGCCGGTTCCCGGGTTCATGCGGGGTTGCCCGAACGATCGCCCGCCATCAGGAATCTGCAAGTTCCGCGAACGGTACTGCATCTCCGGCGGTCGTGCGATAGTTCCCGGCGTCTGCAGTTGGTTCTGCGGCATTTCAATCCGTGCGCGGCCCTGCATGGTTCGTCCCTGTCCCTGCGGGAAGGACGAGCTACCGTCGAGATTGAGTTGGCGACGCAGGTCTTCCGAGCGAACGACGCCGCCGCGCGAGCGGAACGCTTCCGGATTGCCGTTCGGGCCGCTAGGCGTGAGCGTGCGGCCGTTGCGGATAATGTCGCTGTTGTTGGATCCTCCGTTCGCTTCTCCATTAGGCAATGCTTCGATGCCGCCCGGCAACGCTGTACGCCGAGAGTTCCCGACTGTCGGCGGGTCGCCGCCGCCGCGCAACTGTCGCTGCAAGTCTTCGAACTTCATGCCGTTCATCGATCCATTGCGCACCGTTCCGCTTGGAAGCGTCCGATCGCCCCGTTGGCCGGCGCCTGGCCCGTTCTCAGTGAACTGCGGACCCTTCGCGACGTTCCCGCCGTCGGCGGGAATTTTTGCCGTGGTCCGAGCGACGGCCGGCAATTTGAACGCGGCGCGCCCCGCATTCTGGTCGTCGCCAATTACAAGCTTCCGGCCGCCGTTGCGAATTACGTCGCGATTGACGGCGCCGGCGAGTTTGCTGGGATCGCCCGAGACGATGGCCTTGCCGGGCTTGCCGTCGCGAGCAGGATCAATGGCGTCCCGACCGTTTTGGCCCGGTTGGCCGTTCTTGAGATCGTCAAAAGCAAACTTGCCGTCGTTGCGGAAGTCCTTGAATTGTTTCTCCGCCTCCAACCGCGCGTTGCGAATGTCCTTGAACTGATCGATCTGCTGACGCGAGCGGTCGAAGTCGACCTTCGACACTTGCTGAAGTTTCACATTGCCGATTTGCTGACTCTGCCGGATATCGGCCTGCGTCACGAGGTTCGCGTGATGGACTTTGTTGCCGGGACGATCGAAGTCTTGTTGGAAGCGATCGAAATCGCGGCGATAGTTGTTCGCCCAGTCATCGCGATTATGGCCGTCGTGCCAGCGGTGGTACGAGCAGAAGGGATCGTAGCCGCGGCCGCCGCCGTTTTTCCACCAGGGATGATAGTGACCGTTGTTATTCCAGTTGCCGCGCCCAAAGTAGTAGTGGTGGTGATGGCGATTGAGGAACAATGCCGACAGCAGCAAGCTTGAGTTAATGCAGTTGTAGGGTCGATAGCCCCAGCCGGGATTTCCCCATACTGGCTGCGACCACCAGACCGGGGCGTACGCCAAGCCGCGGTAAGCGAGCAGGTAGTCCCAGTAGCCCGAGACGAAGATGACGCCGCCGGGGGTGTAGCAGTAGCGATCGGGAATCCAGACCCAATTCTGCTGACCGGCGTACCAGTAGCCAGCTCGCCAGCCGTAGGCGCCGTTATTCCACATCCAGCAGCCCGGCACCCAGAAATAATTGGCTCCCGGCGCAGGACTCGACGGTCCTGCTTCCACCGTCTCTGGCGGCAGCGGCAGCATTTGCACCTCTTGCACTTGCTCGCCCGCCCAGAAGCCCGGCACCCACTGGAAGTCGCCGCCGCCGAGCGCCGTCCAATTCCCCGGCACCCAGCGGCGCCCCGGCGGAATGTCGCGCCAGACGCCGCTCACCCAGATGAAGTCGTTCTGCTCGTCCGACCACATCCAGTAGCCGGGGATCCACTCGATGTTCTGGCCTTCAGGCCGCACCTCGGGGACGAGCTCGTTGATCGGCGCCGGCGGCTCGCGCTTGACCGTGATTCCCTGATCGGCCTCCAGGACTACTGCCTCGGCGAACGCTTCGTGGATTGGGCCCTGATCGAGGACTTTCATCGCCGGCTGATTCGGATCGGCGTTGGGGGCCGGCAGCGCATTCTGCGGCTGAGCAATTGCCGGCGCCTGCGGCGGCGCTGGGACTTGTCCGAATCCGTTGATTGAAACCAGCGAAGCGGTCGTAGCGATGGCCACTCCACAGAGCGCAGTGGTGATTGATTTGGCGAGCATGGCGAGATCCCCCTTCCTCGGGAGCGTTGTAAGCATTGCAAGCGCGGCCAAGCCGATCGTGGGTCGGGCCAAAGAGTTCACCGCGAACTTGCGGCGCGTGGTCATCGCTCGGCGACGGCAACACACCCGTCTAGACTGTACGCAAACCGGGCGCCAAGTTGGGCGATGCGACGTTTCTGGGTGAATTATAGCGCGGCGGAGGACGCGAAGTTACCTTGGGGCGAGGGGACGCGTATCGCTAACGCTGCGCCTGTCGTCAGTTTGGCGAGGTTGATGAAGCGGCTGGACGGCGCCTCGCCCCATCAGGTTGGAAGGATGTGGCTGGCCTGTTTGGGCATGAGAATCCACTCATACGTCGATAGGCAAGCTCTAGACGGGGTTGCGGACAAGAAACATGGAAAATCTATTGCAACCGTCGTCGTCCGAATAGAAAATGGCGACCGGAACAGTTTTCTCTATTCGGAGGCACGTCTAATGAAGAAGCAAGTCATTGTGCGGGTCTGCGCCTTTGCGGCAGTGGTGACAACGATCGTTGGCATCACAACTGCGGCCAGTTTGAAGGCGATTAATCTGGGCATCGTCGAATCGATCACCCACGATCAAACTAAGTCATATATTATCAGCCCGTTTTTTAGCAGTCCCTTTGCGCGAAATGAATCGCTCGTGGGACCGATGGGCGTAACGTATGGTCCGGCTGGCGTGACGCCCCCCACCCAGAGTTCGCATGCTAACTGGGAAGAATTGGTGACGCACTTCGTCGGGAGCTGGAGCTTCACTTCAACGTCGAAAACAAATCCCGCTGATGTCGAGCAGTACGGGTTTACCATCTTGCCCTTTCAATACGACGGGCTGACGCCTATGTTGCCCGCAATTTCACCTCTGAATCACAGCTTCGTCAGTAGCCCCTTTACCGTGACCTGGGATCCGCCAAGCAACAATTATGGCTACGGCGCCGCCGGGATCATTAATGTCGTCGGCCAACTGATCGAACCGGGTAAGTTAGAGATTTCATTCGGAAAAACAATTAACTCAAGCTCGCATCTCTCCTTCGTACAGTCGTCGCCCACCCAGTCGCTCAACGAATACATCTCGGACACGCACGGACCAACGAGCGGCGCTGAATACGACCTTATGCCAACGACGTATTTTGCGCGGCAAGCAAACCTGCGATTCTATCCTGTGGCCGTACCCGAACCGTCTGGACTTGTGCTGGCCATTCTTGTTGGATTGGTTCTTCGATCAGGACGAAAAGTCAGGCCTACCACGCCGCCTTCACCAGCGTTGTCGCCCTGAGGTTCGGCCGCCGCACCGAGTTCCGCTCGGCGATCAACGCCACGGCAATCGTGGCCGGCCTGCAGTTAATGGCTGTCATCATATAGACTGGTTCGTATGTTCCAGTTTCCAGCAGGATGACGCCCCATGTACCCGTTTATCGAAGTGACGGCCGTCGCGGCGCTGGCGATGTACGGGGTGCTGCGCGGGGCTCGTCGGCATTTCGATTTGGTCGGCATCTGCTACATCGCCTTCGCCGTCGCCTTCGGCGGGGGAACGTTGCGGGATCTACTGCTCGACCGTCACCACGTCTTCTGGATTGAGAACGACCACCTCGTCTGGATCGTAATGGCAATCGCCGTGGCCGGTTCAATCTTTCCGAACCTCATTGCGAGATTGGAGCCGGTGCTCTGGATTCCCGACGCCCTGGGGCTGGGGCTGTTCAGCATTCTGGGCGCCACCTACGCGCTGGATGGCGGCACGGGGCGACTGGTCGCCTGCTTGATGGGCGTGCTGACGGGGTCTTGCGGGGGCGTGATTGCCGACGTGACGTGCAATGAACTGCCGCTGGTGTTCCGCCGCTCGCCGCTGTACGCGACCTGCTCGTTTTGCGGCGCGGCGACGTTCGTCGCCCTGCGCGAGCTGGGCGTCGGCAACTCGTTGGCGATGGGGATCGGCGTGAGCGTGGTGGTGGCGTTGCGGGTCGGCGCCGTGCGTTGGAACTGGCAGTTGCCGACGAAGCCTACTTCGGAGGAGCGTGGCGTTTGATGAGGTCTTGTCGCAACTCGTTCCTTGTGTCTTGAGCGGCGGTTAGAATGCGTGACATGGGAACTTCGATGGAACAGCAAATCCTAACGTCGCTAATTCACTTGTCGACTCGGTCCGACGTGCGAGTTCAATTTGGAGAAGGCGACGAGACTGACAAATTCTTGACCTCAATTCAGCCAGGCAGGCAGTTGTGGTATTTCAGAACGCCGCCGGAAACATGGCGAGGTTTTCCGCGAACAGGGCTAGAAGGATTCGCGGTCATCGAAGAAGACCATGTTGTTGACTTCTTGCTGCTATCGATGTCGTGAAGACCAACCATCGTCAGCGTGAGAATCGGCGACATAGCAACGACAAAAAGTAATCGGCGAATCACTTGGTGATGCAATGGCCAATATGCTTCCATTCTTGACCTTCAAGACGAGCGATGAATTGGATTGGTCTATTCGTGGCGACATGCTTCGCAAGCTGCTCGGCGATCATCTTGCCTCCATTGGATACGCCGTCGACTATGAAACCGACCCGTACGAGCCAGACTGGTACTTCAAAGCCAATCGCGGCGGCGATTTCATCGGAGTAATACTCGTTCTGGATGAGGTGAAGCCGCGGCTACAATGGTGGGTCGACGTGCAGCGAGTGCTGCCGACCAGGGAACAACTGACCGACGGTGAACTACGAACAAGCTTAATGCTGCAATTTGAGAAATGCCTGGCAAGTTGTGACTTTGTCTCCGATTTAGAATTGAACACCTCTACCTGCAAACCTCCGCTCCCGTCACCGCATCGAGCGTGGGAAGTCGTTCGCTGGCTGCTCTTCATCGCTTTCAGTCTTGCGTTTTGGTTTTGGGTTACGTTCTTCCGACACAGGTCCGATTAGAAATACCGACTCGTTTGCATCTGAAAAGCGATGGTGGGAGAACTGGCCCCCCAACTTAGCGGTAGGAAAGATATGGAAATCCGAGAAATCGAGATATATTCGGATGCACCGAATTATGTGATCGTTCGCACGCCAGGCCGCAATTATCCTGGCTGCGTCATTCAAGGCGATTCGCTAGCGATTCTCCTGGATAGGGCTAGCGAGGTATGCTCGCTGGCAAGATCATCCGGCAATCAAGACTTGATTGAAGAAGCCGAAGACTTAGAGCAGGCGCTAAAAGAACGCTTGGACGACTACGAGGTCGTCCTTAAGGCTCATGGGTTCGATCTGCCGTATGCGCGCCGCCCTAGAACATAGCTATTGCGCGACCGACGTCGCCATAAAGAGCGAGTTTAGCTGAAAGCCATCTTCGCACGCGTTTTCAGTGCGCATGGCCTTCGGCCATAGCTGCAGCCAAAAGTCAACCGCACCTAGGGCGTTGCCCTAGGCTACGGTGCGAGCAGGCCTTTGGCCAACGAATCGACGTCGCGTACACAATAGAACACCTACTGCGACTCGAACTTGTAAATCCCGCCTTCTTGCGTCGAGAAGTAAGTCTCGCCGTCGTCGTCTTCGCCGAATGTGAAGATAGGCGTTCCTTTCTCTAGCACTAAGCGATTGGCCGTCGCCTGCTTCGTCGCCTCGTCGACCCAGAGGGCGTAGACCTGGCCGGTCGCCAGATCGCCGTAGAGGAAGGCGCCTTCGAGTTCCGGGGCGCTCTTGCCGCGGTAGACGTTGCCGCCGGTGATCGACTTGCCGAGGTCATGGTGGTAGTCCCACACTGGCTCAATCAGATCAGCCCGCGGGTCGCTGCCGTTGTCGCCAAATTTGTGGAAGCCTTCGCGGAGGTTCCAGCCGTAGTTGCCCCCCTTTTCGATGATGTCGATCTCTTCCCACAGGTCCTGGCCGACGTCGCCTGCCCAGAGCGTGCCGGTCTTCCGATCGAACGCCATCCGCCAGATGTTGCGAATGCCGTAGGCCCAGTTCTCGCCCCGGGCGTCCTGGCGGCCGACGAACGGATTGTCTTTCGGGATGGCGTAGTTGAGGCCCGGATCCTGGTGGTCGACGTCGATGCGCAGAATCTTGCCGAGGAGCGTGTTGAGGTTCTGGCCGTTGCCGTGCGGGTCGCGGCCCGCGCCGCCGTCGCCCATGCCGACGTAGAGGTAGCCGTCGGGTCCGAAGATGATCGTGCCGCCGTTGTGATTCCAGTAGGGCTGCGGGATCTCCATGATGATTTCCTCGCTCGCCGGATCGGCCTTGTTGGGGTCGTCCTTCGAGACGCGGAAGCGAGAGATGATCGACTTGCGATCCTTCTCGTCCTTGTAGTCGTTGGTGTAGTAAACGAAGAACTCGCCGTTCTCTTTGAACTTTGGATGGAAGGCCATGCCGAGGAAGCCTTCTTCGTTCTCGGCGGGCGCGGCGTAGTGGAGGCGATCGGTGATGTCGAGGAAGGTCTTCATTTCCTCGGCCTTGGGGTCGTTTTCGATGACGTGAATACGACCGGGCTGCGTCGCGATGAAGAGACGTCCGCTGCCGTCACCCGCGCCTGTGACCACGATGGGTCGCAACTCCTGCGGTTTGCCTTCGTCGGCGCCGGTCGCTTCGTCGGGCCACTGGAGATTCGGGAAGGCTTCGACCACTTTCACCGACTTCAGCGGCGTCTGGTCGACCTTTGAGCGATCGACTTCGGCGGCGGCGAACGGGGCGACGCCGATGGCGACGAGGCAGCAAATCGCGGCGATGAACTTCACGGGGTGGATCCTCATGAGATGCATGGTGGTTTCATTCATTGTCATTCTGAGCGTACCGAAGAATCTAGCATCCCGAACGAGCTTCCAGATTCTTCGCTTCGCTCAGAATGACACTATCTCGCACTACCCGCCGATCTGGTACATCGCCCGTTCGGGCTGATGAAAGTCGCTCTGCCCGATGCCATGGGCGGCAGCCTTCGCGGCGACCGATTCGCGGACCAGGGCTCGCAAATCGTCGTCGCTCCCGCCTTCTCTTAGCACGCGGCGGGCGTCCCACTCGACGGTCGAGAAGAGGCAGTTTCGCACCTGTCCCTCCGCCGTCAAGCGGAGCCGATTGCAATCGCCGCAGAATGGCTCGCTGACCGGATTGATAAATCCGATCGAACCCCGCCCGTCGGCAAATTGGAAGTCGACCGCCGGCTGACTCGGGTTGCTCCGCGGCGCCGGAATGAGCGGGCCCCAACGGCTTTCCACCACCCGCCGAATATCGGCCCCCGTCAGGAGTTGATCGTTCGACCAATGATGCTCGGCGTCGAGGGGCATGAATTCGATAAACCGCAGTTCCAGCTTACGCTCGCGAGCGAACTCGGCGAGCGGAATGATTTCCTCCTCGGTCAGCCCGCGGATGGCCACGGCGTTGAGGCGGATCTCCTCAAACCCCGCGTCCTGCGCTGCAGCAATTCCGGCCAGCACGCGATCGAGTCCCTGCCGCCGCGTGATCCGCTCGAAAACTTCTTCGCGGAGCGTGTCGAGGCTGATGTTCAGCCGTCGCAGCCCCGCCTGTTTCAGCGCGGCCGCCTGCGAATCGAGGAGCATACCGTTGGTCGTCAGCGCGATGTCGCGTACGCCCGGAACGGCGGCCAGCAGTTCGACCAGCGTCGGCAGATCGGTTCGCACCAATGGCTCCCCGCCAGTGAGCCGCAGCTTATCGATCCCCAGCGGCACGAGTGCGCGGACGAATCGTTCGATTTCTTCGAACGTGAGCAATTCTTCGCGCGGTCGAAAGACGACTCCTTCTGCCGGCATGCAGTAGAAGCAGCGGATGTTGCAGCGATCGGTAACGCTGATCCGCAGATTCGTGTGGCGACGGCCGAACCCATCGACCAGCGGCGGCATCGGCGGCGTCACCGGCGTCAAAGCATGATCGAGTTCATCTAACATCGTATTCAACATCGTGTACCGCCACGCCCATTTAGCCGCGGGCGATAGCCCGCGAACCCGCCGCGAGCGGCGGGGCTAAATGGGTCAAACGATATGGTTCGTGGGCAACGCGCTGCCATCCGCCGTGCGCTGGGGATGAACCCACGCGGCGTCGCCATCCGCCCAATGCTCCTGCTTCCAAATCGGAACCGTCTCTTTCAACGTGTCAATCAACCATCGCCCCGCCTCGAACGCGTCGCCGCGATGCGGACTGCTCACGGCGATCGCTACGCTCGCCTCGGCGAGCGGAACTTCACCCAACCGGTGAACAATGCTGCAATCAACGAGCGGCCAGCGCTCGCGCGCCTGCTGTTCGAGTCGCTCTAGTTCCTTCACCGCCATTTCGCGGTAGGCTTCGTAACTTAGCGACGCCGTTTCTCGCCCCTTCGTAAACTGCCGCGTGATCCCCAAAAACAAGACCACCGCCCCTGCTTCTGGCTGCTGGGCCGCCTGCAAGAGCGCCGTCGCGTCGATCGGGTGTTCGGTCAGTTTAATCATAAAACACAACTTGCCGTCGCGATCTTTACCCGCCGCTCACGGGTGGAATCAGCGCGACGACGTCACCCTCACGCAGCAACGTCGCGTCGTTCGCATACTCTTCATTCACCGCTACCATCGAGCGCTGGGCCAGCGCCGCAAGCGCCGGCGCCGTAAAGATCAGCGCGGCCCGCAGTTCACCAACCGTGGCGCCAGCGGGTAACTCAACTCCAATCTCGCCGCAGTCCGCCAACTCCCGGGCCGCGGCGAATAGTTTCACCGACAGCTTCATCTTACAACCAGCTCCTGCGCGGGACTATCGATCAACTTCTGTAGTTCAGGCGCCAGCCCATACGCCAGCGCGACTAGTTTCACCGGGTGGAGCGTCGCCATCGGGGCCCCCTGCTCCATCTGAATCCGGCAAGTGCTGCATTCGGTCACGCCGACTCGATAGCCGCCGGTTCGAAGTTCGTTGATCAGCGGCAGCCCAATCCGGAGACTTGTGCGGTAATTTTTCTTCTGAAAGCCAAACAACCCCGCGGCGCCGCTGCATCCCTTTTCGATCAACCGTACGTCAAGTTGCGGGATCAACCCCAGCAGATTGATGCTCGGCACGCCGACTTCCAATGCCTTCACATGACAAGGCGTGTGGTAGCCCACCGTCATCGCAAGCGGTTGGAAATCGAGCCGCAGCCGCCCCTTCTGGTGCAGCCGCCACAAGTATTGCGTCGCCTCCATTGCATTCTCGGCCACCAACCGCACATCGGAATCGTCGCCCAGCAGATGGGCGTACTCGCGCGTCAGCGCCAAAATCGCCGACGGCTCCGTCGACACGATCGTGTACCCCTGCCGCACCGCTTCGGAGAGCATCGCCACGTTGCGCTCAGCCAAGAGCCGCGCCGTCCCGAGCGCTCCTTGCGAAATCATCGGCATCCCCGCCTCGTACTGGCGTTCGGGGATGTAGATCGCGACGTTGTTGTGTTCCAGCACCGCCACCAGCGCCTTCACTAGCTGCTGATCGCAGAAGTTTGCGAACGTGTCGACGAACAGCAGCACCTTCTCGCCTGGATCGCGATTCGGCTTGGCGTATTTATCCTGGGTCGACGACTCCAAGAACGGCCCACGCTGGAACCGCGGCAGTTTTCGCCCTTGCGCGATGCCCAGCGTTCGCTCGATCACCCACCGCGCGAGACGACTACGAATCGCCCAGTTGGCTAGATTCGGAAACCGCGACGCATAGCCACACAGCACGTCGATGTTCGTCACGAACCAGTCGTGCAACCGCAGCCCATTCGCGGCGACGTACGCTCCTTTCGCTTCGGCCATCAGCTTTGGCACGTCGACGTTCGCCGGGCATTCAAGCCGACACATGTGACAGTGAATGCAGAGATCGCAGACCTCTTTCAGAGCGTCGTCGAGAACGATCCCCGCCGGCAGCGAGCCGGTGAGAATCCCCCGCGCCAGATTCGCCTTCGCTCGCGGCGACGCTTCTTCGCGCGGCGACGGCCGAAACGTCGGACACATCCGCGTCTCTGCGCTTTGCGTCCGACATGCGCCGCAGCCGTTGCACATCCGCGCGGCGTACGTCATTTCATCGGGACGCCAATCGAGCTGCAACTGGATCAGATTTGAATTCGAGCGCGGCGTTGACGTCGCGGGCGGGCTGTCATCGACTTCGATGCGTTCTAGCAGCGGATAGTTCACGCGCCGCAACGGCGCCTCGGCCGGCACGCCGTCGGCGGGAATCTTTTTGCCTGGGTTGAGAATCCCGCGGGGATCGAACAGTTCCTTCACCTCGCGGAACGCCGCCATCAGCGGACCATGTTGCCCCGCAGCATAGGGCGTCCGGCTGTACCCCTCGGCATGTTCGCCGCTGATCGTCCCGCCGACTTCCCAGGCGTAGCCGTACAATTCCTCGGCAAGCTCGCGCAGCTTCGGCACTTCCTCGGGATCGGTCAGATCAATGAACGGCCGAATGTGTAATTGGCCGTGAGCTGCGTGCCCGAAGATCGAAGCCGTCACCTGATGCCGCTGCAACGTCTCCAGCGCCCGCTGGAGAAAGCCAGGGAGCGCCGCCGGAGGGACCGCGATATCCTCCACGAACGGCACTGGCCGCGACGACCCGCGCAGCCGATAAAGCGTCGGCACGTAACGCCGCGCGAGTTGCCACAAGACCTGACTGTCGTAGGGGTCGAGCGCCAAGTGCGAACTCGACGCCAGCCGTCGCTGATCTACCAGCAGCCGCTCCAATTCGCGCAGGCACTCGCGCACCTCCTCGTCCGACTCGCCGCCGCACTCGATCAGCAGCACCGCTTCGGCCTCGGCCGGAATGAGAAACTCGTACCGCGGGTCCATTTCGCGGGCGAGGCTCAAATGCCGCCGATCCATCAAGTCGCATGCCCGCAGCATGTGCATCGACAATTCCGCCGCCGCTTGCGCCGCTGCGGAGAGCGACGTGAAGAAGAGCAACATGCTGCCGGTATGCAGTGGAATCGGCACGGTGGCGAGCGTGATTTCAGTGGTGAGCGCCAGCGTCCCCTCGCTGCCGACCAGCAGCCGCGCCAAATCAATCGCCCCGCCCTCGGCCGCGGGATTGCTGCTGCGAAGATTATGCAGATGGTAGCCGCTCCGATCGACCAAACTACGGACCCGTCGTTCGGCGATCGCATGTTCATGCCGGGCAACGATGTCGGCTACGCCGCCGGCCAGCGCTTCGCCCGGCTGCTCGCGGCGATCGGCGTCGAAGTTCGGCAAATGTTGCGAGAGCCGCGCGACCTGGCCATCGGCGAGCACGACTTCAAGTTCCCGCACATGGCTTCGCGTCGAACCGTAGGCGGGCCAGCGGCTCCCCGAAGCGTCGAGCGCCACAACGCTGCCGAGGGTCGTCACCTCGATGCCAGCCGGATCGGGCCCGAAGATCCGCCCCGTGCGCGCGAGTCGCTCGTTCAGTTGAGCCAGCACGACGCCCGGCTGCACGACCGCGTAGTCGTCCCCGACTGAGAGGATGCGCCGCATATGCTTCGAGAAATCGACGATAATGCCGCGTCCCAGAGAATCGCCTGCCAACCCGCTGCCAGCGCCGCGCGGGTAGAGCGGAATGCCGCGCTCCGCCGCGTAGCGAACCACGGCGGCCACGTCATCGCGATGCCGCGGCAAGACGACTCCCAGTGGCGGAATCTCAAAAATGCTCGCGTCGCTGGCGTACATCTGGACGAACAAGTCGTCGCAATGCACGTCGCCTTCCAACTGCCCCCGCAGGTCGTCTCGGATGCGAAGCTGTTCGGCGTCCATAGGGCGAGCGAGGGGAGTCTGACGGCTTACGAATTAGAGTTTAGCACGAAGGCACAAAGCTAATGCAACCGCGGATTACACGGATTTCGCAAATAAGAATAAGACGCCGTATCCCCTTTTCATCCGAGCAATCAGCGAAATCCGCGGTCGTCTTCACTTCTTCCTTCGTGTCTTCATGGTAACGCTTACCCATTAAGACGGCGGCGAAGAGACAATCTGACTCGTCCGCGCCGCGATCTGACGATACTTCTCGTGCATCTCGAGATTGAACTGCCCATGCGTTTCCATCTCGGCGACGCCGCGGTACTGCGCCCCGCAGCGGTAACACATCAGCGCGTTGCCGACGAACATAAACAGCAGCAAGTCCGCCAGCGCCGTCGCGAACAGAATCCCAAACGTCCAGGGGAGGTTGGCGTTGTACCACGCGATCGAGCTCCCCACGATGCCGATCCCCACAAGCAACACCCCCAACCGCTGCGGAAAGTCTTTCCGCATGTAGAGATCGTGACTCGGGCAAACTAAACAACGCCGCACGCGCTCGCCGCTGACGGCTCCTTCCGGCAGCGTGATCTCATGTCGGCACGACGGGCAGGCGAGCGTCGTCGACAGCTCGTCGAACTCCTGACGAGCGGCGGTGTCGCACGAGCTGCAGGCGTAAGTGACGTTCATCGATCGCGCACACGGGAGCCGGGGACCGCTGCCCCGACCAGAGGGGCAAACCTCCATTATACGGGGAAAGCCGACTCGGCAGACAGTAGCAGCGACATCGTTTCGCCCACAAAGACGCCCATCACGGCGACGTAAAGAATGCCGGTGGCGCTTTGCGTATTGGGGATTTCTAGAGTCTTCCAGGTCAGGACGATCAAAATCACGACGCCAATCAGCCCGAACGACCACCGCAAGAGCAGGAATAGCCAATCCTGCGTCGACAGCGCTTGATGCGACGCCTCCAGCGCGAGGCCGACGCCGCAGAGCGCCGCCTGCAGCGCAACGGCCGCCGCCATGGCAATGAGGAGCCGTCGCAACGGCGCGAGTTCCATGCCGGGGGCGTTGAGATACCAGTGCCCCAGCAGCATCGCGGCCATCGTCGTGCCGAGCAACAAACCCGACGTGATCGGCTGCAGCGTCCGCAAGACACCGGGCAAGGCCGACGCCAATCCAGACTCTACCGCAATGCCGGCAGGGCCCAAGTTAGTCGCTCCGTTGATCAGCAGCGCGCCAACGATCGCCGCTAATGCCACAACGACTAGCAGCGCGACTCCCGCGCGCCGTTTCTCATAGAGCCAACAAACTGACCCGACATAACTCAGCACTGCCGTCGCTACAGCCCACCAAAACGCCGCCGGAGCTGCCACTCGACTCAAGAGCGCTGCGAGCGCCGACAATCCCAGCGTCACGTACAAATGATTGCGAAAGTACCCGCTCGTCACCAACCGCGGCGGCACGATCGCCATCCCCGCCGCCATGCCAAACGACAGCCGCAGCAGGAATTCGGTCAGCAGCGCCATGTCGTGCTTACCGCCCGCCGTAGATCAAATTCATCACTTCCGACCGACTCGACAGATTCGAGCGGAACAGCCCCTTCATCGCCGAAGTAACGCAGACGCTGTCAGGCTTCCGCACGCCGCGGATTGACATGCAGGAGTGGGCCGCCTCGATCACGACCGCCACGCCCTTCACGCCGAGTTCCTCGACGAGTAAGTTGGCTATCTGCTCGGTCATTCGCTCCTGCACCTGCGGACGATGCGAAATCTCTTCGACGACGCGAGCCAGTTTGCTCAGCCCCACGACCTTGCCGTTGGGGACGTAGCCGATGTGGGCCTTGCCGATGAACGGCAACATGTGGTGTTCGCACATGCTGTTGAAGGAAATGTCCTTCACCAGCACCATCTCGTCGTACTTCTCGGTGAAGAATTTCTGCAGATGGATCCGCGGATCGGTATGCAGGCCGCTGAACAGCTCCCGGTACATGCGGGCAACGCGGGCCGGCGTCTCGCGCAGGCCCTCGCGGTCAGGATCTTCGCCCACCGCAAACAGAATCTCGCGGACCGCCCGCTCGATCCGCGCCAGGTCGACTTCGTGGGAAGCTTTGCCTGCACTCGGTTCGTCGAGTTCGCCCGATAGGCTGCCGTGGTCGAACGACTTGCCGCCGCTCGGTTGCGAAGCGCTCATCAATACCGCCGTCTATTTGAAAACTGTTGAGTGGCAGATGCCATGAAAGCCACCGGCTTCGCCGGTGGACTGCTTGTCTAAAGCGGGCAAGCCTGTCGTCGACTTCGTCCACCGGCAGAGCCGGTGGCTTTTATGTTGACATGCATGTTGCCGCAGCTGAAAAGCCGATCGTACGCGGCAGCGGAGCGGGCCGTCAACGGCCTCAATTGCTGCTGAACCGGGGGGGGAACCCCGTCGCGGCCGGCATCAGCGGCGTCCCCTTCCAGGGACATCCGAGCGAGTCGAGCAGCATCCGGGCTCGCCGATCGACATTGCACTCGGCCAGCAGCCGGCACTTCAGTCCCGCGTCGAGCGGCAGGGCAAAACTTGCCAGGTCAGTCAACACCGCCAACGGCAATTCCGAGGCGAGCAGTTCCTGCACCGGCCCCTTTGGTTTCACCCCCTCCGGCAGCGGCAATGATTTCTGGAACTCTTTGCAGAGCAGGGCCTGCATTTCAGCCCGCTCTGCCTCGCCGTCGGCAGGATAAGCTTCGTCGAGCAGTTCCAACTCCGCCTGTCGGAACGATCGCCCGCTCGCTACTTCTTGAATCAACCGGGCCCGTCGCATTCCCAACAGCATGATGTTGTAGCGGCCATCTTCCAACCGCTGGTGCGTCACCACTTTGCCGATGCAAACTTGCGGCAGCAACTTCGGCCGGCCGTCGTAATCGGCCTCCCAGCCCGGCGCCAGAATGCTCATCGCAATCAGACCGTCGCTGTCGAGGGCGTCGTTCAGCATCTCCCGATACCGGGGCTCGAAAATATGGAGCGGCTGCATCACGTGCGGAAACATCACCAAGTCTGGCAACGGAAACAGCCGCGCGGTCCCCTTGAAGCGTGTTTCGTCGAACGTGAGATCTTCGGCGTTCCAGGGAAGCATGGCCAAACTCGTGCGGTAGGTGGGATGCTTGAGGAGTGGGGAAGGCCGGTATTCCCGGCCGGCGAGGTGTCATCTAGTTGACGATTAATCGGGTGCCACTGGCGTGTCGCCAGTGAGAAGTGCCAAGCGAGTACCCGCTTCAGCACTGGCGACACGCCAGTGGCACCCCACGTTTCTATGTTTCGCCCGCGCCGATCAGCGCCGGATCAAGGTGAATCTCAGGAATCAAATCAGGCACAATCTCAATTCGCGGAAACTCCTCCGTCGAGGCGAGAACCTCAGCGAAGCAGCGCTCGTATTGAGCAAGGAACGCCTCCAGGTCGAGTCCCTGACACGCCGGTCGAAAATCTTGCAGGTAAGCCAGGCTCGACAGGTAGACCTTTTTGGCCCCACGGATGTTGCCGTTGCCGAAGTGATGCAGCGCGACAGCCGCTTGGATCAATCCCTGATAATACCGCCGGAGGGAACCCCGATACTCGGTCCACAATTCTTCCCAAACCTCGTGGGCTTCGAAGAATTCGCAATCGTTGAAATAGCGAATGCCTTGCTGGTAGAGCGAATCGTTCGATTCGGCGTCGTGCGGCATCGTGTCGTAGCTCCGGGCTGCGCGAGCGATCATCAGTTAGGGTGGCACGCCCTAAGGTACTCCGCAGGGCGTGACGAACTCTTCCACAAGGCAACCACCCCCATCGGAGTACCTCTGGGCGTGCCACCCTTCGCGAGCGTGGCTCCTGGCGTCGGATCGCTGGTGGATTATAGACGCCGTCCATCCGGCGGGCCAGAAATCGCTTTCAGCGGTATTTTCTAGCGAAGCTCCCGCTTCGCATAGCGGGTTGACACTATCGGCGCCGCCCTCACAATTGGTCGACTGACGGGGGGAATTGGCCCATCGCGGCCAACCGGAACCTTCTCCCAGGCGCTTTCGATGCCAGTCTCAACTCACCACGACGGGCGAAATATGACTGGCAGGAAGCCTGCTCGCGGGAAAGCGTCCGCCGCCCCCTCCCAGGCGAAGCCACGCCCAATCGGCAGCCCCGCCGACGTTAAACGCCGCGCTGGACAGGTCGTGCGGGTTCTCAAGAAGGAATACCCCGAGGTTCACTGCGCGCTGGTCCATAGCTCGCCGTTTGAGCTCCTCGTGGCGACGATCCTCTCGGCCCAGTGCACCGACGCCCGGGTGAACATCGTCACGCCGCCGCTGTTCAAGAAGTACCCCGATCCCGCCGCATTCGCCGCCGCGCCGTTGCCGGCGATCGAGAAGGCGATTCAAAGCACCGGGTTCTTTCGCAATAAGGCGAAGAACATCAAGGCCGCGTCGACCGCGATCGTCGACGATTACGGCGGCGAGGTCCCCAAGACGCTCGACGAGCTTGTCGGCCTCGCCGGCGTTGGCCGCAAGACGGCCAACGTCGTCCTCGGCGTCGCCTTCGGCCAAGCGACTGGCGTCGTGGTCGACACCCACGTCGGCCGCCTCAGCCGCCGGCTTGGCCTCATGACGAACGACGATGCCGTGAAAGTCGAAGCCGATTTGATGGCGATCATTCCAAAAAAGGAGTGGATCGACTTCTCCCACCGCCTCATCGCCCACGGCCGGCAGGTCTGCATCGCCCGCAAACCAAAGTGCGAGGTGTGCGTGATGAACGACTTCTGCCCACGGATCGGCGTCACTGCCTGAACTTCCCTCGACGGAGCGCCCCATGATTCTTTCCGGTCAAGAAATCGCGGCCCGCCTCGGCGGCGACGTGAAGATCGAGCCGTACAATCCCGCGGCGCTCAACCCCAACAGCTACAACCTCACCCTGCACGACGAGGTGATGGTCTACGAGGAAGTCGTCCTCGACATGGCCAAAGCGAACCGCGTGCGGCGAATCCAGATTCCACCCACGGGATTGGTCCTCAGCCCCAACCAGCTCTACCTCGGCCGCACCGCCGAGCGAACTGAGACGCACAACCTCGTGCCGCAGATCGAGGGCCGCTCGTCAGTCGGCCGCCTGGGCCTGTTCGTCCATGTCACCGCGGGCTTCGGCGACGTCGGCTTCTGCGGCTACTGGACGCTCGAAATGTTCGCCGTCCAACCGATCCGCATCTACCCCGGCGTACCGATCTGCCAGATCTTCTATCACGAGATCACAGGCGCCTACGACGAGTACTCCAGCAAGTACCAACACAACCACGACATCCAGCCGAGCCTGCTGTTCCAAGAGCTCAGCGCCCCAAACGGCGCCGACCCGCAGCTGCCGCTCAACTTCGAAGCTGAGCTAATCCAGTAGCCGCGGCAACACGGGTGGCACGCCCAGAGCTACTCCGCAGGGCGTGGCGAACCCTTCCACAAGGCAACCACGCCCATCGGAGTACCTCTGGGCGTGCCACCCAATCCTTGCGTCTCGCCATTCCCTACATAATCGCAAAGTAGTTCGACACCGCGTAGTCGAAGTACTCCGCCGTCATCTCCGGCGGTTTGCTGATGTAGTGGCAGTAGTTTACGATCTGCAGCAACAAGTCGCGCGGCTGGCAGCAGCGGAACGGGCGGTTCACCGCCTTGTAATGCTTCTCGATCACGTGATCGAGCGCCGACTGCTCGAACCGAATCCCCAGCTTCGGCGCCATGATCTGAAACAGCGCGCGAAACTCCTCTTCCGACGGATCGAGCACTTCGATCTTGTACGGAATACGCCGCAAGAATGCGTCGTCGACCAACTGCTTCGGTTCTAAGTTGGTCGAGAAGATAATCAACTGATCGAACGGCACCTGGATCTTCTTGCCGTTGCCCATCTGCAGGAAGTCGTACCGCTTTTCGAGCGGCACAATCCAGCGATTGAGCAGCTGATCGGTCGTCATCCGCTGCCGGCCGAAGTCGTCGATCACCAGCGTGCCGCAATTGCTCTTCAGCTGGATCGGCGCCTCGCTGACGTTGACGCCGGCGCTGGCCTGCACTTCGAGCGCATCCATCGTCAACTCGCCGCCGACGACGATCGTGGGGCGTTTGATCCGGACCCACCGCTGATCGACCGGCCGCGTCTGCAACGGGCCCGTCGGCTCATTGAGGGGCGCCTCGGTATGCAGCCCCGGGTCGAAGACCCGCATAATTTCGCCGTCGATCGTGATCGCCCGAGGAATCCAAATGCAATCGCCGAACGCCGACGTCACGCGCTCGGCGATGCTTGTCTTGCCGTTACCCGGCGCGCCGAATAGAAACAGACCACGGCCTGAATTCACCGCCGGGCCGAGCCGTTTCAGCATGCTCTTGTTGATCAGCAGATCGGCGAACGCCCGCTCCAGGTCGTTCTGCGTCGGATGCTGCTTGGTGAGACTCTGCTGCGCGACGCTCGCGCAGTACGTTGAGAGCG
Organism: Pirellula sp.; assembly: GCA_013822725.1. GTDB lineage: Bacteria > Planctomycetota > Planctomycetia > Pirellulales > Lacipirellulaceae > Lacipirellula. The sequence continues at coordinate 63,827 of PNKX01000009.1, forward strand.
GCACTGGCGCCGCGCCGAAGTAGCTGCAAAGCTCCGACAGTTTCTTGGCTCGCTCGCGACCAAGGTCGGTCAGCTGATAAATAAAATCGTTCATCGGGGCCGAGCCGCGGAACGCGACCAGTTGCCCCAACTTCATCTCCTGCAGCACCGGCGCCAACAGGCGAAACGGAATCGCGTGCTGCTCGGAGAGCGCCCGCCCGCTCATCTCGCTGCAGGCGCTCAGGCACTTGAGCGCCAGGTGTTCGAGTTGACCTTCGGTGACGCCCGCCGCCTTGAGCGACGCCGGTTCTTCCGGCCGCCAAGGTTCCGAATCGTCGGCTTCCGCGTTGCGCGACATCGGGGGCGGCGTCGTCCGAATCGAACGCGCCGCCGCGACCGCCGGCGGATCGAGCATTGTCGTGTGCGAAATTGCCGTATCGCGATTCGCTGCCGCTACGGCCACGCCACTCGCTTGCCCTTCGACGCGCGTGCTCGCGGCTAGCTGGTGGATCCGTGCGAGCATCGACTCCAAGTCGTTCGGCCCCCCCATGGCTGCGGGGCGCTCCGGCGTCGAAACAGGCGTATCGGTGGTGCTCATCGTAGGCGCAACTGCCTGGGGAGCGGTAGAAAAGAGGAAATGTAGGTGCGCGCTATCCGCACAAGCTATCTTACGTCGTAGACTACCCCCGCGCCGGCGATGCTGTTCCGCCGCCAGCGCCGCCCTCACAATCCGCACGATCCAACTGAACCACTGCTCACGCGCCCCCACACCGACACGCCCATTTAGCCTCGTCCGCTCGCGGCGGGCACGCGGGCTATCGCCGCGCGGCTAAATGGGCTCTCTTGAAATCATTGTCCATCCGCGCCGCGCGCCCCGTCTCGTCACCTCACATCTCTCGCACATGCAATACGTCATTACCGCCGTCGGTCCCGATCATCGCGGTCTCGCCGATCCGATCGTCCATTGCGTGACGCAACTCGGCGGCAACATCGGCGAGATCCAGATGTACGACCACGACGAGGCGTCGGTCTTCTCGATGCTCACGCGGGTTGAACTCGACGCCGCGCAAGACGCGGCGCTGCGGGCCTCGATGAGCGAGATCAGTCAGCGGACGGGCCTCTCGATTCGAACCTGGATCCCGCAGCAACCGGGCAGCAGGCCGCGGCTCGCCATCTGCTGCACGCTACGCAGCGAAACGCCCCGGGCCCTCCTCGCCGCGATTCAGCAGGGTGCCATCGCCGCGGAAGCCGCCGCCGTCATCAGCAACCGCCAAACCTGCCGCGGACTCGCTGAGGAATTTGGCGTCCCGTGGCACTTTATCGGCGAGGCCGACGGAACCGCAGACGACGATCGCCTGATCGACATCTGCGATGAACTTAACGTCGACTACATCATCCTCGCCCGTTACATGCGGATCCTCCCGCCATCGAGTTGCTGGAAGTACGCCGGCGGGCGCATTATCAACCTCCACCACGGCCTGCTGCCGTCGTTCCCCGGCATGCGTCCCTACCACGACGCCCACGCCGCCCGGATGCTCACCTACGGCGCCACTTGCCATTTCATCGTGCCGGAACTTGACGCCGGGAATCAAATCATCAACCAAACGACGTTCACGGTCCCGCCGGGAACGCCGCGCGACGAAATCGTCCGCCGCGGCGAACAGCAGAACGAGCCGGCCTGCCTCGTCGAAGGCGTTCGTCGCGTCGTCGACCGCGAAGTGGCCCTGCACTTCAACCGCGTCGTGGCGCTTCGGTAGTTCCTGTTGAACCACGACGACACGGCGGACACGACGAAAAGCGGCGACTATTCAGTCTTTCTTTGCGCCTTCGCGCCTTTGCGTGAGATATTGAGAAGAGAAGTTAGGTCTCACGCAAAGGCGCGAAGGCGCAAAGGAAATACAATGACCGGCAGTGATCGCTCTTAGTTTTCTCGTCGTGTCCGCCGTGTCGTCGTGTCGTCGTGTCGTCGTGGTTATTCATCCCCCTTGAAGTACGAGAATGTTGTCAGTTCAGTTGGAGTGCCAAGACTGCGGCTGGTGGACCCTTTGCGGTGAAGCGGAGGTCGTGCGACGGCTTCGTCCCCTCGGCCATTTCCGCCGCGCGACCGATCCTCCGGAGGAGATCGTTCGCGAGGTTCTGGGGACTGACGGCAAGAACCTCGCTTGCGATCGGTGCAAGAAGACGACGCTGAAGCTGACGCTCGACCCCGATCAATCCGACGACGACGATTGGGAACAGGTCGTCATCTGCGAAATCTGCCGCGAGCCGATCCCGCCCGAGCGGCTCGAGTTCAAACCCGACGCCCGACGCTGCGTCGGCTGCCAGGACGCCGCCGACCGAGGCCGTTCGTTCGTCGAGCCCGACTTTTGCCCCAAGTGCGGCGCGCTGCTCGAAATCCGCGTCAGCCGCGGCGGTGGGCCAACCCGCTACAAGCTCTTCTGCACGGGTTCGCCTTCCTGCAGACTGTAGACAAGCAGCCACCGCCCCGCCGAATGTTTCGGCTCTTTCAAGTGAGCCCATAGAAAACGGGGCGAGCCTGCTCTAAGTTGAAAGATTCGCCTCGACTCGGACGACCCGTTTAGGGAATTCCGCCACCGATTGCCCCCTGCCGCCCGTTCGCCATGCCTCCCGATTCGCTTAACTTGATCGCCACTTCCGCCTTCGGCTTGGAGGCGGTCGTCGTTCGCGAACTGAGCGACCTCGGCTACCCAGCGAAGGTGGCGCGCCCGGGGCGGATCGCGTTCAGCGGCGACGCGAGCGCCCTCTGCCGAGCGAACATGTGGCTCCGCTCCGCCGACCGCGTGTTGGTGGAAGTGGCGTCGTTCCCCGCCGCCGACTTCGACGCTCTCTTCGACACGACGCGCGACTTGCCCTGGGAAGAATGGATCGCCGCCGACGCCGCGATCCCTGTCGGCGGGCGTTCGATCAAGTCACAGCTTTCCAGCGTCCCCGCCTGCCAGCGGACAGTCAAGAAAGCGATTGTGGAGCGGCTGCTCCAGGCACGCCCCGGCGTCGATTTGCCCGAAACGGGACCGCCCGTCGCCGTCGAAATGTCGATCGTCAATGACATCGCGAATATCGATCTCGACACGTCGGGCCACGGCCTGCATCGTCGCGGGTACAGGACGCTCGCCGCCGCCGCGCAGCTGCGCGAGACGCTCGCTGCGGCGATGGTGCAGCTCAGCTTCTGGAAACCTGATCGGCCGCTGGTCGACCCCTTCTGCGGCACCGGGACGATCATCATTGAGGCCGCGATGATCGGCCGGCGACTCGCTCCCGGTCGCAATCGCCAATTCGCCGCCGAAGGCTGGAACCAGATTCCCGCCGCCGCGTGGCAGGCCGCCCGCGAGGAAGCCGCCGACTTGGCGCTCCCCGCAATGCAACTGCGGCCGATCGGCTGCGACGCCGACCCCGAATCGCTCAAACTCGCCCGCTACCACGCGGGCCTCGCCGGGGTGGCCGATGACGTTCATTTCCAGCACCACACGTTCGACGAGCTGACCAGCAGCCGCCACTACGGCTGCGTGATCACGAACCCACCCTACGGCGTGCGGATGGGCGAAGAGGCGGAAATCGAAGAGCTCTACCGCTCGATGCCCGACGTGCTGCGGCGATTGAAGACGTGGTCGCACTTCATCCTCACCGCGCACCCCGACTTTGAACGGCTCGTCGGGCAGGAAGCCGACAAGCGCCGCAAGCTCTACAACGGCCGGTTGCAATGCAATCTGTTTCAGTTCTTCGGGCCGAAGCCGCCGCGGCGGAAGGATGTGGCGGGTAAGCAGGAGAGCGCTGGAAGCGGAGAGGGTGTCGGGAGCCTTTTGCCACTGGAGACTCGCCCAGTCGAGGAGACCTTCCAGTGGCAAAAGGCTCCCGACACCGTTGAGCGCGAACCGCAAACGGAAAACGCCCTGCTTGGGGATTTGAATCTTGAGGCTCCCTCCCCCTCGAGGGGAGGGCTGGGGAGGGGGGCTGAAGTAGTGAAATCCCCTGCCACTTCAATCACCCCTCCCCTATCTCCTCCCACTCAAGGGGAGGGGGACCAAACGGATCTAGACGAGAGTGAAGATCGTTCGCGCCGCCAATCGCAATCGAATGCGGCCCAGCCGAGCCCCACGCCGCTCTCACTCCCTGCTCGCCCCCGCCCCGCCTTCGGCGGTCTCCGCGAAGAGGCCGACCGCCAGGCGGCTGAGTTCAGCAACCGGCTAAAGAAACTCGCCCGGCACCTTCGCCGCTGGCCGACGAAGCGCGGCGTCACCTGCTACCGCATCTATGAGCGCGACATTCCTGAAGTGCCGCTCGTGGTCGATCGTTACGAAGATGCGCTCCACATCGCCGAGTTCGATCGCCCCCACGACCGCACCGCCGCGGAGCATGCCGACTGGCTCGACCACATGGTGCGCACCGCCGCGGAAGCGCTCGAAACTCCCATCGAGCTGACGTTCCTCAAACATCGTCAGCGGCAGCGGGGCGCCGAGCAGTATGAACGCTTCGACGATCAACAGGCGTTACGCGTGGTGAACGAAGGTGGCCTGAAGTTTCAGGTCAACCTGTCGGACTACCTCGACACGGGCCTATTTCTCGATCACCGCGTCACCCGCGGCATGGTCCGCGAGGCCGCGGCGGGCAAACGGATGCTCAATCTGTTCGCCTACACCGGTTCATTCAGCGTCTATGCGGCGGCGGGCGGGGCGATTGAAACGGTCACCGTCGATCTCTCGCCGGTCTACCTGGAGTGGGCGGAGAAGAACTTCGAGCTCAACGGCCTGCAAGGAATTCAAAACCAGTTTGTCCGCGCTGATTCGCGTGAGTTCGTCGCGTCGCTTAACGGCCGTCCGCAGTTCGATCTCGCCGTCGTTGACCCGCCAACGTTCTCCAACAGCAAGCGCGTCGAGGACGACTGGGACGTTCAGCAAGACTACGCATGGCTGCTGAACGAAGTCCTGCGCTGCATGAATCCTGGCGGCGTGATTTACTTCTCGACGAACTCGCGGAAGTTCAAGTTCGACGAACAGCTACGCGGCGCAACGGTCCGCGAGATTTCCAATAAGACCATGCCTGAAGATTTCCGCAACAAACGAATCCACCGTTGCTGGCGGATCGTTAAAGAAGCGTAGCCCAGCAGCTGCTTGCGGCGAGAGCAGAAGCGGTTTTGTTTAGAAGGGACTTAGCGATTCCCCGACGGTGACGGCGGCGAGTCCCATCGTGAACAGCAGACCGCAACCGAAGAGTAACGGAGCGATGGCCCGATGGTGGATTCCAAGCCACCGCAAATAAGCATCGGCAATTGGGCCAGCAAAGTAGCAAAGGTTGGCCACGATCGCTCCCAAGACGCATTCAACCGCTAAACGCACCCAATTGGAATTGCCGTCGCCCCACGCGGCGGCCAGAGTGATCACGAGCCCGACTAACGCCAGATTGTAAACGAGGCGCCATCGTTCCCAGCGAAGGAACACATCGCGCACTGCGCCGGCGAATGTTTCCTTCGCCGGATCCCCATGCTGCATGTGAGACATGCTGATGCTCATGAACTGCTGTCTGGCTTCACTGCGTCTCGTCACCAAGACGCCTAATACAGTCTACTTTATCAGCAAACTAGCGGTCGCAGAACGCGATAACTAATTTCGAGAGATTTACGGCGTTTTTCCAGGTTCCCCTCGAACGCGTGGTCTTCGACCTCGACGCACACCGGTCCGTCGTAGCCGACGTCGGCGAGTGCGCCGATGTACTTCCCCCAATTGACGTCGCCGAGGCCGGGAATCTTCGCCGTGCTGCGCTGCATTGGCGGCACCAGCGAACCGAGGCGGTCGAGTTTCTCGACGTCGATCCGCATATCTTTCGCGTGGCTGTGGAAAATCCGCTGCCCGAATTCGTAGACCGGGGCGATCGGATCCATCAATTGCATCCGCAAATGCGACGGATCGTAATTTAACCCGAAGAATACCGAAGGAATTACCTCGAACATCCGCCGCCAGATGGCTGGCGTGCGGGCCAGGTTCCAGCCGAACGGCCAACTCTTATCGATCATCATCGGGCAATTTTCGATGCCGACCCGCATGTTGTGATCTTCCGCGTAGCGAATGATTTCCGGCCACACTTTTTCGTACTTCAGTAGATTGTCTTCGAGCGACTCGTACTGATTGGCCCCGATAAACGTGTTGATGCCGGGCAGCCCGAGCTTCGTCGCGGCGTCGATGACCTTGCGGATGTGAACCCGCGCGATCGACGCTTCTTCGGCGTCGTGCGATAAGGCGTTCGGATAATAGCCAAGCGCCGAAATCGCGACGCCGTATTTTTCGCAGAGCGCCCGCGTGTCATCCGCCTGCGCTTGGCTGAACTCTGCGCAGTCGAGATGAACGACGCCGCCGTATTCGCGGTCGACTGTGCCGGGCGGCCAGCACATTACTTCGACGCAGTCGTAACCGATCTCCGAAGCGTGCTTGAGCACCTCTTCGAGCTTCAGATCGCCAAAGATGGCCGTCACAAAACCAAGCTGCATCTTAATGCTCCTTCTATTTCAAACGGCCGCAAACGCCGATTCCAAGTCGTCTCGCAAATCCTCGAACGCCTCCAGCCCGACTGAAAGCCGAATCAGCCCGTCGGCGATCCCATGCTTCGCCCGATCCGTCGCGTCGTAGCTAGCGTGCGACATCGACGCCGGCTGCTCGATCAGCGACTCGACGGCGCCGAGGCTCACGGCGAGGCTAAACAGCTTGGTCGACTCTGCAAATCGCTTGCCGGCCGCGAGATCGCCGCGAATCTCAAACGACATCATCGCCCCAAACTGCCCGCCCATCTGCCGGTGGGCCAGTTCGTGGCCAGGATGCCCCGACAACCCCGGGTAGAGTACCCGCGCCACCCGCGGGTGGGAAGCCAGCCACTCGGCGAGCGCCTGCGCGGTGCGGCATTGCTCGCGCACCCGCAGTTCGAGCGTCTTCAGTCCACGCGAGCAGAGATACGACTCCAGCGGCCCCATCACGGCGCCGGTGGCGTTCTGCACGAAGTAAAGTTCCTTAAGCAGCGCCGCGTCGCGGACGACGAGCGCGCCCCCCATCGCGTCGCTGTGGCCGCCGATATACTTGGTGGCTGAGTGCATGACGATATCAGCGCCAAGCTCCAGCGGCCGCGTCAGGACGGGCGTGGCGAAGGTGCTGTCGATGCCGAGCAGCGCGCCGTGGCGGTGGGCCAGCTTCGCACAGGCGTCGATGTCGGTGATCGACATCCGCGGATTGCCGGGGCTTTCGATCCAGACAAGCTTCGTCGCTGGCGTGATCGCCGCTTCGACTTTGGCGAGATCGTTCGTGTCGACGAGCGTCACGTTGATGCCGGCGCGGTTGGCGATCTTATGGAGGAGCCGGTAGCTGCCGCCGTAGATGTCGCTCCCCGCCACGACGTGATCGCCGCTCTTGAGCGAGGCGATCACACAATGCGTCGCCGCCATGCCGGTGGAGAATGCGAGGGCGCCGACGCCTCCTTCCAGCGAGGCGAGCGTCGTCTCAAACGCCTTCCGCGTCGGGTTGCCGCTGCGGGAGTAATCGAACTCCCCCCACTCGCCAGCGCCCGGTTGCACAAACGTCGTCGCTAGATGAAGCGGCGGCACAACGGCGCCGGTTTGGGGGCAAGGTTCGTTGCCGACGTGGATGGCGCGGGTGCGGAATTGCATGGCGATATATGGGAATCGAGTTCAGTGTTCGCGAACGCGCTGACGACACGACGAACCATGCCGCTGCGGCCATTTAGCCGCGGGCGGTAGCCCGCGAACCCGCCGCAAGCGGACGGGGCTAAATGGGTGTGGTGGTGTGGGGAGATTTATTGCGCCGCCGGGATCATGCGGTGGCGTCGAGCGCCTGCCCCAAATCGGCAATGAGATCGTCGGCGCTTTCGATGCCGCAGCTCATCCGAATCATGTTGTCGTAGATGCCGAATTGCTTGCGGGCTTCGGGCGTCTGCTGGTAGTAGCTCATCACGAGCGGCTGCTCGATGAGCGATTCGACGCCGCCGAGGCTCGGGGCGATCCGCGGGATCTTCACCGCGTCGATCACGTCGGCGGTGGCCCGCCAATCGGCGTCTTTCACCAGGAACGTCACCAGGCCGCCAAAACCGCGCATCGTCTTGCGGGCGATTTCGTAGTACGGGTGCGACGGCAAGCCCGGATAGTAGACCCGTTCAATCCGCGGATGTCCGGCGAGGAACTCGGCGACCATCATGCCGTTCTCGTTGTGCCGCTGCATGCGGAGCTCAAAGGTCTTCAGGCCGCGGCCGAGCAGGTAGCAATTCTGCGGACCGTTGACGGCACCCATGATGCCGCGAAGATTGCGGACCGGCTCCATCTTCTCCTTCGAGCCGATCACCGTGCCGGCGAGCAGATCGTTGTGGCCGCCGAGGTACTTGGTGGCCGAGTGGAGGACGAAGTCGATGCCCGCTGCAATCGGCCGCAGATTGTAGGGGGTAGCGAGCGTCGCGTCGATCAGCGTGTCGACGCCGCGCTTGCGGCCGATCTCGGCGAACCGTTCGAGGTCGATGACGCTGAGGTGGGGATTCGTCGGCGACTCGCTGATGAGCATCCGCGTCTTGGGCGTGATCGCCGCTTCCATCGCAGCGTAGTCGCACGTCTTCACCTGTCGCGTCGTCACGCCGAACCGCCCCAGATGCTTCGTGCAGAACTCGCGGCTGCGGTGATAACACTCGTCGAAGAAGATCACTTCGTCGCCGGCGCTCAGCTTCGCCATCAGCAGGCCCACCAGGGCCGCCATACCGCTGGAGTAGAGGACCGCGTCTTCGCCCCCTTCCAGCGCGGCGAGCTTCCGCTCGACGACCCGCTCGCCCGGATTGCCGTAGCGGCCATACTCTTCGCGCTGCTGGTCTTGCTCGATGAAGTCGATGATCGATTGCGTGTTCTCGAACGTGTAGGTCGAGGCGCAGAAGATCGGATCGGTGATCGAGTCGCCTGGCTTCTGGCGCGCCTCGCCGGCGTGGACGGCGACGGTGGCGAATTGCTGATCGGCAGTCGGGAGGGCCGGTGAGACGGTTGGTTCGTCGGCCGCGGTCTTCGGGCGGGACATCTGGACTTGGCTCATTTCTGGCATCTCGGTGAGTGGACGTTGGCCTCCGGCTCCACCGTGCGAAGGCTCAGGCCCAGGCACGAAAAAAAGCCGCATGCGCCCTCGGCGAATGCGGCTTGATGCTCACCAAGCTCCGTTAAATTTGCCGCCGCCCCACTGCCAATAACGGCAAGGGGGCAACGGCTTGGCTCTTTAGCAGTCACGGCTGCAAGCGGCCACAAATCCCGAGTTACTAGAAGTTTAAGCCCGGCTACAGGGAGTTGCAAGTCGCTGGCGCCTCAAAATCACCCCCCGTTGGCGGGAGGAGATGGCGTTGACCTCGGTGCAACCGGCTGGGACGATCCCCGCCCCGCACTGCTCAGAGACACCCTCTTGGGGCTAACCCCGATGACCCGCCTTGTTTGCCGCGCCGCGATGGCGCCACTCCTACTGACGATCGGCCTCGGCGTCGTCGGCTGTCGTTCACCCTATTACTCCGACCGTGGCGCCGGCATCGGCGCTCTCGGCGGCGCGGGCGTAGGCGCGCTCGTCGGCAACGCCGTCGGCAGCACGGCGGGCGGCGCCCTGATCGGCGCCGGCGTGGGCGCGCTCGGCGGCGCCGCCGTGGGCACGGCGCTCGATGACATTCAGGCGCAGAACCGCGCCGAGATCGCGATGGCGATGGGCCGCCAAGTGCAGGCTGGCGCAGCGACTCCGGAAGAGGTGATCGCGATGACGCGCTCGGGCGTCAATCCGCAGTTAATCTCGAACTACGTTCGCACCTCGGGCATGGCGCGGCCGATGACGGCCAACGATGTGATTTACCTCCACAACAACGGCGTCGCGTCCGAGGTGATCCAAACGATGCAGGCGCCGCCGATCCCGATGGGCCCGGCGCCTGTGATGGTCGCGGGTCCGCCGGTGGTCGTCCAGGAGCACTACTACCCGCCGCCCTACTGGGGTCCCGACTACCATTGCCACAGGCCGGGGGTGAGTTGGGGCGTTTCGGTGGGGCGCTAAAAATGGATAAACTCCATCCTGTACAAGCAGATTTTGCTTGCGACCCGCACGCCCGGTGCCCATGCTTGGACGCATGGCGAAAAAGCTCCCAAAACCATCGCTCGGCCTTCCTTCGGCGGAACGGATCGAGCAGTCCATCTACGTCATTCGCGGACAACGGGTAATGATCGACTCCGATCTGGCCCGCCTTTACGGCGTCGCCACCGCGGCCGTCAATCAGGCAGTCCTACGGAACGAGGAGCGTTTCCCAGAGGATTTCTCGTTTATCCTTACGTGGCAAGAGTTTACGGACTTGAAATCACAAACTGTGATATCAAGTTTGGGCCACGGCGGCCGGCGGACGCCGCCGCGGGTCTTCACCGAGCATGGGGTCGCGATGCTTTCGAGCGTCCTCCGCTCGCCCACGGCGGTGAGCGTCAATATCGCGATCATGCGGACCTTCGTCCGCTTGCGGCGTTTGTTGGCGACGCCGGGTGAGTTGGTGCAGCAGTTGACTGGCCTCGCCGAAACGGTGAAGCTCCATGATCACCAAATTCGGGCGATCACCGACGTCCTCCAGCGGATGATGGAGCATCCGACGCCGCCCCGCCGGCGAAAGGGCTTTCACGTCACGCCAGACTCAGCGGAACCTGATCCGTAACCTACAGCCCTCCAGTAAGCAGCTAGGAAACTCCCGCCGATGCGTGCAGAAATTATCGCCATCGGCGACGAGATCATCACCGGCCAACGCCTCGATACAAACACGCAGTGGCTCGCCGAGCGGCTCACCGAACTCGGCGTCGACGTGGCGTTCCACTCGACGATCGGCGACAGCCTCGCTGACAACGTCGCGGTCTTCAAGGCGGCCATCGAACGGGTCGACGTCGTGGTCGCGACCGGCGGCCTCGGCCCCACGGCCGACGATCTGACGCGTGAAGCGATCGCGCAGGCTGTCGGCGTCGGCCTGGAGCGCGACGAAGCATCGCTGCAGTGCATCCGCGAACTATTTGAACGACGCGGCCGGCAGATGCCAGAGCGGAACGCCGTGCAGGCCGACTTCCCGGTCGGGGCCACGCCGATCCCGAACGAGCATGGCACGGCGCCCGGCGTGGCCATGCACATCGAACGAACTGGCCGCGGGCCTTGCGACGTCTTTGCCCTCCCCGGCGTGCCGGCCGAGATGAAGCCAATGTGGCAGCAGACCGTCGCTCCAGCCATCGCGGCCGCGCGTGGCGAAGCGCGCGTCATCCGCCATCGACGGATCAAATGCTTCGGCGTCGGCGAGAGCCAGCTTGAGGCGATGCTCCCCGACCTCATTCGCCGCGGCCGCGAGCCTTCGGTCGGCATCACCGTGAGCGACGCGACGATTACGCTCCGCATCACGGCGGCAGGGCCGAACGATCAGGCGTGTCTTGAGGCGATGGAACCAACCGCGGCGACGATTTACAAACTCCTCGGCACGATTGCCTACGGCGAAGAAGAAGACGAACTCGAAACCGTCGACGCCCGGCTGCTAGAGCAGCAGCACAAAACGGTCGCCGTCGCCGAGTGGGCCACCGGCGGATTGGTCTCCGAGTGGCTTGCAAAAGCAGCGCCGGTCGACGACGTGCTGGCGGGCGGATTCGTCATCGGCAGCCTTCGGCAACTTGAGCAACTCACCGGCGACGCCGCGCTCCACGACGCAACGCCGAGCGACTCCGCCGTCGCGACCGTCGCCGCCGAATGGGTCCGGCGCGCCGTCGGCGCCGACTACGGCATCGGCATCGCGGCGTTTCCGCCGGCGGCTGACGGTCCGGAGGCGAAGGTCTGCATCTCGATCGCCGCGCCAGACCGCACCCGACGATTGCAGTTCGGCTGCGCCTCGCATCCGGCGATCAAACAGTCCCGGACGGCGAAGCAGGCCCTCAACGCCCTCCGTCTGATTCTGCTGTCGAAGGAGCCGGAAGCCACCGGCTGAGCTTCGTATTCAAGCAGTATGTCCCGCCTATCGCGCCGCCCGCTGCGGCGTATACTTTTGGCATGCTGAAACTCCGACTCGCCGCCGCTTCGTTGAACCAGACCCCGATGGACTGGGTCGGCAACCGCGACCGCATTCTCGCAGCCATCGCCGAGGCGAAGGCCGCCGACGCCGCGATCCTTTGCCTCCCCGAACTCTGCATCACCGGCTACGGCTGCGAGGACCAATGCTTTTCGATCGGCCTGCAGAAGACGGCCCTCGAAATGCTCGCTGAGGTCGCCCCAGCCACCGCCGGCATGGCGGTCGCCCTCGGCTTGCCGCTGATGGTCAATCGCGGCCTCTACAATGCGGCGGCGATGTTGTGCGACGGCGAGTTGCTCGGCTTCACGCTCAAGCAGCACCTCGCTGGCGACGGCATCCACTACGAGCCGCGCTGGTTTCGTAAATGGCCGCCCGGAGCCGTCGAGCGCATTGAGATCGACGGTCGCGAAATACCCGTCGGCGACTTGCTCTACAACTGCGGCGGCGTCCGCATCGGCATCGAAATCTGCCGCGACGCCTGGGTCGCCGATCGCCCCGGTTCGCGCCTCGCCGCCGGCGGCGCCGACATTATTCTGAATCCCACCGCGAGCCATTTTTCGTTCGGCAAGCAGGAAGTCCGCCGGCGGTTGGTGCTCGAAGGCTCGCGAACCTTCGACGTGGCGTTCGCCTTCGCCAACCTCCTCGGCAACGAAGCGGGCCGCGCCATTTTCGACGGCGGTACGCATATCGCCAGCAGCGGCCGGATGCTCGCCGAGGGTCCGCGACTGACCTTCGGCGACCACGCGCTGATTTGCGCCGACGTCGACGTCGAAGCGAACCGCCGCTTGAAAGCGACCTCCAGCGAACCGAGCCTGCCGCCGCAGGCCTACGGCGGCGAGACGGTCCGATCTGCGTTCAAACTCAAATCACCGACAGTCCCCTGCCCCGCCGCGCAGCCGTCGCCGTGGGATTCGTCGTCGCCGCCAAAGCACGAAGAAATCGCGCGAGTCTTGCCGCTGGCGATCTTCGACTACTTGCGGAAGAGCCACAGCCGCGGCATGGTCGTCTCGCTGAGCGGCGGCGCCGATTCGTCGGCCGTCACGACGCTCGTGTGGCTGATGACAAAACTCGGCGTGTCTGAACTCGGAGCAAAACAGTTCGCCGCCCGCCTGCCGCAGCTTCGCGATCTCGCGAAAGCCGATACGCCGGAAGCGATGGTCGGCCGCCTGCTCACCTGTGTCTATCAGGCAACCCGCAATAGCGGCGAGACGACGCGCCACGCCGCGGAGACGATCGCCAAGGCTACCGGCGCCGAGTTCCTTCACTGGAACATCGACGCCCTCGTCGACGGCTACGTCGCCACCGTCTCGCAGGCTACCGGTCGCGAGCTGACCTGGGACCGCGACGACGTCGCTCTGCAGAACATCCAAGCCCGCGCCCGCGGCCCCGCGGCGTGGCTGCTGGCCAACCTCCGCGAAGCGCTCTTGCTGGTCACCAGCAACCGCAGCGAGGCAGCCGTCGGCTACGCCACCATGGACGGCGACACATGTGGCGGGCTTGCCCCGATCAGCGGCGTCGACAAGGCGTTCCTGCTCGATTGGCTCAAGTGGATGGAAACGACCGGCCCACTCGGCGTCGGTCCGCTAGCGGCGCTGGCGGTCGTTAACAGCCAGCAACCGACGGCCGAGCTCCGCCCCGCCGCCGAAGGGCAGACGGACGAAGGCGATCTGATGCCCTACCGCGTCCTCGACGCCATCGAACGGGCCGCCATCCGCGACAAGCTCACGCCGGTCGAAGTGCTGGAAACCATCCGCCCGCAGTTCGCCGACGAAACGGTCGCCCAACTCGGTCAGTGGGTTGAACTTTTTTTTAAGCTGTGGTCGCACAACCAATGGAAGCGCGAGCGCTTCGCTCCCGGGTTCCACGTCGATGACCGCGGCCTGGATCCAAAGGGCTGGTGCCGGTTCCCGATTCTTAATAGCGGGTTTGATCGTGAACTGGCTGCACTGCGCGAGCACGTCAAAACCTTCGCCAACTGAAGTACCGCATCGTTGCCTGCTCTCCACGCCGCCACACCCATTTAGCCCCGCCGCTTGCGGCGGGTCGCGGGCTACCGCCCGCGGCTAAATGGCCGAACCTTGGTGGCCGGCCGCGAGTGTGGCGCCAGCATTTTTGGCGTCGCCACCGCCACCGCTGGCGGCGCGTTAATTTGGGAACTTGCGCGAAAATCTACCGCATCTACGGAAACCCCTGATTAATCCGCATTTCTGAGTCCGATAAGTTGTTCCGAGCCCGGAGAACGTCGCCGCTCGTGCGACGGCCTTCGAGCGCTTGCCACAAATCAACGGCAGGAAATGGCGAGCTCGCGTCGACCGGGGGGTCGATGCGACGACTGACGGGGTCCTTCCCGGGGGGGACGGATTGGTCGAGCTCTCGTCGCACTAGGGGGAATGTACGGATGAAATCGCTTTTCAATCGCTCGACGGCGGCCGTGGTCGCTGCAGCGCTCGCCTGCGGGGCCGGTAACACGGCCTCGGCTCAGTCGCCTCAAACGCCGGCTTCGCCTTTAGCCGGCGGGCAAGCCGCCTACCAAGGGGGCGCCTACATGGACGCCCACGGCGACCAAATTATCATGCCCGCCAGCTACTGCGAGCCAAGCGCCGGCTACGGCGAAATGTGCGCTCCCGGTGATGGTTGCGGCTACGGCGATGCCGGCTACGCCGACTACGGCGGCTACAGCGCACCGGAACAGTGCGGCCCCTACTACTTCGACATTGCCGCCAACGCCGTCTTCCTCCAGAGCGACCGCTCGTTCAAGAACGTCCCGCCGCTCGGCTCGATCGGCGTCGCCGGCCCAACGATCCTTGATGCGGCCGACTTGAACGAGGATTACGAACCTGGTTGGGAAATCGCCGCCCGGCTCGACTTCGGCCCGCTGTCGGTCCTCGAAATGACCTACATGGGCGTTTACGACTTGGGCTTCGGCTCGACCGTCAACTCGGTCGACGTGGCCCCGAACGGCGCCGACTTTCAACTCAACTCGGTCTTCTCCGACTACGGCATCGACCCGATCGACGGGCTCGACGAAGGCTCGGTTTACAGCGTTGATTACCAGTCCGATCTGCAAAGCACGGAGCTCACCTACCGTCGCTATTGGCTCGGTCACAATCCACGAATCTCTGGTACTTACCTCGCTGGCTTCCGCTACGTCCGTATGACGGAAGAGATGAACTTCGACGCCATTGCCCTGAACGGCGACAGCAACATCAACTGGCAATCATCCAACGACCTCGTCGGCGCCCAGTTGGGAGCCGACTGCTGGATCGCTCTCCTTCAGGGCCTCCGCCTCGGCGGCGAAACCAAAGGCGGCATCTACAACAATCGTTACGAGTACGGACACAGCACCGCCATCCCTGACCCCGATATTGACAACGTCGATTTCAGCGAAGACGGCAACCAGGTCGCCTTCGTGGGCGAAGCCAAGATTGACCTGGTCGCCGACATCCTCCCCAGCATCTCGATCCGGGGCGGCTACCGCGTCATGTACATGAGCAGCCTGGTGACTGTCGGCAACAACATCGACCCGACGGACGTCGCCTCGACGTTCCTCTACACCCAAGGCGACGCCGTGTACAACGGCTTCCACGGCGGCATCGAGTACATCTGGTAGTCTCGATCAGCCGATCGTCAAACGACTTTGAACCGCTGGGCGAACCGTCGCCCAGCGGTTTTTTCGTTTTGCCGCCGACCCGACCGCCGTCTTCAACGCTTTCGCGCATCGCGCCCTCGCCTTCAAAGCGTAAATAGGCCGACCTTGGCGAAGTCAGTCACGCGCCCTTGGCAAAAGTGGCGGAGAATCTCGTAAAAGTCGCGCGCCCGCCCCGTATACCCTTGTTGGCGGGCAGAATTCCATTGAAATTCAGTCTGCACGGTTTTTGCCTATTCTGACGCCGCGAATTACAATAGCGGCTTGTCTGCGCGAATTGCAGGCCAAGACGGCACAAGAGACTTCTCCCAGGAGTTAGAGGTAATGGGCAAGGGCAACTGGTTTCGTCGCGAGCGCAAGCGCGTACAGGGCAAGTCTCGGCAACCTGGCGCTGCGAGCGCCAAGCGCGAGCGCTTCCGCAACGATCGCACCATTCTTTCGCTGGAGGCGCTCGAAGATCGCCGCGTCTTGGCGCAGTTTACGGTAACGACGCTGGACGATACGTTTCTCGACGGCACTGATCGCGTTCCCTTCCCCGGTTCCTTGCGCGCCGCCGTCATTGCCGCCAATGAGTTTGAAGACGGCGATACCATTCTGTTTGCGGTCAACGGCACGATTACGCTCAACGGCGGGCAGATGGAGATCACCGAGCCAGTTCGCATCCTGGGGAATGCGGCGCGCAATCTTTCGGTCAGCGGCGACGGAGCGAGTCGCATCTTCACCATTGCCGACGACGATGACGAATCGCTGATGTCGGTGGAAATCTCCGGCATCACCCTCACCAACGGAAACGGCACGGGAGGCGATGATGATGACGGGCGCGGCGGCGCCATCAAGACGTTCGAAAACCTCACCATGACCGAGGTGATTATCGACGGCAACAGTGCGGGCGGCGGCGGGGGCGGCGTCTATATTGGCGGCGGCCGTCTCGAATTGTCGCGGAGCCTCGTGGTGGGCAACACGGCTCAGGGCGCAGGCGGAGGGGGGCTGCTGGTCGGCGAGGTGAGCGAAGACGCCGAGGCTCCAGTTCCCGTCGTCACGGTGATTGATTCCACGTTCTTCGGGAACGGCGTCAGCGGCGACGAAACGTACGGCGGAGCCATCCTCAACGTTTTCGGAGACCTGAGGGTGCGGCAGTCGACGATCGTCGGCAACCGCGCGAGCAACGCCAGCGACGGCGTCGCCGCCTTCGGCATTCCGGATCCCGGGGAGCCCGCGGAGGGAGAGGAACCGGCAGCTCTGCCGGAGTTCCCTAGAACTCTCATCCTGTCGTCGATTCTGTTCGGTAATAAGAGCAACCCCCTCGACGCCAACGGCGAGGATTTGTCGGTCGTCGGCCCCGACGCAGTGCCCGAGGGGGGCGAGGAGGCGTTGCCGCTATTATCGACGATCACTAGCCTGGGAGGGAGTATCCTCGGTGTGCTGG
Organism: Pirellula sp.; assembly: GCA_013822725.1. Taxonomy (GTDB): domain Bacteria; phylum Planctomycetota; class Planctomycetia; order Pirellulales; family Lacipirellulaceae; genus Lacipirellula. Next base: position 80,953 of record PNKX01000009.1, read on the forward strand.
AGGGCCGGGTTGAACCGGAAGCCTCCGACCAGGTGGGAGTTGATCCGCTACTGAGCCAAGGGCTCGTGAACAGGGGGGGGCCGACGAACGTTCTCTATCCCGAGCCAGGCAGCCCCGCGATCGACGCGGGCAACGACGGCTCGAAAATTGAGGAACCGGTCACGTTCGGGCCCACGTTCCACGATCAGCGCGGCCGGCACTTCGTGCGCAGCTATGGCTACAAAGATCCCGAGGAGCCCCTGATCGACGTCGGAGCGGTCGAAGTCCAGGCGGGCCTTTTCGTCGTCGATCTCGTCGCCGACGAGAGTGATCGTCAATATTCCACTCCGCTTTCGGGATACCTCTCCGGCGATTTTTCGCTGCGTGAAGCGCTCTTGTTCTCCGAGCTGAACCCAGAAATCGACGTGGTGGAATTCAGCGACGGGCTGCGATTGGCGGGCGGAACGACCATCACGCTGACCAGCGGCGTTGCTCTGCCGATCGCCCAATCGGTGACGATCAACGGCCCCGATAACTGGTTGCTGACCGTGGCCGCCTTCGACCCGACGCCGCTGTTGAAAAACTCCGATGGATCGCGCGTCTTCACGATTGACAACGGGGCGGCGGGCGCGCTGAGCGACGTGTTCATTAATAACATGACCGTCTCCGGCGCCGATGCCGCCGGCTTCGGCGGCGGCATCTACAGCCGAGAGAACCTCACCCTGCAGAGTCTGACGATTCGCAACAACGCGGCCAGCCTGCAAGGCGGAGGCGTCTACCTCCAGTATGGCGACCTCAGCATCGACGGGACGACGATCAACAACAATCGCGCCGGCGACGATGGCGGCGGCATCTACGTAGAAGGGACCGACGGAGCGCCTGAAGTCGTCATTATCCAGTCGACGATTTCCGGAAACGTCGCTGCGGATCGCGGCGCGGGGATCACCAACGACAACGCCCATGTGACCATTAAGTACAGCACGATTACCAAGAACCAGTCGGCCTCGACGCTGGCCAGCGGTATCGTGACCTTCGGCGCGGCTGCCGTGACGGAAATCGGTTCGACAATCGTATCAGGTAACGTCAACAACGACCTAGGCGCCTACAACTTAGCCAATTCCGCCTCGTATCTGTCGCTCGGCTACAACATCATCGGCAACGGCAACTCGACGGCATCCTTCATCGGCCCCGGAGATTTGCGCGGCGTTCTCGATCCGAAACTTGCTCCGCTGTCGATTACCGGCGGTCGCGTAGCCACGCACCGTCCCCTGCAAGGCAGTCCGGCTATTAACGGCGGCGATCCAACGGCCGTCGCCGGCGAAGGTGAAGTCCCCGAGTTCGATCAGCGCGGCGAGGGATTCAGCCGCGTCTACGACGACGACGGCAGCGGCGGGCGGATCGACATTGGCGCTTACGAATCGCAGCCGAGCCTGCTAGTCGTCGACTCCAGCGGCGACGCCGACGACGGCAATTATACGGTCGGCCACTTAACGCTGCGCGAAGCGGTCAACATCGCCAATCTCAATCCTCTCCGCGATACGATCGTCTTCGACACGACGGCGCTTCCCCCGTCGATCACGATCGAGATCACAACGCTGCAGCTTTTAGATGACCTGAGCATTTTGGGCCCGGGGTCGGGCGTTCTGGCTCTGGAGTATCTCTACGGCGCCCAAGACGCACCGGCGCCGATGTTCACCGTCGACAACCAGTTAGCCAGCCTGCTGGACGTGACCATTAGCGGCTTGGAAATGCGCAACGGAGCTCTTGGCGCCATTCTCAGTCGCGAAAATCTTAAGCTGGACGACCTGTTATTCGTAGGCAACAGTTCGTCGGTGCGAGGCGGTGCGCTCTTTCACGAGAGTGGATCATTGTCGCTGTCCAACAGCCTGATCACTGGCAACTCTACGGCCGGCGCTAATGCCGACGGCGGCGCCATCTTCATTCAGAACGCCGTCGCGGACATCAAGTTCACGACCATTGCCGGCAATGGCGCCACCCAAAGCGGCGGCGACGGCGGCGGCCTCGCCATCCTCAACTCCGTCCTGACCGGCGAGGAACTCACCATCAGCGGAAACTCCGCTACCGGCGGCACATCGCGCGGCGGCGGATTCTACGCAGAAAACAGCACCGTGACGCTCCAGGCCAGCGTCGTCAGCGGCAATTCGACGAACGGCACCAACGGAGTCGGCGGCGCCATTGCCTCTTACGGGTCGGTCGTCACGCTCAGCGGAAATACGATCGTCAATTTGAACTCGACGCTGGGGTCGCAAGCGCCCGGCGGAGCCATTTACATGAGCGGCGGCAGTTTGAACGTCGCCAATGCCCAGTTCGCTCAGAACTCGACGTCCGGTCTGCTCGCCTCCGGTGGCGCCATCGCGCTGGTCGGAGGGGCCTCTGCCAACATCTCGAACGCCGCCTTCGTGCAGAACTCGGTCGCCGGCAGCGGCAGCCACGGCGGGGCTATTTATCACGTCGGCAGCGGTAATACGCCTGGCACGGTAACGATTCGCAATAGCCTCATCGCCGACAACGTCGTCACGAACGCTCAGTCGAACGGCGGCGGCGTGTACTCCGACACCAACCTGTCGGGAACTCAGAAAACGTCGATTATCAATTCCACCGTTTCCGGGAATAGCGCTCCCCACCGCGGCGGCGGCGTGTACAACGCCGACGGCGTGACCGAGATTTTGCACAGCACGATCTCAAACAATTCGACCAGCTTCATGAATAGCGGGTCGGGAGTCGCCAGCCTCGCTAATGCGTCGACGCTCACGAAGATTTCCCACTCGATTATCGCCGGCAACGTCGGAGCCCGCGCCGCATCGCCGACCGGCAGTGATGTCGATTTCGTCGACGCGCAGTTCGTCAGTTCGATCCAATCGCTCGGGTACAACGTCATTGGCATCGGCAACGCTCAGTCGATTTTTAATAAAGTCGGCGATAAAGCTGGCATCAAGGATCCGCTGCTCGCGCCCCTGGCCGACAATGGTGGAGATCCTGACGCAGCGTTCCCCTTGCTAACCCACGCCTTGCTCCCGGGCAGCCCCGCCATCAACGCCGGTAGCCCGACGTTTACGCCCAATGCTTATGTCCCGGCGCTCACCACCGACCAGCGGGGCCCAGGCTTCGCTCGCGTCAAGGGCGGCAGCATCGACGTCGGCGCCTTCGAGTCGGATCTGACGACTCCCCTCCCCGCTGACTTTAACGGCAGCGGCGCCGTCGACGGCGCCGACTTCCTTACCTGGCAACGCAACTTCGGCAAGACCGGCGGCATTAAAGCCGACGGCGACGCCAACGGCGACGGCAACGTCGACTCGACCGACCTTGCCGCCTGGAAGAACGGCTTTGGAACAGTGGCTGCCTCAGCCGCTGCTTCGTCATCGTCCAGCGTCAGTTCGAGCGCTGCCTTGATGGCTGAAGAGGAGGTCGCGTCCGCTCCGACGACGGAACCGGTTGCCACGTCAACTCCTGCTGTCGTCGCCGAAGCGCCCGTCGCAGCGAGCCGCGGCCGGTTCGACTCGCTCGCGTCGCTCGGCCGAACTGCCGTCACTGCGAAGTTCGCCGCGACGCCCGTTTTGGACGAGGCGATCCTGTGGAACGGGCCCGCTGCTCCAACCAAGCGTTCCGTCTCCATCTATCTGGACGAGGAGAAGTCGGCGGAACTCGATCTGCTGCTGGCCGACGAGGCTGGGAGCGAGGCTGAAGACGCCGCCTTTGCCGCCTGGGGCGAGGAACTTCTCTAACCGGGGGACGCCAAACTGTCGCGCTCCGTCGCAAATCTCGCGGCCCGCCACGCCCTGCAGCATGGCGGGCCGCTTTTTTGCTGCGCGAACCCCGCCTAGGTCGCTTGCGTCATCGAAGGTATAATCAAGCGTAGCGGCAGCCTGCTGATCGAATTCGCCGCCATCCGACCGACCAAAGGAGTTCCCCCCCACAAGTGTCAAATACCGATCGCAAGCAGAGCGTCGACAGCGAGTCCGCCGTGCTGGTTGGCGTTCAGCTTTCCGAAGATTCTTATCACGGCGATCCCCTGGACGAACTGACCGGCCTCGTCGAAACGGCCGGCGCCACGGTGGTGGGTCGCCTCACTCAAAAGCGGCAAGCGCCAGACGCCGCCACCTACGTCGGCCACGGCAAGGTCGATGAACTGAAATTCCTCGTCGACGCCACCGAGGCCGACGTCGTCATCTTCGACAACGACCTCTCCCCTGCCCAGATCCGCAATCTGGAAGAAGCGCTGAAGGTTAAAGTCCTCGACCGCACCGAGGTGATTCTCGACATCTTCTCGACCCGCGCGCAAACGCACGAAGCTCGCCTCGCGGTCGAACTCGCGCAGCTCGAATACTCGCTTCCCCGCCTCAAGGGCATGTGGAAGCACTTGTCGCGCATGAAGATGGGCGTCGGCATGCGCGGCCCTGGTGAAAAGCAGCTCGAAACTGACCGCCGCCTCGCCGAGAAGCGCATCACCGATCTCCGCCGCGACCTTGAGAAGGTTCAAAAACGCAAGGAACGCGAAGTCGCCGGCCGCCGCGACCGGATGACCGTCTCGCTCGTCGGTTACACGAACGCCGGCAAGAGCACGCTGATGAACGCGCTGACCGACGCCCATGTGCTGGCCGAAGACAAGCTGTTCGCCACGCTCGATACCCGCACCCGCCGCTGGCAGCTGCCCGGCTGGGGGCCCGTGCTTCTGAGCGACACGGTCGGGTTCATCCGCAACCTGCCGCATAATTTGGTGGCGAGCTTCAAAGCGACGCTCGAAGAAGCCCGGCAGGCCGATCTGCTGATTCACGTCGCCGACGCCAGCAGCCCCGTCGCCCTCGACCAGATCAAGGCGGTCTACGACGTCCTCCGCGAAATCGGCATCGAGGAAAAAGACGCCCTACTGGTCCTCAACAAAGTCGATCAGGTCGACGATCCGTCGAGCCTCGAAGCGATCCGCCGGCTTTATCCGTCGGCCGTGACGATCAGCGCTCGCACCGGCGACGGCCTGCCGCGGCTCGCCGCCGCGGTGAGCGACGCCCTCAGCCAAGACTTTCTCGATCTCGAGTTTCGCTTCAGCGTCAGCAACGGTCGACTGCTCGCGTACCTCGCCAAGTATGGCGAAGTGATCAGTCGCACGTTCTCAGGCGATCATGCAACCGTCCATTGCCGCCTCTCACGGCAGCACCTTGGCGCGCTGCGGGACGATCCGGAGATCGAGATCCACCCCTACGTCGCGGCGTCAATCAATCGCCGCGATGCCGATGGAGCCGTTGGCGAAGTTGCCTAAACGGGCTTGAGTGCTTTGTCGCATGTCAATGGAGTGGGCAAAGCACTAGCATGGCTCGCCGTTCGTTCGCCCATAGCCGCGTTCTGATCACCGGCGCCTCAAGCGGCATTGGCCGGGAACTCGCGCTCGCGTTCGCCCGCCGCGGCGCCGGCGTGATGCTGGCCGCCCGGCGCGAGTCGGAGCTCCACGTCGTCGCCGACCAATGCCGCCGGCAATCGGCAGGGGTCGACGCGATCCTCCTCGCCGGCAATCTCACCGACCCCGCCTACCGCCGCGCGCTCGCCCAAACGGCGACCGAAAAATGGCACGGCCTCGACATCCTGGTCAACAACGCCGGCGTCAGCGCCCACGGCCGGTTCGCTGGCAGCGACGAAGCGACGCTCCGCCAGGTGATGGAGCTCAACTTCTTCGCCGCCGCTGAACTCACGCGCCTCGCCCTCCCGCTGCTCAAACAGGGTGAGCGGCCCGCGATCGTCAATATCGGCTCGATAATCGGCCACCGTGGCCTCCCGCTCAACAGCGAATACGCCGCCAGCAAATTCGCCCTCCGTGGTTGGACTGAATCGCTCCGCGCCGAACTCGCCGCCGACGGCGTCGACGTGCTGCTGGTGAGCCCCGGCACGACCGAGACCGAGTTCTTTGACCATCTGATCGCCAAACGGGCCGACCTGCCCTGGGGCGAGTCGACCGCCATCCCCGCCGCCGCCGTCGCCGAGCAAACGGTGCGGGCCTTGGAACGAGGCCGTCACGAGATTTTCCCCAACTGGCGCGGCCGTGCTCTGGTTTACGCCAATCGTTTGGCGCCTGGACTAATCGACCGCGTCGTCGCTAAACTCGGCAGCCCGCCGCCATGAACCGCGGGCGTCATGAATCGCAACCGCACGCCCCATCACGCCACGGCGATTTAGCCTTGTCCGCTCGTGGCGGGCACGCGGGCTGTCGCCACGCGGCTAAATGGTCGTTCTGGAAATCATTGTCCATCCGCGCCGCTCAATCCATTCCGTGACCGTTATTCCTGCCAAATGCTCGACATCCTCTACGACGATGGCCCCTGCCTCGTGATCAACAAACCGTCGGGCGTGCTTACGCAGGCGCCCGCGGGAATTGACAGCCTCGAAATCCAGATCAAGCAGTTCTTTCGCGAGCGCGAAGGCAAGCCTGACGACGCCAACGTCTACCTCGGCATTCCCCATCGACTCGACCGACCCGTCAGCGGCGCCATCGTCTTCGCCCGCCACGTCCGCGCGGCGCAAAGGCTCTCGAAACAGTTTGAAGATCGCACCATCAGCAAATCATATTGGGCGTTCGTCGAAGGAGTCGTCGCGCCCGACGAAGGGACTTGGCGCGACTTCCTCCACAAACGTCACGGCATGGCGCAAACTGAAATCGTCGCCGAGGATCATCCCGCCGCCAAGCACGCCGTCCTTCATTACCGCGTGAGGTGGCAAGGCTCGACGGGCGCCTGGCTCGAAATCGAACTCGAGACGGGCCGCACGCACCAGATCCGCATCCAAGCCTCCTCGCGCGGCCACGCCGTCGTTGGCGATTCGCAATACGGCAGCACGCAACCCTTCGGCGATCCGAATTTAGAAGAACGCGACCGCCCGATCGCGCTTCATGCTCGGCAACTCGGATTCCACCATCCGATGACGAATGAACCGGTCGACGTGGTGGCTCCACTGCCGGCAACGTGGGATGCGCTTAATCTGCCAAAAGAGCTTCAGGGTGGCACGCCCTGAAAGGGCGTGGAGAGCCCACGCCAACTGCAGCCACGCCCTTTCAGGGCGTGCCACCCAAAGATGCAGGACGCATTCGCTCAACCAAACCCGCGCCAGCCGCAACTCTGCAGCCAGTTGTAAATCCAAGGCTGCATCCACGGATTCCAAGTCGGATAGCTCGCCGACAGCACAGAGAACGTCAGCAGCACCAGCGCCACGGACATCCCCCGCCGACACTGCGAGAGCCGATCGGCCGCCGGCAACATCGCCAAGAGCCACAGCGGCGCCAGCCAGAAGAGCCAGCGCAGCCCGCTCGTCATCCCGCCGTAATTGCGGTCAATCTGCGGGCGCAGCCCGATGTAAAACGTCAGCACGACCACCGTCAGTAGCGCAATCCCCGCCGCCAGTTGCCGCTCCGCGCTCGTCCCGCGGCGCAACCAGAACCACGTTCCCCACGCGCTCAGCAGCCACATCGGCGTGAGCGAAAAGATGCCGTGATGTCCCACGAAGCAGTGGAACGCATAATCGAGCTTGCTCGGCTCTCCCTTATCGATCCCCTGCGGATCGAGCCAATAACTCTGCCGCTCTTTGCCGCCAAGCGTGTAGCTGTAGTGATACCAGTTGTCGTCCGGATCGGTCGCGCTGCGATGCGCATACGGCGGGCGCCAACTGTCGTGGGCCCAGTAATTCGTCCCAAACGCGGCCGCGAGCACCAGCACCGCGAGCGGCGCGAAGCCCGCCGCCGTCAGCCGCCAGTTCATCCACAGTAGCGCCGCAGCCAATAGCGCAAAGAACGCCAGCGCCGGCAATTCATTCGCCGCCGTGAACGCCGCCGCCAAGCCCGCCAGCGCGTACCAACGCAGCTTCTGCTGGCCGTCGCACCAGATATTCACGAAGGCATACAACGCGACCGACGCACTCACCGCTGCGATCGTGTGATTGTTCAGCACCGCGATAAACGGCGTCAGCATCGTCCCGAACGCCGCCGCGGCGACGACGAAAATCCGGCCCCAGTCGGTCTTCCCGAACCGCTCCGCCAGACTTGCGATCATCGCGAGCATCAAGAGCGTCGGCAGCACCTGCACCGTGAACAGCATCAGCCGGCCGACTTCATACGGATTGTCGGCCAGCGTCCAGCCCGTGACCTTGTTGATCGCCCAGTATTCGACCGCCAACAGCACGATCAACAGCGGCGGCTTGCTAGAGTAGAGATGCATCTCGCCGTCGCGGCCCCGATGCTTCACCATGTCGATCGTGTTCCAGACGTTCGCATCCATGAATGCGTCGATCTCGAACGAGCCTGATTCAGCGAGCGCTCGAATCGCGAGCCAGCGGCTTCGGTCGTTGCCGCTCAGAAAGGGCCGCTGCCGACGCTCTTCGCGTTCGATCAGTTGCTTGGCGGCGGCGAGCTTCGCCTGGAGCGCGTCCTCGCTGATCTTTTCGGCCCGAAATTTTTTCTCCGCCGCAGCCAATCGCTGGCCAATACGACTCACTTCGAGTTCCTGCCGATTGACGGCATTCACCGCCAGCAGCCGCCCCGACATATCGCCCGCCGCCAGCGCGATCAACAGGGCGTAAACGCCGAGCCGGAGCCGGCGCGTCGGATCAGCGGCGACCTCGGTCATCCGGCCTCATGCTCCTGACCAGTTGGATTGCCAGTAGGATTGACGGCCGTGGGAGTCGCTGCCGTCGCGGTCACTGCCTTCTCGCGCGGCGAGGTGTATTGAGCGATCGAGAACTCGTCCCGCTGTCGCGAAACCGACGCCGCGATCATTTCGGCGACAAACCCCATAGCCAGCAAGTTCGATCCCAAGAGCAACATCGTCATTGAGTAGAAGAGCGCCGCCGTTTCATGGAGATGAACGGCTTCTTCCGCTCCCTGCCAAGGCATGCGCGACCAGCACCAGATGAACGCCAGGTAAAACATTCCAAGCGCGCCCATCATCAGCGAGATGAGCCCCGCCGAGCCAAGCCAATGCTGCGGCCGCTGCCCGTAGCGCGTGATGAATTGCACCGTGAGCAAATCGAGCATTCCCTTCGGGATCCGCGTCCAACCATATTTAGACACGCCCGATAACCGCGGCCGATGCTCGACCGCCGTCTCGCCGATCTTAAATCCACGTGCCGCCGCCAACACCGGCACGAACCGATGGAGCTCGCCATAGAGCCGAATCTCATGAATCACGTCGCGACGGTACGCCTTCAGCCCGCAGTTGTGATCGTGCAGGTGAACGCCGGTCAGCTTCCCGACCAACGTGTTGAACACCCACGACGGATATCGTTTGTGCCACGGGTCGTGCCGCTCGCGCTTCCAGCCGCTTACGACGTCGGCGCCCCCGTCGAGCACCGCGAGCAGTTTGGGGATCTCCGCCGGACTGTCCTGCAAGTCGGCGTCCATGGTGACGATAATTTCGCCCTGCGCCGCATCGAACCCGGCGCTCAGCGCCGCCGCCTTGCCAAAGTTTCGCCGGAAGCGAATCCCCAACACCCGCGGGTCGGCCGTCGCCAGGCGCTCGATGATCGACCACGAGAGATCGCGCGAGCCGTCGTCGATGAAGATGATCTGCAAGTCATACCCGCGCGCGACCGCCGCCTCGCTCAGCTCATGATGAAGCTGCTCAAGCGTCCCCTCTTCGTCGAACACCGGAATTACGACGCTGATCATAAGATTTGAATCTGCACTTCAGCCCCGGGCTCCGCCCGGGGGGTAGCACCAAGTTTGACATCGCGTCCAACGGCAGTTCACCCCTGGGCGGAGCCCGGGGCTACAAATCGACGCGGCTTACTCCAACATACCAGAATCCCCGCCCCCCCATTAGCCGCGACGCGTTAGCGGAGCGCGAGGCCCCATCAATCCACCGCCAAACGCCGTCGCAACCCCTACATCCCGCTCGACGCTCCGGCAAGCTGCTCTAGGGCCCGGCGAAGAAACGCATAGAATGAACTATTCGGCCGTCGGCTATCAGCTATCGGCTCACGGCCAGACAAATCTGTTTGGCTGACAGCCGAAAGCCGACAGCTGACAGCCCCCTAAGGAGCCGGCCGTGCCGCGCGTCGTTTCGTTTATCGTCCTGGTCGCCATCTTGGCGTTCATCGCCGCGATGTTTTTCAAGGTGATGGCCCAGTTCGTCCTGCCGTTATTCCTGGCGGCGGTGTTGGTCGTCGTCTTCAAGCCGCTGCACGTTTGGGTTCGCGATCGCCTGCCAGGCAGGTTGCGACTTTCGGCGCTCGTGACGACGTTTCTCATCATGCTCGTCGTCTTGCTGCCGACGGCGTGGGTCGGCTGGAACGCTTATCTCGAAGGTCGGCAGGTCTTCAACTACCTCCGCGTTCCGGAGAACCAACGGAAGGTCATTACGAAAATCGAGGGCGCGGCCCAGCCGTTCGTACAGTTCTACGAACAGATCGTTCCGCAATCGGTTGAGAAAGGATCGGAGGGGTCAGCGAACGGAGCGGTGGCGGTCGCGCCAGTGGAAACCGATCCGCAACCGCAGGTCGAACTGCAAACCCCGCCCGTCGTGGAGACGCCGGAAGTCGATATCGCCGCCGCGCCTCCCGCGACGACCGCCGCCGAACTCTCCAAGACAATTCCGCCGGCGAAGAAGCCCTTCACGACGAAAGATCTCTTCGACATCGCGTTTGGCTTCATCAGCGGCATTCTGTTCGACACGCTCGACGGAGTGCTCCGCACGCTGCTCGGCCTGCTGATCATGATCCTGGCGCTGTATTACTTCCTCGCCGACGGTCCGGCGATGATTCACACGATGATGCGGCTCTCGCCGCTCGACAACGAGTACGAGCGCGAACTGCTCGATAAGTTTTCCAACGTCAGCCGCGCCGTCGTTCTCGCCGTCTTGGCAGCCGCCGTCGTCCAAGGATTGCTCGCCGGCGTCGGCTTCTACTTCGCCCTCGCTCCCGGCGGCCCGATCTTCTTGCTGATGATGACCACGATGGTGCTGTCGGTCGTCCCGTTCGTTGGCGCCGCAGGCGTGTGGATTCCGACCTGCATCTGGATCTATCTCTATCAGGAGCGCATCGTCGACGGCGTCACCGTGACCGGCGATCCGCTGACGGCAATCCTGCTCGCCATCTATTGCGGCGGCGTGGTGTCGACGATCGACAATCTCATCAAACCGCTGGTGCTTCACGGTCAATCAAATCTCCATCCCCTTCTGGCGCTGATGAGCGTTCTCGGCGGCGTGAAGGCCCTCGGCCCCGTCGGCATCCTCGTCGGCCCGATGCTGGTGGCGTTTATCCACGCCCTGCTAGTGATGGTGAATAAGGAGCTTCGCCTCCTCAGCAGCGGCGACATCGTCGACGGCCAGCGCCAGAAGGTGATGTTCCCACTCGGCCCCGGCGATCCTACTTCGCCGCTAGGCGACGATGCGTCTGCCTCGCCGGCGGCGTCCGACGCCCCCGCCAAACCGCTTGGCCCCCTCGCCCGCGTCCGCAACGCCGCGAAGAACCGCAAGCGGAAGAAGTAGGCGTCGCCGACGACGCTCCCAACCTTCCCGAAGGTTGGTCGAAATCCGAAACTACCGCGGTAACTCCCCCTTGCAGCAATCCCACGAGCGGCATAGGTTGTAAATGAGATTGATTCTCAACAAACTTCGATTCAGGCCCGCACGCCCGGGAATCTTCATGATTGCCGCCCTCGAACCTTCACCGACGCCCGCTCGACGCTTGTCAGAAGCGGCGCCGCAGTTGGTACTGCTCTCAACGCTCCCCGCTGGCTCCTATGCCCGTGTCGCGCATGTAAGCGCCCATTCCGACGACCTCCGCCGCCTGCAGGCCCTTGGCGTCTGCGTCGGCCGGTGTATCCAGCTTGTGAAGGCTGGCGACCCGATGATCATCAGCGTCGTCGGCGCTCGCGTCGGCCTCTCGGCCCGCCTCGCCACGGAAGTCCGCGTCACTCCGATCACCGCTGAAGATTTGACCTTCCTTCCCTTGGCCAACGCATCGTGAGTTCCGGCGCCCCAGAGCTGTCATTGCCGATCTTGCCCACGACGCCAGCGGCGTCTGGCGGCGCCGCGACGATCGCCCTGGTCGGCAACCCGAACGCCGGCAAGACGTCGCTCTTCAATCGCCTCACCGGCATGCGGGCGAAGACAGCCAACTTTCCCGGCACCACCGTCGAACATCGCCGTGCGAGCATGACGCTCGGCGAATTTGAAACGACCATCGTCGATCTCCCGGGTCTCTACAGCCTCGACCCGACCACGCCCGACGAGCGCGTCGCTTGCGACGCCCTCGAAGGCCGGCTCGCGGGAATGGCCGAACCCGACTTAGTGCTGCTAGTCGTCGATGCGACCAACCTCGAGCGGAATCTTTTCCTCGCCAGTCAGGTGCTGGAGCTCGGCGATCCGACTGTGGTCGCGCTCAATCTCAGCGACGCCGCAGAGAAGCAAGGGATCACGTTCAATCTGCCGGAGCTACGACAGCGCCTCGGCTGTCCAGTGATCCTGGTCTCCGCGCGCACCGGGCAAGGGATCGACGAACTCGTCGGCGTCGTGCAACAGACGCTGCGTGAACGAAAGGCGCCCGAAGTCCACTCTGATCTTGCCTCTTGCGGCTCGTGCAACGGTTGCCAGTTCTCGGCCCGCTACGACTGGGCCGCGCGCGTCCGCAGCGCCAGTGTTCGCGGCGAGGCGACGGCTCAAGGCCGCGTCACCGAGGCGATCGATCGCGTCCTCACCCACCGCGTCGGCGGGTTGCTCGCCTTCGCCCTGGTGATGGCGGCGACGTTCCTCACAATCTTTTGGGCAGCGACGTTCCCAATGGATCTCATCGACGGCCTCTTTGGAGCCGCTGGCGAAACAATCGGCGCCTGGCTGCCCGACGGCGACCTGCGCAGCCTGCTGACCGACGGCGTCATCGGCGGCCTCGGCGGAATGCTCGTCTTCCTGCCGCAAATCTGCCTGCTCTTCTTCGTGCTGGCGTTACTGGAAGACTCGGGCTACATGGCTCGTGCGGCGCTGGTGATGGATCGACTGATGCACAAAGTTGGCCTGCCGGGGAAGGCGTTCGTGCCTCTTCTGTCGGCGCACGCCTGTGCGATTCCGGCGATCATGTCGACGCGCGTCATCGAAGACCGCCGCGATCGGCTGGCGACGATCATGATCGCCCCGCTGATGACCTGCTCCGCGCGGATTCCGGTCTACGCGATGGTCGCAACGCTACTCTTCCCGCAAAGCTCGCTGCAGCGTGCGCTGATCTTCACCGCCGCATACGCTCTCGGCATCACCGCCGCGCTAGGCATGGCGTGGGTCTTCAAGCGAACGTTACTCAAGGGACCGGTGCGGCCGCTGGTGATCGAACTGCCGAACTACCGCCTGCCGTCGCTGCGGAATGCCTTCTTGCTCACCTTCGACCGGGCGGCCGCGTTCGTGAAGACGGCCGGTACGACGATTTTGGTGATCTCGCTGATCCTGTGGGCTCTGGCGACCTATCCGAAGACGAGCGTCGATGAGATGCCGGCCGAGGTCCAGACGCAGTTGGCCGAACTAGCGGCGGCCGGCGACGAGGCGGGCGTTGAGCATCTCACGCAACAGGTGGAATTGCAATATTCGTTCGCTGGGCGCATCGGCCGGGCGATCGAACCCGTCTTCGAGCCGCTTGGCTTCGACTGGAAAATGAGTGTTGGCGTGCTGAGCTCGTTCGCCGCCCGCGAGGTAATCGTCTCGACGATGGCGGTTCTCTACGGCCTCGGCGCCGAGGGGGCCGACGACGGCGTCAACTCGCTCCTCGCCTCTCTGGGGGCTTCGAAGCATGCCGACGGGTCGCCCGTCTTCACCACCGCCACCTGCCTCAGCCTGCTCGTGTTCTACGTCCTGGCGATGCAGTGCCTGCCGACGCAGGCGGTTACCCGCCGCGAGACGGGCAGCTGGAAATGGCCGTTGATCCAGCTCGGCTACATGACCGCCCTAGCGTACATCGCGGCGCTGCTGACCTACCAAACCGTGCACCTCTTGCAGCTTTAGGTCGAGCGGCGACGGCGAACTTGGTAGGCTGGGAGATTCACCCAGACCCAAGAACCATCGCATCATGCGCATCTACCTCGACAACGCCGCCACGAGTTGGCCCAAACCCGACCCCGTCTACGCCGCGGTCGACCACTACCAACGCGAGATCGGCATCGCCGCCGGTCGCGGCGGCTACAACGACGCCGTCGCGGCACAGCGGATCGTCGAGTCCGCCCGACGCGAGCTCGCCGCCCTCATCGGCGCGCCGAACCCCAGCCACATCATCCACGGCTGCAACGGCACCGATTCGCTGAACCTGGCGATCCACGGCACGCTCCGCCCCGGCGACCATGTCATCGCGTCGGTGACCGATCACAACTCGGTGCTGCGCCCGCTCGCTGACGAGACGCGCCTGCGAGACGTGCAGGTGACCTATGTGGGCTGCGACTCGCAGGGGCTGATCGATCCCGACGATGTGCGACGCGCCATCCAGCCAAAGACGCGGATGGTGATCGCCACCCACGCCTCGAACGTCACCGGCGCCATCCAGCCGCTTGCCGAGATTGCCGCCGTCGCGAAGGGTGCCGACAAACTGCTGATGGTCGACGCCTCGCAATCGGCGGGGCATGTGGGCATCGACGTTCAGAAGCTAAACATCGACCTCCTAGCCGCTAGCGGCCATAAGGGCCTGCTGGGACCGCCGGCGACCGGTTTCCTCTTCATCCGCGAGGGAGTGGAAGATATCGTCCATCCGACACGCCAGGGAGGCACGGGATTCGAAAGCCAACTTGACCGTATGCCCGACGAGCTGCCGACGCGCTACGAGGCGGGCAGCCTCAACGGCTCCGGCATCGCCGGTCTAGCGGCAGCGGTGCGCTTCCTACGCGAGCGGACAATCAAAGCAGTAGCCGACCACGAGAACATGCTCGTGAAGCGATTGTGGGAGGGCCTTGAGTCGCTCCCCGGCGTGCGACTCTACGGGCCGTCCCCCTCCCCCCACCGTGGGCCCGTTGTCAGCTTCAGCGCCCGTGGATATGATCCGCAGGAGTTTACGGCTGCCCTCGATTCGGCGCGCGGCATCCAGGCTCGCGCCGGTCTCCACTGCGCCCCGAAGATGCACCAGGCGCTCGGAACCTTCGACGCTGGCGGCCTCGTGCGGATGAGCGTCGGTTGGGCGACGACGGTCGCGGAGATCGACGAAGTTCTCGCCGTGGCGTCGGCTGTTGCTGGCGCGTAAGTCGTTGCGGCCAACCACCAGGATGGAGTTTGAGGAGATGGCCAAACGTCCCGCTGAAGCTGACGGCAACGAGCCTTGGTACGCCGACGGCCTTCGCTTCGCCTGCACAGGCTGTGGCGACTGTTGCGGCGGCGGCCCCGGCTACGTCTGGGTTAACCAGGCCGAGATCGACGCCCTCGCCGCCCGCGTCGAGATGACGCCCGAGGCGTTTGAGAAAAAGTTCGTCAATCAGATCGGCGTCCGCCGCTCGCTCAAGGAGCGTCGGAACTACGACTGCGTCTTCCTCGACGGCGAAACCCGCCGGTGCACTGTCTATGAGCAACGGCCCCGCCAGTGCCGCACCTGGCCCTTCTGGGATTCGAACATTCGGACCCCTGAAGCCTGGGAAGCCGCTCAAGAGGCCTGCCCCGGCTGCGGCCACGGGAAGCTCTACTCGCTCGAGACGATCACCGAGCAAGCGGCAGTCATTCGGATCTAGCCTGCGGGTGGCACGCTCAGAGGCGCAGCCGATGGGCGTGGAGCGTCTGACTAGGGTTCGCCACGCCCTGCGGCTTCGCCTTAGGGCGTGCCACCCGAAAATCGCCCTGCTAGCAGTCGATCGAAAGAATTTGGCCGACTTTAACGATTAGCTGAAGTCTGGCGGCTATCCCGGTCGATGCTAGTTTCCGGGTAGGCATACCATGCCTTCCGCGGGTCGTTCTTTGACAACTGATCATCGCTAGCAACCGAAGAAATCGGCGTAAGTGCCGAAAAATCGTCGCGCAATCTCTCTAAGTTAGGGCGATTTGCGGGTTCGACGACGGGTCGAGCTTTCTTGACTCTAATGCTTACGCCAATTACACTTGGAGCGAGTGAATGCCCTTCACTAGCACGGTCGTCGTCCGCCGAAAGGACCTCGAGCCTTGTCATAGGGGAACTCTTCGTGACCAAGAAAGAAATCGTGAAGACTATCTCAGAAGAGATTGGTCTCACGCAGTTGAAGACCAAAGAAATCGTCCAAAAGACGTTCGACGCCATCGTCGAAACGTTGGTCGAAGATCATCGGATTGAGCTGCGGAATTTCGGCGTCTTCGAAGTGAAGCGTCGGGCCGCTCGCAAAGCGCGTAACCCGCGTACCGGTGAGAAAGTCTTTGTCCCCGAAAAGTTTGTGGTCACCTTCAAACCGGGCAAAGAGATGGAGGAGCGAGTCCGCGAGCTCGAGCGTCGCGCCAACGAGGCCGCTCGCCAGCAGGCTCTGCAGAGCAATCATGCCGCGGCTCCGCCGCCGGCACAAAGCAATCACGCCGCGGTTCCGCCGCCGGCAGCGCCTCCCACACACGAAACATATGGCTCCGCAACGAGTTACGAGCCCGGCTCGGGCAGCTCGGCGTAGCAGCCGCATCTGGTCTTTTCTCTGCTGACAGCAATGCCGGCAGGAGGTCGGTCAAGGTCAGTCTCGACGTAAGTCGATACCCTCGCTAGGATTGCCGCCCCTCGTCAGAGGGTTTGCAGTCGCCGACAGCTTTTCAGGAATCTAATCGAACCACGTTGATCGCGCCCTTTCGTAGCGCATGGACGCGTTCGACAAAGCGTAAACAGTGAGATCGTTGGACGTTACGACGCACTTTGCATTGGGCGTGACGTCCTGTTTGCAGCTCAAGGAGGAGCTACGCACATGCGCAATTGGCTCATATCAACCGCGCTGGCCTGCACGCTGCTAAGCAGCACGGGCTGTTTGATTCCAATCTATTCCGGCGACCCGGCGCGACGTGCGCAGGAGCTGTTTTATAGTTCAGAAAACCTCCGTGCCCTGCTCGACGAGTGGGAACGGATCTGGTTTCTGGATATGCCGACCCATCTGACGCCCCACAGCGTCCACGGCGGCATCATCTAGTCCGACTGGCCCGCGAGGGCCGGATCGATCTGACCGTCCACGCGCGGCGTGTGCGGGCCCTTCACGGCCCGCGCACGCCGTTTCCATGCGCCGGTTGCCCGAGGCGAGGCTGGCAGGCTAGATTCACAAGGTCGTCGCTGCACCATGACCGCTCGCCTTTAGCCACCTGCCGCCCGTTGACTGTCGCCCCTCCAACGCCGCCCGCCGCGCCCGCAATCGACCTGCAAGTCACGCTCGGCCGGCTCGCGCTCCCCAATCCGATCCTCGTCGCGTCGGGGACTTTTGGCTACGCCCGCGAGATGGAGAGCCTCGTCGATCTCTCGCGCTTGGGCGGCATTCTGCCGAAGACGGTCACCCGTCAAGCCCGGCCCGGCAACGCCCCTTGGCGAACGGTCGAAACGCCCTCAGGAATGCTCAACGCGATCGGGCTCGACAACGACGGGATCGAAGCCTTTCTCGCCCACCACCTTCCCTACCTGGCTAGTCGCGGAACGCCGATCATCGTGAGCATCGCCGGCCGCACGGCGCAAGAGTTCGTGGAAATGTCGGCGATGGTCGGCGACGCCGCTGGCGCCGCGGCGGTGGAACTCAACATCTCCTGCCCGAACGTCAGCCACGGCGTCGACTTCGGCGTGAACGCCACGCTCTGCGAAAAGCTGGTAGCCGATTGCCGCGCCGCGTGCCGATTGCCGATCATCGCCAAGCTGACGCCGAACGTCACCAGCATCGCCGAGATTGCCAAGGCGGCGGAAGCGGGGGGCGCCGACGCAATCTCTTTGATCAACACCTGCCAAGGGATGGCGATCGATTGGAAGCGAAAGCGACCGATCCTCGGCAACGTCATCGGCGGCCTCAGCGGTCCGGCGATCAAGCCAATCGCCCTCCGCTGCGTTTACCAGGCGGCCCAGGCAGTGAAAACGCCGCTCATCGGCATCGGCGGCATCGCGACGATCGACGACGTGATGGAATTCTTGGTCGCCGGGGCCTCCGCGGTTCAACTGGGGACCGTCAACTTCTACAATCCAACCGTTTCGATGACCGTGCTCGACGCCCTCCCCGTGGCGATCGCGTCGCTCGGCGCCACGAGCGTGGCGCAAGTCGTCGGTTCGCTGCAAATCAAACGAAACTAGCCTCCGAAAAGAATCTCGCCCATGCGCGTCCTCAGCGGCATCCAACCGTCCGGCCCCTTCCACTGGGGCAACTACTTCGGCGCCATTCGGCAGTACGTTGAGCTGCAGGATCAAGCGGCCGAGGCGTACTACTTCATCGCGAACCTCCACGCGCTCAACACGGTGCGCGATCGCGATCTGCTGCGGCAGTACACGCTCAACGGCGCGATCGACCTGCTGGCTCTCGGATTAAATCCCGAGAAGGCCGTGCTGTTCGTGCAGTCGGACGTGCCGGAGGTGAGCGAACTTTGCTGGCTCCTCCTTACCGGCACGCCGATGGGATTGCTCGAACGCTGCGTCAGCTACAAGGACAAGATCGCCAAGGGGCTCAAGGCCGACGCCGGACTCTTTACCTATCCCGTCCTCCAGGCAGCTGACATTCTCGCGTACGACTCGAACGTCGTCCCGGTCGGCGAAGACCAGATCCAACACATCGAAGTCTGCCGCGACATCGCCGGCAGCTTCAATCATCACTTTGGCGAGACGTTCGTCATGCCTAAGGCGAAGGTGCTCGATGCCTCGGCCAAGGTGCCGGGCCTCGACGGCGAGAAGATGTCGAAGAGTTACAACAACACGCTCGCCGTCTTCGACGACGTGAAGGCGCAGCGCAAGCAGATCATGCGGATCACGACCGACAGCCGGCCGATGGAAGAGCCGAAGAATCACGAAGGGGACGTGCTGTTCGATTTGTACAAGCTGGTGGCGACGGAATCGCAGATTGCCGACATGGGCGCTCTCTACGCTCGCGGCGGCTTCGGCTACGGCGAAGTGAAGAAGGCGCTGGCTGATGCAGCGGAGGCGTTCTACGCCACAGCTCGCGAACGACGCGCCGACTGGGCCGCCCGCCCCGATGACGTGCGCGACGTGCTCAAGGCAGGCGCTGCCAAGGCCCGTGCAAAAGCGGCCGCGACGCTCGCTCGCGCCCAAGCCGCCTGCGGTGCGAAAGGATACTAACGATGGCCGCTCGCATCATTGGCATCGGCACCGACATCATCGAGTGCCTCCGCATCGCCCAGATGATCGAACGTCACGGCGAAATCTTCATCCGCCGCGTCTACACCGATCACGAGATCGCCTATTGCTCCTCAAAGCGTGCCGCGACGCAACACTACGCCGGCCGTTGGGCCGCGAAGGAAGCGGTGCTGAAGGCCCTCGGCACCGGCTGGGTCCGCGGCATCAGCTGGCGCGACGTTGAAGTTCGCCACAAGGCAGGCGGCGCGCCGATCGTCGCCCTCCGCGGCGGAGCACGGGAGGTCTTCGAGCGATCGGGGATCGCTCACATGCACCTCAGCATCTCGCACTGCCGCAGCCACGCGACGGCTTATGCGATTGCCGAAGCTGACCCTGTCGACGAATGAGCTTTTGGGTGGCAAGCCCAAAGGTACTCCGCAGGGCGTGGCGAAGCCTTATTTCACTGCAACCACGCCCATCGGAGTACCTCTGGGCGTGCCACCCGTTTCGAGGGCAGAATCAGTCGTCGCTCTCTTCGACGGCCGCTTTCTTGGCAGCCTTATTCGTGGTTTTCTTGACTGCCTTTTTCGCCGCAGGCTTCTTCGTGACGCCCTTCTTCGGCGCCGCCTTTTTGGTGGCCGCTTTCTTCTTCGCCGCCTTCTTCTTCGGCGGCCCCATCGCCGCCTTTTCGGCGAGCATCGACAGCGCTTCGTCGAACGTCAACTCCTCGACCGTCATCCCCTTCCGCAGCGAGAGATTCGTCTCGCCGTCGGTGATGTACGGACCGTAGCGGCCGTCGAGCACTTGGATCGGCTTCTCCGTCACCGGCGACGGCTTCTCGAACGTCCGCAGCGGTTCCTTCTTCGCTGCGGCGCCGCGGCCGTGGGTCTTTGGCTGGGCGAGCAGTGCGATCGCCTGCTCGAACGTGACGTCCAACGGCGAGACGTCGCTCGGCAACGAACGAGTGTCATCGCCGCATTTGATATACGGCCCGAAGCGGCCGTTGAAGGCCATGATCGGCTCGTTTTTCTCGGGATGATCGCCCAAGTTGCGCGGCAGCGTCAGCAACTTCAGCGCGGTCGCTAGGTCGATGTCAGCGGGGCTCATCCCCTTGAGCAGCGACGCGTTCTGCGGCTTCTCTTCGTCCTCAGGCGTGCCGCGCTGGATGTACGGCCCAAAGCGACCAGTCTTCAAGTAGACCGGCTTGTGCGTGTCGGGGCAGATGCCGAGCGGCTCGTCGCCCTGAGCCGCCTGCTCCAGCAACGCGAGCGCCATCTCCAGGGTCACTTCATCGGGCGGCGTCTCTTCCGGCAGCGAACCGGTCCGCTCGCCCTGTTCGACGAACGGCGAGTAGCGGCCGACGCGAACGAACACCGGCGCCTGTCCCTCGGGCGTACCGATGAGGATGCGGCCGATGCGAGCCGGATCGATCTCGTCGATCTTGTTCTCGAGTTGCTTCTTCAGCCCCGGCGTGCCGTTGCCGTAGTAAAATTTGTCGAGGTAGCTGACCGACTCTTGCTCGCCGCGGCTAATCGCGTCGAGGTCGTCTTCCATCTGAGCGGTGAACTGATAGTCGACCAGCGACGACAGATGCTCTTCCAGCAACTGCACCACCGAGAACGCCACCCACGTCGGCACCAGCGCGTTCTGCTTCTTGAAAACGTAGTTGCGCGCCAAGATCGTGTCGATAATCGACGCGTAAGTACTCGGCCGGCCGATGCCGCGCTCTTCGAGCGCCTTCGTCAGCGACGCTTCGCTGAACCGTCCCGGCGCCTGCGTCGTATGCTCTTTCGCATCGAGCGCCACGCACGTCAACAATTCGCCGACTTCGACGCTCGGCAACACCTTTTCCTGGTCGGCGAGTTCCGCGCTAGGATCGTCGGAACCTTCGACGTAAGCCCGCAAATAGCCTGGGAAGTCGATCGTCTTGCCGCTCACCTGGAAGACGCAACCTTCGCCTTCGATGGTGATCGAAATCCGCCGGCCGCGGGCGTCGGCCATCTGGCTGGCGATCGTCCGCTTCCAGATCATCTCGAAGATGCGGAACTCGTCGACGCCAAGCTGGGGACGCATCGTGTCGGGGAGTTCGAACGGATGTCCGGCAGGCCGGATCGCCTCATGCGCTTCCTGAGCGTTTTTCACTTTCGAGCGGTAAATCCGCGGCTCAGCGGGCAGGAACTCGCTGCCGTAGTTCTTGTCGACCAGGTCGCGAGCGCCCTCGATGGCGACCGACGCGAGGTTGGTCGAGTCGGTACGCATGTAAGTGATGTGGCCGTTTTCGTACAGGCTCTGCGCCACCTGCATCGTGCGCCGGGCAGTGAACCCGAGCTTGCGGTTCGCTTCCTGCTGGAGCGTGCTGGTGGTGAACGGCGGCGACGGCTTGCTGCTGTAAGGCTTATCTTCGATCGAGGCGACGCGGAACTTGCCGCTGCGGATCTTCGCCGCGAGCGCTGCCGCCGCGTCGCCGTCGAGCAGCATCATCTCCGGGTTCTTCAGCTTGCCGGTGGACGAGTCGAAATCTTTGCCGACAGGGATGCGGCGCCCGTCGACAGAAATCATCGTTGCTTCGAGGGACTGCTTATCAGCCTTCGCAAAGCTACCGAGCAAATCCCACCACGTCGCCGAGACGAACGCCATCCGTTCGCGCTCGCGCTCGACGATCAACCGCACCGCGACGCTTTGCACACGCCCGGCGGAAAGTTTCGGGCGGACCTTGCGCCACAACAGCGGCGAGACCTCATAGCCATAGAGCCGGTCGAGAATCCGCCGCGTTTCCTGCGCCCGGACCAAACCTTCATCGACTTGGCGGGGCGATGCGATCGCCGCCTGAATGGCGTCTTTGGTGATTTCGTGGAAGACGAGGCGGTGGACCGGCACCTTCGGCTTCAGGATCTCCAGCAGATGCCAGCTGATCGCTTCCCCTTCGCGATCCTCGTCCGTCGCCAGATAGAGAGCGTTGGCCCCCTTCAGTTGATCTTTCAGTAGCTTGATCTGCTTCGTCTTCCCGGGCGGGATGACGTAGATCGGCTTAAACCCGTCGGTGACGTTCACACCCAGGTTCGCCCACGACTCCTTCTTATATTCCTCGGGCACCTGCTTGGCGCCCTGCGGCAAATCGCGAACGTGGCCGATGCTGGCCTCGACGCGATAGTTTTTGCCCAGGTACTTGCCAATCGTCCGCGCCTTGGCCGGAGATTCGACGATCACCAGCGCTTGGCCGGCGGATTCGGAAGTGGAGCTTTTTTTGGCCATCGGTCGGCTGCGGGCTGGGCGAGATCGCGAAATCAGGGCAGAGGGAACATCAACTCACGTCGCTCGTTGCTGGATTTATCCGTTCACGGGCGAGGCGGCCGTAAACAAACTTTCGCTAAGCGGCAGTCGCGGACAATCTGGGGCAATCGTCAGGAACGGCGCCAGCTGAAAATTTTCCCTAGCTATCGCCAACTTCCAAAAGCTAGCCGCAACGCCCACCCAACTCTCCAAAACCGTCGCCGGCGAAACGGCTGGCAGCCCCTTCACCGACACGCGCGAATCGGCGATACTCCCTTGTTGGGATTGCGTTTACGTCGATTCCCCATAGAATCAGCATCCTTCATTTCGCGACTTCCGCTGGTCAATCATTACTTTTCGGCATGGCGGCCTGTCAAGAAGCCTGACCAAGAATAAAAGCTCTTCCTTGGACAGGATTCGCAGCCGCCGAGCCGGCGATAGCACGACTTTAGGACAATTTCATGTCGAGCCCGTTTCGCTATTTTCGCAAGCACACCAAGGTGTTCATGGCCGTAGCGGTCGTGCTGCTGATGTTCATTTTCGTCCTCGGCAGCGCTCTGAACGGCGGAGGCCCCGGCGGCGACGGAAATCCAGCGAATGCCACCGTGGCGACCTGGAACGGCGGGTCGCTCGACCAGAATCAGCTCAATGCGCTCGTTGCCCACCGCCTGATCACTGACGAATTCTTGAAGCGAGTGTTCGCCCAAGGCGGCGGGCGCTCAGAGTACGACCTGCCGATCGACATTCCGTGGCGCGGCCTGCTCCTGGGCGACCAGCAGCGCGACAACCTTGAGCAGATCGTCATTCAAACCGACGTCGAAGCTGATCTCGCCAAGCGCGCCGGCATCACCGTCAGCGACGATCTGATCAGCGACTACATCGCCAAGATGGGGCTCGGCAATCTGAACTCCGAGCAGCTCGAACAAATTCTCGCCAGCGTCGGCAACGGCAATCCCCGCACCAGCGAGGGGATTGTGATGGGAACGCTCCGCAAAATGTTGGCGGCCCACTTTTACACGCGCATGTATGCGGACCCGGCGCTCGTGGTCTTGCCCCACCAGCGGTGGCAGGACTGGAAGCAAGTGAACGATCGGATTTCGGTCCAAGCGGCAATCTTGCCCGTGGAAAAGTTCTTGGCTGAAGTGCCTGAACCGACCGAAGAGCAGTTGCTTGGGCTGTACAACGATTTCAAGGAATTCGACCCGGGACGTCGCGTCGACGTCGGCGGTCGCGTCCTCCCGTCGCCCGATCCAGGCTTCGCCGAGCCGCAGCGAGTTCGACTGCAATACCTCAAAGGAAGCGTGGTCAACCTGACCGAGACGCTGCTGGACAAGGTCTCAGAGACCGACATCGCTTACTATTACGAACAGAACAAGGACACCAATTTCCTGAAGATGGATGTCCCGGCATCGCCGTCGGCGCCAGCCGAGGGGGCCACGGAATCGACCGACCCCGCCGCGCCGGCTGCTGAGACGCCTGCCGCGACGGAAGCTCCCGCCGAACCGGCCGCCCCTAGCGAAGAACCGGCGACGCCGGCCGCCGAAGCGCCAGCAACCGAAGCGACGCCCGCGGAACCGGCAACGTCCGACACGGAAGCCGCGCCACCAGTGGAGGAAGAAAAGTCTTCCGACGCTCGACCGGCCAGCCCCTTCCGTTTGGCTTCGTTCCAAGATGCGCCCGCTGCCGCTGACGAAACTGCAGAGCCCGAGACGCCTGCCGCGACGGAGCCAGCCAGCGAAGCGCCTGCGGCGACGGAAGCTCCTGCTGATGCCTCCGACTCGACTCCCGCCGACGACGCTGCCGAGGGCGAAGCGACTTCCACAGCGTCGACTCCTCCAGCCGCCGCTGACGCCGACAAGTACGAGCCGCTGGAAAGCGTTCGCGACGAAATCCGCCGCGAGTTGGCCCGTGAGCTGGCGACCAAGGAACTTGACCGCATCATGGGCGAGTCGATGGCCCAGTTGCAAACCGAGTTCAATATGTACGGCATCGCCGTGATCGAGGCGACCGAGGCCGGGAAGCCGGCGCCCAAGCCGCCGGCCAAGCTTGCCGATCTGCAGTGGTTGGCCGACAAGAACGGACTCGTCTACGAAAAGACGAGCCCTCTGACGTTCCCGGAACTCATCGACACGCAAGTCGGCAAGGCCGTTGGCGATGCAAACCAGCCGATCTCCGTCGCTCAAGCCGC
Organism: Pirellula sp.; assembly: GCA_013822725.1. Classification (GTDB taxonomy): domain Bacteria; phylum Planctomycetota; class Planctomycetia; order Pirellulales; family Lacipirellulaceae; genus Lacipirellula. The sequence continues at coordinate 105,572 of PNKX01000009.1, forward strand.
CTTCCTGACGCTGAAGCCGTTCGAGCCGTTTATGGCCGCCGAGTTGGAAGGCGATACGTTTATCGTAATGAAGACGGAAGATATCGCCCGCCGAATTCCGGAGTTCAAGGAAGTCCGCGACAAAGTGGCGGCAGCCTGGAAACAACGCGAAGCGGCCAAGCTCGCTGAGAAGAAGGCCAAGGACTTAGCGATTGAGATTCAGAAGAGCAACACGCCTTTCGACCAGTTCTTCTTCGCCGACCGCGGCTTCGAGGTTGTTAAAGAAACCGCGCTGTTCAGCTGGCTCAACTACCCGACCGGACGCGCCGGCTTCGGCTCGTTGCCGAGCATCAGCGACGTTCCCGAGTTGAAGGGCATCGGCCCGCAGTTTATGGAAACAGTGTTCGGCCTCGCCGACAACGAAACGGTCGGCCTGCTAAACCACGACCAGACGGCGGCCTACGTTGTTCGCGTCGCCCGCAAGCAATGGAGCGATGACGACTTGAAGAAACTCTTCCTGGAAGAATCGGAGTCGTGGGCTGGCGGCCGCGATATGCTCTTCAAGCACGCGTCCGTCTTCAACAGCGCCGTCGAGAATGACATGTTCACGGAGCGAGCCGGCCTGAAGTTCGACGAGAAGTGGCTGCAAGAACGTCAGAAGCGGCAACAAAAATAGCCCCGGGCTCAGCCCGGGGGGCCGGCTCCCATACCAGTAAGCAACGTCGCGCGTAGTGCTACCCCCTGCGGAGCCAGAGGTTGAAAGCGCTACAGCATGGTATTACGCGATCTGACAACAAAAGCCCGCCTTCCACATGCGTGGACGGCGGGCTTTGTTGTTTCTAGCCAGTAGCTTATTCAATCTCAACCGCGCGTCGGCTTCAGCACCACCACCGACAGCGGCGGCAAGGTGAGCGAGATCGAGAACGGCCGCCCGTGGCTTTCGCTCTTCTCGGCCATCACGCCCGGGTAGTTCCCCACGTTGCTCCCGCCGTAGTAAGCCGAGTCGGAGTTGAAGATCTCGCCGTACCAGCCCCCTTCCGGCACGCCCAAGTGGTAGTTGTGCCGCGGCACCGGCGTGAAGTTGCAGGCGACCAGCGTGTAGTCATTGGGGTCCTTGGCCCGCCGCAGGTAAGCCAGGATGCTGTTCGCGTAGTTGTGGCAATCGATCCACTCGAACCCGGTGCTCTCGAAGTCGACCTGGTGGAACGACTTCTCATTGCGATAGAGCTGGTTCAGATCGCCCATCATCTTTTGGACGCCCTGGTGGGTATCCCACTGCAGCAGGTCCCATTGCAGTTCGCTGTCGTGGTTCCACTCGTTCCATTGGCCGAACTCGCAGCCCATGAACAGCAGCTTCTTGCCCGGGTGGGTCCATTGGTAAGCGTACAGCAACCGCAGGTTGGCGAACCGTTGCCATAGATCGCCTGGCATCTGATCGAGCAAGGCGCCCTTACCATGCACCACTTCGTCGTGTGAGAACGGCAGAGCGAAGTTCTCAGTGAACGCGTAGATCAGCGAGAACGTCAGTTCGTCGTGGTGGTACTGACGATGAATCGGCTCGTGCCGGAAGTACCGCAGCGTGTCGTTCATCCAGCCCATATTCCACTTCAGGCTGAAGCCGAGTCCGCCGAGATAGGTCGGCCGGGAGACGCCGCCCCACGCGGTCGACTCTTCGGCGATCGTCAACGTCCCGGGATACTGCTGGTGGACCTGCTCATTGAATTCCTTGACGAACGAAATCGCTTCCAGGTTCTCGCGACCGCCGTATTGGTTGGGGATCCACTCCCCTTCGTTGCGGCTGTAGTCGAGGTAGAGCATCGACGCCACCGCATCGACCCGTAGGCCGTCGATGTGGTACTTATCGAGCCAGAAGAGCGCGTTCGACGTGAGGAAGTTCCGCACTTCGTTCCGGCCGTAGTTGAAAACGTTCGTGCCCCAATCGGGATGCTCGCCTTGCCGAGGGTCGGCATGCTCGTAGAGAGCCGTGCCGTCGAATTTGGCCAACCCGTGACCATCCTTCGGGAAGTGGGCCGGCACCCAGTCGATCAACACGCCAATGTTGTGCTGATGACAAAAGTCGACGAAGTACATGAAGTCTTCGGGCGTGCCGTAGCGGCTGGTGGCAGCGTAGTAGCCGACCGTTTGGTAGCCCCAGCTGCCGGTGAAGGGATGCTCGCTGACCGGCATCAGTTCGAGGTGGGTGAACCCCATCTTCTGGCAGTATTCCACCAACTGGTGCGCCAGATCGCGGTAGTTGAGCCACTGCGTTTCGCCGCCGTGGTTCTGCTTCCAGCTGCCGAGATGGACCTCGTAGATCGACATCGGCGCATCGAGCGAGTTGGCGCCAGTCGCCCGGTTGGCCATCCACTCGCCGTCGTTCCACTTGTAGCTGTTGAGGTCGGCGACGATGTTCGCCGTCCGCGGCGGCAACTCGGCGGCGAACCCGTACGGATCACATTTTTCGATGACGTTCCCGCCGCGGGCTTTGACGGAGTACTTGTAGAGCAAGCCTGGCTTCGCGTCGGGGATGAACAGTTCCCACACGCCGGTCGGAATATGCTTCCGCATCGCGTGCTTACGGCGGTCCCAGCCGTTGAAGTCGCCGACGATGCTGACGCTCTCGGAGTTGGGGGCCCACACGGCGAAATTGACGCCGGTGACGCCACCGATGGTCCGCATGTGGGCGCCAAGCTTCTCGTAGCTCTGCCAGTGGCGGCCTTCGCCGAGCAGGTAGAGGTCGTATTCGCTCAGCAGCGGCGGGAAGGCGTACGGGTCGTGCGACGTCGTCTGCTCGCCCGCTGAATTCACTGCCCGCAGTTGGTAGGTCCGCCCTTGTTCCACGTCATGAATCTCCGGTCCACAGATGGCTTCGAACAGGCCCGCCGGGTGAATCCGCCGCATCGGCTTCGACTCCCCTGCCCTCGGATCGACCAGCCATGCCTGTTGCGATTGCGGCAGGTAAGCCCGCACCGCCAACGCCTGACGGCCATTCTCTTCGATCACATGCGGGCCCAGCACCTCGAACGGATTTTCGTGGTAGCCGTGGATAACTGGGTTAATCGCGTTGACGTCGACGGTGGATCGCACGGTGGTCTATCCTGCTTACTGTTGTACTTGAAACGGTGGCAGCCTGCTTGGGTCGCTGCGGCCGGTAATCGTTACGGTGAGGGGTCGGGAGGCAATCTCTGAGGCGTCGCGGGGCCCTGGATGGTCCCGTCTGACAGCCGAATTTCTCAAGGCGGGGCGGGACTGTTTAGCCGGCGGCGAGGGTCGAGGGGCGGAACGCATCGCCCAGCGTGGCCGCGGCTTGGGTCGCCCGGCGGAAGCCTTCGGCGGCGAGCGTGAACCGGCCGCGACGCGGACGGGCGACGACGACCGACTCGACTTCCGGCATGCCAGCCGTCGCTTCGGCTTCTTCCTCACCGGCGAACTGCCAGAGGCGGCAGTCGACTTGGTGATAGTTCAGGGCCCGATCAACGCGTTTCCACAGGTCGTGGTCACGGACCGGCACGACGCGGCCGAAGCGTTCCCACTGCCAACCGTTGGCGCGCCAATCGTTCAGGCCGCGCTTCAGGCCGCGGTTGACGTAGCGGCTCTTGGTGACGAGCGTCACGCGAGCCGAGTGGTCGATCGCTTCAAGTCCGCGGACGACGGCGAGCAGTTCCAGCCGTTCGTGGCAGTCGATGGGTTCAAAGTCGTTCGCCGAAAAGCTTTCGCCAGTGGCGACGTTCTCCAGCACAAACCGCCACGAGCCCCCTTGGTTGGGTTCGATCGCGGCTTCGGCGAAGAGCAAATAATGGGCGGCGGGGGCGGTCATCATCGCAGTCGTTCCAGCAGAGTCGCACGAAGTGGGGTTCGTCGAACTCATCAGGCGGGAACCTTGGCGGCGGCGTCCGTGGGCCAAGGCGTTGACTGTAGGCGGGGGAGTCGCGTCCGTTGCGAATCAGACCGTGACACTTGCTCGATCTAGAGAACGGTATCGGCAGCCTTTTCGCAATCGCTCCAGTTTAACAGCGAAAAAGTGGAGCCTAATATGGACTTACGACCTGCCGTTTGCGCGAAGCGCACGGCCGCCCGCGGTCGAACGCACCGATGTTAACGGTCGAAGCGACGGCGCTGAGAGTGCTGGGCATTGACCAGTTCCGCCAACCGTTGCCGGTCAGAGAGGGTCGCCCCCCCGTCGAGAACAGCCCAGGTGAGCCGCGTGATTTCCTGCTCGATCAACCGTGCGTCGGCCCGAGCTTCAGACTGAGAAACGACCGGGACTGGCGAATCTTGCTGACCAACGTGAGCCGTCCGGAAAGGAATCGGGGTCGCGCTGAGGTCGAAGGCGTTGGTATCGCGTAGCATGGTCATCCACTCCATTGCCGCCCTAGGAAACGGGCCGGTCTTTCAACTAACTCGACACGGAATCGGTCGGTGCGGTTCACATCCTGCGACGCCGCCGGAAGAGTTGAAAACCGATGGAAGCAACTCGTATGCCGCATGTTTAAATCTCTCGCTAAGGGCCTCTCCGGCGCTACTCCTCCACTGCTGTAAGATCACGCCCCGCAACGATTTGCGGATTCTTACGAGCTAGCACCCCGAGTAGCGGCAACCGCAGCCAAGCTCACCTCCATCTCGCCTAGCTCCGGTGCAGCCCTGCACGGAATGTCGGCAGCCGCGCACGGCTCCAGGAAACGCCGTTGCCGGTCGCGGAATCCGTTCCGAGCTAAGCGGTTAGGCACGATATACGGTCCACGGGCAACCGCAATGCCGCCGCCCTACTGCTCACCACCCGCCAAGGGGGCTCGGCGCGAGATAAGCTTGCGATAGAGCGGAGTTCCTCAGGGTACGCCCGCCGCTCTCCCACCTCGCCGCCCCGAATCCTTCGGGGTCCCGCCCCCAAAGTCAGGCAGCCCTTCAGCGGAGAATTCTCATGCAATTCGGAATGTACTTGGTCGACAACGGGCTCCTTTCCACCCAGGCTTTTTACAAGTCGCTGAAGCTGCAGATGCGCTCGCGGCCGCAGCTCGGTACGATGGCGATCCAAACTCGCCGACTTACCGTCAAGCAGATGTTCATCATCCTGCAGGAGCAATGCGACACGCCGCAGCAGATGTTCGGCGAGATCGCGGTTCGGCTCGGTTACCTCACGAACGAAGATCTCAATCAGCTGCTCGACGAGCAGTCTCGCAATATGGCGTCGCTCCGCGACGTGCTGGTGGAGCATGGCTTCCTGTCGGCGGAGGTCGTTGATCAACAGTATGCGGCGTATCGCCGAAGCACGCGGCAGGCGGAGCCGGAGCTTGAGTTGGCGAACGCCTAACGTTGCGTTGGGCGCTTTGAATACATTGTCAGTTAGCCCTCGGCACTTCATGCCGGGGGTTTTTTGTTACGCCGTTTGAGCCCCCGGTTTGAAGAACCGGGGGCTAAGTGGCGAGGTCGACGGCTTGGGCGAGGAGATCGGTGAGGCCGGGGAGCGTGCGGAGGTCCGTGGCCAAGCGGGGGTGGGCGAAGAGCCGCACGCGCTTCACATAGTCGTCGAACTGCTGCTTGGCGAGCGTCTTCACGACCGGTGAGACGTCCCCGAGTTGCCGGTAGCGGCCTTCCTTCGGAAAGAACACCTCGATCTGGAACTCGACCTCAAGCTCGATCGGCGGGGCGTCGAACAAGATCTCGTGCGGGGCGACGACGCGCGACAACGCTCGGCTCGCCAGTCCCGCGAACTGCTCCGCGCAGCGCACCAGCCACGGGTAAGGACGTCGGGCGAGTCGCTCGTACAGCGCCGACTCCTGGAACAGGCTGCACTGGGCGACCCGTTTGTAGAGCCGCCGCGACGGGCCGAAGAGGCCGTCGAGGAGCTCTGCCGAAGGGCCATCGCCCGCCGCCTTGCGCAGGGCGTCGATCATCGGCTGCTCCGTGAGGCGAAAGAGCGCATCAACGTCGAGATGCGGATGGAGCAGGAAGAATGCCCGCTGCAGCATCGCCGTCGCCGCACGGACGGCGTGGTGCCAGTAAACCTCGCTGAACATCACATAACGGGCGAAGACCATCATCTCAGCGGCGGTCTTCCCCTTGTCGGTAATGGCCAGGGAGTCGCCCGCTTCGTTCAGGCAAAGGCTCTGGATCAATCGCGGCTGATCGAAGTTGCGACCGTAAGGGACGCCGGCATGGAGACTATCGCGCATGAGATAGTCCATCTTGTCGACGTCGATCGGCCCCGAAAGCATGCTCCGTAGCAGCCGGCCGCAGCGGTCGGCGGGCTTGTGGGAAAGCATCTCGACCACGTCGCGGGGCTGGATATTCCATTCGTGCCGCAGCACGTCGGCCAGTTCCCCTTCGAGCAGGAAGCTGTTGGCGAACAGTTCGTGGCTCGGCACTTGCCGGAGGCTGATGTCTTCGATTGGGTGGCAAAAGGGCCAGTGGCCAAGGTCGTGCAGCAGCGCGGCCACGAGGAACCGCTCGGCGGCCGCGGGGGGAACCGCCGCTTCGAAACGGTCGTTGTCGGCGAGGCGATCGAGATAGAGCAGCGCCATTCGATAGACGCCGAGCGAATGCTCAAACCGCGTGTGGTTGGCGGCGGGATAGACGAGGCTTACGAGGCCGAGTTGGCTGATATTCGCGAGCCGGCGGAACTCCGGCGCGTCGACCAAGTGGCGGACGCGCGGCGTGAGCGGGACGTCGATCTCCGGCGGAATCCGGATGAGGTGCCGGCTCGCACGGAGGGCGGCGACTTCAGGGATTTCGCGGAGGGTAGGCATGGGGGTGAGAGGGCAGTCGGCAGTGGGCAGTAGTGCGTTTGGTTGTTGATGTTCCGTTTTGGCCATTTAGCCGCGGGCGGTAGCCCGCGCATACCCGCCGCGAGCGGACGGGGCTAAATGGGCGTTGTGGCGTGGTGGATTGGGGCGAGCGACTGAGCGATTGCAACCGGGGGTACGTTGTTGTTCTGCGGGATGACCTCCGTGACCGTGGCGCGAACGCCGGGTTTCTTCTCCCCTCGGTTCATCCCTGGTAGGAAGCTGCCTTCGACGAGGAAGCGCAGCAGGATCGTCGCGACAAAGAAGAGGGCAAAGTGAAAGAACCCTGTCATCGGCTCGAAGTCGAAGGCGACGAACGCGGCGAACGTCCCGATGCCGATGGCGATGCCGACGAGGACGCCGATCTGCCAGATCTCCAGACCGGTGATTGAATAGGGCTCGCTGCCAAAAACGGTGTAGCCAACGTACCAGTAGACGCCCCAGGTGAGGGCGTAAACGAGACCGCACCCGACGCTGCGAATGAGGAGATCGGTTCCGGTAAAAGCCCCCATTTCATCGTCGCGGAGGAAGGTGTAGCCGGCGTAAGCCAGCGCCGGGCCGAGCAAGATGGCGCCCCCGGCCAGGATGTAAGTGAGCGAACCGGCGAGTTGTTCGCGGCTGTTGCCGAGCAGGAACGCGATCGCGGTCACGAGCACCACGGCCCCGCCAATCATCAGCGCGGCGTTGAGCTGAAACTTGGTTTCTTTGCGCTTGATCGGCTTGAGGACGTTGCGTCCCTTGGCATCCTTGGCGCCCGCTTCGGCCTCGGGGGCGTGGATGATGACTTCATCCTCGGCCTTGGGAATCTGGATCGTTCCCTTGCACTTGGGGCACGCGCCGGTCTTGCCGCCGTGCTGGTCGCCGACCTTGAAGCGCGCGTGGCAAGAGGGGCAGATGACATGGATGGGCATGGCGTGATTCTTGTCGTGTCGTGTGTCGATTGGTCGGTGAGCGATTTTTGGCGACAGATGTCAGCGGCGCCTAAAGCTCTTTAGTAATTATAGTTACGTTGATCTGGTTGAAGCGACAGGTGGCGTCGAGGCGACAGTTGCGACAATGTGCGGAGCGTGTAGGGCGACGTGGATGGGGTGGCGACGTGTCCCGCCGCGAGCGGGCGGGGCTAAATGGGCGTTGTGGCGTGGCGAGGGGTTCGTGGCGCGTACCGTGGGCCACGTTGTTGACCGTCGCCAGCCCCATTCATAGAGGATTGAGGGGCCAATTTCGAGACTCTATTTTTGGCCACCCTAGCGGACGCGGAGAAGGTGTCGGGGACCTTTTGCGACTGGAAAATATTCTAAATCGCAAACTGCCCCAGTCGCAAAAGGTCCCCGACACCGTCATGGTCAGCCGATCTCTTTGAGATCGTCTTCGTTGATCGGCGAAAAGCCCTTCGAGGTGAGCGTGTCGAGGGCGATCTCGATGTTGTCGACCATCAGGGCGACCGCCGGTCGGCCGTGGGGGCGGGCCAGCAGCGGATAGACCTGGGTGATGTTCACCTCCGACTGCAGCAGCGCCGTGCAAACCTGCAGCAACGGTTGCGGCGTGTCGGGGAGTTCGACGCCGATCAGGTCGGATTCGACGATCGCCAGGCCGGCCCGTTCGAGGACCTCACGGCCTGCCTCGGGATCGCTCAGCAAAAAGCGAACGACGGCACATTCCGTGGAGTCGGAGATCGTCAGGGCGACGATCCGGACGTTGCTCCCCTCGAAGCGGCGGACGACTTCCAGGAGCTGGCCGACGCGGTTTTCGAGAAAGACGGTGAACTGGCGGATCGAAGGGTAGTCGCGGCCGCGCATCGTGGCGAAATCGATTCCGGAATGCTCGCCGCCGCCGCTACTGCTCATCGATGCCGCTCCTGCTGGGCCGGTCAGTTTCGGCCGCTGCTGCCTGGGGTCTCCTGCGAATGGATTTACTATAGGGGGGTGAATTGGGGGATGCAACGTGATTTGGGGGGAAGCGCGCTCCGCTGCGCGTCGCGGCTAACGGTGGGTACGGGGGTTTTGTAGGATGGGGGGTCCTGCCCCGGCGGGTTGTTGACCCGCGGCTTCCTTGCCTGCCCGAAAGTGCCTGATCGATGGAACATGTGTTTGAAGTTGACGTGCGCTACTACGAGACCGATGGCCAGGGGGTGGTCCATCACTCGAACTACTTTCGGTACTTCGAGCTCGCGCGGGTGGAGATGCTCAAAGCGATGGGGCATGACTACCAGGATCTGGAGCGCGACGGGATCATGCTGGTCGTCCACAGCATCTCGGCCAAGTACCACCGACCGGCAAAGTTTGGCGACCGGTTGCGGATCGAGACCAAAGTCGTCAAAGCGACGATGGCGCGGATCGAGCATGCCTATCGCGTGGTGGTGAACGGCAAGCTGATCGCGGAGGGGGCGAGTACGATTGCTTGCGTCGATCGCGAGGGGAATATTCGGCGGATGCCGGAGCATATTATTGGGGAGTAGGATTTTTTGCCGCGAAGAGGCGCAGAAGGACGCAAAAAAAGAAGAATAAGACGACCGCGGATTTCGCTGATTGCACGGATGAATTCAGAAGCAGTAAATCCGTTGCATTCATCCGTGAAATCTGTGCAATCCGCGGTTCAACATTCTTCCCTTATTTTTTTGCGGTGTTTGTGCCTTTTTGCGGCAACCAATTTTCACTGGAGTAGATGATGGCCGCCAAGCGCGTATTGATGTTGATCGGCGACTTCGTCGAGGACTACGAAGCGATCTTTCCGTATCAGGCTGTGTTGATGGCGGGGCACTCGATCGATACGGCTTCGCCTGGCAAGCAGGCGGGATCGACGGTCGCGACCGCGATTCATGATTTCGAGGGGCATCAGACCTACACTGAGAAACGCGGGCATCAGTTTCCGGTGACCATCGATTGGGAAAAGGTCGACGCCGCCAACTACGACGCGCTGGTGATTCCAGGCGGGCGTTCGCCGGAGCATTTGCAGCTGAATGAGCGCGTCATTGAGATCGTGCAGCAGTTCTTCGCCGCGAACAAGCCAGTGGCGTCGACTTGCCATGGCGGGCTCATTCTAGCGGTCGCCGATGTGGTGAAGGGACGGAAGTGCCAGTCGTATCCGTCGGTGCGGCCCGAGTTGCAACGGGCCGGAGGAATTTGGGATGAACCGACGCCGGGCCTTGATGGCGTGACCGTCGACGGCAACCTAGTGACGGCGGCGGCTTGGCCGGGGAACCCGGCTTGGATGCGGGAATTTTTGAAGCTTCTGGCGTAAATCTCTAACCACCAAGGCACGAAGGAAATCACCAAGAAGAGAAGACAAATTCAAAAAACAGCAATACAGAGAAGCATTGATGTGAATCCCATGCTTCTCTTTTCTTGGTGTCTTCCTTCGTGCCTTAGTGTCTTCGTGGTTAGTCTTCAGCGCAATAAAAAAGGCCCGGCGTTGGCTTCCTCTACCAACGCCGAGCCCGACCTTTTCAACGTAGCGGCCACGCTGAATCCATTCAGGCCGCTGGAGCACGATGTCCGGACCGCGTGGCGGTCCGGCTAGTGTTTCATCTCGTTGACTACTACGCAGCAACCAGGCTGGGGACGCCGGCCGGAACCATGCCGCGGGCGATTTCGACGCCCATGATGAACTCTTCGAAAATTCGCCCGTCGAGCGCTGAGGCAGTCGACGCTTCGGGATGGAACTGGGTGCCGAAGGCGAACCAATCTTCCATGGTGCTTTCGATCGCTTCGACGATGCCGTCGGGGCAGCGGGCGGTCACTTGGAAGCCGGGGGCGATTTCGTCGACGGCCATGTGGTGCATGCTGTTGACCCGCAGTTCGCCGTCGCCGTAGACGCGATCCATGATCGAGCCCGAGGCGAGTTGCAACGTGTGGCGGTGATCGGGGTCAAGCGGATCGAGATGCGGCAGAGCGCTCGGCATGTCCTCAGGGATGTGGAGCATCAGGTTGCCGCCCTGCGAGACGTTGATCAACTGCATGCCGGCGCCGATGCCGAGGACCGGCATGCGGTGTTCGGCGATGAGGCGGACCAACATGCGGTCGGACGACTCGCGGCGGGGATCTTGCAGGCGAACGGTCGGGTGGAGCATCCAGCCGTCGCGACGGGGGTCGAGGTCGGCGCCGCCGATCAGCAGGACGCCGTCGAGGCGGGCGAGCAGGTGCTCGAGGTCTGATTCGTTATCGTACGGAGGAATGAGGACCGGCAGGCCCCCAGCTTGCGTGATCGCGTCGAAATATCCGGCGGCGACATACGCGAACGCGGTCGAATTCTGATTAGCGGAACGAAAGTCGGTGTTGATTCCGATAAGCGGCTTGGACATGGAAGTAATCCCTTTCCGGCGCCATCATGGCGCACCCTGTGGTTTCCCTACGGCGGCGAGCATTGCGGGGGCTCGCTCGATGAGGCCAACGGAAAGAGGTTCGCTTGCGACCCGCACGGGCGGCAGAAGGTTCGACGGACAACTGAACTCAGATCAAGCGAACTTGGAGCGCGGCAAACGTGTCGGCTAGCAGTAGCTGGCGTGACGACCCATCCGTGGGCGTTGCAGCGCGGCAATGATTGTCTGAGGCGGCTGTCCGACGCTTCGTGCCCGCACGGGGAACTGGGTCGGAACGACTTCCCTATCGACTGGCCTCGAAACTCCTTTTTAGGCGACCGTGTCACCGGTCCGGATCGTGGATGCAAGTCTGAAGCGAAATGTAACGACTTCGACAGCCTTGGCAAACGAATTGACGATCTTGCGTCGGACAGGCGGTGCTAGCACAAGATGAGCGGGGTTTGGCGGTTTTCTGTGGGTTCACTTTTGGGATGCTAGCTAACCACCAAGACACGAAGGCACGAAGGAAGGCACCAAGAAGACAGGGAGGCATTGTTGAGGCAGAGGGCTGGTTTTTGGGCTGTCAAAGGCGTTTTAACCACGAAACACACGAAAGAAGCGAAAAAGGAGGAGTGATTTGCACCGCTGATTGACGCTGATGATCGCTTATGAATTTGATTTCTATTAGCGATCATTAGCGTCAATCAGCGGTGACTCTCCTTCCCCTTTCGTTCATTTCGTGTGTTTCGTAGTTAAAAAGTATTCTTCGTGTCTTCCTTCGTGCCTTGGAGCCTTGGTGGTTCGCATTTAAAGCATTCAGGCAGCGAAGAGGCCGCGGATGAGGTCGAAGCCGATCGTGAAGATCGCGGCGTCGACGAGCATGTGGCCGAGCCAAGGGCCCAGGAGCGAGCCGGTGCGGTCGTAGAGCCACGCCCAAAAGGCCCCGCCGATCGCGACGCAGGCCGAGAGGAGGTAGGTGAGCGGGCTGTCGAAGCCGCAGAATTTGCCCAACACCAGGACGTGATGAGCCATGAAGCCGAGAGAGGAGATCACGATCGCCGGCGTGAGCGACGTGAAGCGGCGGAGTTGGCCGAAGACGAACCACCGCCAGTAGTACTCTTCCATGAACGAGTGGATGAGGGCGTAGAACAGGCCGAGGAGGCCGTACTTCCAGGCGGAGTCGATCCCCCAGCCGCTGACTTTGCCGATGACGATCTCGGTCGCCTCGACCACCGGGTCGCTGTTGCGCAGCACCGCGAGATAGAGCGCGAAGATCGCCGCGGCGACGATCGCTCCGAACGCAACGCCGAGTTCGAGGCCTTGCGAGTTGGGCGGACGGAGCGTGACGCGGCCGCGCTGGATCGCCAGCACCCAGAAGAGCGGAAAGGCGAATTGGATGGTTTTCACCGTACTGAAGATGGTGAGCTGCAGCTGCGGCGGCATCGCGTCGGCCTGGAAGAAGTAGACCCAGGTGACGATTGTCGGGAGGACGAGCGCGATGAGAACCGCGACGAGATCGCGCGGGCGCGGCGGCGTGGCGCTTGCCGGCGTGGGAAGTGAGGGCGTTGGTGCAGATTCGGACACGGGAGATTCCGCAGGGTGTGCGGTGGTTTTAGTTGAAATCGCGGCGATGGGGAATGCGAATGGCAGGGTTGGGTTGCGGGGGCGGATGACGCGAGGGTGCGCGATTCACCGCCCCATGCCGCTGCGGCCATTTAGCCGCGGGCGGTAGCCCGCGAAACCCGCTGCGAGCGCACGGGGCTAAATGGCCGTGGCGGCGTGGAGGGCGTTTTGGCGGGGCGTTGTGGCGCGGCGGGGGGTTCGGTACGGTGGGTGATTCGCCGCCGCCGCTCGATTCTTGCCACTGCCCCCTCCCCTGCCCCATGCGTTACCGCTGCGTTTATCTCGAAAGCTTCGGCTACACGCTTCCGGAGGAAGTCGTCACCACCGACGAGCTCGAGCGGCGGCTGGCGCCGGCGTATCAACGGCTGCGGTTGCCGGAGGGGCGGCTGGAGCTGATGACCGGCATCCGCGAGCGGCGGTTCTATCCGCCGGGGACGCGGCCGGGAGAAATCAGCATCGAAAGCGGCCGGCGGGCGATCGCGGCGGCGGGGATTGATCCGGCTCAGATTGGGGCCCTGGTGCATGGCTCAGTATGCCGCGATTATCTCGAACCAGCGACGGCGTGCGGCGTGCATCACGCGCTGGGCCTGCCGGCGGAGTGCCTGATCTACGACGTCTCGAACGCCTGCCTCGGCATCCTGAGCGGGATGGTGCAGGTGGCGAACATGATCGAGCTGGGGCAGATTCGCGCCGGGCTGATCGTGGGGACCGAAGATGGGCGGTCGCTCGTGGAGACGACGGTGGAGCGACTGAACAATGACGCTTCGATCGATCGCCGCGGTGTGAAGCCGTACATCGCGTCGCTGACGATTGGTTCGGGGAGCGTGGGCGTCGTGCTGTGTGATGAAGCGCTAAGCCACGAGCGGCATCGGCTGCTTGGCGGGGCGGTGCTGGCGAATACTGCGGGGCATGGGCTCTGCCAGAGCGAGGGACTCGAAACGTTCATGCGGACCGACAGCGAGCAGTTGATGCTGAGCGGCGTCGAGACGGGGCGGCGAACGTTTGAGCCGTTCCTGCGCGAGGTCGGCTGGTCGCGGGAGCAGATCGACAAGACGATTTGCCATCAGGTGGGCGTCGCCCATCGCAAGCTGCTGTTTGAGCAGTTGGGGCTCGACGAATCGCTTGATTACTCGACGTTCGAAACGCTGGGGAACACCGGCGCCGCGGCGTTGCCGTTGACGATGGCCCTGGCTGCCGAAGCGGGACGCTTCGCCAAAGGGGAGCGCGTGGCGATGCTGGGAATCGGGTCGGGGATCAACTGCCAGATGCTGGGCGTGGAATGGTGAGCTTGGCGGTTAAATGCGGGGATTTTTAACCACGAAACACACGAACTGATACGAAAAAGAAAAAACGATTAACCACGAATTACGCGAATCTGCGCGAATGAAATGCCGAGATAAACTGAAAAATCATTCGCGTCAATTCGCGTGATTCGCGGTTGCTCTCCTTCACTTCTCTTTCGTGTTCTTCGTGTGTTTCGTGGTAAAAAATCCCCGCTCCCGCATTTACAGCGTCGATTCTTTCCGAAACACGACCCCGTAGTCGATTTCAGTAAACCCGAACTTCAGATAGAAGTCGCGCGCGGCCGCGTTGCTCGCCATTGTTTGGGCTTCGATCGTCGTCACGCCGCGGCGGCGTAAGATTCTGATCGCTTCGCCGAGGAGATAGCTAGCGTACCCCTTGCGGCGGAACTTTTCGTCGACCTGCAGATCGAACAGGCCCGCGGCTGTCATCCCCCAACAGGTTGAAAGGGGCTGCATGTCCCAGAACGACGCCGTCGCGACGCTGCGATTCTGCGTCTTGTCGAACAGGCTGAAGACGTCGCGTTGCGAAGAACCCCAGACGCACGCTTCCCACCAAGTTTTCGGTTCGGGGTCGATCTTTTCGATCAACTGCGTCGTCCGCTTGATCGCCCGCAACTCGCGCGAGACGGGAGGCCGCACGCGGGCGAGGTCGCACTGCATGATCAGCACGCGGTCGATCTCGCGGTAGTTCGCCCGATCAGCGGCAGTGCGCAGGACTTGGTCGGTCTGCAGGACGCCGGGGATCTCGCTGCCGCCGTAGAGGCCGAGGTAGAACGAGTTAAGCGGATTGACGCCGCCGGCGTAGAGGACGGTCGCCCCGCGGCTACGCAGGTACTCTTCGCTCGCCCGCAGCAGGTCGTCGGCGAGCGGTCCCTCGGCGTCGCTCCCCCCCTGCACCATCAGCATTTGCGTCGTGCCGAGCGACGTGTCGAGTTGCAACCCGTCGTCGGTCGGACCGAAGCCGCCGTGAACGAAGCCGACCGGCACGTCGTCACGGGTGGCGACGATCAATCCCTGTCGTTCGAAGTTGAGTTTCGAGAAGACGGCGTATTCGAGCAGCGGCGGCGAGATCGGCTGCAGCACCCCGCGCTGCGGCGGCTGGCTGCGCCAGATCGCGGCGAGGTGAGGGGGATCGGAGTTGCGGAAGGCTCGAAGGCGATACACGAGTTGGTCCGTGTCAGGCGGCAGCGGCAAAACGGCGCGCAAGCCGTGATTATGTCACGCGAGTGGGTTGCGGCAAAGACGCACGCTAGGCGCCGGGAGATGCAAAGTCAGGGAAATTGAACCGCCACGGACGCCAAGAGCGCCAAGGAAATGCGGGGAGATTTACCACGAAACACACGAAGCACACTAAAAGTGAAAAAGCGTTGCATCGCTCATATTCTTTCTTTGGTGTGCTTCGTGTGTTTCCTGGTAAAAGGCATTTCCCCTTGGCGCTCTTGGCGTCCTTGGCGGTTATTTCTTGAAATTGCAATTTCCCTGCAAGACAGAGTAGGCGCGGCGTCACGCGGCGGGGCGAATCTGATCCTTGCCGCGGCGGCGTTCGCGGCGGGCGCGGCCGTTGTTCTTTTGCTCCCGCCAGCGGCGATGGAGCCACCAGTATTGGTTCGGGGCGATGCGAATCAGATCTTCCAGGCAGCGGGTGTACCACTGCGTCAGCAGAGGAATTGAGCCGAGTTTGAAGTCGGCGTCGGCGGGGTCGACCAGGTCGGCGACCCGCATTTCGAAGTGCATCGGCTCACCCTTCCGGAAAACGCAGCCTGCCGAGGTGGGGGCGTTGCCGCTGAGCGTAAACAGGGCGACCGCTTTGTGGGTCGAGGCGGGACGGCCGAAGAAATCGACCCAGCAAGCCGCCTCGCCGGCATGCTGGTCGCCGAGCAGGACGAGCGTGCCGCCCGACTTCAGCAGTTCTTCGATCTGTTGGCTGCTCCCATGTTTCGGGAGAATGTACTGGCCGGTGGCCTCGCGGAATTCGTTGATCCAGCGGTCGAGATAACCGTTGTCGAGCGTGCGGGCGATCGTGTGGGTCGGAAAGCCATGAAGGCCGAGGAGGTAGCCTCCCATCTCGAAGTTGCCGAGGTGGCCGGAGATGATCACCACCGGCCGGCGATCGAGCAGGCGGCGCACCATCAGCCGCATCTGCGGCATCGCGAGGTGGGTGCGCCAGTTGGTACGGTTGATCTTCCGCGGGGCGTGGGCGATCTCGCAGACCATCAGCAGCAGATGTTCCCACATGGCGAGCGCGATCGCTGCGTGCTCGGCCGGCGACTTGTCGGGGAAGGCGGTCTGGAGATTTTCTTCCACCGTGGCGCGGCGGAGTTTGAAAACATGCCAGAAGAGCCAACCAAGCCGCCGCGACCAGGCTTGGCACGTCGACAATGGCGCCGCCTGGATGATGCAGACGACGGTGCGCACCGCGACGTAGGCGGCGTAGTCGATGATCAGCTTCGTACGATTCACGGCGGCGACGGTTCCTTCCCTGGAAGCGGGCGGTATTTTGCACAATTTGGGCGAGAGGGCCTAGGGCGAATTGCGGGGGGAATTCGTGGGCGGTGGGCGCGCGTGCTAGCCGTACGGCGGCGGGAGTTGTGTGATCCATGCCGCTGCGGCCATTTAGCCGCGGGCGGTAGCCCGCGCTTCGGCGAAACCCGCCGCGAGCGGACGGGGCTAAATGGGCGTAGTGGCGTGGGGGGACGTTTGGCGGGGCGGTGGCGATTGGTTGTCGGTGGTTTGTCGCGTCGGTTACGATGCGATGGTCCACACTTTTCTGCTACTAACGAGGGGCGGCATGATTCGCACACTTGGTTGGGGACTTCTCCTCGGTTATCTGACTGCAGCCCAGTTGGTTGGCGCCGTGGAACCGTGGGCCGATCCGCGGCTGGAGGTGGTCGACGGGATCGCGGTGTGGCTTGACGGGGGCGCGCAGACGAAAGCACGAGCTGCGCTCGGCGAAGCGCCGATCGTCGATGGGGGCGCCGTCGAGGCGTGGCACGATGGCTCGGGCCGGCGGCGCGACGTTAAGCAACCTGACGAGGCGCTGCGGCCAGTCTGGCGGGTCGACGGCGAAGCAACGACGGTGCGGTTCAGCGGACGCGGTCCGTATCTGATCGCTGAGGAACTCGGACTCTCGCTGCACGATGCGACAGTCTTTATCGTGGCGGCGCCATTCCACAACATGGGGGAGTTCCGCGGTCTGCTCGCGCTTCATGCGACCGATCAGGCCGATTTCAACTCGGGGCTAAATATCGATCAAGGGTCGGCGTCAATGCCTTCCTTCTCGACCATCAACGTCGAAGGGGCAGGCGCCGGCGGGCAGCAGAACCTGCGGCGCGGCAGCGATGATTTCTTGAAGTGGCAACGGCTATGCGTCGCCACGAGCGTCGGCGACGAGGGCGTCGCCTTGTACGTCAACGGCGCGAAAGAAGGAACGCGGGCTCGTGGCGAGTCGGTGATTGCCGGCGATCGGCTGATCGTCGGCGGACGTTTCACCGGCGGCATCGAAGGAGTGCGTTATCTCTTCGCGGGCGAGATTGCCGAGGTGATCGTTTACGACCGCCTGCTCAGCGACGACGAGCGCGCGAAGGTCGACGCCTATCTGGCGACGAAGTACGCCAACATGGGCCCCGTGCCGCCCCCCGCGGACATGCCAGGGATGCGCCGCGTCAAACTCGTCGATGCCCCGCCGCCGGTGCAGATGTTCGTGCCGGGGTTCAGTGTGCGGGAACTGCCGGTGAAGTTGTCGAACATCAACAATGTTCTCTACCGCGAAGACGGAGCGCTCGTGGCGCTCGCCTACGACGGCAACGTCTACCTGCTGCGCGGCACCGACGGCGACGGCGTCGAGGATGACGCGCAGGTTTTCTGGAAGAATGAGGGGCAGCTTCGCGCCCCGATTGGCATGGCGCTCACGCCGCCGGGTTACGAGCGCGGCCGCGGCGTATTCGTCGCCTGCCGTGGCAAGATTGTGCTGCTCCTCGACAAAGATCAAGACGATGTCGCCGAGGAAGAAGTGATCGTCACCACTGGGTGGCCGGAACTCTTTGTGCAGGTCGACGCGCTCGGCGTCGCCGTCGATCCGCGCGATCACGCGATTTATTTCGGCATCGGGACGGAGAACTTCACTGACGGCTACCTGCGCGATGAGAACGGCAACGCGAAGTATACGCTCGACAACGAACATGGGACAATCTTGCGCGTGGCGCCCGACTTCAAATCGCGGGAGATCGTCGCGACGGGGATACGCTTCCCGGTGGCGATGCGGTTCAACAAGGATCAGGAGCTGTTTTGCACTGACCAAGAAGGCGCCACCTGGCTGCCGAACGGCAACCCTTTCGACGAGTTGCTCCATATCAATCGCGGCCGGCACTATGGGTTCCCGCCGCGACATCCGCGGCATTTGCCGAACGTGATCGACGAGCCGAGCGTGTTTGATTATCGGCCGCAGCATCAATGCGCGACGGGGCTGAACTTCAACGAACCGGCAACTGATGGGACGACCTTTGGGCCCGACTGGTGGCGGAGCGATGCGCTGGTGACCGGCTACTCGCGCGGCAAGCTCTATCGGACGAAGCTCGCACGCACTGGGCAAGAATATGTGGGGCAAAACCAGATCATCGGCGCCACGAACATGTTGCCAGCCGACGCCTGCGTGGCGTCCGACCGTTCGCTCGTGATCGCCATGCACAGCGGCGGGCCCGACTGGGGTAGCGGCCCAAGCGGCGATGGAAAACTCTACAAAGTGACCTACGAAGAGCGCGACGACGCGCCGATTCCGTCGCTAGTCTGGGCCGAGTCGCCGCGCGAGGTCCGCATCGCATTTGATCGGCCCGTTGATCCGGCGAGTCTCAAGGATCTCGCGAAGCGCATCTCGATTGACAGCGGCGAGTTCGTCGGGGCCGGCGATCGGTTCGAGTCGTTTCGGCCCGGTTACGCGGTCGTGGAGCGACAGATGAACTCGGCGCGGTTAGGCGTTGAGGTGCAGGGAGTGCAACTCACCGCTGATCGGCGGACGCTCATTGTCACCACGGCGCCGCAGCGGCTCGCGGTGAACTACGGCGTGTCGTTGCCGGGAATTTCGACAACTAAAGATGCTAAAGATGCTGTGAAGTCACCGCCTGTCGAATCATTGCCGCAGTATCCCGACGTGGAGTTGCAATACGATCTCTGCGGCGTCGAGGCAACGTGGGAGCCAGCGGTAGGCGAGCCGATTCGCATCTGGCTTCCGCATCTTGATCTCCAAGCATCGCGCGAACTGACGGTAGGCAGCGCTCAGCATGACGCCTTTTGGCGAGCGCTGCGTGCGGACGGAACCTTGCGACTGCGAACCTTGGTCGATCTGCGCGACCTCTTACGCCCAGCCGTCCAGCCGGGGGCCAAGCTTGATCACGAGTGGCCCGCCGAGGAAGTCAAGCTCTACTTCACCCCGGCGAACGGTGAACCTCTAGTAGACGGTAAGGCGGCCGCACTCGGCGTGGCGATTGGCGCGGGAGCGTCGGTGTTTAGTCTGGCGCCTGGCATTCGACTCGTAGAAGTGACGCTGCCGGTCGCTGAGTTCCGTCCGCCTGAGGTGCATCTAAGTTTTTCCACCAATGAAGAGCGCGGTGAAAGTCGTCGACTTCGGACACTGGCGCTGCGGCGGTTCCTGCTGCCGTGGGCTGAGCAATCGACCAAGCCGGCGGAGTTGGTCGACAATCGCGATCTGCCAGAGCTCGCGGGGGGCAATTGGCTCCGAGGCCAGCAAGAGTTCTTCGGCACCACCGCCAACTGCGCGAAATGCCACGCGATGCGCGGCGTCGGCGGCAAGATTGGGCCAGACCTTTCGAACCTGCCGCAGCGCGACTACGCTTCGGTGTTGCGCGACGTGACGCAGCCGAGCTTTGCGATCAACCCCGACTACGTCTCGCAAACGGTGCTGCTTGCCGATGGACGGGCCCTGGCCGGGACGACGCGCGTCGACGGCGAGAATCTGATCGTCGCCGATCAGGAAGGGAAGGAAACGAGCGTCCCGCGCGCGGAAGTCGAAGAACTCGCGCACTCGCCGCAGTCGATCATGCCGGAAGGTTTGCCGAAGGCGCTCGGCGAAGAGCGGCTGCGCGACTTGATGACGTTTCTGCTCGTCGAGCCGCCGCACATGCCGGTTTACGGCGAACTCCCCCCTCCCCCGCCGCGACGGCTGGCTGATCTAGAAGCGGTGCTGGCTGGCGCCGAGAAACTTGATTCGCCACGGCCGCTGCAGGTAGTGCTCGTCGGCGGAGCCAAGGACCACGGCCCCGGCGAGCATGACTACCCCGCCTGGAAAGTGATGTGGCAGCAATTGCTTGAACTGGCAGATGGCGTCCAAGTGACGACGGCCGAGAATTGGCCCAATGCCGACCAATTAAAATCCGCCGATGCGATCGTCTTTTTTCAAAAGGGCGAATGGACGCCCGAGCGGGCCCGCGACCTCGATGCGTTTCTGGCTCGCGGCGGCGGCGTCTCCTACATCCACTACGCCGTCGACGGCGGCAATGACGCCCCCGGCTTTGCGGAGCGAATCGGGCTGGCCTGGATGGGAGGACGGTCAAAGTTCCGCCATGGACCGCTCGACGTGAACTTCGCCGCTGGGAAGAAGCACCCGATCGGACGGAACTTCGATCAGGTGCACTTTTACGACGAGAGCTATTGGCAGCCGTACGGCGATCCGGGGCGGATCAACCTGTTGGCGACCTGCGTCGAAGAGGGCGCCGAGCAGCCGCTGTTCTGGACGCGCGAACATGGCGGGGGACGAGTATTCGTTTCAATCCCGGGGCACTATTCGTGGACGTTCGACGATCCGCTGTTTCGGATTCTGCTGCTGCGCGGGTTAGCGTGGACGGCGAAAGAACCAGTCGATCGGTTCAATGAGTTGGCGTTGCCGGGGGCTCGCGTGCGGCGTGCCGAGTAGCCGTAGGGCAACGACCGTAAGAATCTATGATTTAGGATGTATGATTTATGATGTGCTGGCGAGCTATCTACCCTCTTCAAATCATAAATCCTAAATCCTAAATCAAAGATTGCGTTGCCGCTCCGGCCGGTCGTTGACCGGCGGCTACTTGTTGAGCGCTGGCTTCCAGTTTTTTAGGAACCGCTTGAGGAGTTGTTCATCGGCGGAGAATTGCTTGCTGCCGCGCGGGGCCGATCCTGTGTCCGCGCGAAAGGTTCCTAGCTCGTAGCTCTCCAGTAAGCCGGGATGGATGTAGTAGTTGCGGCAGACGGCGGGCGTGTTGCTGAGCATTTCGGCCGTTTGGCAGACGACCTCTCGGGCCGTGCGTTTGAGGGCCGTCGCCGTTTCTTCCTCGTCTTTGTCGGCGGCGAAGAGCGCGCCGGCGGCGAATGACGAAGCTTTCCACGTGCGGAAGTCCTTGGC
Organism: Pirellula sp.; assembly: GCA_013822725.1. Taxonomy (GTDB): domain Bacteria; phylum Planctomycetota; class Planctomycetia; order Pirellulales; family Lacipirellulaceae; genus Lacipirellula. The sequence continues at coordinate 126,935 of PNKX01000009.1, forward strand.
GGTGATCTCTTCCCCGGTGAGGGACTTCAAGTATTCGTTGACGTCGGTGGCCGTCACCGCGCGGATTTTTTCTTCGTCGTCCAGGTACTGAAAGACATGGCTGCCAGCGAGCGACGCACAATCGCGGATGAGGCGCACGACTGCCGGTGCGTCGATCGTGACGTTACGGTGAAAGCCCCCTTTCGCACGAAAGCGGAGTTCGACTTTGTGCAGTTCGATCGTGACGTGCCGGTTGCGGAGCGAGGCGAGGCCGTAGGAGCCGTTCTCTTTGACGTACTCCTCGTTGCCGACGCGAATGCCGGTGAGGTCGAGCACCGCGACCATGCCGGCGAGGACGCGCTCGCGACTAAGTCCGCGGCTGCGAAGTTTGGCCGCAATCGTGCGTCGCAGCGCGGGAAGTTGGGCGCCGAACGCGGCGAGGCGGGCGAACTTGGCGAGCCCAGCCACTTCCTGCCAGCGTTCGTGGTAGATGTACTGCTTCCGCTGGCGGGCGTCGCGACCGGTGGCCTGCAGGTGGCCGGCGGTGACGGTGCAAATCCAGACGTCACGCCACGCAGGAGGAATGGCGAGCGTTTCGATGCGCGAAATCTTGTGCGGGTCGTGGAGCGGCGTGCCGCGCGTCGTCAGGTAGGAGAACCCTTTGCCGTGTCGCTGCCGGCCGAGGCCGGGATCTTGGTCGGTGACGTAACGCAGGCGGGCCCAGCGGGCCAAGTCTTCTGGTGCGAACGACGAAGGAATTTTGCGATGGGGCATGGCTCGATGCTGCGGTTTTGCGAGAACGTCGATCAAACGACGTTCGTCGATAGCTGCAAGAGCCGTGCCGGGGGCGAGATTCGCGTAATTGCCGCTGAATTAACAGGGCGAGCGACACGCCGTAGAGCGCGGGCTGATAGCCGGACCGCCACGCGGTCCGGGGGCGGCGCGGATGGGCGCGACGCTGTTTGGCGCCGCGGCCCGGAGGGCGTGGCCCTCCGGCTATGGGTTGCACTGTGGCTGCGGCTAGGCTTTCGCGAGCTTCGGATCGCTTTTTAGCGGCAGAGTTACTTTTTTGCCGGTGGTGGCTGATTGGTAGATCGCCAGGATGATTTCGATCGACTTGCGACCTTCCGGTCCATCGACGGCTGGGGCGCGGTCCTTGCGGATGGCGTCGACGAAGTCCTGGATCTGCAGCGTGTGGCCGTGGTGGCCGATGGCGGCGGGGTCGGCGGCGCCGCCGCCGGTGCTTTTGCTGGTGGACATCTGGCGATGAATGGCGGCGTCGCTGCGGAGCTTCTTGGCGAAGTCCCACGCCTTGATGTCTTCCTCTTCGAGCACGGCGGAGCCTTCGCTGCCGTGGAGCTCGATCCGCTTGAGGTAACCGGGATAGGCGGCGGTGGTGGCTTCGATGACGCCGAGGGCGCCGCTGGCGAAGCGGAGCGTGGCGGTGGCGACGTCTTCGACCTCGATACGATCGTGGGCGAGCGTCGCGGTGAAGGCCTGCACTTCGGTCACGGGGCCCATCAGCCAACTCAGGAGGTCAACGGTATGCACCGCCTGGTTCATGAGAGCCCCGCCGCCGTCGAGGGCCCAGGTGCCGCGCCAGGTGCCGCTGTCGTAGTACTGCTGCGTGCGGAACCATTTCACATACGCGTCGCCAAGCGTGATGCGACCGAACCGTTCGGCGTCGACGGCGCCCTTCATCAGCTTCGCTGAATCGTGGAATCGCGACGGGAAGATGGCGGCGAGCTTCACGCCAGCTTTGTCGCAGGCGTCGATGATTTTGTCGCAACGTTTGAGCGTGATCTCCAGCGGCTTCTCGACGATGACATGCTTGCCGGCCTTCGCCGCGATGACGGCGGGCTCCATGTGGGCTCCGCTGGGCGTGCCGATCGTCACGGCGTCGACGTTCTGATCGTCGAGCATGGCCTCGACCGAATCATACGGCTTGCAGCCGAATTCCTTGGCCAGGGCTTGCGACTTCTCGAATGAGCGATCGGCGCAAGCGACGAGCTTGGCGCCCTTCACTTCCTGAATCGCCTTCGCGTGAAAGCGACTGATCATGCCGGCGCCGACGATTCCGAACCCGATTGCCATCTTGTTGAGCCTTCTGAGAATTCAAATGGAACCGCCAAGGACGCCAAGGCAAGAGAAGGATTTACCCGCGAATCACGCGAATCTGCGCGAATGAAGCAATCATCAAAATTGAATTTCATTCGCGACAATTCGCGTGATTCGCGGGCTTCTCCCAGTTCTTCCTTGGCGCTCTTGCCGTCCTTGGCGGTTCCTGATTTTGCATTAACGAGAAGTAGCGTATTATGCGGAACCACGCTCAATAGCTGTAGAGGAAAAAACGTTGGCCGGCGACGATCCCGAACACGCGACGGAAGGCTCCGGATTGGAGGCCGCTGCGGCGATAAAGTATGTGCCACGGCTCCACATCGTGCTGTTCCAGCCAGAGATTCCGTACAATACCGGGAGCGTCGGCCGAACCTGCGTCGCCGTTGCTGCAAAGTTGTGGCTCGTGCGGCCCTTGGGATTTCGGGTCGATGACTATTACCTGCGACGGGCGGGGCTCGACTATTGGCAACATCTCGAATGGGAGGTCGTCGACGACTGGGCGGCTCTGACGGCGGCCCTGCCGGTGGAGCGGCATTGGTACTTCACCAAGTTCGGCGAGCGGTCGTACACGTCGGCGGGGATTACTGAGGGAGACGTGCTGGTGTTCGGACGGGAGTCGCAGGGGCTGCCGCCGGAGATCGTCGAAGGACGGCGGGAACGCTGTTTGCGGATTCCGACCCGGCCCGAGGTGCGAAGCCTGAACCTTTCGAACAGCGCCGCCGTGGCGATGTACGAGGCGGTGCGGCAGTGGGATGGTTGAGGGGGGGATGGTTGAGGGGAATTGCGGTCGGCGGCGTGATCGGTACGTTGGGAGCAATCCTGATTTCAGGCCCGTCTGCCGGCCGAAAGTAGATGGCGCGGCCTCCTCGGCCGACCAGAACGCGGGAAACCACCTCGGCTCGTGTGGCCGAGCCATTTGCGACGTAACTCGCCCAGACTGGGCAATTTATGGCGGTTGAATTGACGATTCGAGGCCCAGCGGTCAACATGGGTGCCTACTCGTCAAGGACAGTGCGATCATGACCCTGGTAAGCGGCTTTGAGAAAATCGTCCGGCAGCAAGAGCCGCTAGCGGAGCGCACCTGGCTCCGGCTGGGCGGCCCCGCCGAGTTCTTTGCCGAGCCCAATTCGGTTGACGAATTGGCCGCTCTGGTTCGGCGCTGCCGTAACGAGGACGTGCCGATCCGTCTGCTAGGCGGGGGGTCGAACGTTTTGGTTCGGGACGAAGGGGTGGGCGGCATGGTCGTCAGCCTCACGAGCCCTGCCTTCTCGCAGATTCGCATCGCCGGCAACCGCGTCACGGCCGGCGGCGGCGTGAAGCTGGCCCACGCGATCAGCGAGACCGTGCGGGCTGGGCTGGCTGGGTTGGAGCCGCTGGTCGGCATCCCCGGCACCGTCGGCGGCGCCTTGCATGGCAACAGCGGCAGCCGGGCCGGCGACATCGGCCAATGGGCCTGCCGGGCGACGGTGATGACCCGCGCCGGCGACATCGTCCACCGCAATCGCGAAGACCTCGTCTTCGCCTATCGTCAGAGCAGCCTCGACGAACTGGTGATTCTTAGCGGCGAGTTCCAGTTGGAGCAAGACGATCCTGCGCAGCTCACCAAGCGGATGCAGAAGCAGTGGATCGTCAAAAAGGCGGGCCAGCCGCTGTCCCATCAGAACGTGGCGTGCGTCTTCAAAAATCCCCGCGGCATGAGCGCCGGGATGCTGATCGAACAGGCCGGGCTCAAAGGGACGCGCGTTGGCGGCGTCGAAGTGAGCCAACGGCACGCGAACTTTATCGTCGCTGGCGACGGGGCCTCGAGCCAAGACGTCCTGCGGTTGATCGATCTCATTCGGAGCCGGGTGGCGGAGCGGCTCGGGGTGGAACTCGAGACCGAGATGGAGATTTGGTAGGCGGCGGTTGATTCAGCCCCCGGCTCCGCCGGGGGGTGGCGTTACGTAACGGATGACGTAAACGGCATGGAAACCTACCCCCGGGCGGAGCCCGGGGCTGCAATAGTGCACCTGCAACGGATGGCGGTGTCCCTTGGCGCGCAAAAGTTCTAAAGCCGATCCAGCCGAACCAAAGCCGACGGCTAAGTCAAAGCGGTCTAAAGCCGTCGTCGACGAGGAAGAGATTCTTCCCCCCACGGGCTTTCGTCCCGCGATCGTCGATGCGCTCGGCCGCCGGCGCGGCAAAGCGCTCGTGGTGATTGGCGTCGTCGGTTTGCTGGCGTGGGGCGCCCAGGCAGTATGGCAGCGTGCGGCGCCGATTGTCGCCGCGCGAGAGCGTTATCTGATCCCTGCCGATCGAATCGTCATGACCGAGCCGCCGGCGTGGATCGTTGCCGAGGTGCGCGACCAAGTCATCCACACGGCCGGACTTGACCGCCGGCTCTCGATTCTCGACCCGGCGTTTCCTGAGACGGTGAGGAATGCCTTCGCACTTCACCCCTGGATCGCTTCAGTCAATCGCATCGAGAAGTTAGTGCCGGCGGGAGTCCAAGTCGACGTCACGTATCGCAAGCCGGTGGCGGTCATCGAAACGCCGTTCGGCGAGACGCGCCTACTGCTGCCGGTCGATAATCGGGGCGTCCACTTGCCTGCAGATGATGTGCCGCTGATTCGCCGCCAGTATTTGCCGCGGATCACCGGCATCGTCGGCCAGCCCCCGGCCGGACAGCGGTGGGAGGATCCGCGCGTGGGCGGAGCCGTCGAGATTGCCGCCCTGCTCGGCGACGTATGGGAAGCGCTCCACCTGCAGGAGATTACCCCGTCGACCCGGCCAGAAGTGAAAGTGACGGGGTCGGATGAGGTGCAATACTTCGTCTACGAACTTGTGGCCCGTGGCGGGACGCGCATTCAGTGGGGGCCCGCGCCTCAGGCGCGGGCGCCAGGCGACGATGCCTTTGCGGTGAAGCTGCAGCGGCTGAACGAATGCGTGAAGCAATACGGACCGCTCGATTCGATTGATTCGCCAGGGACGATCAACGTCCGCGGCGGCCTGCAAGTCGGCCCGCGGATGGTCAAAAAGCCGGCAGCGCGGATGGTGAGCAAGCCGGAGGACGAGGTGGTGAAATAGCCGCGGCTCAACGAGCCGCTGCAGCGCTGTTCAAGAACGCTCCGCCTTGCGAGTTCCGCTCCGGCAGGTCGTTGGCCAGCGGCTACTTGTGGAAGATCTGCGTCTCGTCGAGCGCGGCCTTCTCGGCCTCTTCGATTTCGAGCGCCAATTCCTCACGCATCACGGCGAGTTCCGCCGGCGCCTCGATGCCCAGGCGCACCGCTCCGCCCGAGACTTTCACCACGGTGATGGCGATCTTGTCGCCAATGAGAATTCGCTCGCCGATTTTTCGAGAGACGACCAGCACGTTGGGGATCTCCATCTCGCCCGGCGTGGGGGGCTTGCATGGCCGGCCTACGGGCCGCCGCATGCAACTAACGGTAGTGGCGCCGGCAGGGGTTTGCAAGCGTTTGGCGGCGACAATCCGCCTATTCGCCGACAGCGTGGATTGTGATACTGGGTAATTGTCGCAACTTGGGAAGCGGCTGGGTGGCACGCCCTAAGGTATTCCGCAGGGCGTGGGAACTCATATCAGCGGCAACCACGCCCTTCAGGAGTACCTTCGGAGCGTGCCACCCAACTTCTCAACTGAGGACCATGTGGAACTCGAGCTTGTTCGCTGGCTAACCGAAAATCTTCCCGCCCATCCGCTGCTGCGGATCGGGATCGGGGACGATGCGGCCGTGCTGCGCTGGCCGACAGACGGCGACCTGGTGGTGACGACCGATGGGGTGACCGACGAGGTCGATTTCATTCTGAGTGAGACCGATCCGCAGCTCGTTGGCCACAAGGCGCTCGGCGTTAACCTGAGCGACCTCGCGGCGATGGCGGCGGAACCGGTGGCGGCGGTGGTGTCGCTCGTCCTGCCGCGGAAGGGTTGCGGCGGGCGCGATGCGAAGGAGCTCGCGATCGAACTTTATCGCGGGATGTTGCAGTTGGCGGAGCAGTTCAACGTGGCGATTGCCGGCGGCGACACCAACTCCTGGGACGGGCCGCTGGCGATTTCGATCACAGCGTTCGGGCAAGTCACTCAACGCGGGCCTTTGATGCGCAGCGGAGCCAAGCCGGGCGATCTCCTCTTGGTCACCGGCGCTCTCGGCGGCAGCATCTTGGGACGGCATCTGCGGGTGGAGCCGCGGGTGCGGGAGGCGCTGCTGCTCAACGAGCGCTACGAGCTGAGTGCGGGAATGGATATCAGCGACGGGTTGGCGCTCGACGCCTCGCGGCTGGCAGCGGCGAGCGGCTGCGGCGTGGCGCTGCGACTCGACCAGATTCCCATCTCCGCCGACGCTGTGCGGCTGGCGGCCTGTGATCGGGCGACGCCGCTTGAACATGCGCTGGGCGACGGCGAAGATTTTGAATTGCTGCTGACGGCGTCGCCGGAGGTGGCGGAACAAATCATACGCGAGCAACCGCTCGGCGTACCGGTGACGATCATTGGCGAGTGCGTCGACCAGCGCGGTCTATGGAAGTACGGCGACCAGCGTCAATTGCTGCCCCTGGATGCGAGCGGCTATCGTCACTGAAATGGCGCCGTTTTTCATAAGGACAATGGTCGAGACTATTTGAGAAACTCGTCCTTCATCGCCTCTGGCAGCCAACTACCGAAAAACTTGACGGCCTCCGGATCGCGTACGGCGCCACTAATCGTGTGAATGCCAAACGCCTCCGCGCCGCAGGCGTAGTACCCCACGGCAACGCCGCCGACCGCTACAGCCCCCGCGGCACATCCGCCTAGGGCCACTCCGCCAATCGCCATGCCTCCCACCGCTACGGCTCCAAAGGCCACTCCGCCGATGCCGAGAATACCAAAAGCGAGCCCCCCTAGCGCCACGACGCCAAGCGCCATGCCGCCGAAAGCGACGAACCCTTTGGCCATCCCGCCGATGGCCAGCCCGCCCTTGGCCATGCCGCCAATCGCCACCACTCCCGATGCAATATCTCCGATCGCCAAAATGGCAACAGCGTGGCCGCGAACTTCCCCTGCTTCGGGGTCAGGGCCCGTCGCTATTTCGTACAACGGCAGTCCCCACAGCATCTTTGCCGAGCGAACTCGCGTTCCACGGTAACGCGGGACGGAGTCAACTGCAGACGTGACTTCTGACATAACTGCGCACCGTTATTTCCAAGCCAGATGAAAGCTCATTGGGCCACGAAAAACACCTCGATCGGTGCTACTATAGCAGCCTTACTCGTGACGACAAACACGGGCTCATCTCAGAGCCCCCTACAGAGTACAAGTTGATTTTCAATGTCAGATTTCACTTTCATGGCTGCAAGCGAAGCCGAAACTGAGCGACTCGGCTCTGCGCTCGCTGAAACGCTCCCCGGAGGAACGGTGGTCGCACTGATCGGCACTCTCGGCGCTGGCAAGACGCGGCTGGTGCAGGCGTTCGCAGCGGCCCATGGGGTACCGCGCGAAGCGGCGACGAGTCCGACGTTCGTGCTCGTGAACGAATACCAGGGACGGCTGCCGATCTATCATTTCGACGCCTATCGGCTGCGCGACGACGATGAGTTCATCGAGCTGGGGCCGGAGGAATACTTCGAGTCGAACGGCGTCACGTTCGTCGAATGGGCCGATCGCGTGGAGCGTTGTTTGCCGCGGGAGTATGTGGAGATTCGCTGCGAGGCGGTGGGAGAAACGTCGCGGCGGTTTACGCTCAGCAGGATTGGAAATGCAACAAACAACATCGTGGAGGAGGTACGACGCCGACTGGCGTGATGATTTCAAGCACTTCTGGTCCCCTCCCCTTGAGGGGGAGGGTTAGGGAGGGGTGATTGAAGCCGTGTACCAGGGTTCCACCCCCTCCCCAGCCCTCCCCTCAAGGGGGAGGGAGCCGGAAAGACGACACACACGGCTACAGGATAAATTTACTCAGATCTTCATCCTGCGCGATTTCATCAAGCCGGTCGCGGACGTAGGCCGCATTGATTTCGACTCGGCCCATGTGCATCTCCGGGGCCTCGAAGGAGAGCTCCTCCAGCAACCGTTCCATGATCGTATGCAGCCGGCGAGCGCCAATGTTTTGCGTCGACTGGTTCACGCGGTAGGCGTAATCGGCGAGCGCGGCGACGGCGTCTTCAGTGAAGACGACCTCGACCCCTTCGGTTTTCATCAGCGCGGCGTACTGCCTTGTGAGCGAATTCCGCGGCTCCGCGAGAATGCGCACGAAATCTTCCTTGGTGAGGTCTTCGAGTTCCACGCGGATTGGAAACCGCCCCTGCAATTCGGGCATCAGGTCGGAAGGCTTCGTCGAGTGAAACGCCCCCGCGGCGATGAACAGGATGTGGTCGGTCTTGATGTAGCCGTAGCGGGTTTGGACGGTCGTCCCTTCCACGATCGGCAATAGGTCGCGCTGCACGCCTTGGCGCGAGACGTCGGCGCCGCGGCCTCCTTCGCTGGCGACGACCTTGTCTATCTCGTCGATGAAGATCATGCCGGTCTGCTCAGCGAGGTCGACCGCCTTCGAGTTGACCTTCTCCTTATCGATCAGCGCCTCGCACTCTTGCTCGAAGAGAACGCGGCGGGCTTCGGCGACCGTGAGCGACCGCCGGACGACGTTCTTGGGAATGATCTTCTCGAGCATTCCTTGGAAGTCGATATCCATATGGTCGCCGCCGGGGCCCCCCATGCCGGGGAGGACCATCGCCTGGGTCTTTTGCTCAATCTTGATTTCGACATGGCGATTTTCGAGTTCGCCGCCGAGGAGCATCGCCCGCATCTTCTCGCGCGTTCGCTCATAGCGAGCGGGGTCGTCAGCGTTTTCGGCGCTGACGTCGATCGTCGTCGGCGCGGGAGCGAGCAGATCAAGCAGTCGCTCCGTGACGCGACGCTTCGCTTCTTCCTCAACGCTGGCGAGTTCCGATTCGCGGACGAGGCCGATGGCGTTTTCGATCAGCTCGCGGACCATGCTCTCGACGTCGCGGCCATAGTAGCCGACCTCGGTGTACTTCGACGCCTCGACTTTGATGAACGGGGCGCCGGTGAGGCGTGCCAGGCGGCGGGCGATCTCGGTCTTGCCGACGCCGGTCGGACCAATCATCAGAATGTTCTTGGGGCCGACCTCTTTGCGGAGGTCGTCGTCAAGCTGCTGACGCCGCCAACGATTGCGGAGCGCGATCGCGACGGCCCGCTTCGCGTTGGCTTGGCCGACGATGTGGCGATCGAGCTCGGTGACGATTTCGCGGGGAGTGAGATGCTTCACGAGAGTTCTTCGATCACGATGTTGCGGTTGGAGTAAACGCAGATCTCGCCGGCGATGTCGAGCGAGTGGCGGACGATCTCGGCGGCCGTGAGGTTGGTGTGATTGACTAGCGCTCGCGCCGCGGAGAGGGCATAGTTGCCGCCGGAGCCAATGCCGAGAATGCCGTCGCTCGGCTGGATCACGTCGCCGGTGCCGGAGAGGAGGAGCGTATTCTTGGCGTCGACCACGGCGACGAGCGCTTCGAGCCGCCGCAGGGCACGGTCCATCCGCCACTCCTTCGCGAGTTCGGTCGCGGCGCGTGGCACGTTCGCCGGGTAATCCTTCAGCTTCGCTTCGAGGCGTTCCATTAAGGCAAAGGCGTCGGCCGCGGCGCCGGCGAAGCCGACCAGGACTTGGCCATCCATCAGCCGGCGGATTTTCACGGCGTCGCTTTTAACAACGGTTTGGCCCATCGTCACCTGCCCGTCGCCGCCCATGGCGACGCGACCGTTGTGACGAACGGTGAGGATGGTGGTCGAGCGGAATTTCATGGCGGTAACTACACGTCGGTGGGGAAGCGGGAACCCTTTATTGTGAGGGGGGAAGGCGGAGTGGGGAAGGACTGACTGAGGAGAGATGCTGGATGCTGGCTTCTTGATGCTCGATGGAAGCGTGCGAGTTTTCGGTCCGTGCTAGCCGGAGGCACACTTGCCTCCGGGAATGCAGTGGAGAATCGCTCGACGGCGCACCCGGACCGCGTGGCGGTCCGGCTAGTGGGGCGGTATCTTTGGGGGATGAGCGACGCACACGCACACTCGACGCATGCTGGCCACTCCCCTGCCCCGTTGCCGCGGAGCACCGAGTTGATGCGGCCCTGCGACACCGGCCTGCTGCTGATCGACGCCCAGGAGCGGCTGCTGAAAGTCGTCCCCGATGCGGCACGGATCATTTGGAACTGTCGCCGGCTGCTCGATGGCGCCAACATCTTAAGCGTTCGGACGGCGGTGACCGAACAGTATCCCGAGCGGCTCGGCGCCACCGAGCCTTGCTTGGCGGAGCGGATTGCGGCGCCGGCGAATGCGAAGCTGGCCTTCAGCGCCGGGGCGTGCGGCGAACTGTTTTCGCTGTGGCGTGCTGAACGGGTCGAGCGCGTGCTGCTCTGCGGCATCGAGACGCATGTCTGCGTCGCGCAGACGGCGTTTGATTTGCTCGCGGCTGGTTATCAGGTCTTCGTCGCCGCCGATGCCGTCGGCACCCGGTGGCCGGTCGACCACGAAATCGGATTACGACGGATGGAATCGTCAGGGGTCGTCATCACGACGACCGAGGCGGCCATCTTCGAATGGTGCGAGCGCGCGGGGACGCCAGAGTTCAAACTCGTGAGCGCACTGGCCAAAGAGTTGCCGCCGGGCGATGGGCCGATTGTTGGGTTCGGGGCCCGCTAACTTTGGTACATAAAAAAAACCAGAACGTCGATGCGACGTTCTGGCTTGTCGTGATGGCGATCTCAAGCGAACGCAAGATTTCCCCGACTGGCCGGAGGCACACTTGCCTCCGGACGAAGCGGTGAATCGTTCGGAGCCTCGCCCGGACCGCGTGGCGGTCCGACTAGGTTGTCATCGCTACTTAAGAGCGGCGATCACTTGCTTACTTTACGGCATCGGCAGCTTTGTCGGCAGCGTCGCCCACGGCGTCTGCAGCGCCAGCAGCGGCGTCTTTGGCGCCCTCGACCGTCGCATCGGCGGCGTCCTTCAAATCAGCGACGCCTTCTTCGACGGCAGCCTTGGTGTCGGCAGCGGCCTTTTCGCCAGCGGCCTTCACGTCGTCGGCCGCGGCTTCGCCCGCTTCCTTGATTTGCTCGACGGCTTCCTTCGTCTCCACTTCGGTCTTGGCACTGCAACCAACAACGCCGACAAGGGCGGCGGCCAGCGCGAACGAGTAGGTGAACTTCATCATTTGGCTCCGGTGGGGTCTGGTAACTCTGGGGGGCGGATTTGGCCCTCTCCAGAATTCTACATCTTTCAAGTGGCTGTCATCAGCCCCTCGCGGCGGGGCGTTGCGGGGAGTAGAGACAGCAATCGGCCGGACAAACGTCATGACTGGCGCCAAGCGACCCCAAAGCGGGCCGATTGGGGGCGCCGTCGATGCGTTCGACAATGAGTTCCCGAATCATCCGGATGAAGCGAGGATGGACGCCCACCGTCGCCGCCCGCTGCATTTGTACGCCCAACCGTTCGCAAAGCTCGCGGGCTTCGGTATCGAGGTCGAACAAGACTTCCATGTGATCGGAGATGAAACCGATCGGCACGATCACCAATTCGCGCAGATTGCCCCCCTTGTGGAGTTCTTCGATCCGGTCGCAGACGTCAGGTTCTAACCACGGCTGGTGGGGCGAGCCGCTGCGGCTTTGGTAGACGAGTTCCCACTGGTCTGGAGCAACGCCGGCTCCTGCTGCCACCAGTCGGCAGGCCTCGGCGAGTTGAACTTCGTAGCGGCAGTTTTCCGCCATCGAGAGCGGAATGCTGTGGGCCGTGAACAGCACCTTGGCAGCAGACAACTGCTCGGCCGGAATCTTCGCCAGACAATTCGAAAGCGACTCGACCATCGGCTCGATAAAGCCGGGATGATTGTAGAACACGCGGAGCTTGTCGACCTGCGGCGCCGCGGGACCGACTTCTTCACGGGCCGCGATGATGTTTTCACGATACTGCCGGCACCCCGAGTAAGAGCTGAACGCACTGGTGAAGAAAGCGAGCGCCCGTTTCACTCCGTCGCGGCCCATTTGGGCGAGCGTTTCCGGCAGTAGCGGCCGCCAGTTGCGGTTGCCCCAGTAGATCGGCAACTGCGGGCCGTGGGCAGCAAGCTCTTGTTGCAAGGCCGCAATGAGTTGCCGGTTCTGCTCGTTGATCGGGCTGACGCCGCCGAAGTGCTGGTAATGCTCCGCGACTTCCAGCATCCGCTCCCGCGGCACAGGCTTGCCCCGGAGAACGTTCTCCAGGAATGGCATTACCTCGTCGGGGCCTTCGGGGCCGCCGAACGAGACAATCAAGATGGCGTCGTAAGAGGGCATGGCGGCTATTCAAGAAATGAACCGCCAAGGACGCCAAGGACGCCAAGGAAATTCAGTAGTGAAGAGTACTCTGCAAACAGCTTAGCGTTGAAATTCAAACTTCAGCAGAATCAGTGTTCTGTAGCCGCACCGGTATTTTACCTTGGCGTCCTTGGCGTCCTTGGCGGTTCAACTCTTTATGAACTCGCACAGGATCGCGAAACGGATTCAAACGCAAAGAGGCCCAGAGCACGCATGAGCGCACTCTGGGCCTCAGTGACCCCAACGGGAATCGAACCCGTGTTACCGGCGTGAAAGGCCGGTGTCCTAGGCCTCTAGACGATGGGGCCTCGTCAAACGCAAACTCGTCTTACGCAAAAATGGTCGGCGCCGAGATGGTCTTTATCGACCAATTGGCCACGAAACTCGCATTGTGCGGGCGCACGGCAGATCGTCAAGGGCCGTGCTGCTGTGGAGCGCCGCGATCCGAGAAATTTCGCCGAAAAATAGCGAATGGATGCGATGCGGTCGACCGAAGAAGTGTCGCTGGCCGACGAAGCAAAGTTCGCGAGTGCGGCGCGAACCGACAATAAAAATATCATGCCCCGCGCGGGGGGCGAGATCTCCCTGCACTCAGCTCAACGACTACTCGGCGGCGTTGGCATCGGCTTCGTGAGCCTCGCCGTCGACGGAACCATTTTGTTGGTTACGGCGAATCGCTTCGTAGACTTCGTTGCGATGAACAGGGACTTCCTTGGGGGCTTCCACCCCCAGGCGAACTTTGTCGCCGCGGATTTCCACCACGACGATGGTAATGTCATCGTTGATGACAATACTTTCGTTCTTCTTGCGCGAGAGAACTAACATGATCGATTCCTTCGTGGGTTGGCCCGGCGGCCCTCCAAAATAGCTGCCTTCATGCCTCTGCCGTGAGCGATCCTAACCCCTTTTGTACGGCCAATTAGGGCGCCCTCAGCGGGGAATGGAGACCATTCCCCTCGTTCCACTCTACGTGGTGATTGGGGCGAGTCAAGAAATGATGACACACGGACGGCCCATTTTTTGCGGGGTGGGTGGAGTTTTGCGGGCGGGCTCCCGCCCCGATCGCCGCTTGCTGGCGGCGATTACCCCTTTATCTCTCCGCCACAGCTGACTGCAACTCTTTTCATAACAATAGCTTACGGCGAACACTGGCAGCCGCCGCCTCGGCCCCTGGGCGAACAAGGCGGCCCGGTAGCTTTACCGGTCCGATCAGCAGCGCAGCGCCAGCATTGCCGCGAGTTTGACACGCCCTGCCGCGAGAACTGGCAACCTCGACCCGCGGAGAGGCTCTAGAGGCGTCGTCGCTGGACGGCGCCATTCCTTTTTCCTGCGACTTCACCTTAAGTCAGTCGATGAATTGATCTGGCGCATTCAGGTCGACACAGACGAATCGTCTCAATGTTGCTGTTGAACATGCGTCGCCGATCGTCTTCTTCTACTTTCTTCACTTCCACGACACGGCATCCCTCTGATCGCCTTGATGAGATTCAAGCGCGCGTCGGCAATCGGCGCTCACGTTCGGATGCGCCGCCGCCGTGAAAACTTAATCGCGCGGCCATCGCGATCTAGGCGGTTGCGGCGCAGCACGACATCTTTATAATCCAGGGGCTGCTTTTTAGCTGGCGCTCCGGCTTCGTCGCATTGGATGCGACGTCGCACTCGTTCAACGGCGCGAGTTCTACGATCGGTTGAACTCCCTGACGGCCGCGGTCGAACTTTTCCACCGCACTGATCGGGACGAAGGTGAAGTTCGCCCATGATTGCCAGGCTCAAGCGAGTCTTCCCTTGGTTGGGAAATATCGTCGAAGCAGTTGCCACGGTCGGTGCCGGGATGTGGGTCACGTTGCGAACGTGGATCAAAACCTATCGCCCCGATCGCAAGACGTTTACCGAGCACTTCGAATATCCGGAACTTCCCGTGCCGGTCGCCGCGCGCTATCGCGGCTTTCACCGGTTCGACCTGACGACCTGCATCTCGTGCGACCAGTGCGCGAAGGCTTGTCCCGTCGATTGCATCTACATCGGCAAGGAACGGGTGCAGGGGGGCAAAGGATTTAAGATTACCGGCTACGCGATCGACTACAGCAAATGCATGTTCTGTGCGCTCTGCGTCGAGCCTTGCCCGGTCGACTGTATCTTCATGGGCGCTAGCCATGACCTCAGCTGCTACAGCCGCGACGGGTGCATCGTCGACTTTGCCCGCTTGCCGCTCGACGTGGCCTGGGGACGGGCGACGATCAATCCGACGGCGGTGGCGCAATCGAAGGTGATTGTCGAGCCGGTCCATGGGGGGCCGAATCAATAGCAGTGAGTGAGTAAGTGTTTAAGTGAGTAGGTAAATAGCGGTAGTTGAATTGCAATTAATAGACGGTACGCACTAAAAACTCCACTTACTCACCCTAGCTAGTTACCACGGATCAATAGTTCATGGCCACGCCCATCGCCATCGTCGCTTACCTCGGCCTGTTCGCGGGCGTGGCGGTGCTGTTTTTGTTCGTGAATCTACTGCTCGGACGCTTTCTGCGGCCGCGGCTGCCGAACCAGGAAAAGCTTGAGGTCTACGAATGCGGCGAGCCGACGATCGGTTCGAGCTTCGTGCAGTTCGACCTGCGGTTCTACGTCGTCGCCTTGCTGTTCATTATCTTCGACGTCGAAGTGGCGTTCTTCTTCCCGTGGGCAACTGTGTTCGGCAAGGCGACGCAACTCACCGCGCCGAACATGCCGGTGGTGATGGCCGACCTCGATCCCGATGGCGGAGCGGCGGAGCAACTGACCCCGCAAGCGACCGCGCGGCTTCGTGAATTGGGCGTGCGAGAGCCTTCCGCTGAAACGATCGGCGCCCTCTCCCCCGCCAAGATGCGTGAGTTGGCTCCCAGCGTCGCGTCTGGCTCGGTGATGAAAGCGACTGTGCAAACGACCGCCCGGCAGATGGCGCTGGCCTCGCTGTGGGATATCGGCGTTTTCTTCGCGGTGCTGATGGTCGGCTTCGCGTACGTCTGGCGCCGGGGCGACCTCAACTGGGTTCGCTCCGTTCGCAGCCATGCCGGCGAAGTCGTTGAGCGAGCGCCGGTGACGCTCGAACTCGAACAGAAACGCGGTCGTCCCGCTGGCTCCATTTTGACTGCCTGAGAATGCCATGAGCGAACCGACGCTAGTCGATCAACTGAAGCAGAAGTTCGGCGCCGCCATCACCGGCTCGAATCTGGAAAACGTTGATCCGTGGATCGAAGTGGCGCCTGAGTCGATTGTCGCGGTCTGCAAGTATCTCCGCGACGAACCGAGTCTCGCGTTCGACTATTGCAACAGCGTGACAGCCGTCGACTATCTGCATACCGACGAGAAGAAGGCGGCTAAAAGCGAGTGGCAGCCCCATCTTGAGGTCGTCTACCACCTCTTCAGCATGCAGCACAAACATAGCCTTGTGCTGAAGGCGATGCTCACGCGGTGGAAGGACGACGAAGTCGGCGAGTTGCCGGAGATCGACTCGGTCGCCCACGTCTGGCGCACCGCCGACTGGCATGAGCGCGAGTGCTACGACCTGTTCGGCATTCACTTCATTGGCCACCCCAACCTGCGGCGGATTCTCTGCCCCGAAGATTGGGTTGGGCATCCGCTCCGCAAAGACTACGAAATGCCGCTCGAATACCACGGCATACGCGGCAGGTAGCGATCCTTCTCCCCTGCTCTTCCTCAACTCCGACCTCTGGCCCCTGACCTCCAAACGCAATGTCCACCGTCGACGATCCCCGCACGATCGAGTTTGACGTCCGCACGGACGAAATGCTGGTCAACATGGGCCCGCAACACCCGAGCACGCATGGCGTGTTGCGGCTGGTACTGCGGACCGACGGCGAAATCGTCTCCGAAGTCACGCCTCATCTCGGTTACCTCCACCGCTGTGCGGAGAAGATTGGCGAGAACCTCACGCCGCGGCAGTTCATTCCGTATACCGACCGGATGGACTACCTCGCCGGGATGAACATGAATCTCGGCTGGGCGCTCGCCATCGAGAAATTGATGAAGTACGAGCCGCCGGAAAAAGGGCGGCATCTGCGGGTGATCATCTCCGAGATGGGACGGATCGCGAGTCACTTAGTCGGCATGGGAGCGTATGGGCTCGACCTGGGGACGTTCAGCCCGTTTCTCTACGCCTTCCGCGAGCGGGAGCGGATTCTCGATTTATTCGAAGAGGTCTGCGGCGCCCGGCTCACGTATAGCTACCTCACGGTTGGCGGTGCCACGGCCGACTTGCCGCCCGGCTGGGTAGAAAAGTGCGAAGCGTTTCTCACGCAGCTCGAACCAATCATCGTCGAATACCATACGCTGCTGACGACCAATTCGATCTTCATCAAGCGGACCGCCGGCATCGGCGTCATGTCGGCCGCCACGGCGATCGACTACGGCACGAGCGGCCCAGTGCTGCGCGGCAGCGGCGTTGATCATGACCTCCGCCGCGACGGCGAAGAAATCTACACGGCGATGTACGACGGCTATGCCTTCGAAGTCATCGTCGAGAAGAACGGGCACTATCCGAAAGATCATCAATATCCGGCCGTGCCGAAAGAAGCGATTCTCGGCGACTGTTGGCACCGGTTCTACGTCCGCATGCTGGAGGTGATGCAGTCGATCGACTTGGTCCGGCAGGCGATCGATCGTTACAGCACGGCGACCGGCAACTACGGCGAGCCGATGAAGCTGAACCAGAAGCTGCCCAAGGGCGAGGTCTACCTCGAAACCGAGGCGCCGCGCGGGCAAATGGGCTTTTACATCGTCAGCAACGGCGAGGCAATTCCGTGGCGGGCGCGGGCGCGGAGCAGCAGCTTTTGCAATCTCTCGGTGACGAGCGAACTCTGCCGCGACTGCCTAATCGCCGACGTTCCGGCGATCGTCGGTTCGCTCGACATCGTGATGGGCGAGATCGATCGTTAGAGTTCCCCAACATCACGCCCGACGGAGCGCGGGAAGGGCTGATTTTGAGCGTCTGACACTATACACTTGCGACCCATTGTGCCATATTTCACAAACTTCCGCTGGCACGACAGACACGACGTTTCAAGTCCCAAGTCCCCAGTGCTTTGTCATCGTTACGTGTGAGGATGTGGCAAGGCACTCACTTTTCATGAGCGGTCGCTAGCTCGCTCGCAACTCACGGAAGATTGCTGTGGCGTCTGCAATCAACAACCTGCTCGACTGGCTGCTTACCAGTTGGCTGTTGTCTGGACTTGGTCTATCGGTCTCAACCGATAGCGCCATCGGCTATGTCGTCGCCGCATTCATCCATATCGCGCTGATCATCAATCTCGTCGCCGTCGGCGCCCTGGTTTTCATCTGGCTGGAGCGCAAGATCTCCGGACGGATTCAAGATCGCCTCGGCCCGACCCGCGTCGGCGGCAAGTTCGGCTGGCTGCAGACGCTGGCCGACGGCTTGAAGCTGATCACCAAGGAAGATCTGATGCCCGATGGGGCGGACGGCTTCCTCTTCAAGATTGCCCCCTATATCAGTTTCGCGGCGTCGATCGCCGCGTTCATCGCCATTCCGTTCGCCGGCGGTCCTTACCCGTGGATCGCTCAGCACCTCAACACCGGCGTCTTCTTCGTCATTGCCGTGCTGGGGCTGGAAGTTTTCGGCGTCATCCTCGCTGGGTATAGCTCGGCCTCGAAGTGGTCCCTCTTCGGCGCCATGCGCGAAGCGGCCCAGGTGGTGAGCTACGAAGTCCCCCTCGGCATGTGCGCCGTCGTGCCCGTGCTGATCGCCGGGTCAATGGACATGGTCGTCATCGGCAACCAGCAAGCCGGGTTCTTCACAAACTGGTTTATCTTTCACGACCCGGCGACGTTCATCACGTTTTGGGTCTACTTCACCTGTGCGTTGGCGAGCGTCAATCGCGCGCCGTTCGATTTGGCCGAAGCCGAGAGCGAACTGGTGGCCGGGTTCCATACGGAATACTCCGGCCTGCGGTGGAGCTTCTTCTTCATGGCTGAGTATGGCTCAATGCTGTCGGTGAGCCTGCTCGCGTCGATTTTGTTCCTCGGCGGCTGGCATGGGCCGATTCCGATCGCGTCGCTGCTGGGGCTGACGGCTGAGAATGGCGACGTAGCGGGTTACGTCGGCAATCTGCTGGGCCTCACGAACGTCTTATTCAAAGGGGTCGTCGGCGTCAGCGTGATGATCTGGATTCGTTGGACGCTGCCGCGGTTGCGGATCGACCAGGTGATGGCGACCTGCTTGAAGTACTGCACGCCCATTGCGGCGGTGATGTTCCTCGGCGCCGTCCTTTGGCAATACAACCTGCCGGGACGGACGTTCTTCGGGTTGCTCGCGGCGCCGCCGGCGATGTTCTCCGTCGATGAAGGCTGGGAAGCCCCGCCCGCGGTGACGACCGAACCAGCCAAGCCGGCGATGGTTGAGGTACGCGTCGAAGGTTTAACCCCGCAGCAAGTTGCCGCCAACCAAGAAAGGGGGAACTGACAATGAACGCGATCTACTGGCCGTCGGTCTTCTTCCTCCTCTTCGGCGCAATGGCGTGCGGCTTTGCCCTAGCAGTGCTCCTCTCGGCGAACATCGTGCGGATGGCGTTCTACCTGGTGATGTCGCTCGCGGCGACGGCTGGACTCTTCTTCCTCGCCGGGCAAGAGTTCGTCGGCGCCATGCAACTGTTGATTTACGTCGGCGGCACGCTCGTGCTGCTCATCTTCGGCGTCATGCTTACGTCGCAAGAGCGGTTCGTGAACATGAAGACGCTCGCCGGCGACTGGGTAATCGGCATGATCGCCGGCGGCGCGCTGCTTAGCTTGCTCACCGCCGCGGCGTTCAGCGTCCCCGAGTGGCGCGGACCGGAACGGGCAGCGGTCGAGAACCTGCCGATCGAACCGAATGCAACGCCGATCGGCATGGGCCTGCTCGGCGCCCGGGTCGATCAGATTGGGGCTCCTGCCGATGAGCGTGCGGGGATGGCGGGTTACCTGTTTCCGTTTGAAATCGTGTCGGTTCACTTGTTGGTGGTGTTGATTGGGGCGGCTTACTTGGCCCGTGCGAAGCGGCGCTCGAATCCACTCCCGACGGGATAAACCCGTCGGCTCGCTGAGGACAATTACCAACGCCGATAATTCGACTGACGTATTGCGATACTCATGACAACTTCACTCCTTGCCAACCTGCTGACTGAGCCGCCTGGCGTCGCCCACTACATGACGGTGGGCGCCGTGATGTTCGTCTGCGGCGCCATGTGCATGGCGACGAAGCGGAACGCGCTGGGCGTGTTGATGGGGATCGAACTGGTGCTCAACGGCGCCAACCTCAACTTCATCGCGTTCGGCAGCAAGTACCTCGACAACGGCGGGCCTCAGTTGGGGCTCGACGGTTCGCTGATTGCCTTGTTTGTCATCGTCCTCGCCGCGGCCGAGGCGGCCGTGGCGCTCGCGATCGCGTTGAACTTTTACAACAACCATGACTCGATCGACGTCGACCGCGCCGATCAACTTCAAGGCTAACGCCGACGGACTGCGATGGATTTGACGCCCGCTACCGCGTTGCCGAAGCTGCTGGCCGCCGCTTGGCTGTTGCCATTGGCGTCGTTCGTCGTGATTTTGTTCGTCGGCAAACGGCTCGGCCCGCACGGTAAGTGGGCTGGCTACGTGGCCGTCGGGGCGATTGTCTCGGCGTTCCTGCTGAGCTGCGTCGCGATGTTCGTAGTCTGGTTGCCGAACCACGAGTTGCCGGTCACCCACCATGGCGAACATCACGAAGAGGGTGACGAACACGACGACGCGCCGGCCGACGACGATCACCAGCACGGCACGGCCGCGATCCTGCAAGATTCTCCGCTAACCGCACGAGCCGGTCACGACTCGCCGTTCCAACTCGCCGCGTTCCAGGAAGGCGAAGCCCACGCCGACGAACACGCGGCCGAGGCGGGCCACGCCGCCAACCCGCCGCCGACCTATTACTTCGGCGACTGGTACTCGCTCGGCCAGTTCGGCAATTTGAAGCTCACCATCGGCTACTACATCGACGCCCTCACGGTGACGATGTTCTGCATGGTGACGCTGATCGCCTCGTGCGTGCACATCTATGCCCTCGGCTACATGCACGACGAGCTGCACGATCCCTATCATGACCACGAAGTGATCGTCCACGGCCATCACCTTAGTCGCCCAGGACGCTTCCATCGATTCTTCCAATATCTGTCGCTCTTCTGCTTCAGCATGTTGGGGATCGTCATCGCCGGCAACGTCGCGATGGTCTTCGTCTTCTGGGAACTAGTCGGCATCTGCTCCTACTTCCTGATCGGCTTCTATTTCGAACGTCACAGCGCCAGCACCGCCGCGAATAAGGCGTTTATCGTCAACCGCGTCGGCGACTTCGGGATGCTGATCGGCATGATGGCCCTGTGGGCGAGTCTGGGCACGTTCGCCTTCGGCGACAAGCAAGACGCCAAGGGTCAAACGGTGCTGACCGAGTCAGGCGCCATCGCCGAGCCAGGCATCTTCAGCCAGCTGCGTACTGCGGAGAACGGCTACCGCCTCGTTCCGCCGGCGAGCATGATCGCTGAAGAGAGGCGACATCAGCCCGCTCTGGAGGCGAATGAGGAAACGCTTTCCCATACGCATGGCCACTGGCTGCTGCTGGTCGCCGGCGTCGGCATCTTCTGCGGCTGCGTCGGCAAGAGCGCCCAGTTCCCGCTCCACGTCTGGCTCCCCGATGCGATGGAAGGCCCCACGCCTGTCTCCGCGCTCGTCCACTCGGCGACGATGGTCGCGGCCGGCGTCTACTTGGTCGGCCGCTTTTATCCGGCTTTCTGTCCTGAAGCGCTACTGGTGATCGCGATCATCGGCTGCATCACCCTTTCACTCGCGGCGACGATTGCCATCACCGCGACCGACATCAAGCGGGTCCTCGCCTATTCGACCGTCAGCCAGCTCGGTTACATGATGCTCGCGCTCGGCCTCGGCGGCTGGATCGCTGGGCTGTTCCACCTGATCACGCACGCCTTCTTCAAGAGCCTCCTCTTCATGTGTTCCGGCTCGGTGATTCACGCCGTTCACACGAACGACATGACTGAGATGGGCGGCCTGCGTAAGAAGATGCCGATCACCGCCTACACGATGCTGATCGGGTGTCTCGCGATCATCGGCGCCGGCGTGCCGCTGACGCCGATCGGCTTCAGCGGTTACTTCTCGAAAGATTCGATCATCGAGCAAGCCTGGAGCCACGCCCAGACGAACGGCGGCGTCTACTGGGTCTTCCTCGCGATGGCGGTAATCGGCGCCTCGATGACGGCGTTCTACATGTTCCGCCTCTGGTTCATGACGTTCACCGGCGCCCCGCGCGATCACCACAAGTACGACCACGCCCACGAATCGCCGCGCGTGATGACCGGCCCGCTCGTGCTGCTGGCCATCTTCGCTATCGCCGTCGCGTGGCCGGCCTTCCGCCTGACCGGTCTGCTGGAGCAAGCCCAACCAGTCGGCACCGCCGCCGGCGGCTCGGGCATGTTGATCGAAGATCTCGTCGTCCCCGCCGAGCACCTCAGCCACGCCCCCGACATCAAACTCCGCGCCGGCCTCGCCGCGTTCAGCTCTGCCTTTATCGGCGTCTTCGGCGCGGCGGTCGTCTACCTATGGGGTTATTTGAACCCCAAGGAAATCAAACAAACGTTCAAGCCGATCTACACGCTCCTCTGGAACAAGTGGTACTTCGACCAGCTCTACAACGTGCTGTTCATCCGCCCTGCCCTCTTCATCGGCCGACAGATCGCGGCGTTCGATCGGGGCGTGATCGACTGGTTCCTCCACTCCTGCGCCTGGACGGTTCGCCTCTTCTCGATGGTGTTCGACGTCGTCTTCGACCGCACGCTGGTCGACGGCACGGTGAACACCGCGGCCAACTGGACCTGGGATTTCGGCCTCCTGCTTCGCCGGTTCCAAACCGGGAGCCTCCGGCAATATGTGCTGTTCATCGTCATGGGGACATGGTTCATGTGCCTCGCTTATTTTGCGGCAGCGTTTGTTCTGATGTCTTAAGGATCGTCTCGTCATCATGAATCTGAGCGACCCGATTATTTACCTGAGCCTCATGGTTTTCCTGCCCGCGCTCGGCGCGCTGGCGCTGGCGTTTTTCCCGCGCGGCAAGGAAGAGGCGGTCCGCTACACGACGCTGGGGATCACGATCCTCACGTTCATGCTCTCGCTCGGCCTCTTCTTCGACGCCCGCGGCGTTGAGTTCAAGACCGGCGTCGCCGACATGCAGGACATGTTCTCCGCGCCTTGGATCCCGACATTCGGCATCCAGTACCTGATGGGCCTCGACGGCATCAGCTTCCCACTGGTCGTGCTCACGACTTTCCTCAGCATCTTGTCGTTCATCGCCAGCTGGTCGATCACCAAGCACGTGAAGGCCTTCTGCATTCTGTTCCTACTGCTCGAAACAGGCATGATCGGCGTCTTCATGGCGCTCGACTTCTTCCTGTTCTACGTCCTGTGGGAAGTGATGCTGTTGCCGATGTACTTCCTCATCGGCGTCTGGGGCGGCCCGCGGAAGGAATACGCGGCGATCAAATTCTTCCTCTACACGCTGGTCGGCAGCGTGCTGATGCTGATCGCCATCCTGATGCTCTACTTCAACAGCGATCTGACGCTGCTGAACCCGCAACAACTGGTCCATGCTGGCGTGGTGAAGGTCGAGGCCAACGGGCCCCGTTCGACCCCCGAGAGCGCCTTCGCCGAATGGGTCGAGAGTGAAGACGACGCCCTTGCCAAGCGCTTCCGCGAGATCAAGGCCGAGACCGATCCCGCCAAGAAGCGGCAGCTACACACGTTCAACATTCTCGCCCTGCAGCACATCGGCCAACACGAAGATTCACCCTTCAATCGCGAAGCATGGCTCGGCAAGAGCATCCAGTGGTGGGCGTTCATCCTGCTCTTCATCGGCTTCGCGATCAAAGTCCCCAGCGTGCCGCTCCACACGTGGCTGCCCGACGCGCACGTCGAGGCGCCGACGCCGATCTCCATGATCCTGGCCGGCGTCCTGCTGAAGATGGGCGGCTACGGCATCCTCCGCATCTGCTACCCCATCTGCCCCGCGGCTGGCTACGACTTGGCGTACATCGTTTGCCTCGTCGGCGTCGTCAGCATGGTCTGGGGCGCCTTCGCGGCCCTCGCCCAGAACGACTTCAAGCGAATGGTCGCTTACAGTTCGGTGAGCCATATGGGTTATGTGGTGCTCGGCCTCGGCGTCTGGAGCCTTGGCATGTGGAGCGCGACGACGCCCGGTTCGTTCACCTACAACGCCGACTATTGGAAGATGGGCGTCAATGGCGCGATGTTCCAAATGATCGCCCACGGCATCAGTTCGGCCGGCATGTTCTTCTGCGTCGGCGTCCTCTACGATCGCGTCCATCACCGCAACCTGAACGAGTTCGGCGGCATCATGGCGCGGATGCCGGTCTACAGCGGCTTTGCGATCGTCATCTTCTTCGCCGGCCTCGGCCTGCCAGGTTTGTGCGGATTCATCGGCGAAGTCTTCGTCGTCCTCTCGGTTTGGAAGTACAGCCAACTGCTCGCGATCATCTCCGCCGCGGTGGTGATCCTCACAGCCGCCTACATTTTATGGGCGATTCAGCGGGTCTACCTCGGCGCCGAATACAAAGGCCCCCATGGCGAGGCGCTCACGCCGATGTTGCCGCGAGAGTTCGTGATCGCCGTCCCGCTGACGGTGATGGCGATCGTCCTGGGCGTCTACCCGCAGGCGCTCCTCAACTACATGCAACCGTCGGTCGATCAGCAAGTGCAGCAACTCGCGGACTGGACGGAACGGTTCGACGCCTCGCGCGAAGCGCTAAAGAAATCGCTCGGCGAAGAAGAAGAGCAAGTGGCGCTGGCCGTTCCTGCGAGCTTGCCGGCGACGCCGGCTGCCCTGAAGACATCCATTGAGTCGTCTGCGAGACCCGCGCAGTGAATTTGCATACGCTCATTGATTCCCTGATCAGCGACACGCTCCAGAAGAGCCTTCCCCTCTTCGGCCCGGAGTTGGTGCTTTGCGCGACGATCGTCGTGCTGCTACTCGCGCGGGTGCTGCCGCTGTTCGACCGGATCCCGCCGGTCGTGATCGCGTTCATCGGCGCCGTCACGGCGTTGATCGCCGCCGTGCCGCAACAAGGGTTGGCCTCCTTTGCCGAAATTGAATCGCAGGAACTCTTCACCGGTATGCTTGTCTACGACGGCATGACCGCCTATTTCAAACTCTTCTTGATGGCGTTCGCCGTGCTGTTCGTCATCCTCTCGCAGCTGACAGGGATCGCCGACCGCGACGACGGCCAGGACTATTTTTCGCTCGTTTTCGGCGCCACGATCGGCATGTGCATTATGGTTTCGTCGAACCATTTGCTCACGATGTTCCTCGGCGTCGAAATGGCGAGCGTGCCGTCGTACGTCCTCGCCGGCATCGTCAAAGGCCGTCGCCGCAGCAGCGAAGCGGCTCTTAAGTACGCCGTCTACGGCGCCGGCGCCGCGGGGGTAATGCTCTACGGCACGAGCCTGTTGGCGGGCCTGCTCGGCTCGGCCCACTTCCCGACGATGGCCCAACGGCTGGTCGAATTCGACCTGCCGACGCGGATCGCTGATCGCGAACTCACGGTGATGGTCCTCGCCCTCGCCGGGTTGATGGTCGGCGTCGGCCTGGCGTTCAAGCTCTCTGCCGTACCGTTTCACTTCTGGTGTCCCGACGTCTTCGAAGGCG
Organism: Pirellula sp.; assembly: GCA_013822725.1. Lineage (GTDB taxonomy): Bacteria > Planctomycetota > Planctomycetia > Pirellulales > Lacipirellulaceae > Lacipirellula. The sequence continues at coordinate 152,091 of PNKX01000009.1, forward strand.
CCTCGGCTGAAGTCGCCGGGTTCCTCTCGGTCGCCTCCAAGGCCGCCGCCCTCGCCTTGCTCGTGCGGGTCGCCATCGGCATGACCTACGAGCCGCCGACGAGCGACAAGCTTGGCTCGCCGCCGCCCGACGTGGCTGTGATCCAACCCGCGGACGTTCACGCGCCGATCTTGCTCGTCGCTCAACAGCAAGCAGCAGGCGACGATTCGGCTGCCGTCGCCACGACGAAAGAGGGCCCGCTCGATCCGGTTCGCAGCTTCGTCGTCACGCTGATCGGCGTCGTGTCGATCGTCACCTGCACCTTCGGTAACTTGGCCGCTTATGGGCAGCGCAACATCAAGCGGATGCTCGCCTACTCGACGATCGCCCACGCCGGGTTCATGATGATGCCGGTCGCCGCCGCGGTGGCGCTCGTCGGCATGGGCAAGACCGCCGCCGCCTCCGAAGCGATCGCCGCGCTCATGCTTTACGCCACGATCTACCTCTTCATGAACCTCGGCGCCTTCGCCATCATCGCGTTCATGCGGAACTCGATGCAGAGTGAGGAGATCAAGGACTACTCCGGCCTCATCGGCCGCAGCCCGCTGATCGCCGTCGCCTTCACGACGATCCTGTTCAGCCTCGTCGGCCTGCCGCCGCTCGCCGGGTTCTGGCCGAAGCTGCGGGTGCTGCAGTCGCTCTTCGAAGCGAACAGCCCGCTGCTGATGTTCGTCATGGTCGTCGCCGCCGCCAATACGGCCCTGTCGCTCGTTTACTATCTTCGCGTCGCCAAGACGATGTGCATCGACCGCGAGGCCGACGGCACGCGGCCCGTCACGCTCGGCTTCTTCCAGACGGCGTTCGTGCTGGCGATGGCGTTGCCGGTGGTGTTGTACGGTCTCGATCCTGAGCGGATCGCCCGCTGGACTCAGCAAGCGGCCTCCGGCCTGTTCCAATAATCCGTGAGCCCGCGCGACGCATGAAAGCCGACGTCATCCACTGGCTGAACCGCCTCCTCGCGATCCATTGCCGATCGTTTCCGCAGTACATGCGCTGGGCACGGCCGCATGTCCCCGCTGTCCGCGGGCAGGAGATCGAAGCGCTGGAGGCGATCTCGCTCGACCAGGATATCATGTCGGAACGGATCAGCCGCATGGTCGTCGACGCCGACGCCCTGCCCCGCACTGGCGAATTCCCGATGGAGTTCACCGACCTCCATGATCTCGACATCGACTATGTGATCCTGACGGCCGTGCGCTACCAGGAACAAGACGTCGCGGCGATCGAAACGCTGGTCGAACGCCTCCAAACCGCCCCCGCCGCTCGCGCCCTCGCCGAAGAATCGCTCGGCATGGCCAAGGGCCATCTCGATACCCTGCGCGAACAGGCCCAGTCGATCGCCGCCCTCAAAGCGTAGTCGCCCCGCCTTCCCTTAGCCCCCGGTTCTTTAAACCGGGGGGTGTGCGACGAATAGCACGCGGATTTACACGGATTGAGCGGATTGACGCGGATCATTCAAATGAATCCGTAACGTCGCATCCTCGCTGTTACCACCTTCTTCATCCGCGACCGTCCGCCAAATCCGCGTTCATCCGCGTCCCATTCTTCGCATTCGCCTTCCCCATTCTCCCGCCCCATGCAACTCTTCGATACCCACGCCCACCTCGACCAAGAGGACTTCGACGCCACGCGCGACGCCGTCGTCGAGCGGGCCCGCGCTGCCGGCGTTGAGACGATCATCGCCGTCGGCACGACGCTTGCCGCCAGTCGCAAGTGCGTGGACCTCGCCGCCCAATATCCAGGTCACGTCTACGCCGCCGTCGGCCTCCAGCCAAACTACGTCGTCGAGTGCGGCCCCGACGATTGGAGCGAGATCGAACGCTTGGCCAAGTCTCCCGGCGTCGTCGCTATCGGCGAAACGGGCCTCGACCGCCACTGGGATTTCACGCCGTTCGAGCTGCAGCAGGACTACTTCGATCGCCAGATGGCGCTCGCCGGCCGACTCGACCTGCCGTTCATCGTCCACATGCGCGACTGCGACGCCGACATTATGGAGGCGCTTCGCGCCGAGCATCGCCGCCGCGGCCCGCTGCGGGGGATCATGCACTCCTTCACCGGCGACGCCGCGATGGCAGCGGAGTGCATGGCGTTGGGACTGCACATCAGCTTCGCCGGGATGGTCACGTACAAGAAATCGCAGCCGCTGCGCGACTGCGCCGCGACGATCCCCGCCGACCGCCTGCTGATTGAGACCGACTGCCCCTATCTCTCGCCCGAACCAGTCCGCGGCAAGCGTCCGAACGAACCAGCTTACGTCGCCCATACGGCGACGTGCCTGGCGATCACGCGCCGCGTCTCGCCGCAAGAACTCGCCCGCCAAACGGCGGCCAACGCCCGCGCCCTCTTCCGCATCACCCCTTAACCCCCGGTTCTTCAAACCGGGGGCGCACAGCGCCTCAACGCGGCTCCAACCAAGGCGCGTCTGTCCCCACCGGCGTCCCCGATCGCCCACTCGCATTCGGCAAGATATACCGATCGACGCCCGGGCCGATGTTGTTGCCATGGCAATCGCACGGCTGGCAAAGCTGCGGCGGGCTGTTGTACCACTCGCACCAGTAGAGCTCGCCGCAGCCGCTGCAACCGCAGAGACGATCGACGAGGCCCGGTCGGCAACCGCTCTTGCCGCTGCCGCAAGCGTCGGCGCAGCCAGTCGTCTCGCACGGCGATCCGCACGCGGCGGAGTCGTCCGTGCAGTGCGTGCAACCCTGCTCGCAAGAGCAGTCGTACCGCATACCGGCCAGCGGCGAGCCCTGCGGCCGAGCGCAATCGTCCGCGCAGTTCATGGCCGTCCGGCAGCCGCTGACCGCCAGACACAGCATGGCCAGCCCCGCGGCGACGCGAGTTTGAATCGACATCCTCAGATTCCCCCTTCATGGCCCTGCGAATGGACCGCAGGCTCCTCGTGGGGTATCGACGGGGCGGTTAGCGAAAGTCCAGAAAATCGTTAGAATCGCTACTGCTTACCGCGGGAGAGCTGGCGCCAAGCAGTTTGGTCGCCCGATTGTTTTTTGACAGGATCACAGGCTTGCGCGGATTGACTGGATAAGAGGAATGCCTATCGAGTTGAGACGGGTAGTACAGCAAGCATCCTCTGCAATCAATCCTGTCGATCCGTGAGATCCTGTGATCCTGTCCAGTCCTTCAACAAAGCAACCACCTCATTCCGTGACGCACCCTCCAGCATTCCTTGGCGCGATGAACCACATCGCCTTGCCGACCGCCGATCCGGAGCGCGGCGCGAAGTTCTATTGCGACGTGTTGGGGTTCGTCAGCACGCCGCGTCCCGCGTTCTCGTTCCGCGGCGCATGGCTGCTCCATCGCGCGGTCGGCGTGATGATCCATCTGATCCACGACGCGAACTTCCAACCGAATCTGACGGCGCCGATCAACTCGCGCACGAACCACTTGGCGATCCACGTCGACGACTACGACGCTGCCGTCGCCCAGCTGGCGACGCATGGTGTGGAGTTCGTCGAGCATGTGCTTCCCACTTACGGCTATCGGCAGGTCTTCTTCCGCGATCCCGACGGCAACGTGATCGAGCTCGGCGAGTGGCCCGCGCCGGCGGAGATGTTTCCGAATCAAGAGTAAATGCGTTTTAACCACGAAACAGACGAAAGGAAATCGAAGACAGCCCACGAATGACGCGAATGGGCGCGAATGAAGGACATAAATTCATCGTATTTTATTCGCGTTTATCCGCGTGATTCGCGGGTTCATCTCCTTGTATTCGTTTTTCGTACTTTTCGTCTGTTTCGTGGTTAATCTCCCTGTATTCCAAATCCAAAATCAAACCTCATAGCTCAAGGATGACCGCCATCATGGAAGCCTCGGCCAAGAAGTTCTTTCAGCAAGTCCTCGAAACCCCGAGCCCCTCCGGCTACGAGGAACCGGTGCAGCGGATCGTCCGCGAGTACGCCGGCAAGTTCGCTGACGAGGTGAAGACCGATCTCCACGGCAACGTCATCGTCGCCGTGAATCCCGGCGCGCCGATCCGACTGATGTTCGCCGGGCACTCCGATCAGATCGGCCTCTTAGTCACCTACATCAACGACAACGGGTTTATCTACACCGGCACGATCGGCGGCTGGGATCCGCAGCAGCTGATCGGCCAGCGGATGACGATCTACACCGCCGACGGGCCGGTCCCCGCCGTGATTTCCAGGAAGCCGATTCACTTGCTCGACGAAGAAGAGCGGAAGCAGGTGGTGAAGCTGAAGGATATGTGGCTCGACATCGGCGCCAAGTCGCGCGAAGAAGCGGCGTCGATCGTGCGAATCGGCGACCCCGTGACGCTCGAGCTCGGCTACCAGGAGATGCGCAACGGTCTCTGCAACTCGCCCGGCATGGATGACAAGACCGGCATGTGGGTTTGCATCGAAGCGGCCCGCCGCGCGAAGGCTAAGAAGAAGCTCAACGTCTCGGTCTACGCCGTGGCGACGGTGCAGGAGGAGATCGGCCTTCGCGGCGCTCACACGAGCGCCTTCGGCGTCGACCCGCAGGTCGGCATCGCGGTCGATGTCACGTTCTCGACCGACTGCCCGACGATCGACAAGAATCAAGAAGGGGACATCAAACTCGGCGGCGGCCCGGTCCTCCATCGCGGGCCGAACATGAACCCGGTCGTCTTCGAACGACTACGAAAGACCGCCGAGAAGGCCGACATCCCCTGCCAATGGAACGCCCAGGGTCGCGCGACTGGCACCGACGCGAACGCGATTCAGCTCGCCCGCGCCGGCGTCGCCGCGGGTTTAGTGAGCATCCCAAATCGCTACATGCACAGTGCAGTGGAGATGGTCTCGCTGCACGACCTCGATCGTGCAGCCGATCTGCTGGCCGAGTTCGCCTGCAGCCTGGAGAAGGACGCCAATTTCACGCCGATGTAAGTTGGTGGAGAGGCGGTGGCAGGATTGGCCCCCGGTCAGTGACCGGGGGCTAATTATTACTCGTCGTCGAGCATTGCCAGATAGCTCTCGTAACGGCGGGCGTCGATGAAGCCGTCGGCCACGGCGTCCTTCACGGCGCAGGGCTCTTCGTGATTGTGCGAGCAATTGGGGTAGCGGCAGCGGCTGACGTAGGGGCGGAGATCACGGAAGAAGCCGGCGACTTCTTGCGGGATGACGTCCCAGAGTTGGAACTGCCGGATGCCGGGAGTGTCAAAGACGAACCCGCCGGCTGCCAGCGGAATCAGTTCCGCGGTGGTCGTCGTGTGGCGCCCCTTCTCGTTCTCGGTGCTAACGGTGCGGACGCGCAGCTGTAGGCCCGGCTCGACGGCGTTGAGGAGGCTCGACTTGCCGACGCCGCTCTGCCCCGCGAAGGCCGACTGGCGGTCTTTTAGCAGTCGGCGCAAGTAGTCGATGTTCCAGCCGCGCTCGGCGGAGACGAGCAGCACGCGGTAGCCGAGTTGGCTGTAGACGCCGATCAATGGCTGCAGGTCAGCAGCGTCGACGAGGTCGGCCTTGTTGATGCAGATGATCGGCTCGATCCCGTTCTTGTCGGCCATCACGAGGTAGCGATCGACCAGGTGGGGCTTGAGCTTCGGCTCGGCGGCGCTGACGACGACAATCACTTGGTCGACGTTCGTCACGAGCACATGCTGCCGGCCGCGGCTGGCGCGGCTGAGGATGCCGTGGCGGGGTTCGACGCGCTCGATGATCCCCTCGTCGGCGCGCTCGGGGCGCACCCAGACGCGGTCGCCGGCGGCGACGACGTGGCGCTGATCGGTCGCGAGCGTCTTCAAAATGCGCCGCGTCGCACAGCGGCGCAGGACGCCGTCGTCGAGCTGCACCATGCTATGCAAGCCTTGCACGCGCAGCACGCGGCCGATGCGGCAGATTTCGGGATCGATCGAAAGCTGGATGCTCGTGCCGGAATCGTCCTCGACCATTTCCGCGCCGGCGATCACCCGCTTACGCGTGAGCGCTCCCTTGCCGCTGACGCTCTCGTGCTGATGGACGTCGGCCAGATCGTCCCCGCTCGGGTCGACGCCGCGCGACCAGTTCTTGTCACGAGCGCGAACGTTCCGGTTCTTGCGGAAGTCAGCGCGAACTTGGCGTTTTTTTTTGGCCATGGGGAGCCGTCGGGCCGCTTAAACGGGCCGATCGGGCAGTTCGATCTGCCCGGCTCCGTCGTCGAGGACGTCGTAGCGTTTGGCGCCATGATCGTTCCGCTTGTCGCGCGGCGCGGGCATGTTCTTCGGCACGGATTGCAATCCGGCGCGAGAGAGCAGCGATTCACGCATGATCTCGTTCGGCAGATCGTCGGCCGGCGGCGGCCCCACGGCGCCGAGATCGGAGGGCGAATACATCAGCTCGTACTTATGCTTGGCGACGCAAACCTCGTCGCCCGGATCGATCCGCTTCTCTTGGACCTTGATCCCGTTGATCTTCACCCCGTTGCGACTCTTCATGTCGCGGATGAACCAGTAGCCGCCGTTGATAAACAGCTGGCAGTGGTGGGCGGAAACATTGGCGAAGCGGAGCACGATATCGCAGCTCTCGCGACGGCCAATGAGTAGTTGTTTCTTCAGGAGCGGAATGGGATCACCGCCCCCTTGGGGGATTAGTTCGCCGTACATAGTGGTTGATGTCTCGCGGTAAGCCTGTTTAGCCCCAACGATGATTGAGTTAGGATGTAACCCCACGCCTCAAAGTTTGGGACGCCCTGCTCGACCCGCCGAACCCCCACGCTCGACATTGCCGGTGCGCCCTTCCTGGCCTCTGTTTAATGTAAACTAACTACCCAAGTGCCGTCAACAAAACCCCTTACGTCGACGCCGATCGTCCCTTCCTGGCGGGAGGCGGGGCTGCCGTTCTATTCGTACAACCACTTCCTGCGGCAGAGGTTTGGGGGACGGGTCCAAAAAGTGAGCCTCGACGCCGGGTTCACCTGCCCGAATGTCGATGGAACGGTCGCCAAAGGGGGCTGCACCTTCTGCGACAACCGGAGCTTCAGCCCCAGCCGGCGGCTGCCTCGGGCGGGGGTGTGGGGGCAAATCGACCAAAGTATCGTCAGGATGCGGAACCGCTACGCCGGGTGCGACAAATTTCTCGCCTATTTCCAACCGGCGACGAACACCTACGCCCCCGTCGAGCGACTCCGCCCGCTGTACGAGGAAGCCCTCACCCACCCGCAAGTCGTCGGCATGGCGATCGGCACCCGCAGCGACTGCGTGCCGGAGGACGTCCTTGATCTGCTGCAGGAGATCGCCGGCCGAGCGTACCTAGCGGTCGAGTACGGGATGCAGACGATGCATGACCGGTCGCTGGAGTGGATGAACCGCGGACACGATCACCAGTCGTTCCTCGACGCGGTCGAGCGGAGTCGCGGCCGTGGGTTCGAAATCTGCGCCCACGTGATGCTCGGCCTGCCGGGCGAGTCGCACGACGACATGCTGGCGACGGCCCGCGAACTGGCTCGCGTCAACATCGACGCGGTGAAGATCCACAATCTCTACTGCGTGAAGAACACGCGACTGGCCGACCAAGTGGCCGCCGGCGAAGTAACCCTGATGGGTCAGGATGACTACGTGCAAACGGTGGTCGACTTCCTGGAACTGCTGCCCCCGACGATGGTCATCGAGCGAATCAGCGGCGACGCGCCGCCCGACTTTTTCATCGGCCCCGACTGGTGCCTCGACAAGCCGGCGGTGAAGCGGGCGATTGAGGCGGAGTTTTCGCGACGCGGGTCTTATCAGGGGCGGCTGTACGCTTAGGCGGAGTCGATTGTTTTTTTGACAGGATCACAGGATTGCGCGGATTGACTGGATGGGGAACTGCCGGCTTGATCTCGGCAGCCAATTCGCATTCGTTTCATCTGTATTTAATCCTGTCGATCCGCGAAATCCTGTGATCCTGTCCAGTCTTTTCAATGGATGTTGCTTGCTGAAAATTGTCGCAATTAGATTTTTGGCGACACAATTCTGCCGTCGTTAAGTCGTGGCGAGACTTGAGTTTCAGGCGAAACTCGTCGCGAGTCGTGTCGCTTTTGTCGCGACAAATCGGGCGACAAATGTCTGTCATGTGTGCCAACTCTGCCATGTCTGCCAAGCGTTGTTGGCGGACATGGGCGTTTTTTGAGTCGGCTTGATCGACGCGGCGCATATCGCCCCCGCTCCCGCGCAGCTACATTGCCGACGGCCAACGTGCTTCTTTCAAGTAAGTTTTCAAAGAGCGATTGGTCTTCGTTGCGGGCGGGATCGCCCCCACAATGGAGAAATATTCATTTGTACACTACAACAATGGGTGGCCAATTTCAAGGGGCGAAGAATGGGACGCGGATTTTCGCGGATTCGGCGGATTTACGCGGATTGAATTCTTGCCTTTGAGATGCCAGCCGCTCTGCACGACATTTCGTTCCAACAGCACCGCGTTGCAACTTCCGTTTGCCGTTAGTCCAAGAACTTGCGTCAGACGCTCGCCGGGATAAATTGGGTGGAGAACGGGCAAAAAAGAGGGGGCGAGTTGGAAATGCCGCCTTCCTCCAAGTCGATGAGCGACGGCAGAGCATTTCAAGCCGGTTAGCTTGGGCCGTTAAGGTCGACTAACCTCTCTGGGGATACCCCAGGGGATCGTGAAAGGGTTGGATTTCGCCGCGTGAGCGAAGATGCGCGGTGCGCATGAATGCTCACGCTAGACCAGTCTCGTTGAGATGCTCTGCCGATCGCCTTCGCCATGCCGACGCCTCGAATTACGGCTGATGCGCTGGCCGCCGCCTTTCTCGCAGGCGAGATCGAGAAGGATCAGTTAATCGCGCGAGCCAGTCGAATGCTTGGGCGACGGCCGCGCTGGCTGGCGCCTTTGGCGAAGCGAGTTGCAACTGCTTATGGGACGCGGACTAAGCCGCGGCGGGCGGCGCTGGCGACGTTCTTGCTCGGCGACCCTGGATTCAGAGCGGCCCTGGCGAAAGGACCGCTCCGCATCGTCGATTGGACGACCGACGAACCAGCAATGCGACCGACGACGCCGGCAGCCGCTTGGGTCTTGCCGTTAATAGGCAACATCAGCGAGCTGGCGGCATGGCTCGGCGTGAGCCTGCACGAGCTGGCTTGGTTCGCTGACATGCGATCATGGGAGGCAAAACGAAGCTCGGGAGCGCTGCGGCACTATCACTACCGGATCGAGTCGAAGCGGTTTGGACAGGTCCGATTGATTGAGGCGCCGAAGTCACGACTCAAAACAATTCAACGCAGAATTCTGGCTGAACTACTGGAGCCAATTCCGCTCCACGAGGCGACGCACGGATTCCGGCGCGGTCGATCGATCAAGTCGTTTGCCGTCCCTCACGTCGGGCAAGCGGCGGTGCTGAAAATCGATTTGCAAGACTTCTTTCCGTCGATCGCGGCAGCGCGAGTGCAGGCGTTGTTTCGAACCGTCGGCTATCCTGAACCGGTGGCGGACGCGCTGGCAGGCCTTTGCTGCAACGCGACTCCCGCGGATGTGTGGAACCGCAGCGAAGCTGACGGCGATGCCGCACAGCGTCGACAGACGCGCTGGCTGTATGAAAAGCCGCACTTGCCGCAGGGAGCGCCGACCTCACCCGCGATCGCCAACTTGTGCGCCTATCGGCTCGACTGCCGACTCTCCGCGTTGGCCGCCTCGGCGAGAGCGGCGTATACGCGGTATGCCGACGATCTGGCGTTTTCGGGCGGGGCCGACTTCGCGCGAAGCGCAGGTCGCTTTGAAACTCAAGTCTGCGCCACGGTCATGGAAGAGGGGTGGGCGGTCCGCCACCGCAAGACGCGGCTGATGCGACAAGGAGTTCGCCAGAGCCTGGCCGGGATCAACGTGAACAAGCGGCTGAATCTCTGCCGCCGTGACGTCGACCAATTGAAAGCCACGCTGACGAATTGCGTGCGCATGGGGGCGACGAGCCAAAACCACGCCGATCACGCGGACTTTCGGAGCCACTTGGAGGGACGCGTGTCGTTCGTCGAGTTTATCAATCCCGAACGCGGGGCGAAGCTGCGGAGACTGTTCGAGCGGATTGAGTGGTGACTGCGGGTTAGCGAGCGGACGCCAATACTCCGTCGCCCCTCTGGGGCTCGCGCTCTTCGATGCGAATGGCTCCAGGGGCTTGCGCCCCTGGCTATTGAATTTCGCTCCTACGGAGCTTCGCTCGCGGCTAGCGCGTCTCGTCTCTTTATCGCTCGACGTGGGGATAGCTTACATCGACGGGAGCAGCTCAGCTCGCCTGCTAGTTCGTATGCGTCTCAGAGCGTAGGATAGAGTCTGCGTAAGAGAGGACTGGGCGATCGCCGGTTTGGCTCGCAAGGGTCGAACGGGAGGAAAGTCCGGGCGTCGTAGGACAGGGTGGTGGGTAACGCCCACCGGTCGTGAGATCAGGGAAAGTGCAACAGAAAGTAAACCGCCGCGCAAGCGGTAAGGGTGAAACGGTGCGGTAAGAGCGCACCAGCAGGCGGGGCGACTCGTCTGGCTTGGTAAACCCCACCCGACGCAAGGCCAAACAGGGAGCAGAATCGGTCCGATTCGTGACGACTTCCGGGTAGGCTGCTAGAGGCGGCGAGCAATCGTCGTCGTAGAGGAATGATCGTCGCGCGGCGCAAGCCGCGTACAAAACCCGGCTTATAGGTCCTCTCTTACGCTTTTTCTTCTTCATTTATTTGCGCCTTCGCGTCTTTGCGTGAGATTTGAAATACGAAGGTCTCTCGCAAAGGCGCAGAGGCGCAAAGAAATACGCAAAGAAGACAAGGAAGAGTTGCGGGGTAAGTAGGCTAAGAAAATAGACGAGGGCTTTCGCCGATCCTCTTGTTTTCTTTGCGTTCCTCTGCGCCTTTGCGCCTCTGCGAGAGACTTAAACGCATGCCAATTAAACCGATCAGTCTGCTCGGTTGGGTCTGGGCGTCGCCGTGGACGGCGGTGGGGCTCGCGGCGGGAACCATTGGGCTGGCGACCGGCGGGCGGGTGCAGCGGCCGGGGGTGGCGATTGAGTTTTATGGCGGCGCCGTGCCGTGGATTATTTCGCAGTGGCCCGGCAACGACTACACGATGGCGATGACGCTGGGGCATGTGGTGCTCGGGCGAGACGCGGTCTGCCTCGACGTTACGCGCGCTCACGAATTGGTTCACATTCGTCAGTATGAGCGGTGGGGGCCGTTGTTCGTGCCTGCCTATCTGTTATGCTCGGCGCTGATTTGGGCCCGCGGCGGGGATGCTTATCGGGATAATCCGTTCGAGCGCGAGGCTTATTCGATTGCTCCCTAGATCCACGGTTTGGACTAATCTCTTCTTTGCGGCTTCGCGCCTTGGCGTGAGACGATCTTGATTTAGATCTCACGCCAAGGCGCGAAGGCGCAAAGGAAATACAGAGCCATTGAGTTCGTGACTGCGCAACGAAGTTAGATTTCTATGACTAAAGATTTTGATGCGATTGTTTGCGGGTCGTGCGTCGTCGACGTGCTCGTGCGGCCGGTCGATTTGGAACGGCCGATTGGGGGCGGGAAGCTGATTCAAGCGGAGCCGCTTGAACTAACTACCGGCGGGATTGTCGCTAACTCGGGAATCACGCTCACGCGGCTCGGAATGCGGGCGGCGGCGTTTAGTTATGTGGGCAACGATGCGTGGGCCGAGGTGATTCGGCAGCGGTATGCGGCCGAGGGCCTCGACGACGCGGGATTGCTGACGCACCCCACCGGCGCAACGAGCACGACAGCCGTGCTGATCGATCCCAGCGGCGAGCGATCGTTCCTACATTGCGTCGGAGCGCCGAAGTTGCTCAATCGGGCGGCGTTCCTGGATCATCTTGATCTGTTCGCGCGGAGCCGCTCGATGCTGCTCGGTTACTACCCACTGCTGCCGAACCTCATCGATGATTTGCCGGAGGTGCTCGCAGCGATTCGGAAGACCGGCTGCATGACGGCGCTCGACGCGGCGGGCGACGGCGGCGAGATGGGGCCGCTGGCGCCGGCGCTGCCGCATCTTGATCTCTATGTGCCGAGCTTAGCCGAGGCCCATCATCAGACGGGCGAGGAAGATCCGCAGAAGATTATTGCGGCCTATCGCAGCGCCGGAGCCGCGGGGATGCTCGGCGTTAAGCTCGGCAGCCGCGGGGCGATTCTCAGTCCGAAGCCAGGTGAGTTCGTCGACGTGGCGATTACGAAGCCGCCTGGCGACGTGGTCGATACGACTGGCGCCGGCGATTGCTTTCTCGGCGGGCTGCTCGCGGGGCTGTTGCGCGGGATGTCGCCAGCGGACGCGGGAAAACTTGGATCCGCTACCGGGGCGTGCTGCGTCACACGGCTCGGCGCGACGGCGGGGATTCTTGGGTTTGACGAAACGGCGAAGTTGGCTGGGCTGTAGTTAGGTTCTAGGAATAGAACGCGGATTTTCGCGGATTGGGCGGATGTTCGCGGATGAATTCGTTAGTGGTTGGAACTTGTTGTTCCCTCCACGCATTGAATTCTTCATCCGCGCTAATCCGCTAAATCCGCGATCATCCGCGTCCTATTCTTTTCTTCCATTCCAACTAGCCTCTAGATCCTTCGCTCCGCTCAGGATGACCAGCTCGACTACACGTCGAACTTGATGCCTTGCGCCAGGGGCAGATCACGCGAGTAGTTCACCGTGTTCGTGACGCGGCGCATGTACTGCTTCCAGGAGTCGCTCCCCGACTCGCGGCCGCCGCCGGTTTCTTTTTCGCCGCCGAAGGCGCCGCCGATTTCGGCGCCGCTCGTGCCGATGTTCACGTTGACGATGCCGCAGTCGCTGCCGGCGGGCGAGCAGAAGAGCTCGGCCTCGCGGACGTCGCTGGTGAGAATCGCCGACGACAGGCCTTGCGGCACGTTGTTGTGCGTCGCGATCGCTTCGTCGAGATTCTTGTAACGCATCACGTAGAGGATCGGGGCGAACGTTTCGTGCTGGACGATCTTCGCACTGGCGTCGATCTCCACGAGCGCCGGACGCACGTAAGCGCCGCCGCCGGGAACGTTGTCGGTGACGCGGCCGCCGCCGTGGATGACGCCCCCCTGCTCTTTCGCCGCTGCGAGGGCTGCATCGAATTGCTTCGCGGCGCCTTCGTCGACGAGCGGGCCGATGAGGGTGCCTGCGGCAGTCGGATCGCCGATCGGCAGCTTCGCGTAGACCTTCAGCAGGCGGTCGCGGAGTTCGTCAGCGATCGATTCGTGAACAATAAGGCGGCGGAGCGTCGTGCAGCGTTGACCGCAGGTGCCGACGGCGGCGAAGACGATCGAACGGACGGCAAGATCGAGATCGGCCGACGGCGTAACGATCATGCCGTTGTTGCCGCCGAGCTCGAGCAACGAGCGGCCGAGACGCTTTGCGACGACTTCGGCGACGGCGCGCCCCATCGGCACCGAACCGGTGGCCGAGACGAGCGGCACCTTGGCCGAGGCGGAGAGTTGCTTACCCACGTCGGCGCCGCCGATCACCAGGGTCGAGATGCCGGCCGGCAGGTCGGGGGCTTCGGCAAGCGTCTTTTGGAACAGCGCCTGGCAAGCGATCGCACAGAGGGGCGTCTTTTCGGACGGCTTCCAAACGATGGGATCACCGCAAACCCAAGCGAGCGCTGCGTTCCACGCCCAGACGGCAACAGGAAAATTGAACGCCGAGATGACGCCGACGGGGCCGAGCGGGTGCCACTGCTCCATCAGGCGGTGGCCGGGGCGTTCGCTGGCGATCGTCTTGCCGTAGAGTTGCCGGCTGAGGCCGACGGCGAATTCGCAGATGTCGATCATTTCCTGGACTTCGCCCAGAGCTTCTTGCGTGATCTTGCCCGCTTCCCAGCTAACGATCGTGGCCAGTTCCGCCTTGTACTTGCGGAGTTGTTCGCCGTAGAGCCGAACGAAGTTGCCGCGCACGGGAGCGGGAACGACGCGCCACTTCAGGAAGGCTTCAGCAGCGGCATCGATCGCGGCGTCAACCTGCGCAACGTCGGCGCCAGCGAATTCAGCGAGCGCGCTGCCGTCGATGGGGGAGTGCTTGACGACGGGCGCGCCGCGGCCGACTTGCCAATCGGCGCCGTTGCTGACGGCTCGGACGGCGCAATCGACGCCGAGGGTTTCGAGTGCTTTCACTACGGTTGCGTTCATACGAAAGACTTCCATCTAACAGACGGCTGTGGCACCCTTACAGTTGGCGGGGCGTAGTTCGGGATCGACGAATAGAACGCGGATTTTCGCGGATTAGGCGGATATTCGCGGATCAATTCAAGGTGGTTGAACCTGCCGCGCCTCACCCATTCAATTCTTTATCCGCGTGAATCCGTTAAATCCGTGTGTATCCGCGTCCTATTCTTCGGCATTACACAAACGCGAAGCCGTCTTGGCTAGATCGACGGTTCCCGCACAACTTCGTTATCAGCCGTTTCGCGAGTCGTGGCGCCGCCATGCGACGAGGCATTGCTGAACCGCGTGGCGATGCGCGTGTCGTAGTGGCGACCAAAACGGTTGCCGAGGAAGTTTTCGAAGTCGACGTCTTCCTGCCGCAGGAACCCGCTGCTGTTGAGTTGCCCGGCGACGTGCATGTCGATGACCGCACAGATGCCGGCAGCGGTGGTGACCTGGATCGCCGACCAGTTCTCGCCGCCAATTTCCTGATGATAAATCTTCCGCGCGTCGGTGATCTGCACCAACTGCCCGTTGCGGTAGCCGGTGACGGTGCAGAAGGTGACGACCACGTCCTGGAACGTGATCGGCACGGCGTTCTCGAGAATGTCCTTCAGCAAGTCGCGGCGTTCGCTCAAGCGTAGCTCGTTCACCAGCAGCGAAACCTGATTGCAGTGGCCGAGGTAGCGAACCGTCTTGTAGTTGAGGTCGCGGACCTTACCGTCGAGCGATTCGCACAGCGTGCCGAGGCCGCCGCTCGTGTTAAACGCTTCGTAGCGGACGCCGTCGAGCGAGAACTGCTCGTACCCTTCCAGCGGCAACACCTCGATGCGGCGACCGCCGTGGATCGCGTCGCACGGGTTGCAGTATTCGTTGATCAGACCGTCGGTCGACCAGGTGAGGTTGTACTTCAAGGCGCCCGTGGGGAACTGCGGCAAGGCGCCGACCCGCATCCGGACCGAGTCGAGCTTCTCGACCTGCTGGGCAAGGTTGTTGGCGACGATCGAGATGAACCCCGGCGCCAAACCGCACTGCGGCATGAAGACCTGGCCCGGCTGCGCCTTCGCGGCGACGGCGCGGACGCGGCGTGTCGTTTCGACGTCTTCGGTAAGATCGAAGTAGCTGGCCCCGGCGGCGAGGGCGGCCTCAGCCACGCGCGGATTGTGGTAGTAGCTGAGCGCGGAAATGACCGTATCGCGACCGGCGAGGGCCTTCGCCAGATCTTCGTTCGACTCAACGTCGAGCTTAACGGTCGTCACGCCGATGCGGCTGGAGATCAGCTTCAGGGCTTCAGGGTTCGAGTCGCCGACGAGAACGTCGTAGTCGCCGGTGTCGACGAGCAACCGAGCAATCATCCGGCCAATTTTGCCGGCGCCAAGTAACAAGACGCGATGCATACAAACCTCTAAGTGCGAAGAACTTCCGCCGCCTCAATTGAAATGTAACTTCCCTCGTTCCCACGCTCCGCGTGGGAACGCCGCCGTCGCCGCTCCGCGGCATTTTTTTATTACGCGTTTCGCCTGAGTTTTGCTCGTCCAGCGAATTAACGCGGAGCGTCACGGGCGTCGTTCCCACGCGGAGCGTGGGAACGAGCGACTGCTGCCTCAAAACGACGACCTCTATTGAACAGTATCCAACGGGGCTCGCCGGTCCAACCCCGCCGTGCGCATATGCGCGACTTAGCGGAAGAAAAACGCAAATGCGTGCTGGCCTCGATGAATCTTAGCGCTCGCCCGCGAAAGGCGTCGTGGGCGCTTATTTCCAGCATGATTGGCGGCGTTGGGCGAACAACGACGGCAAGCCGCGGATTCGCGGGGAGCGAGTCAACGCCAGCCCGATATTCGTTGCAATCGAGCGATTCGCGCCCCCCCGCAACAAGCGGTGAGACGCCTCGCCGCCGGGTGCCACTGGCGTGCCGCCAGTGGGAAGTGCCGTGACGGCACGGCGATCGAAAAGCTTGCAAGCAGCCTGAAGGACGGGGCCAGAATCTGCTTCAGACGTCGTCCTTCAGACCACTTGCGTACGTAGCGGTAGGCAGATCTTGGCGTGCTTCTCACTGGCGACGCGCCAGTGGCACTCGGCGACTTCCCTAATGCAGCCCCCGGCTCCGCCGGGGGGTAGCATCACGCTGGACAACGCCACCCGGTATGGCAACCGACCCCCTGGCGGAGCCAGGGGCTGAAAATCGCGCCGGGCGCCATGCTCTTGCCCTCTCAAAGGCGTGGCATACGAACCCCGAGCAGGCCCGAACACCGCCTCCAGCATGTCGACGCTCCGCGACGACATGGCACCCATCCGCTCGTAGCACTGCGACTTCCCCAATGCAGCCCCCGGCTCCGCCGGGGGGTAGCACCACGCGGGACGACGCCACCCGGTACGGCAACCGACCCCCTGGCGGAGCCAGGGGCTGAAAATCGCGCCATGCTCTAGCCCCCCAGGCGTGAGCATGCGGATGCCGTGGCGAGCCTGGGAGTATCGTTGTCTTCCAATTGCCAATGGCACGCAGGCCCCCCGCCGCGGGGCGTCACTCCCTCATCCCCAGCCTCTCTCCCCATGGGAGAGGGGAGCAGGATGTTATTAGAATTAAAGGAGTCTTATTTATCGAAAGAGGAGCAGAACTTGCCAAAAGCAATCGCCCACCCGCCATCGTCCGCACGCGCCGCGTGCGAATCTGCCCCCTTCTCCCCGCGGGAGAAGGGCCGGGGATGAGGGCAGGAACCTCTGAACGAGCCCAACCCCCACCTCAGCATGTCGACGCTCCGCGACGGCATGCCGCCCACCCGCTTTGCTTCAACAGAAAAGTCCTGTAAGCTGCCGGCAGATGAAAACCAATTTGCGTCTCGAAGCCGTCAATATCGTCGTCAATGAAGCGACGACTGCCTTCACCCATGTTAGTTAGCATGACTCTTCTCTACTGAGCCTTCTTCTCGTCGGCAACATTATCGTCGGCGCTGACGACTCGAAGCCTGCGACTGCACCCTCAGCGAGCGTAATCTCATGGTGACACTCCGAGACCTGACGCGAGACAATTGGGTGGAATGCGTTCGATTGCCCCTGGATGAGAACCAGCAAGGCAATCTTGCTAGTAACGTTGAGACAATTGCTGAATCTAAGTTCGAAGAGCATCATCGCTTGAGGGCAATCTACCTTGGCGACCGGTTGGTCGGATTGCTCGCTTACACGCACGAAGACGACCCGACTGATGAAGAACTGTTTTGGATATTCCGTTTGATGATCGACAAGAATTATCAACGACAGGGAATCGGCATGGCCGCGATGCAACTAGCGATCGCAGAAATTGCCGAATTGGGAGCATCACGGATTAGAACGATGCATAAACCGACCAATCTGGCGGCGGCGTCACTGTACAAGAATCTTGGCTTCAGTGAGATTGGATTTCTTGACGATGGAGACATCTTGCTCGAAATGAGACTCTCCCCCTGTGGCTAGCAAACGCCCCCGCTGGGCGCCACTGACGTGTCGCACGCGTGCCATGCTCTGCCCACGAAGGCATGAGCATGTGAACCCTGAGTGGATCCCAACATCCACTCCATCATGTCGACGTTCCGCGACCACATGGCGCCCGCCGCAATCATCCGCACGCGCCGCGTGCAAATCTGCCCCCTTCTTCCCGCGGGAGAAGGGCCGGGGATGAGGGCGAACCTTCAATCACGCCTAACGTACCCCAGCATCCCAACGGTACGCCGGGCGGCATGCTTTAGCGACAGCGTAAGCATGCCGAACCCTGAATGGACGTCGCCCAAACCCCGACACGCCGACGCCAAGCGACGGCATGCTACCCGCCCGCATGCCGTGCGCAATTGGTAATTATCGATCTATGTAGATCGTGACAGTGGAGTTAACATTTTGCCGTCGAATTTGATATAGTTGCAGTCAATATTCTCTACCATCGAGTCAAGGCGCTCCCGCTTCTCGCTCGTCGAGAATATTACCTGCTGTCCGCTGGTCTTGGATGTTGATGCGCGTGCCAGTAGAGCAGCAAAACTAAAATCAGCAGCGCTCTGCTGCTTAGGTTCATCGAAAATGACAAACCCTATGTGATTCATCTTAAACGATCTCGCGATCTCTAACATTCCGAGTAAATACGCCCAAATACTGCGAATAGCGTCACTAGCCGACGTGAGGCCCATTTCGTATTGATTCACACTTGGACGATATGTATCTGAGCTAAGCGACACTTCATTTAGCGGATAGCTACTGAAACCATAAGCAGCCAGCTGCTCTAAATAGACTCGATTAAGTCGGCTTAGCTTGACTGAATCCTCCTCCGATAGCCCCTTCGACAAAATCGCTTTTAGCCGAGACCGCATTATGGTCCACCTATTCGCAATGTCGGAAAACTTTTGGGTGATGCCCGCAAGAACACTCTGAGCATCTCCGAGGACTTCAAGCCGCTGTTCGAGCTGAATTTCCTGCCTAATTGCCGCCGCAGATGGTGCTTCGACGTCAGATCGTAGCATTCGCTTGTAATCGCGTACGCGAGTACTCATTTCCGCAAGTGATGTGCGCAATGCTTGAAGCTGCTTTTGCTTGGCAACTAGCGCCAATCTGCTCTCTTCCCTCATTTCCTGAAACGTTTTTACTTGATCGTGAAGAAACGCAATGTTGTCCTCAAGAGACATCGGATTTGCGGGCCGATCCTGCGGGAGCAATGCATCCTTAACCGGCTGATTGCATGTCGGGCAGATCCCATCGACGACTTTCATTCTGCTGAATCCACCTCGATCTCGAAGCTTTTTCGCATTTTGATACTTCTGCAGGTCTTCGCGAAGGGCGCTAAGTCGCTCATCGATGGCCATAACCTGTGCACCTTCGGAACGCACGTCACCGGTCAAGTCGTCAACTATCTTCTCGACTTCAGCGAGTGATTGTTCTGCTTTCCGCAAATCCTCCACAATTACATCAGACGCCTGCGATACAGCGGGAAGTGCCTCAGTGCGAATGTGTTGCAACTGCTTATCTATCTCTGCAACAGCCTCGTGATACGGAAGCCATCCCTTTCCATCGGTGATGAGAAGTTGTGGCGCAGGTGTTGGTGGCCAGATCGATTCCGGCCTAGAAGGAATGCCTTGAATCATCGCCGCAGTTCCTTGGAATCGTAACTGTGCTGCATCTAACTCGGTGGACCACTCTTGATGCAACTTAACCTCTTGCTGCAAGAGAGACTGACGCTCTACCTCTCGCATAAGAACATCGAAAGAACACACAAACTCGAATGCACGTTTCGCCATCTCCGGGATTCGCAGGTAAGTCGGCATGCGGGGCCTTTAAGTCACGCCAACCCGAAATCTGATCCACGAAAAAGAAGGGAAAAAGACATTCTAGGTATAGTGGATGGCGACTTCCGTCAGCACCGTTGACCATCGGAAGGTCATATCCGACAAACTTCGCCAGAAAATCATGAAAACCTAGATCATTTGTCGCGGAGCCGGCAGTCCGCACATAGAAGTCCGAATGATCGTACTCACCAAGAGTCGATATTGCGGGACCGAACTGCACATTTACGAGTTGGCGACCGTATGCGTCTGCAGTCAAAACCATTCGCTGAATGGTGACAACATCGCCTACATCGTTCTCGATCTCAAGCCTAACGCGAGAACTAATGACTTCCCGCTGCTGACCATCGTGCATCAATTTATCCATCATCGATGCTGGAAACGGGGGGACATGCGATGGGCCAAGCATACCCTCTAGCCCAAGCATACAGAATCCCCATGGCGCACGTAGACTTACCCGAGGTATTCGGGGCGGACAATATATTCAAGCCCATCTTGAATGGAACGGTAACGCCGAATGGCCCATCAGCGGTCATTGCTAGAAGCTCTAGGTGACGAATCCTTATACCCACCCTCAGCGCCTCCATTTGAAGAGATCGGCGATCTGCCCCTGCGTTATCTTCTGTCCGATGTTCTGCAAAAATGCCTTCTCGATTGCGAAAAGCCCTTCATCTGCCACGAGCTCATTTGCAAGCACTTGCCCTTTATCAGAGAGGGTTAGGCGATATGGCGATCTGCCTTTACTATTGGAGTCGAGGCTTTCGCACCTCACAACAATTCCTTCGCCCATGGCAAAGTCGATTGCTCTTGTAAGGCTTGGGTCATACCTAACAACAACCTCGTTCGGCGCCTTGCGCCCCTGGACGTACCCAAGAAATAGGTCCTGTGCTTTTCTGCTCCGCACCGACCAGTTCATGACGTGCAGTTGCTCAATCGTTGCGCGTTTTTGGCGGCACTGATTGAGAATCAATACGAGCACTGCTATACGCCATATAGGGCGTAAGTCACAAGGCAGTGGTGTGGGCCGAGGCCGAACTGCTGGGGTGCCCCCGCCGCTAGTCCCACTAGACTCATCCATGGGGTGCCCCCTTGAAAAGAGAACACTCGCCCATCCACCGTGCAACATGCCCAAAGGCGAGGGTTATTCGCTCAGCGTCTGTTAAGAAAGCTGCCGAGTCCTTCAGTCGCTTCTCCAAATCACCTTCAACCTCTAGCAACTTATCTGGTAGGGGCGTGGTATCTGATCGTTGCTTTGTCTGTATTGCCGCAATTAGTGTTGTCGTTAACTGATCAATTGCCTCCCAATGCAGTGGAAACTTCTGGTGAAGTTCATCGAGAAAATTCGAGCACTGCAAATGCCACTTCAAATAGTCACGCCTAGACTCTTCTGGGTCGGCATTCGGCGCCGCCTTGGAAAGCTTGAAATCCAAGTTTCTTATAAAAAGCGGCTCTTCAACTTCCATATCAGCGACATGCTGCTCAGTAACCGGCTTCGGACGGAGAATCTTCGATACTAAAGCTGGCTCGCGGATCTCCGCCCGTGCAGCCGGAAACGCGTCCGCCGTTTCGACAAATACTTCAAATGTCTCGGCGATGAAGGGCAGTTTCTTATTAAGCAGTTCTTTCGCTTTCTTACGAGCGTGCTTAATAACTTCTTTATCATCTAAGCTTGGCACAACAAGGGACCAACGCCGCAACTTCAAACCCTGTAAAGTCTCTATCCAAAAATCCTTATTCGTCTCAAGCTTCTTCAGATCCCTTGTGATCTTATCCTTTTGCTTCTTCGTTCTCTGCTTGTGATTTAGCGATGCTTCATCTGAATAGCATTGGTAGCCGTGCCCGCAGTTTGAAAACCCTTCGAGCCCCGCGTCTCCTTGGCCTTTTGATGGAACCCTCTGGTACACGCCCCCTAATCGCGAATAGTGGATTGTAAGGAGCTTGTCCACATACTCCTGCCAAGGCCCGCCATCGAGTTGTTCATCTTCTGACGGCATCATTATATCGATGGTGGACGCATATACAGACGTGAAATTTGTTGATGAGAGCGGACATGATAGCACGCCTGTAAACAAAGTGCTGTTTTTTGATTTTTGAGGAGGTTGTGCTTGGTGCCACCAGCATTCTGCGAAGCGGCTACATGATTCGTATCTCTATCCGACGAAGGAAGCCTCAGCTGTCGGTATAGTTTAGACAAAACCCCCAAACTCCTATCTAGAAAATGGCCACCCAACCCGATATAGTGGTCGCATGTCCACATACTGCGCCACCGCTGCGCCGACGCGTCATCCGCCGGGAGAGGCTCATTCCCCGTCCGCTCTCGCGCCGCTAGTGACGACGTTCGCCGCTGGCCCGCTCCCAGTGAACAGCGCGAGTGACGTCGCATCGCGACAGCTGGCGGCCCACCCCATCCGCACGCAGCGACCTCTCTCGTCGCCACTGTCGCTGTCAACGACGCCGCAACTCCAACCCGCTCAACCACTTTTGACTTGTGTCGCCAAAAACGCATCGGGCGACACGAGGCGACACGCGACAGCACGCCCCCCCTTAACATCTCCATCGCCGTCGACTCATGCAGCCGTCGATCGAACCAACAATGTCCATGTCTGCCAAAAACCATTGGCAGACATGGGCAGACACGGCGGAGTTGGCAGACATGGCACGCTTGGATTCCCAGCCGCCGCAGCGCCACGACCGGCGCGCCCAAGTTGGCCAAAAGATACTCTTGGCCGACACGGCCGACAGGGCCGCCTCGCCAAAACCAGTCGTTTTTCATCCGCCGCAACCAGCCGCCTCCGACGTGTCGCCGTCAGCGCAAGCTGTCGCCCGGCGCATCACTCCGAACTTTCAAGCCCCTCGTTAGCTTCGAAGCTTTCCTCAATCGCTCTCCGGCAACCATTTACCACAGAGCCCACAGAGACCACGGAGAAGATAGCCAAGGAAATCTCTTTCGACTTTCCTCTGTGTTCTCTGTGTGCTCCGTGGTTAATGCGTGAACCGTCGCGATTTCAAGCGAGAAAACGGCGGCGGCAAGCTCGGAGCGGGCCGTAATGTTAGCTCCGCTAAAAACGTCCGAGCGACAGGAAGGCCGTCGGCTGGCCAGTAACCCCTTCGGTCGCCAACTCAGCCAGCGCTTGCCCCAAGACGGGCGTGAACTTGAACCCATGCCCCGAGAGGCCCGCGGCGAAGACGACGCGGGGATCGTCGGGATGGCGGTCGACGAGGAAGTGCTCGTCGGGCGACATCGTGTAGAGGCAAACGGCGTGGTCGCGGCAAGGGGTACGGACGCTGGGAATGTACTGATGCAAGAATCCATCGACGCGCTGTTGGTCGACGGCGTGAAGTTGGCGGTCGACGGCGCGCGGATCGGCGACCGGTTCGCCGCCGGAGTGTTCGGCCGCCTTGAGGCCGCGCTCGTCGACGGCGGGGAAGCCGTAAAAGATGCCGTGGGGGAGTTCGAACAGGAAGCAAGGGAAGCCGTTGGCGGCGCTGGTGACGCTTGTCGACGAAGCAGTGTCGCGCGGCTCGTACCACATGAGCGGCTTGCGGCGGACTTCGAGCGGGACACCGAGGTTGTGAAGCAGCGGCCCCGCCCAGGCGCCGGCGGTGATCACCAGGCGGTTGGCGCGAAAGTCGCCGGCGGAGGTGCGAACCGTCACGTCTTCGCCAGCCTGCCAGTCGTGGACTTCGACATTGGTGAGCAACTCGGCGCCGTGGCGCTGGGCTGCGGCGAGGCAGGCCGCGACGCACTCTTCAACCTTGAGATAGCCGGCGCGCGATTCGAAAACGCCGCTGACGTCTGGCGATTGGTTTTCTGGCAATCGAAAGCCGGGCCACCGCGATTCAATCTCGGCGGCGGCAAGTTCCTCCACAGCGAGCCCGTGTTGTCGCGCGGCCGCCAGCACGCCGGGGACGACGATGCCGTCGCGGGGGCCGACTTCCAAGAGACCCGTTTCAACTTTGAGCTGTTGTCCCGTAAGTTCTTCGAGTTCTTCCCAGAGGCGATAGCTTTCGAGCAGCAGCGGCACATAGTCGGCGTGTTCGAAGTAAGCCTGCCGGATGATGCGCGTCTGACCGTGGGAACTTCCTTCGCCATGCGGCGGGGCGAAGCGATCGATGCCGAGCACGCGCAAGCCGCGGCGTGCTAGCTGCCACATGGCGGCGCTGCCGACGCCGCCGGCGCCGAGGACGATGGCATCGTAGGGGGCGTGGGGCATGGCGTGCGGACCCGCCGCGAGCGGGCGGGGCTAAATGGGCGGGACGGCGTGGTCAGGGCGTTCGTACTTCTAGCGAGGAGGTGCGACCGCAATACACTAGCATAGATACTCGCGTTGTTGGAACGGCTGGCATGGGTTACCCTACCTGCCGATCTACGCCCGCCGCGGGCGTCCTGCCGGACCTATGGTCCAAGCTCCCGCTTTTTAGAATGTCCGCGGCGACACCCGCTTCGTGCGATACGAGGCGAGCCAGGATGGCTCGCACCCCACGCAAGGACGCCACGGATGAACGTCACCCAACTCCGCCTCGCCGGGCAAGGCGCCTGGCCTGAGCTCGTCATCGATCGTTTCGCTCCCGAGCTGAACGTCTTCTTCGGCCAGCCGCGCACCGGCAAGAGCACGGTCGCGCAGCTCGCCGCGCAGTTGCTGTTTGGCAAACATGACAGTGCATGGCGGCGGCAGTTTGGCCAGAGCACGCCGCTGGCGGAAGGTTCGTTGGAAGTCGACGGGCCGCGCGGGCGGTACTTGCTGCGGCGGCATCGCGATGGTTCTCCGTACGGGCGGCTTTCGATCGCGGCGGCCGGCGGGCCGGCGGTCGACAGTGGCACGGTACGGTCGCTGCTGGCGGGCGTTTCGCCGCGATTGGTCTCGGAACTGTACGCGGTCGACTTTGCCCAACCGCCGCGGGCGGCGACGCTGCTCGACGGCGAATTCGCGCGGGAATTTACGCTCGCGCTCAATCCTGAACATGCCGAATCCAGCGACGCCGTGGGCGTCGTTTGCCAGACGCACGCGGCCGCGCCGCGGACGCCGTTTGATCGTCGCCGCGTTGATGAACTGGTCGCACGCCGCGATGCGGTCGTCAAGCAAATCGAAGAAGAGATGTCGGCGAGCCGGCGTGAGAGCGGCACGCTGCACAAAGACCTCGTCAGCGTCGAAGCGACGCTGGCCGATCGTCGCCGGCAGGCGGAGCATTTGCAGGTGAAGCTGCGGGCCGCCGAGGCGAAGCTGGCGGAGATTGAGACGCGGCTGCGGTATTTCTCGCTCGAATCGGCGGTGCGGCGCGGTCCGGAAATTGACGCGGAGAAGCACCGCCTGGAACTCGAAGAGCTCGACGCGGAAATTGGCCGCTGCCGGCAGACGCTCAGTGATCTGCAATCGCGCGAAGCGACCGTGCGGCGGGAGTTGGCGGAAGTTCACCCCGACGGCACGGCTGACAGCGCGAGTTCGCTCGCCGATCAGCGGGCGACGGTCGGCGTGCTCGAGCGATTGCTCGATGACCTCGACGCCGAAGTGTCGCAGTTGGCCCGTTCGCACGAGCCGGGGCGCTGCGTGGGGTGCGATTCGCACGCACGGATGTCGCCGGTGGCGCAGATGCTGCGGCAGCAGTTGTACGCCCTGTGCGGTCAAGTGACCGAACAAGAGCGGGCGGTGCGGCGCGTGGAACTCAACGCCGAGAGCCGACAGCTGTCCCGGGCGCAAACTGATTTGAGCGAGCAGCTGGAACATCTGCTGCAGCGGCGGCAGGCCCATGTCCACGCGGCTCAGCTGACCTATCGGCCGGTGGTCTTGCTGCCGCAATCGCCGGCGGCGAGTCATTGCCAGTGCGATGGCCACGCCGAGTTCGTGCGCGGCGCCGACGCGATGCTGCTCGCCCGTACCGATCGGGGCCGGCACGAGGACGTTGCGAAGCAGCGCCGGACCGAAGTCGAACACGAGCGCAACGAGCTTCGCGGCGCGTGCGATGCGCTGCAGAAAGAAATCAAAGCCTTGGAAGCGCGGTGGCAGCTACTCCACCAGAATCGGGCGCAGACGACCACTCGATCGACGCTCGATCAATTGCGCGGCGAGTTGCAGCAATTGGAAAGCGATGTCCAGCGAGCGATTCACGCCTCCGATTCGACGGCGATGCTGCACGCTCCGCACGCTTCGCCCCATCGCCGGCCGTGGCGGGCGTCGGATGCGCTGGCTCAACTCACCGACGGGCAGCTGGTGCAGATTAGGATGAATCGCGAAGGGGGCGGCACGACGATCATCGATCGCGAAGGCCGTGTACTCGCAGTCGCCGACTTGACGCCGGCCCAGCAAGATCAACTCTATCTCGCACTGACGCTGGCGCTCGTGTCGTCGTTCTCGGCGCGCGGCATCGACTTGCCGTTGTTCCTAGATGAGCCTTTCCTACGACAGGATCCCCGCGGCGTCGCCGCGATGGCGGGCGTGCTGCACGAATTCGCGCGGCATGGTCGCCAGTTGGTCCTCTTCACGGAAGACCGCGAAGCGGCGCGACGGTTCGAATCGCTCGGCGACGAAGTGCGCGACATCGATACGCTGCGACGCGAGGTTCGCGCGGCGGCAGTCCCCTCCCCTGCTCCGGCCATCGTGGAACCAGCTCCTGAGCCGGCGGCCGCCACCGTAAAAATCGTGCGTGAAACGGTCGGTGAGCGAAAACCGCAACTCCGCATCGCCGGCGAGTGGTCGCCCGACGACGACGAACAAGACGTCTTCTTCCTCTCGCGGACTGGTTCAATCGCCGACTTTCCGGTGCTGGGCAATGACACCGCGAAGATTTTTGCCGAACTGAAGATCGCGACGGTCGAGGATTTGCTGGCCGCCGACGCTGACGAAGTCGCCGCCCGCTTGAGCCGTCCCGGTCTCACGGCCGAGGCGGTGCGGCTGTGGCAGACGCACATGAGTCTGATGTGCTTCGTGCCCGGGGTCTCGCTGAACGACGCGCAGGTGTTGGCCGCGAATGAGATCGGCTCGCCCGAATCGCTGTTCGCCATCGACGTGCGATTGCTGAGCGAATCGATCGAGCAATTCTTGAGCGGCGACCGCGGCCGCCGCTTCGCCGCGCTGCGGCGCCGCTACACGCGCGATCAGCTGGCCGAGGTGCAGAAGCTCGCGCGGACGCAACGTGAGAATTGGTTGCTGGCGAAGAAGAAGTACAGCTGGGTCGATCGGCCGACGCCGGTAGCAGCGGTCGCCTCGCCGATTAAAGCTGCGACGCCAATCAAGCATGAGCAGGCCGGCGCCGCGCCGGCGCGTGTGACGCCCAACAAGTTGTCGAAACCGAAGTCGTCTGGCCAGTTTTACCTGCAACGGAGCAGCCAGGTCGTCGACGCCCCGTCGATCGGCCCGATCGCCGCCGAGCGTTTAGCAGGCGTCGGCATCCGTACCGTGGCCGATCTGCTCAACGCGAATCCGGAATCGACGGCCGACGAGCTCGGCGAAGCGAAAGTGACCGCCAGCGTCATCACACGGTGGCAGCGCGAAGCGCGCCTGGTCTGCCGTATTCCGGAACTCCGCGGAGTTGGCGCTCAGCTGCTGGTCGCCAGCGGATTCCACGAAGCGGAGCAAGTCGCCGGCGCGAAGGTCGAGGATCTCGTGAAGCGGGTCCGCGACACTTGTCGCAGCGGCCAGGGCCAGCGCATCCTCCGCAACGGCGGCGCGCCGTCGAGCGAGCGGATTGCCGAGTGGAGCCGCAACGCGGCGAAGATGCGGCCGCTGGAAGCGGCCTAACGGCCGAGCCGCCGACGCCGAGCGTAGATCAGCAGGCCGGCGCTTCCCGCCATCAGCGTCAACGTCGTCGGTTCAGGAATCACTGCCAACGTCCTACTGGCCGACGGCGCGCCGAAGTTGCGCTGCCAAATGAGGTAGTCGGCGCCGTCGCTATCGTTGTCGCCGTCGGCGTCGCCGTTGGCGTTGAGGCCGAAGGCACCTTTCCACATCGTGAGGTCGGCGCCGTTCACTAGCGTGTCTTCGTTGAAGTCGGCCGGGTTGTAGGTCGGTGGCGGCGGGGCGTTAACGCTCCAGCCGATGTCAGTCAGCGCGGCGGCGTCGAGCTTGGTGAGGCGCTTACGCGTTCCAGTCGTAATGTCAGGATCCAGCGCCGCTTCTTGCGGCGTCGACGTACTCAAGATCTGGCTCATCGTGCCGGACTTCCAGTGGTCGCGACTAGGATTCAGCGGGGGATTGCCGCCGTAGAGAGAAGTCGCGGCAGGCCCAGTGAAAAAAGCGTTGGGCCCCGAAGCAAACCCTTGCCACTCATCGGAAGCGCCCAGCCCCAAGGCATGTCCTAGTTCGTGGACGGCGACTGAAAAGAAATCATTGGTCCCAGCCGTAGGCGCCGTCGTGTGGTTGTAGTGCCATGTCGTACTCCCGTCGCGATCGAACGTGATCGCGCCGCCCCAGCGCGAGAATCCCGATGTCTCGCCCCGATTTTCGACGACATCGGAGAAGTCTGAGGTAATCTGGGTCAGTTTATTGATCTCCGCTTGGGTGAAGCCGCCGCCGTTGTTATTCGACGACCAGCCAAATCCGCCAGGGCCGCCAATGCCCAGCGTTGTCCCGCTAATATTCCTAGCGCCCGCATAAATGCGATACTCGTCAGCGGGAATCGTCTGGTTTTGCAACGTCACCGATCCTCCAGTGCCTGGATGACTGAAGTTCATCGACCAATCCCAAAAGGCAACGCCGTCGAACTGGGAACTGGAAAAATTAGGCGGCGTTTCGATTGTCGAAAATGTGTCGTCGAGAAGCGTCGAATAGAAACTAGCTACAGCTTCCAGCGCCGCCTTCGCTTGGGCGCCAGCCGTCGCGCCGCTCGGGTTGCCGGCGCCGAAGAAGTTCGACGTGTCGTAGGTGTAGTCGAGCGTGATGTTCACGGCGTGAGAGGGGTGGACCGTTGCCGCGAACAATAACCCCGCCGCCAGCATCAACGAAGCCGCGCGGGACACGAGATGCAGACGTAGTAAAAGCTGAAGTCGCATGAGAAGTTTAAGCGCCCTAGCCAGAATAAGATGAAAGAACTGCAACTCGTTGACTAGCAGAATCTAACAGAAATGAACCAGGGATTCGACCAACAGAAGGCGAATTAAGTGAAAAGTCGATCCGATTCGAGTTCCAATAGCCGCCGCTTCATCGCCAAGCCTTGCGGCGCTGAAAAGCCGCCGAGCTTGCCGCCGGCGGCGACGACGCGGTGGCACGGGACGATCAGCGGGGTCCGATTGGTCCGCATCACGCTGCCCACGGCACGAGCGGCGCCGGGGCTGTCCGCTTTGGCCGCGACCTCGCCGTAGCTGAGCGACTGCCCGCGTTTGATGGCCCGGCAGGCCTTCACGACGCGGCGTTGAAACGGAGTGAGATGGTTGAGCGACAGCGGGATGCGTGCGAGATCGACCATGTCGCCGGCCGCGAATTGTTGGAGCAGTTCCAGGACGTCGTCGGCAATCGCGAGGTCGTCTTCGTTTGGTTCGACGGCGTCCGTTTCCACAGCCTTCGTGTCATAGTCGCTCATGCGACGAGTCAGCGCCACGGCCGCTGCTCCCGCCGTCCGGTTGCCGAACGACACGCCGATCACTTCCCCGCCGACGACTGCCACGGCTAAGCCGCCGAGGTCGCTGTCGCCGGAAACGAGAGCCCTCCTTACCAATTGCCTATCCCGCACGGTTGCCATTTCGCCGCCCCGACTGGTCCCCATTCGTTCGCCGCGTCGCCCGCCGCGGGCTGGCTTCCAGCTTACCACGGCCATTCTGGACCGGCGACGACTCCTCCCCGAAACCGGCAAATCTCGCCGCCGCGCGGCGAAACTGCCCGCAAACTGTGCGGTTTTGCCCACCCTAGTCTTTGACACCATTTTCCTAGCGGACCTATACTTACACGAGAGGCGAGCACTGACGCGGCCGCTTGGCCACCCATAGCCCGAACGTCGAACGCCAAGCGTTCGGCGCAGGATGAACGAACCTCTGGAGGACGCCCCCCGCGATGAACCCGTACAGCTCGCTCGCCGACGACTTTTACGTCAATCTGAATCTCAGCACGGAGATGGATCTGCCGAGCAGCCGCGAGACGGTGCTGCACTATTTCGAGCAGATTCAGAAGCAGTATCCGCAGATGCGGAACTTTTACGCCCGGGACAAGAACGACTTTATCCTCGAAGAGGATAAGGATCGCGGGGCCTACCGCTGGGCTTCGATCGAGCCGCGACGGATTTGCTCGGGGCAGGTCAACCCGCAGAACGTTGAGGAAGCGCTGGAGCAGCATCGGCTGACGCTGGAGTTGGCGCCGTACGCCCTGTCGGTCAGCCCGCTCGACTGCGAGGCGATGGACCTGCTGATGGGGTTCGACTTCAGCTATCGCGGCAATCACAACCAATTGATTGCCGAGGCGCTGGGCGTCTGCCCCGCCCTGGAACGAATGGCGACGATCCCCGGGGCGACGATCATCAACAATGAGCCATCGTTCACGTTCGCCCTTGACGACGAATGCCGGATTCAGTGCCGGTTCAACATCGAAGCCCGCACGAACGCCTACCAGATCCGCACGAACGAGTTCCAGGAAGAACAGCTGAGCGTCTACGTCACCGCCCGCCAATACGGCAGCCTGCCGCCGAACCAGACGTACGCCTCGATGCTCGACAAGCTGTGGGACGTCTGCCGCGACGTGGTCGATAATTATGTGATCGACTCGGTGCTGCAACCGCTGGCGCGGACGATTGCGATGGACTGAGACTGCAGGGGGCAGGCTACAGACGGCAGGGAATTAAGTTAGGCAGCGAAGCGGCGGGGCGGAGTTACCTGATGCGCGACCATCGCAAGCTTCGGGCGTTTGAACTTGCTGATCAATTGACGCTGGCGACCTACGCCGCCACTCGATAGTTCCCGCGTGAGGAGCAATTTGGGCTGACTAGCCAATTGCGACGTGCTGCCGTTTCCGTCGCCTCAAACATTGTCGAAGGCTGCGCTCGCCACTCGCAAGCCGACTACGTGCGGTTTTTTGGACACAGCGTATGCGTCGGGCCGTGAGTTGGCCTACCAATTCACCTTGGCCGAGCGATTGGGCTATTTGAGCGCAACCGAGGCGGCTTCGCTACACGCGCTCGCCGACAAAACAAACCGCGTGCTCGCCGGCCTGATCGCCTCCTTGCGCCAACAGTGAACCGCATTTCACTGTCGTCTGCGGTCTGCGACCTGTGGCCTTCTCACTACTCGCTCAACAACCGATCGACGCTCTGAATCAACCGATCCATCGGGAAGGGCTTGCGGACGTAATCGTCGACGCCGAGCATTTCGGCGTAGGCCTTGTGGCGATTCCCTTCGTTGGCCGTGATCATGATGATCCGGTGCTTCTTCTCGCCAAGGCGCTTGAGCCGCTCCAGGACGAGGAACCCACTCCGTTTGGGCATCATCATGTCGAGGATGATCAGGTCGGGGGTCTCGCGCTCGATGAGGGCGAGGCCCTGGTTGCCGTCGCGAGCGACGAGGACTTGGTAGTCTTGGGCCTCGAGGGCAAGTCGCAGCGATTCGATGATCTCGGCGTCGTCGTCAACTAGTAGAATTCGCTTGTCGCTGTTGGAAGCTTTTTTGGCCATCTTCGGGAAAATCAGGGGGTGGGCCGACCAGCCGAGGCGGCGGCTCAATGGTATGCGAATTGCAAACCGTAGGGGTTTGCTCGTGTTGTCACGGTTCCGTTCCGGTCGCTGGCTGTGGACGCAAGCTAGCTTCGCGAGACGGTCAAATGATTAGCAAACCCTTTAACTTAGCGAGGTAAGGGCGATTTACAAGCGGCCAGAACGAGAGGTTGGGGCCTGTCACCCCGAGTACTCCGAGGGGTCCGGCTAGATTCCTCGGAGTACCTCGGAATGACTGACGGGGAGCCAATTCGCCGCTGGCGCCAATTCATCGCCCGTTGCTACCTTGCGGATTACCGCCATGCCCGATCCAACTGACATCATGGTCAAGCCAGCCCAAACGGTCCCGAGTTTCTGCCTACCGGCGCTGCCCTATCAGCCGACGTGCCCGAAGTCGTACAACCCGGAGATCGGCGTCATCGGTTGCGGCGGTATCACAACCCACCACCTGCGCGCGTATGCCGCTGCCGGTTACCGTGTGACGGCGCTCTGCGACGTTATGCAGGAAGCGGCGGAGCGGCGGCGGGATGAGTTTTATCCTGACGCGAAGGTGTTTACCGACTACCGGGAGATGTTGCGAAAGGCCGACGTTGAGGTCGTCGACGTCACGACTCACCCCGAGATCCGTGGGCCGATCATTGCCGCGTGCCTCGAGGCGGGCAAGCATGTCCTCAGCCAGAAGCCGTTCGTGCTCGACCTCGACGAAGGCGAACGGTTAGCCGATCTGGCCGACAAGCAAGGGGTGCTCCTCGCCGTCAACCAGAACGCCCGCTGGGCGCCCCACTTCAGCTACATGCGCGAAGCGGTCGAGGCGGACCTCATTGGCCAGGTCGCCTCGGTTCACTGCGGCGTTCACTGGGATCACAGCTGGGTCCGCGGCACCGTGTTCGAGAAGGTTTACCACCTCATCTTGTACGACTTCGGCATTCACTGGTTTGATTTCCTGTCGACCGTGATGGGCAAACAGCGGCCGCTGCGGGTCTACGCCTCGACGGCCGTCTCGCCGACGCAGGACATCATGCCGGCGCTGCTGGGCCAAGCGTCGATCGAGTACCCGCGGGCTCAGGCGACGCTGGTGTTCGACGGGCACGCCGCCCACAATCCGTGGGACGAAGCGTACGTCGCCGGCAGCCACGGCACGCTGCGAAGTTTTGGCCCGAACGTCAATCAACAGACGGTGGAACTTTCGCGCGACGGCGGCGATTATCGGCCCAAGCTGAGCGGAGCGTGGTTCCCCGACGGCTTCCACGGCACAATGGGAGAACTGCTCTGCGCTATTGAGGAGAAACGGCAGCCCTCTAACGACGCCCGCAGCAACCTGCTGAGCTTGGAGTTGGCGTTCGCCGCGGTCGCGAGCGCGATGCGGCATGAACCGATCGTGCCGGGGACGATTCGCAAGCTGCCTGATCCGCCGACGGGGTGACGATGGAGCATCCGTATCAGCCGCATGTCGTTTACGTCACGCTCGATCGCTCGCGCGGGTCGCTGGAGGCAGAGTACGCGGCGAACTTACCGGCGATCAAGACGCTGCAGCGGCTCGAACTCCATCCGCATGTGACTTTCTTCATCGGCGAGAACGGCAGCGGTAAAAGCACACTGCTGGAAGCGATCGCCGTGGCCGACGGGTTCAACGCCGAAGGGGGGACGCGGAATTTTTACTTTAATTCGCGCGATTCCCACGCAGACTTGTTCAAGTGGATACAGCTAGGACGAAGCCCTCGAGGGCGCCGGCGGAGCGACGGCTTTTTTCTGCGAGCCGAGAGCTTCTACAACGTGGCGAGCGAAATTGAGGAGCTAGGGCTGGTCAGTCCGACAAGTCCGTACGGCGCCACGTCTTACCATGAGCAGTCGCACGGCGAGTCGTTCATCGACCTGATGACCAATCGCCTACGCGGCGACGGACTTTACTTGTTCGACGAGCCGGAGGCCGCCCTCTCGCCGCAGCGGCAACTCGCCTTTCTGGTGGCGATGCACGAACTAGTTGAGCGGGAATCGCAGTTCGTGATCGCGACGCACTCGCCGATCATCATGGCCTACCCGAACGCCTGGATTTACGAGTTTGGGGCCAACGGCATTCAGCGCGTCGAATACAAAGAGACCGAGCATTACCGGGTGACGCATGCGTTTCTGAATCGGCCGGAGCAGACGCTACGGCAGCTTTTCGGCAACGATTGAGCGCCCAGCAATGGGCTTACTACTTCTCCACCCCAAACGCATACACGCAAGTGTGCGTGTACTCGTCCCCGGGACGCAGCACGCAATCGGTCCAGCCCTCGACCCCTTGCTTGTTCGGCGAGTCGGGGAAGACCTGCGTTTCCAGGGCGCAAGCGCTGCGGTAGGCGTACGGCTTGCCTCCCTTCCCTTTGTTCCCGGTGAGGAAGTTGCCGCCATAAAACTGGATGCCCGGCTGGTCGGTGATCACCGTTAGCGTGCGGCCTGACTTCGGGTCGACGAGTTTCGCGGCCTCGACGAGTTCCCCTTCAGCAGCGCCGTCGCGGTTCAGCACGAAATTGTGGTCGTAGCCCAGGGCCGAGGTCTTCGTGAGTTGATCAACCCGCTTGCCGATGGCCGTCGGCGTGCGGAAATCGAGCGGCGTTCCTTCGACCGGCGCCAATTCGCCGGTGGTGATCAACGTGTCGTCGACCGGCGTGTACTTGTCGGCGTTCAGCTTCAGCACATGGTCGTTGATCGTCGGCGAGCCGGCGCCGCCGAGATTGAAATAGGCGTGATTGGTGAGGTTGAGCACCGTCGGCTTGTCGCTCTTGGCCGAGTAGTCGATCTTCAGTTCGTTCTTGTCATTGAGCGTGAAGGTGACTCGCATTTCCTGCTTGCCAGGGTAACCTTCTTGGCCGTCGGGGCTCGTGTAGGTGAACTCGACGCCGGAGACGCCATCCTTGTCGAACGGCATACCGTCCCACACGACCTTGTCGAGGCTTTCGCCGTTGCCGCCGTGGAGGTGATTGGGGCCGTCATTTGTAAAGAGTTTGTATTCCTTGCCGTCGAGCGTAAATTTCCCCTTGGCGATGCGGTTCGCGTAGCGGCCGGTGGTGCAGCCGAAGTAGCTGTTCGCCTTCGACTCGTAGCCGGCGATGTCGTCGAAGCCGAAGACGACGTCGGCCAGCTTGCCGTCGCGGTCAGGGACGTCGACGCCAATGAGCGTCGCCCCGCGGTTCATCAGTCGGACCTTCATGCCGTTCTTGTTGGTGACTTCAAACACCTTCGCTTCGACGCCGTCTTTGGTCTTGCCGAAGTCAGTTTCGGTAACCTTGGCGAACGCTGCGGGCGCGATCATTCCCAACGACACGACGAACAACAAACATTGCAGCGTAGAACGACGCATGATGAAAACTCCGCCAAAGGCTTGAGAATAGAGCGCGAAATCAGTGAACCGATCCGTGACGAGCGACGCTAATTGCCGTCGGCGTCCCACTAACATGTCATTTTGGGCGCCGGCGTGCAACTTTTCAACGACGACGGCGTCCGACTGCCATCTTGCCGGGCGACAGACGCAGGAGCCGTTCATTTACGATAGATGCCGGCATCGTTCGACCGCCATGAGATTCTTTGCCAACGCGTCAACGGGCCAGCCCGCAGGCCCATCGCCAGTCACCACTCCTTGTCGGCGTGAAAATTCTCATGTTTCTCCACGCGTTCTACAGCTTGGAGCGGCCACGCTAGCGGGCTATACTGCGTCGCAATCTCAAACTCTTCTCACTTTTCCGGCGCCCCGGCGTCCCTTTCTACGAGGCATTGATGGCGGAGAACAATCACTCGGAGCGGCGGCTGTTTCTAGGGTGTTTCATCGCTCTGGTGGCCACCGCGTTTGGCTTCGCCGTCCGCGGAGCCGTGCTGAGCGACTGGGCTCTGCAATTTGGGTTGTCCGAAGAGCAGAAAGGGATTCTCAACGGCGTCGGTCTGGCGCCGTTCGCCATCTCGATCATCCTGCTCAGCTTGGTGATCGACCGTATCGGCTACGGCTGGATCATGGCAGTAGCGTTCACAGGGCATTTAGCGTCCTCGCTGTTGACCATCTTCGCGCCAAATTACCAAACGTTGTACATCGCCACGTTCATCTTCGGACTGGCCAATGGCGCCGTCGAAGCCGTGATCAACCCTGTGGTGGCGACCATTTATCGGAACAATAAGACTCACTGGCTCAACGTGTTGCACGCGGGTTGGCCGGGAGGCTTGGTTCTTGGCGGTTTGTTGTCGATCGCCGTCTTCTTCGGCGGCACGCAACTGGGCGACAAGTTGCCCGGACACCTCTGGCAATGGCAGATGGGATTGCTGCTGCCGCCGATCATTGCCTACGGACTTTTGTTGATCGGGCAAAACTTCCCGCAACAGGAACGAGTTGAAGCGGGCGTCAGCTATCGCTCGATGCTCGAAGAATTTGGCTGGGCGAGCGCGTACATCGTTTCCTTTTTGATCCTCATGGGAGTCAGCCAGTTCGTCTCCATCTTCGCCGAACCAGGCAGCGCGCCGTTCCTGACTCCGAAGGCGGGCCTCCTCTGGGCGATCGCGCCTGCCGCTCTGTTTGGCTTTTTCATCCACTCGTTCGGTCGTCCGATGTTCGTGTTTCTCCTGGTGATCATGATGTTGTTGGCGACCACCGAACTGGGGACTGACGGCTGGATTCAGGACATCATGGGCTCGACGCTTCGAGACCCCGTCAAGGGGACGATGTTCTTGGTCTATACCTCCGCCATCATGTTTGTGCTGCGGTTCTTCGCTGGCCCAATTGTCCATCGCATTTCGCCGCTCGGGCTGCTGGCCGTGTGCGCCGCGCTGGCGACGGTGGGGCTCTACTGGTTGGGGCACGCCGGCGAGGCGATTTTGGTGCTGATCCTCGCCGCCACGGTCTACGCCTTCGGCAAAACGTTCTTCTGGCCAACCACGTTGGGCGTCGTCTCCGAGCAATACCCAAAGGGTGGCGCGTTGTTGCTCAACGCCATCTCCGGCGTCGGCATGATTTTCGCTGGCACGATTGGCTCGCCGGCGATCGGTACGGTACAAGACCGCAATCTTGCGGCTGCCGTCGAACAGGCGATGCCTGAGGCCTACCCGGAATTGGCGACTACCACCAAAGGTCAGTTCTTCGATTTCCAGACGATCGACAAGGCCAAGATCGCCGCACTTCCCGAGGCGACTCGCACGCAAGTCGAAGGCATCCAACGCGAAACAAAGCAATTGGCCCTGGCCGACATCGCCGTGCTGCCGGCAATTATGTTTGTCTGCTATCTCGGGTTGATCATGTACTTCAAGTCGCGCGGCGGTTACAAGGCCCAGGTGCTCGCTGGACACGCTGCGGAAGACGAGAAGTTCACCGGCGGAGTCGCGGGGGCGTTGGAAGCGTAACGACGCTTCCAACGGCAACGCAAAGAGCACGTCCGCATTTTCTGCGTTCTCTTTGCGCTTTCGCGCCCGCGAAGGCGTAAAGAAAAACTCGGGAGAACTACGCAGCCATAAGCCCCGAAACGCTGCCGCCGCAGAGCTGGTCGGCAATGGCGCCGGCGATTTGCGACGCCGCTTGCGGCCGGGCGAGCTTTTGCATGTTGCGGCCCATTTCGGTCCGCAAATGATGATCTGTGATCAGCGATTCGAGTTCGCGAGCCAAGGCGGCGTCGAGCGCCCCGGTCTGCTGCGTTTCGTCGACCATGCGACACGCCGAAGCGGCGCTATAAACCTTGGCGTTGGCAGTTTGATGATTATCCGCCGCCTGCGGAAACGGCACGAGGAGCGCCGGGACGCCGGCGAGCGCCAACTCGGCTAGCGTCGTGCCGCTAGCGCGCGAGACGACGACGTCGCTCGCGAACAGCACCGAGGCAATCTCGTCGATGTGCGTTACCGCCAGGGCCTTCATGCCAAGCTGGGCGTATCGGCCCTCGGTCTCCTGCAGTTGGCCGTCGCCCGTTTGGTGGACGATCTGCCAATCGTGCATCCGATCTCCAAGCCGCTTGAGCGCGGCCGGTATTGATTCGTTGAGCGATCGGGCGCCGCCCGATCCGCCGAGAATTACCAATCGATGTTGGCGTTTCGGTCCCGTGACAGCTCCGCCAATCGAGCCAGCGGTGGCGGCAAGCCCGGCGCGCACTGAAGCCGCTTGGCCAGCCGTGCGCTTGTAGAGGTCTTCGAACACGGTCCGGCAAGGATTGCCGGTGACGGTCACCGGAGCTTGCACGTGCAGATGGGGGCGCACTTCCTCAAACGCCGCGCACACCATGGCCGCCGCGCGGGAAAGCCACCGCGTCGTGCGTCCCGGCACGGCGTTTTGCTCGAGCAGCACCACCGGAATGCCTCGGGCGACCGCGGCGCGAACCACCGCAACGCTCGTCGAACCGCCGAGCCCCACCACTAGCGAGACGCGTTGTTCACGCAGCATCCAGCGGGCGGCACAATACCCGGCGACGTTGTCGGTGACGAACCGCACCGCCTGCAGCGGGTTGCGCGGCATCGGGTGAGTTGGAATGGTCGAGTAGTGATGCCCGGCGATCCGCACGGTGTGGCGTTCACGCGCAGCGCCAGTGCCGGCAAACGTCACCAGGGTGTTGGGCATGATGCGCCGCAGGTGTTCGGCGACGGCCATGCCAGGGTAGAGATGGCTCGCCGATCCGCCGCCGGCAAACAAAACGTGAGGGGTCGCGGCCATGAGAAGCTCCTAGAGCAGCGGTAAAGTCGAAGGGGGAGCGTCAGGCGCTCCCCCTTCGTCCTTCCTCGTGTTTCCGCTGAGCAACCGGGGCGGCGTTTTCACGCCGCCCCGGCGCTCAGTCGTAGACTTCATCGTGAAGCACCCGCACGGGCGACTGACCCAGAAGCCGCCCGCAGCGAGCTGTTATGCTCCTACCCCAGGGAGGGCGATCGGCATACGACCCCGCAATCGACGCCGATCAACGATGAAGCCTGAAATGGTTCCTTATCAAGCCGAGAAGCTTTCAGCGGTCAGCACTCAGCTCGCGTTAATACTCGATGTCTGTAATGAAAAGGCGTCGCTTAACCCGCGACCAGCAGTTCGCGTTCGAACCGCGTTTCCATTCGTTCGGCGAGCTTGTAACAGCTTTCCGAAGTCGTGCCAAGAGCAAGTATCGTGTCTCCGGCAACAATTGAGTCGGTCAGCACATTTCGTGCGGTAGCATCGTCGGTGCAAACCACGACGCGGCCAATCGAGAGGCCGGCATCGCGGGCCGCAATCGCCAGATCGCGAGCACCGACGCCGCAGGCGATCACCATATCGGCGCGGCCGAGGTCAACCAGCTTTCGTCCCCAGGCTCGCAAGTCGGCGTTCGGGGTGCGCGTCAGTTCCGTTGGATTGCACCACACGACGCGACGGCGCACCGCGCGGAAGTCTCGCAGCGTCTTGAGCGCCGCTTCCGCCGTGGCGGGCGTGCAGTTGGCCGCGTGCATCAGCGTGGCGCCCGAAACGTTGATGAGCGAAACCTGTTCGGCCGCCGGCACGGGGCCCACAACGAAGGTCGCCGGGTTGACGATTCCAGTAAACGAGTGAGAGATGTCCATGGTTTTCATATTGGCGAACTCGCTCGGTTTCAGGTCGCGAGAAAAATCTGCGGCGAGAAAGCGTAGCTTCGGATTCGCCCTCGAGACGGTGGGAGGATTTGAAACGGTTGAATGGGATTTAGCCGACCAGCCGCAATATCGGCCGAGCTGCGGCGTAGAGCAGTTCGCGGGCAATGTCGGCGTCGGAGATCTGGGCAGCGCCAAAGGTGAACTCCGTCGGCGTACGGCTCCCCGCAATGACGACGACGTCCCCCTGCCCTGCCATGGCGACCGCCCAAGCGATCGCCTCGGCACGGTCGGCGGCGATTTGCAGTTTGTCCTTCGCACTCGCAGCGGAGTGCTCGGCGAGCCAGGCGTCGTCGATAGCCGTCAGCGCGTCGGTGACGATGGTGACGTCGGCCATCTTTCGCAACACGCCGCGAATCGCTTCCGACTCGCTGGCGGTCGCCGACATGGTTTCGCCCATGACGCAAATGACGCGACGTCGCGACAGCGCTCGAGCTGCTCGCAAGGTTGAACGCAGCCCGCTCGCAGTATGGGCGGCGTCGACGAACACCGGGAAGTCCTGACCGCAGTCGACTCGCTCCATGCGGGACCGCAGCTTCTTGACGCTCTCAATTCCTTGAGCGATCGTTTGGAATTCGACGCCGTGGGCGAGGGCCACCGCCGCAGCGGCGAGGCAGTTGGTCACATGTTGCCGTCCGACGATGGAAGTCCGCACCGCGGCCGAATCGGTCCCGGCACCGAGGATGAACACCGTCTCGCAGGCATTCTCTTCCACGACGACGCCGTTGATTTGCGCTTCGTCGCCCAAACCGTAGGTGAGGGCCGGGCCAGCGATCTCACTCAGCCAGCGGCAACTCACCGCATCGTCGGCGTTGACGATCGCAATGCCGGTCGGCGAGAGATAATCGAGGACACGGCGTTGGGCGTCGCGATAGTTTTTGACCGTTTGATGCAGATCGAGCCGTGCGGAGTCGATCGTCGTCGCGACGACAGTGTCGAGTTCCATACCCGCAAGCTTCAACTGCGCCAGCGATTGGCTGGTGATTTCCAGCAGCACGTGGCTGCAACCGGCCGCTTCCATCCGCGCGAGCCGCGCGGCGAGCACCGAGGGAGTGACTTCGTCGTCGATCCCTTCGCTGCAGGTCATGCCGTCGAACGACTTGAGCGAACTGAGGACGCCGACTTCGTAACCGGCGGCGACGTAGATTGATTCGAGGAGGGCGACCGTGGCGGCCTTCCCTTGATCGCCGACGACGCCGATCACGCGCATCCGTTGCGAGGGATGATCAACGAGCGCGTGGCAGAGTTCGCCAAGCGCGACGCGGGTGTCGTCGACGTGGTAGACGGGGACCGAGAAGACCGGAATCGGCCGTTCAACGATCACGGCGACCGCCCCGCGCTGGACGGCGAGGTCGGCGAAATCGTGGCCGTCGTTGTCGGCGGTGAGCACGGCGACAAAGCAGTCGCCTGGCTGGACGCGGCGCCAATCGCTGGTGCAACTGGTGACCGTCGCTCCGGCGGCGCCGGTGCGGCAGGCGCCAGAAAACAGTCGGTCGAGGGGAACGCCAATAGCTTGATCGTGCGACATCGGGACAGGCCTCCTTGCCTGCGTGCCGGTCGCGGCAGCCTCCAAGAGACTACCGCGGCGGCGTCGTGATCTCGTCGCAGCGCGAGAATCCATTCTCGCGGCACTTATGCTCTCGCACGGGGCCGTTCGTGGCCGCCGCTGCAGCCCCCTGGGCGGGGTTTGCGGCGAGAGCGTGAGGAGTTGACCCGATCGTCTGGGGAGCGTCAAGGCGAGTTGAAAGCCAGCCAGCACCCGTCACCCCGAGGTACTCCGAGGGGTCCGCCCAGAGTACCGACAGAAGCCGCCAGACCACAAAAAAACGACGCACCCCGACACTTCCAGATTCCTCGCTGAGTTTACCCTGAGGGACCGAAGGGCTCGGAATGACCCCACTTAGCGCTGCTCGCCCCCCTGCCAGCAACTGCCCTCTGCCGCCGGAACCCTTTTCAGCTAAAGTAGTTCCTACCAGGCGGACCCTCCCAGCAATCTTTGACAGCTTTGACTCGACATGCATTCCGGCCCGATTGCCAGCGGCAGCAAGCATCTTGCCGCCGTCCCGCGCGAACGTACGCTCGTCTCGAAGAGTTTTCTGGGGCTC
The DNA here is from genome assembly GCA_013822725.1 of Pirellula sp. Lineage (GTDB taxonomy): Bacteria > Planctomycetota > Planctomycetia > Pirellulales > Lacipirellulaceae > Lacipirellula. The sequence goes on from PNKX01000009.1 coordinate 192,812, forward strand.
TTGTTTACCCAGTTCCTCGGCGCGACGAACGATAACATCCTGCGCTGGCTGGTGATCGGCATCGGCAAGGATTACGCCGATGTGAACGTCAGCAATCTGCTGGCGCTCGGCACCGCGGTTTTTGTGCTGCCTTACATTTTGCTGGCGGCGCCCGCCGGTTACTTGGCCGATCGCTACAGCAAGCGGCGCGTCATCGTCCTCTGCAAAATTGGCGAGGGGGTCATCATGGCCCTCGCCGTCGGCGCGATTTTGGTGGGGCACATCTGGCTGATGCTGCTCGTGTTGGGCTTGGCGGGCGCGCAAGCGGCGCTCTTCGGCCCGGCGAAGCTCGGCAGTATTCCCGAAATGGTCGATGAGAGTCGCATCTCCGCCGCGAACGGCCTGATCGGACTCACCACAGTCTTCTCGACGATGGTCGGCACCTACGCCGGTAGTTGGCTTGCCGACTTCACCGGCGACAAAGGCCAGGCCCATTGGCAATGGTCGGCCATCGTGTTGCTTGGCGTCGCCGTCGCGGGCTGGGCGACAAGCTTGCTGATCGCCAAACTCCCCGCCGCCGATACGACGCGCCGCTTTCCCTGGGACATGGCCCAACAGAGTTGGCGCGATTTGAAGACGCTCGCCTATACCCCGGCGATGCTGCGCGTCGCGATGGGGATCATGTTCTTCTGGACCCTCGGCGCCTTGGCCCATTTGAACATTGACCAGTTCGTCTTCGAGGGGGGAGGAGGAAAACAGACGCAAGTGGCGCCGCTGCTCGCGGCGCTGGTGATCGGCATCGGCGTCGGCAGCGTGCTCGCCGGCATCTGGTCAGCGGGGCGAGTGGAACTCGGCATCCTGCCGCTCGGCGCCCTCGGGCTGATCATTGCCCCGCTACTCCTCTTCACGGTCGAAGGCGAGTTCTTCGAACCGAGCGGCGACTGGACGCTGAGCTATGTCGTGGCGTGCCTGCTGCTGCTGCTACTCGGCTGCTCGGCAGGTTTGTTCGACGTGCCGCTGGCGTCGTACATGCAGCACTACAGTCCGAAGGATCGTCGCGGCTCGGTCCTGGCGGCGAGCAATCTGCTCACCTTCGGCGGCATGCTGATCGCCGCCCTCGCCTTCGGCGCCATGCGGATGCCGGTGCATGAAGGTTCGCTTGCCCATCTGCAAAAACAGTTCGCCGACGAGCCGGCAAAGCTCGCTCAGGCCGAGACGCTGTGGAGCGACTTCCAGGCTCAGCAGGCGGCCGGCGAGTCGATCGACATCCACCGCCTCACCGAGGAACATCCCGAACAGTCGGTCGTCATCCGTGAGGTTTACCAGGAACTCGTCGGCCACCCTCTCTTCTCTGCCCGGCAGATTTTCCTCCTCTGCGGCATGCTGACGATTCCCGTCTTCATCTACATCATCGTGTTGATTCCGCAGGCGACGATCCGCTTCATGGCATGGCTGCTGACGCACACCTTCTACAAGGTCCGCGTCTTCGGCCGCGCGAACTTGCCGGAAGAAGGCCCTGCCCTGCTCGCGCCGAACCATGTCTCGTGGCTCGATGGCTTGCTGCTGGTCGCCGTCTCGCCGCGGCCGGTACGGTTGATCGTCAGCCGCAGCTACGTTGAAAGCTGGTGGCTGCGCGGCCTCGCGCGGCTGATGGGGGTGATCCCAATTCTCGAATCGCCCAAGGCGCTACGCTCGGCGATCGACACCGCCCGCGACGCCCTGAACAACGGTGAAATCGTCTGCATCTTTCCCGAGGGGCGCATCAGCCCCAGCGGCCAGTTGCAAACATTCAAGCCAGGCGTGCTGGAGATTCTCAAAGGCTCGACCGCCGAGGTGATTCCGGTCTATCTCGATGAACTTTGGGGGAGTATCTTCAGCTTCCGCGGCGGCAAACTTTTCGGAAAATCGCCTGAACTGAGCCCGCGCCGCGTCTCGATCTGGTTCGGCGAACCGCTCCACGATCCCCAAAACGCGTACGAAATCCGTAACGCCGTCCAGGCGCTCGGCGCTTTAGCAGTCACCCGCAGGAAACAGCGCGCCATGGTTCTTCCCCGCCTGATGATTCGCAAGTGCCGTAAGGCGATGTTCCGCTGGAAGATCGCCGACTCGACCGGCCAATCGGTCACCGGCGCCCAAATCCTGATGCGAGCCCTGATCGTCAGGCGATTGCTATTACGCGAAGTCTTAGCGCCGAAAGTCGCCGACGAGAAGTATATCGGGATCTTGCTACCCCCCTCGAACGGCGGCGTGATTGTCAACGCCGCCGTGACTCTCTGCGGTCGCGTCGCCTGCAATCTGAACTACACGGTCTCCGCTGAGATCATGAACAAGTGCATCGCCAAGGCGGGAATCAAGCATGTGCTGACGACCCAGAAGGTGCTCGACAAGCTGGGGATGAAACTCGACGCCAAAGTGATCCTGCTCGATGAATTGAGAGAGCGGGTCACCACGGCCGATAAAGCCATCAGCGCCGCCATGGCCTACGCGATGCCGGCGGCGCTGCTCGATCGCGCGCTCGGCCTCCACCGCATGAGCGGCGACGACGAACTGACCGTCATTTTCACCTCCGGCTCCACCGGCGAACCGAAGGGGGTCGTCCTCACGCATCACAACGTCGGCTCGAACGTCGAAGCGATCCTCCAGGCGGTTCATCTCCGTCGCGATGACACGGTGCTGGGGATCGTGCCGCTCTTCCACTCGCTTGGCTTCACCGTCACCTTGTGGACGATTCTGGGGCTCGACGTCCGCTGCGTCTATCACTTCTCGCCGCTGGAGGCGCAGCAGATCGGCAAGCTCGCCAAAAAATGGGATGCGACGATCATGCTCGCGACGCCGACGTTCCTGCGGAACTACATCCGCCGCTGCGATCCGGAGGATTTCACCCATCTCGAAGTCGCCGTCGCCGGCGCCGAGAAGATGCCGCTTGGCTTGTTCGAAGCCTTTGAAGAACGCTTCGGCATTCGCCCCGTCGAAGGGTACGGCACGACCGAGCTCTCGCCGCTGGTGAGCGTCAACATCCCCCCCAGCCGATCGCAATCGAACGAAGTCGACGCCAAGGAGGGAACCGTCGGCCGACCGGTCGCCGGCGTCGCCGCGAAGATCGTCGATCCCGAAACTTTCGAAGACCTGCCGATCGAAACGCCCGGCATGTTGCTGGTGAAAGGCCCCAACGTGATGAAGGGGTATCTCCACGAACCCGCAAAGACGGCCGCTGTGATCCGCGACGGCTGGTACGTCACCGGCGACATCGCGCGGATCGATCGCCACGGGTTCATCGAGATCACCGGCCGGCTGAGCCGCTTCTCCAAAATCGGCGGCGAGATGGTTCCCCATCAGAACATCGAGGACGCGATTCAACAGTTCATCCAAGGCGCCAACGCTGAAGAACTGGTCGCCGTGGTCGCCTCGGTCCCCGACGAGAAGAAGGGGGAACGGCTCGTCGTCCTCCATACGAAGATCGACAAGACGCCAAGCGAAATCTGCGATCACCTCAAGCAACTTGGCTTGCCGAATTTGTGGATTCCTGGGACCGACAGTTTCTTGGAAGTGGCCGAGATCCCCGTCCTCGGCACGGGCAAGCTTGATCTCAAGGGGATGAGCGACTTGGCTAAGAGCCGGTTCTGCTCCTAAAAGCCACCGGCTCCGCCGGTGGACGATGTGAGAATAGGACGCGGCAGCAATGCGTCCACCGGCAAAGCCGGTGGCTTTGACTCCTGTCATGGCGCCTATCCGCGGCGGCGCCTCTTCGCTCCAAACGCCAACGCGACAATCGCCAACATCAACCCCGTCGCCGGCTCCGGCACCGCGCCAACCGCGGGCGTCGCGCTGCTACTGCCAAACTGCCGTTGCCAGACGAGATAGTCGTTAGCATCGACGTCGAAATCGCCGTCCGCATCGCCGTCAAACGGCTCCGCTCCTTGCGTTTTGCCAAAGCCGATTTTCCACTTGGCCAGATCATTGGCGTCGACGTCGCCGTCGAGGTCAAAATCTGCTGACGGCCCGTCGGTGACGACGGAGAGAGTCAACGCCGTCGCCGTGTAATCGACGTCCCACGATAGTCCGCCCCCCAGCGTCGGCAACGTCGTCGTGGCAAACGTCCCAGTGATCCCAGCCGTGGCCGTCATCAGGCGGAACGAATCACCCAGGGTCGGCGCAAAGCCGCTGGCAAGCTTCACGTCGAGCGTCCCTGCCAAGGTTGCGGAACCGCCGACCTCGACTTGCCCGAACTCGTCCGCTTCGTCGCTGGCGCCGAGCTGCAATCCCAACAACGCCGAAGCCGAGAAGCTGAGGTTTTCCAGCATCAGCGCATCGGATCCCGGCAACACGTGTAGTTGACCGTTGTTCGTCACGACGTCGTGAAACACGGCCGTCGCCTTGCCGCCAACGACGATTTGAGCGCCGGCGTTGTTGTCGATGAGCCCCACGACGTCGACCTCGCCGCCAGTGATGGCCAGTTGGGCGCCTGTGTTGTTGTCGAGGCCGGTTCCTTGGAACCGCACGGCGCCGGTGCTGATGGTAATATCGCCGTTGTTGACGACAGACGTCAGGGCTTCGAGTTCGCCAATGTCGACGTTGATGACGCCGCTGTTGGTGAGCGTCCCGCCGATGACCAGGACGTTCCCCCCTTGCACGCGAATCTCGCCCGCGGCGGCGTTGGTGACGGCTGCCCCGATGCGCCCGCCGCCACGGACGAGACCTTGATTGTTCAACCCGCCGACGGCGCCGACGTCGAGCCGACCGCCGCCCATGGCCAGTTCGCCGTTGACGCCGACCCGCGCGATGCCCGTCGTCGTCACCAGGCCGCCGTTGGTGATTGTCAGCGATCCCTCGCCCGGCTCCGAAACGTCGAGCGTGCCGGCGATCTCCCAAACTGAATTCGAACCGTCGACAAACGCCTCGCCGCGCGCCGTCGCGTTATCGCTAATGATCGCATTGGTCGAGTGGACGCGGCCGCCGCTTAGAATTCGCAACACGCCGCGGCCAAATTCGCCGACAGTCAGCGTCGTGCCGACGTTCCAGCGCGAACTCGAACCCGACACCAGTGCCGTCGCCTCGCTGCCGGCTAGGCTGGCGATCTTCGCGACGCCGCTGGTGGTCACCTTGCCGCCATCGACGATGCTGAGCGTTCCCTGACCGCTGAGGGCGACGGTGAGCGAGCCGTTGACTTCCCAGACAGAGCCGACGCCGCTGACGGTAGCCGTCCCGACGCCGGTAGCCCCGTTCCCTACGATTCCATTGGTCGACTCCAGCCGTCCCTGCGTCAGCACCTGCAGGTTTCCCTGCCCCGCGTCGCCGACCGTCATCGTGTTGTCCTGGCGCCAGAGCGTGCTGTTGCCCGTGACGGTAAGCGTTCCCTCGCCGCCGGCGAGACTGCCAATGACCGTTGCATCCGCCAAGATCGTGGCGCCGCCGGAGATCTGCGCAATCCCCACGCCGCTTTGTCCGACGACAAAATCATCGCCAGCGTTGACGATCGTGCCGAACCCGTCGACGAATAGGTCGCCTTTGCCGCCGTCTTCCACGCCGAGGAGGACGTCGTCGGTCAGGGTGATGCGCGATTGCGCCGCCGCTGAAAAGCTTCCCGTTCCGCGATTGCCGATGATGATGTCGGCCGCCGTCGTAAAATCCGACCCGAAGCCGGTCGTCGAGATCAGCCCCGAGGCTCCGGCGTCGTCGCCCAGGGTGGCGCTGCCGCCGGTGACGTTGACGGCCGTCGCGGCGGTCAGCGTGAGGCTCCCGAAACTGCTGTCGCCCACGAAGAAGGGAGCGGCCACGTTGCCGCCGGCAGTCGGCGGCGCCGGCGTGACGTTGCCGACCGTCGTCAATGCCGCCAGCGCCGATGGCGCCGGGCCGCCGGCGAACGCGCTAAGGGCAACGAGCGCGGCCACGGCTCGTCCCAAGTTTCGAAAACGGTAGGCAAAGATAAAATCACAGCAAGAGACTAGCGTCACGGCGAGAACCTCGTGGGGTCGTTCAATGGGGCGACAACTTCGGCGCAAGCGCCGGCGACTGTTGGACGATGACCGTGCCCGTCCACCCTCTGAATCTGCTCAGAGGATTGGTTGCCCAGATGACTTCACGAGCGTCGCGTCGAAGTCGTCAATTCCGTGGCGTCTAAATGCCGCAACTAATGCTGGCCGGACGCCGCGCGGGCCGTCACGCGCTGGAATCGCGTGAAAAAAGAAATTGGCCGTTTCGTCGTCTAGAGCGGCTTCA
>PNKX01000010.1 GCA_013822725.1 Pirellula sp.
AGTGCGCGCATTCGTAGCCTGTTGGCGTTATCGGCGAGACGGGGGGAGGCAATTACAGATTAGTGCGGGGGGCGGGTTGGGGCGCTTGCGGGTGGGATGGTGGGCGGTCGGCAGTGGGAGTGGGCAGTGGGCAGTACGAAGGGATAATGGTGACCATGGCGGCCATTTAGCCGCGGGCGGTAGCCCGCTCGTTCCGGCAGCGCGTTCCCGCCGCGAGCGGGCGGGGCTAAATGGGCGTTGTGGAATGGTGGGGGGCCGGCGCGGGTTGTTGTGGGGATATGAGGGAACGTCGTTCGCTGGACTCATGCTGGCGGCGCCGTCATAATGTCAGGACGGGCAAGAAGTAGCGGTTCCAGAGATTGAGGCGTCGTGGTGTGAGCGGCGGCGCGTTGGCATGTACCTGGCTTACTCGTCTCCAGCGGTTGAGAGCCTAACTCGGGCTGCGCTGTTGTTCGCAGCGATCTTCGCCTTAACGGCCATTGTGATCGCCATTGCGCGAAGGTATCGGGGTCGCTCCGCACAAGACAAGCTGGACCGTCATCAGATGATGTCAAACTTCCGGGAACTGTATGACCGGGGTGGTTTGAGCGACGAGGAATTCCGAACAATAAAATCGAAGCTAGCAACGGAGCTCAAGGCAGAGTTAAAGGATAACAGCGGCGCGGGTTAAGCCTAAAACCCCCGTGCTGCCGCCAACGCCGCCTATCGCGGTTGTTCGGCGGACTGAGCAGATGTTGATGCAGGGCCTGAGATGGGTCGATGAACGACTCGCCCAGGCGCTGCGTAGTTGAACGCGTGTAGGGCTCGAAGCCGGCGCACCAAGGATGTCGCGCAAGGCCAGATGACGGAGCGAATCGGCAGTTTGCGATCAGCGGGGGGTTTGTCCTCGTCTGACGAATCGGTAGACAGCTCGCCGCTGAGACTCCCATCGAGCGACAACTTTGGACGAAATCGCGACGGCTTGAGGGTCGGTGATGCCCCTCAAGCTCGCACACTCGGAAGGAGACTCGCATGCCCTCCAGCAGGGACCTCACCGGCGGACGACGGACCGGCGCCTCGAAAAAGAACGCCTTCTGTTCGTTCTGTCGCAAGAGCTATCGTGACGTAGGCCCCTTGGTCGAAGGACCGGGCGACGTTTACATTTGCGGCGAATGCATTGAGCTTTGCCAGTCGATTCTCGACCAGGAGCGGAAGCGCCGCGGTTCGAGCAAAACTCTCTTCACCAAGGTTCCCAGCCCTCGCGAGATTGTCGGCGAGCTCGATCAATACGTGATCGGCCAAGACTCGGCGAAGCGCGTGCTGGCCGTGGCGGTGCATAGCCACTACAAGCGACTGATGGCCGCTGAGGAAGAGGCCGAAGTTGATATCGACAAGTCAAACATCTTGCTCGTCGGCCCGACTGGCTGCGGCAAGACCCTGCTGGCCAAGACCCTGGCCCGCAGCCTGAACGTGCCGTTCGCCATCGGCGATGCGACCACGCTCACCGAAGCAGGCTACGTCGGCGAAGACGTCGAGAACCTGCTGCTGAAGCTGTTGCATGCGGCTGACTTCGACATCGAAGCGGCCCAGCGCGGCGTGTTGTACATCGACGAAATCGACAAGATCGGCAAGACGAGCAACAACGTCTCCATCACCCGCGACGTGTCGGGCGAAGGCGTGCAGCAAGCCTTGCTGAAGATGCTCGAAGGGACCACGGCCAACGTGCCGCCGCAAGGCGGGCGGAAGCATCCCGAGCAGCAATACATTCAGATCGACACGACGAACATCTTGTTCATCTGCGGCGGTACGTTCGACGGCGTGCAGGACATTGTCAGCAAGCGGTTGGGCAAGCGGTCGATGGGCTTCGGCCAGTCGACTAACAACGCCGGGGAACTGAGCGTTGGCGACTTGCTAGCTCAGGTGAACAGCGACGACCTGATTGAATACGGTTTGATCCCCGAACTGATCGGTCGGTTGCCAGTGATCAGCTCGCTGCGTCCGCTAGAGGCCGATACGCTGATTCGGGTCCTCAAGGAACCGAAGAACGCGCTGACGAAGCAATATCAGCACCTCTTCGCGATGGAAGAGGCTGATTTGAAGTTCACGGACAAGGCGCTCGAGGCGATTGCCCACCGCGCCGCCGAACGTGAGACAGGCGCCCGCGGCCTGCGGTCGATCATCGAAGGGGTGATGCTCGACATTATGTTTGAACTACCCGACCAACCGCGCGGCAGCCGCTACGTGGTGACGGACGACATCGTCGAAGGACGCGCCAAGCTGTTCAGCGACGAATCGACGGCCAAGAGCGCGTGACGTTCATGCCGGCGGGACCTGTAATGGTTCGTGCCGGTTCGAGTCGCGCTGCGTATAACGAATGAGCCCGGTTGGAGTTGATCCAGCCGGGCTTGTTTTTTGTTTTGGCTGAACTCATAGTTCGTGCCGCATGAGTTGGCCGAAGGCCAAGTTCACCGTAGCCTGGGTCAAGCGCAGCGCCGGCCCAGGTAAGCAAGTGCGATGACCGCAGTTGGCTGAAGGCCAACTTCATCTGCTTGATTGGGCGGTGCGCCGGCGCTGGATGAGATTGGCTTTCAGCCAATGAAATCCGTCGTTCCCGGTGACCTGGGGCGGCGCTTCGCTTGCCCCAGGCTACGGTGAGTGTTGGCTTTCAGCCAACGGTGGAGAACGCCGAATCTACGGCAGCAGCGCGGCAACTGAGATTGGAGCGTTGGGCCTCTCAAGCGGTGCGAGCAAATCTGCCTCGGTGAGCGTTGTTGCCGAGGCATACGCGTGACCGAAGGAAGCCGATGCATCAGCTGTTGGTTCGCGATAGATGAGCAGTTGTCGGCTGTCGAGGTCGAGAATCCAATAGTCGGGTACGCCCATGGCGGCGTAGAGATGAAGCTTTCGACTCTTGTCGTAGGCAAGACTGTTGCCACTAATCTCTACCACAAGCGGGGCGAACTTGGGGTGTTCCTCCGTATAGTCATCGGGCTCTCCGTGAACTAAGGCAATATCTGGTTCCAGTTCAGAGTAGTCGTCGCATACGAGGGCGAAGCGTTGTCGAACCCAGTAGCCATTGGGGAATAACTGTAACAGCGCGAGTCTCACAAGTTCGATGGCAACCGCATGCTGAGGCAATAGCCGTGCCGATAATATTATCTCTCCGTCGATAAGTTCGACGCGTTGCTCCCGAAACCATCCTTGTTCTTCGAGGCGGTAGTATTCCGCGCGAGTCCAGCGTTTCCGGGTTGGCTCTGCATTGCGAACCGGCGGTAGTTCGAGTGCTGGAGGAACTAATGCAATAGTTTGTGGGGCGGTGTCCATTGCATGATGGTAGCCGTTGTTGCTCTACGGTGGCAAATTGGGGCGTAGGTTAGTTATTCTGATCTTTCTGAAAACAAGAACTCAGCTTGTAACTACTCATTCCCAACCTATAGTGCGAAGCATGGGCGAGAGATTCAAATTTAGCCTACGCGTAGTTTTTGTCGCAACGGCGGCGCTTGCGGCGGTCGCCTACTTTGCTTCTTTTGTTGTTCCTTCTGAGTACTGGAGCTTACTCATCATTGCGTTGCTAGGAGGCGTAATTCTTGGTGCGCCTCACCTGCTGATCCTAGTGCCGACTAAGATTGTTCACGCATTGCAGCGGCGGCGGTCGAAGTAGGTAAGCCGCTGGGCGCTGCTGTCGGGCTGAAAGCCCAACCTACGTTGCGGTTAGCGAATCTTTCGCAGGACTTCTAGGCCCCGTTCCAGGGTCGCTTCGCTCGCCGCGTACGAGATGCGGAAGTGGGTGTCGCGGCCGCTGAAGATGCCGCCGGGGATGATGAGGAGTTCGTTCTCGATTGCCTTCGCAACGAACTCTTGGGCCGTCCCTTTGCCGGCGGGAACTTTCGGGAAAACGTAAAACGCGCCGCCCGTGTCGGCGACTTCGTAGTTGGCGTCGCGGAGGCCGGCGACGACTCGGTTGCGGCGCTGGGCGTACTCGGCGGCTTGGGGGCTCATGTCGACGTCGAGCGCCGCCACTGCCGCCCACTGCAACGGATGCGGCGCGCAGACGAACGTGTACTGCTGCAGCATCGTCATCTTGTCGATGATCGCGGCCGGGCCGTGGACCCAACCGAGGCGCCACCCGGTGACGCCGTACGCTTTGCTGAAGCCGTCGACGACGATCACGTCGGGGTTGTGATGAGCGGGGGAGGGGAGGGGAGCGTCGTAACAGAAGAGGCGGTAGATTTCGTCGCTGAGCAGTGCGATGTTGTGCTTCGCGGCGAGTTCGGCGAGACCGCGGGCTTCTTCTTCGCTGGCGACGACGCCCGTCGGGTTCGAGGGGCTGTTGAAGAGGATCAGCTTCGTGCGCGGGGTGATCGCGGCGGCGACCTTGTCGAGGTCGATCTTAAAGTCGGGATACGTGTCGATCATCACCGTCTTGCCGCCGACCATCGCGACAAGCGCCGGGTACATGACGAAGTAAGGGTCGAAGACGATCACTTCGTCGCCGGGGTCGACGAGGGCCATCATCGCGAGGACGAGGGCGCCGCTGGTGCCGCTGGTGACCAAGACGCGGCGATCGTCGTGGCCATATTCTTTCTGCAGGTCGGCTTGCAGGCGTTCGCGCAGGTCGGGGATGCCCTGCGTTTGGCTGTAGCCGTTGCAGTCGGCGTGGATCGCCTCGCACGCGGCGTTCTTAATCGCGTCGGGCACCGGGAAGTCGGGCTGGCCGATCGAGAGGTTGATCGGGTTCTTCATCTTCGCCGCGAGGTCGAAGACCTTGCGGATGCCGGAGCTATCGAACTGGGCGGTGCGAGCGGCTAGCCAGGGGTGGGGCATGGTGCAAAGGGGAAAGGCGGAAGGAGGAGTGGGGAAGGAATACGAGTAGCCGCGGGTCAACGACCCGCCGGAGCGGTTGAGAGGGAGGAAAAAGAATGGGACGCGGATGAACGCGGATTTAGCGGATAGTCGCGGATGTTGGTGGAACGAACATCGCTAAATGTCATTTCAATAAAGGGTGATTTGAATTCATCCGTGAACATCCGCCAAATCCGTGGCAATCCGCGTCCCATTCTTTCTTCAAGAACACAATCTACGCCAACGAGCAGAGAGACGGAACCGTCAGACGGGTGGTTCGGAGGAGGGCTCGACGATTGGTTTGGCGGCTCGCCATTGGACGATGGCGACCATCGCGAGGGCTCCGCCGATGGCGGCGAGTTGGCGGTTGGTGAGGCGTTCGCCGTCGAACTGGCCCCAGAGCAGCGCGATCATTGGGACGACGTAGGTAACCATGCCGGCGAAGAGGGGGCCCTGCGTTTGGACGAGCCAGACGAAGAGCAAGATGGCGACGCCGGTGCTGCCGACGCCGAGCAGCAGCAGCGAACTAAGTGCGAACGAGAATTGTTGCGGCTCCGCCGGCGGGCCGAGGTGGAGGGCGTCTCGTAACGGGGAGATGAACTCGAACGGAACGACGAACGCGGCGCCCATCAGTAAGAACAGAACCGTCAGCGGCGCCGTCGGCAGATGCGCTAGCTTCCACTTGAGATACGTGTTGCCGATGGCGTAGCTCACGGGCGAACTGAGCGCCATGGCCAGCAGCCACGGTGCGATGCCGCGCTCGGAGCCGTCGAAGACGATCAGCGCCGCGCAGCCGAGCCCGCCGAGGACGCCGATCCATTGTCGCGGCGTCGGCCACTGGCGCAACATCAGCGCGACGGAGGCGATCGTGGCGATGGGGACCAGCGTCACCATCATGCCGATGAAGCCGTGCTCGCCGGTCGATTGCATCGCGAACGGCTGGACGACGTAGGGGTAGGCGTTGCAGAAGAAGGCGACGATGGCGAGTTGCCGCCACTCGGTCGGCGTGAGCCAGGACCACTGCTTCTTGATCAAACAATACGCGGCGAGCGTCGCGGCGCCGCTGGTCATCCGCCAGAGTCCGATCTCCGCGGGGCCGAAGGCGAGGGCCGCGCGATCCATGAGGATGAAGCTCGTTCCCCAACAGAGGCAGATGAAGAGGAAGGCGAGGTAGGGCACGGGCGGGGAATTAAGATGCTGGAGACGGTAAGCGGATGGATAGTATACCTATTCGCTAACTGGGCGGCTTTGGAATTGTGCGACAACTTGACAAACCTGTCGGCCGTCAATCGGCGGAGACTCAGGCCCAAAGATTATGTCACCGTTTTCCAGCGTGTCGTCACAGATTGACACTTGGAGGTCGTAACTGTCAAAGGGTAGTTTCTCGCTCCACGTAGAAATGCTGAACAGATAGCGAGGCTTCGCTACTAATCGCCAACCAAATGCGTCCTGCTCAGGCGAGAATTCGTCGAGGCAAACCAAGTCGCCGAACTCCTGCCGGAGCAGGTCAGCCAGATGGCGGCAACTATTGTAGCCGCGAGCGGTCACGCTACCGCACCTTGCAGCGGAATTGCAGGACGCCGCCTTTGCCCTTTTCGAGCGGTTCGGTCAGTTCCCAGCGCAGGATGAGCGACTCGCCGTCGTTGACCTGCGTGGTGAAGTTCGCCGGCAGCGACGACTTCTGGCTGCCTTCGACGTATTCGAGCCGCGTGGTGAGGTTGTCGGCGATGACGACGTTGCCGATCACCTTGTCGCCGACGTTGTCGAAGCGGAGGGTGAACTCGACCTCTTCGCCCGGCTGGGCCGAGCTCTTCGACGCGAGCTTCACCAAGCGGAGCTTGGGATTGTTCGGTTCGAACAAGTGGTAGATCGTGCCGGGCGAGACGTCGCTGACGGCGGCTTGGGCCTGACGGCTGTCGAGCACCACCTGCGCGGCTTCGACGCCTGACCAGGCGATCGCGGCGAGCGAGGCGCGGGCGATCTTCACGATGTCGGTTCCGATCACTTCGCCGCTGCGAATCAGCTGGACGTTGCAGTATGGCTGCAGCGTGCCGATGGTGACGGCGACGCGGCGATCGCGATCGAGTTCGCCCGCCTGTTCGCGTTCGCGGAGGAGGCTCGGCGGTTCTTTTTCGCGATGGATGTCGGGTTTGATCTCGGCGAGCGACGTGAGAACGTCTTCGGTCTCTTCGATCTTGATCGGATTGATGTTCTGGATCGTGCCGCCGGGGGCGTCGATCCGGGCGTACGCGCGCAAATCAGTGACTTCACGGACCGCGGCAAAGCGCGGGGCGTAGAGGCAGACCTTGTTGCTCGGCGTGATGATCGTGCGGCCGTCGACGGTGTCGTAGTGAGCCACGGTGTCCTCTTGCTCGAGGCCGGTGACCTTCCAGTCGGCGTTGACCGCGGCGGGGAGATGCATGTCACCGCCGTCGCAGAGGTATTCGTCGGTGGGGCCGCGGGCTGGGCCGTGGTTGCAGCAACCGCAGCCTTCGCCGCTGCACATGGATTGCCAGTTGCCTTCGGGCAGGCATTGGGCCTGCGCGAGTTGGGCGCTGGTGAGATGCGTGGGGATTTCGGCGGCGGCGTGGCGGATGGCCGATTTGGGCATCGGAGCCGGCGGCAGCTTTAGTTCAGCGGGTGACGCCGACGAGTCGTCGGCGAAGGCGGCAGGCTGGACGTCGACAGGTTGACGGAGATCGGTGGTTGCTTCTTCGGAATCTTCAGCGACGACGACCTGATCGGATTCGGCGGATCCCGTTTCGGGGACGCCGTACGCAGTACTTTGTACGGAGTACTGCATCGCGTCGGCTTGGTGCGACGGCGATGCGAGTTGGGAATCGGCGGACGATGGATTCGGCTGGTTTTGAGCGATGCGATACCGGGGCTCTGCGATGCGGCAGGAGCACATCACAATCGCCGCGGCGGCAATGACGCCATAGCGAAACCAAGCCGGCGCACTGCGTCGTCCGTCGTGAATACGTTGATGCTTCATCGGTCTTCACCACTGACGACGGACAACGGACAAGAACAATCGAAAAGTGGCGCCGGCAGCGAATCGCTGGCAGCCTATGGAGCGTCCCGCTATTCCGCGGGCACGATCATTTCCTCATGCGGCGTCAGCAGTACGCCAGGGTGAGCCCCCCGGTTCACCCTGTCGTAGACGATTGCTGGCGCCGCGCCGTAGACAAAATTGACGTCGTTCTGATCGGCCTCGGGTATGCGCCCGCCGATCCGCAGGATGGCGATCGGACGGCCGAGGCCGTCGGCCGTCACCAGCGGATCTTCACCCGGAGCGACGTTAAACCACCGCGTGTCGCTCGGCGTCTTCTGGGCGATCGGAATGGCGAGGTTCGGATCCTCGACGTAGATCACCCGCGTGACGAGTGCGCCTTCCGAGGCCATCACCAGTTCGTCGAGGGTCAGATCGACCGGCACCGGGAAGCGGAGCGATTCCCCTTCGGGCGGATACATGCGGTCGATCATCTCGACGGTCGGGAAGAGCTCGAGGCCCGGGTGTTCCGGGATTTCGGTCACGCGAAACCGATAGACTGGTCCGATGTAGAGTCCGACCATCAGCGAGTCGGGGCGCCCTTCGGCGAACCCGGCTCCGGCGGCCGGCGCGATTCGCGCTCCTTGCGGAGCGCGAATCTCGACAGCCTGACAATACCCTGACAACGGTTCGCCGCGCATTAGTCGTTGGCGGCCAATCGCTCCCGGAGGCATGGCGCCGGCATGGCGCCAGTGTCTTACCGGCTCTTGACCCGCCGCCGGAGCGACGAGGGTCAGAGCGAGCAAGACTGCCCATCGCAGTTTGCCTTCGACCCGCAAGCGACCGAAGCCGCTGCGTTTTGTGGAACGAACCGTTGTCATTGAATCAGTTGCGAGTCGCGAGTTTTGAGTGACGAGTTGGAAGTTGAAGACGTTGGACGTTTTCAGTTCTTTACTCGCGACTCGCAAAAACGCGACTCGCGACCTGTTACTTTCTACTGCTCGATAATCTGGCCTTCGTAGGGGGCCTCTTGTCCCCCTTCGTAGCCCTCTTCGTAGCCGCCGCCCTCATAGCACTCTTCGTTGCAAGGCTCGCCGGCGCCATGCTTGTGAGGAGCCTTCTTCAGAGTGCCGCCGAACAACTTGAACGGTGCGCGGTTGACTTCGCTCACCTTCACGTGGTTGACCGGGCGGGGATAGTTCATGCCAGGGCGTTGCTTGACGGTCATCTTCATCTTGGCGACCGGCGGCGGCATCAAGACCCGCGTACGGTTGACCATCGTGTGTTCCTTCAGACCAGCCTGGTGACCCAACGGAATGTGGGGCGGGCCAGGGAGACCGATTGGCGTACCGACCGAGGGCATGCCCCATTGCGGACCGTTGACGCCCGAGATGTAGTTCGGGGGAGTCACTTGCGGGGCAAAGGCGCCAGTTGGCATTCCTTGTGGACCCATCCCGTAGCCGCCGCCTTGCCCGGTGGGGCAGGACACGCAGCCGGGGCCGTACTGAGCCGGAGCGACGCCCGGGGCGCCGGGAGTGTACTCCGCGGTTTCGACGCCGCCGTTCATGGCGAGGATCTGGCCAGGGAGCTGCAAGTCGAGGTTGCCGATCCGCAAGATCGCGAGGATCGAGCCGCGGCGGTCGGCCTCGGCAATCGGATCGACGCCCGGATCAAGCCGCGTGCTGACGAGCGTCTCGACGCCGGCGAGCGCGAGGTCTTGGAACTCGGGATCCGGCAGGTAGATCACCTTGGTCACGAAGTTGCCGGCCAGCACTTGGTCGAGATCTTCGTCGGTGAACTGCACCGGAATCGGCGAGTGCGACAGGTACGCGTCGGTTCGTGGCGTGACCGGAGCGATTTCGAGCGTCGGGTAGAGTTCGACGCCGGCGCGGTCCGGAATGTTGGTCAGCTTCAGGCGGTAGATGGCGCCTTGCTGAAAATTCTGTCGGCCCGGCATGACGAGCGGGGTCGAGTCGAACATGCAGACGCCGCTGACGTCCCAGGCGACTTCCGCCCCTTCGACGCCGAGGAAGGCGATCTGCGAGGTGCCGCCGGCGCCGAGGGCCATGCAGGGGGCGATCGGTCCGCCGCCGCCGCAATAGCCGCCGCCGGGGCCCATGGGGCCGCCGCCGATGGGACCCATCGGGCCCATGGGCATCATAGCTCCAGCCGGCTGGATGACGCCGGGACCAGGACCGCCGACGCCGGGGCCTGGTTCGAGTAGCCGCTGGGCGGGCGGCAAGTTGTAGGCAGCTTTGCCGCCCACGCACCCGATCGACGCGACGCAGGCGATCGCTGCGAAGGTCAACAAGAACCTCTGAACTCTCATGGTTTTCCCCCTCTTAACTGGCGCTCAGGCCAACTGACTGTGTACCGCGACGCGAGCCGGACGGATCGACGGATCGGAAGCGCCAGAGGGGCGGCTTCCTTGCCGGCGAGACGTCGAATTCGAAAAGTGCGTGAGTAGACGGCGCGACCAGGCGCGGATTGGGCGCGGTGAGTTGCGGTGGACGGTTGGAGCCGCCCGCCACTACAATCCCGCCCGCACAGCTAGCCTGAGAGCATCCGCAGCCGTAATGGCGCGAGACGCTTCCGGGTAAAAGGTCGACAGACGCGAGCCGGAATCTTTGGCAAATCCGCTAAAACCGGCAGAGGAAGAGCATCTTGCGCCGTTTCACATCCAGAGCGATCATCGCCCTCCTGGCGATTGGCGGCGGCTATTGGGCTGCGCAAACGCTGGCGCCGCTGGCAATGGCGCCCCTTTCCGTCGACCAACCGAGCGCTGTCATGCAGGCGCCGACGGTGCTGCCAGTCAGCGTGGCGGCAGGCGGCCCCTCGGGCGACCAACTCGTGCAGGAAGTGATTAGCCGGTCGCTGGAACGCCGGCCAAACATCGCAGCCAAGGTCCGCCAACTGGTGCGAATCGGCGACGAAGCGCTTCAGGGTAAAGGGAGCTACTGGCAGCAGGGAGTGGGCAACCTGCGGCGGACGCGCTGGGAATTGGAAACACTAGTTGGCGCCGATCCGGCGTTCGTCACGCAAGTGTATGACGGCGAGTATGTGTGGACCGACCGCAAGCTCCCCGGCACGCGGAAAGTAACGCGCGTCGGGATGGAAGCGATCCGACGAGAGGCGAATTCACTAAACGGGGCAGGGCAGGGGGGAGGGATCGCGGGCTTCAGCGATGCGGCGGCCCGCGGCGGGTTGTCGCAACTCGTGACGAGTTTGGCCCGCTGCTTTACGTTCTCATCGCCGCAACCAATGCAGTTGGGCGAGCGGACCATGCTGGCCGTGATCGGCACCTGGCGGCCAGAACAACTGGAGCGAGAATGGGCGGGCCTTGCGACAAAGCCGCCCGAGGAATGGCCGAGCCATTTGCCGCATCATGTGCTCCTCTACATCGACAGCAGCGAGTTGTTTCCTTACTTGATCGAGTATCGCGGCGGCGTGGATGCGGCGTTGGTGACCGACCCGCACGGCGTCTTTGCCACGCGTAATCCGCTGGCGCTCTTCGAACTATTCGACGTCGAGTATTTCGGCTCGACGATGCCGGCTAGTCTGTTTCAATACACGCCGCCCGATCCTTCGTGGCACGACGTGACGAGCAAGGTGATTGAGGAGTTACGCGACGCGGGAGCGAAGGGGCCGGCGGAGATGACGCAGCGGGAAGGGACCTGGCGGGAGTAGGGCTTCGCGGCCCCCGGCTTGAAGAGCCGGGGGCTAATGGCAGCCAACGATGCTACGAAACGAAGCGGAACTCACGTTTGGCGAGTTCCGCAGCGGCGAGGATGGCGGCGATCATGCCGCTGCCTTCGGCGGTCCCTTGCCACGCGCGATCGAAGGCCGTGCCGTGGGCGGCGCTGGTGCGGACGATCGGTAGGCCCAACGTAATGTTCACCGCACGGTGCATGGCGAGCAGCTTGAGCGCGATGTGCCCCTGGTCGTGATACATCGCCACCACCGCGTCGAACTCGCCGTCGCGTGCGCGAACCATGAGCGTGTCGGCCGGCAGCGGGCCGACCGCGGCGATGCCGGCGGCGCGGGCCATGCCGACGGCGGGAGAGATGATCAGGTTCTCTTCGTTGCCGAAGAGTTCCTCCTCGCCGGCGTGAGGGTTGAGAGCGCAGACCCCGATTCTGGGATCGGCGAGTCCGAAACCGTCGCGCATCAAGATGTTTGCCAGCCGGCACTTGGCGGCGATCAGCCCCGGGTTGAGTTGTCCCGGCACGGAGCGGAGCGAGCAGTGAAGAGTCGTGTGCACCACGCCGAGGCCCGCGCGGGAGTCGGGGAGTTCCGACTTCGGTAGGTAGAGCATCATCGCGAAGTCGTCGACGCCGCAGAGCTCGGCAAGAAGCTCGGTGTGACCGGGATAGTGGTGGCCTGCGGCGTGGAGGGCGGCCTTGCTCAACGGCGCCGTCACTAACCCGGCGAACTGGCCGGCGATGGAACGGCGCGTGGCAAGGACGACTGCCTCGTAGGCGGCCTGGCCGGAGCGCGCGTCGAGTTTGCCCGGGGGAGCGTCGAGGACCTCGTCGCTGCCAACCGGGAGGCAGGGAATGGTGAATGGATCGGAAGGGTCGAGTCCTAGCTGGGCGATCGTGCTGACCGAGTCGATGACGTCTACGCGGGCCGACGAACCGGTGAGGGCGACGGCGCGCCGCAAGATCTCGGGATGGCCGAGCGCGACGGGCCGGCAGACTTCGTGGACGCGCGGATCGCTCCAAGCGCGGACGACCACCTCGGGGCCGATACCGGCCGGGTCGCCGAGCGTGATCGCGAGAAGCGGTTTTTGACTGGCGTCGGGCATGGAGGAGGGTTCGGGCGTCGGGGTTCAGGGTTCAGGGTTCAGAAAGGGAGTCGTTTTTCGCGGCGTTTGCCGTGATGTCGACCGCTGCGGCCATTTAGCCGCGGGCGGAGCCCGCGACCCGCCGCGAGCGGAGGTGCTAAATGGGCGTGGCGGTATTCGATATTTTCAAACGGGGCAGGGGAGGGGCGTCGCGGCTGTGGTTTGGCGGTAACAATAATCCCCGGTTGATTTTAGGCATTCCTGGCGCCCCGGCAACGCCCTGCCATCCGCGGCGGGGGCGGGTTAGAATGCTTGGTCGCGGTCTGCTCGATAGGCGCTAAGCCGCGAGCGGCGTTCACTCGAAAGGAGTTTTCTGTGTCTGATTCTGATTCCATCCTCGCGTACGAGACTGCCAACGCGATTGAGGCTCACGCCCTGGTCGCCTTTCTGGCGAATGAAGGGGTCGAAGCCCGGGTGCTCGGCGAAGCGCTCCAAGGGGCGTTCGGGGGGATCGAGGCCGGCACCCTCGACACAATCGAGGTTTGGGTCGCGGCCGCGGATCGCGCGAAGGCACAACCGCTCATTGACCAGTGGCGGCAGGAATACGACGAGCCGAAGGCGTAAGGGCTCGCGGCGATGACTCGTATTTTTCCGATGCTCGCGTCGTTTTCGCTCATGCTGATGGGCGTGGCGGTAACGCTTGGCCTCGTTATTGGCGACCTTTACGCCAATCCGGTCACGCAGGCGACGCTCGATTGGCGCGGCCGGCACATGATGACCGGCGTCGCGGCGGCCTTGTTCGTCGTGCTGGTCGAAAGCATCGCGGTCACCTATTTCGTCGGGACGAGTCGCTGGTGCAAAGAGGTGACCGAAACCTACCGACTGCCGCCAGGCGACCTGGCGGAGAGCGCGCGGCTCAAACGGCGGACCTTCCCCTGGTGCGTGCTGGGGATGCTGACCGTCGTCGTGGTGAGCGCCCTGGGCGCCGCTTCGGACCCGGGAACGGGACGGTCCGATACCTCCTCGTGGACGGACATTCACCTCGCGGCCGCCTTCGGAGGCCTCTGCCTCATCGCCTGGACCTACTACCGGGCGTGGCTTAACATTGCCGATAATCAACGGGTGATTGAGCGGATTGTCGCCCAAGTACGGCAAATTCGGGAGGAACGAGGCCTCGATTCGCCCGCCATACACGAGCCGATTCCGGCTTCGGCGGGGTAGTTGCCCGCATATCCGCTAGAATCGTGATGCGGGTCCAGAATCTCGGCGAATTCGGGCCATGACATGCTAGCGAGAGTAACTATACTTGGGGGTTCCGGCAGACTATGAATAGCTCCCCTGAATTCTCCACTTTCGCGCCGCGGTTGCAGGTTGGGTCGCCCATGTCGAAGGCTTTGACGATCGTAGGTATGGTCGTCGCAGGGCTTATTGGCCTACTGTTCGCGGTGGATTGGGCCGTCGGCATTCCGTTTAACGGGGCTGACTGGCGGATGAACCTCGGCGCGCTCATCGCGGCGGGGCTGCTGGGCTATCTGAGCTGGGACGCCATGAAGGACGTGCGGTAAGCACTCCGGAGGCTTACGCCCTCCGGCTCGCCGTTACGCCGCTCGCAGGATCGAACGCTGCGGTTTGGCGGCGCTCTGCCGGGTCAGTTCGGCCGTGAGGTCGGCGATCGTGGCGATGCGGATTTGGCCCTGGTCGCTCGCCGTGGCCGCTTGGTCGATCGCCTTTTCCATTTCACGCCAGCCACGGCTGTCGGTTGATCCGATGGCGGCGAGGTCGATACTCGCAATCGTCGGCCCCGCAGCGGCGCTGAAGAAGTCTTGCGGGACGCCACCGACGCGGCGGAACCAACGTCGCTGCGACGGAAGCGTCCCTTGTGGAGCGAGTTGCCAGATGCCGAACGGCAAGGGGCGGACCGCTCCCGAGTCGCTCGCGGCCGACACGGCGACAATTGCCTGGACGCCTTGTTGGGCGAGCTGGCGTTCAACTTGGCCGCGCGGCAGTTCGGCGTCGACGCAGAGCGTGGCGACCTCGTGTCCGGCGGCGTTGAAACGGTGGAGGCCGTCGGCGATCGCGTCGCCGGCCGTGGCCGCGTTGATCTTGGGAATTAGCAAGGCAGCTTCGACGAGGTGAATCGCCGTGTCGAGCGTTGCCGCTTGTTCGATCGTTTCGACACCCCAAGTCGCGGGGAGGCAGTCCTCAACAAGCCGGCGCAGGAGTTGGGCTGGGCCGGAGGAAGCCGCCACGCCGCGGGGCCAGCGAATCACGAGGCAGACGGGCGTTGCAGAGGGTGAGGAACTCGACATGGCGCTGGCCCTTGAGGGAGTCGGGCGGGCGGCCGAGACGTTCCTAACCGCCATAGGGGGACCATCGGGCGTCGGTCATGCCTGACTCGACGCTAGCGCGACTCGCAATGGTTGCCGGAGTGAGGGAAAACGTGCCGGTTGGGGAATGTGGGGCTGCCTGCCAATCAAGAGAGCCAAGTCCGCAGGTGACAGCACTCCGGCGACTCTGGTAAGTTGTGGGCTCACTTTTCCGGCCGCGCGGCCGGCGCCACTCGCTTAGCCTCGTCAGGTTCGCTATGCCGGTCCGCACGGAACATTGGAAGTTTCGTCCCCACCTGCTGCTGCGGGGGGGGCATCTGCAAACGGTGGCCGCGGTCTACTTGCCGCGGAAGTGTGCGCCGTACGGCGCCAAGCTCCACTTCATCGCGGCCGATGGCGTGCCGGCGGAGCAGGGGGGAGATCAGCTCGCGCTTCACGACGATTGCCCGGCTGGATGGAAGCCTGACGATCGCTCCGTCCTGTTGGTGCATGGCCTGGCTGGATGCCATACCAGCGCCTACATGTGCCGGATGACCGACCGGCTGACGCAGCGCGGCTATCGTGTCTTTCGAATGGATATGCGGGGCTGCGGGGCAGGGGAGGGGGTCGCGAAACTGCCGACCCACTGCGGTCGCTCCGGCGACGTCGCCGCGGCGCTGCGGTTCATTGCCGAGCAACATCCCGAGTCGCCGACGTTTGCGATCGGGTTTTCGCTTGGCGGTTGTTTGACGCTGAACTTGCTCGCGGAAGCGGAAGAGAACCGCGTCGGCAACCTGATTCGCTCGCTCGCCATTTGCCCGCCGATCGACTTGTTCGCAGTAGAGCGGCGGTTCGACACGCGCGGCGGCCGGCCTTACGACAAGTTCTTCGTCAAAAAGTTGTGGCAGCAGATCACCAGCCGCTGGGCTCGGTTCCCCGAATTGGCCCCGGCGGTGATTCCGCCGCAACCGAAACGCCTGCGGCAAATCGACGAGACGGTGATCGCCCCGAGCGGCGGCTTCGCTTCGGCGGATGATTACTACTCGCAGACGCAGCCCGGTCCGAAGCTGGTGCGGATCTCGCAACCGGTGTTGATCATTGCCGCGGAGGACGACCCGGTCGTGCCGACGGCGCCGCTGCTGGAATACGAACGCGGCCCCGGGGTCGAAGCGGTGATCGTGTCGCGCGGCGGACACCTGGGGTTCATCGGCGGCGGGAATGGCGACCCCGATCGGCGGTGGCTCGATTGGCGGATTATCGAGTGGTTGGAGACGGGGCACTAAGGCGCCAGCCGCGGATCAACGACCCGACTTTCTAGTCCCAACGGGGCGATCGTTAATAGCCAGGGGCGACAGCCCCTGGAATCTCGTGTTGATTGTTGCATCAAGCCCCGAAGGAGCGGCAGTGCGATCGCCGCGCATTGTGCGAGGGATTTCTTTCGCCCCGGTGGGGCTCCGCATTTATACTGCGTGCCGTTACCAGGGGCTCGCGCCCCTGGCTATTCAATGTCGCCCCGTTGGGGCTAATTGCCCGGGGCCTGAAGAGACGCCGTCGTGGTGGAGTTGGTCGCATGGCGGTGGACCAGGCTCTCCAATTTGCCGACGCCGAGCGCTAGCGCGAGGCCGAGCAGTAGCGCCAGCGAGAGCTTGCCGCGGTCGTGATCGTGGAACTGCAACTCCGGCAGCAGATCGCTGAGCGAGATGCAGAGAAACGTCCCCGCCGAAAACGCGAGCGAATAGGCGAGCAGGGGGCCGGTCGGCGCTTCGCTCCCCATGCCGAGGAAGAAGAGGGCGATGCCGACGGGGATCGCCAGGGCGAACAGGCCGTTCACCGCATAGCGAGCCTTCGGCGACCAGCCGCCGCGGGCCATCAGCATGGCGATCGTCATCGAGTCGAACGGCTTGTGGAGGAAGATCACCAGAAATGTCCCGAGACCGGCCAGCGGCAGGTTGTCGTGACGGTGGTAGACGCTGGCCGCGAGGGCCACTCCTTCGATCACGCTGTGGATGGTGAGACCGAAGGCGGCGCCGCTCCAGGTGATGTCGTGGCGATGGTGGCCGTGGTCGTGCCCGCACTCGCCCTCATGTTCGTGGAGCTCGTGCAACTCGCCCGCGGCGTCGGTTTCGAGGTCGTGATGGTGGTAGCAGAAGAACCGCTCGATAAAAAACATCGTCAGCCAACCGGCCACGACCCACATCATCACCGTGAAGTCGACCGCTTCGTCGGCGCTCGCTTTCACGGCGTGGGCCTCGCTAAGGGCGTGCGGCAACATGTGGAGCATGCCGACGCCAAACATCATCGCGGCGACGAAGCTGACCGCGACCTGCATCCCGCGGTGGGTCAGGCGGAACCAGAGGGGGAGCATCCCGCCGAAGACCGAGGCGGCCAAGATGATGATCGAGTAGTAGGTGAGGGGGACGATGGGGGCCATGAACTGGAGGCGGCGATGGCCTCAGCGAGGGTCGACAGGCGGCGGGGAATCGAGCAGTATGGCAAGCAATTCGGCGCGGCACAAGTTTGGGGCGATCGCGGCCGTGAAGCGGAGACGTCGAGGTCGCCTAGAGAAATACGGGGAATTTAACCGCGAATCACACGAATTGACGCGAATGAAGACAGTCGTGGAAATTCATTCGCGCAGATTCGCGTGATTCGTGGTTCGCTTCATTCTTCTTAATGTGTTGGCGGTTTTGATTCTTATGAAAGCCTGCATTCAACGTGTTTCCTCGGCTCGCGTGCGGGTGGAGGGCGAGACGGTCGGCGAGATTGGCCACGGGTTTCTTCTGCTGCTTGGCGTGGCGGCGGGAGACGGGCCGGCCGAACTGCGGTGGATGGTCGACAAAGTCGTCGGCCTGCGGGTGTTCGACGACGCCGACGGCAAGATGAACCTCGCGCTCGCCGACGTGGGGGGCGAGTTGCTGGTGGTGAGCCAGTTCACGCTGCTGGGCGATTGCCGCAAGGGGCGCCGGCCGAGTTTCATCGACGCGGCCCCGCCGGAGGTGGCGGAGCGGATGTATGAGGAGTTCGTCGCGGCGGCGCGCGGGGCGGGGATTCGCGTGGCGACTGGGAAATTTCGGACTCACATGGAAGTCGAGCTCGTCAACGACGGGCCGGTGACGTTGCTGCTTGATTCTGCCGATCGTTAGCCGCGGATCAATGACCCGCCGGAGCGAGTTCGAAAAAAGCAACCACCAAGACACAAAGGGCACGAAGACGCACCAAGAACGCGAAGAAATTAGAAGGTGAAAACAATCAAGGCCGGCTGGGTCCACTAGCAGATTTTACTGCTTTTGTATTCCTTCGTGCGTCTTTGTGCCCTTTGTGTCTTGGTGGTAAATCTTCAGAACTCCGCTCTGGCGGGTCGTTGACCCGCGGCTATTTTGTCCAGTTGAATCGCTTCATAATGCGGCGGGCGGTGTCGTAGATGGTGCGGTCATGTTGCGCACCGTCAACGGCTGGCTGATCGCCCGCAGTTGGCGTCGTCGACGGGTGCTTGAAGCCAATGCGGAACGTCGCCGGCACGCTCGGATCGCCGCTCGCCGCGAGCGGCGTCTGCTGATCGGGCATTACTTCGTGAACGAACTTGTTCTTGATTGCTTGGTTGTTCACCACGATCGGCGAGAGCTGCCCGTACTGCTCCATGATAGACGGTTCGCTGAGGATCATCACGACGACGAGGGCGAGCTTCCAATAGACGGAAAAATTGCCCCACAGGTCGTCGCCCCAGAGCTTAATCGCGGTGCCGAACGACTTTTTGAAGCGCCAGCGGCCGCCGGCCCATTCGATCGAGTAGATTTCATCGAGCATCAAATGAGACAGCACGCCAATGAAGACGCCGCCGGCCTTGAAATAGCGCAAATGAAGATTTGTCGAGCCGCTAACGAGAAACGCGACGCCGGTGAAAATCAGCAGCGCGGGAATGCTGTGAAACATGCCGCGATGGACGGTGAAGCGTTTGAGGAGCTTCGCCACGCCGAATCGCACCGCTAGATAGCTGATAGCCCCGGCCAGCACCATTTGTTCGTAGTTCCAGCCAAGGTGCTGGAAGCGATCGACGAGCATCATCGGCGCCACGGCGGCGAAGAAGCTCATCGTTTCGCGGATCGGGACGCCGGAATCGCTGTCGATGTCGGGCAGCATCCCCCCCACTCCGCACAAGCAGCCGGCGACTGCCGCCGCCTCGACCGGCAGCCCGTAATAGGCGCCGACTGCAGCGTAGCCGACGCCGAGCGTGCAGCTGGTCGTGATGTGGGTTTTGAAGCCGGCCATAGGGGGCGGGACTGTCGCAAATCGGCGGCGATTCGCCAAGAGTAGCCGGAGGAAAGCGAACTGCTTGAGGGAGAGTTTGGAAGACTAACCACCAAGGCACGAAGACACAAAGGAAGCACAAAGAATGGAAAGAGAAAAAAGGGTACAAGACGAGCGAGCTTCGCGGTCTGCTAGCCCTGCCAGCTGCCATTCAATTCCTTCTTTCCTTGGTGCTCTCTTCGTGTCTTCGTGCCTTGGTGGTTAGTCTTTTTCCTTACCGCTTCGGCCGCTCGTTGAGCCGGAGCTGCTAGCACAACTGCCCTTCGCCCCCCTGCCCGCCGCCGATATACTTCGCCGTCCCCAATCTTCCCGCTTTCTTCGCCCGCCACGGGTGCGCCATGCAGACCTACGATCTTGTGATGCTAGCAGTCTTGGGCTTCGCCACAATCTTCGGATTTTGGAAGGGACTGGCGTGGCAAGTCGCGTCGCTGGCGTCGCTGGTGGTCAGCTACTTCGCCGCCTTGAAGTTTGCCGACAAGTTGGCGCCGATGGTCAGCGAGCACGCTCCGTTTAACAAATTCGTGGCGATGCTGATCATCTACGCCGGCGCCTCGCTGGCGATTTGGATGCTGTTCCGCGTGGTGGCGGGCGTCATCGACGGCGTGAAGCTGAAAGAGTTTGACCGCCAGATGGGCGCCTTGGTCGGGTTCGCCAAGGGTGTGCTGATTTGCATCGCGATCACATTCTTTGCCGTCTCGCTGCTCGGCCAGGTGCAACGCGACAAGATCCTCGCTTCGCGGAGCGGCCACTACATTGTCCAGGTGCTCGACAAGGCGGATGCGGTGGCGCCGCCCGAGATCAAGAGCGTCATCGGCCCGTACATCGAGCGAATCAACAAGCAGTTCGACCCCAACTACCAGCCGAACCCGCAACAAGATTTCCAGGAGATCCAACAAGATCTGCGGAAGCTTTGGAGCGAGCAAGCAGGGGGGGCCGCCGGGGCAGGGGGTTGGCCGTCAGCGGGCAACATCGCTTGGCCATCGGCGCCGAACACCTCTCCGCCGGCGACCACTCCGAGCACGCCGGCGTGGCCGATTTCGACCGGCGGCGAAAGGCAGTAGCGGGCGGCGAAATGTCGCTGACGGTGACCGTCGCGATCGTAGCAGGGGAGACTGAAACTTGCATGCGAATTCGCGACGCCAGTCGCTATGCAACGGCAAGCAAGAAGCGTCCGTTGCGTGCGGCAGGCCTCAAAGACACGAACGGCGACGGTTATATACAGGGGCCTATTTCTCGGCCTAAAACAGCCCGGAAACGAACATAACAACGATTATCGGACGTTGCTGGTACGCGAGGAGCGGGCGGCATTTGCGGCGTGGCGGCCCTATCATTCTGAGCAAAGCGTTGAACATCGGGCGTTGGATTGAGTTGAACTTCAACCCGCCGGGCGAGCGTTTGCAGGCGAGCGATGTTCAATTCGCGTCGCCGGAAATTCAGTTCACCGACGCGACGCCGTTTTCCAGATACGGGCCGATCTTGCGGAACTTGTCGTAGCGCTGGTTCAGCAGATCCGCGGTCGGCAACTTCTGAAGTTCGCGCAGCGTCTTGGTGAGATACTGCTTAAGCTTGGCGGCCATCTGATAATGGTCGCGGTGGGCGCCGCCGAGCGGTTCTTCGACGACGTCATCGACGACGCCCATTTCGAGCAGGTGTTTTGAGGTGATCTTCAGGGCCCGGGCCGCTTGGGGAGCGTAGTCGTGGCTCTTCCAGAGGATGCCGGCGCAGCCTTCGGGGCTGATCACGGAGTAGTAGGCGTTCTCCAGCACCGCGACCCGATCGCCGACGCCGATGCCGAGCGCGCCGCCGGAACCGCCTTCGCCGATGACGATGCAGATGATCGGCGTCGGGAACCGCGACATGGCGAGCATGCTCTCGGCGATTACCTGAGCCTGGCCGCGTTCTTCGGCACCGATGCCGGGATACGCGCCGGGCGTGTCGATCATCGCGATGATCGGCAGGCCGTACTTGGCGGCAAGTTCCATCTTTTCCATCGCCTTGCGATAGCCTTCGGGATGGGCGCAGCCAAAGTAGCACTCGTTCCGCTCTTTGAGCGTTTTGCCTTTTTGATGGCCGACGAGCATCACTTTGAACTCGTCGAGCTTCGCGAAGCCAGTGCGGAGCGCACGGTCGTCGCCGAAGAACTTGTCGCCGTGGAGTTCCACGAACTCGTCGAACACCAGGTCGACGTAGTCGGTGAACATTGGTCGTTCAGGATGACGGGCGACGCGAACCGTTTCCCACGGGTCAAGATTCTTGTAAATCGACCGCATCGTCTCAGTAAGCTGTTTGCGCAGCTCGCGAATCTGCTCGCGCACGTCGCCGCTCTTGGGATCGGCGCTTTCGAGATCGCGAATTTGGGCTTCGATCTCGTGGATCGGTTGTTCGAACGGGAGTTGGAAGCTGGTGGCCATAGTCGTGGGTTCTCTTTTTTAAACCACGAAACAGACGAAAGGAACGAAAGAAAGCGGGGAGTATGGAACCGCAGATGGACGCGAATGAACGCAGATAGAAGAAAGTACGAAGCCTCTCTCATCGGATCTTATTTGCGTTCATCTGCGTTTATCGGCGGTTCCTTGTTTGGCTTTTGTTTCGTGTTTTTCGTGTGTTTCGTGGTTATTCTTCCTTCGGTTCTTCAACCTTCGGAAGCGGCTTTTTAGGTTTGATTTGGAACACGCGGCCCGCTTTGAGTTCGCGCATGAATTCCATGAGCGATTCGGGACGGTCTTTGGGTTCTTTGGCGAGCATGCGGCCGACCAAATTTGCGAAGTCGTTGTGGACGTTGCGGTTGAGCATCTGCACCGACGGCGGCTTTAGCTTGAGATGCTTGTTCAACAGCTCCGCCGGACTGGTCGCCGTGAACGGCAGCTTGCCAGTGATTAGTTCATAGACCATGCAGCCGAAGCTATAGATGTCGGCGCGGGCGTCGCACGCCTGGCCGCGGATCTGCTCAGGCGGCATGTAGCTGTGGGTGCCGGCGACCGGCATTTTGCCGCCGAGGAGCTTGCCAATCCCTTTTTTGATCTTCAGCGAGAGCGTGAAGTCAATCAGCCGGATGTGGTTGTTCTCGTCGACCAAGAAATTATCGGGTTTGATATCGCGATGAACCCAGCCTTGGCGATGCATGTACTCCAGGGACTGAGCGCACTCCATCAGGATCGTGTCGAGCCGCCAGTGGAGGCTGTCGAGTTGGTCGTGGATTTGCTGCTTCAAGTTCGGCGTCTTGAAGAGCTCCATGACGACGAACGCCCCGTCCTTCTTACTGTCGCCGTAATCGAAGGTTTTGATGATCGAGGGATGATCGAGCGCCTTACCGACTTCGTATTCGTGCTTGAGTTGGGCGACCGTCGTCCGGTCGTAACGGGCGCCCGGCGGCAGCCATTTCATGGCCAGCGCCGTCGTCTCGGCCATCGGGCGGACGGCCCAGATTTCGAACATAGCGCCGGCGCGGATGAGATGAAACATCCGATAGGGACCGACGAATTCGCGACCGGCAGACATGGCGACGGCTGGGATCGGGGCTGAACGGGAAAAGCCGGACGCTGCTGCAGCCGACGGTGAATATTCAGTTTAACCGTTAAAGCCGGATGGCGAAATACGGGCGTGGAGTATGGTGTCGGGAGCCTGTTGCCACTGGTAGTTCGGCTATCTAGCAATGATTTCCAGTGGCAACAGGCTCCCGACACCTTCAATCTTGATGGCTTAGTGAGTACTCCCCTGCCCTGCCAGAAATTGCCGCAGAGCCCGCAGTCGGCGGCGCGTTTCCCAGGCGAAGGCGCGTTGCATGATGGGATGGAGAATCCAGCCAAGCCACCGTGGGCGGGCATGGAAGTCGAATTTGTACTCAACCTGTGACGAGGAAGCGTCGATTGGCGTGTGGCGAATCGTGGCCGCGAACCGGTCGAAGAATGTCGGGCGATTAATCATCCGAATCGCGGCGACGCGGCCCGGGTCGAACGAAATGTAGACCGTTCGCAGCGCGAAGCCGCCGAGCCGACGGCGACCGCGGCAGACCGCCACGGCGCCAAGCGCCGCTTGCGGATGGCCCGGCTCGAGAGAGGCCTCGCGGAGGAGCGTGTCCCATTCGAGCCGGCGGCTGTAGTCGTGGATGATGCGGAAGACCTCGTCGGCGGATGCGGGGAGGACTTCGGTGATGGCGCCGTGGGGCATGTGGCTGGCGATGAAGTTGGCTCTGTCTGGAGCGAGTGGAACTCCGGTGATATCAACTCAACCGTGATCTTCGTGGGGAATTAACCTAATAGCGCCGCAGAATTCGGCGGCACTCGTCAGAACGAACGATGTCGGGAGCCTTTTGCCACTGGGGGCTCCAGATTTCACACAACGCCTTCCAGTGGCAAAAGGCTCCCGACACCATCGTGCAGTGCTAGTACGCGACCCATTGCATGCAGAGGCCGTGAGCGGGAGCGGTTTGGCCGGCGGCGCAACGGTCTTTCGCGGCGATCACTTTGGCGACCCACTCGGGGGGGCGTTTGCCGCGGCCAACTTCGACGAGCGTACCGGCGATCGTGCGGACCATGTTATAGAGAAATCCGTCGCCTTCGACGTCGATCGTGACGATTGCAGCCCCGGGCTCCGCCCGGGGGTCGGTACGCAGTTCGTTGGGGCCAAGCGTTGTCGGTGGGCGGGCCGACCCCCGGGCGGAGCCCGGGGCTACAGTGACGGCGAAGATGGTGCGGACGGTGGACTCGCGTTCGGAGCCGACTGATTGAAAGCTCGCAAAGTCATGCGTGCCGACCATGTGAGCGCCGCCGGCTTGCATCGCCGCCACGTCGAGCGGCGTTGGGATGTGCCACGCATACTTGCGAGCAAAGACGGGTCGCCGCGGGTCGTTGTAGATCGTATAGCGGTAGCGTTTGAACTTCGCATCGTGCGTCGCGTGGAAGCCGTCGGCGACGAGTTCGACGAGTTGCACCGCGGCGTCTTCGGGCAGCTTCGAGTTGAGCGCGTGAACCAACGACTCGGGTGGGATGTTGGTCGCCGACTCGACGCTGACGACCTGCCCTGCGGCGTGAACGCCAGCGTCGGTCCGGCCGGCGGCGTTCAGGCGCACCGTCTCGCCGGTAATCTCCAGCCACGCCCGCTCGAACTCCCCCTGCACTGTTCGCCGCCCCGGCTGCGCCTGCCAGCCGGAGAAATCAGTGCCGTCGTAGGCCAGCGTAATCTTGAAGCTTGGCATTAGCGAATGCGGGGAGAATCACGAAGACACAAAGGCACGAAGGAAGCACGAAGAAATACGATGAAACTAGAAAAAAAGAGAAGAAAACTAATCTGCGCTAATCGACGCTAATAACACAAAAATACATAAGCGAAGATTAGCGATAATTAGTGTTCCCTATTTCTTCTTCGTGCTTTCTTCGTGTCTTCGTGCCTTAGTGGTTAATCTTCAAACAGCTGCCTGCGATTTGACGAGCAACTCCGCAATCTGCACGGCGTTCGTCGCCGCGCCCTTCCGGAGGTTGTCGCTCACGCACCAGAAAGCGAGGCCGTTGTCACTGGAGAGGTCTTCGCGGATGCGGCCGATGAACACCGCGTCGTCGCCGTCGCATTGGGCGGGCATCGGGTACTTGCCGGCGTCGAGGTCGTCGACCACCTTGATGCCGGGCGTCGCGGCAAACAGCTCGCGGGCCTGGGCGACGGTGATCTTCTTGTCGGTCTCGACGAGAATGCTCTCGCTATGGCAGTTGTCGACGGGGACCCGGATGCAGGTCGGGCAGACGCGGATCGTGTCGTCGCCGAAGATCTTGTGGGTCTCGTGGACCATCTTCATTTCTTCGCTCGTATACCCCTGGTACTTCGGCGAGCCAATCTGCGGGACGAGGTTGAACGCAATCGGGTGCTTGAAGGCTTGGTACTGGTACTCTTCGCCGGCGAGGAACGCGCGGGCGCCTGCCTTCAAATCTTCCTGGCCTTTGACGCCGGCGCCGCTGGTCGCCTGGTAGGTGCTGACGACGACGCGGCGAATGCGGCCGAAGTCGTGGAGCGGCTTCATGGCGACGACCATCTGGGTAGTCGAACAGTTCGGGCTGCTGATGAGCCCGCGATGCCCTTCGATCGCCTCGGGGTTCACTTCCGGAACCACGAGCGGCACCTTCGGATCCATGCGCCAGTAGCCGCTTTCGTCGACGACGATGCAGCCGCGCTCGACGGCCCAGGGGCAGAAGTCCTTGGCGGTTTCATCAGGGGTGCTGCCGATGGCGAGGTCGATCCCTGCGAAGATCTCGGGGGTCATTTCCTCGACGACGTGCTCTTCGCCCTTGAACGTGATCGTCGTGCCGGCCGAGCGTTTGGACGCGAGAAAGCGGATGTTCCGGTAAGGGAACTCGCGCTCCTCAAGGAGCTGACGGATGATGCGTCCGACGGCGCCGGTGGCGCCCACGATGGCAATCGTCTCGAACACGGCGAAAAATCTCCCAGCACGCGGGGGCGACCGTAGGAACGCTCGGACCG
Organism: Pirellula sp.; assembly: GCA_013822725.1. Taxonomy (GTDB): domain Bacteria; phylum Planctomycetota; class Planctomycetia; order Pirellulales; family Lacipirellulaceae; genus Lacipirellula. Next base: position 25,676 of record PNKX01000010.1, read on the forward strand.
GGGCGGCCGCCTACCGCTTCGCCCTGGGCCGATGGAGTAAACCTCGCAGTATAGGCGACCCGCAAGGGGCGGACAATGTTCGCGCGAGGCGGGTGAGAGGGTGTCGGGAGCCTTTTGCCACTGGAAATCTTTGTTCATGTCGTGGAGTCGCTAGTGGCAAAAGGCTCCCGACACCGTTGGCGTTGCCCGAAACCGGGAGGTGAGTGGCGGGTTTGATAAGATGGAAGCTGCCGCTCCCCTCCCCTGCCCTGCGAGTCGACCGATGCGACGAATCCTGATTCCGACTTCGATGGTGCTGACCGCCTTAGCCGCGGGAATGCCGTGCGCGACGCGAGCGGCGGAACCCGCCGCTGGGCTGTTCGCCAAGCTCGACGCCAATGGCGACGGCCAGTTGGCTGCCGATGAAGTCGGCGACGACTATCGGCTCCTGTTCAAGCGGCTCGTCCGCACCGGCGACGGGAATGACGACGGCCGCCTCTCGGCCGAGGAATTTGCGTCGGCTATCCAACCTGTCCGGGCGGAGAAGCCGACGGTCGAGAAACAGGGAAGCCGTCTGCCGGGGGCCGACGCCTTGCTGGTGTTGTTGGTGAAGATGGACGCCAACGGTGATCAGCAGCTCGACGCCGACGAGATTCCGGCCGACTACCAGCGGCCGTTCCAGCAGATGCTCACGGCCGCCGACGACGACAAGAACGGACGGCTCGATCGCCGGGAGATTGCGAACGGCTCGCCGAAGTTGACCGCCGTGGCCAACATCGCGGCGGTGCGGATGGGGCTCAATCTGGAAATGGAGCTGAAAGAGCTTCCCGAGGAGAGTATGGCCTCGATGGAGCAAATGGACGCCTACCCGCAGCCAGGCGAAATGCTGGGCGATCCGAAGCAGGCCGAGAAACTGTTCACGCGGCTCGACGCGAACGGCGACAAGCAGATTGTCGCTAAGGAAATCGAAGGCCCTTTCGCGGATCGGATCGGCGAGATGATCCGCCGCGGCGACCGCAACGACGACCAGCGGCTCAACAAACGGGAATTTTTGGAAATGGCGGAGCGGATATCGGCCTTCGAAAACGGCAAGCCGAATCCGGCCGCGGTGAAGCAGGCGAGGCGGCAACTACTTAACCGCTTCGATCGCAACGGTGACAGCGCTCTCAGTGCCGACGAGGCGCCGCCGCGGCTGAGGCAGAACTTCGCGCAGGCCGACGCCGACGGCAACGGCAAGCTTGCCGGCGACGAACTCCAACAAGTCGCGGAGAGGATGACGCGTCTGACGCCCGACGCGGAAAACCGCAAGGACGACGGAGGCTCCGCAATGAACGAAGACTCGCCAAGTAGGAAATCTTCGCGTAAGTTGAAAGGGAAGTCGCGAGCGCAGAAAAACGGCCCGATTTAGGGCAATTCCTGCACGCGGCGGACGAAGCGCTCTTGGAACGGCGCTTCAGCTTGTCTCCAACTCATCGTCTGTCGGCGCGGTTTGCGGAATTTTTTTAAGCCCGCGAACCGCCTCCGAACCGTGAACAGCGGCGAAGTGTCTACCGTACAGACGGTAACGTTGGCGCGACTTGCACGCTTGACTCTGGAACAGGTCAACGCCAGCCTTGCAATAAGAGAAGGGCACCTATCATGTCGGATCAAATACCACTCCCCGCCGGAGCGTATCGGAGCCTTCCGCCAGTCACGATCGACGACGGGGCGCTGCTCAAATTCGGTCGCGAAATGCACGTGCAGCTGCGCGACCTGGAAGCGAAATTCGTGGTTCCGCGCGTGAACCCGCGGCCTTTTTTGGGCGTCGCGCGGCAAGCCTCGCGCCGGCCCCGCTAAGCCGCGGGCGGCATTGGGAGTCAATCAAAAAAAGCCGGCGGCGATTGCCGGCGGCTTTTCTTGTGGCGGCCAATGGAACGTGCGCTATGTATGGGATGACTGTGCTGGGGGTATCATGTTTGGAGAGGGCCGTTCCGCCCACTCCCCTCCCCTGCCGACTCGCACCCCTACTCGCCTACCGCCATGAAGGTCATTCTCGCCAGTCCGCGTGGTTTCTGCGCCGGCGTCAACATGGCGATCGAGGCGTTGGAATTGGCGCTGCAGACGCTGCCACCGCCGATCTACGTCTATCACGAGATCGTCCACAACAAGTACGTTGTCGAGCACTTCAAGGCCCGCGGCGTGACGTTTGTCGACGAGCTGGTAGAAGTCCCCCACGGCGCCACCCTGCTCTTCTCGGCGCACGGCGTCTCGCCTGAAATCCGGCAGATCGCACGCGACCGGAAGCTGCAGGCGATTGATGCGACTTGCCCGTTGGTGACGAAGGTTCATCTCGAAGCGATTCGTTACGCTCGCGACGGTTACACGATTCTGCTCATCGGCCATGAGGGACACGACGAGGTGATCGGCACGATGGGCGAGGCGCCCGAGGCGATTTTGCTCGTTGAATCGCCCGAGGATGTCGCTCGCCTGGAGGTGACGGATGAAGCGAAGCTCGCGTACTTGACGCAGACGACGCTGAGCGTCGACGATGCGAACCGGATTATTTCGAAGCTGAAGGAGCGGTTTCCACAGATCAACTCGCCGCCGAAAGACGACATCTGCTACGCGACGCAGAATCGGCAGGAAGCGGTCGCGAAGCTGGCGCCCGACGCGGAGCTGACGCTTGTGCTGGGGAGCCAGAATAGTTCCAACAGCCAACGGCTGGCGGAACTCTCCGCGGAGCGCGGCATTCCGGCGTTTTTGATCGACGGCGCCCAAGACATTCATCTCGACTGGTTCGAGGGGATCAACACGGTACTCGTCACCGCGGGGGCAAGCGCCCCCGAGATCGTCGTCGAGAGCGTGCTTGATTTCCTGCGCGAGAAGTTCGATGCGACCGTGGAAGTCCGGTCGCTCCGCGAGGAAGCAGTGTCGTTCCCGCTACCGCGGGAGTTGCGGTCGATTGCGGCGCCGCGAGATGTGGTGTCGGGGTTGACGCGGTGATTGCGACGCCGTGGCCCCCGGTTTGAAGAACCGGGGGCTAATGGCTCATCCCCAGCGCTTTCCACAGGAACGCCCACTTATCGGCCGCTTGGTCGATCCGCTTCGTGATCGGCGTGCCGGCGCCGTGGCCCGCGCGGGTTTCGATGCGAATCAGAATCGGTGCGTCGCCGGCCTGGGCCGCCTGGAGCGCCGCGGCGTACTTGAAGCTGTGCATCGGCACGACGCGGTCGTCGGTGTCGGCCGTCGTGATCAGCGTCGCGGGGTACTTCGTTCCCGGCTTGATGTTGTGGTACGGCGAGTAAGCGTACAGCGCCTTGAACTGCTCGGGATCGGTCGAGACGCCATACTCGTCGCGCCAGAAGTGGCCCGCGGTGAATTGGTCGTAGCGGAGCATGTCCATCACGCCGACCGCGGGGAGGCAGGCGCCGAACAGGTCGGGCCGCTGCGTTTCGACGGCGCCGACGAGGAGACCGCCGTTGCTGCCGCCCATCACGGCGAGCTTTGGCGCGGAGGTGTACTTCTCAGCGATGAGCCACTCGGCGGCGGCGATGAAATCGTCAAAGACATTTTGCTTGTTCAGCTGCTTGCCGGCCTGGTGCCACTCTTCGCCATACTCGCCGCCGCCGCGGAGGTTGGCGATCGCAACAACGCCTCCCATATTCATCCACGCGGCGTACTCAACCGAGAACATCGGCGTGAGTGAGATATTAAACCCGCCGTAGGCGTAGAGGAGCGTCGGATTCTGGCCATCGAGCTTCAGTCCCTTGCGATGGGCGATGATCATCGGGACCTTCGTGCCGTCTTTGCTCGTGGCGAAGACTTGTTTTGATTCGTAGGCGGCCGGATCGAATGCGACCTGCGGGGCGCGGACTAACTCTGACTTCCCATCGGTGAGGTCGTAGCGATAGACCGACGGCGGCGTCGTGTAGCTGGTGAACGTGTAGAAGGTTTCTTTGTCGTCCTGGTCGCCGCCGAAGCCGCTCGCCGTGCCGATACCGGGAAGCGTCACGTCGCCGAGCGGGTCGCCCGTTGGGGTGAAGAGTTCGACGCGGGTGGCGACGTCTTCGAGGTACTGCAGGATCAGCTTGCCGTCCATCAGGCTGACGTTTTCGAGCGTCGCCTTCACGGGGCCGACGATTTCATCGAGATGCTCGCGGCCCGGCTTCGCGACGTCCATCGCCACGATCCGCTTCGTCGCTGCGTCGAGATCGGTGAGAAAGAAAAACTTGTCGCCGAGGTTGCCGACGAAGCCGAACTCGTTCTCGAAGTCGCCGATGAGCGTCGTCCACGGGGCGTCGGCCGCGGCGGAGACAGGGCGGATGAGGACCTGATTCTGGGGATCGGTGCTGCGTGCGATCGAGAGGACGAGATATTTATCGTCCTCGGTGCGGGCGATCCAGAAGCTCCAAGTCGGGTTCTCGGGATTCTTGTAGATCAGCGTGTCGGCCGACTGCGGTTCGCCGAGCTTGTGGAAGTAGATCATCTGGTTCAGCGACAGGGCCTGGTAGACCTCGTCCTTCGCCGGTTCCGGATAGCGGGCGTAGTAGAAACCGTCGCCCGCGGCGTTCCAAACGATGTTGCCGTGGCGGGCCCACTTCAGGACGTCGGGGAGTTCGCGGCCGGTGGCGACTTCAATGACGTGGATGTTCGACCAGTCGGAGCCCGCTTCCTGGCGGGTGTAGGCGAGGAGCTTGCCGTCGTTGGTGACCACCGTCTGGCCCATCGCGATCGTGCCGTCGGTCGACCACTTGTTGGGATCGATAAGGATACGGCCTTCTGCCTTGTAACCATCGGCGACGTAGAGGACTGATTGATTCTGCAGGCCGTCGTTCTTGGAATAAAAGTATTTCCCCGCTTCCTGCCAGGGGGCGGAGTAACGCTCGAAATTCCACATGTCGGCGAGCGTCTTGCGGATGACCGGCAACTCCGGGATCGCGTCGAGGTAGGCGCGAGTCACCTTGTTCTCAGCCGTGATCCAGTCGGCGACTTCTTGCGACGTGCGGCCGTCGTCCTCGAGCCAGCGGTAGGGATCGGGGACTTTGACGCCGTGGAAGTCGTCTGATTGGTCAACGCGGCGCGTGTCGGGGTACTTCAACTTGGCGTCCTCGGCGTGGGCGGCGTGCGTATAAAAGCTCATCGCAAGGCAAAGCAGCAATTCGAAGGGTTTTCTTAGCATGACCGACCTTTGAAACGATGAGTTGGTTAAAGTTGTCGCCGACCGAATCGATAGTCGTCAAAGTTCTCCGCCAAATCGGGGATCCCCGAATCGCGCACCAACCCGGCAAGTGGATCGACGCCAATTTCAATGGAGGCGTCGTCCGGAATAGGTTCTATGGTGACACGGAGCATTCGGTTCTCCGGTAACTGCGGATTTCCAACCGGATGAAGAAGCCCGCCGATGACGATGGCGTCGAACGTCTGAGTCATTGGACGATCTCCATGCCGCGGCTCATTTCCACTCGAGCAATCCAGGTTCTTCAGGGAATCTAGTGGGGTATTTCAGGCCCGAAGGGCCGGCAGTTAATAGCCACGGGCGTCAGCCCCTGGAAACGGTGTTCGTAGGATTCGTAGCCCCAACGGGGCGACAGTGGGGTGGGGGTTGGTTCGCTACTGTCGCCCCGTCGGGGCTAAAGACGTTTCATGCTTCTCCTTCCAGGGGCTGTCGCCCCTGGCTATTAACTTTCGCCGCGTTGCGGCTGCGGAGCTTTGAGCTACTAAAATTCCTGCAGAACCCTAAATCGTATTGCGCTGATCGCGAATGCCAACTCCAACAACATAGCTCTAGCTGCTCGCGCTGCGGTAGCTCATGAGCGCCCGCTGAAAGATCCAGCGGCTGATGGCGAGGCTCCCCACCGTGGCGACCACCGCGAAACCGGCCAGCGGCCAGTTCGTGTCGGATAGAGGTTTCGCCAACGTCGCCGCGGGAACGTTGATCACCACCAGGATCGGAATGAGATAGGTGAAGACGAACCGCAGCGGGCTGCCGAACGAGCCTTCGTAGATCTCCATCGGGTAGCGAGAAAAGTTGGTGATGTAGAACCAGAAATCGTAGAGCGACTGGTTGCGGCCGAGCCAGATGCTGGTGGCGGCGAGGCCGATCATTACGCTGTAGAGGATCAGCGTCCCCATGACGATGTAAAGCGGGTAGAGGATGAACTGAATGGGGTGGAGCGTCAGTCCCTCGATCCGCGGGATCGAATAGGCGAGCAGCGCCAGTGCGAGCAGCAGTTTGGGGATGGCCGACCAGTTGATGCGCTGCAGCGAGACCAAAAACTGCGTGTCGATTGGTTTGAGCAGTGCGAAGTCGAGGCCGCCGGTCCGTGTTAGTTCGCTCAGTTCTTCGGCGTTCGCCATGAAGAAGCCTTCGACGAAGCTGTTCACCAGAATCGTCGTGGCGATGAAGACGAAGAATTCGTACTGCGACCAGCCGGCAATGTCGGCTGCGCCATCGCCGTCGGCGTACATCAGCCGATAGACGAGCGTGTAGAACCCCAGATTCATCAGCGCCCAACAGAGACCGAAGATGACATCAATGATGTAGTTCGTGCGAAACGTCATGTCTCGGATGAGACTGTTCCGGGCGAACATCCAGAAGACGGCGAGGTAATTGGGACGGTGCATCGAAATTCAATGGGGAATGGGGAGTGTGGAATGGGGGTAGGAGGGCGACAGGTTGGAATGGGGCGCGTTCTCCCCATTCCCCATTCAGCATTCCACATTCATTCTCATCCTCCATATCCGCTGTAACGTCGGAACCCGGCGTGCATCAGTCGGCGGCTCAGGAAGTAGAAAAATGTCGTCCACGCCATTAAGACTCCCACTTCCTGCCAAAGCTGGTCCGCAGGGATCTTTTGCAAGAAGACCGCGGCCGGGAAGTAGGCAAGGTACTTCAGCGGCATCCACCCGACCCACGTTCGCCACGGCTCGGGCAGAATCTCCAACGGGAACATGTGCCCCGAGAAGAAGAAGTTGAACAGCATGTAGACGAACAGCAGCGAGCTAATCTCGAGCGTCCAGAATCCAGCGAGCCCGAGCGACGCCTCGAGAAAGAATCCCAAGAGAAACGACAACACCAGCGAAAGCAGGAACGCCGCGAGGTACTCAGCCGGGGGCCAGCCCGGGAAGAATCCGCGGCAGAGGTAAAAGACGAGCGCAAACGGCCCGATCGCCACGCCGTAATAAACGAGCTTGTGTCCCATCCGCGCCAGCAGCGAGAACCCAATCAGATCGATCGGTTGGATCAGAAATTTCTTGATCTCGCCATCCCGAATTTGCCGCGCGATGCCGCTGGCAAGGCCCGGCATGCTGGAGAAGGCGCGAGCCACCATCGTCAGCAGATAGTACGCGATAATGTCGTTCCGCGTGAAGCCGACCAGCTTGCCGTTGCTCGAAGAGGCGAACACCGCCGTCCAGAGAAAGATCTGGGTGATCATCGGCAGGAACCGCATCGTCGTCCCGAGGACGAAGTCGCCCCGATACGCCAGCCGTTCGGCGACGCACATCGTGAAGATGGTCCACCAGATTTGAGCGCGGGCCAACATCGGGACGGGGTTCCTCGAGAAAGAGTTCCTAGAGACGGGGTTCTTAGTTCTTGCCGGCGGCGGCGACATTAGCCGCGGCAGCGGCAATGTTCGACTCTTTCGACTCGTTCTGCTGCTTTTCGGTGAGGGCGAAGAGGCTGGCGATCACCTCTTCGAGCGGCGGGTCCTCAACGCTGACGTCGAGGATGGAGTAATTGGCGAGCACGTTGGTGAGCACATTGGCGATTTGGCTCCGTTCAACCTCAATCTTCGCCCGCGGCGGGGCGATCTCGCGAATCTCGCCGAAGCGGGCCAAATCGCTCGGCATCCGATCGTCGGCAAAGTCGACGGTGAGAATCTTGTAGTCGCTGAACCGGTCGATCACCCCTTCGAGCGAACCGTCGTGCACGATCTCGCCGCCCGCGATGATCACGACGCGCTTGCAGAGCGCGGCGATATCCTTCATGTAATGGCTGGTGAGCAAGATCGTGATGCCGCGCACCTGCTGGTAGTGCTTCAGGAACTTCTGAATGTTGTGCTGCGCGACGACGTCGAGGCCGATCGTCGGCTCGTCGAGGAACAGCACTTCAGGCGAATGGAGCAGCGCGGCGATCAACTCCATCTTCATCCGCTCGCCGAGCGACAGCTCACGCACCGGTTGGCCGAGGAGTTTGGCGACGCCGAGCAAATCTACCAGTTCATCCTTCGTTTGCTTGAAAGCGGCCGGATCGATGCGGTAGATCTTTTGGTGAAGCTGAAACGACTCCTGCGCGGGAAGATCCCACCAGAGTTGATTCTTCTGCCCCATCACCAGGGCGAAGCGACGGCGGTAGTCGTTATCGCGTTCCCACGGCACGTAGCCGAGCACCTTCGCTTCGCCGGAGGTTGGCGTGATGACGCCGGACAGCAGCTTAAGCGTCGTCGTCTTGCCGGCGCCGTTTGGACCGAGGAAGGCGACGAATTCGCCCTTTTCGACCGAGAGATCGATCCCTTTCACCGCGTTGACTTCACGGTATTCGCGGCGAAATAACCCGCTGAAGGAGGCGAGCAGCCCCTCTTTTTTTTGATAGACGCGGTAGGACTTGCGCAGTCCGCGGATCTCGATGACGCTCATAGTTGGCTGATTATAGGCGGCTGCTAGAGAGGGGGACAGGGCCGGGCGCCGCCAGGACGTCACTCCGCCGGCCTGACGAAACGGTAGGCCTGTGGCCAATGCGCAACCAGTGCTCCATAATGTTCCATTCAGTTTGAAGAAATTGAATTCACGTACTCCCCCTCTCCCCTGCCCTGCTCGCCATGCCGCTCACGCTTATTGATCGCCTGCAGCGCCGTTTCGGCTGGCTGGCCGTGCCGAACGTGACGCTCACCCTGATTGTGGGGCAAGCGGTGCTGTACGTGGCGAACTTGCTTGCCCGCCAGGGAATTCTGCCGGATGGCGTCGCGCTCGATCGAGTGATGCTCGATCCGGCGAAAGTCATGCAAGGCGAAGTCTGGCGTCTCGTGACGTTTATGTTCACGCCGCCGCCGATCGGGCCGATCTTCGTGATCTTCTACTTCGCCATGTTCCATCTCTTCGGCACGACGCTGGAACAGCAGTGGGGAACATTCAAGTACAACCTCTTCTTGTTGGTCGGCTATCTCGCAAATATCGCCGCGGCGTTTCTCGGATCGTTTATCCTGCAGCAGCAACTCGGTCCCGAGATGAATGAAACGCTGAAGTTGGCGTCGATTACAGCGACCAATGGATTTCTCTACGGCAGCATCTTTTTGGCGTTTGCGCGTCTCTACCCTGACTTCACGCTCAACCTGTTCTTCATCTTGCCGATCCGCATCAAATGGCTCGCACTGATCACATGGATCGGCTATGCCTTTGTTCTTGTACGCGGCGATTGGATGTCAAGGATGCTAATTATTGCCACCGTACTCAACTACATTCTTTTCTTCGGGCGCGAACACGTTCGCGAGTGGCGGCAGGGGCAGCGGAAGCGAACGTTCCAATCACAAGCTAAGCGCGCCACAGCGGCGGCCAATCATGTGTGCGCGGTCTGCGGGATCTCAAGCGTTGAGTCTCCGCGAATGCTGTTTCGCTACTGCTCCAAGTGCTCTGGGCAGCGCTGCTACTGCCCAGACCACATTCGCGATCATGAGCATGTGATCGAGAAGGAACCGGTCGTTTAACGCAGCGGTTCTAGGCCGCGAGGCGTGCCGGCGTTGCCGTCGTCGCCGGCGCCGTGTGCAACGAACAGAGCAGTTCCACCGTTCGGCGCGTGGCCCCTTGCTGACTGAGGACGAGGCGCTGAGCCCGCTCGCCGAGCTGTCTCGCGAACTCCGGCGACTCCAGAGCTTGCCGCACAAACGCGTCGAACTCTTCCTCGCTCCGAACGACTCGCGCACCATCGGCGGCCAGGAGTTGCGCGACGATGTCGCGGAAGTTCCAAGTGTTCGGCCCGAAGCAGGTCGCCACGCCATAGGCGGCTGGCTCGAGCATGTTCTGCCCGCCGCGGCTACCGAAACTGCCGCCGATGAAGCCAATCGCAGCGGTTCCCCACCAGGCGCCGAGTTCGCCGATGGTGTCGACCAACAGCACGCGCCAACGATGCGCGGCGGCCTCGTTGCCCTGTTTGCCGCTCATGGTCGGCGTGAGTTGGCTGCGGCGTTGCCACAAAACGCCGCTGGCGTTGAGCAGTGCCGCGACCTCGTCGAACCGTTGCGGATGCCGCGGCACGAGGATGAGCTTCAACTCGGGATGCGACGGCGCCAAGCGGTGAAAAATGTCGAGCGCGTACTGCTCCTCCGGCTCTTGCGTGCTGCCGGCGAGGAAAACGACGCTGCGGTCATCGAGCCCTGCAAGCTCTTGTAGCGCGAGTGTTCGAGAATTGCGGCGATTCGTCTGGGCGCCGTCGAACTTCAGCGAGCCGGTGGCGCGGACCGTAACAGGGCGGGCCCCAAGTTGGCGAAACCGCTCCGCGATCTCTTCGTTCTGAGCGGCGATCAGGTCGAGGCGACGCAAGCTGGGGGCGACGAATGCTCGGATGCGTCGGTAGCCGCGAAAGCTCTTGTCACTCAGCCGGCCGTTGATGATGGCGACTTTAACGCCTCGGCGTTTTGCGACGGCGATCAGGTTTGGCCATAGTTCGAGTTCTGCCAGCACCAAGAGCGCCGGCCGCACGCGCCGCATGGCTGCTGCCGTCGCCCAGGTGAAGTCGAGCGGGCAGTAGAAGACCGAGCGATCAGCGTATTTCTTGCACGCCAAGTCGTAACCAGTCTTCGTCGTCGTCGAAACGACGATCTCCCAATCGGGCCGCTGAGCAAGGATCTCGGCGATCGTCGTCGCCAGTAGATTGACTTCGCCGACGCTTACCGCGTGGAGCCAGACGCACGGGCGATCACCCTCGCGACGCGGCGCCAAGCCGAGGAACTTGGCGGCGAAGCCTTCGCGATGCTTGCCATGCCGCACAGCCGACCAGACGATCCACGGCGACGCCGCTGTGAAGAGGACGACGTAAAGGCAATTCAACGCCCAACCAGCGAGTCGCGACATGGGGGAATCCTTTCCCGACAGTTCCACGATTCTTCGGTAGCCTATCGACTGTGCGAATCAGCTAGCGCCGTGACAGTTCTTGTACTTCTTGCCGCTGCCGCAAGGGCATGGTGAGTTTCGCGGCACCTTCTCTTCCATGTTGCGGATCGGTTCCAACTTCGTCGCCGCTTCCGAGCCGTCGAGCGCGGCTTGTTGCTGCTCGCTCATCATCGGCGCCGACGGTTTGATCTCTTCCTTGATCGCCTTCGGCTCGACCCAAGTGCTGCCGACGAAGTTTTCGTCGAGTTGCTCCATCTTGAAGACGAGATCGGTGACGTAGTTGCCGACCGACTTCCACATCGTCTCGAACAACCGCATCCCCTCACGCTTGTATTCGACCTTCGGATCGATCTGAGCGTAGCCGCGGAGGCCGACGCTGGAGCGAAGGTGGTCCATCGTCAGCAGATGCTCTTTCCAGGCTTGGTCGAGAATCTGCAACAGCAAGGTGCGCTCCAGGCGTCGCATCTCGGGACGGTAGCGATCTTCGACCAACTGCGAGACGCGACGGCGGGCCTCTTCGTGGTCGAGCTTGGCCAACTCTTCCTGCGTGAGATCGCAGTGGCACGATTCGCGGAGCCACGTCGTCAGATCGGTCAGCTTGCCGTTGTTGCCCGTCGCCTGACCGAGCGTCACCTCGGAGCCCGTATCGCTGAAGAGAGCGTCAACCTTCTTCTGGGCTTCGGCAGCGACCTTGGCGGCGAGGACGTTGTTTTCGCGGCTATGAACTAACAGCATCTGACGGATTTCGTCTCGCTGCTTGTTCTTCAAGTCTTCGAGTGAGAGCTCGACGCCGAAACGTCGCTTGGCCCACTCGACGAGATCTTCGCGCTGGAAACCCTGTTGCTGGCCGGCGGCGCGACCAGAAAAGCGGTAGAGACCAGCCAACACTGGGAATTCCGATTCGCGCTCGGCATACGCGGCGGCGGCACGCTCCAAAGCGATGCGGCGGAACTCGCGGGCGTCGACCTTCGCCATGTCGTCGGGCGAGAGCTCGATGCCGAATTTTTCATGCAGCCACGCGCACGCTGTTTTGACGCCGAAACCAGGCTCTAAGTAGCGAGCGCAACTGCTGAGATCGACCTTGTCGATCGCCTTGTGGGCGTCTTCGATCAATTGTTCGTCGAGCTTATCACGACCAATCTTCTTGAGGTCGCGGTCGCGGTAATTGGTTCCCCAGCGGGTGTTGGCCCAGTGAGCGAGCGCCACCCAATTCCACTCGGAATCGTCTTCCGAATCTTCGGGGAGATTCTCTTCGATCGCGTCGAGGACCTGCGACTCGGCCTTGCGGGTCGCTTCGTCGGCGGCGATACGCGAGGCGTCGTCGAAGCTGGCGCTCTTGAAATCGCGCGGGTTGAGTTCGACGGTCAAGAGATTGCCGGCGGCGGCGGCGAACGAATCGGCGCCATAGTCGGCGTCGAGAAAGACTTGCATCGCCGCGTCTGCCTGCTCGTTGATCATCGTGATGATCAAGTCGCGGCAGTTATCGCCATCGAGAATCCGCTGGCGGTAGCCGTAGACGCGCTTCCGCTGTTCGTCCATCACCTCGTCGTATTCGAGGAGGTTTTTGCGAATCTCGAAGTTGCGCTCTTCGACCTTCTTCTGGGCGCCTTCGATGCGGCGAGAAACCATGCGGCTCTCAATCGCTTCGCCTTCTTTCATGCCGAGACGCGTGAGCACGTTTTTCACCCACTCGCCGGCGAAGATCCGCATCAGGTCGTCTTCGAGCGACAGGTAGAAGCGGCTGCTGCCGGGATCGCCTTGCCGACCGCAACGGCCGCGCAGCTGGAGGTCGATGCGGCGCGACTCGTGTCGTTCGGTGCCGATGATGTGAAGGCCACCGAGGCCTTTCACCTGCTGACCCTCTTCCTTCATCTTTTCGCGGCGTTCGATCGACGTGATAAGTTGTTCCCATTCATCGTGGGGAACTTCCAGCCGCGTCGGATATTTGTCCTGCAATTGCGCCCAGGCCATCGTTTCGGCGTTGCCGCCGAGAATGATGTCGGTGCCGCGGCCTGCCATGTTGGTGGCGATCGTCACGGCGCCGAGCCGGCCGGCCTGCGCGACGATTTCGGCTTCCCGTTTGTGATGCTTCGCGTTGAGGACTTCGTGCTTGACGCCCCGCTTGTTGAGCAGGCTGGAAAGTTTTTCGCTCTTCTCGATCGACACGGTGCCGACCAAGATCGGGCGGCCTGGGTGCTGGATCTCAGCGATGCGGTCGCGCGAGACAGTTTCGATTTTGCGCGTCTCGTCGAGTTCGAGCGTGACGGCGCCTTCGTCTTCGCTCTTCAGTTTGCCGATAAAGAACTCGCCGTTCTTCAACTGGACGGTCGTGTGGCGATTGAGCCGCTCGATCTCCTCGGCCAGTGCGATGAACTTTTCCTTTTCGGTCCGGTAGATGACATCGGGGTGCTCGAGCCGCTTCATGCCGCGATTGGTCGGCACGCCAATGACGTCGAGCTGGTAGATCTTCCAGAATTCGCCCGCCTCGGTGAGGGCGGTGCCGGTCATGCCGGAGATTTTTTTGTAGAGCTTGAAGAAGTTCTGCAGCGTGATCGTGGCGAGGGTCTGGTTCTCCTCTTTGACCTGCACCCCTTCCTTCGCTTCGACCGCTTGATGGAGCCCGTCGCTCCACTGGCGGCCTTCCATGAGGCGGCCGGTGAACTCGTCGACGATAATGACCTTGCCCTCTTGCACGACGTAGTTGACGTCGCGCTTGTAGAGGTGGTGGGCCTTGAGCGAGTTATCGATCAAGTGGGGCCACTGCATGTTGCCGGCGGTGTAGAAGCTTTCCACGCCGGCGAGCTTCTCCGCCTCGCGGACGCCCGCGTCGGTGAGGTGGGCGCTATGTTCCTTTTCCTTCACTTCGAAGTGAAGTTCCGGCTTCAGCTGCCGGGCGATTTTGTCGGCTTTGACGTACTTAGTGACGTCGTCGCGAGCCGGGCCCGAGATGATCAGCGGCGTCCGGGCTTCGTCGATGAGGATGTTGTCGACTTCGTCGACGATGGCGTAGTTCAGCACGCCTTGCGCTTGTTGGTCCCGCTTCGGGAAGCGATCGTCCCCGCGGGCGGCAACCCGCATATTGTCGCGCAGGTAGTCGAAGCCAAATTCGTTGTTCGTACCGTAGGTGATGTCGCAGGCGTACGACTGCTGCCGCTCGCCCGATTCCATTCCGCTTTGAATGTTGCCGACGGTGAGGCCGAGGCCGGTGTAGAGGGGCCCCATCCATTCCATATCGCGGCGTGCGAGGTAGTCGTTCACCGTGACGACATGCACGCCCTTGCCGCTTAACGCGTTGAGGTACGCCGGCAAGGTGGCGACGAGCGTCTTGCCTTCGCCGGTTACCATTTCGGCGATGTTCCCCTCATGGAGAATCATGCCGCCGATCAGTTGGACGTCGTAGTGGCGCATGCCGAGGAACCGCTTGCCTCCCTCGCGGGCAATGGCGAACGCCTCGACGAGCAAGTCGTCGAGCGATTCGCCGGCGTCGAGCCGGCGGCGGAACTCTGCGGTTTGATTCCGCAGTTGTTCCTCGGACATCGCCTTATACTTGGCCTCAAGCGCATTAATCGCGTCGACCTTCGGCTGTAAGCGGCGCAAAACGCGCGCATTCGCCGAGCCGAACAGCGCGGTGATGCCCCGTTCAAACCGGCCCAGGATGCCGTTGAAGAAGCCGGAGATGATTTCCCAAATACGTTCCAGAACTTCCATCGTCTACTCAATACGCTCGAAAATGGATGGGCAACTTGCGGCGGCCATGAGCGCCTGCCGAGGCGGCGCGGCTAGCGGCGTGGTAACTCCCGACCGCGGGAGTCACTCCGGCCAACGAAGCCAGCGGCCGTACCATGGCGCGCCGACGGCGGCTGCAAGCAGTGAGGGCGACCTCATCGCCCGAATCACGAATTCTATGAGAATTGCACACGCGGGACGAAGAGCATCGCTCGTCCAGCGCGCGCAAAATCAGCGCAACGTTATCGCAGCAAAAAGTTTATAGCGATTCCGAAACAGGGTCAAGGCGAGCTTGACGGGCGCGTAGAGTGGGCTGATTGGGCAATCCGGCCGTCGTGGCAGGGCATTCGTGGGTCGGCTGACGCCCTATTTCCGCGGACCGTAGACCTGCAGAATGTACCCGGCGCTGAACAGGCAGACGGCCACGACCAGAAACTGCAGCATCTGGCCGGCACGGATCCGGTTCATCAGCTGGGCGACCATCGCCAGCACGGGGATGGTGAGGCCGGCGAGTTGGAGGAGTCTGGCAACGACTTGCATGGCCCGCACAGTACCCGCAGGCCCGTGAAATGGCAACGGGAGGCCTTGGCGAGGCGGCCGTAGGAAACATACTGGTGCGGATGGAAGTCACTGCGCCCCGTACCGCCGACGAGTTTGAACGCTACTTTGAGCTCCGTTGGCGGGTGCTGCGCGATCCGTTCAATCAACCTCGCGGAAGCGAACGGGATGAGCTCGATTTGCCGGGCAGTGGGACGGAGCATGCCGTGATTTTCGCCAGCTCGGGCGAGGCCGTGGCAGCGGGGCGGATTCAGCTCAATACGCCGGAAGAGGCCCAAATCCGCTATATGGCGGTGGCCGAGTCACGGCGGGGCGAGGGCCTGGGGCGGCTGATCGTCCGTCGGTTGGAGGAAATCGCCCGATCTCGCGGGGCGACTTGCGCGGTGCTGAACGCTCGCGACGAGGCGGTCGGTTTCTACCGCTCCCTCGGCTATGAGGTCGTGGGCGTCGGGCCGACGATCTTTGGTACGATCACTCATTCTCGGATGAGTCGAACGCTCTAACTCTCTATTTGGTAATTGCTTACGTTGATCGGTAGCGAACTTTCGTCGCACTGTTAAACTACTTGAGCAGGCCGTTTTCCAAAAACCTACACTTCTCCAGCCCTTCACGCCCAGGCCGTTTCCCAAATGCTCCGCTTGCTGATCTCGATGCTCGTGTTCACCGCAACTGCGGTCTCGTTTGCTGCGCCGCCGGAGTTAGTCTCGGTTGAACCGACGATTTACCGTGACGCCTGGTTTGCTCGGCTGCAGAATCCCGGCCGCGAGGTTCGGCCTCGCGGCGTCGGGCAGTACGAAAAATTTGAACTCGAAATCGACCTGAAGGCGACCTTCGAGAATCCCTTCGACCCCGAACAGGTTGATCTCTGGGCGGAATTCACAGCGCCCTCCGGCAAGGTTTGGAAGATCTGGGGCTTCTACAATCCCACGAACTGGGACAGCGAGTGGATGGTCCGCTTCACGCCCACAGAACAGGGCGAGTGGTCGTATGTGGTGAAGGTCCGCGACAGCGAAGGGATGGCTGAAACCGAACCGGCGGAGTTCCGCGTCGGCCCGAGTCGCCGCCGCGGGTTCGTTGGCATCGCTGAGAACCGGCGCTACTTGCAGCACGACGACGGCTCGAGCTTCTACGGCGTCGGCCTCTGGTACAACGACGACTACCACCGTCGCGGCCATGGACAGATCACACAGGCGGCGCTCGATGAGTTGAAGGGCCTCGGCGTCAACTTTATTTGCTTCTATTCGACTCCTCTCGAAACGCATGGCTCAGGCGTCGAGCGTTACGATCAAGATCGGGCCGGTCGTCTTGACGAAATCTTCGCCTGGTGCGAGGAGCGCGACATCCACATCGCGTGGAACCTCGTGTTCCATTCTTACCTCTCCGAGGCGATGTGGGGGGGCGGCAACGATCGCTACCGTAGCAACCCGTATCGCAATCTTGTCGAGGCGAAAGACTGGTTCACCAGTGACGACTCGTGGAAGCGGCAGCAGAATCTTTATCGCTACATCATCGCGCGCTGGGGATATAGTCCGTCGCTCTTCATGTGGTTCGTCGTTGATGAGATCAACGGGACCGATGGGTTCAAGGCTGATGAAGCGGCGGCGCTCAAGTGGTGCCGGCGGATGAACGACTACTTCCACGAGCATGATCCTTACCATCGCCCGACCACCGGCACGCAGAGTGGGCATGTGATCCATTGGTGGAAGGAGGGGTACGAGATCTTCGACGTCGCGGCGCGTGAGATCTACGAAGCCCAAGAATTCCCGATGCCGCCGGGCGGGAAGCCCGATCTGCTCAACGATCACCCGCTGCGGGCGTCGTACCGTAACTATGCCGAGCAAACGGCGAAGTTGTGGGCCGAATTCCAGAAGCCGGCGATCATCGGCGAGTGCGGCTTCGACCACACGTACTACGAACCGGGGATGCCGGGCTACCTGGCGACGTATCACAATGCGCTCTGGTCGGCGCTGGCCAACGGGAGTTGCGCCACTCCGTTCTGGTGGAACTACTCTCCGTACCTCAACGACGGCATCGTGACGGGGCAACTCCGCTCGTTCTCGCGGTTTGTGAACGATATCGACTTCACCGGCGCCGAATGGAAACCGCTCGCCGTGGAAACGACCAGCGGCGACGCCTGGGCGATGCAAAGCGAGAAACTCGTCTACGGCTGGTTCGCGAATCCTGCGTCGAGCGTGGCGAAGGAATCGTTCGCCATTTCCGGAATGGAGCCGGGCGAGTACGAGATCCGCCTCTATCGCACGTGGCGCGGGTTCTACATGGAGCCTGAAGTCGTCGCGGTCACGGATGGCAAGCTGACGGTCAACGTGCCCGAGCTAGTTCACGAGAATGGCCGCTCGCAGCACATTGGGGACGACGTGGCGTTCAAGATCGTGCGAAAACAATCTGAATGACGACGTGACGTTGTTGGCAGAGGGCGGCGTTGCCGGCCTTCGCGCACGCATGTAGTCCACCGACTACTCAGTTTTCGCGATCGTCTCGCCGCAGCATGACGGTCGACGCTTCAGGCGCCGCGCCCTGCCTGTCGCGCGTCGATCGCCGCGGTTCCGATTACCCCGACTTTGCGGCCCATGCCGATCGTTCTGTTCGGGTCGCACCGCTGGCGCCGATTATTCCGTTACCGGTCCATCGACCGCTAGACGCCGAGTGAAGTCACTCGAGTCTCAATCAGAAACGCTCGCGATTGGCTGCCGGGATGCTGAAGGACCGCCGACATCTGCTGGCATTGCTGGCGACGGGGCTGCAACTCGTCGCCGGCTGCACGGGTCCGCGCGAATATTTCCACAACGGCTTCAAGGTCGGCCCCAACTACGCCAAGCCCGCGGCGGCGATCGCGCCGAATTGGATCGACGACGCCGACCAACGCGTCCGCAGCGAGGAAGACGACCTCGCCGGTTGGTGGACCGTCTTCGGCGATCTGACGCTTAATGAGTTGATCGTACGGGCGAACAATCAGAACCTCACTCTGCGCGAGGCGGGATTCCGCATCCTCGCCGCGCGGGCGCAGTTCGGTTTCGCCATCGGCAACATGTTTCCGCAGTTCCAAGCGGCTGAGGGAGGCTACCGCAGGTTTGGCGTGGCCGACAACTTCTTCGATCAGTGGAGTTCTGGGTTCAGCTTGGCGTGGGAACTCGACTTTTGGGGTCGCTTCCGCCGCGCCGTTCTCTCGGCCGAAGCGACCCTCGACGCGTCGATCGAAGACTACGACGCTGTCCTGGTGACGCTGCTCGGCGACGTGGCGAGCAATTATGTGAGCTATCGCACCTCGCAGGAACGGATACGTTTGCTGAGCCGCATTATCGAAGTTCAAGAGGGCGTGCTTACTTTCATTACTAAGCAGGCGGATGTTGGAGCAATTTCCGATATCGACCGGTTCCAAGCCCGAAGCGATTTGCGTCAAAGCGAAGCTCAGTTGTTTGAACTCCGCACGCAGCTGCGGCAGGCGCAAAACAACCTTTGCATCCTGATGGGCATGCCCGTCGAAGACTTAAGCGCCTTGCTCGACGCTAATCCTGAGTCGAACATTCCGCGCACGCCAGATTACGTCGTCGTCGGCATTCCGGCCGATCTGCTTCGTCGACGCCCCGACGTCCGGCGGGCTGAACGAAACGCAGCGGCTCAGGCGGAACTGATCGGCATCGCGGCAGCCGATCTCTACCCTGCCCTGTCCCTCACCGGCACGCTCGGTTGGCAAGCGGCGAACCTTACCGACTTGTTCAAGAGTCAGTCGCTCAACAGCAGCGTCGGGCCGGTCTTTCAGTGGAACATCCTCAACTACGGCCGCATCAGGAATAACATTCTGTTCCAAGAGGCGCAATTTCAGGCTTTGGTCGCCGCCTATCAAAACACGGTGCTCAATGCTGACCTGGAAGTTGAAAACGGCATCGTCTCGTTCCTTAACTCGCAGGAGCGGGCGCGTAACCTGGAGTTGAGCGTCAACGACTCAACAATCGCATTGGAGGGCGTGATTCAGTTTTACGAGGCGGGCAGCGTCGATTTCAATCGATACGCTGTCCTTCAACAGACGCTCATTCAGCAACTCGATCTCTGGGCTCAATCGCGCGGGCAGATCGCGCTGAGCCTGATCGACGTCTACCGAGCGCTTGGCGGCGGATGGCAGATTCGTCTCGCCCCCGTACCTGACAAACAGGGAATTCTCTCGCCCGAGCCGCTGCCGCAGCCCGAGAGCGTCGACGCCGCCCCGGGCAGCGAACCAGCCGAGGCGCCGTTGCCGCCTCCTGCTCCGCTGCCGCCGACGGACGAGTAGGTTAGACGCCGCGGGAAGCCGCCAACCGCTCAGCTAGCTTTAGTTCATGCCCATGAATAATATAGGGGCATGAAAGACTCTCCCTCCCTCGCGCCGCGGCGTCGGCGCACGGCGGCCGTAGGCGGCGATGATGCTCCACGCCTCGGGACATCGCCCGACGTTGCGGTGGCTGACGGCCTCTTGATGTCGGTCGTCCGCGATCTGCTTTACGTTGAGGATCGCACCAGCGACCTGCCGCTTCGGCAACTGCACGTCTGTGCGACCCTCTACGGCGGCCCGCTCTCGATGTCGCAACTGAGTCGCAAGCTGGGCGTTTCGATGAGCGCGATGACGCAAATCGCCGACCGGCTGGAACGCGCCGGGATGGTAGCCCGTCAGGCTAGCGACCCCGATCGCCGCGTCCGGTGTTTAATCTTGACCCCTCGCGGTCAGCGCGCGCTCCAGGCCCGCGAGAAGGTTCGCCTGGAACGGCTGGCGGCGGCGTTCCAGACGCTCGATGCGGCGTCCCGCCGCAAGTTGCTCGCCGGACTGAAGCTGTTTCAAGCCGCTTGCACGACCATTGCCCGGTGAGCCGCCCGCAACGGCGGTGACATCCATCATGAAAACTATTTTCTCAATAGCGTTGTTCCTGGCGCTAATCGCCGCCGGCGTGAAGTTCTACGGCGACTACGGCGCGAGCTCGCAAGAGATCGCGTTCCGCACCGCCGTCGTGGAGCGCGGCGATCTCATCCAGACCGTCGAGGCGACTGGGACTCTGGAGCCGGAGGAGGTAGTCGACGTCGGCGCTCAAGTGGTCGGCCGGATCGAGAGGTTCGGTCTCGACCCGCGCGGCGAGACTGACCCGAAATTCAAGGACAAGCCCGTCGATTACCGTTCTGAAGTCAAGGAAGGAACGATCCTGGCGGAGATCGACGATTCGGTCTACGTGGCGCAGCGAAATCAGGCTTTAGCGGCGTACGAACGTGCCAAGGCTGATCTGGTGCAATTGGAAGCGAGGCTGGCCCAAACCGACGCCGAATGGCAGCGGGCCCAGCGGCTGCGCACGCTCTCCGTGAAGGGACTTTCCGCTATCGGCAAAGGAGAAGGGATGCAGATTAGAGGCATCTCCGACGCCGACTTCGTACTCGCGAAATCGAACTACGAGGTGGCCAAGGCGAACATCGAGGTCGGCAAAGCGGCAATCGCCCAGCAGAAATCGGCGCTCGATCTGACGGAAACGAATCTCGGTTACACGATCATCAAGTCGCCGGTCGAGGGCACGATTCTCGATCGGCGCGTGAATATCGGCCAAACGGTGGTCTCTAGTCTGAACGCCCCCAGCTTGTTTCTAATTGCTAAGGACCTCCGGCGGATGCAGGTTTGGGCCTCAGTGAACGAGGCCGACATTGGCGGTTTGAAGGTGGGGACGCCGGTGAACTTTACGGTCGACGCCTTTCCGGATGACTCTTTCAGCGGCGTGGTCGAGCAGGTGCGATTGAATGCGAAGATGACGCAGAACGTCGTCGTGTATACGGTCGTGGTGGCCACGGACAACGCCGATTTGAAATTGCTGCCTTACTTGACGGCGACTCTGAAATTTGAGATCGCCCGCCGCGAGGGAGTGCTGACGGTGCCCAACGCGGCGCTGCGCTATGAACCGCCGCTGGAATTGATCGCTGCCGAATCATCACAGTCAGTCGCCGCTAAGGGAACAGACGACGCGGAGAAGCCCGACGACGCTCGGGGGACGGTCTGGGTTCGGCGAGGCAGCGCCTTGACGCCGATCGACGTCACGCTCGGCGTCAGCGACCGTGCTCGCACCGAAGTGACCGCCGACGAACTGAAGGAAGGCGACGAAGTCGTACTCGGCGTCCAACAAGCGGGCGCCGCGGAACGGGTCAATAACCCGTTCGCACCGCAAATGCCTCGTTCACGGCCTCGCAGTTAGCGCGAAACTTCCAGAGATCGAGAATCGCCATGTCGCTGCTGCGGCTTGAAAACATCACGAAGACTTACCATCTCGGCGAAATCGATGTTCCCGTGCTGAAGGGGATTTCATTCACCGTCGAGCGCGGGGAACTCGTGGCGCTGATGGGAGCTTCGGGCTCCGGTAAAAGTACGCTCATGAATTTATTGGGGTGTCTCGATCGCCCCACGTCGGGCAAATACTGGCTTGATGGGCAAGAGATCAGCAGCCTCTCAGCAAACGACCGCGCCTTGGTGCGAATGGCGAAGCTCGGATTCGTTTTCCAAAGCTTCAATCTGCTGCCGCGGACGACGGCGGTCAACAACGTCCTGATGCCGCTCGACTATTCGACGAAGGCGCCCTCGATTCGCACGGCCGTGGAAAGGGCGCACGAAATCCTGGAACGAGTTGGGCTTGGGGATCGACTCGAGCATGTGCCGAGCCAGATGTCAGGCGGCCAACAGCAGCGGGTGGCGATTGCCCGTTCGTTGATCAATGAGCCAGCGCTGCTGTTGGCGGACGAACCGACCGGCAATCTTGATTCGCAGACGAGCGTCGAGATCCTCGAAATGTTCCAGCAACTCAACGCCGCCGGGCTGACGGTCATGTTGGTGACGCACGATCCCAAAGTGGCGGCGTACGCTGACCGCGTGATTCGCGTCGTCGATGGTCTCATCGTGGAGGATGATCACGGCGGTCGGTCGATTGACGTGACTCGCCGCGATCCCAAGCCAAAACGTGAGCGCATCGATGCCGTCGGTGCGACGCCGGCGGCGCACGCAGCCATGGTCGGCGCCGGCGAGTCGTCGATCAGCGATGGCGGCGGTACGATGGTGGCAGTTCGCGAACGAACCGCCGCGATCGCCGCTAAACCAGCCGTGGCGGCCACGATTGCGGCGCCGGCGCACTCTGTTCGGTTGGGAGTCGCGGCGCTCTTCCCAGCTCCGCTAAGGACGGCTGCCACCGCCCTGCGGCGAAACAAGATGCGGTCGGCGCTCACGGCGCTCGGCGTCATCATTGGCGTCGGCGCGGTGATCGCGATGGTCGAAATCAGCCAAGGCTCCCGCACGTCGCTGATGCAAACAATGGCGACGATGGGCGCCAACACGATCATGGTTCGCTCTGGGGCCGCTGCGAGCGGCGGCATCAGCTTCGGCTCCGGCACGTTGCTCACGCTTACCCCCGGCGATTCCGAGGAGATCGAACGCGAGGCGTCGGCCGTCGTGGCTACGGCCCCTGTCGTTCAAATCCAGGGGCAAGTCGTTTACGGCAATCGGAACTGGATTCCGATGAACGTCATGGGAACGACCGCACCGTATCTCACGATCCGCGATTGGGAACAGATGGACGAGGGCGAGATGTTCACCGACCGCGACGTTCGCAACGCCAACAAGGTTTGCGTGATCGGGCAAACGCTGGTCAAGGAATTGTTCGACGGCCAATCGCCGATCGGCGAAGACCTGAGGGTCAAGAACGTCTCGCTGCGCGTGATCGGGGTGCTCGGCCGCAAGGGGTCGAACATGATGGGCATGGACCAGGACGACGTCCTGTTGGCCCCTTGGACGACCGTCAAATATCGGATCTCCGACAACTCCGCAGCGGCGACCGAGGCGGCGGCAAGCAGTTCAACGACCAGCGAGGTGAACTCGCTCAACGAACTCTATCCCGGCTCGACGGCCCTTTACGCCGAGCAATCGGCGTCTCAACTCGCGAATACTCCGCAGCCGGTGCGATTTACCAATGTCGATCAGATCTCCGTGAAGGCCCGCTCAGCGGCGGAGATCCCCGTCGCGATGGACGAAATCACCAGCATTCTGCGGCAGCGACATCGCATTCGATTCGGGCAGACCGACGATTTCAACCTTCGCGACATGAGCGAGATGGTGAAGATGATGGGTTCGATGTCGGAGATGATGGGAGGGCTGCTGATGATTGTGGCCCTGATTTCGCTCGTGGTCGGCGGAGTCGGAATTATGAACATCATGCTGGTCTCGGTCACCGAGCGGACTCGCGAGATCGGGCTGCGGATGGCGGTTGGCGCCCGCTCGTACCACATTTTGCGGCAATTCCTGATCGAGGCGATCGTCCTCTGCGTGTTCGGGGGCGGGATCGGCATTTTGCTGGGCCGGGCCGCGTCTTACGCCGTGTGGCTGGGGCTGCGGTGGCCCGTAGCGGCGTCGATTCCGGCCATTGTTGGAGCGTTCGTCGTTTCGGCGACGATTGGGGTGGCGTTCGGCTTTTACCCGGCCTGGAAAGCGTCGCGACTCGACCCGATTGAGGCCCTCCGTTACGAGTAGCCAACAAATCGGCCTTTCATGCGTATAGGAAAGGCGGTCGCGGCCCCAGCATGCCGCTGACGTCATCGGCTCGGGGCGGCATCTTGGAGAGAATCATCCGGTGAGTTGCCGGAGCAGGCTTGTTTTTCAGGCCTTTTAACTTCCTCTCTAATCAGTGCGACCTGCAGAACGCGACGTTTTGGCGATTCGGCGATCGACTTTGGACGCCCGAGCATGCGGATTTGTTGTGGGCCTGGGAGGCCCTACTTACGATGGAGATTGCCCGCCAATCGGCCCTATGGCGGTGAGACGACAGAGCGAACCTACTACTCGCGACCATCTGACTAACGAGATTCGGAACAGGCAATGATGCGCCTAGCGCATCGACTTAAGCAACTATGAAGAAGCACCGATCGCAGATCAGCCGCCGCGAACGTCGGCGCCGCCAGCACCAATCTCTTCGCCAACGCGGGGTCCGCGCGCTGGGGTTGGAATCGCTTGAATCGCGGCTTGCCATGTCAAGCGTGCCGATTTTAGTCGATCTCAACGCCAGCGGCGCGTCGGCGCCCTCGGACTTCCTTGAGATGGGCGGCGTCACCTACTTTGTCGCCAACAATGGCGTCAATGGCCGCGAGCTCTGGAAGACCGACGGTACGCCACAGGGGACGTCGATGCTGGTCGACGTCAACGTCGGCGCTGGTTCGTCGAATCCTACCAACTTGGTGAACATCAACGGCGTGCTCTATTTCGCCGCGAACGATGGAACCAACGGGAACGAGCTGTGGCGCACCGACGGCACCGTCGACGGGACGCAGATGGTGCGCGACTTATTCACGGGCACGTACTCTGTGAATTACCAGAACTTCCCCAACTCGTCGAATCCGACGCAATTGACGAACGTGGGCGGCAAGCTGTTCTTCACCGCACGCAACGGCGTCGCCGGCGTGGAGTTGTGGACGTCCGACGGCACGAGCGCCGGAACGACGTTGGTAAAGAACATCTACGCCGACTCGGGGTCGACCCCTTCGTCATCCAGCCCGACTCAGCTCACAAACTACAACGGCGCCCTCTATTTCGTTGCTGACGACGGCGTCAATGGTCGCGAACTGTGGAAGTCCAACGGAACCGAAGCCGGGACCGTCATGGTAAAGGACATTAATTCCGGCACTTATCAATACACGCCCACGGGCGGCGGCAGCGCCCAAACGCGACCGAATTCTGCGCACCCCGGCTTGCTGCGGGTGCTTAACGGCCAACTGTTCTTCGTCGCCAATGACGGCGCGCACGGCGCCGAGCTTTGGAAAAGCGACGGAACCGAAGCTGGAACGACGTTGGTCAAGGATATTCGCGCTGGATCGACCGGCGCGTTCAACAGTTCCAGCCTGATGGTCGTGGCGAACGGTTCGTTGATGTTCTCAGCGAATGACGGCGTCGTCGGCGACGAACTGTGGAAAAGCGATGGAACCGAGGCCGGCACAACGCTAGTTAAAGACATTCGCGCCGGAGCCGCCGGGGATCTTTCCGATTTCGGGGCGTTCAGCGTGATCGACAACGTGCTGTACTTTGCCGGTAACGACGGCACGAACGGTAAGGAACTCTGGAAGTCGGACGGCACGGCAGCCGGCACGGTGATGATTGCCGACGTCTGGACCGGCAACTTTGCCGCTGGCGAGGCGACTCAGGGACCGCACGCCAGCATCCCAGCGTATATGACGAATGTGAGCGGAACGCTTTACTTCTCAGCGTTCACGGAGACGCTGGGGCGAGAGCTTTGGAAGTACACCCCTTCCGCAGGCGCCACGCTTGTCGCCGACGGGGCTGTCGGCGGCGGCTCTTTGAATCCGAACAAGCTGACCAACGTCAACGGCGAGTTGCTGTTCGCGGGTTCCGTAGCGAGCGGGCAGGAACTCTTCACGCTCGTTGATGCCGAGAGTTATACGCTTTCGATTTACGTCGACGGCGTCGCGGTGACGGTTCCGTCAACCGTGGGCGTGAAGGCCAACGGCGAAATTGCGACGAGCTTTACGACGGCTTCGGGAACGGTAAGTTTCACCGGCGGCGCCGGCACGACTCTCGGCGAGTTCTTTAACGTCTGGCGAACGAACGCCGGGCTAGCAGGTAACAACGCCAATGCAGTGCTGAGCCCCACGCAGATCCTCGGCAACGTCGCTACGTCCGAAAAGACTGTTCAGATGTTCGTCAATGGCCAGGTCGTCCGGGACTTTGCGAATTACGAAGTCGAAGCGGGAGACGACATCGTCATTATTTATGGATCGAATCCGGTCATTGCGCTCAACACGACCTACGGCACGATCTTAATGGAGCTTTTTGAGGATGATGCGCCAAACACGGTCAAGAATTTCCTCAACTACGTCAATGACGGCGACTACCAGGATACGATTTTCCACCGCGCCGACACCGACTGGGTAATTCAGGGCGGCGGCTTCAAAACCAACTCCACCACCTTCACGAACGTATCGCAGTTTACGGCCATACCGACTGACCCCGCGATTCAGAATGAGTTTAAGCTGTCGAACGTCCGCGGCACGGTCGCCATGGCGAAGAACAGTGATCCGAATAGTGCGACGAGCCAGTTCTTCGTTAACTTGAGCGACAACACGCAGCTCGACTTGCCGGCGAACGGCGCGTTCACCGTGTTCGGCAAAGTTCTTTCAATGACGACCGTAGAGAAGATCGAAAACCTGCCGATCAATTCTAGTAATGATGCTCCATTCAAAGAACTTCCCGTCGGCGCCGATGGGAAGCTCGCCGTCTTATCGTCAATCCAAGGCTTGGGTGACGTGACCGGGGTCCGCTTCGTCGACTTGAACTCCAATGGCGTACAGGATTCGGGTGAAGAAGGGTTGGCGGGCGCCGTCGTTTACGATGACGCCAACAACAACAGCATCCACGACTCTGGCGAAGCCTCGACGATTACTGACAACGACGGCAAATACCGCCTGCAGCTGGCGCCAGGGGCCCACACGATTCGCATCGTCGCCTCCGCGCAAGGAAATCAGACGTTGCCGGCATCCGGTGCAGGCCATACCGTGACTGTCGAAATTGGCGAAGAACTAACGCGCAATTTCGGCGAGTCGATCAATCTGTCGCCCAGCGGCATCACCTTGGTCAATACTAGCGATACTGGCGAATCAGAAAGCGACCGCATCACCAGTTTAAATAACGCCGCAGGCAAGCAGCTCCAGTTCGTTGTTACCGGAGTTGCGCCAGGCGGAGAGGTCAAGCTCTACTCGGGCGACACGCTGATTGGTTCGGCGATCGCCACCGGCCCATCGGTGACGATTACCACCAACGGCGCAGCTACGCTAACCGATAGATTACATGAGATCTATGCACGACAAACGCTCAGCGGCGTCGAGAGTCCTAACAGCGTTGCCATAACCCTGACGATTGACACGACCACGCCGGCGGCCATCTCAACGACGCCGGCGGCGACCGTCGAACTCGGGGGCTCGTTCTCTTACGATCCCAACAGCACCGACGAGGGTGACGCGGACACGACCTATTCGCTAGTGAGTGCGCCTACCGGAATGACAATCAACCCGACGACGGGCGTCATTCAATGGACGCCCGCAGCCGACCAGGCGAAGACCTATCAGTTCGCGGTGCGATTGCGCGACAAGGCTGGAAACGCCACGCAGCAATCAGTGAGACTGACCGTCACCGGCGCGCTGGACATCTTGCCGGATGATTACTCAGTGGCCGAAGAGGGGACGCTGAGCGTTCCCACGGCGACCGGCGTGCGAGCGAACGATGAAAACGGAAACTCGCTGACGGTTTCACTCGTCTCTACAGCGGGCCACGGTACGCTGACGCTTAACGGAGATGGTTCGTTTACCTACACGCCCGATGACAATTTCACCGGCGTTGACAGCTTCACCTACACCGCGAGTGATGGCGCGCTCCAAGGCAACCAGACGACCGTCACCATCAACGTGACGGCATTGAACGATCCGCCAGTTGGCGTCGCCGATTCGTATCAAACTAATGAAGACACAGTCTTAACCATAGGCGTCGGCCAGGGCGTGCTGGCGAATGACTCCGATCCCGACGGCAACAGCGGCTTAACCGTCGAGGAGGTTGAAGGCCCAGCCTCCGGGACCTTAGAACTCAACGCCGATGGCTCGTTCATCTACACGCCTCAAGGAGATTTTAACGGCACAGTGACGTTCAAATATCGCATCAACGACGGAACGACGACCTCGGATCCGATCACAGTCACCTTGACGATTGCTGCAGTAAATGATGCGCCGGTGGCCGTTACTGATTCCTATACCGTCAATGAAGATGCGACATTGACGGTGAACGTCGCCGATGGCGTCCTCTCCAACGATACCGATGTGGAAGGCGATGCACGAACTGCAGAAGTCGTGACGAACCCGACCCACGGCACGCTGACGTTGAACGCCAACGGTTCGTTTACCTATACGCCGACCGCCAACTACTCCGGGGCCGACAGCTTCACTTATCGGGCGAAGGACGCCAATGGGCAGTCACAACCGATTACCGTGACGATCACCGTGAACGGCGTCAACGACGCACCGACGGCAGGAAACGATTCCAAGAGCGTTACCAACGACGGTTCGACGCACGAAGTCGACGTGCTCGTGAATGATGCCGACGGACCTAGCGAAACGCAACCGGTGACGATTACCGCCGTGACGCAAGGTTCTAACGGCGGAACGGTTACGATTGGTTCCAATGGTACGAAAATCCAGTATAAGCCAGCAGCCAGCTTCACCGGGTCCGAAACGTTCACCTACACCATCACCGACCAAGGCGGCCTCACGAAAACGGCGACGGTCACGATGACCGTGACGGCGGCGACCACTACGGGCGTCATTTCTGGGATTGTTTTCTTCGACGCCGACAACGATGGCGTACGCGACACCGGTGAGTTGGGAATCCCGGGCGTGCTGGTAACGTTGACCAGCACCAGCACGGGTACGGACATCACTCGATCCGCGATCACCAAGAGCGACGGAACTTATTCCTTTACGACATTGCCGGCGGGAACCTACAAGGTGACCGAGTCGCAACCGATGGCAATGAACGACGGCATCGAAAAAAGCGCCGACACCGGGGCGACGATTACCAATGACGTCATTGCGAATATCGTGCTCACCAGCGCCGAGACGGCGGCCAACAACAACTTCGGCGAACGCCTGTTGAAACCTGCCTACACGTCGATTCGCTGGTTCTTCGCGTCGAGTCAGGCAAGCAGTAATACCTACTTCCGAGAAGTGATTGCCCAGGGCGAAGATAATGCCGGCAATACGGAGCTCGCCATCGCGATCCGCAACGGCAGTACGACGTTCACGCCGACCTCAAGCAGTGCGACAGCCACGGCGGCGCTTCTGGCGGAGGAAGAAGCAGCAGGCGCTGCGGCGTCAAACGGCGACGATTCGCTGGCGGGCCTCGCTTTCGCTTCACTCCTCGCTGAGGAAGAATCGGACTACGCGGCTGATGTCGTTGATCAGCCTGGATCGAGCGAGGCTGAGACGAGCGATCGGTCGGGAATCGATCGCAGTTTACGTTCCTCGGATCTCGAAGACGACGCAGTGTCTGATCTGCTCGACGGCGTGGACGCTGCCGCCATCGAGGAAGAGATTGACGCTCTCGACGAGGCCTTCGCCGAGTTGCAAAGTTGGCGCGCTGCCTAAAATCTCGCTTCCAGCCCGAATGTCAGTCCTTGCGTCCAAAAGGTCGACTTCTCGCTCGGAAAGGCGGGGCGGGCCGCGCCGACCAGATTGCCGGGCGGAATCTGCGTGACGTTGACGCCGAGGTCGATCTGCTCCCCGGCGCGTTCCACGTCGCTGAGGAGAAACCAGCTGTAGCCAAGCGTGAGGGACGTGTTCGTCGTGAGACGACGTCGCAACTTCAGTCCAAGCTGCCACGCGGAACTCACATAACCGTCGCGATGCGTCCCTAAGTTCGACGTTTGCGTGAGTAATCCGCCGGCGTTGGTGGTAGTGACGTTGTTGAGCGTCGTCTCTGTTTCGCCCGAGATGTTCGTCCGGCTGGCCACGCCGCCAAGCGACCCCTTGGCAAAAACGTCGCCGGTCCAGAGTTCGCCAAGCTCCTCATGGGCGGCAATGCCAAACGAGGCGCCATGGAAGGCGTTGCTGGAGTCGAACGCATCGTACAGATTGATGGCCGTTCCTTGCGTCACGCCAGACAGCGATAGCGTTGAATCGCGAATGGTGACGTTCTCGTCGAGCTGGGCGTACGTGTAACCGAAGAGCCAATCAATTTTGTAACGCCCCGAACGGACGGCTTGCCGTCGATATTCGAAAGCCGCCGCGTGGAAGGCGCTCTCGGCGGTAATGTCGACCGTTCCTTGAACGAGATTGGGATACGTGATCAGCCGGGCGTCTTCGGCGCCGCTCGAGACGTTAAAGAAGGGGCGAGCGATGATCGGATTGTCCGACACATCCACATGGTAGCTGGCCGAGCCTTGTCCGATAAAGAAGTAGGTCAGGGCCAGGCTGTCGCGTTGCGCGGGATCGAGCCACATGCCCAACTCGAACCGACCTCCCGAACGAACGTCGTCGTTAAAGTGCGACTCGCCTTTTAGAATCGTGGTATCAACATTGGGGTTGTTCAAGATTCCCGCGAGGCTTGAGGACGTGCCGGTGGGACTCGTGGTCACCAAGGCAGGGACATACATTCCCTCGTTGCCCCAAAGAAGATATTCGGCGCTCGCCCAGAATCGCGTTGAAGATTGCGACAGCTCGCACGAAGCGGCGCAGTCGGGGATGTCGCTCAGTGACTCGCCTTGGCTGTGGTTGTAGTAGTCAATCAGCGTCTCAGCAGGGGCCGGCTCAGGACCATCCGCCGGCTCTATCTCGCTTTGTTCTGCCGACAAAACTTCTTCGCCGCTGGTAGGCAGATCATTCGCTAGTGCGCGAACGTCCGCGACCGACGCGATTGCGGCGACGGCGATCAGCCAAGCGAACGTGAAGAGTCGCTGCGACATGCGATTGTGAAGAGTGATGAGCAGACGAACGGTGACCGGGGCGAATAAAGCTCGTTGTCTTGATTATCGAGATGCGGACGGGCGATCATTAAACTTTGTGCAATCAAACCAGCTTGCCTGTAAGGAATAGTTGCGCTGCCGCTAAACTTGCTAGCAGAGGAAGCCCGTTTGATGCTCCTTAAGTGCTCCGCGCGAGATGCTAGCACCGGAAAGGGCTTATTTCCGAATGCTAGGCGTCATACCGGTCGTTTTGGCGCGAACCGAAACGGGCGGTGCGCCAAACCGTCGCTTGAAAGCGCTGCTGAACGCCGACACCGATTCGTATCCCACGAGCGCCGCAATGCGCTTTACCGGAACGTCGGTCGTCTCAATAAGTTCAGTCGCCTTCTGCATCCGAATTTCAGTGACGTACCGTAGCGGCGGCTGTCCGACGAGCGTACGGAAGCGGTCGGCAAACGCTGAACGCGAGAGTCCCGACTCGCGAGCCAGCGAATGAACGGTCCAATCTCGCTCCGGCTTGGCATGGACGAGTCGCATGACGGCTCCGAGACATGGATCAAGCGCCGCTTGCAACGGACCTATCCGCTTCTCCGGATGCGACGACGCCTCGGCCGTCGCGGCGATGAGATGGCATCGTAGCTTCTCCACGAACATCGACAGCAAAAACCGACTCGCGACCGCGGTCGATCCCGGACGACTCGACGCTGTTTCGGCGGTCAGCCAATCGATAAATCCTTCACAGCATTGCGGCCCCGTTTGCTCACTGGCCGCAAAAAGCGCCGTGGGAGCCAGCAGTGCTTCCAACTGTTGGCCGCCGGCGATTCCGTTGGAGAAACTGCCGAATAAAACTTTTGCCCGTTCAAACTCGCCGTCGTCGGTTCGTGATCCGCGGACCAGATCGTGCCGCGACCGGCTCGCAACGATAGCCGCGTCGCCGCGACGAAGCAGAACGGGCAAGTTCTCTGCCTCGACGTGGATTTTCACTTCGCCTGCGGCCGCCAGATAGAACCAGATCGCCGAGGAGTCGGTCGCGTGACGCGCCTGTCCGTCGACGTCGATGACGCCAACCCTCCAGCCGGGAAAGTGCAAGCGACTTAGAAAATCGTCGAGGGGGTCGCCTGCTTCTTCCCTCTTGGCATCACCGCCGTGTGCAGCGGCATCGATTCTAACTTCATGAACTCTCAGCAGCGCAGCGGGCTCCACAGTGCAGTTCTGGGGGGAACTGCTGATCTCGGTAAAGCGTACAGACGTAGAATGGGCGCAACTCACTACTTTGGAAGATCGAATTAGGCGTCCTGCGCAACGCGAATCTAGCGAATAAATTGACTCTTCACACCGAAGCCGGCGGCGATTCTATTGTTGATCCGTCAGCGCCTCGCAGCATGCGTCGCGTGGCCGACTAACGAAAGTAGGCCCCTGGCTCGACTTCGAGGAAGTTCATCGTGCAAGTTGTTATTGGAAATGCGATTGCTGATTCGCTCCAGTTGGGGCTCAACAACGCCACGCGTCTCCTTGCGGGAGTCAATGCCTCCCAGTTCGCGCGGTGGGCGGCGCCGGGAGGGGAGGTCGTCCAGTCGAACCATGGCGCGTTCGTGTTTGGCCACCTCTCGATCTACTCGCCGACCATCGTCAATCACCTTGGCGGCGATGCGGCCGCGATCAGTCCGTCGGAGCGTTTTCGATTGGCATTCTCGAAAGACGCTCAATGCGTGGATGATCCTTCAGGGACGATCTATCCTCCGCAGGATGAAATTGTCGAACGTTTCTTCAGCGGTTACCAAGCAGCGCTCGCCATGCTTCGCAGCGCTGATGATGAGCTGATGCGACAGCCAAATCTCGCTGGCGGGCGTTCCACGGAGCTCTTTCCGACGATCGGATCAGTCCTTGGTTTCTACGCCGGAGGGCATGTGATGATGCATTTGGGTCAGATGAGCGCCTGGCGTCGGATGCTGGGGCTTGGTGCGGCGTAACCGTCCAGCGCATGGTGGGCGTCACGGGGCGGTCTGTAGATCGCGCTTCTGCTGGCAATTCTCGCCTGAATCGAGTACTGTCTACCTGACTTCTCTGAAAGCAGTTCGACAGGAACGGCGTTCGTTGCCGCAGACTCGATGGCCGTTAGTTGGAAACTCCACAATGCGATGGGGCCGGGGCTCGTCGGCAAGGTTCCGGGGACCGATCACCCGCCGATTACGCTTGAGCGGATGCTCGACCTCACCCGCGCGGCGTCGGCTGGAGGCCGGAGGTTCGACGGCGTCGATCTTTCGCTCTACCCCACGCACATTGATATGGATGAGGGCGACGACGGGTTGAACCGCGTCGTCGAAACGCTTCAAGCGCACGACCTCGTCTGTGGTTCCGTCGTGGTGCCGGTTTGGAGCGATCTGGGCGGTGGCAGCGCGATGGGGGATGCGACCGAGCGCAAGCTGTTCCTCGCCGCCGTCGAAAAGTCATGTCGCTATGCCAGCCGCTTGCGCGAGCGCGGCGTGCGTCCATACGGCGCGGTTCGGATCGACTCGGCTGACAATCCTACGCGCTGGGCGACCAGCCCTCGCGAACATACGCGGCGGATTGCTGATACGTTCCGCGAGGCGGGGCGGATTGCTGATGGCCTGGGCGAAGTCCTCGCGGCGGAAGGCGAGATCTGCTGGGCCGGGATGCATTCTTGGCGTCACATGGCCGAACTTTTGGAAACGGTGGATCGTCCCGGGCTCGTTGGATTCCAGGCAGATTTGGCGCACACGTATCTCTACCTGCTCGGCTACAACGCCCCCGAGCATCGCTTGCTCAGCGACGGCTACAGCACCGACGAATTTTGGAATGCCTACAGCACGATGACCCGCACGCTCGGCCCATGGACGCTCGACGTCCACATCGCGCAAAGCGATGGAACCGTGTTTGGCAGCGGCTCGCATGACAAGACCGGTCGCCACTGCCGCGCGGACGACCCGCGGGGCAAGCTCGACGTGGTGAAGTGCGCAAGCTACTGGCTACTCGATTCTGACGGCGCGCCGCGTCCGACGATCAAACATATTTGTTGGGACGGCTGCATGATCGCCAACGAAGCGCTTGAGGCCCCCGAAACCTGGAATCGAATTTTGCAACTGATGGTCGACTCCGCCGACAACGCCTCTCGCATCGCTAAACCGAGTTAGGGCGCGATGACTTAACTTTGGAGCGCCCGAACTTTTCAGATCTCTCTCTTCGATCGCGGCGTAGAGCGGCGAATCAACGATGACCACCCTCCCCTTTCGCTTTGGCAACGAGTGCTACACCTGGTTTATGAGCGGCAGTGGCGCCACTCATGCCAACCGGCTCGATCACATGATCGAGGTGACCGCCCAAGCGGGCATGGCTGGGATCGAGCCGATTCATTTTTGGATGGGCGACCTGAGCGATCCTGATCGCTTGGCGGAGTCGCTGCAACGACACGGCGTCGAACTTGCAGCCGTCGCGCTCGTCCTCGAATGGAACCACTCGACCGAGACCGACCACGAGCGTGCCGAAGCTGACCGCGTGATCGAGTTGTTGCAGCGTTTTCCCGGCGCACTCCTCTGCACGGTGCAAATGCCGACAAGCCGGGACAATCTGGAGCAGCGTCGCCAAAACTTGGTGGCGAACGTCAACAGCGTCTCGCGCCGAGCGGCGGAACGAGGCGTCGTCGCTTCCTTCCATCCAAACTCGCCGCCGACGTCGATCAACCGCACCGCCGATGACTACGAGGTAATCCTAAACGGCCTCGACCGCGAGGCTACTGGCTGGACGCCCGACGTCGGACACATCATCAACGGCGGCATGGATCCGCTCGCGACGATGCGAAAGTGGCAGCCGCTGATCAACCACGTTCATTACAAAGATTGGGATGGCGCGCCGGAGTTCGCCCTAATGGGCGCCGGCAAGGTCGACCTTATCGGCGTGACGCGGTGGCTCCAGTCATGGAACTACGACGGTTGGATCATTTGCGAAGACGAGGCGGAGGCGGCCGTCAACGATCCCGATGGCGTCACGCTGCACGACGGTCGTTGGATTCGGGAAGTCCTCATGCCGGCAATCTTGTAAACGGCGACGCCTCTGCCGTGCAAAGCTGACTCTTCTAACTTTGCGGAGCTCATCACCATGCCACACGTCGCTGCTAACGGCATCCAACTCTACTACGAAGAAGCAGGCGAAGGTCCCCCGCTAATTTGCATCATGGGGATCACCGGCCCCGGGAGCGTCTGGTCGAACCACGTCGCCCTCTGGCGTCGCCACTTCCGCTGCGTCATGGTCGACAACCGCGGCGTTGGCCTGAGCGACATGCCGCCGGGACCTTACACGTCGGCGATGATGGCCGACGACTATGCCGGACTGATGGACGCGCTGCAGATCGACCGTGCGCGGGTGGTTGGCTGCTCTATGGGGAGCGCGATCGCCCAGCAACTCATGCTCCGTCATCCTGCTCGCGTCGAGAGCGCGGTGCTCATGTGCCCTTGGGCTCGCTGCGATCGCTACGCGCGCGACGTCTTCGAACACCTCCGCGTGGCAAAAGCCAAGCTTGTCGCCGCCGAGTTCGTGCGCTATGTCCAACTGCTGATTTTCGCCAAACCGTTTTGGGATAGCGATGCAGGCTACGAAGCGCTCCTTGAGGGTCGACGGCTCGCCGCCGAAGAGCCGTCGCCGCAGCCGCTACACGCCCTAGAGGCGCAGGCAGACGCCTGCGTCACGCATGACGTGTTCGACGAACTGCAGAGAGTCGCTTGTCGGACGCTCGTGATCGGCGGCAAGAACGATATCTTCACGCCGCGTTGGATGGCCGAGGAGATCGCGGCACGCATTCCGGGCTGCGACCTTCACTTGTACGATAACGCCGGCCACGCCTTTCACTGGGAATGCATCGACGACTTCAATCCCCGCATCGTCGAGTGGTTTCTCCAACGCTAGCACTGCGTGTCCTGGGCATTTTACAGCGAGCATATCGCCGTCGACGTTCTTGCTAGCAATCGCTACTCTTCGCTCCTTCAAGCGGCTTGGATATGAACGTAGCGAGGTGTGGTGATGGGCAATTCTCAGCGTTGGTGGACGATCGGCGGCGGACTGCTAGGCGTCACGCTGTTGACCGTCGCCGCCTACAACTATTGTCGCTGCTACTGCGGGGCGCCGGTACGCCTCAGCCTGAGCGGCGGCAACGTCTGCCCGTTGCGCACAGAGATGGCAGGTCGGATTGCCGCGAGCATCAGCGGCAACGTCGAGGTGACCGTTTGCAGCGGCACAAATTCGGAGCAGATTTGCGCGGCTGTTAACGACGGCGAGCTGGACATGGGTTTGATCCTCGGCGGCTTGCCGACCGCTGCTTACGGCAATGTCCGTCAAGTGGCGGCGCTCGGCGTTGAACCTCTACATCTTTTAGTGCGCCGCGAACTCCTGGAAGCAAACCCGGCGCCTTCGCTGGAGATCCTGCGTGGGCTGCGGGTCTCGATTGGCGAACCTGGCGCGAACGGTACGCGACTCGCAGAAGATTTGCTTCAACTCGCGGGGTTAATGAGCGATTCATCCGACCCATCCTCCAAATTCATTGCCGAGCATCTCGCCGAGTACGATCTGTTGGAGCAAGTTGTTGCCTGGCGCGATGCGCCCGCCTCGGAAAAGGACGCGCTCCTAAAGCGCCTTCCCGATGCGGCGTTCGTCGTCGACTCGATGCCGTCGGAGGTCGTCGATCAACTGATTCGCGACGGCGACTATGGACTGATGCCATTGCCATTCGCCACGGCGCTCCATATCGATAGCCGCCGGAATCACTCCGGCGAACGAGTCCACTTGCGAAACGATCGCGTCGAAGCCGTCACCATCCCGGCGTTTGCCTACGGCATCGAGCCTGCTGCACCGGCGCAAAACTGCGAAACCATTGGCCTGCGGCTGCTGCTGGTCGCCAATAAGAACGCTTCCAGCGACGCGCTATTCGACGCCCTGCGCGCGATGAGCGACGCGGTCGCCGCGCATACGCAAGTCACCCTTGATGCAACGAATGCGAACCCCGAGTTTCCAGTTCATCCCGGTTCGGAAGCATTCCTCAGGGCCCGCCGGCCCATCAATCTGGATGAGATTCTCGGCCCGACGACCGACGCGCTGAGCGTCGTCGGCGCATCGATCGCCGGTTGCCTGGCGATGTGGAGTTTCGTTCGCGGGCTGCGGGCCGTACAACCCGATGTCCACTTGCGGCAGATCGATCGGATCGAGCGCTTGCTGCAAGGGAACGAACTCGATGAATCGGCGCCGACTCTTCCGCGGGAATTCCTCGAATACCTCGAGTCGCGACTCTCTCAGATCAAGCAAGCGGCGATCGAAGACTATGCGAACGGCAGACTCGACGGCGACGAGGCGCTGGTGGGGATTCTCACCCTCGTTGCCGACACCCGTCATTTGCTCGCCCAGCGGCGGAAACTGATGGCAGGAGAGAACCCCGCGGCGACTCAGGCTCCGCAGTGGAATCTTGCGGCGGCGTAGCGTCCGATGACTTGGCCCGCTTTCGTCGACATCGGCGCCGGCGCCGCTAGCTGGCAAAGGCGCCGGAATCGTTAAACTCCGCCAGGGTGCGGCGACGAACTAACGGATGAGATCGCGCTGCGAGCGATCCTATCACGCGCCTCGTCGGACCAAATCTCATCGTGCTCCTCTCCAATGCCATGTCGCGCCGCTTGGCGAACGTGACTCGGCGCCGGTCATTGCTCACGCTCGTCGCGTTGGGCATGGCTTGCTGCTGGTCGGCGGAAGCTGCGCGCGGAGAAGCAACGCTGCTCGAATTCATCGACGGCGCCGATGAACCTGCTGCCAGCGAACAAGACGTCGCTGCGCTCGAGGCTCCTTCGCCACTCGAAGGCGATCAGTCGCTTCAGCGGCCGATGATTGATTCAGCAGGACTGGGGCCTGAGAACTACGTCCCCAGCTACGAGGCGCCCTATGGCGTTGGCACAACGGATCAGCCCGACCAGATGTCAGGCAACATGCCAATCAGTTGGATCTCTGGTCCCTACCTCCGCTACGGCGTCGATTTCGTCGTCGGCGAAGGCGTTCTCGAGGGGGGACAAAAACTGGGCTGGGGGATCAACGGAGGCTTTCGGCAGGCGCTTGCTCCCGGACTTGCGCCGGGGCGGATGTTCTTCGATTTCGGAGGCGGTTACCTCTCCGCCGTTGGGAATACGCATCGTCTCGTTCCTGGCCGCGAGACTAACGCCGCTGGCGTGGTCAATCCAATTCCTGTCGCTGACGCCTTCTCCGTCAACCTGACCGAGGTCAAGCGCGCGAGCATCCAGACCGCGCTCGGGTGGTATTGGGGCGACGTCGTCGATCGCCGCGGCGAAGATCCGCAGCTGCGATTCGCGACGCGGTTCGGCGGCCGCTTCGGTTCTGTGCGAGGGCGATTTCTCGAAGAACGGCTGGAAGATCCGCCAATTGGCGGGACGCTCAAATCGACCTACCTCAATACCGACACCTTCGGCGGCCTCTTACTTGGCACTGAGGCCATTCTGCTGAAGCGGAGCTACAGCACCTGCAACGTCCTGTGGACGGCCGACGTGGAATTCGCCAACGACTGGATCGAGTTCGCCGGCTTCGATTCCGGCAGCCTGGGCACGGCGTCGCTGATGACCGGCTTCATGCTGTCGCGTTAATCTCGCTTCTTTGCGGATCGCTAGTCCCCTTTGGGGACGCGTAACTTTCGCTGTCTGCGGCGACATTTGCCCGATTTCTGCGGCAATTTCTACACCGCCGCGACGATCGTGTTGCGTTTTGGAAACGTTCCGTTTGGAACCGTTTCTACAGTTCAACGTGCTGGTGGGGCCAACCGCATTCTCCGCCCGTTGGCGGCTTGGCGTGGCCTATGGTTGCCGGTCAGGCGGCGCCGCCGCATTCACCAGATGGTTGTCAGCGACTCGATGAACACGCTTACGTACGAAATCTACGGCGACGCTTTGCTGGCCACGTTCAACGGACCCGTGACGCGCCACAATGCTCCCGGCTACCAGGAAGAACTGGTCGCGGCGCTGGAACCGGCGCGGAGCGTCGTCGTCGATCTCTCAGAAGTCGACGACGTTTCGGGAACCGGCTTTCGGATGCTGCTCCACCTCTACCACCTTGCCTGCAGCCGCGGGGGCGAGATGGCGCTGGTTGGGCTAAACGAGGAACTGCATGCGACGGTCGAAGCGACCGGCTTCAGCGAGTTCTTTGTAGTATGCAAAACGCTTGACGAAGCGATCGAGAAAGTCTGCCGCGAATCGAAAGGGCATGCGAGCTTGCGATGAAAGTGGCCTGCACCAGCATCGTCGCCGCCCCTCGGTTCCGTGCTGAGAAGTCGACGGATCGCGCCGGCGTCGCCGAGTCCTCCGAGTCAATCCATTGCTACGCTCGAAGCGGCGTTCGTCTACGCCAGGACGCCGTCGACGACCCGGCCCGCCACGTCGGTCAACCGGAAGTCGCGCCCCTGATAGCGGTAAGTCAGCCGTTCGTGGTCGATCCCCAGTAGCCGCATCATCGTCGCGTGCAGATCGTGGATGTGGACCGGGTTCTCAGCCGCGTAGTAACCCAACTCGTCAGTCGTGCCGTAAGTGACCCCGGGTCGAATGCCGCCGCCGGCGAGCCACATCGAGAAGCCGCGGATGTGATGATCGCGGCCGACCGCGTCCCCCTCGACGTCACCCTGCGCCATCGGCGTACGGCCGAATTCGCCGCCCCAGACGACAAGCGTATCTTCGAGCATGCCGCGCTGTTTCAGATCGGCGATGAGCGCCGCGCTCGGCTGATCGCTCGACAGGCATGCTTCGGGCGTGTACTTTTTGATGCCGTTGTGGTGGTCCCAGCCGCGGTGGTAAAGCTGAATGAACCGCACGCCCCGCTCGGCCATGCGACGAGCCAGCAAGCAGTTGTAGGCGAACGAGCCGTCCGCGCCTTTAACGCCGTACATATCGAGAACATGCTGCGGTTCGTCGGAAACGTCGACAAGTCCCGGGACGCTCGCTTGCATTCGAAACGCCAGTTCGTACTGGGCGATGCGCGTGACAATTTCTTGGTTCTGCTCGTCGAGGTCGCGCAGGCGGTTGAGTCCGTTGATGGTTTCGATCACGTCCAACTGCCGCTGGCGATCGACCCCCGGCGGATTGGTGACGAAGTGAACCGGATCGTTTTGCGAATAGACCGGAACGCCTTGAAAGCGACTCGGCAGGAACCCGCTATGCCACTGCCGCGAGGAGATCGGTTGCGGCGAGCGACTGTCGGAGATGCTCTTCATCACGATAAAGCCAGGCAAGTCGTCGCTTTCGCTGCCAAGGCCGTAGTTGATCCACGCTCCCATGCTCGGCCGGCCTGAGACGCTGGTGCCGGCGTTGAGAAAGGTCTGGGCCGGATCGTGATTGATTTGCTCGGTCTGCATTGAGCGGATAATGCAGATGTCGTCGGCAATGTTGCCAATGTGCGGTAGCAGTTCGCTGATCTGCTGGCCAGATTGGCCGTGACGGTTGAACTTGGCCAGCGGTCGCAGCGCCAAGAGCGGACTTCCCTGCAATTGCGCGATGGGCTGGCCCTTGGTGAACGATTCCGGCATCGGTTGGCCGTGAAGTTCAGCCAGCTTCGGCTTTTCGTCGAAGGTTTCGAACTGCGACGGGCCGCCTGCCATGCAGAGGAAGATGACTCGCTTTGCCTTTGGAGCAAAATGAAGCGGTTGGACGACGCCGCGCGAACCGCTCAGAGGATCAGCGCCGCTCGTTTCCGCTCCCACGCGAGCGGCTTGCGCCCCCCGTTGCATCAAGCTGGCGAGCGCCATCGCGCCCAGTCCTAGCGACGCCCCGCCTACGAACGTGCGGCGGTCGATCAAACGTTCCCAGGCGCTGAAGTGTTCGCGGTTCATAGCAGATTCTTCAATGAAGCGAATCAGTTTCGCGAAATGGTTTCATGCAGATTGAGTAAGGCGCGGCTAACTGAAGTCCACGCAGCCAATTCGGCGGCGTCGACCGTCTCAGGGGCCGCCGTCATGCCGACGCGCAGCAAGGCCTCCGCATCGGCCCGATGGGCGGCGTAGTGTTCACGATGTTTTTCGAGGAGTTGCTGCAGCAGCGTGATCTCTTCAATCTTCGCTGGACGGCCAACGACGGTATGCCATGTCTTTTCGAGTTGCGCCGCATCGTTTGAGTCGTTCGATGCCAGAGCGTTAGCTGCCAGAACGCGGGCCGCTTCAACGAATGATGGATCGTTCAACAGTACCAAGGCGGCGCTCGGCGTATTGGAGATGGGCCGCTGGGCGGTGCACTCTTCTCGCGTCGGCGCGTCAAACGCCAGCAGCCAAGGATGCAAGAACTGCCGCTGCCAATGAGCGTAGACCGAACGGCGAAACTGCTCGCGATTGAGCGTCGGCTGATACTCTCGTTCGGGGAAATTGAGCGGAGCGTAATAACCTGCCGGCTGGTAAGGGCGCGAGACGCCGCCGCCCGTTTGAGTCACGAGCAAGCCGCTCACGGCTAACGCATTGTCGCGAATCTCTTCGGCGTCGAGACGGAATCGCGACTGGCGGGCCAGGAGTCGGTTTTCCGGGTCGATCGACTCCAACTCCTCACGCGGCAGCGACGACTGCCGATAGGCGGCCG
The DNA here is from genome assembly GCA_013822725.1 of Pirellula sp. GTDB lineage: Bacteria > Planctomycetota > Planctomycetia > Pirellulales > Lacipirellulaceae > Lacipirellula. Next base: position 67,128 of record PNKX01000010.1, read on the forward strand.
AGGTAACCATCAACCGCATCATATGCTTGACGTCCCAGCCGCTTTCCATGAACTCCACCGCGAGCCAATCAAGCAGGTCCTGGTTGACCGGCCACTCGCCTTGCGCGCCGAGGTCGATCACCGTCTTCGAAAGTCCCACGCCAAAGAGCCGCTGCCAGAGCCGATTGATCTCGACTCGAGCCGTGAGCGGCTGATCGCGCGAGACGAGCCATTTCGCCAAGTCGAGACGATTGACGCGCCGGCCGTCGGTTTCGATTTGTGGCATGAAGCGGGGGACGCGCGGGACGACGATCTTCCCCGATTGATCCATCCAATTGCCGCGGGGCAGGACGCGGCATTCGCGGGGCTCGATCGCCTCGGTTACCATCGTCGGCTCGAATTCGCCTTCGAGCTCCGCCCGCTCCGTCCGCAACTGGACAAGTTGCTTCCGCAGTTCTTGCCACTTCCCTTCGACCAGCGTGTCGTCGAGCGATTTCTCGATCTCGACGATCTTTGCGTCGACTTCCAATATTTTGCGATAAGTCGGCAACGTCCACGCCAACATTTCGGGCGGTCGCTCGGTCGGCGAGTTGTTCTTCGAAACCTTCTCGAACGAACCCCATAGATCGACGTCGGCGAAGATGGCGCCGAGGCTGTAGAAGTCCTCAGCCGAGTAGGGGTCGAACTTGTGGTCGTGGCATTCAGCGCAACCGATCGAAGCTCCAAGCCACGTTTCTGAGACGTTGCGGACGCGGTCGGCGTTGTGTTTGGCTCGGTACTCGGCGTCTTGCGCTCCTCCTTCGTGGGTGGTTTGCAGGAGCCGGTTGTAGCCGCTCGCCACACGCTGCCACATCGTGGCATTCGGCAGCAGGTCGCCGGCAAGCTGCTCGATCGTGAACTGGTCGAACGGCAAGTTGTCGTTGAACGATTTAATCACATAGTCGCGGTATGGCGTGATCCGGTGTTCCTGATCGCCATGGTAGCCGACCGTGTTAGCGTAACGCACTAGGTCGAACCACCACGACGCCATCCGCTCGCCATAGGCTTCTGAGGCGAGCAGTCGGTCGACCAGCCTTTCGTAGGCGTCGGGGCTGGCGTCTTGGACGAACTCGTCGACTTGCTCCGGCGTCGGAGGGAGGCCAGTGAGATCGAAGTAAACGCGGCGGACCAGCGTCGTCGGGTCGGCTTGCGGAGACGGAGCGATCCCCGCTCCTTCTAAACGAGCCAGCACAAACTGATCGATCTCATTGCGAGGCCAATCGGCTTGCTGGACCGCGGGGGTCTCTTTGCGGACTGGAGGAACGTAGGCCCAGTGGGGTTCGTACTTGGCTCCGCCGTCGATCCAACGGCGGAGGACGTCGATCTCCTGGGGCGTCAGTCGTGGCTTCTTGGAGTCGGCCGGCGGCATCTGCAGGTCGGGATCATCGGTCGTCACTCGAGTGATTAATTCGCTCTCGTCGGCAGCGCCGGCGATAATTGCCAATTCATGGGCCCCCGCTTCGGTGTCGAGCCGCAACTCGGCAGCGCGTTTCCCGGAGTCAGGACCGTGGCAGGCGAAGCAACGATCCGACAGGATCGGGCGGACGTCGCGGTTGTAGGTCGGAACCTCGGCAGCGGTGAGATTGCCGGCCATGAGAATCGCGGCCAGCCATCCCACGAGAGCGAAGGCGAGGGGCAGCCACGCCCTAGGAGCCGCTTCCCATGCCGATTTGGGTATTCCGTCGCCGCCCAAGGCTCGATCCCCGATGTGATGAGTTTGGCCCGAGAATCGGATCCGGGCCGGTCACTGCATGATACTCGAATTTTGCCGGCTCGTATGGTTATACGCGCCCCCTTCTATATGTCGAAACGGTCGCGTTTTCCCCGAGGAAACTCCCCATTTTCCATGGATTCGCGTGGTTTTAGCTTAAATCGCCCCGCGACATCTCCGTTCGTCCGCCCACCAAAATGCAGCGGGCGCAGCGAGCCTGCCGCCGATTTTTCTCCCTGAGAAACTTCAGTCATCAGCGCCCCGCTATAGTCGCTCCAGCCGCTACATGCGGCATTCCCCCTGCCAAGCCGCCCGTCCGCGACGGGTGACCTACATTTTCGAGGCTCGGCGTCTCCGGATGCTCGCCGCCCGCCGCACGGACCGCGCGCCGCGGGGTCATTCGTTTGCTACACGCGGCGCCAACCTTGGCCAAACTCCAGCGATTCAACGTCGACGGCAGGGACTAGGACAGCGAGATGATCGTCATTTTGGGATGCTGTGTGGTGGTGGGCGCCGTGCTCGCCGGCTTTACGTGGGCCGGCGGCCATATCGGCGCGCTCATCCATCCCTCCGAAATCGTGACGATCGGCGGCGCCTCGCTCGGCGCGCTCATCGTCATGTCGCCGAAGAAAGTCCTCATCGACCTCTTCAAAGGGATCATCCAAGCCATCAAAGGCTCGCCGTTCACCAAGGCGATGTACGGCGACCTCTTTCGACTGATGTACGACCTCCTCCGCACCGCTCGCCGCGAAGGGTTGCTGGGGCTCGAAGTTCACGTCGCCCATCCGCATGAAAGCTCGATCTTCACCAAGTATCCGCGCGTGGCGAATAACCACCACGTTTGCGACTTCATCTGCAGCGGTCTGACGCCGCTCGTCGAAGGAACCGCCCGCAAAGAGCAGCTTCCCGCCCTCTTCGCCGCCGACTTGGCGGTGATCGAGGAGGAGCACCATATTCCGACGCACGCCCTCCAGACGACGGCCGACGGCTTGCCAGGCTTCGGCATCGTCGCGGCCGTGCTCGGCATCGTCATCACGATGGGACACATCGACGGCCCCCCGGCCGAAATCGGACATAAAGTCGGCGCCGCGCTCGTCGGTACATTCCTCGGCATTTTGATGTCGTACGGCTTCGTCGCCCCGTTGGCGGCCCGGATGGGGTTGCTCGGCCTGGCCGAAATAGCGTTCTTTCGCACGATCGCTACGATCATCACCGGCTTCGCAAACGACCTGCCTCCTAAGGTGGCGATCGACCAAGCCCGCCGCGGCGTCTCGACCGAGAACCGCCCGACGCGCGAAGAACTCGAAACGATCTTCCAAGAAGTCGACGCGACTTAGTTCAGAATTCTGATTAACCACGAAGACACCAAGGCACGAAGAAAAGCACCAAGAAGCAGTTCGTGAAGCGAATCGCACGTTGCAAGATCATCCTGCTAGTATTTGGTTTTCTTCTTGGTGAGTCCTTCGTGTCTTCGTGCCTTGGTGGTTAGTCTTTAATCCTTAAATCAATAGCAAAGCAGGACTGAAATGGCTGGCGGCGGCGGAGCATGGAAGGTGGCCTACGCGGACTTCGTGACCGCGATGATGGCGTTTTTTATGGTGATGTGGCTCACCAGCCAGAAGCCCGGGATCAAGGAAGCGGTCGCCGGCTACTTCCGCGAGCCGTTCGCCACCTACAAGAGCCATCAAAAGGGCGCTGCCGGCACGGCTAACCCGGTGCTCGACCCAATGTACGGCCACACGGCTCAACCGCAGAAGCGGCGGCTGGCGATCTCGGGCGACGTCACCGACTACCAGTTCACGCTGCTCTTTCCTGAAGGCTTGGCCGAACTGGAACCGGAGCAACTTGAATCGGTTCGCGAATTCGCGCCAATGATGGCGGGAAAGCTGAACCGTATCGAAGTGCGCGCTCACTGTATTCGCAGCCCGTTGCCGCCTGATAGTCCGTTCAAAGACCACTGGGATATGTGCTTCGCGCGGTGCCAACGAGTGCGCGAGGAACTACAGACCCTCGGGATCGAACCGGAGCGCATTCGGCTCAGCCAAGCCGAGGGGAACGAACCGCTCGCCGCGAACCTGACGCCCGAAGAGTTAAAGCTCAACTCGCGGGTCGACGTCATCTTGCTCCCCGACTTGGCGGACATTCCTTGGGAACGGCGCAAGGCGGAAGAGGAGCCGATCGAGACGACCATGGAGCCGCTGGCTGCCGAAGGAGTCGCTCACGCGGAATCCCATGCCATTGACGAAGCGGTGACGGAAGTCCATCAGCCGCCCGCAGCGGCGGACGCTCATGCCGCAACTGCTGAGCACGAAGTATCACAGGCGGGCGGCTCGCATGAAGAACCTGCATCGCTTGAACAGGGCGTCTCGCACGATAAGCCAGCCGCTCATGCAGAAACAGACGCTCACGCCGAAGCGGATTCGCACGGAGTAGCGGCCTCGCATGGCGGTTCGCCTGCCCACGACGATCATGCCGACGAGCATGCCGGCGGGCACGACGATCACGGAGTCGAGCATCCGCCGGCGGAAGTCCATGTGCCGCCGCCCCACTAGCGGCTCTATTTTCCCAGCGAAGGTGCCCAGTGGCAAAAGTGTCCCGATCCCGTTAGCGCTGCCATCTCGCGACGCGACGCTCCGGCGGATCTACTTGGCGGGCGCGAGCGGCGGCTTCGAGGGGATCGCCAGATTCTGCAGCGCGGCGAGGTCATCGTCGGAGGGGACGTCACCGGTGATGAGGCGCGCCGACCGGTCATGCGTGCAATAGTTCCAGGCCCATTGGGTGAGGACGAGCAAGCGATTGCGGAAGTTGGCGATGTGCATTAGATGGACAAGCAGCCAGAGCCACCAGGCCAGAAAGCCGGAAAAGTGGACGCCTTTGATGTCGGCCACCGCGGCGCTGCGGCCGATCGTGGCGAGGTTGCCGAGATCTTTGTAGTGGAATGTGGGGCCCTGTTTCCCGCGGATGCGCGCGGTAATCAGCTTTGCGACGAAGCGGCCCTCTTGAATGGCCGGCTGTGCAACGCCGGGGAGCGGTTTGCCGCCCTGGTGTGAGTAGCTCGACATGTCGCCGAGGACGAAGACCTCGGGGCGGCCGGCGAGCGAGAAGTCTTTTTCCACGATAAGCCGCCCTGCTCTGTCGAGTTGGGAGCTGCAGGCGGAGGCGAGCGCCTTGCCGAGGGGCGAGGCCTTCACGCCCGCGGCCCAGAGAACGGTCTTCGTCGGCCAGTGTTCGGAGCCGAGCGTTGAACGCATCTCGACGCCGTTCTGGTCAATCGCCGTGACCATGGTTCCCGAACGAACGTGAACGCCGAGCTTGTGCAGCGTGGCGAGCGCCTTTTTGGAGAGATCTTCGGGGAACGAGCCGAGGACGCGGTCGCCCGCTTCGACGAGCGTGATGCTCGCCTCGGCGGGATCGATTTGGCGGAAGTCGTATTTCAGACTGTGATGGGCGATTTCGGCGAGGGCGCCCGCGAGTTCGACGCCGGTCGGGCCGCCGCCGACGATGGCAAAGTTCAGCAGAGCGCGGCGGACGGCGGGGTCGCTTTCCGTTTCGGCTTGCTCGAACGCCGAGTAGACGCGACGGCGGATGTCGGTAGCGTCTTCGATCGTTTTGAGGCCGGGGGCGAATTGGGCCCACTCATCGCGGCCGAAGTAGCTGTGCCGCGAGCCGGCGGCGACGATGAGATAGTCGTAGGGGACGTCGCCCTGGGTCGTGTGGACGCGCTTCAAGTCGAGATCGAACCCGACGACCTCGGCGAGCATGACTTCGCAGTTCTGCTGTCGCGAAAAGATCCAGCGTAGCGGCGAGGCAATATTGGCCGGCGAGAGCCCGCCCGTCGCCACTTGATAGAGGAGCGGCTGGAAGAGATGAAAATTCCGCCGATCAATGAGGATCACGTCGACGGGCGAGCGCTTGAGCGATTTGACCGCGTTCAACCCGGCAAACCCTCCCCCCACGACGATGACGCGGGGGCGAGGCGTAGCGGCTGAAGCTGTCATCAAATCATTCCTCCGGCAGGGGCTTGTCTTTGGTTTCCGGCGCGAACGGCAGCACGGCGAGGCCGAGCAGGAAGATCGCGCACATCGTCATCGCGGCGTAGCGCTCTTTGAGCGGCGTTGGAAACTGGCCGTACAGGTCGGTCGCCAACTTTGCCGAGAAGAGGCTTCCACCCGCCGCGGCAAAGCGCCCGATATTGTAACAAAACGAGGTGCCCGTGCTGCGCATGCGGCTGGGAAAGAGCTCGGGCAGATAGATGGCGAAGCCGGCGAACGTCGCGAGATGCGTGGCGCCCATGAGGGGCATCATCCAGTAGGCGTCGAACGGCGTTTTCATTTGCCAGTAGGCGTAGACGGTGACGATCAAGGCCGCCGTGAAGCCGAGGGCGAACGCGGGACGCCGACCGAGCCACATCGCCACGCGCGTGAAGGCCCACATGCCAAGGGCGGCGCCGATCATATTCAAGACATAGGCCCAGGTGATCGCCTGGTTCACCTTCGCTTTGACTTCGATCGCCGAAAGGCCTTGCTCTTCGAAATGTTTGGTGAAGATATAGCGCTGGACGTCGGGAGCGTACTCGCCGATCGCCCATAAGCCGACAACGCCGGTTGACGCCAACACCGTACCGACGAGGAGATTTCTGCGCCAGCGCTTCTCCGCCAGCAGGGCGAAGTAAGGAGTCAGAATACCCCGGCCGCCCAAGCGACCTTCCGCCTTCGCCTTAAGCCAAGGCTCCGGTTCGCGGAGAAACTTCGCCGTAAAGATGACGAGCACCGCGGGCAAGGCGCCGACTAGGAACATCCAGCGCCATGACTCGCCCGCTTCGATGACTTTATTTGTTTCGAGCGTATCGAACAGCGTCTTGAAGGCGCCGGCGGAAAGGTTGCCGACGGTCGAGAGGACCTGGAGCATGCCGAGCGCGCCGGTGCGCGCGCCGTTGGGCACCGTTTCAGCAATCAAGGCGACGGCGAGACCGAAGACGCCGCCGACGCCGAGGCCGGTCATGAAGCGGAATAACGCGAAATCGAAGAACGTGCGGCTGAAGAAGGTGAATCCGGTGAAGCCCGAGTAGAGGAGCACCGTGACGGTAAGCATCTTGGCACGGCCATACTTATCGCCCAGGGCGCCGAAGATGAGGCCGCCGATGCCCCACCCGATGAGGAAAATTGCGGTGACGTCTTTTCCCTTCGCCTGGACGACCCCGGGGTCTGTTCCCTCAGGCATGAGGGCGGTGACCGCCGGGACGCGGGCCAAGGTGAAGAGGCGTTGGTCGAGGCAATCGAAGCACCAGCACGCCGAGGCGACGAGGAAGACGAACCAGTGGTACGGCGTCAGTTGGCGATACCAGGCGAGGCGCGGTTCTTGCGTCATGATTCGATGAGACGACGCAGTGAAGCGTCGGACCTAGTCGGAATTGGAGAGCGAACGACGCCTCATGCGCCGGCGGCTTGAATCGTTATTCGGCGTGCTCCGCTCCTTGTTCGGGAAGCACAGCAGAGAAGATCAGGTTCGCAAGATAGAGCGTGAACGCCACGCCGGCGGCGACGACCGCCGTTTTCGCGGCAGGCGTTTCGCCGGGGATGAACGAGAAGAGAGCGACCTGCTGCGTGAGGAACGCAAAGGGCGTCCCAAACATCCGGCCGCCGATGTTCGCAGCGAAACTCTCGCCGGTGCCCCGGAGATGAATCGGATAGGCCTTCGGTAGATAATTGCCCCAGAAGCTGAACTGCGCGACGGTGAAGAATCCGGCGATGAAAATGCCAAGGCCCAACATCGAGACGTTCACTTCGTGAAAGCCTGGAATCCAACTCAAGTCGAAGCTAAAGAAAACCTTCTCCTGTCCGCGCGCGAACGCCCAGAAGATGAAGGGGATCATGATCAGGCCCGGGACGAGGAACATGCGGAGGAGCGCGCGGCGACTGGCGATGTGAGCGACCAGCATCGCGAGGGCGAACCGGCCGAACAAGCCGCCCGTTTCTTGGGCCTTCGTGTAGTTGGCCACCGTCTCGCCGATGACGCGACCGCTAACCGCGGCCTTCTTATCGGGAGGCGCCGCCTCGGCCGCCTTGGCGACGTTCGCCTTGACCATGTCGATGCCGGGGACGATCTGCGGCATCTGCTGGATGGCCCCAAACGCCACGCCGTAACTGAGCGCAAACATGATCGTGGTGACGATGGTCGTCCGGCGGAATTCCGGCGAGAAGAGTTCCCGAATACTCGGCCGCCGCAGCGTGCCCGCGTCCTTCTTTTCTTTCCACTTCGGCGATTCGGGGAGGAAGGGCCGGATGATGATCAGCGGGATCGCGGGGATCAAGCCGCTCATCAGCGTGTAACGCCAGTCGGCGTGCTGATAATTGGGACCGATCGAGCCGAACACCGGCGTGAGAAACGACGGCATCTGAATGGCGGGGAAGCCGGCCGAGTGGCGGACGATCAGGCCGTTCACCACGGCGATCAGCAGGCCGCCGATCGAAGAAAAGGCTTGCGTGTAGCCGAGGACCTTTTCGCGGCGGACCGGATCGTCAAAGAGTTCAGCAAGCCACGCGACGGCCGCGACGAATTCAACGCAGACGCCAATGAACGTCGTCGTGCGGAAGAACAGCAGCATGTAGAGGTTCGTCGAGAACCCGGCGAAGAACGCGGAGAAGGCGTAGAGCAGAATGCTCCATGTAAGAACGCGGCGGCGGCCGTAGCGATCGGTGAGGTAACCGCCGAGGAGGCCGAAGATGCCGCCGCAGACGGCCGGCACATAGAACAGCAGCCCGAACCAACGGGTGAATTCGGGCGTGCCGCGGGTGAAGCTGCCTAGCTCCTGCAGGGCCGGCCCAATGATGAGGGGCAGCATCAGGAGTTCATAAATATCGAACGCGAAACCGATCGCGGCGATGACGCAGACGGTCCACAAGGAGAACGTCATGCGTTGGGACGATGCAGCGGGCATGGGCAGTCTCTGGCGGGCTGCCCAGCGCATCCAGGCGACGGGCGCGGCTTTAAGTCTTCAGACTCGCCCCATGTTCCCTAAGCGCGCGGCGGCGGTCAAGCGGGGAAAGGATCGAATCGACCCGCCGCGTGACGCTACCCGGCTCGGCGATTGGCTGGCGTTTCTTCTCTTTCTTCAAATCAAAGACGCGGCCGATGGGTCCAAACATGATCGAGGGCAACATGATCAGCTCAGCAACGATGCCTGCCACCAGAATGGTGAGCATCAGCCAGCCGAAGCGTTGCGTCGGCGTGAAGGAACTGGTAGCGAATACGGAAAGCCCCAACCCGTTGATCAAGCCAGCCTGCAGCGTGGCGTTCGCGGAGCGGCGATAGGAACAGAGGACCGCTTCGGAGCGATCGCCAAGGGCGCGCAGATCGTCTTTATACCAAGCGAGGAAATGGATCGTGTCGTCCACCGCGACGCCCAGCGCGATGCTGGCGGCCATCATCGAGCCGATGTCAACGGGGATGCCGAGCCAACCCATGCCGCCGAAGACCACGAGCACCGGCAGCGTGTTGGGGACCATGACGACGGCGCCGGCGGCAAAGCCGCGGCAGACGAACATCATCAGCGGCGTGATCGTCATGAACGACCACCAAGTGCTGGAGATGAGGCTTTGCAGCAACGCATGCTGAGCTTTGTAGACGACCGGGATGACGCCGGTGTAAACGACGTCGACTTCGGCGGCGCCGTGGTCGACTTGCTTGTCATGATCGACTTCGCGCGACGCCGATTCGAACGTGGCGAGGATCGGAATCGAGGCTTTGCGGAGCCGCTCGTAGTCGTGCGCGCCGTAGCCGCCGGTCAGCACGACGCCGTCGAAGGAACCGAGATTCTTGGCGATCTGTTCGTCGCTGAGGGCTTCGAGGTTGACGGCCGCGGTCTGAGCAGTGACGTTCTTGCTGCTGATGAAGGCGACGACGTCTTCGGCGACCCCCTTGGACTCCGGCAGACGGAGCGCGACGATCTTGGCGCCATTCGGCTGGCCTTGGCGACGTTGCGAGAGACCTTCGAGCGCATCGACGCTCGCCGCGCGAGCGGTGAGCACCGGCTTGACTGCCGCCTTCATGCGATTGACCAGCTCGCCATGATTGATGTCGTGGAAGGCGGCGACGCGGATGCTGATGCGCCAGAGCTCATCGCCGGCTCGTTCGCCGGCGTCAGCGCCTTCGACTTTGAGGAAGCCGGAGCCTTCGAGTTCCTTGCGCGACTCCAGCAGCCGCTTGTTGACGACTCCGCGATAGGTGCTGGCCCCAATGCCGCTTTCGCCGCCGCCGAGGTCGGGAGCGAAGGTGGCGGCGCTCATTGTAGCGCCGATGAGGTCGTCGCCCTTGGCGCCGAGACGATCCTGGACGCTCTTCTCGATCCGTTCCACCATCTTCAAGCGTTCGAAGAAGGTGTGGCGATCGACCTTCTGTCCGGCCGCGAGGTTTTCGGGAGCGGCCTCGTATTGCGTTTCCCGTGGGAAACGGACGACGAGTTCCATCGGCACGATGCGGCCGAGGTTGTTTTCGAACCAGCGATAGTCGTCGAGGAGCTTAGCGTCTTCGCTGAAGAGCTTCAGCAAGTCGATCGAGGTCGTCGTTCGCGGGAGCCCGGCGCAGAGGACGACGATCGTCGCCATGCTGGCTCCCAACACCATCGCATGGTGCCGGCGGATGAAGTTGCCGAAACGGGTCCAGCCGGCGGCGCCGAATTCTGATTCGTCGCCTTCTTTAGCGACCTTTTTGCCGGCGAGCATCGCGAGGTATTCCGGCGGCTTCCATTCCCAGCGTTTCATCGCGGCCGGCAGCACGAGGAACAGCACGAACAGCATCGTGAAGTTGCCGAGGGCGGAGAAACCGCCGAACTTGGCGATGGGGAGGATGTCGCTGGTCAGTAGCGAAGCGAGGCCGATGCCGCTGGTGACGGCGCACAGAATCGCGGGGCGCCACGCGTGAGCGACGGCATGCTCGACGGCGTGATCGAGGTTGCCTTGCTCCAACGCTGCCTGACGGTAGTAGTTGATGATGTGGACGGCGCCCGAGACGGCCAGCACATAGATTAGCGCGGGCATGGACATGAGGATGGCGTCCATGCGGTGCCCCAGCAGCGGCACCATCGCCAGCGAGACGGCGGCGCTGAGGATGCCGCACATGAAGACCAGCGCCGTCATCCAGACGCTGCGGAGCGACCAGTAGGCGAGTCCGATCCCCAGCAGACCAGCCAGGCCCGCCAAGCGCATCAGCGTTTTCTCGCCTTCGTGGTCGATGGAAACGTTGTCGATCGGGGGACCGCCGAGACGGACTTCGCTACGGCTGACGCCGGCCTCTTCGAGCGCCTTATACAGCGGCGACGTCGGCCATTTTTTCAGGCCGAGGCCGGCCTTCGGTTGGCTAACCGAGTATTTCAGATTGGCGGCGGCGTCGGCCGAGAGCGTGGCCATGACGACCGTCTGTTTGCCGTTGGCGCCAATGAGCCCGCCGGTGAGTCGCTTGGTGGCTTGCGTGCGGCTCAGGTCCTGCGGCGGCGACATCAGTTGTTTGAGGACGCACCGCGCGGTCGTCACAGTCGTGAACGCTTGTCCGCCGCCGGCCTTCTCAGGGAGCTTCTGCGCAAGCAGCGCATCGGCCAGCTTCTGAATCCTTGGATCGTCTTGCGAGCCGTCGTGGGCCTCGCCGAGTTCGGCGCCATCCCAGCTGACGAGAATGAACTGATCGGCCGCGAAGTGTTTGCGGAACCAGCGGAGCTCGACCGTCTCCGGGTAGCTCTTGGGAAGCCAGTCGGAAACGTCGTTGCGGTTGTTGACGATTGCCTTCAGCGCGCCGTAGCACGCCAGCGGCGTGAGCAGGACCGCTAGGATCAGGATCTTGTTTTTATAGCGGTCGAGTAGCGAGGGCTTGGCCATGCGTGCTGAACTTTGCAGGGCGAGCGTAACGGGCTCGCGATAATGGGGCATCATGCCGGCGGCGGGCGGTTCGTCCAAAAACCTAAGGGTTCTATTCTGGCCCGATTGCAGCGATGGCTCAAGATGAACCGATGCTGCGGTTCGTGACTCATTGGGCGGTCGGCCCAAGACAGTTTCGGTTAGTGACGAGCCGACTAACCGGCAATATCTGCGGGTTTTAGGGCTCTTCCGTGCTAAGTGCGAAGCAGTGCAGCGCTGTTACGAGGCGCGCGAAGAATCTAGCTGTTTTCCGGCGGTTATTCTGCGTATTTGAGAATTTGAGCCGATCAGATCGACCTTGACGGGTTGGGGCGATCTCCATATCGTCCCGCCAACCCTGCAGCACTTTTGTTGCGTGGGCGATGATCGCCTGCCTGCCTGCTGGGACTAATTAGTTTTGGAGATTCCTCCGATGGCTCAACCGAAGAACGCCGCCAAGAGCACCAAGCAACAACCCGCCGGAAAGGGCAAGCCTGCTGCTGCCCCGAAGAAGGGTAAGTAAGCTAGTGCGGCGGTTTACGCTGCCCTCGCGGCAGCGATAAGAACGCCTCAAGGCGCCGTGGAATATTCCACGGCGCCTTGTTTTTTTGCGCGCTGCGGGAGCGGCCCGCTTGGAGCGACTTATCCAGCCCCTGGCTCCGCCAGGGGGTAGCGTCACGCGCAGCGATCCCTACCGGAATGGCGACCGACCCCCTGGCGGAGCCAGGGGCTGCAAGAGGCGCGACCAGGAAGCCGAAGGATCGCTTTAGTCTTCGCGGAACTCGGACCAATCGATCTTGAGCTTACGCATCCGCGCGCGGAGCGTATGCGGATTGATCTCCAGCATCGCCGCGACGCCACGCGGGCCCTCGATGCGGCCGCGCGCCCGCTTGAGCGCCGCTTTGATGTGGCGCCGCAGGGCATCATCGAGCGAGCCAATTCCCTGGTCGTCGCTAAATCCATTCGCGCTGTCGGCGTGAACGCCAGCGACCGCAGCGGGAATCGTCAGCTGGATCTTGGTTGATTCAACGCTGAATCCGAGAGCAGCGCCGATTTCCAGGCTGTGTCCCTCGCCAAGAATCGCGGCGCGGTCGATGACGGCGCCGAGTTCGCGAATGTTGCCGGGCCACGAGTAGGAGCGGAGCACGTCAATGTCTTGCGACGTCGGAGCAACAGGCGAGAGGCTGAACCGCACCGCCGCCCGCTCGGCGAAATGGGCGGCCAACTCCGGGATATCGCCGGGCCGTTCGCGCAGCGGCGGCAACAAAATCGGGAAGACGGCGATCCGATACCACAAATCCTCGCGAAAACGCCCCTCGCGGACCATCGCCGACAAGTCTCGGTGCGTGGCCGCGATGACGCGGACGTCGACGCGAATCGGTTCGCGACCGCCGACCCGTTCGACGAAAGAATCTTGCAGCACGCGCAGGAAGCGGACCTGAGCGTCGTGCGGCAATTCGCCGATTTCGTCGAGGAAGAGGGTGCCGCCGTCGGCCCGTTCGAACCAGCCTTGTCGGTTTTCTGAGGCGCCGGTGAAGCTCCCTTTCTCGTGGCCGAATAGTTGTGAATCGACGAGTTCGGGCGGGATGGCGCCGCAGTTCACTCGGATAAAGGGTCCATCACGACGGTCGCTGCGTGTGTGGATCGCCCGCGCGACGACTTCCTTGCCGGTGCCCGTTTCGCCGAGCAGCAGGACGGGGGCGTCGGAACTACTCACCAAGTCGACGCGCTTCATCACGGGCGCCAGGCCCTGACGCTCGCCGACGATGTGGTCGTTGATCTCTTGTCGTCCCAGGCGTCGCAAGAGCGAACGTCGGTCGGCTTCGGCCGCTTCGCGCAATGCGGCCAGTTCATGCAGGCGGCGATCATTTTCCAGCGCGACGGCGAGCGGCTCCTGCATCCAGGAGAGCATTTCTTCGTGGGCCAGCGTGAAACGCTCGCCCCGTTTGGCGGCCACGACCAGCGCGCCGACCGCTTCGCCGCGGCTCGCCAGCGGCGCCACGCGGACGTCGTGCGCGCCGCGGGGAATCGCCAGGACGTCGAGGGTCGCCTCCGGGGCTCCTCCCGGGACGTAGGGGGCGCTGATTCGCCCCAAGTTCACCCACGCGAGCAGCTTCTTCATCTCAAGCGGCGTGCACTCGCGGCTGGCGGCCATACCCGAAGGGGGATGGTGAGGCGCCGCGGCGACGGTCGCGATCATCTGGTGCTCGGGGACAATTCGCTCGACGGTCATAAAGTCGAGAGGGACGTGCGCCGCGAGCAACTCCGCGATCCCCGAGATCGACTCGTTGATCTCAATATGTTGGCACGCTTCACGCCAGACGGCGAGTAAGACTTCGCGGAAGCGTTCCATCATTTGTCCGTCATGTTCTATTAAATATGCTGACATTCCATTATATCTCACGGCTTCAGGCCATCAAATCCAACGGCCATAATTCTTAAATTGCTGGCACCGTTCTCTAAGGTCATTGCAGTAAACAACTTGCAGCGATACTTTTCTCTTGGCACTCAACATGCGTAGGACGGGCCCAACCCTCAAACGCAACCCGAGTGCCCATATGAAGTCGATCTCCCCCATCGTCGCGTTTACTCTCCTAGCCACGGTCGCTCCGCTGTTGGCAGGTTGCGGCTCGTCGACGGCCGCCAGCAAGTCGGGCAGCGAACCCGCCGGGGCCGCGTCTTCCAAAGAGCCGGTGACCTTGCTGAATGTCTCTTACGACCCGACGCGCGAACTCTACGAAGAGTTCAACGCCGATTTCGCCAAGCACTACGAAGAAGAGACAGGCACTCCAGTAACGATCGAGCAATCGCATGGCGGCGCCGGCAAGCAAGCCCGCGCGGTCATCGACGGCCTGAAGGCCGACGTCGTCACGCTCGCTATCGCCTACGACATCGATCAAATCGCCGAGTTGACCGGCCTGTTCCCAAAGGACTGGCAGAAGCGACTCGACAACAACAGCTGCCCTTACACGTCAACGATTGTCTTCTTGGTCCGCTCGGGGAACCCAAAGCAGATCAAGGATTGGGATGATCTGGTGAAAGATGGCGTTGAAGTCATCACCCCGAATCCCAAAACGTCGGGCGGCGCTCGCTACAACTACCTTGGCGCCTGGGGCTACGCTTTAAAGAAGTTCGGCAACGACGAGCAGAAGGCCCGCGACTTCGTCAAGAAACTCTACGAGAACGTCCCTGTGCTCGGCTCCGGGGCCCGCGACTCGACGACCACCTTCGTTCAGCGCGAGCAAGGCGACGTCCTGATCACCTGGGAGAACGAAGCTCTCTTGGCGCTCAAGGAACTTGGTCCGGAAAAGTTTGAGATCGTCACTCCTTCGGTCAGCATTCTGGCCGAACCGCCAGTCACCGTCGTCGACAAGAACGCCGCCGCTCACGGCGCGCAAGAAGCGGCCGTGGCTTACTTGAAGTATCTCTATTCGCCTGCCGGCCAGCGCTTGGCGGCGAAGCACTTCTACCGTCCTAGCTTGAAGGAACATGCGGCGCCGGAAGATCTGGAGCGGTTCAAAGAGATCGAACTATTTAACGTCGACGAAGTTTTCGGCGGTTGGCCCGAGGCCCAAGCCAAGCACTTTAACGACGGCGGATTGTTCGACGTTATTCAGGAAGAAATCGCGAGCAGCAAATAGCGGCAGCGAATCAGCGCGTGCAGCGTCAAGGGCGGCTCGGAGCCGCAGGGAACGCGACACGTTAAAACAGAAATCTCCCCCCATGTCCAAAAACTTCGCCAAACGACAAGTGCTCCCAGGCTTCGGGATCACGATGGGCTACACGGTGACCTACCTGAGCCTGATCGTGCTGGTCCCGCTTGCTGCTCTCTTTTTGAAGTCGGCCGGCCTCGGCGTGGCTGACTTTTGGAAGGCGGTTTCGAGTCCGCGCGTCGTCGCTTCGTACAAGCTGACCTTCGGCGCCTCGCTCGTGGCAGCGACGATCAACGCTATCTTCGGCTTTGTCGTCGCCTGGACGCTGGTGCGTTATAAGTTCCCTGGCAAGCGGATCATCGACGCGATGATCGACCTGCCGTTCGCCCTGCCGACCGCGGTCTCGGGCATCGCCCTGACGGCGGTCTATTCGTCGCACGGCTGGTTCGGGCAGTACCTGGAACCGCTGGGGATTAAGGTCGCCTACACGCCGATCGGCATTACGCTAGCGTTGGTCTTCATCGGCCTGCCGTTCGTGGTTCGCACGCTGCAGCCCGCGCTGGCCGATCTTGAGCGGGAAAGCGAAGAGGCCGCCGCGAGTCTTGGCGCCAATCGTTTTCAGACGTTCACCCGCGTGATCCTGCCGACGATTCTCCCTGCCCTGCTTACCGGCTTTGCCCTCTCGCTGGCACGCGCCATCGGCGAGTACGGTTCGGTTGTCTTCATCTCCGGCAACATGCCGATGCGTACGGAGATCACGTCGCTGTTGATCATCTCGAAGCTCGAACAGTACGACACGGCTGGCGCCGCGGCGATTTCGGTCGTCATGCTGATCGCTTCGTTCGGTCTGCTGCTGTCGATCAATCTGCTGCAGCACTTGGCCGGTCGCCGTTATCAGGGGGCGCTCTAACATGAATGCCTCCACGCTTCCGACCACTCTTGAATCGCCCGAGTCTTGGCAAGTCGCTGGGCCGCAACTCCGCACCGCGACCGAAGAGTCGACCTGGGTCCGTTGGCTGCTCGTCGGCTCCACGCTCACGTTTCTCACGCTTGTCTTGTTCGTCCCGCTCGCGGCGATCTTCGCCGAAGCGTTGCGCAAAGGTTGGGCCGCGTACTTCGCCAGCTTCAACAATCCGAACTTCTGGTCGGCGGTGAAGCTGTCGTTCCTCGCGACCGGCATTTCGGTCCCGGCGAACCTGATCTTCGGCGTGGCCGCTTCGTGGGCGATCGCCAAGTTCGATTTCCGCGGCAAGAGCTTGTTGATCACGTTGATCGACCTGCCGTTCGCGGTGTCGCCGGTCGTTTCGGGCTTGATCTATGTCTTGCTCTTCGGCATGACCGGCTGGTTGGGACCGTGGCTGTCGAGCCACAACATTCAGATCATCTTCGCCGTGCCCGGCATCGTGTTGGCGACGATCTTCGTCACCTTTCCCTTCGTTGCCCGCGAATTGATTCCGCTGATGCAGGAGCAAGGGAGCGAAGAGGAACAAGCCGCGGTGTCGCTCGGGGCCAACGGCTGGCAAACGTTTTTCCGCGTGACGCTGCCGAACGTGAAATGGGCCCTGCTGTACGGCGTGATCCTCAGCACGGCTCGCGCCATGGGCGAGTTCGGCGCCGTGTCGGTCGTCTCGGGGCACATCCGCGGCAAGACCAACACGCTGCCGCTCCATATCGAGGTGCTTTACAACGAATACAACTTCGTCGCGGCGTTTGCCGTGGCGTCGCTGCTGACCTTACTTGCCTTAGTGACGCTCGTGCTGAAGACGACGCTGGAGTGGCGTATTCAACGCGATCTCGAAGAGGCTGCCAAAAGCGAGTAGCGACTGTCCCTCTCCCCGACGGGAGAGGATTGGTGAGGGGTTTTCATCATGGCGAGCTTGAAAACGCAACATGCCGCTTTAGCAAACAGACTCCC
Organism: Pirellula sp.; assembly: GCA_013822725.1. Lineage (GTDB taxonomy): Bacteria > Planctomycetota > Planctomycetia > Pirellulales > Lacipirellulaceae > Lacipirellula. The sequence continues at coordinate 84,309 of PNKX01000010.1, forward strand.
TCCCCAAGCTCCTTCCTTCGAGGGCGGAGCATTGAACAACACCCTCCGCATTCATCCACCGCAAAAATCCGAGCGCCAACAGGAGCAGGACAATAACCCCATGAGCATCGACGTTCAGCATATTTCGAAAACCTTCGGCAGCTTTCGCGCCCTCAACGACGTCAGCTTGAAGATCAACGACGGCGAGTTGGTGGCGTTGCTGGGCCCCTCAGGTTCGGGCAAGACGACGCTGCTGAGAATCATTGCTGGACTGGAAGCTCCGGACCCGAACCCCGGCGCCTCGATTCGCTTCTATGACGAAGATGTCTCGCGTCGCACGGTCGGCGAACGGCAGGTCGGCTTCGTCTTCCAGCATTACGCGTTGTTTCGTCACATGACGGTCTTCGAGAACGTCGCCTTCGGGTTGAGGGTACGGCACAAGTCGACGCGCCCGTCGAAGGAGGAGATTCGCGACCGCGTCGAAAAGTTGCTGTCACTGGTGCAACTGGCCCAGTTCAGCAAGCGTTATCCGTCGCAGCTTTCGGGCGGCCAACGGCAACGCGTCGCCTTGGCCCGCGCCTTGGCCGTGGAACCGAAAGTGCTGTTGCTCGACGAACCGTTTGGCGCCCTCGACGCACAGGTCCGCAAGGGGCTGCGGGCGTGGCTTCGCCGGCTCCATGAAGAGATCCACATCACCAGCGTCCTGGTGACGCACGACCAGGAGGAGGCGCTCGAAGTCGCCGATCGGGTCGTCGTCATGAACAACTCCAAGATCGAACAAGAAGGAACGCCGGACGAAGTCTTCCACAACGCGAAGACCCAGTTCGTGATGGAGTTCCTCGGCCAGGTCAACGTCTTCCACGGCCGCGTTCAAAAGGGGAAGGCGACGCTCGGCGACTTGACGGTCGATTACCCCAACTACAGCGACGACCACGAACGCCCGGCCACCGTCTACATGCGGCCGCACGAGTTCGAGATTCGCCGCCAGTCGAACGGCAAGCCAAGCTTTCCGGCCCGCATCACGCGGACGCATTCCGCCGGCGCCGTCGCCCGCGTCTTCCTCGAAACGGAAGACGCCGCGAGCGTGCTGGTGGAGTTGCCCCTCGACGAGTTTTCCAACCTCGCCTTGCAGGAAGGCGAAACCGTTCACTTGTATCCCAAAAACGCCCGCGTCTTCATTCCGAGTGAATCCAAATGAGCCAAACGACCGGACTTCACGCAGCCGCCAATTTCTCACGGAAGACCATTGCCATGAGCCAGGCCCCCGCCACGCCGCCCGGCGCCGCCGCCACTCGCCTGCCGACCGATGACGAACTCCGCGAAGTCGCGGCGTCGCTTCGCGGGATGCGATTCGGATCGGTGACGATCGTCGTTCAGGACGGCGTCATCATTCAGATTGACAAGACCGAAAAACGCCGGCTACGCAATCGTCGCGACGCCGGCGAGAACGGACAATCTTAACGAACGCCGTTTAGATTAAGCAGTTAGCCGCGAGGTTCGCCTCGCCTGGGCGACGCCAATCGCCCGCCTTACGAGCCAACGCCCGACTCGCTCCCCGAGAGGCGTCGCTCCGACACCACCTCCCCGCTCACACCAACCGGACTACCGGAGGCTCTTGAGCTCGACGAGAACCCGTCATGCTCGCGCCTTCGTACCTACTTGGCGTTCGACGCCGCATCGAACGCATTGATCCGGTTTTCTGTCCGCTGCAGTAGCCGTCGCGGGCTCGATTCCATCGAGCCTAGGTTGTGGCTAGCGTTGCAGCGTTTGTATTTGAGTTCGACTTTTGTGTTTTTTGAAGGACCCACAGAAATGAATCTTGAGTGTTGCAAGACGAGAAGCGTCAGCCGCCCGGGAAGGCGGTTCGACGTGGGGCTTTTTGGCGTTGCCGTCCTATCGTTAGCGTTTGCAGGTTGCGGGGAAGCAAAACCCGATCGCGCGGCGGTCTTCCCAGCGAAGGGAACAATGACGTTCAAGGGCGAGCCAACCCACGGCGCAATTATAGCCCTTCATCCTAAGACACCGCTGCCGGAAGGCGTCCCCAGTCCGCGCGCTAACGTCGGCAAAGACGGCTCGTTCGCCGTCTCGACCTACGACAGCGGCGACGGCGCTCCCGAGGGCGAATACGTCGTCACCGTCACGTGGAACAAGTTAATTAAGAATGGTGAAGACTCAAAAATCGGACCGAATGTCATACCGCCTAAGTACGGCAACCCCGCCACGTCCGACGTGGTCGTTAAGATTGCCGCGGGAGACAACGCCATTCCAGCGATTCAACTGTAAACAAGCAGGCACCAGACGCGCCCATTCATAAATTACTTTTATTCGAGAGGGAATTTGATCATGTCACGCAAGAGACCTGCCTTTACGCTCGTGGAACTGCTGGTGGTGATCGCCATCATCGGCGTCCTAGTCGCGCTGCTCCTCCCCGCCGTGCAGGCCGCCCGCGAGGCCGCCCGCCGCGCCGAGTGCACCAATAAGATGAAGCAACTCGGCCTTGCCGTGCAGAATCATCATGACGCCAAGAAAGTCGTCCCGGTCAGTGCTCGCCCGGTCGGCGTCGTGACAAGCCAAGTACAGCGCATCGCGGCGATGACGCATATCTTGGCTTACATGGAGCTAGGCGCGCTCCGCAGTACGTTCGATCTAACGAAGAACTGGTCGAATATCGACAACCGCAAGGCGGTTAATACGATCATCCCAGGATTTCAATGCCCTTCCAGTCCAGAAGACGTGGGTCGATACGACGGCGATCCGAACAGCACCTGGGTGCAAGAAATCTGCACGCAAACTGATTACTCTCCGACGGTTTGGGTTCAAGGCGCGCTGTACAATCCGGCTAGTGCCAGCAATCTCATTGATCCTCCCGGCAATGCAAATCTCGAAGGAAACTACCCGGGCATCTTGGAATACCAGAACCCGAAAGCCAGCTTCAAAGACGTCACTGACGGTCTTTCGAACACGATTATGTTCGCCGAATCGGCCGGCCGGCCAAGTGTCTTTCGTAAGAACATCAAGGTGAGCGAGGACGCGACCGCGGCGCGCGTGAACGGCGGCGGCTGGCCCCGTCCGGCGAGCGATATTCTTGTCTTCGGCCTGAGCGCCGACGGTAAGGAGCCGTTTGGCGCGTGCGCCGTCAACTGCGCCAATGGCATCGACGTGGTCGCCTCAGGATATCCGCATCCGCAGTTCAACACCTACGGTACTAGCGCTCCATACTCGTTCCACTCCGGCGTGGTCCTTCATGGATTTGGCGACGGTTCAGTTCGCGGCCTGAGCGAGAACATCGACATCCGCGAGTATGCCAAGCTTGTAACCCGTGCGGGCGAAGAGATTTCAGCGAATGTGAACTAGGATCGCATCAAGCGCTAACAAGGGGCCGCAACGGCAGAAGAGGCAGCCAGTTCGTTGGGTCCGACGCGAGGCCCGACTTTCCAGCAAGGGAAGTCGGGCCTTTTTTCTTGCGCGAGTTGACGGCGATCATCCGCAGAACGTTGCGAGCCAATTCAGAATCAAAGCTGCAATCAGGAAGCGGCCGAACCAGGCGGGCCAGGTGCGTTCGGAAATCACGCCGCGTCGCAGTTCATACAGTCCCCATGCTCGATAGGGAACTTGCAGCACAACGGCAAGCGCCATCAACCAGCCGATGCGGTGTAACAGAAACGACTCCGCCACGTCCCCTGACGCGAGCGCGACGAAGCTACGCGTCAATCCGCAACCAGGGCAATTGACGCCGAAGATCGCGCGGCTGCCGCAGAGAGGCGGGAGCGAATCGAACGGCAGCCACGAGGCGCGAACGCGCCCCGCAGGATTGAGTTGCAGGGCGAACGACAGCACGATCACGGCGACGCTGACGCCGAGCATCGTCCAATGACGATCGAGCAGTTGCGCATGGCGTCTGTCAATCACGCGCGCGTCGTCGTCCAACCAGACGACGTCGGCGACCTCTGATTGAGGCGTCAATGGCGACTCGCAGGGGAGTGATGAACTCGGCGTCACTTTTCGCTCGCGACGAAGACCTGCAGGCACTTGCGGCAGCGGACGCGTCGGCCAGCAGATCCGGCGCTGAGGCGATATGCGGCGCCGCACTGAGTGCACGCAATAAGGATGGCGTCGACGTCAGCAACTTCCGGCGCTTGTGCGGCAGGAGCTGCTTTGGGCGCGGCAGGAGGCAGGAGCGGACGTGGCGGTGGGCCAGTCGCCGCTGGCGGCTTTTCCAGGACGTCGAATGTTACAGGCACTGTGGCAAGAGATGGAGCTGCGGGCTTGTGGATCTCTCTGACCGGCGGCGTTTGCACCGTCGTTGGCGCTACGGCGGCAGCTGGCGTTGGCGCTGCATCCTCCACCAGCAAACTGACGTGATCGAGCGGCAGACGTTCCTTGTTCTCTTCGACCCACCGCGCCGCCTCGCCGTTGAGCGGGCTCTTCACGTTGTAGCTCTGGTAGGCGAGCATCTCCCCGATGCGGGCGACGATCGATTGCAACGATTCGCCGGCGCCCCAATGATCGCCGACGCAAATCGCATGGGGGGCGATGTTCGGGTGAAATACGGGCGAGAGCATTCGGCACTGCGGCGGCGTCCGCGGGTAGGCGAGCGGCAGCGCGATCTCGACGAGATGACTTTGCACCGGCTGGAGTTCGCCGCCGGTCATGCGGATGCTTTTGATCTGCATTTCCAGCTGATATCGCTCGGGGGGATCGCCTTCGACCTGGATCAACTTCAGCCGCGGGTGGCGGCGGACGTAATCGCTGAGGCGGTCGTAGTCGGCCTTCAATCGTCGGAGACGCACGGCGCTCATTCGCTTTTCTCCTCTTCCACAGTCGCCGCGTCGTGAACTGGCTCGGCTTCGGTCGCTGTTTCCCTATCGGTCTTCACGTCAGCTTCCAATGCCGACTTGATCGCGTCGAGGGGAATTGGCGCCTCGTTCAATTCTCTAATGCCGAACTTCTCCGGAATCAGCTCCAGCAGCGTCGGGAACGAGATCGCAAAGCCGAGCCCCTCGGCGAACCGTTTGTCGCCCGTCATCGTGTTGATGCCGATGAGCCGGCCGTCGGCGTCGTACAAGCCGCCGCCGCTGTTGCCAGGATTGATGGGGGCCGTGCTTTGCAACACGCGAAAGCTGAAGGCGCCTTGCTCTCGACGGCGGACCTGCGAAATGCTCCCGGCCGAGTGCGTCCAGCCGAGGCCGTGCGGGTTGCCGACGGCGAACACCGCGTCGCCGATGTGCGGCGTCTCCTTGCCGTTCCAGACGGCCTCTTGCAGTTGGTCGACGGCGCCGAGCAGCGGCATCACGATGATCGCCAGGTCGACGCCGTGCGGCGCTACCCATTCGACTTTCGCCGGTCCGAACGACTGTTCGACCGTCAACACGTTCAAGTCGGCCATGCCGTTCAAGTCAACCTTCGCATCGGCGGCGCCGCCGTCCTCGCTGAAATGCTCGTCGACAACGTGGCGATTGGTAACGATATATGCTGAGCCATCCTGAATTCTCAGGATGACGCCCGAACCGAGTCCCTGTCGACCGATGCCGAAGTTGGCTTGGATCAGCACGTTGGCGCGCATCGCCCGCGAAATGCGCTCGGGAAGCTCTTTGAGCGATTCGGGGTCGATCGAAAACTCGCTGAGGGCGACGATGCCGCCGCCAACATTGCCGTAGTAGTTCGAAAGCGCGACCGACCAACCGACGACGTCGACGAGTCCGATCAGAATGGCCGCCACGGCCAGCGGCATGCCCTTGCGATTGGCCGTGTGCCCGACGAGCGCGATGCAGGCAACGACGATGGCGATGATGCCGGTCACCAAGCCGAAGAGCGGAATACCGGCTACCGCGAGGCCGAACGCCCACAGCGCGCCGCGATTCCAGCGCGGCGGCGGCTCGGGCGCCGGTTCGTAGACTTTATGTTGAATCGGCGGCGGCAGCGGGGTGGCGGCCGCCAGTTCGGCGTGAGAGATCGAGATCTTCTCGAGCCCGCGCGGCTTCGCATAGCTTCCCGAACGTGCGCACTCGTACGAACCGCAGCCGCCGCCAGTTTCCCAGCAGGTTTGATGATGAACGGCGCCGCACTTGGTACAGATCGCCGTCAACTCGTCGCGGTGCAATTCGCGACTGCAGTGGGCGCACAGTGCTCCCGCCTCGCGTTCGCCGGCAGGCAGAAGTTTAGGATTCGCTTCACTCACCAGTTGCACCTGAATTCGCTATCTGCCGCATCTCTTGCGCCTACCCGAAGGGCCGATTTACTCAGGTATTCTCAGCCGTTTTCAGCAAGGAAGAATAAGAGCAACATCAGCAGCGAGTAAGCGCAAGAAAGCCCGAGCGCCGTCCATCCCATGATCATATACAGCGGCCCGCATTTCGCGAGTTCCGCTCGTTTGGGAATCAGATAAACCGCGGAAACGACGGCAATCAACGGCGCGCATACTCCCACCAACCCGACGACGAACAGGGCGACGACGCTCTGGCGCAGCGAGGAGAGCTTATCTCCCTCAATGGCCTGCACTCGCAAATCGGCCGCCGACATCGGGTCGACCGAGCTGAACTCGGTACTGCAATACCGACAACGCAACGCGATCGACTTGATCGTTTCGCCGCACGCCGGGCAGCGCTTCGTATCGCCCCAGGCGGTGAGCGGAACCTGCACCGACTGCTCAGATTTGTCGATCGCCGGAGCCTGCTTGCAACCGAACGTCCCGCACCCGCCAATCTCGGCCCAGCATTCGCGATGATGAACCAAATCGCAATCGGGGCAGGTGACGCACGGTTCTTCGGTCGCGATGGCCGATTGGCAGATGGGGCAAGTAGCCTCCCGCCCTCCTGCCAACGGCGTCGACGCGAGCACGAGCGAATCGGTCGTCAATGCCAGCGGCGATTTGCATTGCGGGCAGCGAAAGGCGCGGCTGGCGGCTTCCGCGGGCAGCCGCACCTTCGCTCCGCAATCGCAAGTGATAACCGATGCAGACATCTCTCATCCCCGTTTCCCGCCTGTTGCAGGCAACCGTCTGCCAGCTACCTGCCTCCAGCAGCGGCAAGCAGCACTTGGACGACCAACCAAAAGCCTTGCACGGCCAAGGAGACCAGTAACATCTTCTTGCCCTTCGGTTTGCCTTGAATCATCCAAATGATGCCCACGATGCAACCGATGCCGGAGCAGAGGATCGCCACGACCCATTCGCCGGTCGATAGGTCGGCATCCTCGCCGGTGGCCTTCATCGCCTTCTGCTCTTTCTTTTTGAGCACGGCGTCAAAGACTTCGCCGCAGAAGCGACATTTCACAGCGTCGCGCACGATCATTTCGCCGCAAGCGGGGCATGGCTTGCGATCACTCGCCGCCGGAGCGGCCGGACCGCTCGAAAGTTCTTCGTCCGAAAAACCGGCCAGCGGATTCGGTTCGGCCTCCAGGGCGTACTCGTCGTCGGCGGCAGGAGTCGGCGTTGCTACCGGGATCTCGATGATCCCGCCGCACTTGGGGCACTTGGCGCGTTTGCCGGCGGAGGAGTCGGCGGTTTTCAGGGTCGTCTGGCAGCTAGGGCAGGTGACTTGAATCGGCACGGTGTGAGTCTCCGGCGGCGAGTGGGATGATTTAGTTGAACAAACCAGAAGCGATTAGCGTTGAAAAACGAGAACAAAGCTGGCGAGCTACGCGGACGATTCCTTCACCGAGAATTCGAGCACCGTCTTGCCCAGCACGATCTTGTCGCCGTCGCGGAGGATCGTCCTGGTCACGGGGATGCCGTTGACATAGGTCCCGTCAGGCGTGCCGCAATCTTCAATTTCAAATCGCCCGCCGCGGTTGGTGATCAACGCATGTCGCGGTTCGATCGCGTCGTCCTTGAACAGATAGATATCGGCCTTGGGCGAACTTCCCAAAACCGTCGTGTCCTTGAACATGATGAACTGCTTGCCGGCGAGCGGGCCCTTGCGCATCAGCAGCCAAGCCGTCTTCGTCCAGCCCTCCACTAGTCCGACGAACAAACCGACGAACAGACCGATCGTTGCGAAGCCGACCGCGCGACTGTAAGTGGCTTGGCCGTCATCGGCGATGAGCACCAACGAAATGGGATCAAACAACAGGCCGCCGATCAAGCCGCCCAAAACGCCGCCGACCAAACCGTTGATGACCACTTTCTTTTCACGCAGCGCGATTCCCTGTCCGATGCCGGCGGGAATGCCCGTGATGGCCCACGCGGCTCCGCGCCCCATCATCAACACGAGTAGCGCCAAGCCGGTCGGCATTTCTCCTTCAACTGGGTTATCCCACAGGCTAAAAGCAATGCCTGCCATGACGGTAAAGAGGATGCCGGCAGGGATAATGGTCACGATCCCGCCCACGAACCCGATCCCCAATCCGACCGCGCCGCAGCGGACGGCACGCAGCGGATTGCGACAGATAATGCCCTCCGCCGCTCCGAGAAACAAACCAATACATGCTGCGACGACGGGGAACATCAGCAAGCCAATGAGGTTGCTCTCTTCCTCCGGCGCATAGTCGTCGTACCAAGGCTCTAAACAAGCCCACGCAGCCAGCCCGCCGAGCGCTGCCGCAATCGACAGGTAAAACCAGTTCGCATAGATGACGCGAATCAGCCACGGCTGCTTGCCGATCTCGCCCACGTCTCGCTGCAGGTAACTCTGCATCTCAACGTAGTCGTTGATCTCGGGACGCTGAAGATCAGCGGTCGTGATGCGGATCGGATCGGCCATGGGCGGTTGGCGTTGTACGGGGGAAATAAATGTCTTGGTGAAGTCTGTGTTCGACGCCACTACTTCGCAGGCGGTTTCTCTGCGTCGGGTTTCGCATCCGCGGCAGGCGCCGCTGTCGCCTTCTCCTGGGCGGCAAGCGCCGCTGCCGCCTTGTCTGGCGCAAGGGCTGGCGCTGCAGGCGGAGTCGATTCCTTCGGCTTCACCGGCGCCGCGGAAGGCGCTTGCGGCGCCAACATCGCCGCCGCTTCGGTTTGCTTCTGCATGTGCAACTGAGCGAGCGCTCCCCGCTCCTCCGGCGTGAGCGCATACCTGGTTTGCACCTGTTCAAGCATCTTCTCCGTCAGCAACAGGCTGTCGGCGACCAACCGTTGCTGTTTTAGTGCGGCCGCCGCTTCCTCTTCGTTAAGCTTGCCGGTCGGCGCCGGCATTTTTTTCGCTTCGGCGCTGATCGCCTGCAAGTTCTTCCGCACCTTCACCAACTCTTGATCGAGGCCGACCGCCATCATCTTCGTCAGGCCGTAGTGAGCGACGACCCCTTCGACGAGCCGCTCCTGCTCCCAGCGGGTTCGCGCCCCGGCCAGCATGTAGCCCAACAGAAAGAGCGCCAACCAAGCCAAGAGATTCGTCGTCGTCCCGAACGATGAACGATCGTCCCGCAACGCCGCCGTTCCCTCGGCCAACTCCTCGGCTCGAACCGCCGAGGCCCCGGCCATTCGCGCGGCGCCCTCGCGCGCCGGATTTCGCTGGCTCGCGTCGACCGTACGAATCTGCGGCCCGATCCAATAGTGCGACATTGGCGTCGGCTTCCCTCCCTGCCAATCGAACACCCCCTCCAGATCGCGCACCGGGTCGACGACGTACGCCACCTGCCCCGGTCCGGAGAAAAAGTGCTCGTGGATGAAGCAATCGCGATCGGAAAGAAAGATGCCAAAGTCGGGATGCGAGTGGTACCAGCCGATGATCCGTTTGTCCACGAACTTCGAATCCATCTGCTCGTTGATCTGCGCCCACGATTCGTGCGTGAACGTCACCTCCGCAAACTTGCTTGAGGCGCTGTCGCAACGAATATAGTCGGTCACCTCGGCGAATGGCCCCAAGTCGTCCCGGCCCCAATTGCCGACCAGGACGCCGCAAATCTCGACCGAAGCGTCTTCCTTCGCATGGGCTTGAATGCCGCGGTGCACCGCCGGCGCGAGGAACAGCCGAAACGGCGCCTGATAGTCGACCGGAAACCTCGCCGGCGCCAATTCCTCGCGGGCCAGATCGCTGACGTCGATGGTGCTCATACTGGGCTCTCCTCGCGAAGCAGCGAGCCGAGCAGCTCGCGCCGGTCGCCGGCAAATTCGTAATAGACGTGACGCTCGCCTGCCCGGGCGCCGACGACGTCCCATGCCGGGACGCCTAGCTCCGCGAGCGTTCGCTCTGCCAATGGCGAATCAGCGGCGAGCGTATGATACATTCCCGGCGCCCGCGGCGCCCCACATGCGGGACAAATCGCATCTCGTTCGGTCACTTTTCCCAGCGATGCCAAATGCGGGACGGTTTGCTCGCAGGCGGGGCAAGTGAGCGTCGCCAACAGATCGTGATTGAATTCCAGGATCGCGCCGGGCCCCAGATCATCAGCCGCCCGCGTGAGCAACTTTCCGGCGGTCGTCTGCCCCACGCTCCACGGCAATTCGATCACCGGCTCCATCGGCTCATGACTCGGGCAATCGTCGAGCCGCGTGTAGTTCACGACATAGCTTTGGTGGTGAGTGCCGTCAAAAACAAAGCCTTGTCCCGACAGCGTCTCCAACCCATGGAGCATCTTCACCGCTTCTTGCACCTGGATCCCGGCGATGACGGAGGAGGTGGTCGGCGTCGTCGGCACCTTGCCATGTTCCATTTCGGCGCGCGTGAGCAACGCGCAGCTCCGCCGCGCTTCGAGCATCTTCCAATCGACTTCGCTCATCGTGCATTCGTAGCAGGGGCCGATCGCCGGATCGAAGACGCGGGCGACGCCGTCGAGCCGCTCAATGGCCCCGTCGATCCACGGCTTGCCGACCTTCGCCGCGGCGCGGTTGATCGCCACGCGGGCTTCGCGATTGTCGAGGCCTCCCAGAATGACGTCGGCCCAGCGATAAGGACCGAGTCCCAGGTCGTACACGACGTTGGCGTGGAGCGGTTCAATCTGCAGCTGCGGATAAATTTCCTTGGCTCTCTCAGCGGCGGCGTCGGCTTTGCGCCGGCCGCAGTCGCTCTCGCGATAGAGCACCGACCGCGACAGATTGGAGTGTTCGATCTGATCGAAGTCGACGACGAGGATGCGGCCGACGCCCAGGAGTGCGAGATTCTTAATAATTTCGTTGCCGAGCGCGCCGGCGCCAATCACCAGAGCCTTGGCGTTAGCCAAGCGGCGTTGATCCCACCAACCGATCAATTCGAATCGGGAGAAGCGACCGTCGCTCGCTTGCGGATCGATACGGAGCGCATCGCTCATTTCTTCGGCTGCCTCTAAAACGAGCCTGGTTGCGATTCCGCAGCGACGATTGCAATAAGCACCACAATCCACAACAGACAAAAAATGCCGCCGGAGATAATGCCAAACCAAGCCCGCCCCTTGCCCGACAGCTCTGGATCCTCGCGAATCGCCTTCAGCGCAAGAATGCCGAAAATCACTCCCAAGAATCCAAACAGAATCCCGACTAGAGGAAACATGGCCAGCAGCCCCAGATAGCCGGCGGCGATGGCCGAGATCGGCCGGCCCACCGGCATCAGCATGCGATCCGCTGACGATGGCACGACGGGGCGATTCGCCCTCGACCATCCTTTCTCAGCCGCCAACTGCGGATCGAGGTACGATCGGCAATAACGACACTTCTTCGCGACCGCCATGATCGTTTCGCCGCAGAAGGGGCAGGCCTTCGTCGCCTCCAGCTGGGGCGCCGCAGATTCGCCGGCTTCAGGTTCTGAAGTCATAACGCCCTCAGCGGATGCCGGCGGTGATCTCGGGCTGCAGACGCAGAATGTCGCCGTCTTTCACGTTGGCCGAGGCGAGCGTGTCGGAATCGAGCAATTGCCGCCCCGAGCTTTTGTGATGAAACTTGTAGCTCATCATCTGCCCATCGGGGCTATGCCGCGGCAGATTCATCCGCTCGATCAGCACGGCGATCAAGCGATTCACTTCGGCGTCGGTCGGCACTTCCACAAGCTGCCGCTTGTTGCCGGTAGCGTCCCAGACCTCAATCTTGATCTCATTCATTGCGAGCGGCAGTCGAGGTTCGGCAAAAGGGGATATAAGATGAAGCAAGCAGGCGGCCCGTACTATAGCCAACAGCGACTCAGGAACCTAGAGAAGCTTATGCACGAATTGAAGAAAGTAGATCTGAACACAAACGCCTGATCGACCACATTTCTGCTTGTTTTTGCGCGCTAGTCGCTCAAGGCCCTCGCCTCGTCTTGTGAGCAGTTTGTCCCGTAAGTCGCGGCGGTGTTGCTCCCCCGCCGGAGTTTCTCGCAGGAAGCTACGTCGTCGCTACTTTAGAACCGCCAAGCAGGCCAAGAGCGCCAAGGAAGAAAGGAACTAAGAACCGCAGGCGAACGCCATTAGGCGCAGATTGAACCGCTCAATTCTTCCCGTCGGCGTTTATCGACGGTTCCAATTCTCTTGCATTTCCTTGGCGCTCTTGGCGTCCTTGGCGGTTAGTCTTCGAGCATTACAGTTCCTCGAGAGTTTCTCGGCGCCGCGTTGCTCCTCGGGGCGATTGTTCGGTACCATAGACGGCAGGCCGCACATTCCTACTGACGAACACTCACGCCACGCTGACATGCCCCTATGGAGAGTCCTCCTCCCGACGTGTCCCCACACGGCGCCGATGGCCACCCATCGTCCAGCGACGTTATGGCCGCGAAACACCATCGCCAATTGAAGAGACGTATGGCAGGCTGGTTTCTCTTGTTGTTGCTCGGTTGGCTCGGCGTCGCTTATCTGTTGATGCCCCTTCTCTGGAAAGTCGCCGAGTCGCGCCACCCCTCGCTGAACGACCTCCCCAACGTCACGCGCGCCGCCGACAATGTGCCGGGCGATCCGCTCAACGTCAGCCTCATCGGCACGGAGAACGATCTGCTCAAAGGGATGGCGGCCGCCCACTGGTTGGAGGCGAAGCGCTTGTCGCTGCGCAGCGATTTGAAGATCGCCGAAGCGACGGTGCTGAAGCGTCCCGACGATGAGGCGCCGGTCAGCAGTCTGTACCTCTTCGGCCGGAAAGAGGATCTGGCGTTTGAGAAGCAAGTCGGCGACGATCCGCGGCAGCGGCACCATGTGCGCTTTTGGAAAACTGACAAAAATGACCCCGATGGGCGACCCGTGTGGATCGGCTCAGCGGCGTTCGACAAGGGCGTCGGGTTGAGCCACCGCACGGGGCAGATCACGCACCACATCGACGGCAACGTCGACCAGGAGCGAGACCTGCTGTTCGTCGATCTCAACGAGGCGGGCGTATTAAGCGACCAATATATCGTGCAGCATTTTCACAAGACGCTGGAGGGGAAGAACGGTGGCGGCGACAAGTGGCATACCGACGGCAATCTCTACGTCGGGGTGCTCATCCACGAATAACCCTTGCGGATTTGCCGGCGGGGAGTGCATTCCAGGAGAACTGCCAAGTTCAAAGACTAACCGCCAAGGACGCCAAGAGCGCCAAGGGAATACAAGGGATGTTGGAACCGCCGATGAACACAGATAAACGCCAATAAAAGCCATCTGCGTTCATCCGCGTTGATCGGCGGTTCCCTACTCTTCATCTCTTCTTCCGTCGTGCCCGTAGTGCCGTCGTGCCGTCGTGGTTCAATTCCTCCCCGCATTCCTTGGCGAACCTTGGCGTCCTTGGCGGTTCAAATGAAAAGACCTCTTGAAATGCAATCACGGCGACTTGAGAGTCGGCTAGGCCCGGTTTAGGCTGGAAGTGATCCCAAATCACTTCTTTTCTCGCACCCGCCCTTCGGCGGCTGACAATGCACTGCCGCCGCTGGACGTCCATCTTGAGCTTCTGCGCGATCGCCGTCGTCGCTTGGCGTTCGCTTTCGGTTGGACAGGCTATTGCGGATGAGTACGCGGTTCAGCCTGGTCCAGACGGAAAGCTCGTTTATCGGAGCGATGAACGCGGCAATCGCGTTCCCGATTTCTCCAGTTGCGGATTCGCCGGCGGCGATCGCGACATTCCAGAGGCGCCGCTGCGAGTCGTCATCGTGCCGGGGGATGGGGACGATGGCGCGCGGATTCAGGCTGCGCTGGATGAAGTCGCAGCGCTCCCTCTCGACGCGGACGGGTTGCGGGGTGCCGTGGGGCTGGCGCCGGGCGACTACGAGATCGCCGGCCAGTTGTTAATGAACGCATCTGGCGTCGTGCTGCGCGGGGCGGGCGCTACTACCGATGGCACGCGGCTAACGGCGACCGGACGTGACCGGCGGACGCTCATCCGCGTCGCTGGCGTCGATGATCGAGCGGACGCCGATCCCGGCGCAGTTTGCCAAGTCGTCGATGACTATGTTCCGGTGGGCGCGACGACGCTGACATTGAACTCAAACGACGGGTTGAGCGTCGGCGATCAAATCGTCGTCGCCCGACCAAGCTCCGCCGAGTGGGTGAAGCAACTCGGCGCCGACGCCTTTGGCGTGGGGTGGCGACCTGGTTCGCGCGACATCCGCTGGGAGCGCGCGATCGTCGCCATCGAAGGGAATCGCCTCACGCTCGATGCGCCAATCACGACGGCCATCGAGGCGGAGCTCGGCGGGGCGACGGTCAGGCCAGTACGCTGGCCGGGGCGGATTTCTAACGTCGGCATTGAGGATCTGATTCTTGAATCAGCGTACGACGCCGATCGCCCGCTTGATGAAGAGCATGCGTGGCAAGCGGTGACGTTCGAGAACGTCGTCGACGGCTGGCTGCGCCGCGTCGAATGCCGACGCTTCGCCGGCGGCGCCGTCGCCGTGTGGGAGACGGCCCGTCGCATCACGGTCGAAGATTGCCTGTCGCTCGCACCAGTTTCCGAACTCGGCGGCCGGCGACGGCTCGCGTTTTTCACTCAGGGCCAGCAGACGCTCTTTCTGCGCTGTTGGAGCGAGGCAGGGCTGCACGACTTTGCGACGGGGCACTGCTCGGCCGGGCCGAACGCCTTTGTCCACTGCATCGCATCGCGCACGCATGGCGACAGCGGGTCGCTGGAGAGTTGGACTTCGGGGCTCCTCTACGACAACGTTCGCATCGACGGCGGCCGGCTTTGTTTGGAGAACCGCTGGGCCGCGCCGGCAGGGTGCGGTTGGGCCGCGGCCAACTGCGTTCTCTGGCAGTGCCAAGCCGCTCAAGTTCGCTGCTTCCGCCCGCCAGGCGCCGAAAACTGGGCCATCGGCGTGTGGGCCAACGTCGCCGGCGACGGGACGATTGAAGGGATCGGCGACTTCGTCCAACCGCTCAGTCTGTTTCAAGCCCAACTCCGCGAGCGTCGCGGCGATGCGGCCGCGCGACGCATCGATCCGTTACTGCTCGATCCGATCGGTTCGACGAACCCGACCGTCGCCGAGGCGGCGGAGTTCACGCGGCAATCGGCTGAGCCGCCAACGGAGTTGATCGACGTCATTCGCGAGCGGATGCAAGCGGCGTCAAAGCGTAACGCTGCTGAGTTTAGCAAGCGAAAGCAAGCTGCCGCTGTGCTGACGAACGCGGAGAGCAGCAATCCAAAAATGTCGAGGAAGCCGCTCCGCGTCGAAAATGGCTGGCTCATGGTTGGCGACCGCGTCGCGACTGGACGCACGCTCACGCCCAAGTGGTGGGCCGGTAATATTCGGCCCGACGAAGCGCCGGCGTTTGGTCCGGCTATCACGCGCTACGTCCCTGGCCGCGTCGGCGTCGGATTCACTGACGACTTGCCGGCGCTCGCCGCGCGGATGAACGCCGACGATACAGTCGCATACGACCATCACTACGGTCTCTGGTACGATCGCCGTCGCGACGAGCATACCCATGTGCGGCAAGCCAATGGCGAGGTCGAACCGCCGTTCTATGAACAGCCGTTTGCGCGAACTGGCGAGGGTTCGGCTTGGGACGGTTTGAGCCAGTACGATCTCACGCGATTCAATCCTTGGTACTGGGATCGCCTCCGCGATTTTGCCGGGCATTGCGACGAGCAAGGCCTGGTGCTGCTCCACCAGAACTACTTTCAGCACAACATTATCGAAGCAGGCGCCCACTGGGCCGATTCCCCCTGGCGGCCGGCGAATAACGTCAACGCCCCCCTCCCCTTCCCTGAGCCGCCCCCCTACGTCGGCGACAAGCGGATTTTTCTGGCGGAGACGTTCTACGATGTCTCCAATCCGCGGTTGCGCGAGTTGCATCGCGGCTACATCCGAAAGTGCCTCGACAACTTCGCCGATCGCTCCAACATCATCCAGCTGACCAGCGGCGAGTTTACGGGACCGCTCCACTTCGTCGAATTTTGGATCGACGTCATCACGGAATGGGAGCGCGAAACGGGCCGCAAGGTCATTGTGGGCTTGAGCGCACCGAAGAACGTGCAGGACGCCATTCTCGCCGACCCGGTTCGCAGCCAGGCGATCGACCTGATCGATATTCGCTACTGGGCCTACACGGCAGACGACGAACTCTATGCCCCCAACGGCGGCGAGAACCTCGCCCCGCGGCAGCACCTGCGAAAGACGAAGCAGAAGCCGGGAGGCGCCGCTGCAATCGTCCGCGCGGTAAGCGAGTATCGCCAGCGCTTCCCCGCCAAGGCAGTCGCTTACTACGCCGAGCAGAATTGTCCGAGCGTTCACGACGGCTGGGCCGTCCTCATCGCCGGCGGTTCGCTCGCCGACGTGCCGCGGTTGCCTGATGGCTTGGCAAAAGTTCTTCCGCAAATGAAGCCTGTCGAATCGCCATCGCTGCGGCCGAATCAATGGATGCTGGCTCGACCACAAGGCGACTGTCTCTTCTACGTCGATAGCCTTGATGCGGCGATCAACGTCGAACTTCCCGCATCGCAGGAAGGCTTCCAAGTGAATTGGATCGACGGGAAGTCAGGGGCCAGCGTGAAGAGCAATGCGATCGACGGCGGCGGAGTCGTCAGCCTGCAGCCAAAGACGAACGTCGTTTGGATATCACGTATCGAATGATTGGCAGCCCCTGGCTCCGCCGGGGGGTTGCACACCGCAGGACGACGCGTACCGGCAAGGTGACCGACCCCCCGGCGGAGCCGGGGCCTGCATTCAATCTCGCGGCATCCACACCGTCATCTCCGACGCCCCGCGATTCGCCCACGCATAGTACGGAACGAGGCGCACATCGATGGCCTTCCCCTTGGCGGCGCCATCGAGCGGCCGGTAGAGTCGCCCACTCCAATCGCCCGCAGGCCGAGTTCGTGCGTCTGCATCGATCACCGTAACGCCGCCAAGCAACCGCGGCTCGAAGACTGGCCTCAACGTCGCATCGGCAGCAAGCGCCACCTCATCGACCCGCACGCCGGCCGGCAGGTCGGGCGATTCGAGGCAGTAAACGATCGGCCCGCGCTGCACCGCGAGTTGATTGCGCGTCTCTTCGACCTGTGGATTGGCTTCGATGAGCCGCGGCGGCATGGGCAAGTTTAACGTCACGCGGTCGCCGACCTTCCATGCGCGCCGTAACTCCGCGTAGCTTCCTGAGGCAAGCTTGCCGGCTACGGCTTCGTCGTTCACGCTGAGCGTCGCGCCGTCGCACCAGCCGGGGATCCGAAATTTCAGCGCGAACGGCTGATCGCTGCATTCATCGACGGCGAATTCGATCCGTCCTTCCCACGGGTAATCGGTCGTCTGCGTAATGGTGAGCCGCGAGCCGTTCAGCTCCGTCGACAGGCGATTACCTCCGTAGAGATTCACCCACAACTCGTCGCCCGCGCGGCTGTAGGCCATCCCGCTCACTTCAGCGAGCGTGCGCAGCACGTTTGGCGGGCAGCAAAACGAGGTGACAAACGGCACGCGCGTCCGCGCCCAGCGCAGGGCCGTCGGCTGCGGTTCGATGTTGCGCAGCGGATTGACGTAGAAGAAATCGACGCCGTCGAGGCTCATCCCCGCGAGGATCGCGTTGTAAAGTGACAGCTCGATGACGTCGACGTACTTCCCTTCGCCCGTGGCGAGGAACATCCGCCAATTCCACAACACGTTGCCGATCGCGGCGCATGTTTCGTTGTGAGCCGTCAGATTCGGCAGCTGATAGTTGCGACCGTAAGCTTGATGGGTGCGGGTGATCTGCTCCTGCTGCTCGCTGCCGTCGGGCGACGCCCCGTCGTAGAGGGCACCGCAGCCGCCGGTGACGTAGAGTTTTCGCTCGACGACGTTCCGCCAGATCGCCTCCAGCGGCTTCATCAGCTGCGCGTCGCCCGTCTCCAGGTAGAGGTCGGCCGCCCCCGCGTAGAGATAGTTCGCGCGCACCGCGTGGCCGACCGCTTCACGTTGATCGACGAACGGAATGCGATCCTGGTTGTCGTCGCCCCCAATGATCTTGTCGCCGTCGCTGACGCCGAGGTTCCGCATTTCGAGAAACGTCTGCGCGAGCTTCAGGTATTTCTGGTCGCCGGTCGTGCGGTAGAGTTCGATCGCCCCCATATAGTGAGATGGACAAACCGAATTGCGCGCCAAGTCTGGCGACGGGTTTTCGAACGTCCGGCACAAAAAGTCGGCCGTCTTTTTCGCCACCTCGAGAAAATCCTCGCGACCGGTCACGCGATAGTGCAGGCTGGCCGCCGTGAGGAGATGCCCCATGTTGTACATCTCAAAATTGTGCCGATCCTGGAATGGCTGCACCGACTGATCGCCGTGGCGATGAGCGATCAACACCGGCGTGTGGAGATAGCCGTCGTCGCGCTGCGCCTGAGCAATCGCGGCAATCGACTCGTCGAGAATCGCCGCCAGCTTGGGATCGTCGGTCACCGCATAGACGGCGGCGACCGCTTCGAGAAACTTGTAGAAGTCGCCGTCGTTCCAAGGGGCCCCATGGTAATCCCCTTCAGCCTCGCCGGCGGCGATCTTGAAGTGCCCCAGGAACGGCTTGTACTTGCCGTCGCGCATCAGTTCCCACATCGTGGGAATCGACTTCTCTCGGAGCGTCGCGAAGCGATCGGCCCAGAACCCTTCAGTCCAGCGCACGTCGTTAAGCGCGATCGGTTGGAGCTTGGCGTGAGGACTCTCCGTCGTATCGGCGACCTCGCCGGCGCTAACTTGAGTGGCGATCAGGATAGCTGCAACAAGCGCCCAAAGTTCATTTAATTGGTGATTTCTTTGATGTCTCGCAAAGGCGCGAAGGCGCAAAGGAAACGCAAAGGAAATTCTTTGCGTCGTCTTTGCGCCTTCGCGCCTTTGCGAGAGTATTATCGCCATGCTTACAGAACAATTACTGAGGTGAGCCAATCTTCGTAATCTGCAGCGCCTGCCAAGGCTTCCCCGGCAGCGGCACGCTCCGACCATCCTTGTCGACAAAGAGATACTCCGACTCCTGCCGGATGGTAAACGGCTCCGCCACTGGCGTGATCGTCATGTTCCACGTATCAAGCACCTCAACCCGGAACTGCTCGCCCTCTTTCAACTCATACCGCGGCAAGGAAAATTTCCACTCGCTCGGCGACTCTTTCCCCAGGTAGACGAGGTAATACTCGCCCGGCTTGCCGACGATGTTGGGATACTGCCACTTATCGATCGGTTCGAGCCCCTGCTCCGGCGCCGTCTCCAGAATCTCCGTAAGGAACTTGATCCGCGCCGGGCTCTCGCCTTTAAGTTTGCCCCCCTTCGCCCACCAGAGGACGTCGTCGTCGCTCAAATAGCACTCGCCGTGGCCGGGGTACGTCCCGGCCACGATGCATTCCCAAAAGCGGTGGACCATCTCCTCGGCCGAGAGGTTTCCCCACCGGCTCGGGATGTTCCCTTCGTACTTGATCTCATCGAACAGAATCGGCTTGCGGTAGGCGTCGCGATACAACACCGCCCGGCCCGCCTCCTCGGCCGCAGAGCCGTTCTGAATACTCGCGTGGGTGAGCCGCGGGTTGGTGTGGTTGTAAAGGACGCGCCCGTTGTGGATCGAGGTGAGCCGATCGTAAGGATCGGTCTGATCGACGACCGCGATCATTCGATCCCAATCGCTTTCCTGCTTCTCCAACATGAAATCGTATTCGTTGGCGAGCGACCACCAAACGTTGCGGTAAGGCGCCAGCCTCGCGACGATGTAGCGGAGATACCGGTCATCCGCCTCGTCCGACATCTGGTCGAAACCCCAATGCCCTTCGTCGTAGGGATGCAGCAGAATCACGTCGGCCTCGATGCCCAGCTTCTGCAATTCAACGATCCGCCGCTCCAAGTGCTGGAAGAACTCGGGGTTGAACCGCGTGAAGTCCCACTGATTCGGCGCCTTTCCCTCGTAGGCGTAAAGCTGCGGCTCGTTCTCATTCCACTTGTAGCGTTTGGGAAACACGCACATCCGCAGCTTGTTGAACGGCGACGCGGCGAGCGTTTGCAGCGTCTCTTCTTCCAACGCTTCTGGCTGGCTGGTCCAGGCGTAGCAGGTGGTGCCGATGGGGCGGTAGGGAGTTCCATCGGCGTACGCAAAGTGAAACCCGTTCTTCACGACCACTGGGCCGTGATTGCCTTCCTTAGCAGGAGCGGCCGCGACGGCCCCGGTCCGATCGTGAAGGGCCGGAGTGTTGGAGCTCGTCCGGTACTTCCATTCCCCGGGCGTCGGCGGGCTGAAGCGGATCACATAACGACCGTCGCCGTCGTAGAAGCCAGGAACGTGGAGCCGCTTGTTCTGCCGATCGGTGAAATCGGCGGCCAGTTCAACGTCGACGAAAGGGTTGCCGTCGCGAGGGCCGTCGAGCACGATCTCGCCAACGCCCCATTGCTCGCACTCGACAGGCGCACTCTCTTGGCTTTCCGCCCCGAGCGCGTGACCGCACGCTGCGAGCCACAGACAAACCGACAGACAGAGTGCATTCTTCACGGCGATCCTGCCCCAGACGAAGAGAATGAAAGACGAGAACGAGGCGACGACCGCAGGCAACGAAGCCCAGGCGGCAGCCGCCAATCTCTGTCTTAGCGCGTCGACCGACCGATTTCAATCGCGGAGCGAACTAGCCGCACAGATTTCCGAATCAGCGATGGGCAAAACGGAAAAGGCGAATGCGAGTTAGCCGCGAAGAGACGCAAGAATCACAAACAGTTTACGGCCGCTCTTAGTCCCGAAGGGACGCGCTGCGACAGCCCAGGGCGCAGCCCTGGGGGGAGATGCGTTGTCGGAACCTAGCCCTGAAAGGGCGCGCTTTGCTCAACTTCCGCTCTCGCTCTAGCGCGCCCTTTCAGGGCTAGGCTGATTCGTCGTCCGCCGACCCAGGGCTTCGCCCTGGGCTGCCATAGCGCGGCCTTTCAGGCCTTCACGCCTCGGTGGCAAGTTGTCGCTCTAAGTAGGTAGCTATGCCAGAATCTCCGTCACCACCCGCGCCGGTTCGACGCCGGTGAGTTTCTGCTCCAGTCCTTGGAACTTGTACGTCAGCTTCGTGTGATCGAGTCCCAGCTGATGCAAGATCGTTGCATGGAGATCGCGCACATGGACCTTGTCTTTCGTCACGTTGAAGCCAAAATCGTCGCTTTCGCCGAGCGTGACGCCCGGCTTCATGCCGCCGCCGGCAAGCAGCATCGTGAAGGCGTTGGGATGATGGTCGCGGCCGGCGCCTTCGTGGTGCGGGTCGCCCTGCACCATTGGCGTCCGACCGAACTCGCCGCCCCAAATGACGAGCGTATCGTCGAGCAACCCCCGTTGCTTGAGATCTTTAATGAGGGCGGCGCTCGGTCGGTCGGTCTTTTCGCAGTTCTTCTTGAGGTCGGGAACCAGATAGCCATGCTGGTCCCACGCCTCGTGAAAGATCTCGACGAAGCGGACGCCGCGCTCCACTAACCGTCGCGCGAGCAGGCAGGTATTGGCAAACGACGGCTTGCCCGGCTCGGCGCCGTACATCTTGAGAACGTGCTCCGGCTCGTCGGCGAGATTCATCGCTTCCGGGGCGCTCGCCTGCATACGGTAGGCCATCTCAAACGAGTTGATCCGTGTGGCGATCTCCGGATCGCCGACTTGGTCGAGATGCTGTCGGTTCAGCGCGTTGATCGCGTCGAGCGAATCACGCTGCAATCGCTCGTCGACGCCGCGCGGATTCGAGAGGAACAGCACCGGATCGCCGCTCGTGCGCAGCTGGACTCCTTGATGCACCGTCGGCAGGTAGCCGCTCCCCCAGTTGGCGCTGCCGCCGCTGGGGCCTTTGCTGCCGGTGCTGAAGACGACGAACCCAGGCAGGTTCTGCGATTCGCTCCCCAACCCGTAGAGGCTCCAGGACCCGATCGACGGCTTGCCGAACTGCTGGCTCCCGGTGCTCATCAAGATCTGAGCGGGCGCGTGATTAAACGCGTCGGTCGACATCGACTTGACGATCGCCAGATCGTCGGCGACGGTTGCCAGATGAGGGAGCAACTCCGACAACTCGTTTCCCGACTGGCCATGCCGCGCGAACTTGAACTTCGGCCCCATCAGCGTCGAATTCGGATTGATGAACGCGGCGCGATACCCGGCGAGCAGCTCCGCCGGCGGCAGCGTCCCGTCGAACTTAGCCAACTGCGGCTTATTGTCGAACAACTCCAGATGGCTCGGGGCGCCCGCCATGAACAGAAAGATAACATTCTTCGCCTTCGCGGCGGCATGAGCCTGTTTCGCCGCGAGCGGATCGGCGGCCGCGCGCGCGACGCTGCTCCCCAGCAGCTGATTCAGCGCCACCGCGCCCAACCCGACGCCGCATTCCTTGAGGAACCAGCGCCGCGCCAACTCACGCGGAGGAACGCCTTGATGAAGATGAGATTGGCAGTTCATTTTTTTAATACCTTAACCACCAAGACACGAAGGCACTAAGGAAGGCACGAAGAAAAGACAAGAAATCGAACCGCCGATGAACGCAGATTAACGCCAATAAAAAACAGAATACTTCAATGCCAAATCCATCTGCGTTCATTCGCGTTCATCTGCGGTTCCATCTTCTTGGTGTCTTCCTTAGTGCCTTCGTGTCTTCGTGTCTTCGTGGTTCGTCTTATTCCTTCGTAATCGTTTCATCCAAATTCAACACCACACGCGCCAGCGCCGTCCACGCAGCGAGGTCGGGCGCGCTGGCGTTCGCTGGGAGCGGCTGGTTCCGGCCGCTGTCGTCGGTCGTCAGCAATTGCCACGGATCGGCGCCCTCGGCCGCAAAGCGCGTCCGTTGACTCTCCAGGAACTCGCCGAGCGTAGCCGCTTCCGCGCCGCTCGGATCGCGCGACAGGCAACGGCGCACCGCGTAGGCGAGCCGGTCCTGATCGCTCGCGCCGCCGTCGGCGACGATGCGGCGGGCAAGCTCGCGGGCGCACTCCAGGTAAAGCGATTCGTTCAGCGTCGTCAGCGCCTGCAGCGGAGTGTTCGAGCGCGGCCGACGGACGCAGGCGACGTCGCCGCGCGGGGCGTCGAAGCTCTCAAACGCGGGATACGGCACGCTGCGATAACGGAACGTGTAGAGACCGCGACGATACTTGTCAGCATCGGTATCGTACGCCCAGATCTTGGGCCCGTAGCTCGTCGGCGGCTGGAAGAGAAACTCGGGCGCCGGCGGATAGACGCTCGGCCCGCCGATCTTTTCCGTCAGCAGGCCGCTAACGGCGAGTGATACGTCGCGCACCATTTCGGCGTCGACGCGATAGCGGGCGCCGCGGGCCAGTAGCTGATTAGCCGGATCCCGCGCCAGCAGATCGGGCGAAGCCGCGGCCGACTGCTGATAGGTCGCCGAACCGACGATCAACCGATGGATGTGCTTCTGGCTCCAGCCATGTTCCATCAATTCGACGGCAAGCCAATCAAGCAGTTCAGGATGCGTCGGTTGGTCGCCTTGCGTTCCCAGATCTTCGGCCGTGCCGACCAATCCGGAACCAAAATAGGCATGCCAAATCCGATTGACCGCCGCGCGGGCCGCGGTCGGACTGCGCTCGTCGACGAGCCACCGGGCGAAGTCGAGCCGGTTCGGATTCGCGGCCGTCAGCGGATGCAGGAACGCCGGCACGCCTGGCGTTACTTCTTCAGCCGGCGCCAGAAAGTTGCCCCGATCAAGCCGATGCGTTGGGCGACGCTCCGTCCGCTCGGACAACACGAGTTGCGTCGTCCCGCGCGGGTGGCTCAGCCACAGGGCGTCAAGTCGGCGGTTGATTTCCGCCCAATCGGCGACGGTCGTGCGCCAGTAACTGAACAGCTCCGCAACCTGTGCGGGACTTCGCTCGCCCGCTGGAATCGCGAGGATCTTGCGCACCGCGGCAGGGATCGGATCGGCGGCGGCCTTATCGGCCCCGGTCACGGTGAAGCGGAACCGCCCGAGGTTGTTGTTCTGGTTGTCGTCGCTGTTCCACCCGCCGTGGTTTTGCACGAGCGTGAACGTCAGCTTCGCGCCAGCCTTCGCTTCGAGCGGCTTCTCCAACACAAAGACGGCTTCGTGCGGGACATTGCTCCGGCCAGGGCCGATGTCGGCGCTCCAGGCGGTGAGATTGTTGCCGTCGATCGCGTACTCGATTGGCCCCGTCACCCGCTTTTCTTTGCTCTGATCGTCGTAAGCAGGGTCGAGGGGGCGTCCCGGCGGATTGACGTCGGCGGTCGCGCTGACGATCTTCAGTTCGGCGCTCTCGCCCGGCTTATCGGCCGGCGCGGCGGCGACCTTCATCTCGGTGAGACCAAAGAGACCATCGAGCGAGCGGCCCGGTCCGTTGTGCGGCAGATTCGGGTCGTTGAGCAGTTCGAGCCGCACGGCGGTGATCTTGGCGTCGGCGGCCAGCGTCACGGTGAACTCGGTCGAGTGCTTCGTCGGCGCGTAGCCGGCGGCGAGGACGGAGCCGTCGTTCAGCAGGTAATGCTTTTGACCGCCGCTAGCGTCGAGCTCGGGTCGGACGATCGTCCATTGGTTCGAGTCGTCGGCAACAGTCGCTTCCCATGTCGCCATCCGCGCGGGCCAATCGGGAGTCGCAGCTTTGAGCTCACTCTCGATGCGATCGATCACCTCGCGAGTCGCTTCCCACAAGACGAGGTCATCGTCAGCGTAGGCCGATATCTGGGCCTCATCGCAATTGTTGAGGAAGGCGAAGAGGCGGTAATAGTCGGTGTGGGTGATCGGATCGTACTTGTGCGTATGACACTGGGCGCACTGCACGGTGACGCCCAGGACACCTTTGCCGATGGCGTCGACGCGGTCGAACATCGCCTCCATGCGAAACTGCTCGGGGTCGATGCCCCCTTCCTCGTTGATCATCGAGTTGCGCAAGTAGCCGGTGGCGACGCGCTGGTCTTGCGTCGCGTTCGGCAACAAGTCGCCGGCGATCTGTTCGATGACGAATTCGTTGTACGGCTTGTCGGCGTTGAAGGCCTCGATCACCCAATCGCGATACATCCAGACGAACCGCGGCTTGTCCTTCTCAAAGCCGTCGGAGTCGGCATAACGGGCGGCGTCGAGCCACAGGCGCGCCCACCGTTCCCCGTAGTGGGGCGAGGCGAGCAGCCGATCGACTTGTTTGGCGAGGATTGACGCCTGGGCCCCGCTCGCGGCGTCGGCCGACGACTTGCCGACGATCGAATCGCTGGCGGCGAGGTCAGCTTCGTAGGCGGCCAGTTCTTCGAGCGTCGGCGGCAGGCCGGTGAGATCGAGCGACATCCGCCGCAACAGCGTCTGCGGCGTCGCGGTAGGCGACGGCTGGAGTTGTTCGCGATCGAGCCGCGCCAGGACAAACGCGTCGATCGGATTCTTCACCCACGCCGGGTCGCTCACGGCAGGGGGCGTCGGCCGAACCGGCGCCACGAACGCCCAGTGCGCTTGGTACTCGGCCCCCTCGGCGACCCAGCGGCTCAGCGTTTCAATCTCAGCGGGCTTCAGCGCCTTCCCCGAATCGGCCGGCGGCATTCGCAGCGACTCATCATCGCTGGTAATGCGGGCGATCAGCTCGCTCTCGGCAGGCGTTCCGGGAGCGATGACATGCTGGGCCCCGTTGATCGTCTCTCCCGCGACTTCGCTGGCGGTCGACTCGAAGAGATCAAGGCGGAGCTCGGCTGCGCGATGAGCCGGATCTTGGCCGTGGCAGTTGAAGCAATTGGCGGCCAGGATCGGGCGGACGTCGCGGGTGTAGTCGACCTTATCGGCCGCCTGCACGCCGAGCGACGGCAACGCCATTAGCGACGACAATGCCGCCAGGACCAGGGGCCGCGCGAATTGATGAGCAGACAAGAGCATGACGGCGTCTCACGGCGTGAGGCGTGCCCGGCGGGGAGTTCCGTCGCGGCGCATGATGGTTTTCAGTCTTCTCAGTATATCCCACGTCTGCGCCAGCCAGTAGCTGCGTGATCGGCAACAGAGAGGGGCGTTTTGCGCACAGTCAGCAGATCGAGAATCGCCCAAAATTGAGCGACCCATGTGGGAGGCGTCTCCGACGCCGATTTCGCGCACTATATCAAGCGACTGCGACCATCCATGTCGGTTTGCGGCCATCTGGCGACGCACCAGAATTCCACAAACTTTTGTGTTGAAAATGAGCCACCACATTCGCTAGTGTGAACATCAGTTCATTGACAACTGAAAACACAAGCTTAGCGCTGATATCCTGTGAGAGAAGCTGCGCAAGAGATGCGCGAGGTAAGATTTAGCGCCATCTGGCTGTCTAAGATGGCGCGACGCAAATCGTCTACAAGTCGCCGCGCCGGCGACGCATTGCTCAAGAAGGCCAACAAATTTGACTTGGCCAACACGGCCGACACGGCCAACTAGCGCAAACAAGGCATTTTCTGCAAAAGCCTGGTCGGCAGAGGCCAAGAAAGCTCCATGTCCGCCAAAAACACTTGGCAGACACGGCAGAGTTGGCAGACATGGCAGAGAAGCAAAAAGCAGGCAATCGCCGCCGACTCACGCGAACAGCGCTTCGACGACGCGTCCCTTGCCATCTTCGGTCGCGTAGAACGGCCGCTTCTCGATCGTGAACTCCGTCTTCGGCGAGATCCCCATCGCGTGGAAGATCGTCGCATGAAGATCGGTCACCGAGATCGGATCCTTGATCGCCAAGCAAGGTCGCTCAGCCGCCGTTTCGCCGTAGAGGAAGCCCCTCTTCACGCCGCCGCCGAACATCAGCACGCTGCTACCGCCGGTAAAGTGCCGGTGGAGGCCGTAGTGGGCCGGGAGTTCGAGCGTATCGCTGGCGGCCCGCGACTGGTCCTTCGCCGTGCTGCCGGGAACACCCTCGATCATCATGTCGCGGCTGAATTCGCTGGCGAGGATCACCAGCGTCCGGTCGAGCATGCCGCGCTCTTCGAGGTCGAGAATCAGCTGAGCGATCGGCCGATCGATCTGCTGCTTCATCTTTTCGAGCCGCGAGTGACCTTCCTCGTGCGTGTCCCAGCCTTCGAAAGGAACGTATTCGGTGGTCACTTCGATGAACCGGGCGCCCGATTCCACCAGTCGGCGGGCGAGGAGGCACCCTTGGCCGAAGCGGCCTATGTTGTACTTGTCGTAGCTTTCCTTCGGCTCGTTGGAGATATCAAACGCCGCGCGGTCGGGCGAACTTAGCAGACGATGGGCGTTCTCCATCGCGCGGATCATCGACTCCTGCTGATGATCGCTCCCATGCTGCCCGAGCGGACCGCGGAGGACCAGTTCCCGGAACCGTTTGTAGCGTGATTCAAAGCGGTCGGGCGTCATCCCCTTCGGCGGGCGAACGGCGCCGACGGCGTCTTGCGGATAGGGGAGCAAGAAGGGCCCAAACTCGCCGCCGAAAAAGCCGGCGGTATGGAACGCCTTCAGTTCTTCCTTCTCACCGACCCCTTCAAGCCGCTGGCCAACGTCGATAAACGCCGGCATCACCGGGTTGCTCGGCCCCAGCACCCGCGACATCCAGGCCCCGATGTGCGGCGCGGCCACCGTTTGCGGCGGGACGTAGCCGGTGTGCCAATGGTACTGGTGACGGCTGTGGAGGATGTGGCCGAGGTCAGGCTGAACGTGCGAGCGGATCAGCGTCCCCCGGTCCATCACTTTGGCGACGTTCTCCAATCCGGCGGTGATTTTGATGTTGTCGACCGCCGTGTCGATGGCCGGGAAGGTGCTCATCACCCGCTCGACTGGCAGGCCTTTCTCGAACGGCAGATACGCTTTCGGGTCGAATGTATCGGGCGCCGCCATGCCGCCGGCCATCCAGAGGAGGATGCAGGCGTCGGCCTTCGGGATTGGCTGGACCAACTGTTCGCCAGCGGCGCCGAACGCGAGACGCGGGGCCGACATCCCCATCGTCGCCACCGCGGCGGCGGAAGTGGCCTGAAGGAAGCGGCGACGGTCGAGTTGGTTGGCGTTCATGGCGTTCTAGCACTTCAGTTCAGAATGCGATTCACCACAGAGGCCTCTGTGGTGAAAAACTATTTGATCAACTGGAATTCAGGCAACATGACGATGCACCACAATACGTCCGACAGCCCTGCAGGGGTCAGCGGTTGGCCGGCGGTTTCGGTGAGGAGTTGCAGTTCCTCGGCGGTCGGCTCGCGCGACAGTGCCGAGCGGACGAGCGTGCGGCAGAGATCCTCGGCCGAGAGATCGCCGAAGTTAGTGGCCAGCTTCTGCCCGCCCGCGGCGAGGAGATCGGACAACGGCTCGCCGTTGCTCAGTTCCAGGGCCTCCAGAGTGGTGACGTCGCCGGGACGTGTGGTGACGACCTGCTCGCGGTTCGGTCGGCCGAGGGTTCGCATCAGCGGCGTCGATTGGATAAGCGACGCCCGTACGAACGGCCGCTCCCCTGCCCCTTCCAGCGACTTGACGGGTTCGACGAACACGTTGTCCTGCTCGGTCGTTTCAGGCGCCACGCCCGCGATGGCGGCCAGGGAGTCGACGAACTGCTCGGCCGTCATCCGCTTGGGCGAGGGACCGGCGAAGACGAAATCCTCAACTGGAGCCGATTCGTCCCAAGGGGCGCTGTCCAGGCCATAGACCTGCGAGGTAGCGATCAGTTCGAGCGTTTTTTTCAGGTCGTAACCGGAGTCGGAAAGATGCACCGCCAACTGATCGAGCAGGTCTTCGTTCCAGGGACGGGCGCCCATCGAATCGACGGGGTGGACGATTCCGCGGCCCATCAGCCGGTGCCACAGGCGATTCGCGACGGTGCGAGTGAGGCGGCCATTATCGGGCGACGTCATGATCGCGGCGAGTTGTTTCAGCCGTTCTTCGCGGGGCGCCGCTGGATCGATGGCGCCAAGTTCGGGGAAGAGGAAGTAGGCCTTCGCCATCTCGCCCGTCGGTTTGTCGCAGCGGTGGATTTCGAGTTGCTCGTTGCTGGTGATCGCTGCGAGTCCGTAGGCGTCGGTCAGTTTCCAGTCGTCGACGAAGCTGTCGTGGCACGAAGCGCACTTCAGATTGACGCCCAGGAAGACCTGGCCGACGTTCTGCGAGAATTGCAACTCCGGCCGCTGGCTGGCGTTCACCTG
Source organism: Pirellula sp. (assembly GCA_013822725.1). Taxonomy (GTDB): domain Bacteria; phylum Planctomycetota; class Planctomycetia; order Pirellulales; family Lacipirellulaceae; genus Lacipirellula. The sequence continues at coordinate 113,520 of PNKX01000010.1, forward strand.
GCCGCGCCAGATGATCCCCTTAGCAAAACCTTCCGACTCAGGCGTCGGCGATATCAGTTCGCGAACGAACTGGTCGTACGGCTTGTTCCTCAGCAACGCGTCGTAAAGCCAGCCGGTGATCTGGGCGCGACCGCCGTCGATGAAGCCGGTGCCGGCGTAATCATTGCGAAGCAGGTCGTTCCAGAAGGTCATCCAGTGGTCGGCGTACGCGACCTGGTTGTCGAGCAGCCGGCGAACCAGCGCCGCACGCTTGTCAGGCGACTTGTCGGCCACGAAGGCGTCGACTTCGTCAGCGCTCGGGAGCAGACCGACCAGGTCGAGGCTTGCCCGGCGATAGAACGCGGCGTCGCTGATCGGCTTAGGCGGCTCGACGCCGTGCTCTTTCCAGTAATGGAAGATGATCTGATCGAGCGGGTTGTCGACGCCGGCCTCTGCAGCGGGCAGTTCGGGGCGGCGGGGCTTCAGCGGAGCTTGATACGTTTCGGCCTTAAACGAATAACCCTCTTCCCACGGCAGTTCGGCGTCAATCCAGCGGCGAAGCGTATCGACTTCGTCCGCTGTGAGCCGTTCCCCCTTGGGAGGCATCTGCATTTTCGGATCGTCGCTCGTGACAAGGTCGATCAGATAGCTGGCCGAACTGTCGCCCGGTTCGACGACGCCCGTTTCGAGCAGCGCCTCGCGGGTATCGATCGACATGCTCCCCTTGTACGTGCCGTTCGAGTGGCAGCTAGCGCAATGCTTCTGCAACAGCGGGATCACGTCGTGAGCGAAGTCGACTTCCGCTGCGCGGGCGGGCAACGCGACCGACGAACCGCAGCAGAGCATCGCCGCCAACAGCAATCGAAACGATGGACGAGAGAACGCCATAAGGAGCTGGCCGTCATGGGGACTGAACGTTCGTGTTCAATCCATCCTAATGCAAATCGCCAGGGCGACCAACCATCTAATGCGCGACGGAACCCTCAATTTTCCCATGGTTTAGGACGAATATTGTGCGATGAATTTACAGAATTTCGCACGTCTCTTTTGACATTTCGTCATGGCAGGACGCTACTTCGTTTTCGAGGTCGGCGTCTTGGCGGTGATTGGCGACGTTTTGAGCTTCGCCGGGTCGACGACGACGTGCTTGATCCGTTCGCGGTTCCAGGTATAGGTGACGTGGACCAGGCCGTCGGCAGTTTGAATGACGGCGGGGTACGAGAAGTGACGCGTCGGGTCGTCTTCAAGGACGAGGGCCGACTCCCAGTTCTCCCCGTCGTCAGAGAGAGCGATGTTCAGCGGCGATCGGCCTGCGTCGTCACGCACCGTTTTGTGATTGTAAACGAGCAACTGGCGGCCGTCGGCGAGGGTGACCGCATCGGTTCCGGCGTCGGGGTTTGGCAGTCCTGTCGAGGTCATCTCGCTCCAAGTTTTGCCGTCGTCGTCGGACCATGTCTGAAACACCACGTCGTTCATCGTCCGGCCGATCGACTGCAATCGGCCATCCTTATGGAAGAGAACGCTTGGCTGGATCGCGGCGAGTTTGTAACCGTCGTTGACGGGCTTCGTGGCGGTCCAAGTTTTGCCGCCGTCGCTGGAGCGTTCGAAGTAGACGCGCCAGCCGTCATGCTCGCTGCTGGTGGGACTGAGAATATCGCCGTCGGCGAGTTGCACCGGCTTGTTCTTGATCGGTCCCAAAATGCCGTCGGGGAGGCGTTCCGGCTTCGACCAGGTATGGCCATTATCGGTGGAGGTCATCTTCATCCCCCACCATTCGACGGGATCCGGGCCGACTTTGTAGAAGAGCATCAACGGGCCCGCTTTCGGCTGAAAAAGAACCGGGTTCCAAGTCGGGTAACGAACCTTGGCCGATTCGACGCCGTTGGCAACCTCCACGGGCGGCGACCACTTGCCGTCTTTCAGACGCGAAGTCCAGATGCCGACGTCGGGTTCCTTTTCGTCGGTGCCGCCAAACCACGCGGCCAGCAGACCGTCGCCTGTCTCGACGATCGTCGAGGCGTGGCAGGAGGGGAACGGAGCCTCTTCGTAAATGAGTTCCGAACTGACGTAGCCAGGTTGTGCTTTAAGATCAGCGGCGGGCAGCGGCGCCGCCAGACTCAGAAGAAGCAGGGAAATCACAAACGTGACTTGGACGCGTCGGATAGCGTGCATCAAGGGGGCCTCGCGCGATGGATGAGTCAGGGAGCGGTCGACGTGCGAACCGCCAGAATACCTCGGAACGGCGCACCACGCCAATCGCCCGAAAACGTTCTGCTTGCCGGTTATTCGCGTCGCTGCAATGGCTACGGCGTTCGGCGGCTACTTCACCGCGTCGGGGCGTTCCGCCGGCGCCGGCAGCTTGGCGGTGAGGCGTTCGAGATTTGCACTCCGCGCGAGTTCACGGCCATCGACGCTAATGCTGAGGCCGGGGCCGTTGCCGTAGCGCTCGCCGGTGCGATCCCACGCGATCGTGACCAAGCGGCCGTGATAAGGCACGCCTTCAAGTCGGAACCAGTCCCAGGCGTCTGGCGGCAGCAACGGGTCGACTTCGATCACGTCGTCGGCGCGGGGAACGAGGCCAACCAGACCCGTGATGACGAGATCGTTGAAGGTCGAGTGATTGTAATGGCGACTCCGTTCCGCCTTGGGACCGGTGATGAGCCATGCGCCGGTTTGCTCGTCATGGTACTCGCCGATGTAGGGCTTGCCGTCTTGCTGATGGGCGCGGGCGTAGATTTCCATCTGAGCGAGAAAATCGTCGCGCGTGACATAAGACTGCGGCGGCCCGCGCAGCACGTTGGCCAAGCCGCCGAGCGTTTGGCTGGTGGCGAATGGCCAAACGGCGCCATCCCATTCGCAGGTTCCCGTGCCGTGGGTGCGGAACTGCGGGTGGCGTTGTTCGGCGGTCGTGATGCCCCAAGGCCCCTTGAATCCTTCTGGATCGTTGAGTTGTTTCCACGCAACGGCATGTTCAGGGTGGGCGAGGTTGAATGTGAATGGAATGAAGCCGATCGCTTCGCGGGCGTCGCTGAACGCGCCGTCGGGGCGGCGGACTTTGAAGAACTCGGCTTGGGGGTCCCAAAGAGCGTTAAGCAGTTTGGCTTGGAGCGTCTCAGCCTCGGACTGAAAGTGCCGAGCAACTTCAGGCTTGTTGGCGAGTTCGGCAATTCTCGCAATAGCGCGGGCGTTGGCTGCCGTGTAGGAATTGATCGTCGGGCGGATGTTCTCGACGCGACGACCTCCGCTGATCGATTCCTCCATGCCGTCGCGGACGTCGTATTGCCAGAAGAGTCCGTCGGGGCGTTGGCGTTCAGTCTGCCAGCGGCCGTAGTCGGCAATCAGATCGTCGAGCAACGCGACAGTTCCGTCGCGATCGCCGGTAACGAGATAGCGATCCCATACGGCGGCGGCGAGCCAACCGCTGAACTGGTGAAGATGGGCTGCAGGACCGCCGTTCTCGCCCGAATGCAGCCAGAAGCGGAGGTATTCATCGAGCAAGGCCGCATCTCGAAGCCAGCGTCCTTCGGCAAGATGGTGCCCGAGCGCACAGGAGACGGTGTTGAACGGTCCCGCGTGCGTCACCGGCAGAAGGAACTCGGTCAGCACGCGGCCGTGGGGCGTTTGACGGAGATGCTTGCGATAGGTCCACCACCGGAAGTAGTAGATCTTTTCGAGTTGCGGAGATGGGCATTCGAAGAGCGGCGCGTTGGCGAGTACCCAATCAGTCGCGTCGGCGTTGGAAACGAGGGTAGCAACTTTAGATGCGGCGTCGGCTGCGTTGAACTCAGCGATATAGACGCCGACGCGTTCTTGAAGCGATGGATCGGCGCTTGCTGTGTTAGAGGTCAACAAAAAGAAAAGCAGCGCGGCGAGGGCCGCGCTGCTTAACGCAGAGTATCTTATAGTCTCGGCTACAAGGCAGTTTGTTGCAAAACCAAGCAAGTCGCGACGATCATTGGAAGTTATTGCCATCCTCGCGATCACCCAGTGAATTCCATACCAAAGGATCAACGTCAAATTCGATTGCATGGACTGAGCCATCGACGTACACAAGGTTTACAGAGGAGGCATGCGGCCCGCCCATCCGCCGTTCTCCGCCCGGGAGATACACTCTCTCGTTGGCGCCAAAAGCGGAATCGCTCAATGGCAGGTTGCCTTGCGGCTTGCCAGCGGCGTCAAAGCTTCCATTCGGCCAGCGAACGTTATCGTAGTCGTAGCCTTGGTACATGGAACTGTTATCGCCAGGATTGTCATCTGCCGGATTTCCGGAGCCCTCAGCTTTGTATGTGGTTGTCTCGTAAAACGCTTGTGGAACGTACTTTTCACCAGCCAGAATTGTATTCGATGTGCCGTCAGTGATTTGACGGCCCTTTGCTCCCAGGCGTGCAGTGACGATACCCGTGAAAGCCTTGATCGTGTCATCGCCCTGATTCCAGTCACAATTCGGAAACCCCGGAGCTAGGCAGTCGGTGAGGTCGGCATTCGGCGCTGGCTTTCTGCTACCAGTTGATATCTGCCTGGCTCCGCCGTTCGCTGCGTAGTCTGTCTTGGCGTCGACGCTTGGTTTTGCAGCATTGAAGCACTCTTCCATAGAAGGAAGGGCGACGGCTGCGCGTCGGCTGGGGCAGTAGAAGAGCGGAACGACTACCTCGCGTTGCTTCGATAAGGCTTCATATTTCGCTGTCCCACGCGATCCGCCGCCGATGAAGGTGACGCCGGCTTGCTCCAGGTAGGGAGCCGTTTGGTAAATCCAGCCGCCAGGTTGACGCGCACCCGTTCCCGCATCAGGGTCGCCCATCCAACTGAAACTCCAACCCCCCGCTGGAAATTCCTGTCTAGCGCTTTCATAGTTAATCATACCCAACCCGATCTGCTTCAGACTATTCTTGCATTGCGAGTTGCGCGCCGCCTCGCGAGCGGCTTGCACCGCCGGAAGCAGTAGCGCCACCAAGACGCCGATGATGGCGATTACTACGAGGAGTTCGACGAGAGTAAAGCCAGCAGTGAAGCGGGCGCGGCGGGGAGACGAAGCGATCACCGTACTGTTCCTTCGGCTAGTGAATCGGGATAGCAAGGTGCAGAATACTGGTTGCTGAATGACGAACCGATGTCGGACCACGAAGGCTCGACTTCGGCGAACTGAGAATCTCGCGAACGCAAGCCGGCAGGCGGAAAAGGGAACCTACCGGCGATTACTGAGATGCGACTGCTGGATCACAACTGGGGAAAAAGCCCTGATTGTCTCCGGCGAGCAGCACCGGTTTTTTGCTTAGAACAGATAAGGAAGCGAAAAAGTTTTGGTTGCCATGCAATTCATCCTATCTCGGCACGTCGTTGCATCGTAGTACTAGTTGACGCACCCAACTTCCCTCAAAACGCAACGGGCGGGAGGGCGGCAGGCGAGGAAATGCACGATTCCTCGGCGAAGACAGGGCGAAGTCGCTGCGACTGCAACGGCAAGGCCGGCTGCCGCTGAAAACGCCTTTTCTCAGCATGCAAACCGGCGATTTCCGATTTGTCTAGTTCATTCGGACGGCCATCAACCACAATAGAACTCGGGAGTCGAGGGAGGGACGATGCGTTGAGCAGGCCCTCTAATCGGCGCCTGCAAGGGATGCGACGTTTGCGTTTTCTGGACCACTGACGGCGAAATGCTTCCATTTTGCCACAGCCGTCTGACCATGCGGTTAACGGCGCATGCGTTCGGACGACGCAACGCTGATTGCTTAATCGCCTAGTCCTTGTAAATAGAGATCGTCTTGTCATAAAAAGATCGTTCGGCCGCGCGTGGATCGACCATTCACGTCGTCGACGAACTAGAGAAGCTTTTCCTTTCTTGTCATTTGTCTGATTCTGGATCCTGCGACGTCTACGGACTTGAGGTCGGCGGCGTCGGCAACAATCTGCTTGGAGGAATCGTCTAATGAAGTTGCAGCGATGGTTCGCCTCTTGCCTGGCGCTTGGCGCCATGGTCGGGATGGCCGCGACGGCTCAGGCCGTCATTATTCCCACGAGTTTCGGCGTCGGCGCCGATGCGGAGGTTCGCGAAGAGGCGCCCACGACCAATCGTGGCGCCAGCAATGAGATTGCGAGCCGCATCATCGATAACTTTCCGGCTGGGCATGCCAACGACGGCAACGATCGCAATAGCCTGATCTATTTGAAATTCGATCTGACCGGCCAGGGGCTTCTCAACGGCGCTTCCACTGCCCTGCGGATGACCTACCGCAATACGAACCTCACGCCGAATCGAATCGCTGATACGGCGACGCCGAATCCCGATTTCCGCACCGGCATGGCGTTCTTCGGGCTTCACCCCGATCATGCAGGGAATAACTGGACCGAGGCGGGGATCACCTATCTGACGGCGCCGGGATTGAACGCCGATTTCAACAACGGCACGAAAGATCTCGACACGGTCGACCCCGACGGGGCCGGCCCGTTGGTGGCCCCGCTGGTGCCGTTGGGCGTGGAATTGTTCCAGCCGATCGGAACGCAGAACCACTTGGCCGTCGGCGCCGAAATGTTGTTCAACAGCGCCGCACTCGATTCGTTCATCGGCAGCGCCTTGAGCAAGGGAAAGACGACCGTGACGATCGTCGCCGGCATTGTCCACGACGGCAAAATTCCGATCAACGATTGGAAGAACTTTAATTACTTGTTCAACCCGAAAGAAATGACGACGTTGAACCTCGACCCTAGCTATGACGCGAATACGACTGACCCCGGCAACCCCTTGGGAAGTCCTTGGTCGGGGGCGAGCAATGCCACGAATGCCAATGGCTTCTCGCCATTTTCGCCGCAGCTGATCATCGTGCCGGAGCCAGCCAGCTTAGCGCTGCTTGGTTTGGCGATGGTCGGATTGGCGGCCCGCCGTCGTCGGTAACGGCAATGCGGCCGTCGCCGAGCTGAAACGTGGAGATAAATCGCGTTAGGCGGCTGCGAGTAACGACTCGCAGCCGCCTGAACGCCAGCTTTTCGCGCTGTCTGATTCAGACGGCGCCTGCCTTGTCTTATTGTGCCACTGTTGTTTCGCATACTAATTAGGACTGGCGCCCGCGGATCGGAACGACGGGCGCGGCTTACGCACCACGTTGTTCCGCATGGTCCGCGGAGCGAGGGAGAAGGATTGAGCGATCATGAGCAGAGCTAGGCGATTCTCGAAATTGGCGGCCGCGGCAGCCTTGATGGCTGTTCCCTCGACGGGCTTGGCCCAATCGCTAACTGAGTTCCAGTGGGACTCATCGAAAACGGGCGCTCAAACCTGGCAGTTGAACGGCAACTGGACGACGCCCAATTTTCCGAACGATCCGCTCCATACCGCGACTATTTCGCGACCTTTGACGGCGAACTTGAATCTGAACACCGGTGCCGGCGTGACCGTCGCGGGATTGACGATCGGGGGAACGTCAACCGGCGTGACGACGCAGATTTCCGGCGGAACGCTGACGTTTCGCAACGCACTCGTACCGCCGACGCTGGTGGGGAACGCCGATTTCAACGGCGATACCTTTGTGGACGGGACCGACCTGCTCATCTGGCAGCGAAATCTGGGCGTCACTGCGCAGTCGAACAACAACAAGGGAGACGCCGACGCGAACACGATTGTGCAAGCCGCCGACCTTGCCATTTGGCAGACGCAGTTTGGACTCGGTTCGGAACTATTTACCGTTGGCGCCGCCTTCCTGGAAACGAAAGGAGCGGCCGCTTCGACGAACGCCATCGATTCGAACGTCAACATCGACAACGACCAACTTGAGATCACCGGGACGAAGAATCTCACCATCAACGGCAATCTCACTTACGCCGGTGACCCCAACAACGCCGGCGTGAGCGCGTCGGCGCTGCGGATTACCTCGCCGGCGGTGACGGTGACGCTCAACGGCAATCTGCCGATGGTCAATTCCGATGCGCTGACGGCGACTGATTTTAGGATCAACGACAGTGACCGCTCGCAGGGGACGCTCATTGTCAACGGCATCCTGAGCGGAGCCGGCGACCTCGTTATTGGCGGTCAAGGAAATGGCGCACGCTTGCCGCTCTCGACGGTGCGACTGAACGGCAACAACACCTACGCGGGAAGCGTTCGCGCGGGACGCGGCAATTTGGTGCTCGGCCACGACAACGCTTTAGGCCGCAATCCTGGCGCCTTGCCGAACGACCCAAGCGACGACTCGTTGGCGAGTTATCGCCAAGCTGGGCCGGCGAATCAGTTCGGCTACAACCTCCTATCCACTGACGACGCGCGGACAATCTCGAACGAAATGGTCGTCGCCCAGTGGCAGACGATCAAAGGGGACCATTCGCTCACCTGGGCGGGCCGCATCACCCAGACGAACAACCGCGGCATCGTGAACCTCCTGCCGACCGGCAAGACGTTTACGATTTCCGGACGACTCGATATCTGGGAAACCGACGAACCCGATATCGAACGGCGGTTCGTGATCGATGGGACTGGGAAGACGGTCATCACCGGCACGATTCATCCCGATCCGCTCGAATCGAGTCAGAATCGTCAACTCCGCAAAACGGGTTCGGGCGTGTTGCTGATCAACGTCGCGGCCGGGGCCAATTCGCACGCCGGGTCGGAAATTGTCGACATGGGCAACCTCCATTACGCGACCAACGACTCGCTGAACGTGGGCGGCGGGCTGATCGTCGCTCGCGGAGGCGCCGTCGGCGTTGACACAGGCGTGAGCAACAATGCGACGTTCATGTCGGCAATCGACCCGACCAGCAAGGGGGGCTTGATGCTGGCGGCGAGCGATGCCGCGGCGACGCTCGACTTTACCGGCGCCCTGGCCAATGCGGCCAACATGACCGTGGCGGCTCCCGAAACTGGAATGAACTTCACTGGATCAATCACGCCAGCGAACAGCAAGTACCAACTCGGCGGCGGCAGCGGCACGCTGACGTTGCCGAATGCTCAACTCACCGGGGGCAATAAGCTGGAGGTTCGCAACAGCGGCACGGTGCAGCTTTTGGGAGACAATACCTATACCGGTTCGACGACCATTTTGACGAAGTACACCACCACCTCGGAGGCGATGGCGGCGGTTGATTCGAGCAACACGAATCTCTCGGTGGGCTCGACATACTTCAAGGAAGTGGCCCCGACGTTAGTCGTCGACAAGCTGTCGAACGGCGGGGTCGCGAGCGGCATTGGCTCGGCGTCGAGCGATGCGGCCAACCTTTTCATTCATGGCAGCACGTTGAAGTACGTCGGCACGGGCGACTCAACTGATCGCCTCTTCACGATCGGCACCGGCGGAGCGACGATCGATTCCTCGGGAACGGGGGCCGTCGTCTTCTCGAACGCCGGCGCCCTCGGCCGCGACGAAGCGGAAGATCGCAACGGCACGCTCGACGACTTCACGCGCGATCCGACGGCGATTTACGACGTTGCTGACACCAGCGACGTCGTCGCCGGCATGTCGGTGACGGATCCCGATCCGGGGGGGCAAGGCGCCCCGCCGCTGACGCCGCCGCTCATTCCGGCCGGCACGACGATTGGCGGTATCAGCGACGACGGCCGTACGATCGGCATCAGCGCGAGCTACGGCTTCCGGCTGAAGGCGAACACGCGGATCGTGTTTGGTACGACGCCGCGCACGCTGACGCTCGCCGGCGCCAACACGGCGAACAACACGATTGCTTCTGTGATCAGCAATTCGACCAAGGGAGGCGTCGTCAATCTGGAAAAGACTGGCGACGGCGTCTGGATTGTGAACGGAGCCAACACTTACACCGGCACAACGAGCGTCGCCGACGGCACGCTGCTGGTGAACGGCGCGCACACCGGCGGCGGCGCTTACTCCGTCGCAGCTGGAGCCACGCTCGGCGGGACGGGTTCGACCAGTGGGGCTCTCACCGTGAGCGGCATCGTCAATCCTGGAACCTCCGGCGCGGGAACGCTTTCCGTCACTGGAAATGGAACGTTCAACTCCGGGTCGACGGCGTTGTTCCAGTTGGGCGGGACGACCGTCGGACAGTTCGACAAGCTCAGTCTCTCGGGCACGCTCGCCGCGGGGGGAACGCTCGACGTCGACATGATCAACGGTTTCACGCCGACGGCAGGAAACTCGTTCGATATTCTCGACTTTACGACGGCCACGGGGGCGTTTTCGCTGAGCTTGCCGTCGCTCGGCGGCGGGTTGTCGTGGAACACCTCGCAATTGCTGACGACGGGGACAATCAGCGTCGCCGCGGCGATTGCGTCAGTGCCTGAGCCAGGGGCGGCGGCGCTGGCGTTGCTCGGCGGTGGAGCAATGGCTGTGCGGGCGCGGCGGCGGCGATAGTCGCTCTGCCGATTCCCAATGGCGAGTCGGATAGAGCTACTTGTGGTTCCCAACGGTTAACTGAAGGTCGGCGTCGAGTTGATACTCGGCGCCGATTTTCGTTGGCAGACGGAGCGAACGTTCGCCATAGCGGATCGCAACGGGTTTTCCCAGGAGCGACTTTACGCGTGCGTCCGTCAGTTTGCCCTCCTGCCAGCTGACGGCGAACTCGAAGCCGCCGCGAGCGCGGAGGCCGCGAACCTCGCCTTCGCTCCACGCCGCTGGCAGCGCCGGCAGCAGTTCGACGATAGGGTCGCCGTCAGCAGTTCGCAGCTGCGATTGCAGCAGCATCTCGGCAATGCCGGCGGCCGCGCCAAAATTGCCGTCGATCTGAAACGGCGGGTGAGCGTCGAACAGGTTTGGGTAAACGCCGCCGCCGCGGTAGGAAGTCTTCGGCGAATCAGTCAGCGTGAGCAGCCCGTTGAGGACGTTAAGTGCGCGGTTGCCGTTGCGGAGCCGCGCCCAGAAGTTAATCTTCCAGGCCCGCGACCAGCCCGTGCCGCCGTCACCGCGGAATTCCAGCGACTGCTGCGCGGCGCGCAGCAATTCAGGCGTCTCGACGTTGATTTCGCTGCCAGGATGCAAGCCCCATAGATGCGATACATGGCGGTGATCATTCAGCGGATCATCGACGTCTTCGAGCCATTCCTGCAGTTGGCCGTGGCGTCCGATTTGATTGGGCGCAAGGCGGCGATGGATCTCCGCCCACTGGCGTCGCTGCGGCTCGTCGACGCCGAGAATCTCCGCGGCCTCGATCGTATTGGCGAGCAGGTCGCGGATGAGCTGATGGTCCATCGTCGGACCCATTACGAGCCCCCCCTGCTCCGGCGAGTTGCTCGGGCCGCTAATTAGCCGTCGCTCAGGACTGCGCGGATCCTCCACCAAGTACTCGACAAAAAACTCGGCGGACCCGCGCATGTGGGGATAAGCTCGCGTGCGCAGGAATTTCTCGTCGCCGCCATAAACATAGTGCTGCCACAAATGCTGGCAGAGCCACGCGGCGCCGGTCGGCCAGATGCCATGGTTCGCGGCGTTGATCGGCGCCGTCCCGCGCCACAGGTCAAAGTTGTGATGCAGCACCCAGCCTGGTGCGTCGTAGTGGACGCGCGCCGTTTCGCCGCCGCTGATCGCCAACTCGTCGACAGCGTCGAACAACGGTCCGCTGCACTCGGCCAGATTAGCCGGCTCGGCGAGCCAGTAGTTCATTTCAAAGTTGATGTTCGTCGTGTGCTTGCTGTCCCACGACGGCTTCAGCTGATCGTTCCACAGCCCCTGCAGGTTCGCGGGCTGGTCGCCGGGGCGGCTCGAGGCGATCAGCAAGTAGCGGCCATACTGGAAAAAGAGCGCCGCCAATCGCGGGTCGCGGTCTTTCGCGTAGAGTAGGATTCGCTGATCGGTCGGCAATGCAGCGTCGCCGGCGGGCGGGCCGAGCCGCAAGGAGACGCGCCGAAAAAGCGATTGATAGTCGGCGAGATGATCGGTGCGGAGTTGTTCGAACGTGTTCGTCGCCGCCGCGATTGCGTCGCGGCCGCTGCGCGTCGCCGGATCGCCGCTCAAATCGCGGAAGTTGACGAAGTTCGTCGCCGCCGTAACCAGCAGCGTCGCTTGCGACGCCCCGCTAATTTGCAGCTTTGAGTTTTCGAGGCTGGCCAATCCGTCAGTTTCGAGCAGCGTCAGGTTCGCGGCGAAACGCATTTCGCCTGGAACCGGGAAGCCCGTCTGATCGGTGCGATCGCTGACGCGCCCCGTCAATTGTAGTCCGCAGTGGGCCAACTTAACGCCGTTTCCATCTTGATCACGCGCAGCGACTTGCACATCCGACTGCGGCGAGCTGAGCGACGCGGCAAACTTCAATTCGCCGGCGCGATCGCAGGAAAGGCGCACGACGATTGCACGGTCGGGATGGCTTGCGAATGCTTCACGGGTGAAACGGATGCCGTTTGCCGTGTAGGAAACGGCGGCGAGCGCCGTCTCAAGATCGAGCGCGCGGCGGTAATTCTGCGCACCGTCGTGGCCGGAGAACTCCAGGTGCAGATCGCCCAGCGGCTGGTAGGCTCGTTGGCGGATGGGAATCGACATGAAGCGTTCCGCCGCGAGCGCTTCGGCTTCCTGCTGCTTGCCGGCAAAGAGAAGTTCGCGCAGCAGCGGCAGAACCTCCGCGGCGCCGGGATGGTCGTAGCTTCGCGGCCCGCCGGTCCACAGCGTGTCTTCGTTAAGTTGCAATCGCTCGGCAGCAACGCCGCCAAAGATCATGGCGCCGAGGCGACCGTTCCCGATTGGCAGCGCCTCGGTCCAACGGTTGGCGGGAACGTCGTACCACAGCTGCAAAAGCTCCGCCGGCGATTTTGCGTCGGGTTTCGCCGTTTCAGCCGCGGCCGCCGGTGTGCCCCAACCTAACAGCGACTGCCATGGGCAAGCCAAGCCGCCGGCCGCCACGCGCAGGAGCTGTCGTCGGTCGACTCGTCGCATCAACTCCCCTGCCCCGCTTTCGATTCCTTCGGAGACGCTTGGCTGGAGTGGCGAGCGCGGTACGCCTCAAGTCCTTCAGGCCGTAGCGTTTCGACGTTGACGCTGAAGGTCGTCTTGTTGACAGGACGATAGGCGGCGTCGGCGCGGTTCAGTTCGGCGAGCATCCGCACCGCTTCGTAGCCGTAGCGAAATGGATCCTGCGCAAGCGTCGCATAGACGTGTCCCGCGGCCAGCCCATCGAGCGTCGCCGGGGCGTCGTCGAACGTGATGACGGTGATCTTGCCGAGACGATCTTCGTCTTTCAGCACGCGCATGAGCAGCGGGCCATGACGAGCGTTCATGCCGACGAAGCAAGCCAGGTCGCCGTGTTTGGCGAGCGTCTCGTGAATCAACTTCGCGCCTCGCTCATCGCTGCCGTCGTCAACCAGAAAATCGACGACCTCGTACCTCGGTTTTGAGTCGTCAGCGGCGAGCTGGCTTAACGTTTCTTGGAAGCCTCCCTTCCGATCGATGAGATTGTCTTTGGTGAGGTTCGCCAGAATGACGGCGACTTTCCCGCCTTGCGGGAGCGCGTCGGGTAAGAGGCGTGCACAGGTTCGTCCTGCGCCGAAGTTACTTGTCCCGACGTAACCTTGGCGAGCTGAGTCAGGAGCATCGGAATCAAACGTCACGACGAACGCCTGTTTGGCGAGGTCGTTGATGAGCGGCGTTTGTCCTTCGGCGTCGAGCGGACTGATGGCCACGCCGTCGATAGCTGTCGAATCGAGTTCCTTTAACATCTCGGTTTGTTGATCGAGGCTTTCGGCGCCAGGAGGCGTTTCGACCTGTAGGTTCACCGTCAAATCGTCGGCGGCTGCTTTAGCTCCGTTGACCGCTTGCTGCCAATAAGGGCCTGAGCCGCCGGTGATGAAGACGATGGTCGGCGGCGGCGCGGAAGGCGGGGCTTGGAAGACGCTTTGCCGATACCAGGCGGCGCCCGCCAGGGCGACCAATAACAATGCGCCGATCGAGAGTCGATGAGTCGACATACTTGCGTCCTCACGACGAGAGAGAAGAGCTGCGACGGCCACCGCAAAACAGGGCTGCCGAATCACGTCATTGATTCTAGCAGATCGGGCGCGGCGTGTAATTGGCGGAGGGGATCGGCTGCAATTGGGGAAATCGGCAGTGTGCAGCAAAAAGGCCGGCGGAAGAATCTCCTTCCGCCGGCCAATATCGCGTTCAAGTTTCCCGGCGGAGCCGAGAGCCAAACTGCATGATGAATTGCGCCGGTTACTTGGCGCCAGTGAGGCTTTTGATCAACTTTACCTCGTCGTCGCTATACGGCTTGCCGTCGGTGTGGAAGATCTCGTGGTGCCACGGCTTCGGTTCGCCTAGTTTGGGCATCTGCCACGTCGGCCAGGGGTACTTCGTGTTCGTCTTGCCGTCGACGAGCCCCCAGCAATAACAGCCGATCTTCTCTTTCTTGAAGATCGGCAGCACCGCTTCCCATGTGCTGCCGTTGCCGCGCGCGAGGAATTCGGTGCAGATCAGCGGCCGGCCTGTCTTGCGAAGCTGAGCGATGCGACCGTTGAGAATCTCTGGGCCGTCATAGTTGTGAAACGAGATGACGTCGCTCAACTCGAGCGCAGCCTTATGAACCAGATTCAGCTTCGCGGGAGCGTCCCATTCGGGGCCGCGCCAGACCCCGACGGTGAGCGGCTGCGACGGATTCGCTTCGCGGGCCCACTCAAAGCTCTTACGGACAAGCCGCTCGGCGACTTCGTCCTTGTTCTTCAACTCCAGCGGGCCGTAGCTGTTCGAGTTTGGGTTGTCGGGTTCGTTGAAGAGGTCCCAGATGAGGACGCGCTCATCCTGCGCATAGCGTTTGATCACTGCGGTGACGTAATCTTTCAGTGCATCTTGCTTCGCTGGGTCGGCGAGGATGACGCGACCGGGACTTTGGACCCAACCGCTGTTGTGGACGCCAGTGCGGGGTCGACGCTGCGGACCGGACTGGGGATCGGGATCCCAGACGCCGTCGAACAACACGATCATCGGGCGAATCTTGTGCTTCGCGCAGATTTCGAGGAACTGGTCGACTCGCTTGAAAAAGCCGTCGGCGTCGTCGCGCCACGGCACGTCGTGAAGAAAGACGCGGACCGTGTTCATGCCGAGCGACGCCGCCCAGCCGAGCTCGCGGTCGATCGTCTCGGGATCGAACGTATCGGCCTGCCACATCTCAAGCTGATTGATCGCGGTGTTCGGCGAAAAATTGCTGCCGACGAGCCATGGCTGCTTGGCGTACCACTCGTTGGCCTGCTCCTTCGACCACTGCTCTCCAGCATGGGTCGACGTGGCATGTAGCATCGTGAGCAGCGCGAAGGCGGTCACGGCGGCAATTCGCTGAAGACGGGAATAGATGAATCGTAATGAGGGTGTGGCGAGTTTCATCACACTGTTCTGCCTGGGTGAACGAACCGATAAGAGCGGAGGTTCGATTGTGCGCCGAGCAGCGGTCGCGCGGCAACCCTTCGCGAAGATGTTTTTGCGACTCGCCGGCGGGAGAGAATCTCAAGCGAGATTGAGATTAAGAAACCTGCCGCCGTCGCGGCAATTCTTGCTGCAAGGCTTGTTCGCTGCTGCGCCGTTGCAAGGCTTTGCGGAATGGAATGAAGCTAAGCGCGACTGCTAAGCCAATGCCCAGCATGCGACGATCGCGGTCGCCTTGCGGCGCAACCAGCGCGGCAGAGTGCGAGTCAAGCGATTCGGTATCAGGCCAACCAGCGAACGCCTCGTCGCGATCAGCGATCGGACCGCCATTCAGCGTTGGCGACTCAACCGCGTCGCCGTTTAGTGAGAGGTCGCCGGGAGCCTCGAGATTGTGGACGGATGTCGCGACGAGTGCGGCTTCCCCGCCGTTTGGTGACTCAGCAGGCGGAATCGTCTCGACTGCCGCTGCGCTGTTCTCTGCCGCGCGGGAGGCATGGCGTTGGACGCCCTCGGGAGCCAGTTCGTTGAGCGAAATCATTTCGACGGCGTCGCGATCGTCGATGGCGCGGTCGTCGGGCTGCCCGTGCAGAGGCGGCGCTTCGCCGCTCGCGTCCGCAACTTCGTAGACGACGGCGCGACCGCGGAGTCCCTCCAACCGTCCCGAGTCGCCGGCGCGCGCGGCGGGCGTCTCACGCAGTTCTTCAAGCGTAGGCTTGGCTCGGGCGATGCTTGAGGAGCCATACCCGTTCGACAGTGTGAGACCGGTCGGTGCCACAAACGGCGTCAGGGCAATTTGGCCTCCCTCATTTTCGCTTCCGCCGCCAGCCTGCTCAGACGGAGTCGGCATCGGCGTCGGGATGACCGATAGATCGCTGTTGATCGATGGGCTCGATAATTCCGGCCCGCTCAGCGACATTCCGTAGTCGCCTTCCGCGGTCGAATCGAACATATCGAACGCGTCGTCCTTCATGGCGCCATTGCCAGCGAGCGTTGCGTCGGCGGCGAATGCGTATTGCCAACCGCCGACGAGCTGGCGTGCGGAACCTTCCGACAGTCCTTGCAACAGCGGGACCATCGACTCGCTGCGAATCGTGAAGTTGTCGGCCAGGGAGCCGACGGCAATGCCATCGAATCGATTCTTGATCGCGGACCAATTCACGAAGTCGCCGGCCGTGAACGAAAGGGTGATGGAGCCCCCCTCCTCAATCGCCAGGTTTTGATCTACTGCGACGAAGCTAGCCCCGTCGGCAAACTGAACGAGATCGCCGTCCGCAGTAGAAAGCGCGATTCGCGACTCGCAGCGTTCAAACGCGAGTCGACGACGGGGCGCAGCCGTCGCGGTGCGGCGAAGAGAGCCGCGAGTTGACGCGGCGGTCTGAATCCATTGGAAAAGGCGACCCATATCTTATGGTCCGGAGCTGACGACAGCGGCGACATCCTGCCTGGGGGGCCAGCCGTTACGGCGACGTTTCGACTGGCGGACTTGGAGGTTTCAATTTAACCCAAATCGGGTCATCTTGCAAAAATGCGAGCGAGGTCATGGTGCGGAGGGGTGCAAGATTGCAGCCATTGGCGGCCGCGACGCGGAGAGTCTCCGCGGCTGCTTCCTCGAATTTCGCAGCTTGGACAGCTTTCTTGGCCGCATTTTCCGACTCGGCGTCGTTCTCGTCACGACCTGCGGCGGCTTCTGCGCGGATTTGGCGGGCCGCTTCTGCTAGCTCGACGGCAACTTTACCAAGATGCTCGCCATCGGTTGGCCATAGTTGGCGTCGCTGGAGGGCGACGTGAGCGGCGTCGTCAGGGCGACCAACGGCGCGTAGGGCGCGGCCGTAGTTGAAATAGTGCTTGCTGAGGAACTCGCGATACTCGATCACTTGCGGCGCTTCGTCGAAGGCGCGCTGCTGGTGCTCGACGGCGGTCTCGTAGACGGCGAGCGCTTCGTTGACCTTGCCTGACGTTTCGAGCGCTGAGGCACGGTTATTCAGGACGACGCCCGCAAAACTGCGGAAGGTGATTTCGTTGGGATAATCATCGA
Source organism: Pirellula sp. (assembly GCA_013822725.1). Classification (GTDB taxonomy): domain Bacteria; phylum Planctomycetota; class Planctomycetia; order Pirellulales; family Lacipirellulaceae; genus Lacipirellula. Next base: position 130,812 of record PNKX01000010.1, read on the forward strand.
CCAACTGCAGGGCGATTTCCTCGGCGTCGGCAAACGACTTGATCGCGCCGTCGAGGTCGCCCAATGCTTGCTGAGTCTGGGCGAGATTGTTGAGCGAGACGGCCAAGTCGCGCCAAAAAAGTACGACGGCGCCCGCTTGCCGCGTCAGCTGACGCTGCAGATCGATCGCCTTACGATACGATTCGCAGGCCGCCTCCCAATCTTGACGATGCCCCAGAATCGAGCCAAGGTTGTTCTGGCAGAGAGCCAGATCGCTGCGAAAGGCCAGCCGCGAGGAATTCTCGGCGACCAGTTGGTCGAGGAGCGCGATCGCGCGGCGACACGAAGCCTCCGAATCGTTCCAATCGTCGCCACGGTCGACGTAGCTCAGGTTGTTGTAGCCGATCGCCAACGTGTGGCGCAGATCGACGTCGCCCGGCTTGCCCTCAAGCAATTGATTGAAAAGTCGAATCGAGGCGGAAAGGGATTTTCGCGCGGCGGGCTTCTCGCCGAGTTGGCTCTGCAACAGGCCAAGGTTGCTGTATGTTTCGGCGAGGGCCTGCTCCGGCTCGTCGGCTCCCGGATCGCGATCCGCAATCGCTTGCTGCAGGGCGGTCGCCCGGGCATAAGCGTCAAGCGCCTGTTGCGACTTGCCAGTCGCTCCCAGCAACAAGCCGAGGCTGTTGTAGGCATTAGCCTGGCGCGCTTTGATCGTTTCGTCATCCGGCGACTTGGCGGTCAGCTTGGCGAAGATCGCGAGCGATTGATTGCAGAACTTGATCGCGTCCTCGCGGTCGCCGATCGCCTCGGCGATGACCGCCGCTTTGTGATAGGCGCCGGCCATTTCTGACTCGAGCTGCGCATCGCCCGCGGCCCGGGCGATGAACTGTCGGTAGTAATCGAGCGTGTCGTTGAGCAGCGTGCGCCGTAGCGGTTCAGCTCCCGGGAGCCGCGAAAGTTCGTTCGCGATGCCTCCGAAACGATCGACGACTTGCCGAGCTTGCTGGTAGTGCTCCTCAGCGCGAAGTCGATTCGCTTCCGATGCGGTGAGCGCCTCCTTCGTCCGGCGTTCGCCTTGGGCGATCATCAGCGCCGACGTCGCCGAGATGCATGTGAGCACTACCAAAAAAGTCGCGGCCAGGGCGACGATCTTGCGGTGACGCAGCGCCCACTTGGCAGCGCGATCGATCGCCGTCGGCCGCCGCGCCTGCGTTGGCTCGCCATTCAGGAACCGTCGCAGGTCGTCAGCGAGGGCGCGGGACGTCGGGTAGCGCTCGTCGCGCGCCTTAGACAGAGCGCGGAGCGTGATCGTCTCCAGATCGAACGGCACTGACGGATTGAGACTTCGGGGTGAGGCAGGTTCGACCAATTCGATGTGCCGCATGATCTCCTGCCGGCCGTTGCCGACGTGGGCCGGCCGCAGCGTGAGCAGTTCGTAGAGCGTAGCGCCGAGGGCGTAGACGTCAGTCCGCGCGTCGACGAGCGCCGAATCGCCGGCGGCCTGCTCGGGGCTCATGTAGCGAATCGTGCCGACGATGTCGCCGGAGATCGTGACGCCCGAGTCGGACTGAATCCGCGCGAGGCCGAAATCGGTGATCCAGAGCTTCCCGCTACGATCTAGCAACAGGTTCGACGGCTTCACGTCGCGATGGATCACGCCCAGTTGGTGGGCGTGGTCGAGGGCGTCGGCCGCCTGCAACATCAGCCGCGCAACGCTGTGGCAGTACGTACGACTATGCGTCGAGACGCGCGTCGAGAACGCCGATTCGACGGCGGTGTCGTACTCGCGTTGCGGTCGGGTTTTCACCGCTTCGGCAAGCTGAGAGGTCGAGAGCGTCGGCTCGTCGGGCGACGCTACGCCGCGGAGTTCGTCGATCGCATGTTCCAGCGATTGGCCGGCGATGAACTGCATCGCGAAATAATGAACGCCGCGTTCTTGGCCGACGGCGTGGACCGGCACGATGTTCGGATGGTGGAGCTGGGCCGCCGCTTGCGCTTCGGTGCGGAAGCGGGCGATCTGTCGCTCGTCGAGCATTGCCGCGAATGGCAGCACCTTGAGCGCGACTTGGCGGTTCAGCGAGAGTTGCCGTGCTTCGTACACGACCCCCATGCCGCCGCGACCGACTTCGCGGATGATCTCGTAGTCGCCGAGCCGCTTGGCACGTCCTGTTGCCGTGGGGGCTTGATGCTGGGCCGACTCCGGCCGCAGGCCGGTCGTCATCTGATGGAGAACTTGCAGGCTTTCGACGTACGAGCGGAGTTCTTCGGCCAGATCGGGGTGTTCGGCCGCCAATCGATCGACGTCAGGCGGCAGCCCGGTCGATTCCAGTTCGCTCATATACTGGTCGAGGATCATCGCCAGTCGTTCGCCACGCGCTTCGGCCGCGGGCGAGACGACGGTTTCATCTTCGTTACCGCCGGCGGTCATGCGAGCCCCCTGGCGCCAAGGCGTTCACGCAACATCTTGACGGCTCGCAGCCACAGCATTCGCACGGCGCCAGAGGATCGCTCCATGCGGCGGGCCACTTCATCGAACGGCAACGCCTCGATATGCCTTAACACGATCACGTCGCGGTAGTCGGAGGGAAGTTCGGCGAGCTGATCGGCCAGCACCAATTCCATCTCGCGGCGGTGGGCGCCGGCGCTGGGCGAGGAACCAGGGTCAGGGATCACCGCTTCGAGCCGGGCGGTCGACTGCTCCAGAGCCGTGGCGAGCCGTTCGAGCGAAACCTCGCGGCGGACGTCGCGTTTTTCAGCCAGCACATGCTGTTCGACGACGCGGCAGAGATTGTTGACCAGAATCTTCCGGAGCCAACCGACGAATTCCGCCGAACTATGCCCGCGAAACTGCGGAAAGTCTCGGTGCGCCTCAAAGAACGTTTCCTGCACCACGTCGGAAGGACTCACGCGCACGCGGAGATTCTTCTCCAGCTGGGCGAAGACGAGGAGCTTGAGGTAGTTTGTGTAGAGTTGCAGCAACTCCCCGAGCGACTCGACCGAGCCGGTCTGGGCCGCGATAAGAAGCTCGTTCGTACGGGTTTGGCTGTGATGGGGCATCAGTGGGCGCTGTTCCTTTCAGTATGGAACAGGCCGAGCCTTGGAGGGGTTGTCACGAGGCTGGGGCGATTTTCGACGATTTTCCTGGATTGGAGTTTGCGGGCGCCGTCTCGACGAGGAATTGATCGCCGGCGCCTGTTTTTGGCGCCGGCGGCCTGTTTTTGCCACCGGCGGTAGGTTCGATTATAAACGGCTTACTCATCCTCGCCTCAAAATGGCGGCCAGCCGTCTCTTCTCCGGGAAATTGAGCCAATGTGGGGCCTCCAGCGGCAATTCGGCGCCGGCATGATCGCCATGTTCCTTGGAAGCGTTTCGGCGGCTGCGGCTGACGAAACACCCTCCGATCCGCCGCCGCCGGCGATTCGGCTCAACACGGTCGGCTACCTTCCCGGGCGGCCGATGGCCGCCTCGGTGGCAAAACAAACGGGTAAGTTTCAAGTCCGACGGCTCGCCGATGGCGCCGTCGTTTGGGAGGGAGAGCTTTCGCCGCCACGGCTCAACGGCGACACGGGTGAAGAGTTGTCGACGGCCGACTTCTCGTCGTTGGGAGAGCCTCCATCCGGCGAATACGAACTGATCGTCGCCGCCTCCAGCGAGCGGGTCCGATTCCGGATCGCTGCCGATCTCTACCGTGAGCCGTTCCGTCTGGCGACGCGGGCCATGTACCTGTGGCGTTGCGGAACGCCGGTTCACGGCGAACACGCAGGCGTGCACTTCGAGCATGGGCCCTGCCACATGGACGACGCGCTGCTCGACTTCCTCGGTCAGCCTGGCGTGCGCGGGCCGATGACCGGCGGCTGGCACGACGCCGGCGACTACAATAAATATGTCGTCAACGCCGGAGCGACGGTCGGCGTGATGTTTCGCGCCTGGGAAGACTTTGGCCCGGCGATCGAGGCGGTCGAACTCGACATCCCGGAAACAACGCCGCGTCTTCCCGACTTTCTCGCCGAATTGAAATGGGAACTCGATTGGCTCCGGTCAATGCAGGCCGCCGATGGCTCGGTCTACCACAAGGTCAGCGCAAAGAACTTCGGCGGGATGATCGCGTCGGACAAAGATGCGGATCCTCGCTATGTCGTGCCATGGAGCAGCGCTGCCACCGCCGATTTCACGGCAACAATGGCCCAAGCGGCGAGAATCTACCTACCCTACGATGGCGAGTTTGCCGCCGACTGTCTCGACGCCGCCAAACGGAGTCATGCCTTCTTGCAGGCCCATCCTGACGAGCACGTCGCGGAGCAGAAGGAGTTTCAGACTGGCGGCTACCACGCCCCCGACCTCGACGATCGTCTGTGGGCAGCGGCGGAATTTTGGGAAACAACCGGCGATCCTGCGGTGTTGATCGATCTGGAGAAACGGATCGAAGCCACCGCGAACGTCGACGTTGATTGGGATTGGTCGAATCTCAAGACCTTGGGCCTGCTGACCTATCTCTTCTCAGAGCGCGAGGGCCGCAATGCCGAGTTGGTTGCGCGGGTCCGCAAAAATCTCATCGCCGCCGCCGACGAAATCGTGGCTGCATCTCAGGCGCACGGATACGCCCGACCGTTGGGGCAAAAGTACTACTGGGGCTGTAACGGCACGGTGGCCCGCCAGGCGATCGTGCTGCAAGCGGCCTATCGTATTACCGGCGACGAGGTCTATTGCAACGCCACGCTCGACGGCTTGAACCACTTGCTGGGACGCAATCACTTCGGCCGCTCATTTATTACTGGCGTGGGAGAACGACCGCCGCTCCACCCTCATGACCGCCAGTCGGAAGGCGACGCCGTCGAGGCGCCTTGGCCCGGTTATTTGGTAGGAGGCGCCAACCCCAAAGCAACCGATTGGACCGATCGGATGGAAGACTATCGGACCAATGAAATCGCCATCAACTGGAACGGCGCCCTCATCTACGCCCTAGCGTCGCAGCTTGAACCATGCGGCAAATGATCTCCGCGTGCCATCTCTGGCCTGCCCGCCAGTGACTGGCGAAGCTCGGAATCATCCTGTGGGGCGACCATTTGCGGCGCCGGGATTCCCTACTCGCAGACCTATCAAAAACAAAGCGAAAAACTAGTTGACACCGGTGGCATGTCCTATTAAATTGCCATCGGTGGCACTTCTTCTCTTCGACTCTTCATTCGCTTTTTAAGCTATATTCAGTGTGACCGGTGAGCATTATGCGACCGGTGGCAGTTGGTTGCGACCAAATTCGCTAACTGACCGCCCACACAGAATCCCTTTCCAGGCTCGTTATGCCCCCCGCAACGATTTACGACATTGCCCGTGAAGCTGGCGTCTCCAGCTCAACCGTCGCCCGCGTCTTGCGCGGCGATACGAAGGGCGATCGTAAAGATAGCGCTGAGCGTGCAGCCCGCATCCGCCAGATTGCCGACAATCTCGGTTACCGTCCCAATCTACGAGCCCGCGCGTTCTCCGAACAGCGAACCAAAGGAGTCGGTCTCCTCTATACAGACGACGCCTGGGTGTTCGAAGGCGTCAACGACAAGGTGCTGCAGGGCCTCGTCCGCGAACTGCGGAAGCACGATCACCATCTGCTCCTCGTCCCCGTCGACGCCGGCGGCGACTGGGAGGAGTTACTGCTCGGCGGCCACGTCGACGGCTGCGTGACGTTTCAGCCGCTGCCCGATCCGGTCCGCAACGGCATCCGCGCCGCCGCCCTCCCCTGCGTGATGCTGGGCGATAACTCCGATCCTGAAATGCCGCACATCGTCGTCGACGACGTCACCGGCTCTTACTCGGCGGCGCGGCACCTGATTGCGCTCGGCCATCGCCGCATCGGCCTCTACGTCCACAGCACGGTGAAGCCGCACTGCAGTATCCAGGAGCGGTTTCAAGGCTTCGAGATGGCGATGACCGAGGAGGGGCTTGAGCCTCACTTCTGGCATTGCCCCGAGGATGAAATGATCGCCGTCCTCACCCGTGGCGGCGGCGCTCGTCCGACGGGACTGATCTGTTACAGCGACTTGGAGTCGACGCTGATCGGCCACGCCATGTGGCAATACGGACTCAAGATTCCCAATGATTTGAGCCTGATCGGCTTTAACGACAAGTTCGCCACGAAGTACATGACGCCCCCGTTAACGACGGTTGGCTTCGACGCCAATCGGATCGGCACTCTGGGCGCTGAAATGATCATTCGCAATCTCACTGGCGAGAAACCGAAGGGAACGCCGGCGCCGACGTCGTTGCAGGTGAAGACGCAACTTATTGTCCGCAATTCCACCGCCGCGCCTCCGCGCGACGCCTGACCGACTCAACTCCTGGCTCCGTTAAAAGCGGAGCGATGCCTATGTCACAATCTTGATCGACGACTCTTTTCTACGGATCAGCCGCCCTCTTACGCTACTTATCGAACGACTTTGCAACGGCGGCAAGATCAACTCCTCCACTTCTCATGAAAGGCGACTAATGATGCATCGATGCAAATTCCTGGCGCAGGCTTGCGCCGCCGCGTTCGTCGCAGCAGCGTGCCTCGCTCTGCCCGCGAAAGGCGACACCTTGCTTTCGGGCTTCGAAGGCGACTTGTCGACGAGCGTTGGATTGAATTGGGCTTCCAACTTGACCAAAAGCTATGTCGCCGCAGGGGCGACGCAAGGAGCCACGGCTATTCAGCTGACGCATGGCACGGGTTGGACGCAGGATTTTACGCTCGACGGCGGCGCCGTGGCGCCCCTCGTGGCAACCAGCGACAAGTTCCTACTCGACGCCACCGTGCCAGAGACGGCCGAATGGCGGCAACTGTTCATTGTGATGCAAGGCGCCGGAAAGGGCTGGACTCAATCCGATGCGTACAATCTGCCAGCGGGAGCGACGACGCCAGTATCGTTCGACCTCGCGGCCTTGGGACTTAAGGCAGGCGCCGCGAGCGGAGATCAATCGTGGTGGCAGGTCTACCTGATTTTCCAAGGCGGCGACGTCGGGGGAGCGTCGCAAATTACGACCACCATCGACAACATTCGCTTCGCAGCCGTGCCCGAGCCGGCTACGGCGGCGCTGGCGGTCGGAGGATTGATTGGCGTCGCGGCCCTGCGTCGTCGTCGATCGTAAGCAGAACGACGTTGGCGTCGCGGGCGTCATGCCCGCTGCGTCAGCGCTCCTGCGACGCGTATACCGGCCTGCCCTCCGCCTTGGGGGGCAGTGGGGCAGGCCGGCCGCGTGGCGGGGGGAGCACGCAAAACTCTTCAACGATTCTCGTCATTTTCAATTCACTGACGCCGGCACGGCGCTAGCGATTGAACTTTATCGAACAACTCTGATGACAAAGGTCGCGGCGAGTTGAGCCTCGGCAAAAAGTACGACGGGCAGCACCGCAGTTTGCAACAAGCCACTTACACTTTTCGATTTCAAAGGGCGTGGAAATGAAACGCAATTCTCTTCTCACGGGGCGGCGTCTGGCAGGATGCACCGCACTGGCTATCGCTTGCATGATGGGACATGCTGCTCGTGCAACGGCCGATACGCTCCTCTCCAGTTTCGACAACAACCTAAGCAGTTCACTGGGAGTGGACTGGGTCGTCTCTGAACCGACCTGGGGGACCCAGTTTGTTCCACAATTGTCCGAAGGAACCGGGGCGCTCAAGGTGAGACACAACACCAACTGGCAGGTAGGCCTCAAACTGGTCGGCGGCGACGCGTTAGCGCAGCTCATTACGACCAGCGACACGCTGGAGATGGACGCCATCGGCGCCTATGGGCAGGCTTGGCGTCAAGTGTTCGTCGTCTTGAATGGAAACAATGAACATGTCGGCTGGCAGCAAACAGAAGAGTTCGGGCTACCAGTTCCCAGCGAGGAAGCGCCGTCCACGCATATCGTCATTGACCTTCTCGACGGGAATCGAAATGCAACAGGATCGCAAAACTGGAAGGAGAAGGCGCAGGCTTGGCTCAATGCTCCCGCAGAAACAAAAACTTACTTCGAATTGTTTATCGGATTTCAAGGGGGCAACAATACGCCGACCGCGGACTTCAACTTTGATACGTTCGTGGATGGGCAAGACTTCCTGATCTGGCAGCGCAATTTTGGCAATATGGAAGCCGGCCCGGAACAGGGCGATACGAATTTCGACGCCATTGTGGATGGCGTCGACTTGGAGGCATGGAAAGGCGAATTCGGCGGTGCGGTCGTCTCGACCATCGACAACATCATGTTCAAAAAGAACCCGCCCGTCGTCGCGGCGATTCCAGAGCCGACGGCTGCTGCGAGTGGCCTCATCGCCGTGATCCTGACGGCGGCAGGATGCCGGCGTCGGCGCTAAGATCGCAAATCGACGCAAGGAGATTCGTGAGATGAGGTCGAAGGCTGTCAAACGCCAGGGAGCGGCCCGCCATCAACGGATGCGCAACATGGCATGGTTCTGCATGGCCGTGGTGAGCGCCGTCGGATGTTCCGGCGGCAATCCGTACGACTTGGTCGACGTCTCCGGCAAGGTGACGTACGACGACGGATCGCTGATCCCGGCCGGGTCGATCATGCTCAAGTTCGATCCGGAGGCCGCTCCCATCGACGCGAAGACACATCCACGCAAAGGATTTGCGTTGGTGAACGTCGGCGACGGCACCTTCGAATACGCAACGACGCACAAGCATGCCGACGGCCTCGTGGCGGGCAAGCACAAAGTGTTGGTCGTCGCGTACGCCGAAGATGGCAAGGCGGCCAACGTCGTCCCGAAGGAGTACCAACGTCCTGACACGACTCCCATTGAAGTCGATACGGAGAACCTTCCGTTGGAGATCAAGATTAAGAAACCGGCAAGCGGCGCATGACGTACCGATGCTGCTCACTCTAACTTACTCCAACCTTAACGCGCCTTCCTGATTGCCAGGGACGAGGGCTACATCATTCAGGCATCAGTATGAACCATACAAACCCCTCGCGACGTTGCCGTCGTCTGATAAAGAAGTCACGCGTTTGCAAATCGCCACAGGGCTTTACGCTTGTTGAGCTGCTCGTGGTCATCGCCATTATCGGCGTACTCGTGGCGCTGCTGCTTCCTGCCGTCCAAGCTGCGCGCGAGGCGGCCCGGCGGTCCCAGTGCACCAACAACATCAGGCAATCGGCGCTCGCTTGCATCACCTATCACGATGCGAAGAAAACGTTCCCGCCGGCGCTCACTTATTCCGAAGCGGCCCTGAAAGCCCGCGGCAACACGCCCACCTCTGGCGGGATGAGCGGTGTTGACGGCAATCCCTATCATGGGCCCAATTGGGCGATCATGATCCTGCCGTATATAGAAAGGCAGACGCTTTATTCGAGTTTTAACTTCAAAGAATACATTTCCGCCGACGTGAATCGCGAGCCTCGCGGCACGACGATTCCCACGATGTTGTGCCCCACTGACGGCGCTTTCAATTCGCAGCCCTTCAGCGCCGTGGCGGCCCTGGGCGGCGATAACTGGGCGCGCGGCAACTACGGAGCGAATAGTTCGCTCTCGCACTGCAAAGACGGCAACCTGGCGTTCTCTCCCACTCAGACGGAACCTGCCTGGATCTGGTTCGGCTCTTCTTCGTGGGGCGACCTCTCGTGGACGCGGGGCGTGATGGGAGGGAACACGGCGCTCTCGATCAAGCAGATCGCTGACGGAACTTCCAATACCGTTCTCTTGACCGAGCTGCGCGCGGGCCTGAGCCCCGGCGATCGCCGCGGCATCTGGGCGATGGGCATGGCGGGGGCGAGCAGCGTCTGGGGCCACTCCACCGACGACTGCATCGGTCCTAACTCGTGCATCAGCGGCGCCGACAATATCCTCGGCTCGAACCGGGCCGTCGCTGAAGCGGGCGAGAGCACGCTGCTGCAAAACTGCATGGGCGTTAGCAGCGGCGGCAGCACTAGCTTTCAAGCCGCCCCGCGCAGCCAGCACGTCGGCGGCATCAACATCGCCTTCGCCGACGGCAGCGTGTCGTTCATTACGGAGAACATCGAGACGCATCACGGCGCCGGTGAAAATATCGCGTATGCGACCAATGGCTTTGCCGATTTCGGCGCCTGGGAAAAAATTATGTGCTCCAGTGACGGCGGACTCTTCAACCGCAATGAGTTCTGAGTCTGTAACGTCCGATACTCTGCCAGCTAAGCCTGAAACGCTAGCAAAAATTTCCGAGGCGGCGCTGTCGGATACAGATACAATCGAGGCATCATGGTTCTCCGCGCGCTTCATTGCTTGAACATCGTGCGCCACGCCGCGCCTGTCATCGCCCTCGCGTGTGTGCTTGCCGCAAGTCGCGCCCGTGCGATCACCCCCGACAACCCAGGCGCCGCCGACGTGCGGCTCACGGTGAACTCGCTCGCGACGCCCGCTCGCGCGATCTCGCCTTACATTTACGGCATGAACTTCTTCGCCGGTTCGTCGCTCACCAATCCGGTGACGCTCGATCGCCTCGGCGGCAATCGGTGGACTGGCTACAACTGGGAAACGAACGCCTCGAACGCCGGGCGCGATTGGTACTACCAGAACGACACGCACATGGGGAAGGGGACAGACCCGCCCGGTTATGCAGCGCTCGGCTCGCTCAACTCGGCCGCAGCCAACGACCGCGCCTTGATCGTTACCGTTCCGATCTCTGGCTACGTCGCCGGCGACACGAACGGACCGATCACGCGCGCGCAGGCGCTCGATCATTCGCGCTTTAAGGAAATCGTGCCGAATAAGGAGACCAAGTATCCCGGCTCGTCCCTCTCGTTGACGCCGAACAAGACCGACGGTTACGTCTTCACCGATGAGTTCGTCAATTGGGTTGAGGAGACGCGCGACCCGTCGACGCCGGTGTTCTACAGTCTCGACAACGAGCCGGGCCTGTGGGGCGAGCCGCTTCCCGCGAACTGGCAACCAGGCGTTCAGTTCCAAACCAACCCCAGCCCGGAGGGACGCACGCATGGAGCGCTTCATCCCTACGCGCCGACTTTTCAAGAACTCCGCGACAAGACGATCGCCAACGCTGGCGCTATCAAGGACGTGAACCCCAACGCGATGGTCTTCGGCGGTGTGGGCTATGGATGGAACGACTTTACGACGCTCCAGGATGCGCCCGACAAGGTGACCTCTCCTTCGCACCCCGGCGGCGACGAACCGGGCGAGTTGCACTTCTATGAGTATTTGCTGCAGCAAGTCGCTACTGCCGAAGCAGCGCAGGGTCGCAAGTTGATGGACGTCCTCGATCTTCATTGGTATCCCGAAGCTCAAGGGGGCGGCGTTCGCATCACCGAAAACAACAACTCCGCCGCCGTCGTTGCCGCGCGAGTGCAGGCTCCACGATCGCTCTGGGATCCGACCTACGTCGAGACAAGTTGGATCAGCGAATGGGGTACGCGCGTTAATAACCAGCCAGGCCCGGTGAAGCTCTTGCCGCGCGTGCAGCGCGACATCGACGACTTCAAGCCAGGCACGAAGATCGCCATTACCGAATACAACTACGGCGGTACGAACCACATCTCCGGCGGCATCGCTCAGGCCGACGCCTTGGGCGTCTTCGGCAAGCAGGACGTCTTCGCCGCGACGCTTTGGAGCCTGCACGGCGACGCCAACTCGCAGTTTGCCTCCGGCGCGTTCAAAATGTATCTCAACTACGACGGCGCTGGCGGTCGGTTCGGCGACGAGTCGATCAACGCTGCTACGACTTCCATCAGCCAGTCGGCCGTTTACGCGAGCCTCGATTCGGAAGATCCGAACCGCATGGTCCTTGTCGCGATCAACCGCACCTCGTCGGCCAAGTCGACGGCGCTCGAGGTGACGCACGACCTGCGGTTCGATCTCGCCGAGGTCTACCAACTCACCTCCGCCAGTTCGACGCCGCAGCGCGTGGCCGATATCCCAATCGAACTCGTCAACGCCTTCCTCTACACGATGCCGGCATACAGCGTCTCAACGATCGTGTTGCGGAGCGGCGCCGACGGCGACTTTAATCTCGACGGCATGGTCGACGGCGACGATCTGGCCGTCTGGAAAACGGGCTTCGGCACGGCGAGCGGGGCGTCGTTCCGCGACGGCGACAATGATCGCGACGGCGACGTTGACGGCGCCGACTATTTGGCGTGGCAACGAGTCGCCCAGGCGAGCGCCGGCGCTATCCCGAATTCGGCGGCCGTTCCCGAACCAGGCAGCTTGCTCCTGGCGATCCTCGGCTTGGCGGCAACTTTCCAGGCGGTCAATCGAAAGCGAGTCGTTCGCAACTAGCTCCTCTCGCGTCCTCCTTTCTGTCGCGGCGGGACATTTTGTCGCCTGATCGCGTTTTCGCGACACAATTCGTAAGTTGTTGCGTTGCTGCGGTTTACATTTTTGTCGCGACGACAAATCAGGCGATAACCTTGAACTCCTCCAATTGACGTTTCATCGTTGACGCTATGTGTCGCGAAGCACCGTTTCGGCGACATCAATCGTAAGGCGATGCCTGGCTACGGGTTGCGTGGTTTCGTGTCGCGACAGAGAGGCGACACGTATCATTCTGTCGCGACGGCCGTCGCCTTTGCAGCCCTCGGCTCCGCCGGGGGGTAGCGCTCCGCAGGGCGCCGCCAAACGGCGTGGTTGCCGACCCCCTGGCGGAGCCAGGGGCTGAAAGCGCCGACTGGCGGGCGCGCAACCTCGCCAAGTAAGCGCACCATAGCACAATGAGCGGCCCATGTGGGTAACGACTTTTGGCCACCCCCGGCGGCTGACGCCTAGTCGGCATTGACGTTGGCGACTACCTGCAGCACGCCCGGCAGCACGTTGACCTGCAACTCGTGCTCACCCTCTTCCGGCCGCAGCCATGGCTCGCCGTCGACGTGGGCGGCGAGCGGAATGTCGCTGCGGACCGTCATCGTCGCGAACTCTCCCTGCTCGATCCAGCCATCCTGCGTTCGGTCGCGGCGCAGCGATTTGTAGATTTCCCACACGAGCCGCAGTCGCGACGCCGGCGGGGCGATCAAGTAGTCGAAGCGGCCGTCGTCGATCTGCGCGCTCGGCGTCAAATAGAACCGCCCGCCGGAGCGGCAACCGTTGCTGATCGACAGAATCGCCGACTCGCGCATCCGTTCGACGCCGTCGACGGTCAGCTGCAGCTTCGCCAACGGCGGCCGACGCCACAGCGTCTGCAGCACGGCGCGGAGGTACAATCCTGAACCGCGCGGCCATTGCAGTTCGTGACTCGCAAGGTTGATCTGTCCTTCGAGCAGCGCGCCTAGGTTGTTAATTGAATATCGCCGGCGGCAAGTCCCCGTCTCCACCAGGGCGGCGTCGACGGCTCGCGTGGCGCCGTGTGCGAGCAACTTGGCGTTGCGCTCGAAATCCTTATCAATGCCGAGCGCGAACGCGAAGTCGTTCCCCGAGCCGGCGGGAATGATCCCCAGCGGCGGCCGCTGCTCAGCCGGCAGGGCGAGCAACCCGTTGGCGACTTCGTGCACCGTCCCGTCGCCGCCGATCGCGACGACGCCGTCGCAACCGTCGCGGGCCGCTTGTGCGGCCAGTTCCACCGCTTCGCCGCGTCGCGTTGTTTTCAGGAGTTGCAACTCCACGCGTCCGGCGAGCGCTTGTCGCAACGAGTCGGCCAGCAGCGCGGTGCGGCCGCGGTCCGCTTGAGGATTCAAGATGGCGGTGAGGCGGCGCATGGCGTGTAGGGATTTACCCGCGAATCACGCGAATCAGCGCGAATGAAGCCATCGTCAAGTGAATTTCATTCGCGCCAATTAGCGTGATTCGCGGGCTGCTTCCTCCTTCTTCCTTGGCGCTCTTGGCGTCCTTGGCGGTTCAAATCACTCGACGTCGTCGTTCACTCGGACGATGTCGTAGTTCTGTTGCTTTAGCCTATCGCCCCGTCTAAGCTGTTGTCGACGCTTCGGCCAGTAAAACGACCGGCAATTTGCCGTCACCTGTCCGCTCGCCCCTACGAATAAACGCATGACGGGCTACGAAATTAAATCGTTGAGCATTGGCGGCCTCTTGGATCAAACGATCGCCGTCGTGAAGGACAATTTTGTTCTGTTAGTTTCAATCGCAGCGGTCTTGTATATACCCCTCGGATTGCTCAACGGCATTCTCATGGCGGAATTGCTGCCGAAGCCTCCGGGAATGTTCGCCGGCATGGATGAGCGTACGCTCTATCAAGAAGCATTCTTGTCAAATGCGCATGTCTTTATTCCGTTGACGATGGTCATTGGTTTTGTGTCGACGCCTTTGACATACGGTGCGATGGTGCGGAGCATCGCCGGCGCCTACCTGGGTGAGACAATAAGCGTCGGGACGGCTTGGCGCCACGCTCTGCGGCGATCATTGTCTCTGATAGGCGGAAATCTCTTGTACGCGCTTCTTGTTGGGGTGGGAATGGTACTATGCCTTGTCCCGGGCATCCTCTTTGGCATTTGGTTCCTGTTTTACGGACAAGGGATCATGGTCGAGGGGCTTGGAGTCGGGCCGTCAATGGCTCGCAGCAAAGAACTGGTCAAAGGCAGCATGGGCGTCGGTTTTGTGCTCGGCTTACTTCTGAGCGTTATTTCCATCACGGTCACCCTCGCCAGCTCCGTGATTCCGCAACTTCATCTTGCCTATTCAATTCAGGTGTTCGTGCAGACTATTATGATGATGCTGATGACGGCGGCCTCAACCGTTTTCTACTTCTCGTGTCGCTGTAAAACTGAAGACTTCGATCTGTTGCAAATGACCGCGGCGGTGGAAGCCGAATAACGGCGACGGTGCGGTTCTAGGCTACCTAAGCCGTTGTTTAACGGGAGCTCGCCCTTCCCAGATTAGTTTCTGCGTCATCACAGTGAACTCCTCCTTCCCTCCCGCCGATGAAATCCGCGACACGGCGCGGTTGGTATTGGAACGTCCCGAGTTCCAAGTCGAAACGGCACCCCCCGGCGCCGAGCAACTGCTACAGTTTTTCGAGTGGCTGATCAAGCAGATTCTCAGACCATTCGCCTGGCTCTTCAACTCGATGGAGGGGTTGCCCGATCCGCTGCGCTGGCTTATCGTCATCGCCTTGTTCCTACTGCTCATCGCCCTGCTGGGGCATATCTTTTACACCGTGTTCAGCGTGTTGCGGCCGCCAGCGCGAAAGACGTCGCTGGTCGACGTGGCGCGCGGCAACGAGCTTCAGCCGGCGGACTTTGAGAAGCTGGCGGACGAAGCGGCGGCCGACCGGGATTACATCGGCGCCGTGCGCTGCCTCTTCCGCGCGGTTTTGGTCGGCTTGCAGCAGCGCGAACAAAAGCGACTCCGTCCTGGCATTACCAATCGCGAGATTCTATCGCGGTTGCGCGACGCGCGACTGATCGAGGCGATGCGACTCTTCGTCGAAACGATCGACGCCGGCTGGTATGGTCGGCAGCCGTGCGGCGAGGGGGAGTATCGTCGCTGCCGTGAGGCGTACCAGCTGCTTCGCGGCCCAGGCGAGGCGCACGGCCATGCTTAGCGCCCGCAATGTGATCTCCGCCGTCGTGGTGCTCGTGGTTCTCTCGCTCGGCAGCGGGCTGTGGATGCTGTTCGCCAACACGCCGGGCGACGACGGCTGGGGCGCCGACTCGATGGGGGTGCGCGCCAGCGGTTTTCGCGGCGCCCACGATACGTTGTTGGCGCTTGGCGTTCCGGTCGAACGACAACTGATTCCGAGCGTTGCCGCCGCCGATCTCGACGCCACGTTCGTCCTGTGGGCGCCGCTCGACGCGATTGTGCAAACGGAGCCCGCCCACATTGCTCGACTCGCCGAGTGGGTAAAAAGCGGGGGCCGGCTTACCGTGACGGTACAGGGCGACGACAAAAGTCTGTTCGCCGACGCGCGGGCGTCGATCGTCAAAGAACCCAAAGACGTCCTGACCGAACTTGGCCTTCCTGAAGTCTTCTTCCTGAAGACCAACGTCATGCCGGAGGGGAACGTCGTCGACCTCGTCGACGCTGCGGCCGGGCGTCCTTGGCGCAAGCTCGCCACACGTTGGCTCAAAGAAGCCTCGACCAAAGTTCGCTATGTGCCGGTGAAACTCCTAGGCGATTGCCGCGAGTGGACAGGGATCAAGTCGGTCTGTCTGCCCGAGGAGGAAACTTGGACGATCACCTACGACGCGCCGCAACCGACTGGACGCATCACCTTCGCCGACGTGAAAGGCGAGGAGCAAACGCTCGCGGCGATCTTTCCGGTCGGCGCGGGTGAAGTCGCCGTCATGGCGGCGCCGGCCGTCGCGTCGAACTGGCTGCTCGGCGAAGCGGACAACAGCCCGCTCACGATGCAACTGATGACCCTTGGCCAATCGCGCGTCCTCGTCGACGAGTTCTATCACGGGCTGACGATTCGCGGCAACGCCCTCTGGCTGCTGACTCAGCCGGGCTACGCCGCCCTGGCGCTGGCGATCGTGGCGCTTTTAGGCGTGTGGATTTGGCGTTCCGCGCTGTTTCTCGGTCCGCCGCTCGATGACCGTCCCGTTTCGCGTCGTTCGATCGGCGAATATCTCGACGCCATGTCTCGATTCTTGCTCCGCGGTCGCGGCAGCAGTCGGCTTGTCCTGGCGGAAGTCCGCAGCGGCGCGTTATGGTCGATGGCCGACGGCGCCGGCCTGCCGCCCGATATGGACGACGTTGATCGGATTGCCGCCGCGGTCGCCCGCCGCGACCCGCAGCGCGCCGCCCGGCTGGAGGCGGCCGTCAAAAACGCCGACGATGTGCTGTCGACGCCCGACGCCAAAGAAGTGACGATTCTCGCAGCCCTCCGAAAGGTGAACGATTGTCTCTCGAATTGAAATATCGCGCGATCCGCGATGAAATCGCCAAAGTGGTGTTCGGCCAGGACGACACGATCGAGTTAGCGCTCGCCGCGCTGTTCAGCAGCGGTCACGTCTTGCTTGAAGGCCCTCCGGGCGTGGCCAAGACGCTGCTCGTCCGCACGATTGCGGCGTCGCTCAACCTGCAGTATCGGCGCGTGCAGATGACGCCCGACCTGCTGCCGAACGACATCACCGGCTCGTCGATTTATCGCGAGGAGGCGCGCGACTTCGAATTTCGTCCCGGGCCCGTCTTTACCAACTTTCTCTTGGCCGACGAGATCAATCGCGCTTCGGCCCGCACACAGGCGGCGCTGCTGGAAGCGATGCAGGAGCAAAGCGTCACCTACGACGGCGTCACTCACACGTTGCCCGACCCGTTCGTGACGTTCGCCACCCAGAATCCGATCGAACAAGAGGGAACCTACCCGCTGCCGCTGGCGCAACTCGACCGGTTCATGTTCAAGGTGATCGTCGACTATCCGGCCCAAGGCGAAGAGCATCGCGTGTTGAGCGAACATCACGCCACCGGCGGTCGCTCCGACCCGGCGCGGATGAATGTGCAGCCTGTGCTGAACCAGGCCGACATCATCGCCGCCCGACAGGAGATTCGCCAAACGCATGTCCGCGACGAGGTGGTCGACTACGTCTGCCGCCTGCTGCGGGCGACGCGCGAGGATGATTCGCTGGCGGTCGGCGCCAGCCCCCGCTCGGGATTGATGTTGCTGATGGGGGCCAAGAGTCTCGCTCGCTTTGCCGGTCGCGACTATGTGACGCCAGACGACGTCAAGCATGCGCTTCTCCCCGCGATGCGGCATCGCGTGGTGCTCAGTCCCTCGGCGGAACTGGAAGGAGCGACCACCAACGAGGTGCTGGCTAATCTGCTCGAAGCGGTCGAGGTTCCCCGGTGAGCGTGCGTCCCGCGCCACGGCTGTTGTGGGGCGTCGCCGCGGCGGGAGCGCTCGCGCCGGTGGCGTTCGTTTGGCCGCCGATGCTGTGGGTGATGGTCGCCGCCTGGCTGGGGTTGATCGCCGCTGCGATCGCCGACTTTCGCGCGCTGCGTCCGATGGTCGAGGGGCTGCGCGTCTCACGACGCTTGCCGGTGAACGCGGCGCGCGGCTTGCCGCTGCTGTCGGAGTTGACGCTGCACAACGAAGGGAAGCGCGCCGTCAGCGCGATGCTTCGCGACGTGGTGCCGCCCGCGGCGCTGGAGGGGCCTGAGTTCACGCCGCTGCGTCTCGATGCCGGCGATCGCGAGCAGGTGATTGCGCGGCTGACGATTCCGATTCGGGGCCGGCATCGGTTCGGGCCGGCGTGGGCGCGCGTCGTGGGGCCGCTCGGCTTGCTGGAGATGCAGCGGCAGTTCGACTCCACGGGCGTCGTCAAAGTTCTCCCCGAAACCTACGCCTCGCGCGAAACGCTCAGCCAAGATCAGCGCGCCCGGCTCTTGCAGCTCGACAAACTGACGAAGGCCCGCAGCCATGGCGCCGGGAGCGAGTTCGAATCGCTCGCCGAGTACCGCCCCGGCGACGATCCGCGGCGGATCGACTGGCGCACGACCGCCCGCATCCGCCGGCCGGTGATCCGCCGCTATCAGGTCGAGCGCCACCGCGACGTCATGATCGCCGTCGACTGCGGCCGGTTGATGGGCGCCTCGGTCGGCAACGGCACGAAGCTCGATTGCGCGGTCGACGCCGCGCTAATGCTGGCTCGCGTTGCGCTGCAGACCGGAGACCGCTGCGGGATCGCAGTGTTCGACGACGCGGTGCGCGGATATCTGGCGCCGGTCGCGGGCGCGAGTTCGATCGGGCCGTTGGCCGAGCAGGTGTACGCTCTCGACTCGAAGATGCGGGAGTCGGACTTCGGCGCGATGTTCGCCGACCTGCAATTGCGGCAACCGCGGCGGTCGTTGATTGTCATCATTTCCGATCTGGTCGACGTCGAAACGTCGGAGCGGATGCGCTCGTCGCTGAGCCGGCTCGCCCAACGCCACGTCGTGCTGCTCGCCGCGCTGCAGACGCCGCTGTTGACGCAGTCGATTCAGGGGGAGGTGACGACGATGCTCGCCGCCGCGCGCAAAGGCGTGGCGTTTCGGCTGCTGCGCCAACGGCAACGGGCGCTTCACTCCATCCGCCGCGCGGGCGTTCATGTTCTCGACGTGAGGCCGAGCGAACTGACCATTCCGCTGATTAATCAGTTTATTGATTTGCGGTCGCAAGATTTGCTGTAGCCGCTCATTGCAGCCCCCGGCTCCGCCGGGGGGTCGGTCACCATACCGGTATGCGTCGTCATGCGGTGCGCAACCCCCCGGCGGAGCCGGGGGCTGAAGAAGGCTCGCGCGGCTTAGCGCGCTGCGGCGGCGCTCGCCACAAAGAGGAGATCATTATTCGCCGGCGTTGCCGCCAGCAGCGCCTCGCGCTGCCGACTCCGACGCTCGCGGATCGCCCCGTGAGCGAGGTACAGCACCCAGAACGCTGCGCTCGCCGCCGCAAACGCCAAACGTGCGTTCGTCGAGAGATGACTCTGCCGCAAGTAACTCTCGATCACCGCCGCCGCGACGAGCATGCCGGCGACGCCGATCGCCATGGCGCCTGCTTCGATGCCGGCGCGCCGCAGGCTTTCGGTTCGCGACAACAGCCCCGGGCTGATCACCGCCTGCCCGAGTCGCAGCCCTACGCCCCCGCAGAGAATGATCGCGCCGATTTCGGTCACGCCGTGCGGCAGAATCCACGCCCACATTTCGGTGGTGATTCCGGCGCGATAGTGAATCACGACGAACGAGCCCATGATCATCCCGTTGAAGATCATCAGGAATACGGTCGGCACGGCCGCCAGAACGCCGAGACCCAGGGCGAGAATGCCAACCTTGAGATTGTGGGTGAACAGGAACGACGCGAAGAAGAACTTCTCGCCGCTCCCTTGCTCGCGCCCGCTGCGCAGTATTTCGAGCAGTTGGTCACGGCTGGCGCCCGGCTGCCGTGGATCGCCGTTCGGCATCAGAGCGTACGCCGCGACCGGGTCGCTGAGCGAAGCAAAGAAGGCGAGCAGCGCCCCGGCGATCAGCAACAGAGCCGACGCGAGATGGTAACGCCAGTTCCGCACGATCAGCCGGGCGAAGCCTTCGTTGGCGAATTGCCACGCCCCTTGGAACATCGACTGCCTTGGCGGCAAATAAATGACGCTGTGGGCCGCCGAGGCGAGATTGTTAAGATATTGCTGCAACTGCCGATCGGTGCTGCGGGTCGAAACCTGCGCGAGATGAATCGTCGTCCGCCGATAGAGCAGATCGAGCCGCGAGAGTTCTTCGGGCGTCAGGCTTTTCGGCGAACGCCGGGCGCGCTGGACCAGTTGATCGAGTTCGTCCCAAATCGGCTTGTTGCGACTGAAGAAATGACTCATATTTCGCTGGCCCCGAGCGACTGCTCGGCGACTTCAAACAGTTGATTGAATATCGCATCGCGATGAACGCCTCGACCGCCGTCCTTCACGCGGCGACCATCATACCACAGGCGAACTGCCAAGTTGTTTTAATTGAATTAATTGAACCGCCAAGGACGCCAAGAGCGCCAAGGAAATACAACAATCGTGGAACCGCCGATGAACGCAGATAAACTCAAATGCGGGAAGAATTTGGGAATCTACGAGTTGCTATCTAATTTGCGTTTATTCGCGTTCATCGGCGGTTCCACTTCTTCCCTTGGCGCTCTTGGCGTCCTTGGAGGTTAATCTTTTAACTTTCAGCTCACCCGCTTCATACCATGAATAACAGCGTCGCCTTCGAAACGCCTGAAAACATTCACGTCTCTTACCGCACGGCGGGCGTTGGGACGCGGTTCGTCGCCTGGTTCGTCGACCAGTTGATCCTCAGCGTGTTTTGCATCGTCTTTTTCTTCGCCGCAATGATCGCCGGGGCGGCGCTGGGCCTGTCCTTGGGTGGGCTGTTCGACGACCTCGATCCGAAAGACCCGATGCAGAACGCCCGGCAGGTGCAACTCGTGATGTTCGGCATCAGCATCTTTATCTGGTCGCTCGGCAGTTTCTTCTATTTCGGCCTGAGCGAACTATTGATGCGCGGCCAAACGATCGGCAAGCGGCAGATGAACATCCGCGTCGTGAAGGCCGACGGCTTCGCTCTCGACCCGATGGGGGTGCTCATTCGGACGATCTTTCGCGTGGTCGACCAGATTCCGTTTCTCTGGATCGTTCCCGTCGTTTCCGCGCGGCAGCAGCGATTCGGCGATATGGCGGCTCGTACGCTCGTGGTGGCGGAGGACGCGGCCGAGATCAGCCCGCTGCGCGAAACGCTCGCCAAGCACCCGGCGGCCGAAAGCCGTTTTCGCTTTGACGTGACGATGCTGAAGAAGTGCCGGCCGGAAGATTACGAAGCCGTTGAGCAACTGCTCGAGCGGTGGCATGGCCTTGCCGAGCCGATGCGCGACGCCGTCGCTGAGAAGATCACCACCGCGATGGCGACGAGAATGGGCTGCGGTCCCCCGCCGCCCAAGGAGCGCCGCGACTTTCTTATTGATCTGCTGGCTGCGGAGTTTCGACGGCAGAGCCGTGCGCTCGGTTAGGGTGATTGCAGCCCCCGGCTCCGCCGGGGGGGTAGCGTTACGCGGGACGACGCCTACCGGCATGGTGACCGACCCCCCGGCGGAGCCGGGGGCTGCATTAGCTCTTCCGACTCAGCCCGCGGACGAAGCGACCGCCCGATTCGTACACGGGGCCGAGCCCTCGAACGCGGAGCAGTTTGACGATCGCCTGGCGAAGTTCGAGCCCGGCGATGGTGAAGTCGAGCGCATAGAACGGGGCCCGCAAGTACTGCGTGTGAATCAACCCGATGCCGTCGTGCGAAACGTTGGTGGTGGTCATGCGAATCGGCTTGCCTGTGACGCGAAAATCTTCGCCCAGCGGCACGGCCACGACTGGCGCGACGGCTGCGTATCGCTTGTAGCGTCTCCGTTCGACGCCTTTGAACTCGCGCGCGGTCAGCATCCGCACCAAGCGTTGCAAATGTTCCGGCGGCGTCGAATCGACGGTCTCGTCAGGAGCTTCGCCCAAATTGGCAATCAAACCATCTTCCGCCTCCAAGAGCCGAATGCCGCTGTAGTCGGCAAGGTGTTCGGGATCGAACTTGGCGTAAACGACGGCGCCGCAAGTCTGGCAGTACCACGCTTGAGCGTTCGCTTTCGGCGAGGGCGGATGAAAGGCGTGCCAGCCGCTGCACCCATTGCAACTACTGTGGCCTAACACGTCGGCCGCTTCGAGCCGCTGTTCATCGAGCTTCGACGAATTGATCGCGGCGTCCAGCGGGGTCCGCAGCGTCGGCCACTCGATGACCGCTTCCTTGACCCCCTGCTCGCGCAGCGTGGCGATTTGCGCGGCATCGAGTTGGGCGCCCTTCTCGAGCAGCGGCTCGCGCTTGCCGTCGACCAACGAAGTAGCCAGAACGCTCCCCGGAGTAATTTCTTCGAGCGGAACTTTGCGGTAGGCGACCATAGATCATTCCCCCAAACTGCCGGTGACGGAAAGGCCTCACGTCACGACGAGACGGCGAAAAGTTGCGTTGGGGAGTCAGATAAAGCCTATGCCACTTGCAGCTTGAGACCTCTGCTATTGCGGCTAAACGCAGCCGATTCGCGCCGGCTGGCAGCGGTTCAGCCCGAAGTGATTAGCGGCTAGGGCCTGGATAGAGCGTTTAGCGCGATTGAGGCGGCCTCGTCAACTCCGAGTAAGCCTAGGAGAGCGATAGTGGCGAAAAAACCGACAAAATACTACTTGTTTAATAGGTTATTTCTTGCCGTCGGCCTCGTACCGAAGCCTAGTAGTCTTTTTAGTGGATGAGTTGGCGCCTGGCCCTCATTAAGGCTGGAGAGAGTGCGACCAGCGCGGCCAGGGAGCTTGGCTCTGGTACGCTGGCAGTTACAGGCGGCGAGGTAGGAGCAACTGACGTTCCGTACGACTGCTGCCACATCAGATAGTCGCCGCCGTCGACGTCGCCGTCTGCATTAGCGTCCCCCATGCTTCGATCTGCATTGTCGAGCGTGCCAAAGCCATTCTGCCATGCCGTCAGGTCGTCGCCGTCGACGAAGCCGTTGCCGTCGAAATCGGCGGGTAGCGCCATCGCGTTGAGCGAAAGCAGCAATTGCGGGACGAACTCGCCGCCGCGCTCCTTGGACGCCAACTTAAGCGACGCGAGATCGTCGTCGACGTTCTCGCCATCGAAGCGAACCTCGCGCGCGATGAGAATGCTCAGTTTCTGGTCGGGGTGCTCGCGCACGAAGGAAGTGACGTCGAGCATCAGTTCGCGGGAAGTATGCGTCCCGGTCAAATGACCGAGCACCGTCGCCGATTCGCCGATGCCCTCGATGAAGTTATGGGAAATGTCGTTCACTGGACCCGCCGTGTCAGCGAGATTCGGAGCATTGCTCCAGGTGATCGTCGACTCGTCCCAGGCGTCGTCGACAATGCCGTAGACGTGGGCGATGACTTGCGCGGCCGACCCGTCGTTCTCGCCGTGGAGACGCAACACCGCTTGCTCGACGCTGTCGATGGGAATGGCGCCGAGATCGAATTTGATGAAGCTCACATTGCGGGCGGCGGCGTTGATCGGTTCGTTCTTGGCGTAAAGGTTCGGGCTCGTCCCGAAGTTGCCGTTGGCATTTGTTCCCGCCTTGACCATGGCGTCGTCGATGGCGGCGAGCGTCACGCGATAGGCGGGCGCCTGCTCCGGGATCGAAACGAGCAGCACGCTTTGCGCAGGTTGAGTCAGGGCGAGGATTCCGGATTCAGGAACCGTGATCAGCTGCCGCACTTCGCCCTGACTCGTCGCGCTAACCTCCTCCACGACCGCCACGGCGCCAGGAGCGACGTTCCAGGAATTCACGTTAAGATTGATCGAGCGCGTCCCCGTAGACTCGTTCGCCGATAGCAACGAATACTTGCCCGCCGCCGCATCGTGCGCCGCCGCCAGTTGCAGATCGCTCGCCCCGCTGCCGCTGGCAGCGGGAAGTTGCATCAGTTCATGCGCTCCGGCGAATCCCTTCGCGAACAGCCGAACGACCTCGCCTCCTTTGGTGACGCCGCCCACGTTGTACGGGGCGTTGCCGTTATCGACGAAGTGGACGCCGTTCTTCTTTACGCCGCTCTCGCTGTCGTCGGCAGTCTGGCCAAACTTGAAAACATACAACTCCTCCGGCTGTTCGTTCGCGAGGTTGGTGAAGATGGCTCCGAGGCGGGAAAACTTCGACGGACTGTCCAGCGTCTCTGGAATCGCGTCGAAATTGGCCGCGGTGTGGACGTTGAACTCGGTGATCGCCGTCCGCATGGGCGTTCCGCCCGCCGCCTGAGCGACGAGCGACTGGATGCCCGCCAACTGGGTGGCGAACGTCGTCCCCGCGGCGTTGTACTGCTGGTAGGCGTAGGTCTGAATCAATTGAAAGTTCGGATCGACCTGGCCCAGAAAGTTCGTGTGGAGGTTGTCCATCACGATCTCGCCCCAGCCAGTCGCATCGTCGCGCGCGTCGCCGCCGGGGTTCGCATTGAAGAGGGTCAAGCCGCCTGCGGTCACCGGCCCTTGCAGCTGTGCGATCAGCGACTTTCCGTAGAGGGAGTTTACGTCGGCGATGGCCGACTGCACGGCGTCGGAGGCGAGTTGCAGCCGCTCGATGTACTCTGCTTGGGAAATTGAGTTCGAGCTATGGTTCGGCTCGTTGTACATCTGATAGCGGCGAACGTCGAAGTTCTTCGCTAAGTAAAACGCCTGCGCGTAGAAATGTTGCCATTGCTCCCAGCGACTTCCCCAGCCCGCGGGCGTGCCGGCCGCGGCGAAAGGATACGCCGCATTCGTGCGATGGATCTCCACGACTGGATCAGCGCCTAAATCATGCAACTCGCCGAAGGCGTACTTCAGGTTGATGATGTTGCCGCTAGTGGGATTGTTGGCGTAGCGGTTTTCAAAGTAGGGCCAATTGACGTAGGCTGCGTTGAGCGGATCGCTGCGCAGCGTGGCCCGGCGGTCGAGAAATTGCTGCTGCGAACCGACGCCGTCGCCGAAGAGAGCATTGTCGTCGTTTCCCTCCACGATCGAGGGCGTCGCCCAGACGCGAGCTCCATTAACGCCGGAGTACTTCCACCACGCCGCGGCGTTGCTTCCTGGCATGAAATGCGCGGAATTGTAACCGATCGTTTCTGGCGTGCGACCGGCTACGACGCCGAAAACGGTGACATCAGCGGCGCGCAGTTCCATTTGGCTTGGAACGATGGCGAGAGCGGCGACGGCGGCGCACCGCAGCGCTGCAACGTATCTTTGAGTTTGCACTTGGCTAGTCCGCCGTTCTGCCGAGTCGGAAAACGCCCGGGGCGGGACCGCTGCAGCGAGCGGCGAGCGTCTCGTTACTTGGCGCTGGTGAGTTCGATGGTGGGCGTATTCTCGCCTGGCGTGACTTCCATGATCAGACCTGACGTATCGGCGTTAGTGTAACGTTGCGGCACGAGCAACTTGCCTTGGGAGGCCTCCGGAGCTCCGGAAGTATCGCCGTCGTAAGCCACGACCGCCACTGAGTGCGTGCCCACCAGTGCGCCGGGTTCTCGGCCGGAACTGAGCTGAAACGACCCGTCCGACTGAATGGCTCCATTCGCCCCGCGACCGGCGGGAGGTTGCGTGAGGATCTGCCCCGTTTTCAGCGGTTGCCCGTCGAGCAACACGCGTCCCTGCACGGGCGCGAGTTGCGGCCCTTGCGCGCCGCAACCGATGCTTACCAGCGCCGCGGCATGCACGAAAATGCTCAAATAATTGCGAACGCTCTGCCGCTTTCTAATCATTTCTATGCATCGACGCTAGTTAGTGAGACTGACGGCTTCCTCGGACGCGCGGCTTGCCAAAGGCCGCAAGACGCCGACCAAGTCAACGCCTTCGCTGATGAACTGCACGGAAGCGTCCGTCATCGCGAAATGAGCTCCGCCATGGTGATGACTGCCGAAACTCAGATCGTTGTTGGGATAGCCGCTCGGCGGTTGGCCGCTCGCGGCGCGGTAGGCGGTGTTCAGGGGATACGTCACATTTTTGGCCGTGTACTGATAGTTGTAGACGGCCGTTTTCGACGCGGAGCCGACGAGCCAGACGCGCTGCGGACCGACGTCCCAAGAGATTTCGCCAATCAAAAAAGTGTTGGTTGAACCGTCGCGGACATCCTTGAAGCGGGTCTCGCTGCCAGGGTACATGACGCCGTTCAGCGCCGCGCCGCCGGCGTCGGCGCACGTCGCGGCGGGCGACGTTTCATAGGTCGACCCCGGGTATCCCGTCGCCGGTGCAGGGCAGGCGATTTTCGCCCCCATCACGGCCATGTAATGCGCCCGCAACGAGTTGAGTTCTTCGGTATCGCCGCCGCCCGGCTGAGCAGTGAACGTCATCTCGCCGATCTCTTGCGAGGGGCAACGAATAGCAGTCAGCGGAGTGCGCGAAACGTTGAGATTGCTCGGGTCAGACCAGTGTTGAGCTTGGTTGACGAGACTCAGGACCCCCTGCTGCTCGATGTAAGGCAAGATTTGCACGATGTAACTCAACGCCGTCACATTGTTCGTCGTGCCGGCAATCAATTTCGTCGCCGACGCCGAGGGAAAGAACCCCTTGGCGTCGTGATGATTCTGGCTAGCCAAGGCGAGCTGTCGCAGCCGGTTCGTGCAATCGGATCGTCGCGCGGCTTCGCGCGCCGCCTGAACCGCAGGCAATAGCAATGCGACCAGCACGCCGATGATGGCGATCACCACCAGCAACTCGACGAGCGTGAATCCCTTCGTCCGTGTCTTGCTTGTCATCGACATCTCAACTCCGCTGAATTCCAGAAAGGCTCCTTCGCGAGCAGACTACCGTTCAGTGTCGCCACCGCTGGCTCGCGACGCCGTTACGACTCCCGTCGGCGTCGGCGGATTGCCGCCCCGACCAAGCCGCAAGCAGCCAGCAACGCGGCCGAAGGCTCCGGAACGGCGGCTAACCCTGGAGCAGTGACGACCACGAGATTGACGGCACTGGCGGTCGTCTGCAGTTCGAAAGCCAAGCCAAAACTCGCCATGAGGTTCGTCGGATCTTCGACGACCAGAGCGTCAAAGCTGCCGGCGATGCCGCTGGAAGTTCCCAGATCGCGTTGCCAGATCAGGAAGTCGGCGCCGTCGGTGACGCCGTCGTTGTTCGCATCCCCAGCCACACTCGCGCCGAAGGCGCCCTTCCAAACCGCGAGGTCGGCAGCGTCGACGGCGCCGCTGTCGTTGAAATCGGCGGGCGGGAAACTGCCGCCGGAAGAAGTGATCAACGGAAAGACGTCGCCCAACGTGGGCGAGTACGTCGAATTCGTACCGGTGAACGCATTGGGGTTTACGACGATCTTCAGCGTGCCGTCCAAGGCGACGCTTCCGGCAGCCGTGATCGCGTCGAACTGATTGGCGCTCGCGCCATTGATTTGCATCACAGTCGTCGAGCCGTTGCCGAGCGTCAGTCCGCCGGTTCGTCCATCCGTCGCAACGAGCGCTAGCTTGGCGACATGACGACCGATCTCGCCGCCGGCAATGCTAGCCTCGAAACCGACCTCCAGCGTGCCGCCGTCGTTGACTTCAACGTCGCCATATTCGTAGACCTTCGTCGACTCGACGACAGGATGGCCCATGTCGAGAACGGCGTGATCGTTCACGACGAGCTTCGCTCCGCGTAGGTTTTTTCGTAGTTCGAGGTTGACGTAGTTGCCGGCCGTCAGCACGCCGGAGAAGCTGTTGTTCGCCAGCGTCGGCGGCTCGGTCTGGGTGCCGAGTTCAAACTCGTTCAGCGTGATGCCGTTCGTGCCGCCGCTGCCCAGGTTGGTCGGATCGACGGCGGCCCCCACGACGTTGATGGCGCCCGAGCCTTGCAGGGTGTTCTCGATCAAGAATCGGCGTTCGTCCGTGTCGAATGCCTTCGACAAGTCGACCGTTACCGTGCTGTCGGTGACGTTGACGACGGAGGGCTGAGCGATACGGCTGCCGGAAACGGTAGACGCGTGATCAATCTTGCCGTTCTCGTTAAACGTGAGAACGCCTCCCTGCACCTGCGCAATCTGGGCGTAGATGAAAGCGTTCTCGCCGGTGGAGTTCATCTCAACGCGGCCAAAGGCCTTGTCCTTCACCAAGCGAACTTGATCGCCGGCGCCGTTGAAGCGAATCACGCCGAGGTGGTCCGATGCGTCGGAGAGAATCAAGTCCGATCCGGCGCCGTTGCCGTTGACGTCGATATTGCCGGCGCCGCTGATTCGCAGCCCGAGGCCGACGTCGGCTCCGGCGTCCGCGTTGAAGGCGAGGTCTTGCTCGGTTTGAAGTTGGC
Organism: Pirellula sp.; assembly: GCA_013822725.1. Classification (GTDB taxonomy): domain Bacteria; phylum Planctomycetota; class Planctomycetia; order Pirellulales; family Lacipirellulaceae; genus Lacipirellula. The sequence continues at coordinate 158,915 of PNKX01000010.1, forward strand.
CCTGCAGCGATGCGGGGCTGGAGCCGTCGTTCAGCAGCGTCGCGTCGCCGAGCGTGAAGGCGCCGCTCACCGTCTCGGTGAGGTTGCCGCCCGCTTCGATCACCAGCGTCGGAATCGCTTGGCCGTTGCCGCTGGCGTTGACGTTGACCGTGCCGCCGCTCAGCGTCCGCAACTCACTGCCGGCGAACGGGGCGTCGACGGTCACGGTGTGGCCGCTGACGACGCGATACGAATGGAGCGCGTCGGGCGCCTGGCCATTGCTCCAGGTGGCGGGCGCCGAAGCGGAGCCCGTCATCACTGAGTTCACGAAGAGCGAAGGGCCGGCCGCCGTCGACGCTGAGAATTGCAGGTCGTCGATCGCTAAGCCGTCGTCCGCCTTGCCGGCGCCAAGCTGGGTGTCGCTCCAGCGGAGCCATAACTCGGCTCCGGGCGCCCACGAAAAACCTGTGGTCGCCGTGATTGGGACCACGCTGGCCGGCGAAGTCGTCGCCGCCGCGACCGTGACCACCGGCGCGCTGAAGGCGAGCGCCGGTACGTTCGTGAACGAGGCGGAGTTGAACCAGTCGGCGTCGGTCGCCGTCGTGCTGTAACCGAATGCCAACGTCTCGGCGGAATTATCGCCTGAACGAAATTGCTTGCCGTTGTAGGTGAGGGTGAAGCTATTGAGCGTCACGCCCGTATCGTTGACCAACTGCAGCCCGATGAACGCGTTATCGCCGTCCGGCGTCAAGGCGGCGGAGTTTAGCATCCCCAGCGCACGCTCCGAGCTGCTGTTCACGCCGTAACTATAGAACGCGCCAGTCGAGCTGTTGCCGCTGCCGGCGCGAAGACGTTGGCGGCCGTTGGCGCCCCCTTCTCCTGTGGACGTGGGGTGCCAGAGATGGAACCCTGGAATGCTGAAGTTCCCGCCCCCCGGTGCAGCGTTATCGTCCGTCCATCCCGACGGGGTAGCTCCCAACGACGTGTTCGTCGGCGACAACGGCAGCGTGTTGAAATTCTCGGTGTACGGCGATTCGGCTATCGAATAGGAGATTCCGGCTTGCAAAGTTCGGGGCGTCAGACTCCAAGACCCGCAGGTCAGCCCGACAAGCGTCAGCGGAAGAACCCTGCGATGAAGATAGTCGTGCGTCACGAATCGGCTCCTGGTGATAAGTAATGAGCGCTCACAATCGAGCCGCGAGAGCATTTGCCTTCCGACGCCGTCGACAACGAAGCTGTGAGTCGCGGCGTACGTATTGGGAGAACAATGCGATCAAGCGAATTCGATCGACGCACTGCCGCGAGGGCAGCGAGATGACGTCAAGAAAAGTTTCTGCATCAGTTGAGCGAAATGATGAGAAAGAATGAGAGTAGAGAAAAAGTTGATTGAAAAAGCCCACGGCCCGTCCCCTGGGCATCGTGGGCCCCGGCCCTGCCTGCACACTAAAGCCAAGTCGCCTCGCAGGCCGAACCTTCGTCCGGCTATTGAGCAGGGCGTCGCTTCCCATGGTCGCCGAACTCGCTGCAAGCGTTACGCGGATTAGCCCCTCACCAATCGACGCTCGGTCAACTCGCAGCTCGCTCAGGCAGAAATCGCCGCCGATTCGCGGAAATACGGCCAGATGAGATCGCCGCCCGCTGTTCGGCACCCTTTCAGGGCTTGTTGCTGCGACTTCTGGACGGCGAATTTTGAGTTTTCTTGGGAACTTTCACGGCAGCGGCTGGCGGTTTCGGCGAGGTTCCGTTGTAAGCGTCGACTACAGTGAGAGTTAGATCGCGACGCCTGCTGCCCGCACTGAGCAGCCTTCTGCGGCGAAGCCATTCATCGCGGTCGCGGCAAGGTTGGACGTATTCCGTCGAAAACAAACTCTTCCTCTAGAATTGTCGTCCAAATGACAAGCTTGCCGCCCTAGCCTATCGATACCCCATGTCCTCCCTGCGAATCGACGTCGCCAGTCCCCAGCCGAGTCTGCCCGAGATGAGTTCTGCGTCTCCTCGAGAAGAATTCGTGCGTCTGCTCACGCAGCACCAACGGCGGGTTTACGCCTACATCCTCGGCATCGTGCCGAACTGGAACGACGCCGACGAGATCCTGCAGGAAACGAACATTCGCCTATGGAGCGAATTCGATCGCTTTGAACTGGGTACAAACTTCGAGGCGTGGGCCGTTCGCGTCGCTCATTTTCAGATTCTGTCTTGGCGGAAACGCGTCAGCCGCAGTCGCCTCTTTTTCGACCACTCGCTCGTTGAACTGATTGCGCAAGAGTTTGAAGCCCACAACGCCATGGCCGAGGTTCGGCACCAGGCGCTGCGCGAATGCGTCTCAGCGCTGGAGCCGCGGCAAAGCGAGTTGCTCGCCCGCTGCTACGCCGAAGGCGCCAAGATCAAACATGTGGCCGAGTCGCTCGCCCGCACCACGGCGTCGGTCCACAAGGCGCTGCAACGCGTTCGCCTGTCCCTCCATAAGTGCATTCGACGCCGGTTAGCCGAGGAAGGGATGGCATGAACGACGACGAAACCGAGGTCTTCCGCCGACTTCACGATCTCGCCGCCGCCGAACTCGACGGGTCCGCCACGCTCGACGAGAAGGCCGAACTGAAGGCCTTGTTGCGCGACGACCCAGCGTCGCGTCAACTTTACGTTGAGTACATTCAAGACACGGCAGGCCTCCGCTGGTCGTTCGCTCACACGACCATTCCGATCAACGACGTTCAATTGGCGGTCGATCACGTCACGACCGAGGCCTTTGCCGGTGAGTTCGCAGGCGAACGTCCGCCGTCGCGCGTCAGGCTTCGCTGGGCGGCCTATCTCGCTCTTGCCGCTTCGGCGCTCATCGGCGCGGGCGTCTATTTGCGAGACGCTGCGCCGCCTCCGCAGAGCGTCGCTGTCCTCACCCGTGCGATCGACGCCGTTTGGGAGGAGGGAGAACTGCGGGAATTGGATCGCCTTCACGTCGGTCAAGCGTTGGAGCTAAAGTCTGGCCAGGTCGAGATGATCTTCGACACCGGAGTCGAGGTCGTCCTTCAAGGGCGAACCCACTTCGAAATCCGCTCGACTGACAGCGCATTCAGTAACCGCGGCACGATCTCCGCTCGCGTCGGCTCGGATGGCAAAGGCTTCACGATCGACACGCCCAACGCCCGCGTCATCGATCTCGGCACCGAATTCGGCGTCGCCATTAACGAGGCCGGCGAAACCGAAGTCGCGGTCTTCGACGGCAAGGTCGACTTAGCGGTCGGAGCGGCGCCGAGCGATCAGGCGGCCCGTCAAGAACTAGTCCAGGGCGAAGCGATCCGCGTCGGCGTCGACGGTCAGGTTGATCGCGTGACGGCGATTGCCAGCGATCGATTTCCCGTGTCCGCTTCGCTCCGTCCCGGCGTTGGCCCGCTGCTGCCCATTATCCGCGACGTGAGTGACAACATTCGCGTCGGCGACAGCAACAAGTTCTATCGCATCGTTCGCAGCGGCTTGCACGAAGATTCGCCGGCGTTCGTCGATCGAAAGCATCAATGGAACTCCACGGACAAGCAAGGGTTGCCGCTCGATCTCGAAGGCGCCGAGTACGTGATGCCCTTCAATGACGATAAGTTTCATGACGGCTTGAAAGTCTCGGTTGACGTCGCTCAGCCCGCCACTCTGTATGTCTTTTACAGTGACAGCATGAAACCGCCCAAGTGGCTGCAGGAAGAATTCGTCGACACCGGCTTCGACGTCGGACTCGATGAATCGCAGTCGGTCTATCACAAAAACTTCAAGCTCGGCGTCGGTCCCGGGGAGAACGTCGACACCATCTTTTCCGTCTGGAAGCGAGAGATCCGCACGCCGCAGGTCGTCGAACTCGGCGCCGTCGAATCGCACCGCTCAGGGTTCGGTTACAACATGTACGGCATCGCGACGGCCCCGCTGGAGCCCGCGAAAAATGCCGGCCGCAATCTGCAATAGCCGCGCGTGGCGTCAGTTTAGCGCGTCAGCCCCCCGACGAGCCGGGGCTTAATTTCCTGTGACGATCTGTGACGCGCCGCGCTACCGACGACGTTGCCGTGTCGCGAGCATGCTCACTGATGCCACCAGCGCCGGCAGCAGCGTCGTCGGTTCAGGAATTGTAGCGGCGTTCGCACCCACAGGCGGTGCGTTTGCAAAGTAGCGACGCCAGTGAGACAGATCGGCCGCACTGCGCGGACGCGGGGAATTCCCCCGTTGCCACGCGAGAAAATCGGCGCCATCCACGTCGTTGTCGTCGTCAAAGTCTCCATTCGGAGGCGCGGCGTCGAATTTAATCTCTAATCGCAATGGCGTTCCCGTCGACGACTCGCTGGCGAACATCTGCATAGAAGAATTCGTGGTTAGCATGTCGAGAACTAGTCCGAGTTGCGTCGGTGAGCCTAGCAGCGATTCGACGTACGTTGAATCGAGCCACAAACGATTGATCGAATTGGCCGCGAACGGACCGGCAAGCGTTCCCAGCGATTTCGAAGGCGATGCAGGATCAGCGTCGGTGGCGAGGCCGTCGCCGGCGTAACCCACCGCGCGCAGCGTACCGCTTGCGTAAAACTTCGGTTGAAATACCAACTCCGCGGAGAGGATTTCCGCATTGGCTGGAATCGTCGACAGATCGAACTCCATCAGTCCCTTTGGATAAGGAAACGAGGCGTTGTTGATGTTGATTATGGCGCCCCCGTCGACGATCTTCGGCGTTGAGAACGGCTGCAATTCGACGTCAAACGTCGGCGCAATGGAAATCTTCTGCAACTGACCGACGGCCGGCGGAACATCCATACGAAATCGATCGACGTTCACGCCCTGATTGGCGTCCGCGCCGATGCCGCCGAACCAGGTTTCGTCGGCGAGGCCTTGCGAGACCTTGCTGAACGTGGCGCTCGTCTGCGCCGCGACGCCCGTCAATCGGGACTGCCCATTGTTCAAGTAAGCGTACATGACGAGTGACGCATCGACCTGCCGCTGTCCGCGACGGCGGAACGTCGCCGATAGCTCGTACCAGGTGTTCGACATAAGCCCGGCGCTCGAAATCGGCGAGTACGTAGGCAGTCCCTCATCGTCCTCGCTGGTAAACTGAACGAAGGCTGACGACGATGCGCGATAGACCGTCGCTACGAACTCGCGACTGTCGAACCCTGCCGACGGCGCCACGGCGGCGTCCGTCGTGACGTACAACTCCGCAATCTTCTCGCTCGCGCCGAGGTTCTGCGCAAGCGCCCCCGTCTTCAAGAAGGATGAAATGGTTACGGCGTCGCCGTCGCGATGAAACGCGAAACTCGTCGGCGCGTAAGTCAGTTCGTGGTCGCCTCCCAGACTGATGGCTCCGGAGCCGCCGATCCCCCCGGTGGGCGCCGCGATGATCGCCGGGCCCGGTTGGGTGTAGTTGTGGAAGAGCGGAAAATCAGTCGAGAAGTTCTCAAACTCGACGCTGACCTCCTGGGCGGTCGCCACACGCGATTCCAACCCTACGCCCGCCGCCCAACAGATCGCCCCTCCAACAAAACAGAGGCCGGAAAATGACTGTCTGAGCACGAACATAGGCGATTGAAATCCCTGTCCCAGAAATCGCAGTCGCGATTTCTCTGAATGCTGTGAACGTCTAAACCTTGAATCTCCGTCGATTGTATCAGCCCGCCGGGGCCGAGCACAAATTCGCCTTCATTTCGAAAGAGGCAGAAAAAATTGCGCCGGCCGTCGATTTGACCTCGTTCAGATCGACCAGATGGTGAAGGAACCACTTCCCCCCATTTTCTGGAGATCAGTGATGAATCCCCGCCAACCCTCTGCCGCCATCGACGCCTCGACCCTCCATCGCGTCATCGAACCGCTTGCTGATTTCATCTGCGCGGCCGATCAACCGCGCATGGCTCTGGCATCGGCTCTGCGACTCTTGCTCGACGGCGTCGAGCATACCAACCGCGTCGGCCGCGGTCATTTAGAGAGCGTGCGTGCGGGCGCCTAAGAGACTTCGGGCGCTGTTGCGAGCAACGTGTCTCGCACGCCGAGGTAGCGTGGATGAGCGAACCCCTGGTTCCGCTCCCGCCAGTAGTCGTCGAGCAATACCGGCGGATAGACGGTCTTGCCCGTGAACTCGGCTCGGCTGAGAAACGCCGCGTCGACAATGTGCTCCACAGCCGCTGCGGCCGACGACGTCTGTAACTGCCCGCCCAGCAAGCGACCGGTGAACCAGATCTTGCACTCGCGGCAGTCGCCCATGATCAGTTCTTCGATGTAGGCGATCGCCAGCGGTTCGACGTCGAGACCGCACTCCTCGCGGACTTCTCGTCGCGCTGCGTCACGCAAGTCTTCGGTCCCCTCGGCGCCGCCGCCGGGAGCGACCCAAAAATCGTAGCACCCGGGCTTGTGATGGCGTACCAGCAAGATCCGCCCCTCTTGCTCCACTAACACGCCGGCGGCGATGCGATGCTTCATAGAGAAGAAACGACGGCGGTAATTCACAGGGATGGAAGCGCGAGGGCGGCGGGGCCCGCAGCCGCGCATGTCAGCGACGAGTCGCGAGGACGCCAGCATAACTCTCAATCGCCGCGGCGCAGATGCCAAATCATTAGCGCCGCCGAAATCAAGACGACCGTCAGTATGAAGAAGACCCACGTGCTATTGGCCATGGGACGCCATCTCCAAATTGCATTATGGACGATGAAGCCGGTTGGGCGAATTTCATACCAGCCGACGGCAAGAAACTTGTTGCCGCCGCCGTGCCAATCCGCAAACGGCAGCTAGACTCATCGGCAGCAACGCCGGCTCCGGCACCATATTTGATGCCGACACTGCCGGCGGCGTCGGCAAATAACGAACGATGCCAGTTAACTGCAAGCCGTCCGCCGACGTGTAGGAGAACGATAGATCATGCGCGTCGAGCGTCGTGTTGTAGCCGAGGCCAATTGACTTCGAGGCAAAGCTTGAATCGCCCTTGAGAAAAAATTCCGCCAATTGCTTGTTGCCGGAGAACACGGTTTCCCACGATTCGCCGGGCTCGATCGTATTGCCGAACTCACGTTGCCAAATGAGCAGGTCGGCGCCGTCGGTCTGCCCGTCGCTGTTGGCGTCTCCCTCGGGTCCAACGCCGTACGCCGAATTCCAGACAGGCAAGTCTGCCGAAGTCACCGAGCTGTCGCCGTTGAAATCTCCGCGCGTCCGTACGGTAGTGCCAAGATTTTGCGCATCAAAATTCCCTGCCAGCCAACCCGCCGTATTCAACGAACCGCTGGGGCTTTTGATTTCATACCCCGTCAAGTCGTTGCCGCCGACGATCGTCATCAAACCAGTTTGCGTATCGACCTCCAGTACTGTGGGCGTGAAGACTTCAAGGTTATCAATCGCCCACCACCAATCGTTGGCGGCGTTGAGCAGGCCGAACTTCAATTTCACGTTGCCTGCGCCAATGGGATTGTTCAGGTTGACGACGACCGTTTCGTTCGTCGCGTCAGGTTTATAGAACGCGCTGTCTTCGTCCGACTCCCAACGCATCACTTCCACGAAGGCGCCGCCGTCGTACGAGGCTTGAATGCTTGCGGTCGGGTTATTGGTGTTTTCCGGCCCCTCGTCGCAACACTCAGCCCGCCAGCTCGACGAAAAGGTGAGCTTCGCAGCGCCCGCCGCGACTCCCGCCAGTGAAATGGCGCCGGTGCTCATTCGCGCGTTATAGTAACCGGCGAACGGCGTCGTCGCGATGGGGGCGCCTTTGTCGTCCCATTCATCGGGGTCAGCGACGGCGACGTTACCTTGTCCCAGCGTGAATTGGCTGCGTCCTTGATCTTCGGCCGCCGCCGACCACCAGGTCTTCTGGGCAAAGCTCCACCCTTCCCACTCGGCGACGCCGCGCGACGGGTCGTTCACGTACGGTACGCCGCTGTCATCGACCGACCACCCGGCAGGCGGCGTCTGCGTCCATGCCGTGGAGTCAACCGGCGCCGTTTCATCGACGTTCGGGCCGAGCGTCAGCGAATCGAAATTTTGGACGTACAGTGGGATGCGCGCGTCGGCCTGCTCACCGCAGGCGAGGCAAATCACGATCGTCAGACCGGCCGCCAGAGAATGTCTGCCGCCGTCGCGGCCTGAGCGCAATAAACGGCGACGCAGGGCGAAGAATCCCAGCGCGCCGCCGCATAACAGCAACGTCGAGGGTTCGGGGACTTGTCCTAGCGAAGCAAACGCCCCTGCCCCGTTGGCGCCGTCGAAGTATTTGCGGAACAGCAGCAAATCGCTCAGCGAATGAGTTCGGTCTAAATCAAGATCGCCGAGCGACATGGCCACTTGATCGTTGACCCCTGTCAGGCTGGCTGCAGCCGCCGCCTTGAATGCCAACCAATCGTTGATGTCGATGATCCGATTGCCCGTCAAGTCTCCCGGTTTCGGCGGCGCGACGTCGCCCGGCTTCACGAGCGTGCCGTTGAGATGCCGCACTGCCTGGCCGACGTCGTTGAGGTCGATGAGAATCTCGATGGAATTATTCGTCTCGTCCTTTTCACGCAAGACGTTCGTCGGATCGACGATCTGCCGCAGCCAGTAAGAAGGCCCGACCGGCACGCCTGCCAACGAAATGCTTTGTCCCTCCGTGCCGTGACTGTAGACGTCGCCGTAGCCGGCGCTGATGTTCTGGAAGAGTCCCGTGTTGGACGAAGGATAGGAGATTTTGCCCGCATACTGCGAATCGGGAATCGGCGCCGAGTCGGTAATCCGGTAGCTCGTCTTCACTTCGTTCGCCACCAGATCGCCCACGGTCACCACTCCCTCAGGAGAAATGATCGCTTCCAGCAACTGGAACTCAGAGAAGTCGTCAAAGTGAATGTGGCCGTGAAGTTGATGAAAGTTCAACGTCGAACCGATGGTGTAGTCGGTATAGAGCGGCCCATTGTCGACCCCTTTGAAGACGCGCTGCCAGAGGGGAATCGTCGGCGTGCCGGAGCCGGCCGATTGGGTTCGAATCTGAAACAGTCCGTCTCCAATGTTGGCGAACATCGTCTGAAACCGAATGCGACCTGCGGAGATATCCCAATTCACGAGATACGATGCGTAGTCGCGCACCCATGGCACGATGTCTGGCAGCAACTCCTGTTGCGCCTCCGCAAGCCGCACATTAGGCCCTGAAAGCCCCCAGCAAGCGGCCGTCAACAGAATGCCGTTTCGTAGCAGTCGCAGACACGTCATGCGAAACTCCTTGCGTTCTCTATCTCTATGTCACTCGCCGATCGTCGCCAAAGCATCGCCGCTGTACCCAGGAACAGCGGCCAAGCCGGCGGTTCTGGAACCGCCAGCGCGTTCGAAACAAAAATCCCGCTCGAGCCATCAACGAAGGTGGCATGAAATGCCAACAGCCCCGCGTCGTTGAACCCGCGCGGCTTACCATCCTGCCCGCCAGTTTCCGAAGTGAACGAAATGCTGGCGACTTGCCGCAGATCGCCGGGAGCGACTTCTAACCACTGCCCCGACTCGACGACAAGTCGCAAGATCCCTCCGCGATCCTCGCCCCAGATGCCGATTGATTGCGAGAGCCCCGGCTCAATTGCCGGATCGTAGCCGGTTGCCATGAAGGCCGTTTGCCCCCTGACGTTCATTGACGGCTCCAAGAAGACGCCAAAGATCGTCCCCGTTCCGCCCGGCGCCAAATCGCCTTGCCGCGCGATCAACTCCAGGCCGCCGTCGGCCGACAGTCCGCTTGACCAGACTCCTACTTCGCTCGTAGGCGTGACTGCCGCGCCGGCGACCGCCGCCACGATCGCAATGCGTCCGCTGCCGTTCATCACCGGATCAAAGACGTCGATGAACTGCGCGTCGCCCACAATTTCCGGAGCCGCGTCGCCTAGCGTGAACAATGTTTGCAACTCCCCCGACGACTTACGCAGCCACATCCCTAAATGAATCGCCTGATTGGGCGCTACCGTTGGAGATGACAAAGTCGATGGAGTGGCGTCGCTCGCCAAGTGATAGAACGCCAGGAAAGCCGTATCGCCTGCGTTGTTGATCGTCGGAATCGCTGGAAAGCTGACAAACGTCGCGCCTGGAATTCCCGCCGCCGCGTCGCCGCCGCGCAGCAGCAAGCTCAGCCCCGCGCCAGGATCGTACTTCCACAGGCCGCTGAGATTCGTTTCGTTCACGCCGGGCCCTTCGATAAACCCGCGAAACACGGTCACGCCGGCGGCGTTGACGACTGGGTCGTCGGCGAACGGCGCTTCGAACGACTGCGCGTTGAAGGCGACGCCGGGCTCGCTCGAGATGGCTGGGCCGGCCGCGGCGGCAATGGATGCGAGCCCACTAGTACCGAACGCGTAAAAGCCGCTGTCTTGCACGACTTCCAGTTCCTTGTCGCGCGTCCGAGCAAAGAATGCGATGCGTCCATCCCCGTTGACGGCGGCAGGCGACTCGAATCGCAGGAAGCGCCGCGCCTTCGTCGGGTCGGGAGCCTCGGCCGACGCCCGCGCCACGATCGTCAGGGCGCCTTGACGATCGAGCCAGATGCTCTCGCGATTCTCAACGGTGACGGTCGGTCCCGTGAGCAATGCCTTGAAGCCGATGAGTCCTTCCGCAGTCAGCGTCAGGTCTTCGAACTGTTGAAAGGTTGAGTTAAGTCCCGGCGCGACTGCATTCGCTTGAGCGACGAGACGCAGGTCCGTCTTGCCTTCAGCCCACACGCTCGTCGGCTCGAACATCGATCCCGCCGCCGCCAGGAAGGCGACGCGACCTTGGCCATCGATCACCGGCCTCGCATCAAAGCGCGTGAATCCTTCGGGGTCCGTGAGCCCGACTGGAGATTGCCCGCTGAGGACAGCGGTGCGAACTGCTGCAACTGGTGCGACGGCGAATGCCGGCGTCCACGCGACGCCTGCCAACGCGAGCGCGATGACGAGTTTGATCGTCAGTTGCATCGCACACCGCGTCATCAAACGCATGGCCAACGGACTGCCTGCAGATTCGGGACGTGCGAAACCTGCGGTCGCCTGGCGGCGTCCCGATGTTCGCATCGCGGCCAGTATAGCGCCTCGGCAGGCCGGCGAGGTCAAGTTCGCATGAAGAGTCGATGAGGAATCGCTCGTGACGACAAATTGGACGCAAATCTCGAGCCAATGCGACGCAAAACAGATGTTGCATTGGCTTTGTCGTCAGAATGCGGGGTGATGAGCGACATTAGCGCTCCCGATTCGCCGCGCCACGTCTGCCACTGCGCTCAAGATGATTCGCTGCCATAAATCATTCTTGCCATACCGCTTCTGCTAGCGGCCGCATCGCTTTCACCTGCTGTTGTGGCGGATGACGCCTGCCGATAAACAGGAAAGCTGCGCACCGCTTGTTGCGTGCATTTCTCAGGAGTCGCGCCATGTTTGTGAAGTTTCAATTGCGTGAGAAGTTGCTCGCTGCGCCGAGCCTCCTCGCCTTATTGACGTTTTCCGAACCGGCCGCAGCTCAGCAGTACTACTACCAACCGCCGCCAAGCTACTACCAAAACGATACGGCGACAGGAGCTGTCGTCGGCGGCGGACTCGGCGCCGTAACTGGCGCCTTGGTGGGCGGCAAAGATCACCGCGGCGGCGGAGCGCTCATTGGCGCCGGCGTCGGGGCGCTTACGGGCGGTTTGATCGGTAACGCCGCCGACGCCGCCGATCAACGCGCGGCAGCCACCGGAACCGCCGTTGCAGCGCAGGCCAACGCTCAAGTCGCCGCGCTGGCCGTGACCAACTTCGATCTCGTCGAAATGACCCGCGCTGGCGTCGGCGAAGACGTGATCATCAGCACGATCCGCAGTCGCGGCGGCCGCTTCGATATCAGTCCCAACGGACTGATCGCCCTTAAGCAGAGCGGCGTCAGCGATCGCGTCGTCATGGCGGCGCAAAGCTCATCGCCTGGCGCGTTCGCACCTGCCGGTGCGCCCGCGATCATCGGCCCGCCGCCGGTGGTCTATGTGCAGCCGGCTCCGGTCGTCCGCTTTTACTCGGGGCCGAGCTGGGGCTACCACCATCACTTCTATCACCACCCGCATCACCATCACCACGGGCACTGGTAGGAGCGGAGGGTCCTGTTTGCCTCGCGATGCGCCAAAACGGGGTTGCGCTGACGGGCAAACGTATCGATGGGCGGCGTCTTCGCTCCCCGATATTTCAGCCGTCTAAGCCCAGGGCGGCAGGTTTGCCGGTCGATTTGTCGCGATTTTTTTCACTGGTCAGCCCGGCCGGCTGCAGCGACATTCGCAATGGCCGTGGCCAAGCTTGCGTTTAGTAGAATTCTCGCCATACTGTATCCGGAGGCACAGTTACGCGAGAGTCGTTGTTCAAGCGGACAGAGGTGGCGGCTCATTCAAAGTCCATCAAGTCCAGCTATTCATGAACAAATTCTTTGCCGACAGCACGTTCGGCGGCGCATTCGGAGCCGTCGAATTTGCCGAGAACCCTGAGCCGCGCGTCCCTTGCGTCCTGATCGTCGATACGTCGACGTCGATGCACGGGCCTCGCATTGGCGAACTTAACAAAGGGCTCAAAGTCTATCGCGACGAACTTTTGAGCGACGCGCTCGCCGCGAAGCGAGTCGAAGTCGCCATGGTCACCTTCGGCGGTCGCGTGACGCGGAAGGTCGACTTCGTCACCGCGACCAACTTTCAGCCTCCTACCCTCGAAGTCGTCGGGGGCACCCCCATGGGCGCGGCGATCAACACGGCCCTCGACATGATCGAGGAGCGCCGCAAGCAGTATCGCGAGAATGGCATCGCCTACTATCGCCCGTGGGCGTTCCTCATCACCGATGGCGAGCCGAACGATCAGTGGCAGCCCGTCGCGTCGCGGATCCACGCCGGTGAGCGGCAAAAGGCGTTTAGCTTTTTCGCCGTCGGCGTCAAAGGCGCCAATATGGAAGTGTTGGAGAAGCTTAGCGCCCGCAAGCCCCTCTGGCTGCAGGGGATGAAATTCGCCGAACTCTTTCGTTGGTTGTCGAGTTCGCAGCAGGCCGTTTCGCGCTCGTCGCCTGGCGACGAAGTGCCGCTCGTCGATCCGACGCAGGGGCCGCATGGTTGGGCGTTCGTCTAACGCAGGACGCATCAACGTGTGGCGATCTATTTGTCAAAGCGTGCAAGGGGGGCGCCATCGCCTCGATGGCGCCGATTGCCAGGATCATAGCCTCGTGCGCTACATCGGCGATGCAACGAAAGGCGCACTCATTGCTTGCGTGGCTGACGGCGCTGGAACTTCCTCGCTCGGCAGCTTGGGATCCCGTCTGTCGTGCGAAGCGATAGCCCGACTTGCCATGAATCGTTTTGAAGAAACGCAGACGTTGGCGGACTTGCAGTTAACGGAAGTGGTTCAGTGGTGTGAGCGGGCTCGCCGACACATTGAAGGCGTCGCCGAGTCTCGCCATCGCGAGATTCGCGATTTTGCGACGACCCTGTGCGGGGCGGTGATTGCCCGGCGACAATCGATCTTCTTTCAGATTGGCGACGGCGCCATCGTCGCGCGACGTCACGGCGCGCTGGGCGTCGTCTTTTGGCCGCAATCGGGCGAGTATCTCAATACGACTAGTTTTTTGACTTCGCCCGATTTTCAAGAACGATTGCAGGTGCGTCTCGTTCAGGGCGGGTTTACTGACGTGGCGCTATTCACCGACGGCGTCGAACGCCTGGCGTTGCAGTTTGACTCGCTCACGCCGCACGCTCCATTTTTTTACCCCTTGTTCGCGGAGGTTCGCGCGATCCAAGATGTTGATGCTCTTGCCGAAGACCTGAAACGCTTCCTCGAGTCCGATTCCGTCACGAAAATGAACGACGATGACAAGACCCTCCTCCTCGCATGCAGGATCGCCGATGAAGTCAGGCATGTTGCATGAAGTCGTCGATTCGGATGGGGAGAAGCATCTCCTCGACGAATTGATCGGCAAAGGCGGCGAAGGAAGCGTCTTCGCCGTCGACGGCAAGCCGGCGCTGGCGGCGAAGATTTTCCATCAATCGCCGCTGACGCCCGAAACGATGGCCAAGCTGCAGGCGATGGTGGCTCGCCGCACCCCGGGGCTCGACGGCATCGCGGCGTGGCCGCGTTCGATTGTCTACTCGCCGCTCACGAACGAGGCGTGCGGCATCGTGGCGCCCCGGGTGCGCGATGCCCGACATCTCCACGAATTGTACGGCACGTCGGCGCGCCGGCGGTTTTTTCCGCAGGCGCGGTGGTTTCATCTCGTCTTGGCCGCGCGCAACGTCGCCGCCGCGTTTGACAAGCTACACGAATCGAATATCGTCGTCGGCGACGTCAATCAAGGCAATCTGCTCGTCGACGAAACGATGCGCGTCAGGTTCATTGACTGCGATTCGTTTCAGATCAGTAGCGGCGAGCGAATCTTCAGGTGTCCCGTCGGCACGCCTCACTTCACGCCGCCCGAGTTGCAGGGAATCAAGCTTCGCGACGTCGAGCGCACCGTCGACCACGATCGCTTTGGGTTGGCCATTCTGATATTCCATCTGCTGTTCGTCGGTCGGCACCCCTTTGCCGGCAGATTTTTCGGCGACGGCGATCAAACGATTGAGCGCGCGATTGCTGAGCGACGGTTCGCGTTTTCCAGGGATAAAGCGGCGACGTTGATGGAGCCGCCGCCCGCTTCGTTGCGGTTGGACGACTTGCCAGCGTCCATCGAGCAGTTCTTCGAGCGGGCCTTTCGCCAGCCTGACGGCGTCGCCAATCGACCGGCCGCGCGGGAGTGGATCGAGCAACTTGATAGCCTCCTGACACATCGCCAGGGCTGCTCGTTCGACCCTGCTCATCTCTACGATAACCGCCTGGCGCATTGCCCTTGGTGCCGTATCGAGGATGAAGGGGGCCCGGCGTTCTTCGTCCTAGACGGGTCGGCGTCGATCATCTCACCGCAGCGGGTTGAACATCTTGAGGCCCAACTGCGCCGCCTGAAGTATCCCGTGTTTCCCGAGCTCTCGGCGCAGAAGCTCAAAATCCCTCAGCCAATCGCCCCCAAACGACTGCAGTCATACCCGCGGCCATCAGTAGCAGACCTGGCGACGGCCGCGCTCGTGGGATCGGGAGCCATCTGTCTTGCGGCTCCAGTCCTGCCCTGGGCGCTCGTTGCCGGAACGCTGGGCTCGCTCGCGAGCGGTGTTGTCCTGCTCGCGAGCAATGTCGCGATGGCGAACCGCAGGGAGCGTGATCAGCTAGCGAAGGAGTTGGCAGACGAGCAGAACACGCTGCAGAGAAAGGGGCGTGCGATCACGGCAGCTCACGCGAAGCGGCAGGCCTCCTTCGAGGAATCGACCGCGGAATTGAAGGCAGAAGCCGCGCACTATCGCGCCGCCGACAATCAACTCAAGGACGTGCTTGCCGTCTTTCGGATGACGCAGCTAAACAAGTTCCTGACGAATCACCTGATCTTCGACCACGCTGCTGAAATACCGGGAATGACGCCCGAGCTGACGTCGGTGCTGCAATCCTATGGCATTGAGAATCCGCTCGACGTCGAGCGTATCAAGCTTCTTGGCGTTCCCATGGTGAGCGACGGACTGATTTTGGAACTCGATGCGTGGCGAGATCGCGTCGCACGTCAGTTTGTGTTCAGATCCGAGCATGGCGTCAATTTCTCTGATGCCGACGGCGGCGGCAAAGCGGCAGTCACGCGGTTCAAAGTGGCCCAAGCGAGACGAATCTTGATGGCGTCGCACCACCTCGACACGTTGGCCGAGGGGAGTCGTGATCGCTTGGATCGGGAGTTGAACTACTTCGACCGCTCTGCCGAGCCGGCCCGCGAACTCGCCAAGAAGCTGCGTAACTTTCAATCGGCTCGGCGCCCCTGGGAGCGGGCGATCAATCAGTCGCCGCTGATTGTCGCCGCGGCGACGCTTGCTGGTCCCGCCATCGGCGGTGTGCTCTATTGGCTGTTCGGCTGATTCGTGGCGGTCGGCCAGCGACCAACCCATCATCTTTCGTTAGGAAGGGCCATCGTGAATCGTGCTACGCCTTTCGCGTTTGCTTGCCTCATGGCCGCTGCCGCCGTGGCGACTGCGCAATCGGTGCAGCCTCTTGACTGGCCAAACGTCGGCAACGACGCCGGCGGCATGCGTTACTCTGAACTCGCGCAAATCAACTGCGAGAACGTCGCGCAGCTCAAGCCAGCGTGGACCTACCGCACCAATGAACTTGAAGGCCGAGTCGGCAAGACGATCGAGTGTACGCCGCTCATCGTCGACGGCGTCATGTATCTGACGACGGCGTATCTGCGCGTCGTGGCTCTCGATGCGGCAACGGGCGTCGAATTGTGGCAGTTCGATCCGCTCAAAGATCACCCCTTTGAGCACGAGCCGACCTCCGGCGGCGTGAATCGCGGTTGCGCCTACTGGTCCGACGGCCGACCCGACGGCGAACGCCGCATTCTGCATGGCACGTCCGACGGGCGCCTGTTTTCGCTCGATGCGAAGACCGGCAAGCTCGACCCGCAGTTTGGCGCCGGCGGCGTGCGGAACCTTCGTGATGAACTCGAGCCAAACGTGGCGTCGCTCGGTTACGGCCCGACTTCAGCGCCCGCCGTTTGGAAAGACGTCGTCGTCGTGGGCGTCTCGTGCGGCGAAGGCCCGGGCATTGCGGCGCCGGGCGATGTTCGCGCTTTTGACGTCCGCACGGGCAAGCAACTCTGGCGATTCCGCACAGTCCCCGGCCCAGGGGAGTTCGGACACGAAACATGGCAAGGCGACTCGTGGCGCGACCGCGGAGGAGCCAACGCCTGGGGCGGCCTCACCGTCGACGTTGAACGCGGCCTGATCTTCGCCGGGCTCGGTTCGGCGGCGTTCGACTTCTACGGCGGCGACCGTCACGGCGAGAACCTTTTCGGCAACTGCACCATCGCTCTCGACGCCGCCACCGGCGAACGGCGGTGGCATTTTCAAACGCTTCGCCATGATTTGTGGGACCACGACCTGCCGGTCTATCCGAACTTGGTAACCGTGACGCACGACGGCCAGAAGATCGATGCGGTAGCGCAGGTCACCAAGACGGGCTATGTCTTTCTATTCAATCGCGAAACGGGTGAACCGCTATTCGCCGTCGAGGAACAGAGCGTGCCGGCTTCCGACGTACCGGGCGAGCAGGCGTGGCCCACTCAACCGATACCCGTGAAACCGCCGCCGTTCGCTGTTCAGTCGTTCGACGAAACCAACGTCACGAACATCGGCGCGGCCAATCGCGACTCAGTGCTCGCCAAACTCAAAAAGATTCGCAGCGGGCCCGCCTTCAACCCGCCGAGTCTTCAAGGGACGGTCGTGATCCCGGGCTTTCACGGCGGCGCCAACTGGTCGGGCGCCTGCTTCGATCCGACCACGGGAATGCTCTACGTCAATTCCAACAACGTGCCGAACGTCATCACATTGGTCGAGGCCAAGGGAGACGCGACGCCTCGCTACGGCGACTTCAACCATACCGGCTACAACCAACTCCTCGACCACGAGGGGTATCCCGGCATCAAGCCCCCGTGGGGGCAGTTAACTGCCATCAACCTCAACACTGGCGAGTTCGCCTGGCAAGTCCCCTTAGGCGAGCACCCGGAGCTCACCGCGCGCGGCGTTTCTCAAACCGGCACGGAAACCTTCGGCGGATCGATCGTGACGGCGGGCGGATTGGTGTTCATCGCCGGCACGAAGGATGAGCGGATCCGCGCGTTCGACAAGCAGACGGGTGAAGTTCTGTGGGAGCACCAGCTTCCCGCGGGCGGGTATGCCACGCCGGCAACCTACATGGTCGACGGACGCCAATACCTTGTCATCGCGGCCGGCGGCGCGGGCAAACTGCGCACTAAGGCTGGCGACGCTTTTGTGGCCTTCGCCTTGGATGAGCCAAGCAAATAAGCCGCCGGCAAATAGATCTGAGGTACGGTCGATTGCTGGTTATTGCGGTACTAAACCAATCGCACCGACGGGCGCCGTTTGAACGCCCGCACTACTCTCCAGATCTGAAGTTCCAGACGACCTTGAGTCGAGACTGCCAGCCAACAACAACCCTTCGATCTGCACCTCAGCGATTCGAAGCGCTCGCACGGCGTCGAGATAAGCCAATTGGGTGTGCGCATAGGTTCGTTGCGAGGTCAGGAGCGTCGTATAGTTCGCCTCTCCCGCAGCGTACATTTTTCGCGTGAGGCCCAGAGACTCGTCGGCCGTGGGCAGGATGACTTCGCGATATCGCTTCACTTGGTTGCGAGCATTGGCGTAGCGCTCAAATGTGGGAGCGAGTCTGTTTTGCAAATCGAGTTCGAGCTGCGTCAGCGCCCGCCTGGCGGCGACGAACTCCTGCTGAGCTCGAGCAACGCCGCCTTGATTGCGGTTGAAGATCGGAATCGGGACGCTGACGGCGACGCCGCCGTCGGGTTTGCCGGCGATGCCATTGTCTTGCCAGTTCACCAACCCTTGCACAGTCACGTTGGGAATCGGTTCGACGCGCTCCCGTTCGATGGCCACGCGGGCCCGGTCGACGGCCATCGACGCGGCGGCGATTTCGGGACTCGTCGTCAGCAGGCGGTTGAGCGCTTGCTGAAATTCAAATTCCCGCGGCGGTCCAACAGCGTCGCCGATCAGCGTTTGGGGGCCCAGCATGGGATCGCCAACGACCGCCGCGAGACTTTGCCAGGCGGCATTGCGCCGATGCTGCGCGTTTTGAGCGAGGATCTGGGCGCCCTCGGTCTCTAGCTGAGCCTGGAGGACGTCCGTCCTGCCGACTTCATCCGCGCGAAAGAGCGCATCGGCGGCATGGGACCCTTCGCTGCTGATCTGAATGAGATTGTTCGTCAGTTCAATTTGCCGCTGCGCCAGCAACACCTGGTAGAACGCAATCCTCACGTCCGTCAGGACGCGAAGCTCTTGGGCTGCCAACTCTTGTTCCAGCCGCATCTGCTCGGTTCCGGCGATCGCTCGATTCAGCCCGAGTTTGCCGCCGCGCACGATCTCCTGACTGAACAGCACGCCGTGCTGTTCCGCCAAGCCGCCGCTGCCCAATTGCTGTCCTTCGTAGCCGACGCTCGGATTCGGCGCGAGGCCGACCTGGACCCAAGTGCCGCGCGCAGCGCCAACCAGCGCCGCGGCGCGCTGGAGGGAAGGGTTCGACGCCAACGCCAGCTGTTCCAGCTGCTCAAGCGTCAGGCCGTCGCACGCTTCAACCTCTGGGAGAGGCACAGGAACTTCTTCGGCGGCGGGGCGCACGGAATGGGGGACTTGAAGCCCGATCTCTTGTCCCGCTGCAGTCACGACGCCGCCCAGCAAGATCGCGGCGCCGACGAGGGCATGAGTCAGGTTGCTGTGGTTCATGGCGGGAATCCTTTCCCAACTTGCGAAGTCGGTTCGCAACATTCACGCGTGCCGGAGGGCGGAGACAATTTTGGCATGAGCCGCTTGCCAGCCAGGCGCCAATCCGGCGATCACGCCGACGCCGAGCGACGCCACGGCGCCTTGCAGGGCAATCTGCCACGATGGTCGAAATGCAATCGTGACCCCCTCGGCCGCGACCGACATCCCCGACCAGGCCAAGAAGAGCATCCCGGCGACAATTCCTAATCCGCCGCCGAGCAGGCTCAGCAGCACGCTTTCAGTGACAACCAACCCGAAGATTCGCTGCGGGCGAAAGCCGAGCGTCTGCAACACGGCATGCTCTTTGATGCGGTCCTGCACCGACATGACGGTCGTGGTGGCGACCAGTGACAACACCAGTCCGACGCAGGCATAGCCGAGATAGTGGATGAAGCCAATCAACTCAGCGAGATCGGAAAGCGTGTCGGCCTGAAACATTCCCTTGGTGCGCGTCGTCGTCGCCACAGGTCCCGAATGAAACTCGGCGTCGATCGCTTGAGCCACCGCGTCGGCGTTGGTGCCATCGTTCAGGTGGACTTCGATCTGGGTAACCATGCCGACGTCGCTCAGTCCGCGGGCTCGTTGCAAGAAATCGAGGTGCGTGTAGATCAGCCCTTCGTCGGCCGCGTTGTCGGCCGAAAAGACGCCTGCGACCATGACGGTGATATCGCCGATGGTGAACTTGTCGCCCGCCTTCAGCTTGCGCCGGGCGGCGACGGCGCTGCCGACGAGGGCGGCGTCATCTTGTCTGGCAAACGTCTCCCAGGCGCCCGACTGCAGCTCGATTTTCCGCCACTTCTTCAACAGGTCGGTCGACATCCCCTGAAACACGATGGCGTCGAGGCTGGCGCGGCAGTTGTTGGTGAAGACCATGATCGGCATCGCGTCGGCGACCCCGGGCTGCTTGGCAATCGTCTGGGCGTAATCCTGCGGCAGCTTGCTGCTTTGCGGGCAGAAGCGATTCTCTTGAAACACGATGAGCGAGCGCCCCGCCTCTTGATTTTCAGTGAGGGCGAACAGGCCGCGCTGGACGGAGCCGACGAAGCAGAAGACGAGCAGCGCGACGGCGGCGCCGCTGATCGTCAGCATGCTGCGCGTGCGATGTCGCCACAAGCTTTTCAGCGTGTAGGGAAGAAAGGTGAGCACGGTTACGCGGTCCTCAAGGCACGGGGGAGAATTGGTTTGCCGTTCTCAACAAGATGCCCTCGTTCCAATCGCAACTCGCGCGTGGCGCGTTGAGCGGCGTCGGCGTCGTGCGTTACCATCAGCAGCGTCATGCCCAACTCACGATTGACGCGCTGCAGCAACGTGAGAATCTGCTCCGTGGTGTCATCGTCGAGACTCCCCGTTGGTTCGTCTGCCACGACAATCGTCGGATTAGTGACGATCGCCCGCGCGATGCCGACGCGCTGTTCCTGCCCGCCCGACATCTGTCGCGGGTAGTGCCCTGCCCGATTCGTCAGATCAACGGCGGCCATCGCGACCTCGACGCGCTTGGCGCGTTCCGCGGCAGACATCGATAGCAATAGCAGCGGCAGTTCGACGTTTTCGTAAGCCGTCAGCACCGGAATTAGGTTGTGCGTCTGAAACACATACCCGACGTGTGCGGCCCGCCAGTCCGCCAGCTTGCCGCGCGTCAGTTGCGTCGTGTCGACGTCCCCCACAAAGATGTGCCCCGAGTTGACCTCGTCGATCCCGGCCACCAGGTTCAACAACGTACTCTTCCCCGATCCACTGGCGCCCATGAGCGAAACGAAGTCTCCCTCCTCGATCGTGAGGTGGACGCCGTCGAGAGGACGGATCGTCTCCTCGCCGCTCTTGAATTCCTTCACAACGTCAACGACTTCGACTAGCGACATGACTTCATCCTTCGTGGCGAACTATTCGACGGCAGTGGCCGTCGATCGAGCGCTCGCCGATGCGGGCGAACTGCTCGCACGATTGTTTGAGTTTTCAGTAAGCGAACGGTCTTCGCCGGCAATGCGAATTCGCATGCCAGGCGCCAGCGACTCGCGACCGCCGACGATGAGCTTGGACGTCGGATCGAGTCCCGAAGTGATCTCGACGAGTTGATCCGTGCCGGCGCGGCCAAGCTCGACTTGCTTACGCTCCGCGGCGCCTTCCTCCAGGTTGGCTACCCAGATCGATGCGACGCCCTCGTCGTCGGCGACCAACGAGCGCGGAACCAAGAGGCGCAGCGGATCGTTGCCGGCAGTTTCGGCGCTTACAGGTTGAGAGGCGGCCATGAACGTGACCTGGCCCAGCATTTCCGGCGTGATCACCTGCGGCGGATCATTGATCGCGACCTTCACTTGCAGCGTGTTCTTTTGGATGTCGGCTCGCGTCGTCAGCCACAGCACTCGCCCCATCAGCGGCGACTTGATGGAGGCCGTCTCGATGGTGACCGGCTGACCGATCTGGACCTGCGGCACGTCTTCCAGACGGACGTCGACGCGCACCTGCAGACGCTTCGGATCGTAGAGCGTGGCGACCGTGCTGGAAGTTTGCTCCGAGAGGGGATCCATGCCTGCTAGCCGCTTTCCAGGTCGAGCGTCGATCGTGAGGATCCGACCCGCAATCGGGGCGCGAACGACCATCCGCTCCAGGTTCAGCTGTGCCACGTCAACGGCCAGCTGCGCTTGATCCTGGCGGGCTTTCGACGCTGCGACTTTGGCTGCGGCGGCCGCGACCGCTCGTTTGGGCTCAGTCATCAGCTCAAGTTGTTGCCGCAACGCGTCGCGCTTACGACTCAGCGCTTCGAGCTGTTCATGCAGCGTTGGTTGTCGCGCCTGGAGTTCAGCGAGAGCCCCTTCAGCCATGGCGAGTTCCGACGCCGCCTCGCGCAGCACGCGCCCCGCGACGGCTTCGCCAGCCTGCTTTTTGCGGGCCAGGTTCTCTTCCGCCAGCCGCCGTCGACTGTTGGCGGCCTCAATAGCGAACGGTAAGTTCCCGAGCGTGAGCGTCGTTTCGGCGAGTAGTGATTCGGATTCCGCGAGCGCGGCCTTCAATTCATTCGGATTCTCCAGCGTCGCCTGTGCCGCCGTGAAGACAGCCTCGGCATTCTGTGCGTCCGCCTCGCTCAAGCGCAAATTCGCCTCGGCCTGACGCAGGGCAATCCTGGCGTCGGAGTCGATGAGCTTGGCAATCGGCGCACCCTTTTCCACGAGTTGGCCTTCGACCGCCAACATCTCCTCGACGACGCCCGACGCGAGCGCGGAGGCGACGACTGCTGAGGGCTGGGGTTCGATCCAGCCCGCGGCTTGGAACAGCGGCGTCCCCTCCTGTTGCACTTCGGCCCGCGTCACAATGACTGGCGTGACGGTGACCACATGCGCCGGCAGAAAACTATCGCGGGCGGCCCAGCTGAACAGTCCGCCGAACGCCCCAAGTATGGCCAACGGGACGGCGTAGCGAGAAATCCAACGCCGCCGCACGCGCAGCGGCGTCGCTGCTGCGGGCTTCCGCTGCGTGGCGAGTTGGCTTAAGTCGACCTCTGACTTCAGAGACGATTCGCCGGCTTCGAGTTTTTGTGGTTTGCTGCTCACCGCATACGCCAATTGGTACTAGATTGCTTTGATGGCCTCGACGACAGGCAATCGCATCGCCTTGGCCGCCGGCGGGATGGCGCCGACGACTCCCAGGATCACTGCCGTGCCGCACGCGAGGGCGATGCCGACGCTGTCGACGCGCAGCATGAACGCTCCCATCGTGAAGCGGACCGCCGCCCCGTTGACGAAGAGCAACCCGAGCAAGCACGCCGCGAGCGCCCCGCCGCAGGCGAGAAGCGTCGCTTCCTGAATCAGCGTGAGCAGAATCGCGCGACGTCGATAGCCAATCGCCTGCAACGTCGCCAGTTCGCGAATCCTCCCCACGACGGCGCCGTACATCGTGTTCAAGCCAGCGAAGACGCCCGAACCGGCCACCAGACCGACGACCACCCATCCCAGCATCCGCACTGGCCGATAGTGCTTCTGCAGGTCGGCGTAGTAGGCCGTTTCCGATATGGCCTTCAGCTCCAGGTCGATACGCTCACGGCAGAAGAGATCGACGTCGGCCACCGCATCGGCCGAGTTCATCCCCACCGCAACCAGACTAATATCTTGTCGCTTCAGCGCTGATTGCAGGTCGGCCAGTGGCGCCCACACCTCCGATTCGAACGCCGCCCCCCCCGCCGCAAAGACGCCGCTGATCCTCCATTGACGCCCATCGAACTGAATCGACGCACCGGGTGCAAGCAACTCTTTCTCGCAGCCGAGCTTCGAGTGAGCGAGCCGGCCGACGAGGACTTCGCCAGCGGCAGGCCACGCTCCTTCGAGGATTTGCACTTGTTGTCGAACCAATGGGGCGGAAGTCGTCACTCCGCGGACTAATCCAAGCCCTTCGCTGCCGTGCTCCCCGACGGTGATACGCGTCCCCAAATACAATTCGGGTGACACGTACTTAACGCCCTGTTGTTGCCGCACGCCAGCGACGCTCGCGGCAAGCAACGACGGGGTTCGCGCCGGGATCGCCGAGTTCTCGATATCGGCTCCTGACGACAGCGCGTAAACCAGGACGACATTAGGTTGACCCGTGGCGGCGAGCGATGCCTCCAGGCCGCGAATAAAAGCGACGACGACCAACACCAACAGGACGACGATCGAAAGCCCCCCGAGCGTCAGCGCGCTACGGGAGGGCCGGCGAAACAAGTTTCGCACGCCGTAGTCCCAAGGTAGTAACTTACTCGCCATCGTTTGCGGTTCCTGTTCGAAGCAATCGGCCCTTAGCGCCGTACAAAAACGCCCTGAGCCAACACCGTGAAATTGCCGCTTTCGTCCTTACTGGCGGTTCCCTGAATGACGACGGTGTCCGCCTCGGTCACGCCCAAGAGCTTTCGCGAGTCGGCCGCCACGAGCTTGCCGTCGGCGTCGACCACCTTCACCAGCGTGGTGCATTTGCCCCGCTCTTCGGCGCAGCAATCGTCGAGGCAGATTTCGCCCTCCTGACTTTCAGTGCCATCCGCGACCAGCGCCATCGAAGCGTCCAACAGCGTGAACGCCGCGCGGCCTTCGATCCACGGATTCGCTGCGCCGCCGATGCGACCGACGATCACGAGCGGTTGGCCATCCTCGGCCGTATCGCGCGCCTCGATGACTCCGATCGCGCCGTCCGGCTCATCGGCGAGCAGAAACTGATCGCCGTTGATGGACGCGGTCGTTGCCGAGACGGCTGCGTCAGGCGTGGACGAATCGCCGCATCCGCTAAGCCCGGCGGCGAATGCTAGTAGTGCAACGCTGGAAATGACGTATTTCATCGAACCTCTCCTGGCGACTTCTGGCGGGATGAAAGTTGGTGGGCGGTCGGCTCAATCGTCAAACGACCTTGCGGACCGGTGACCGACAGCGGTTGTTGCTTAGTACGCTCGACGGCGGCTGCCAGCGCGAGGGGCGACAAGTGGACTCCCTGTTGCGGTTCAAGGACCAACTGGTCGCTGTCGAGGTTGACGACGATCGTCTTCACGCCGCGCACGCCGCGCAGTTCACGCCCCACGAGTTCGGCGGCGCCGTTGGCTTTGAGATTAGCGACGACAACCACATACGAACCGCTGGCGGCCTTTTCGGCGTCAGACAGTTGGTTAGGTTTCGCGAACGTATACGTCCCCGTCGCTGCGATGAGCTTCGAAGGACCCCCTTTGCCTTTTTCCACCGCATTCCAGAGCCGTTCGACCGTCAGTTTGTCGGAAGGCTTGGCAAAGACAGTCACCGTACGGGCGGCAACGTTCGCCTTCACATCGACGACGCCGGGAGCGGTGTAGAGTTGGGCCGCCACTTTCTTGGCGCAACCGCTGCAACACATGTCATCGGCGGTGATTTCGTAGGTCACGAGATTGGCCGCCGTCGTCGATTGGGCCGCGACGGCCACGATCATGGCGGCGGCAAACGCGACGACTGCCACCGGTCTGACGCCTACAAGCGAAAACGAGAGCATACGGATGACTCCTATGAACTGGGTTCGGGCAGCGGTTCCACCGCTGAGTTTGGCGCAGCAACGCACCGACAGGCGCGTCGACGGGAGATGACTTCAAGCGCGGGAGGCCGAGTCAAGATGCCGATCTAGAAGGGCAGAGCGCGAGCGCTCAAACCAAGAATCGACTCAAACCAAAAAGCGACAGAGACGAACGCAAAGGTCAAAGGCTTGATCGGTAGAGTCAACGACCGAGCCGTCCATCGCTTCGGAAGACGCAGAATCGAGATCGACGGTGACCGTCGGAGTGGCGGAAAAGGTCGTCAAGACATTGACGACCGTGTCCGCTTCAATGGGCGATGGAGCCTGCTGCGGGGCGCTCGGTTGGCAGCACCAACAGCTCTCAGGGTTCGGACAACTTTCGTGATGGCGTTCGCTAGCAATGCTCTCGCACGGCGAACATCCAGAATCGCTTGGCTCGCAATGCTCGGCCTTCGAGTTCGAGCAGCAGTCGTCCGAGGGACCCTGACAGCAGTGGCTCTCCGCTTCTGCCGCTGCCGCGTCCATGCAATCGGTCAACTGGCAGAAGGCGTGCGTTTGATGTCCGCCGTTAAGCAACACGAGCGCCAAGCCGCCGACGGCTACTAAGCGTTTCATGTTGAGGCGGCGGTAGAACACAGCAGTTCCAATCATGCGACTATCGGGGCGTCACCTTAAACAGGGATCGGTTAAACGCCGCTTATAGCTTAGGTTTTTAACTTTTTCGGGGCAAGTAAGGCCCCATTTGCCCAGATTGGCGCGCTCAGGCGCCATCACCCTGGCCGCTCGCGTCATGCTGGCGTGACGCGGGAAAGCATCAAGGCGACGGGATATGGTGAGAGTTTTTCACGTTCTGAACGTCGATCGATACTTGCCGTGCGGCGGCTGTGGGAAGACCAGCTGGCTGGCCGGCGGCAGTGAGAGAAGCGTGCTCTCGGCTAGATAGAAAAGAAGTGGAGCCAAGGGGGATCGAACCCCTAACCTCTGCCTTGCAAATTCGCTTAAAAACAAGAGGGTTTTAGCAGTTTCCCTCTGTGATTCTCGGATCATACGCTCAATTGGGGACCGTTGCAATTCATTGCATCGCATTTCATTGATTGCCGCTGATTGCGGTATGATGTCGGCGACGCAAAGTGCTCAACCCGGTAGTGATTTTCCGAATCGAACCGACAACCTGTTCCCAATACCGTCTTTGACCCGCTACGCGAGCCACTGTTGCGTTGGTGTGGCCGGCTTTGGCAATCCCGCGGAGACAAGATGCCCATCAACGAACGCCGCCAGGAGCTTCACCAGATCAAGAACGCGCCGGATGGCCCGAACAGAATCTTCGAAATTTACAACCGGCTGCTGGCGCGCGAGAAGATCGTGGGTACGCCTGGCCTGATGAACAACGGCCAGATCGAAGCGATCCTGAAGATTGAGTTTCCGGAAGGTGAACCGAGCCGGCATGACTGAGGGCTGCTAACTCTTCGCTAACGCCCTCCCACAAACGCGACACGATGGGCACGCCCGCCCCTTGCAGCGCGTCACGGGCGATTCTGTGCGGTCGTTTTCTGATCCACTTCCGCGAATGATGACATTGCGCCTGTTGCGACCGAGATTCACGCTTCGCGCCATGCTGGTGGCGATGACGTTGGTCGCCTCTTTCTTATGGTATCACGTCAGTTGGGTCACCCAGCGCCATCAGCTACTCAACAATGGCTCGCTGAGCGTAGTCTCGGACCAACTAACGCTAGCACCGCCGCCGCTTCAACTCTTTGGAGAGAGCGGATACAGCAAACTTTGGGTACACAGTGACCTATGGCATAGCGAAACAGAACGTGCGCGCCTCAGAACCCTATTTCCGGAAGCGGAGTTTAGATCGGGAACGCGATGGCGTTCGATGGCTCCGGCGACCGAGGAGTTTCCTTTTATGCAGCGACTTGGTCGAAAGACCATCTTTCAATGATGCCTCGCCCCCGCTTCACCATCAGGTTGATCCTGGTCGCCATGTTCAACTGCAGCGGCCGAGAAATGCACGCGTCACGCCTGGCTACTTTTATTTCTGCGCAAGACGCCAAGAGACGCCGTCGCAATCATCAGCAGACTGCTGGGCTCAGGACCGATCAAAGGTCGCGTACATCGAATAAGTGCTCATGTAGTTCGCTCGGAAGCAAACGTATGCTGCCGGCGTCGTGCCCACTGATTCTCGACGGTCGCCGCGATCTGCAGGTACCGCTTGTTCGCCTCTCCCCATGCAAGCTGAATCCATTCAACGCCGCCTTGGACATGGAATCCCGCATCCATCGCGGCTTTCTCAATCTCGCGGCAGATCGCTTCGCGATCAGCATGCTGGAAACCGGGGGCCAGGTGTTCGACGTGCCCTCGAACGACCTCTTCGACGTGCAGGCACCCGTAATGGCGCTCATGGAGCCTAAGGAAGGCTTCACGCCGTCGCTGGCTGTAAGCTTGATCCAGTTCAAGACTACCCGAACGGTAGCTTGACGGGCGGATGCTCATCCGGCCATCAACGATCCTCAGGAAGAATCCTAACCATTCCGCCTCCGACCGCGAGAGATCGTGTATCGCCGTCGTCGCACAGTGCTTCAGGCGGAACCCTGAGGATACGGCTAAATTCGTCAAGGTATCGTAGCAAGCGTCCAGATCGTCGTCAGCGTTCCCGGCCACGACCAGGTCGTCGGCGTAGCGCAGCAGCGGGACGCGCGGGTGTGCCTTGCGCCACGGCTGGTGCAACGTTCGATCCAAGTAAATGTTGAGTAGTACAGGCGAGATCGACGCCCCTTGTAGAATACCGCGCTTAGCGGGGGCTTTAGCGAGTTCCAAACAGAGGTTGCAAACCTCCGGGTTCGGAAGTGCCGAGCCGAGGATGTCACTGAGCTTTTGGCGCGGTATGCAGTCATAGGCTTTTGTCAGATCTTCGACGATCCAGCGTGATCGCTGCTCCCTCGCAGCAAAGTACGCGGCTGATGCGATCGCTCGCCTTACGCCGCCCCCTGATCCGCAAAATGAATACGGTTCAGCAGTCAGGTTCAGAATGGGTTCCACAACCTGCGTCAGAGCCCCGGAGACGACCCGGTCGCTCAGCGTCTGGACGTAGATCGTCCGCTTCTCGCGGCTGCCTGGACGTTTCGGAACCTTATTGGAGAGGAGTTCTCCTTGAGCGTAGTCGCCGCGGCGCAACAGATCCCGCAGCGACCGAACGAACTCCCACTGCCGGGACGTCGACATGTCGGTCGGCGCCAGCCTGTCCGATCCCAAGGCGGTACCACCGTGGCTCTCGACATGACGCAACGCGGCCATGAGATTCTCTTCGTCGGTCACGAGCGGGATGAGCGCGGCGTGGAGATCAGCGAGGGCACTGCGACGCCCCTTACCGCAGGAACCGCTCACCGTAGCGATGAGGGCTTCGTACCGCCTCAGGAACTTGCTACGGCGTACGGTTCGGGATGTTACCAGATACAGTTCTTCATGGAGTGACATGATAATTTCACGAAATTTGAAATGGCGGCTGCGTCCGCCCGGAAGCCGACGCAGCCGCCGAAAAACAGTAAAAAAAATGGGCAGGCGGAGCCGCCCGCGCGAAACCCCATAGAGAGAGCCAATACCTTTGGTGGGTAGGTCCTTCCTCTGGTGCTCGCGTGGTGGCTACGTCACTCCCTGTGTCCGTATGCTGCGCTCAGTGTCTAAGACGCAGGACGTACGCGGGGTGGTGACGCCGACTGTATAGGTCGGCCGTATGTCATCGGCGGATGCCGGTATGCATGTAGCGGTCTCCTTTCTTCTGTCGGTGTCGCCGCTTCTCGTTCAAATCATTTCAAGGCGGCGACGAGACTGGGGTCATCGTGAACGATACAAAGCTTTCGGCAAAGAGCGCTGCGGCGCCAAGGTTGTTTCGCGGCCCGAAGACGTTGCCGGCTCAAGCTCGCCCCGCCAACCTGCCACCGCATGGCGGCCTCCCTTTAGTTAATTGATTCAACAGGGCCGATGTCGGCCAAAGTCGGCCTGAAGACTGAAACCACGCCTGTACCCGGCCAGTGCACTGTCCAGCCACGGGACCGATAGTCATCCGCGCGACTAGCGACGTCATCGCGAGCCGCATCATCGAAGTCGTCAGCGAAGTCGACGACCAGTTGCATCGATCCGCTGTGCCAGCTCATGCCGCCGCAGGCATCGATCCAGCGATCTCCGGCGCCGGATGCATTGATGACCACTTCGGCCGTGAGGCCCGCCGCATGGGCCGCCGGCAGCGTGACGATATCGCCGTCCGCTTCGATCCCGAATGACCCGCTTGCCGTCGTGCGATCGGTCACCCGCCATCCGGGCAACTGGCTGCTCATCTCCCGAGCGTGCTCAGGGGATTCGACGATGATCGCGACGCGTAGCGACTGAGAATCAGCAGGTTGCGGGATCGCTGTGGCGAGGTCGTCGATGCCTGCCGCCTGCAGGCACGTCGTCTCACGCCGCTGCAGTCGCGTCGCCAAGTGCGCGATACGCCGATTGCGATTTTGATTCGTCCAAAAGTTGGATTGCTTCCGTGAGTACGCGGACTGTTCGTCGCTCGCCGGGTAACTAGACGCTGGCATGATCGCCACGTGAATGGGCAACAGCGACGCAGGCATTTCCGCGTCGAACAAGCAAGGCCCGTACATCGCCTCGACGGCTACCTGGTCGACGTACCGGAGCGATCGCAGGCCCGCACTGAGGAGCCCGACGCGGACTATGTTGCGACGCGAGCGGACTACCCGCCGAACGAGAGAACTGACTGCCGCCGACGTTCCGAATGCGACAGCGACGCTACACGCGAACGGCAGCGCGAAACCGCGCATCGGGATCAGATGCACCTGGGCCCGGGAGTCGGGGCTGCAGTCCATGCCCGTGTGCACAGTCTGCGGCACGCGGCCAGCGAGATAGGCGGCAAGCTGCTGAGCGGTCACGGTATTGTTAACTGCGACGCAGATCGTCTGGTCGCCGAATCGATCGCAAACTGCCCTCAGCAATTGCCGCCGGTCCACGGCTTGCTGACTTGCTGCCAGGATCCTTCCCCGTCCCTCGATGGCGTCGGCAAAGGCGGCCTGCTGGCCGGTCCAGGCCGGTAACGTCGCTTGCTGCCGATAGTGACGCCAAAGGACCTCGATGACCGTCACGTCACAGCCCTGGTTGGCCAGCGCTCTCGCCACCATCTCAACGAGCCCGCCCGCGAGGTAAGCCCTGCTGCCGACGACGCGGATCCCCTTCCGCTGGACGGCGATGCCAATGCGGCGGCTATCGGGGCCGTACCGCCTGGCGGAGAGCAGACGACTAACGACAGCGCCGTCCGTAACAGCTAGGTGCGGTTTGACGAAATGAATTGTCGCCCGCCGTCCGCACGGCTGCGCGGGGCGCTGAGATATGTTTCGTGGGTCCATGTAGAGCCTCGTAGTAGATGTGCACCGCGGGTGTCCGATACTCACTGCTCTTACCTCTGGTTTCAGTCAAATTGGAGACGGAGTGTGTCGCCTCCGACATCGATGAAAGTTATCACGGTAAAGGTGCCCGGACATTGTGTCCGCGGTGCCGTCACAACAAGTCGGACAAACGTAGGATGGCGGCCTCGATCGTCCTTCGGTGTGCCGGCAGGATGGAATGCCCTGAGCCGACAAGCTGGACCAATTCCGCCGTCGCTGAAACAAGTTTGTTAGCCGCAATCGTCAGCGGCGCAGTAGGAGGCTTGTGAGCGGTTCTCGTGGGAGAAGTCGCCGCCTTCCGACCCAAGCACCGATCCACCGCATCCTGCGCAGGAACGCCGCTGTCAATTTCAGCAACAATCTTGTCTTGCTTGTCGCGCGAGATCCGACCTACTTTGGCGGCGTCGACAAGCCTCAGCTCGCCCTTGTCGAATGCGTCTTGAACCGCTCTGGGGGCATCAAGAATGCGGCAGAGACGATCGAGACTTCCACCGCTCAAATGGAAATGCACGGCGAGTACATCGCGTAGGTCTTGGCCACCTTTGACGCCGGAGCGATCGCGGCTCTGCTTCAGCGCACGGTAGGCTCGCGCCGTCTCGAGTTGACCGTGCTGACGCCTAGCAAGATTATCAAGTATGATGTACTCTACAATGGCGAGTTCTCCCTTCGCGGCTAGGTCATTGCGGACTCGACAGAATGCCGACTCCCAACCGAGAGACATCAACGCAAGCCATCGCTTGCGGCCGGCGATGATCACGTCGTCAGGCGTTATTTCGATTTTATGTTGTAGCCCGCGAGCTTTAACGTCGGCTGCTAGTCGGTCGATTTCTTCGTTCGACGGATCACTGAATACCTCATGCATTTCATGCAGCGTGAGAGATTGGAGGTCACGGCGCTCGACTGAAATACCAGTCGGTGGCTTGTTAGACTCAGACATTCATCCCCCTTTCATGGCGGCTAGATACCTTCGGATGTCAAAAAACGCTCCGCCTCGTCGTGATCGCGTTCACTCTCGGCACCGTGCCCTGTCCGAACCACAGGGCCTGGGGCTCTTTCCTTTTGACTTGTGATCACGAAACGCTCAAACGCCTCCGCAGTCGTATGGCGTCGACCGCCAATCGACAGGGACTCGAGCCGAACGTGGCGGACACCCCGCATGGTCCAGCGCCAAACGGTGGAGACTGACACGCCCTGCTGTTTGGCCAGCTCGCCAAGGGTGAGCCGGCGCTCGCTGAGTAAATGTTGCATCAATTGCCCTCCTGAAGACTGAAACGACTGACGTCTTCAAATACACTTGATTGCCAGAGTCTCAGAAAGTGCGCCAAGGGGCCGGATCACCTAGGTATTTCGGGATTTCTACTCGGTGACAAATTCCGATCCCCCGCACTACGGAGCTGCTCTCAAGGGCGACATGAGGGGAACGACGAACCCTTCGGAACAGTTGGCAAGGCAATTTCGGAGAAGGCGATTACTCCTCGCCCACTCGAGCACCCAAGGCGGATACGATGTTCCGTGCCCGAATGGCGACCGCAGCTTCGCGATCCGAACGTTGCTCTACCAAATTAAGTAGCGCCCAGCTCTTGCCTATTGCTGAATAGGACGCCAGATGCTTGCGGACGAGTGGTCCGACTAGCCGTCCGCCAGACCGGAGTCGCCTTGCGCCCTCCAGACGCAACGGGAAAGGTACGACGCAGGCAAGCGTTGTCGCGACGATTCAACCCCAGGAGAGCCGGCTCACTTCGCCATCGCACTCCTGTTGCAAGCCACTGCACGCCAATGGCCTCCGGGCGCTATGGCCGGAAACTCAAAGACGCTGGCCGAATGGTCAGAAGCCGTTTGTTCTCGGCTTTGTCAGTCGGTAATGCAGCACGCTTCGGCCGTGCCGCTGCAGCGTTTCCCTCGTCCAGGCAAGAGAAGGACCGTGTGGCACTGCAGAATTGAGGCGGCTCGACCAAACAAGACCTTAATTGGTCGATCAAGCGGCTTGCCACGATCCCGCCCACACGCTATAGTTACCGCCGGAGTGGATGTAGAGCATAGGCACTGCAAGCCAGCTCCCGCTGTCGTCGATCGCGACGCAGCCTGCTTTTTCGACGATGTATCGAAAAAGACTTAGCCTCGCGCCAGTCAGTCACTTAGGCGCAGGTAACTGTTGGCCATACGCGGCCGCAAACAGAATCTACCAGTGCATCTATATGGGATGACTGCGCCAGCGTGTCTTCTGGCGCTGGGTGGCGTATTGGCTCGACCATGTCGCGCTGAGTGCTAGTAGCCGCCTGCATTACCACGATGTCTGTTCGCGCGTGCCATGGGCACTGCCGTTTGAACGTCAGCGTGGCGCTCAATGCATCTCGCCCATCTCTACATTCTTGTAATGCGCGAGGAGGATTGTCATGGTACGTCGAGACAGTGATTCGGACCAAGAACCATCGAAGTATCGGTCGCGTCGCAAGCCCGTCGAGTACATCGATCGCTGCAACGGCATCTATCGCCGTTCCGAGGCTTTCGGGCCGAAAGATGATGGCATCATCGCCTTCCAAGAGTCGCTGAAGGAGGATACGGACGGGCTGCTGTGGGGGGACGTCATGATCGAAAGCTGCGATGACGCCGCGCCCACATTAACCTTTCCACGCGTGCCGACGACCGTGCTGCCTGACTTCGAGGACTCAGCGCAGCTTGCATGCTACTCATCTCCTGCTGGTAAGTACTATCTCGAGCTCCGTCGGCAGATTGCTGATTCCAAGCACTATTTCCAGATCTGCCGCCGCAAGTGCGGGCGCAAGCGGGACAAAGCCAATCGGCGCCGTCGGGAAATCGCCATCGACGCGATCCACGATGCCGATTGTGCCGTCAAACTGGTCGAGATCTGGTTTGACCAGTGCGATCGTCCGCCTACATCCGACGCAACAACGTACGCGGCCAACGTATCAATCGCAATTGGCAGATTGCTCGAACGCTTGGCGATCCGGCCGTTCGAACATTTCGTCGATGGCGCCCGCCGCCTTGCCCAGCGCGGTGCGGCTGGGCGGCAGTCAAGCCTGGCGAAGAAGCAGGCGCAAATCGAGGCGGAGAAGCCGCTTTACCAAGAGGCCGTGAACTATCACTTTTCCGCCGGCGCCAGTTACGCCCGCGCGAAACAAATCGTCGCCCGTGAGTTTGACACGACGCCGGGCATTGTAGCTGCACGCACGATCCACCCCCGTCACTTCAAGTAGATAGGCGAGGTCAGTGCGATTAAAGCAATATCACAAACAAGGAGTACGATATGACATATCAACGAAAAACGGCCCGCATGACTCGCCATCAACGGTCATGCATCGAAGTCCTGCAATGGACTCCGGAACCGACAATCAATGCCAATGGCGAGGTCCTCGACGCTCGCTTGGTCGGCAAGCGCCTGCTCGCGGAGTATTACGGACAGCCTGTGGGGTACGTCATGCGGGCAAATGGTTGGGTTGCCTGCCTCGAGTACAAAGTCCTCAAAAAGAAACTCGGCGTGTATCGCACGCGAATAGAGGCTCAATTTGAGTTGGCCGGCGCCTTCATCGACCTGAAGGGCAGCAGAGTCTTGGACTATTGCGATCGGCCGGTCAATCAGCAAGCGGACAAAGGGGATTGATCACGACGAGATTGATGGGGCGGCGGCGGCGGAGCCCGCCGCCTTCATTTTTGGGGGATGGCGTCGCAAGTCGCCATCCCCCAATTCATTTCGAAATGAATTGCCCTGCCACGCCGGAGTGATCGGGCGATGCTACCTTTTCCCCCGCGCAGTTTATGTGCCCGCAGCCGCCGCGTCGGGACGCGCGATCGCCAATCTACTTGCTGAGGGCTGCCGATGCGCCGCACGCTGCGAAGCCCATCGTCAACAGCTAACGGCCAAGCAATTCATGAAAACGTCAGCCAAGGTCGTCAAACGCCGTGCATCTGTGAAGATCTACGGCACTTGACCGTTGGGCGACCACTAGAGAGTTGGTGCGCGCCGCAGCGGACCAGATCCCTGCTGGATCCCTGCTGGAAAGAGGGCAGTTGCCCCCAATCCTGCACGATCCGCGACCGGCATGACCCAATGCATGCTAACCAATGTGGAGTTTCAGCGATAATTGCCGAGAAAGACGCAGCTAGCACGCGTCGTCATCTCTCCTACCGAGCTCACGCTATCACTGCGAGTCCGACACCTAAAATCGCCACCTGTTTAAGGCCTTCACTCCAAAAATTTACGTACGTCGTGACAGGCGTTAACCCATGATTCGACTCTTTGCTGGGACGCTTTGGGATCGAACCTGACTCCATTAGAGCGTTAGTCACTGATGTTTCGTCGCTCAGAACTCACAGCGAAGATGCGAATAGGTTGAGACCGTCAGGCTCGCGGAGTTGCTTCAGGAGTCAAGCGCGAGACAGTGACGCATCCGCGTTACCCACATGGTCAAACCCGCCGATCAGTTCAGAGAAATCGCCGCCTAGGGTCGTCGCGGTGATCGACGCCATCGACCCTCCGGACACGATGCCCGGATATTTTCTTGTGATACTCGTCACTGGTGAAGTTCAGCTTCCCGTCGAACGGCGAGCACGATGCGGAACGCGGATCTGAACCGCTGATTGGACGCTGAACTGGCGGCCAGCAGCGACATTCTAGGTCGAGGCGAACCATGTGTCGGCATCCGTCTGTGGACCCTCCACGGCTAAATCGGCGCACCAAACGGGGCATATATAGATGACGCCCGCCCCTTAGGTTGGCGCGGACGCTCATTGCCCACGCTTTCTTCGAAGGAGGCGCTCGTGCCCGAATTCGTCCTGTTCGCCCTCGCCGCCGCGCTGGTCGCCGCCACGCTGGCTCTCCAGCGTGAGGTCCGGCTGCGTCGTGCGCTGGAGCGACTGATCCGCCTCGTCTTCAGCCACTGGAGGTATCACGATGAACGTTCGA